>NZ_CP185261.1:0-1461134 GCF_048987005.1 Alteromonas ulvae | reverse complement strand
GCCTTGACTAAGCTTTTTCATTGCTTCTCCGTAACTACCTTCAGCACGTTCTAAATGAGAACCGAGCTTTTTCATGTCATCAACAAAACCCACTAATTTGTCATAGATAGCGCCAGCCTTGTTTGCGATGTCCTGCGCGTTTTGGTTTTGATATTCAACTCGCCACATGTTGTTGATGGTTTTCAGCGCTACTATTAAATTGGTTGGACTAACCAGCATAATATTCTTTTCTAATGCCAATTGAATTAACTCGTTATCTTCTTCAATAGCCAGATTAAATGCAGGTTCAACCGGAATGAACATCAACACATAGTCGAGAGTTTTTACACCGTGCAAGTCGTGGTAATTTTTAGTGGTTAGTTGCTTAATGTGGTTCTTAATCGCGTTAATATGCTCTTTTAAGGCTTGCTGGCGAGTTGCATCGTCTTCGGCATTAAAATAACGCTCATAAGCGGTTAGCACCATTTTAGAATCAATTACTACATCCTTTTCACCAGGCAAGTGAACAATCACATCTGGCTTAAATAACCCACCATCTTCGTCTTTTAATGATACTTGAGTATCATATTCATGATTTAAACGTAGGCCTGATTCTTTGAGCACTCGTTCAAGTACCACTTCCCCCCAGGTTCCTTGTTTTTTGTTGTCACCTTTAAGTGCCTTAGTCAAGGCCACAGCTTCTTTGCCCATTTGTTCATTCAACGCTTTCAAGCTATGCACTTCTTGTTTTAAGGCATGACGCTCTTTTGCTTCATTGGTATAAACTTCGTTTACTTGCTTGCTAAAGTCACCAATCTGAGTTTTAAGCGGTGCAAGCAGAAAATCCAGTGACGACTTGTTTTGTGCCGACATTTCACCTGTTTTTTCTTTGAAGATCTTGTTTGCAGTATTTTCAAATTCCTTGGCTAAACGCTGTTCTGTGCGTTCAAGCAGTTCAATCTTTTCTTTCTGTGCTTTTTTAGACTCCAGTGAAGCAGAGAGTTGGCTCGTTATTTCAGTGATCTTTGAGTCTTTTTCGACTAAAGCTGACTTTAGTTGTTTAACTTCTTCTTGAACTTCGACAAAAGCTTTTAACTTTTCAGCGAGTTCTGCTTTTTCGCTTGATAGCTGAGTATGTTGACTCTGAAGTGATGTAACTTGTTGGCGGAGCAACGACGACTCATCAGTTAATGCTAAAAAGCGAGCATTCTTTTCTTCAAGATGAGCATTTATTCGACTCAACTCTGCTTTGCTTTCTGACAGTGAGGCTTCAACCAGACTTTTTTGTTTCTCTAAAGCGGTTGAGCGCTCTTCTGCATTAGACAGATGTTTTACAGAAACTTCCGCTACGGCCAGTTTAGAACAAAGTAGTGCGTTATTGTTCTTTGCTGTGTCTAGTTCTTCTTGTACCGTAATAAATTTTTGTTTTAGTTCTTCGTCTTCGTCACTAACAGGCTGTTTTTGTGATCTTTTTAGGTACGATATAGCACCGACAACTGCGAAAAATGTGATTAACGCCATTAATGCGGTTTGAATGAATAAATCGTTCATTTTTTGAATACTCCAAAGTTAATAACAGATGGAGTATTGCTAAGATCGTACCAAAGCCAAAATAACCATGAAATTCATATAGATAAAAAGTAAGCACGATTAATTACAAGAAAAAACAGTAATGGTAATTACTAAAATGTAATTTATATTATCTTTATACTTACTAAAGCGCTAAACCTTCCAATGCGCTTAAAGTCGTCTAACACATCACTATCTAAAACCTTGTTCGGTAGAACCTTTAAAACTTTGCTGCCATCCGCTTTTCGATTAACTTCCCACACGTGATTACAATTAGAATTTCGAATTGCAAAGCAATTATCATCTCTAGAAATCCAATGTGCTTCATCAGCTTTTGAACCACAACAAGGGCAATACAACAACTCTTCAAACCTTTTTGCGGCCTCCGTCACGACATCAATTGCCTTAGCGATGGAAACATCTTGTTTATGCTCTCCCTTGAACTCTAATAACTTCGGCTTTACGTCTATAAATGGCTTTATCATGGTGACGCTATTGTTTTCAAGCTGCCAATGTTGTTTCGTATTTATACTCTCTAAAAATCGTATCAGGGCTGACGGAACTTTATATAGCGTATTTCCAAGAGCTTGAACTACTTGGCTAGCTAACCACTTTGAAATCAATATTGCTAACTGTTCTAAAGAGTAAAAATTGATAGGAGAAGTACAAAGATTATATTTTCCTGTCTCTTCATCAGCACTTATAGAAAGCAATACTCTTTGAGAGTTTTCCGTTAACGCTGTATCTGATAAGTCGGTGTAATTGGTGAAACATGGTACAAAGCTAAGATTCTGTCCAGATGAATTCAATATAATTTCACCGACATCTGTCACCTCAAGCGAAACAGTTTGAGCACCATTTCTTTCAAATGAATTTGGTGTCAATCCAAAAAAACCGAGTTCATGCAGCGTTCGTTTCACTAAGTCGCAACAATATTGCGAATATGCACTAGACAGTTTCTTATTTCGCTCAAAGATTTGTCTAGGGTCGAGGTTATTAGCTTGCTTAGTATCTAGCCAACTGTTCCACAACCTTGCCACATGACGATAGTGCTGGTCATGTGACAAAACATTAGTCATATTTAATTTTAGTGGTACATGAACACTGTTAGTCAAAGAAATATACAAACCGGAATGCTGTAATGTTCTCACTTTTTTTAGCATCTTTGTTAGCAGTTCAAGCGTGGCAATGCCACGAATTGCGGCATCATCTGCCTGTTCATCATCGGAGAAACCTTCTCCCCACAGAGTGAAGATAGTCTTACGCAACTCGAAATAAATACCTTCTGCATTTTGGAAGCTCACGGCTTGTTGAAATATTTCTTCTAATCTTTTTACCTCTAATATGCGTTTTACCAAGTAGTGTTCAACATTCTCCAGCAGCTTTACATACACTCGATTTTCGTAGATGTTAAGCTGGTCTTCACTTTCCAAAGCGAGTATTTGTTTAGGAATAACTCCTGTCAGTGTTCTAGTCTGCCAACACTCTGAATGTGAAGCCAAGTGAGCATTTGCGGAACTTGCTATCTTTTTTGCTCTGGATACTAGGACAAGGTGCTCTTCATAAATCAACTCCATTCTTGGTCGCCTGGCTATTTCTTGCAGATGACCCTTTTTAAGAATATCAATTAGCAACTCTTCAAACTTTGTGAGTTCAAAGCGCGCAAGCAACTTATCGGGTATCAGAAAAGAGCGCGCCTTGTCCAAATCAACTGCATCTTGGTATGCGAGTATTGCACTTTCAATAATTTCTAATTCAGTCTCACGTTGTTCCGACTTTTCACTATGAATAAATGAACCGACCTGAGATCCGATGTGAAATTTTTCAGTTCCATCATTGATAAGAAAATCGTTTGGCTGGATATTTGAATGTCCATTAAAAATACACGATTCCTGAGCGGCATATCTTCCAGACACAATATTTTCAGGAAGCTGTTTTACTAACTTCCCGTTAAATCTGTCATACCAAGTAATCATCAAAGACCACTCTTTTTCTTCAATTCATTATTTAAGAGTTTCAAGCTCGCTTCAGGCTTGGAATTGAAGCCTTGAGTACGCCAAAACTCGTTTAATGCATCAATGAGACTTGAAATATCTTCTTGCTCAGTGTCATAACGGCCAGTCGCTTTACCAGCTCTTAGCACCTTAGTGGCTAACATATGGTCTAATGCAAAACTTAAATCACTACCACATTCGAGCATAACGGGTATGAACCTACTAAGATGCCTTTCTAGTCGGTTACCCCAACTTACATTGAACTCATCCGCTAATAACAGTGTAAATACGGAGCTATCTAAATCTCTAATTAGCTTCGTAACCGTAGCGCTATGTTTTAAAGATGCCCTTTGAAAAGCGGTCTCCAGTGAGTCAAAGCTGTAGGTAACTGGCTCAAGGTCTTTATTGATTTCAAATTTATCTGGTTGTCTTGGCAATTCCATGACGTGGGCACGGTCATAGGTCTTATCGGCAAACTCAAAGGTTGTTTCGTCATGGTTAGCAGTACCTATAAACCAAACATTTTCTGGTATTTTAATTTCGCTGCCATCTACAAGCTTTTCTGGCCCATTAGCTTGCCCCACTGTCATCAATGTAATGAGCCTATCTTTGGGATCTAATTCTAGTTTTGAAAGAAATTCAGCGAAAAATTGCTCTGGTCTTGAAAGATTCATCTCATCAAGCAAAATAATGTAAGGACGATCGCTATACAAAGGACTTTGCGCCTCATATAGGGCCTTTAATGTGTCTTTTTCATAAAACTTTTTTTCAAATGCATTAAAGTGCCCTATCAAGTCACCTTGATCACGCCAGCCAGCTTGAACAGAAATAGTTTTTACACCGCCACCAACTGCTCTAGCAAATGCCTTTGCCAAGCTAGTTTTACCTGTACCACTGATTCCTTGTAAGATGTGTAAGCGGCTCATAGCAAGGCCTGCGATAAACAGACAAATATCTTCAATTCGGTAGTACAACTCCTTTTGTTCATTCGCATCCCAAGCAATACGATGTTGAAGCTCTTTCGCAAAGTCGCTTAATGAAGGAACTGATTCGGTTCTACCTTTGGCTCTTAGTTTGCTATCCAACTCTAGAAGAGCAGGGAAAGCAGTTTTGGCTTGTTGCTTATTAACTAAATCATCAACATCTGCTCTTAATTGATCAACGGCTACCTTTAACAATTGATTGTGCTTTTCAAAAACTTGTTTCTGTTGTTGAATATGCTCTAACTCAATAACAGACAATATATTTTTCGAGAGCTGCACTTTGTTTTGCTGTAACTCTGTATTAGCATTGTTGTATTTCTGCTCTAGTGCTTCGTATGTCTTTTTAAGTTGTTTAAAATTCTCTTCAAGCTGCTCACTAGGTTTTTCATCTAATTGTAAACGAAGAGTGTTTACTGTTTGCTTGTAATGTTTAAGTTGTTTTGCAACCTCTTGCGGAGTGGTGTCTTCAAACTGTCTCTCTAATTCTTTAAAAGAACTTAGCTTTGCAAGTAACTGCTTTTCACCTTGATCATACTGAGCGATTTGTTTCTCAAGGTTTGCTTTCTGGTTTTCGAGTGAAGATATCTGATAAGCAAATTCTTTTTCGATTTCATTTTTAAGTGAAATTTTATAACTACTTGCTTCTTCGTCGGTTAATTGCGCCTGCCTACGCATCCTCTCAATAAGTGCTTTTTCTTGTTTTAAGTGAATCTCTTTTTCATCTAATTCAGCTTCTTTAGAAAACAACTGCTGTAGCTTTTCATCCAACAAAGTCTTTTCAGCTTCGTTTAGCGTTTGCTTTGACTTGTTTAGCTCCTCTAATTCTTTCTCAAGCTTTAGCTTTTTCTCCTCCAATGATTCACGGAGCTTATTTTGTTTTTCTTCAAATGAATTGAGCATTTCTACATGTTTTGCTGCAAATCCACTTTCAGCATCAAGTTCTTGCTCCTTCAGCTCTTCTAGTTTTACGGCAAGTTCAGCTCTGTCTTCAGCATTTTTCTTCTTACTCGCCAATAAGTCTTTTGATTGCTTATCTAGTTCTTTCTTTTCAGCCTCAACTTTCTTTTTCAGCTCTTCTACCGATTCCTCTAATTGCTTCTGTCTCGCTAAACTTTGTTTAGTATGCAATTCAACTTGCTTATTTTGCTCTATAAGCTTTTTGAGTTCGCCAACCAAAGCTTGAATATCGTTACCAAAATTTTCTGAAGCGGTTTTCTTTTGCCCCTCACTAGCCGCATCATAAGAGGCTGTTGCAGCCTTGAACTTTTCAGCCATAGCACCGAGAACAGAGCTGCTTTCACTCTCTACCAAGTTACCTGCGGCAGCTAGTCCATTCCCTATACTATCTGGTGCAGCATTTTCTGGGTTGGTTACATTGGTAGTGGTTGCCTGCGGCTTCCTTGCTCGGTTTCTTTTTCCCATTATTTACTCCCTAAAAAACTTTCTAAAACTGTTAATAATTCATTCGTTGAATCGAGGTGGCTTTGGACCTCTTCTGTTGTCAAGACTTCACTACTGGCATGACTCGCCTTTCTATTTCTGTCGTCAGCAAGTCGAATAGCATCATCTAACCAATTAGGTAGCAGCGTGGATAACTGCTCAACAACATGTGGTAACGTCAATAGTACGGCGGCTAGCATCGGCTTTAATGATTGATTTCCTCTTGTCATTGCTGACTGAACGTTGCCCCCTTTGACGGTTGATAACCTTTTCGCTGAAAATGTACTGACGCCGTTAACGCTTAAATAAATTTGCTCAACAAGCCTTTTGTCGTGCTGAAATATAGGGCGTTCGCCATTACGCGTAGTATTCCAACGCATGACTAATACTTCCCAATCGCTGTTAGACTCATCAGGTTTCATTAAGGTTTTTAACCAAGCTTCGATTACTTTTTGCAACTCGCTTAACAAACCTTCCAATACCTCTGGTCTTGGTGATTCAGATTTTTTGACCTGATTTTTAAACCGTAACGACGCTAATACATGCTTCTCAATCAGTGGATGGTTTAAAACCCAAGGGTAGTTAGATAACACCTCAATTTTTGCTTGTTCCTCAAACAATTGTTCTTGTTGCTTGTGATTGAGGGTATGTTCATCTTCTGCAATCCCCATCACCTCACTAACTCTAGAAGCAAGGTGCTTATTCGAGGCTAGCAGCAGCTCAGCAATATCGTTCAATTCTGGAAGAGTTTCAGTTAATCCTGTGGGGTCAGCTAAATACCATGAACGCTCACCTGAAATTGTTGAAAATAATTTAGTGTGGATAAATGCCGAGATAGGTTCAGGCTCGATAAACTCAATTGAGTAAGTGACTTCTAACGCATCGTCAGGTAAGTAAAAGTCAGCTTGCTTTAATTGGTTCAATTCCCTGCGATAGGCTCTCAAGCTGATGTTCATTTGCTCTGAGGATGGCGCTTGTGGCTTCACGGTATTACTTATCAATAAAGGTTTTACTGAGTTACCTGTGCCTTTACTTCGAATAAACCGTGGAAAACGCTCAGTGAAATCCATGCTCTCTATGTGTGTTAATGTCGAGAGCACCCTCGGTAGCAACTTCCCTGTTGTCGCATCTTGAAGTATATAATAGCTAGTCTTCTCGTTTGTAGAATCTTCTATACCTAAAAACAACTCTCTGGCTTTTTCTGTCTGCTTCCAGCCATCGAGGTAACCATCATTAGTTAATTGAGCTAGGATGTATTTAATAAGCTCTTTATCTAAATTGCTATATCGGCACAGTTTTTCATTGTCATGGCACCCAGCGATAATAAGCTTTAACACCAACATCTGAAAAATATTCAAACTTGGCTTATTTTTGGGCGCTGCTACTCGCCATAGGTAAAAGGGCCAAAAGATATCTTTCTCATTCGGATATCGATTCAGCTTATTTCCTAAATAGCAAACATCCTGAATATCTCTGTGTGTAATCATGACTTCACCTCACAGAGTTCGTGAATAAATGCCCAAACCTGAGGAATGGCTTTTTCAGCTGTTTCGCCAGAAAACATCGCTTTGTCACCAACAACTTTAATCAAACTCTTAGCTCGGCTAAACGCTACATTTAAGCGGTTTGGTGTACGAATGAATCCGTATTTTTTTCGATATGTATTCTCATCTGATGCTGAGATATTATTTGAGCGGACTGTTGATAGGATCACCACATCAAATTCTTTTCCTTGAAACGCATCAACAGAGCCAACTCGAATTTTTTCTTCTCCCTCATCAGTAGTTTTATAGCCAGGCAGGTACTCCCAGCCATCTTTCGTCTGTTGGCAGATACCTACTTTTGCGAGCTTATTAAGAATTAACTCTCGCTGGGCCGCAAAGAAGGTAATTACACCCACACTAAGATGAGGATTTTCCGCAAACAACTCTTGGACTTCACTAACAACTTTTTGCGCTTCGCAGTCGCGCTGCCAACTAGTTCCAGAACGCTGTTCTTTACCTGACAATAATGGCAAGTCAATCCATTCGGCTACTTTCCCTCTATACTTGGCAATACCGATATCGAAATACTCTTCGCTTAAGCCAGCTTTAATTTTTGGCTCTTTTTCTGCTTCATAAAACGACCGACTTACAAATCCACCAATATCTGGATGCATCCTAAATTGGGTATCCAACATCACCGTTCGCTGAATTCCGTCTTTGGCTTGGCGAGCTTTCAATTGCGTATACAATTTTTCGAAAAGGCTCATTTTGATTGCTTCAGCCGTTTCTTGTTGCAAATCACCGGCGTCAATCATTTCTTTTTCAATATCAGGTTCTAACATTTGCGGTAGCTGGAAGTGATCTCCAACCAACACTATTCGCTTCGCTGCTAAGGCCATTGGGATAAACAAATCAAGCGGGTTCGCTCTCGCAGCCTCATCCACAATGACCGTGTCAAAGCTAAAGTCTCCACTAACTTCATTCAAAGAAGCATTAATTTGCTCTTTATATTTCACAACTTGTTGACCCGCAGAGCGTTGGCATGATGCACCAATTGACGTTGTGTAATCTCTTACGCTTTTCTCTAGGTAATCCGGCTGATACTTAATGATGTCTAAATACTCTTCGATAACGTCAGGTATCCCCGCAGCACAATTCAATGCGTGCTTAGAAATCACATCATTCAACTGATGAAGTGTCGACATCTCATCTTTTGAAAGCTCAACTTGTAACGAACTAGGTCGGTAATCGGGGATTAAATCATCGAGTAACTTATTTTTAACTTCTCGTAGCTTTTCAAAGTCTTCAGCACTGAGAGTCAGCTTTTCGATAATTTCACTAAGAACCTCTATTTCGCTTTCGTATCGGCCCGCTCTACGCAGAGCGGATAAGCACTTGAAAGACTGTTCATAGCCATCATCGTCATACGCACGCTCAGAGGTCCGTAAACCTCTTACTTGCCGAAGTAGTAAAGAGTTGGAAGCAGGCTTGTTTTCATTTGCTTTAGTATTAAATTGTTGCTCAAGTTTTGATTTCAGAGACTGAGGTATGTCGAAACCGTGATTTATCCTAAGATTGTCAACATCTTCAAGAAGACTTTTTATCCGCTCGTGCTTTTGTTTCTTAGCTACTCGCGATGCTAGTATGGCTGCTATGTCTTTTCGAATATTATTTATAATTTTATAACTGCTGTCATTTTGAGCTAACTCATTCGCAACTTCAGTTAAATTATGTGTTTGTTTTTTGCTCCACTTCTCCAGTAGAAAAGGTGCGCGTTTATTGTCATCCGCTCTAATAGCCGGAATACCAAACGCCTCAGAACGAGCGATGACATTGTCAACCGCATCATTTTGAAAGCTGGTAAGTAGTATTTGCCCTGTTAAATTGTTTTTGTGTTCTTCTGCCAACCTATTTTGCAGCGCACTAATAACTTGAGTTTTCCCCGTACCTGGAGGCCCAAGAATTAACGCTATATCAGGGGTATTTAAAGCAACATCTAATGCTTCTATCTGTTTTGCTGTTGGCTCACCTTTAAATGATCTTCGCGCCGTAGCCGTTAGCGGCTTCAATTTGTTTTTGGCTTGTTTTTGCCTAGAAATACTAAAATCTTGATCCTCAATTAACAGGCGTAGATCTTTCATTGGATTCGAAAAGCTTGTAATAGCATCCCTAGCCTGCTCGCGTCGCTGCATCTGTACAATCGAACCACTTATCGACAGATAAATAACACCTTTTTTTTCAGGCTTTCCGTAAGAGTTTAAGTTGAGTGATATATACTGATTAGTATGCCCCAAAAAATCAGCGGCAATACTTTCTACCTTTTCATCCTTTTCAAGCCCTATATCGCCGATATTATTCTCTAACCAGCTAGGCAAACGTTTGTTTATTTCTAACGCAGCGTTAGGCTCTTCTCTTAAGGCTACCGCAAGCTCTTCAACCTTCTTGATGTCTTTTTCTTTGAAATAAAACTTCCATTTCACACCATCAACAGACTCTTCTTTATCAATTTTGATATAGCGAACAAAGCCTGCTTTATTGGCGAGTTCAACCGCTTTTTCTTTTACTTTTTGGTTGTATCGGTTCCATAAGTTTATATAAGTAGAATTGTCTCGATTTAAATCCTCGAGCTTTTGCTTTATTAAAGGATCTTCTATACGAGATGCAACCGTATAGTCAACAAACGATAACTCACAATCTAACGAACTTAAATTGAACTTGATTTTACGATGCAGCTTTTTAACTGATTTCGCCCACACCCTTTGTTCGGGCGTAAATTGCACTTCAAGTAAGCTATTTTTACCTACAATCGTTAATCCTCTGTTATCCGCGACGCTTGCATTAGATACCGCCGTTAACACTTTCGACTGATTATTAACTTCAAGTACAAACTCGCTTTTTAGCCATTCCGCTACGCTATCAATGTCTTTATTTTTTAGCTTTGCGAGTTTAGAAACTTGCTCAATAATGTTCTCGTCTACCGACACTTGTAGCTCGTGAAAATCCAAATAATTTGGTAAGCAAGGGATCGTCTGAATAAGCACCTTCTTTTCTTGTTTAGAAATCGGTATCCAAATAAAGTGCTCAATGTCACCATAGTTATCAAACACTTCAGCGTTGGTAACTTGTGCCAAAAGGTCATTTTGCTTAATAAACAGCTCGTCGTGGATTATATGAAAAGAGATATCTTGCTTACAATCAAGCGCCGAAATAGCTTCCTCTTCAATGGCAACTTCAATGATTGTTTCTTGAGTTAAATGTCTTAAGTCTTGAGTAATCATCAGCCTACCACCTCAACCTAAACAAATTAGCTATTTGTGGCTCCGGCGTATCAACGATCGGCACAATTATTAACCACCTATTCGCTCTCGTTGAGGCAGCTATGGGCGTTTTTGAGTTGAACGTTTGAAGTTTATTTTTGCCCATTCCCATTTCAAAAGATTTAGCTCCTATTGGCGTAATCTCTAAACCCTCTTTGGAAAAATGTATCGACAGTAACTCTTGTGATTCAGGCCAGTACATAGAACCAGGGCTAGAGTTTTTGATTACGATGGTTTCGCCAATATTAAGCGTTTGGTTATACCCCGTATCAACGTACGTATCGTTAATCGTTGTGTCAGGCAGCTCTAGAATTGATAAGTCTTGGAGGTTATTTCTGATATACAAAACTTGGCTGTTGTTCATTGTAGAGCTACAGAAAGGACATTCTAATTGGCCTTCGTTCACCAAGAAGTTAAAAGAAGCATTACAAACGTTGTTTTGACACTTTACTAGCGTATGCGCAAGCTGTTCCAAGACTTCCGCCCACTCACTTAAACTCGGCCTAGCTAGCGGGTCTTCTTTGCCTACGTTAAAACATTGTTCAAACAATTTATAAAGAGGTTTTAGCGCTACCAGCTCTAATGGAATGCCTTTGGGGTAGTCCTTATCTAGGGCATTAGAATTATCTGTTGGGTGATATATCCAAGGCAACTCACCCGAAAACGCTCGTTCTTCGTCTTCAGGTGTACCATTTTCAACCGCTTCGCCAACAAATGGATGATTAGTTGTCAATAACTTCATCGCAACAACTGCAAAACTCCATGCATCAGTTATCGACGAAACAAGGCTATCTCCATTAACTACTTCTGGAGCACCGAACCCTGGGCTAAAGATTCGACCTGCCTGCCCTTCTTGTTCTATTGAGTCAAAGCTTTCGCGCTGATTAATGCAGATATTGTCACAATCAATCAGCCACACTTCAGAGTAATCAGCATTTTCTGAAACAAATATGTTAGCTGGTGATAAATCACCGTAAGCTAACCCTCTAGCATGGAGATCTGACAGTATTCTGGCGAGCTTTGCCAAAATAGTCATTCGACGCTTTAAACCACCTGTCGCTAAATAATGCTCTGGTGAACCTTCCTCTGCAATTAGCTCTTCAGTTTCATTCATTAACGATTCTAAAGAAATTAATCCGTCCATCAGTTCCATTGCATAACCAAAGTTATTCCCTTTCATAGCAATGCGCGAAAAGGGTTTAGCAATGTTTAATTGCTCTAAAGGTTGTCTCATTAACCAATGAACATGCTCAAGCCATTTTCTTTTTTTATTTTTGTCTGGCTGCGTACTCATTTTTACCAGCACATTATCAACCTGAGTTGTACAAACAACTCCCTGCCCACCGTGTCCAATTTTTTTGACTAACTCAAAATCTTGTCCAAAAGTGTCTGTAACTATCCGTTTTTTAGTTTGCCCACTTGCCATTTTTATATCCCTTATTCTGCACAGCTAGCTCAAAACCATTAATGCAAGTGTTTTGTCATCTGTGTGATTAGGTGTACCCCAGTTCCTAAATTCGTTTTTTAACCAAGCCTTAGCTTGTCTAATGCTCTTGCCATCAGTGTTTTCTACAATCGAATTAACGAACGCCAGCTCCATACCTTGGTTGATATCTTCACTAATGCCGTCGGTCATCAACGCAATTACATCGCCAACGTTCAATTGCTGCTTTGCAACTTGCCAGTCGGAGAACCGTTTAGATTTTCCTAAGCCTGTAGTGACGTTGCCAAAGTCGTTTTTATCTAGCTTCTCAGTTGTCTGTTGCGAAGTTAAAACTAATCCGTCACCTAACTGAAACGTTCTAAGCTCTCCTTCATCAGAAACCCAAGCAATCAAACACGTTGTTACCGCGTCGTTGGCTGTAATATTGCCAAGCGAGTCCAGCCAGTGTTGATAAATCCGCTTGATAAGCGATTTGCTCTCAATATTGAAATCAACCGTCTTGATGACGTCAAAAGCAGCTCGGCATGCTTGCCTCGACCCTATATCCGAATGAGGCTTAGATCCCATGCCATCACAAACTACAGCGAGCCACCCGTTTGGCACTCGTTTTACTAGCGCTGAGTCTTGATTGGGCTGAGCATTTAGCAGATGTCCAGGCCCAATAACAGAAACACTGAGGTGACGAATGCTCACCATTGACCTTCTAGATCAAAGCCTAAATCATCGTCATTGTTGTCTAAGTCATCAAAGTTGATAGGTACTACTTCGTTGGGTGTTCTACTTTGCGAGCGTGCTGTTACGCTCATAGTGACTGCTCTAAAGAAGCGGTGAATATCTCTGGCCTCATTGGCTTTAAATACTGGTGCTTCTAGGTCGTTTTTGAATGCTTCAAGTACATCGATATTAGCTTCAGCCCCTATTGCCATTGCAAAGCGACTGGCTTTTTGACCGCGTTCACTGGTGGTTAAACGTTCTAAACCAGCTTGCCAACTGTCGGTTGGAATACCGTCAGAAAGTAAAATTAAAACAGGGCGATAATCGCGAGACGTAATCAGTTCTTTGTCTTCAAGCACCTCAGTAGCCAGTTCGAACGCATGTCCCATTGGTGTGCGACCAATTGCATCTAGTGGCTGCATAGCCTCTATTTCTGACGCTTTAGCAAGTGGTAAGTGCATCTCAGCGCTATCTCCACCAAAGGTAATTAAACCCACTTGAATTTCAGCTTGTCGTGCAGATTCTTGTTTGAATGTAGACACCATATTCTGAATGGCTTCATTTAGGGCTGCGATCTTCCCGTTTACCGACATACTGCCACTGGTATCTGCCAAAATGATCACAGGGAGTGCTCTTGCTTTTGCTACAGCGAATTTTTTTAGACTCATTTTTGTTTCTATCCTTTTAACTTAGATTGACTCAATTCAATCAACTGCAAATTAATGTAAGTGTTTGTGGCTATGCTTGAATGGACGGATCTTTCTGAGGTCTTTATTTCGGAAGGCTGTCAATACTGTTCCGTTTGACGACACAACAAGTTGGATTCCATTCATCGCTTTCAGTTCAGGCTCAATAGAGCCATATCTTTCAATTTCTTTTTTACCAATAACATAATAGGTAGCACGTCTCGAGTGAATAACGCGACCATATTTGTAAGCAAGCATTACCTGCTTTTTAGATATCCCTCTTTGCCCTTCTCTTGTCTGCGCGTGCTGGCTGTTTGTAAGGTCTGGTGCAATTAAAAGTCGATCATCTTCTTTCACAATAAAGGTCATGTTTTCTTCCTCATATGATTGGTTGCATATGAAAAGCGAAAATTAGACCAAAAAATAAGTTATTGTTTTAAATTCAATTTCACTTTATATAGAAAATACAATAGTAATTACAATTATCATAACGTAATTAAAATTACCATTATGACTTGTGATATGCCGAAATAATAATCCTCAATTGCTCAAGCAATTTTTTGCACTCACGCTTGGTTACTTTTCCTTGGTTTTGTAAGTAGTTTCTAGGATGGATAAGATTGCGCAATGTGCGGATGTTATGTGCAGCATTTGCAGCCTCATAATCTAGCTCACCGAGCTTTTTAAGAGATTTAATAGCTTCGCTTAAACTTATTCCTAAAACATCTTCGTAGTAGTCGTGTTTTTCGGTTTCAGATAACCAGTCGAGGATGATGGCTTCTAGAATTGAGCCACAGATCACCATTGACGATTTATACAAGCCCTTATCAATGCAGACTTTCAGCTCTTTTAAATCATCTTTTATCAATTTTTCGATAATGCTGCGCTTAGAAATACGTAACTTTTCTAACCCTTCTAACAAAAAACTATCTTGCAAACGGCCTTGGTCTTTACTGCCAGCAATGAGGTTATTGATTTTTTCGAGGTCTGTATCTGGTGTTTGCAGCCGTTGATAAAGCTCATCGCTTTTCACCAAGGTATCGTCATCAGGCAGTAAAATAGGTAGCTGTCGAAAGTCTTTTAGCGCAATACGTGGAATTACACTGCCAACCGCCATTTTGAGCGAATACTTTTTGGCAAACTCACTTTGTAAATACAAACATAAGTATTGTGCTGAAACTGCTGCGTTAGCCCGAAGACGAATATTATAACTATGCGCTGGAGCGTAAACACCGTTCAACTCTTCGGTGACCAAAAACACCTTTGAGAAATTGGGTGTGACAATAATATCGCCCTCCGCCAACACCTGATTTGTCGCATCACCTTCAGTAATCGGTAATTCATTTGGGTTGTAAGGTAGCTTACCTATTCCTAGTAACGGCCATTTAAATACTTGCCCATGAACCAAGTTCCCCCGTTTAACTGAGTTCACCATTTTCACATCGGCTAGTTTTTCTAACGCTTCGAATTTGGCTTTCTTGTAGCGGTGAATATCGATTTGGTTGTTTGGGTGATAAAAGGCAACCTGCAAGCGCGACATATCAAGTTCTTTGGCTGGCACTTTGAAGGTTTGAAACTGCTGCTCTTGTTGCTCTTTCTTTGCAGAACTAACTGCACCAAAAAGTTCTTGCTCAATCTGCGCTAGAAATTGTTTAAATGTGTCGGTGTAAACAATATTTGGTAGCTCGCCGGACTTGTCCGCTTTGGATGTGAGTTTGCGATCAACTAGGTTGCTCTTTTGTGCTGGAGCGCTTGCAGCAAAGTCGGCCATTAGAACATCACTAACTGGCTCAGAACCTAAGACCAATAAACTAAATGAAATGCTGGTGACAGGTGACCAAATAGCGCCAACATCAACTAAGGCATTTAAAGCATATTGATTAAATACAGGGGCTAGTTGGCGTTTGTGTTTGGTGCTGGTAATCCAAAGGGATGGCACCACGATAATTTGAACGTCGTTTGTTGTGCTTTGTTCCTTATTTTCGCCATGAGGGTTTAATGCGTAATCAAGATATTCACTGATGTTGTTTTCATCTTGTGGATTAATACCGAGTAATTGGCGTTCTTCAATAATATTGAGTAATCGTGACATAAAACATCCTTGTCTTTATTTTTTGGGGCTTTACAGCTCACCTGCGAAAGCTTGTTGGCTTAGAGAGTTAAATTCTTGGTCACTCAAGTCTTCACTTGCTTTAACTTTCTCCAAAAATTCCATAACTGAAATATAGATTTCTTTAAAATTCTGTTGAGTATTTAAATCGGGCAAAGGAACTTTAACGTCTTTAATTTTTGCTAGTGTTAGCCTTGTGATAGCAGCGCCTGCCATGTTTGCTGTTAATACCAATTTTGTTCTTGGATGATTCAAGAACATACACAAAAACTCTGAAGTTACTAAATCAAAATCAGGCTTCAAGAGAGCCAAACTTGAAAGCATACTAAATTCGAAATTATATTCATTTATTGCAGCAAGTCCTGTCGTAGCACCATCTTTAATATACAGAACATCGTTTGGCTCAGGATTACATCTAGCATAAATCTTTTTATGTTCATCTTCTGACACAAACCACGGGTTAGCATGAAATTCTAAACCAGATTTTTTCAAGTGCTTTGCCGTTACATATGGAACGCCGCTCTCAACTATAGGAGGAGAATGGTGAGTGCCATCGGTTATCTTATTACATAAAGATGCTAGCGACTTAACTTCCCACCCCTTCGGGTTAGCAACAGGATCGCCAAACATGTCTAAAAACACGCTGCGGAGGAAGTCGTCGGCGAGGTCGATGGCTTGTTGGCGTTTACGGCGGATAGCATCGGCTTTATCTAAAATCGCAGCAATTCTCTTTTGCTCGTCGAGTGGTGGCAGTGGGATTTCGAACTCTTTAAGGAAGGTCGCTGAAATATTTGGCTGTGCTCCACCAGAGCCAGCTTTAACAAAAGTAGATTTATTTCGCTTCAATAAATAATAAAGAAAGTTAATATCTACTTCGCTATTCGGGGTAAATGCCGCACAAGCTTGGTTTGTGCAAGCATCTATATCCAATATAGAGCACGCTCCTATAGTTGCACCGTACATCGCAACTAATACAGTACCTTTAGGATACATTCTTGCTGATGAGCCATCTAAGCCATCTTGCGTAATATACTCTGATGCTTCGGTTACATTTTTATTATGTAGGTCACCAGTTTTGATCCACGGTATCGTGCCGCCCTCGTAGAACTCAGGCTTTCTTCTAGACGGAGTTCCCCCAGATGTAACCTTGAACAATTCGCCTAATTTAACCATCGGCCAACTCACAGCATCTTCTCCAAGTCTATTAAGTCAGCTAGAATTTCATTTTCTAAATCCACTAACTTGCTCAGGATCTCTTTTGGGGGATCGTATTGCTCTTCTTTGTAAACCACTTCTTTGTAGCGGTTGATGGATAAGTCATATTTATTGGCAGCGATATCGGCTTTGCTGACCCAGAAGTGTTTTTTGTCGTCTGTAACAATACGATCATTTTCTTCAGTTTCAGCAGCGTTCTTATCACGGCCTTTGAAAGACGCAACTAAATCTTCTAAGTCGTTTTCTTTGATGATCGTTCGTTTATCGTCCAACGAGAAGCCATCGTTTTGTAAATCATAGAACCACACATGGTCGGTCACAGAACCTTTGGTGATAAACAAAATCGCCGTTGAAACGCCCGCGTAGGGTTTGAATACGCCTGAAGGCAGTGATACTACGCCTTGTAATTCGTTGTTCTCAACAATGTGTTTACGAAGTTGTTGGTGCGCTTTTGAAGAGCCGAACAATACGCCATCTGGGACGATGATCGCCGTTTTCCCACCGTTTTTTAGCATACGTAGAATTTGCGCTACAAATAACAGCTCGGTCTTTTTAGTTTTAACCATACGTAGAATGGCATCGTCTACGTCTTCTTCGTCTAAGCTGCCCTTAAACGGTGGGTTCGCTAAGATCATCGAGAAGGCATCTTTACTTTGCTCTGGATAGCGTTCTGCAAAACGACCACTTAACGTGTCTTGATAATGAATATCTGGCTCGGCAATACCGTGCATTACTAAATTCATTGCAGCGATACGTAACATGGTGGAGTCAAAGTCAAAACCGTGAAACATGTCAGTGTCTACATGGTCACGGTGCTCTAGTAATAAGTCACCACTGTAAATTTTTACCTGCTGCTCTTGGCCTTTTTCATCGATAACTGTTTCGGTATGAATACCCTCAGGAGATGTGTATTTCTCTAACAGGTATTCATATGCAACGCTTAAAAAACCAGCCGTGCCACAGGCAGGGTCGCATATGCGGTCATTTACCTCTGGATCTAACATTTCCACCATGGCACGAATGATATGGCGCGGTGTACGAAACTGACCGTTAATGCCAGCTGTGGTCAATTTGCTCAGGAGGTATTCGTACAAGTCCCCTTTGGTATCACTATCTTCTAATGGCAGTTTATTGATCATCTCAACCGCCGAGACCATTAAAGTTGGCTTTTGGATCATACATTGAGCGTCTTTCATAAAACCACTAAACAATGAGCCTTCACCAGCGATGTCTTTAAAATGCGGAAACACTTCGTCACGCACAACTTTTAACATGGTATCTGCATCTTGATGATGGAAGCGGTGCCAACGAATATGTTGCTGTTCTTCGCTAAAGCGACGCTTAAAGCTGGTGCCTCGCAGCTGGGCACGCTTTTCATCTCGCTGCTCATGCAAATCGAGTAAACGGGCATACATAAGGAAAGTAATCTGCTCGATAACGGTAAGCGGATTTGCGATGCCGCCCGTCCAAAATTCAGACCAAAGTTTGTCTACGCTGCTTTTTAATTCGCCTGTGATCATTGTGTTCTCTTTATACTTCATATGCCCGCGCCAACATAAAGGCAGGGGCTAAAACTGTTCAATTTGTTGGTTAAATTACGTGAGTTGGTAAGATGTGATAGAGCGTTTGTTAATGCCGTACAAGCCTTCGCGCTTTTTAGTGGTAGGAAGTGTTCTTGCTCTTACCGAGAAACCTTTTTTTACCACGTAATCCAACATGGTTTGTTCACAATCAACTTCAATACAATCAATAAGTTTATTACCTTGTTCGCTAACGCGAAATGCAACTTTGCCCGTTTGAGTATTTTTCATTCGAACCGGATAAAGATGATCTCCTGATTCGTGTAATAGCTTCAGTCGCATACTCATCCGCGATTCTGTTGTACTAGTCATTTTCATTCCTTTAATCACTTCTTCCTTCAATAGTTGAGACAGGGTCAGGTAGCTCGAGCGATTTTAGCAAAGCGAACACATCGTTTTCACTGTTTCCTAATACACCTTCATAAATTCGGTTGTATGGCGCTTTGTCTAAGTCGGCCATTTTGATGCCGCCGCTGCGAGCGATATGACCGACTAACATGTCGATTATACGCTGTGCTTGTGCGTTCATACGATGGTTTTGTAAGTGTTCAGTAAAACTTTTTTCAATGTATTTCGCATCCATTCCTACAATGCTTCGAAGTAGTGTATCAAGCGACTTACTCGACTCTGGATAAAACGATTTTAGCGTTTCAATATCCACATCAGCATGACGCGTATGGATAATACTGTTTAACTGTAAAACCTCGTTTTCGGAAACAGCCTGTCCCTTTCTAATCTTTTGTAATACCGGATGACTATCAAAAATTGGCTTTAATGCTTCTTCGACCTTCTGCAAATAGATCTTGTAATCAATAGATTCAATTTTGGAAGCGCGAGCACTGATTTCATATTGAGCAGCATCTTCCTTAATATCGAGCAATTTTGTTGGTGCAGGAGGCGGTAAAATCTCACCTTCTAGAAGCCACATGATATCACGCAGTGCTAAACGAGATTGCTCCAACTTTTCAAAGGTTGGCATAAGCCAGTATTCATCGCTGAGCAGATGTTTAATGTATTCTGCTTTATCTTGAACTTGTTTCATATTGACTGGTAAGCGGTCAATCACAGAGAAGATTTCAGCTTTTAGCTCGCCAAGTTCAGTTGGCGCATCAAACAAAGTTTGCTGAGTTTGCGCAATTAGAATATCCCAGCGTATGGCTTTACTCTGCTTGCGGGTGTCCAGCCATTGCATCAGCGGTGCGATTTCGGTTTCCAGCAAATGTACAGTTTGTTTTGCATATTGATTTAACAGCTTTTCATCTGACATTTGCTCGACAATTTGCCAGCTATCGCGAATATTGATATTGCGTTTATCAAGTGAATCAATGTCTTGTTTAAGCAGCTTAGCTACTACTAAGAACGACTCGCGTTCAAACTTATTAAGTGCGGTAGAGGCCAGCAGCATACGCATTTCAAAACGCTTCTGTGCTAACGATTTGGTAATAGTTGGCTCGGTTTCTTCATAATCGAATTCGAAATAATCAAAATTATTCCAATGGTCAAAAATTAAAAAGCGAGTTTTGTCTTTGCCCTTACCAAATAGGTCGGGGCATAAACGTGTTCCACGCCCAATCATTTGCCAGAATTTAACCTTCGACTTAACAGGTTTTGCGAACACTAGATTGACAACTTCTGGCACATCGATACCCGTATCTAACATATCTACCGATATTGCCAGAGTGATATCTTTCTCCGGCTCGCCTTCTATGCCTTTGAACTGATCGATGAGGGCTTCGGCACGTGGCTCGTCAGAGTGAATAACTTCGCAGAAGCCATCACTTAACTCTGGATACATGTCGTCAAACAATTCTTTGAGCAAACGAGCATGGTCGATACGACGAGCGAAGATAATCGTCTTACCAATGAGCTGTTCGTCTTTGTCTTTGATACCATTTTCCATCAAGTTTCGAATTATTTGACGATTGGTATCAAGGTTCATAACCGCTTTATCAATGTCTTGGGCATTAAACTCTAGCTCGTTTGGATCTTCACCGTTGTCTTCTAGTTCTGCGATTTGCTCATCCGTTAACGAGCGCTGGTTTATCCCTTCTCGTAGAAACTTAGTGGTCATTGTCATGATATCGAATGGCACTAAGTGATCTTCTGCAATGGCTTTTTCCAACGGGTAATTCGCCGTGGGGCTTTTGTAGTCGCAACCAAATAGCTGGCAGGTAGAGCGAGATACCATTTCTACTGGCGTCGCCGTAAGACCGACTTGCAGACAATCGTAATATTTAAAGATATTACCAAACACGTTATAAACAGAACGATGTGATTCGTCTGCGATAATCAGATCGAAATAACCAACGTCAAACTCTTCATAAATGCTCATCATGCCTGGGTAAGTAGCGATAAAAATACGCGCACTGTCGCGATATTTCTTTTCACTCTTACCCACCACATAAGGCTTAGCTTGTAAGAAATCGACAAAAGCTTTGTTGGCTTGTTTACGTAACTCTTTGCGGTCACATAAAAATAGAATTCGTTTCGCCCACTTTGCTTCTTGGAGTGATTTAGTTAATGCTATTGAAACCCTTGTTTTACCAGTGCCTGTAGCTTGAACGATTAATGCCTTCCGACGCTTTAGTTCGAACGTTTCATGAACACGTGTGATGGTTTCTAATTGATAGCGTCTGCCAGCGATACCGTGATCTATTTCAACCGATGATAACGACTGTTTCTCGACTCGCTGGAACTTTACTAAATGCTGTAATGAGCTTTTGGAGTAATAACCATAAATTTTACGGGGTGGATACTTTTGAACGTCATCCCAGATGTATATGTCGTGCCCGTTGGTATAAAACATAACAGGGCGCTGCCCATACTGCTTTTCTAATGCATCGGCATAATCTTTTGCTTGTTTTTTACCGAGACGAGCATCTTTCGAAGTTCGTTTAGCCTCTACTACTGCTAGCGGCTTGCCATCGTCATCCCACAATACATAATCAACATAACCGATGAACGTCTTTGTTGGTTGATATTGGACTTCTATTTCTTGACCAACTTGATCTGTGGATGTGCCATCATCAGATACATCCCAACCAACTTCTCTCAATTCTGAATCGATGAGATATTTTCGAGTAGCCTTTTCATCGAAATTTAAAGTTTGAGAGGCGACTTTGCTGAAATCAGTAAAGTATTGCATTGCAGCTTTATCGGCGACTGCTGTGGCCTGCCTATTCTTTTGTAGTAGCTCTTGATAGGCTTTACGCTGCTCTTCTAACTCGGCCATTGCTTGTTTATGCAATGCTTCGCTTTGCTCAAGCTTTTTCTTTAATTGGCCGTCAGGTTTTTCTACTTCTTTGAATTCCGGAATAGCATCACTATGTACATTGTAAAACGCACAATATAGCCACGCACCGACATGGTATGCTTGCTTAACCGCAAACAATGCATCAGCGGTGGTGCCTTTGTTATCATGAACGGCTTTGTTGCCCAAGTTTTTAAGTAAATGAAACTTATCTAGAATTGCCGACGATGACAGCTGAACAAAGTCCTCTCCCTTTAACTGCTCGTTGAATGTTGCGCGAGGTAAACAAGGTAACTTTAGAGTTCGATAAATCCAGCCAACCAAATGTTCACTGTATGAGCGCAGTTTAATAAGCGAGCCAACAGGATCTGAATAGATGTATTCTTCAGCGTAGCCGCCAAAGTCAGCTAGCTCAGGCCAGTCATTTCGTAAAAACTCAAAATTCATCGATTGCTTCATTCCGATTGATTTCCTTATTCCTCAAATTGCAGGTCGAGTGCCAAGTTTTTATTCAATAGCGCTGTAGGCATATTACTCTATTTCAATATCAAGTGCTTCTATCCACTTAGTGATCACTTGTTGGCTATTTAAGCCTATCATTTTTGCTGCTTTCGTTTTGTTATTACCCGCAGCTTTCATTGCCGCTTTTACATATTTTTTCTTATATTTTTCAACAAGGTTATTGATATCTACTCGTTGACCAAGTGACAAGAAGATTTCGGACTCATCAGAAACTGGAGCACGAACTATTAGCGCGTTTTTAATATCTACATCGGTGATTATTTCTGCGTCTGACCACAGAAAAGCGCGATTAATTGTGTTCCACAACTCTCGTATATTGCCGTGCCAAGGCTGCGACTTGATAAACTTTATTCCCTTTTCAGAAATATTTTTACTTTTATAACCTGGGTATTTGTTAGCTGCTTGGTTGAGTTCATCAACTAATTCCAAGACTAATGGCTCAATATCTTCATGACGTTCCCTGAGAGCTGGGATATGCAGTAGTCCAACCGCTAGACGATAGAATAAGTCTTCACGAAAGTCACCTTTTTCAACAAGTTGCAGCAAGTCTCTGTGGGTCGCTGCGATAATCCTAACATCAACTGAAATTGTTTTGTTATCGCCAACTCTAGTAATTTCACCTTCTTGTAAAGCTCTTAACAGCTTTACTTGAACACTTGGCGTTAATTCGCCAACTTCATCAAGAAATAATGTGCCGCCACTAGCTTGTTCGAATAGGCCTTTGTGTTCACTATTAGCTCCAGTGAAAGCACCTTTGACATGGCCGAATAAAATAGAATCAACTAGTGATTCTGGTAGCGCTCCGCAGTTCACGGTTTTTAGTGTTTTGCTAGCTCTAGGACTCGCAGCATGAATAGCATTGGCAATCACTTCTTTACCCGTTCCCGTTTCTCCTAAAACCAAAGCTGGCAACTCAAGGTCAGATTCAGCGACTCGTTTCGCTTTAGAGATCACATCTTTCATTGCTTGTGATTCAGCAACGATAGTCTCGAATAGTTTGTGAGATGAAGGCGCTTTAACGGCTTTATTAGCAATACTTTTCGCAGCGGATTTTGCGTAAGCCACACCAAAATCGACTGGAACGTCCACATTTTCTATTGTGTTATCACGTCTAGACTGGATGAAGTGTGTGTTATGTTTACCTTTACCAACTAATACCGATGCAACACTCATTGCGGGTGTACCAGAAGTGATATTGATATAAAGCTCTTCACTTTCCTCAGATAGTTTGGAAATCCACTTTTCTGTTTCTCTTATTATGGTCGGATAATCAGTTGGGCCAGCTATATTGGCTTTGAAGATTGCAACATTGTCGTTTGGACGGCCAGCTTCTTTGAGCTGTTTCACTAACCACTTTTCGTAAGACTTCCAGTCTTTTTCCCAAGCGTTTGCAAAAATAAAAATGCGATCAAATGGTTTAGGGTTCTGTAATGCTATCGTGGAAATAGCAGCATTTTCATTTTGCTGCATATTTTCAATATCTGTATTTCCTATCCATGTGTAAAGAGTAGTCACCAGTTTTAAGTCCGCGTTATGCTCCAATAGATAACTAATATTACATAAGATAACCATATTTACTATTTCTGAACGTCTCAAGCCATTTTTATCTGAACATATCGTCATATTTATGGGTGAGACATTTAAGCCGATATTAGGGTGGCAGCACTAAAATCGAAGATTAAAAAAAACGCATTCGGTACGAATGTGTAAAAAAGCTTGAGCAACGCTCAACAACGATTGCGCAGTGAGTTGCTGTGTGAAACACAGGTGCTCACGTAGTAGGAGTCAGCATCGCAGATTAAGCCTAATTTTCGTTTGCCTCAGCAAACCAAGCACAAGTTGAGAATCAACTTGTGCTTGCCTGAGTATCAACGATACAAAAGTTGCTAGGTGTATCCGCAGCAACGCTTTTCCCGAAGCAACTGAAGGGAAAATTAGGCTTAATCAGCGGTAGCTGACTCCTTGTAAAGCTTCTGTCGCCGACACAACGTGGCAAGAAGCAGAGCAGCGACGAGTCGCGTCAGCTCTGGTGTGCAGAAGGTTTACTACAACGAAGTTGTTTGTACTTTTCGGTAGAAAAGTTCAGTAGCTAGGCAGTATGCCTAGCGTGGCGAAGCCTCGTCATAATGCAAAGCATTGTGCCCTACCCTGCTTATTTCTCCCAATGCGCTCCTATGTAATTTTGAATTTAAATACGGAGAAAATTATGAATTATATAGAACGAGCTATCGATACATCTATGAATCACATATGCATCACAAATCCAAACGATCCAGGGACACTTGGATTGCTACGGGAAAATGCGGTCATAGCTATAATCGGAGGTTTCGGTGTTTCGACTAAGACAATACTTCAAAGGCATCTCAGCATGAGCCGCGAAAGCGTCAACAAACTGGTAAACCGAATGAAAAAGAAAGGACTATTATCGGTTCATCATACTTTTTCTAATACAGATAGGACTCTTATTGTCCTGACGTCGCAAGGAATCAGAGAAGCAGAATTCTTACTAAATCGTGAACTGTATCTTCGCTCCGATATAAGTCGAGTAAATGAAAGAAACCTTATTCACGATTTGTCAGTCCAACTTGTAGTGCTAGAACTCGCTACTTTGGGAAAAATTGGCGGCTTTGCTACAGAACGAGATATTGCAATTCAGTTAGAACAACGTGGAAACGACCCTCGTTTGATTGATGCAATCGTTATAGATGCTGTGAGTAACCAATCGATAGCAATTGAGATGGAAGCTAGCAATTCGAAAAACAAAGGAAATGGTGACATTCGTCGTAAAATTCTCAGCAAATACTTGCAAGAGCTAGAAAATAATGAAGGGATGTATGAGTTTGTTTATATGTACAGTCATCGACAACGATTTCTCACACAAATTGAGAAAGCACATACTAAATTGTTTGCTACACAACGTTCATCATTCACAGATAAACAGCAAGAACTGCTCACAAGTCGCATAAAGTTCAAGCATAACTTCTGTAATACTATTTATGAGCTAATGTTCAATAGCAAACGTCAACTTAGCGATAACAAACTCGAATTGGCACGAAAAGACGTGTACCTACTTCAACTAAAAGAAATTGAGAAGTTGGCACAAACATCAGGTGACAGAGTTGTCGAAATCAGACGAGATGGCTTTGTAGAAGCCGGCAAGATAATGGGTTTGATAGAGTAACGACTTAAGAGTTCTGGCCTTATGGGAGCCTTCCGGCTCCCTTTTTTTTGTCCTCTGATAGCTTCGACAGTCTACAGCAGTCTCGATGACTGAAGCGTTCTATCTACTGCCAGCACCTCTAGCAAGCAGCGAACCAGCGGGAAAGTACAGTGAGGTTTACTGAGCTTTCAATATGATTCTCATATATTAAAAATATATTGATAAAAACTGTGGTTCCGCACACATCCTTATATAGTTTCGAATACAGGAAATTTTAACTCTTCATCAATAACAGCGGATTTTCCTTGCATGGATCCTAATTAGTTGTAGGTCAATAACTGATGAGGAAAAACAACAAATGAGGATAAACTACGAAAGTGTTTTCAATGCATGTATTAGAATCAGCGGAAAATGGATGTCGTTAAGTAACGCTCTGATTGGTATTGCTGCTATAAATACCCTTTTGAATACAGCTTTTATAATTCTCGGTCATACAGATTACATTGAGTTCCAATCGCTCTCAAACAGACTGATTCTGGTGTCGTTTGCATGCATTGGCATAGCATTGCTATTGGCTCTGGTATCTTGGTATGCGTTGCGAAAATTAGAAAGCGAATAATATTGAGCACCCCGCTGTGGGGTGCTTTTTTTTAATTTTTCGCTAGTGGCATTGTTTAGATTGACTTTTGAGATAATGCTAGTTGGTAAAATTATGTCATTGATGACCATAAAGGTTATTTTCTATTGTGTTATTTCGCTAACAGCGAAACGCACAAAATCATCGCTAGAAATCGAAAAACCATTAATGTAGTTACAAACAGCAGGGCTACCAATCACTCCCTCTTACTCGGAAAACACAGAAAATAGGGTGTAGTCAGAGTGATGAGTGCAAAAACTTAAAACAAAATAATCCAACTTTCTGTCAGCCGCCTCCACCATCACCTTACTCACAAGCGATTTGAGACAGTTTCCTCGCCGTCATTTTTTTCAAACAGTGCTTTCCACTCTTGCTCGGTGAAGATTTCTGTTCTTGCATCGTGGATTTTTGCATTGATCATATTTGACTCAGTCATTTTTACCTGCTCACTATGAGCAAATAAATTCATATATGTAACTTTCCCTTTTGATATTACCAAATCGCCTTGACAGGTCCTAACTATTGTTTCTCTGGAACCAATAGGAAACTGTGAAATACAATTTTGTGTTTCGATTAAAATAAAATCTGGATAGACTTCACTGGCTTTAGCAAAACCGAAGGTTTGGCTGTTATCGTAATCCCACCGGTAGTGCTGCCCCATGCGATGCAAAGAAGCAGTAAAAGTTTCTCTTGTCGTTACTTTAGAACCGAAATAACGTTTTCCATTTACATTGATAAAGTCAGCATCCCAAACTGATAATAAAGGTCTCACCCTATCAAAGGAGTCGTAATTTTGAGGAATTATAAGTAGGTTATTTGAGTAACTTTTAGACAGATTTTTACCCAGCAGTGTCTTTTTTGCACCATACACTTCTACTTCACTAATCGGAGACTCAACATCCTCTGTCATCTTCCAGTTGTGTTCTACGATACCGCTTTCGGACAAAAGAACTAAATTTTTGGTTTGCTCTTTTGCCGCTAAAGATACGATGTCGTAAATTTTTTTATACCCACATTGACGATCACAGCCTTCTTCCACTTCTACCCAGAAAAAGGTTTTTTTCAGATGATTTTCATGATTATTTGAACGAAACATTGAAAGTGGATTAAAAAAGTCTGTCAATGCTACGCCGCCACCAAAAAGCTGGGCGATAGCAAACCCCAAAAACATATCCCCGCCGTCTGTGACTTGTCCTAACGCAGACTCCTTAAACCGATAGAAGTTGTCGGATAACGCTTTTCGCTGGCCGTTGACGACCTGCATCGCGTCGCTTTTTGAGATGATGCCAAAGTCCACCATAGTTTGATAAGACTCTGGCATAGCTGGTGGTGCATTTGTCACAGGCTGAGAGTCGGCGTTGTCGGTACTGCTGCAAGCGGTCAGTAATATTCCGAGCATCCCTGAGAGAATAAGAGACTTTTTCATAAATTTAATCCTTTAAACTAGCGTATTTACTGAGAATGTTTTAACTCCATAGTCTCACATACTGCTCACCCTGCATCTTTTGGAGTTTTTTATACACCATTAAAAAACTAGCACACTTGGGATATCAGTTAAATTGTTTTGATGGAAAGCGAACAACGTAGTGTCCACTCCCCCTTTAACTGGACAGTACCACTGCTGATGTCCGCTTGGCTCATTGGAGCCTTCATTTCCACACAGAACTAACTTGCGGAATACGTGTATCTCCGCAGTTTATACGCTAGTTATTCGACGGCAGTAACACCGCTAAGTTATTGTGTATAAGCGCCTTAAGAACCGTTCTTGGTCTTTGGTTTCAAAGCTCAGCTCTTTGTAGAGTTAAATCATAAAAAAGCGCTCTTTCGAGCGCTCAATAAGCGGATTAACTTTTCCGCAAAAGCCATAGCTTCAGCAGCATATACAACACCGCAGCCACTATCGCTCCCAATAACAATCCATCTTCTTTAATCGGAAAGTTAGGGTTAATTTCTATCTCAAATACAATATTCATAGAATGCAAAACCAGTAACACATACGTTAATGTACGTGATAGATCCGACAGCACTTTAGCAATTATCTCTACAACGTTGTTTTTGTTTGTCTTCATGCATTTTCCTCCAGAAATTTAATGCATGATTAACTAGGTTTGGGACACGGAAAAAAGCGAGCCACGCGGCTCGCCAGTAAATTACCATCAGTCATCTGATATTATATCGAGCCAATATTTTTCGGCTGCGGCAAAATAATCTAATGGTGGTATTAAAAAGACATCTATAAATTCATCTCTGAATACTTCACAAAAGGCACATATTTCTTCAACGTGAAGTAGAAGAAATGCGTACATAGGGATACCTTCCAAATAACGCATGTCCTCAAATTCAGGGTTTTCAGCAAGAATCTGTTTACTCACACTAATGCCGCAAATAGTACCGTTTACCTCTCGATGAAGATAAATATAGCGCTCATAAGTTAAATTTAGACCTTCTTCATTATCGTTTGTAATACAGGCAAGCCAAAGGATAGTTCCATGGTCATCAAATGGTGACTTACTGGCTCGCTTATATACTCTTGTGAATAAATTCTTTTTATCAGTTTTATTGCTCATATTAACCTCGTGTTATGTACTCAAGGTTAACTAGGCACGTTAAAAGGGAATGTTATGGTCTTCTAATAGTATCTTCGCAAATTTTATTGCTAGCTCTTTGTGTCTATCCACATGAATTGTTTTTTGCAGATAATACAAAACTTGTTCTTTACGTTCGCCCTTACGTGTTGAGTAATCTATTTCCCCATCAACATAGTTTAAAGGATGCAACATCGCTGCTTCATAGAGTTTTTCGATTACAAAGTCGAAAGTGGTTGGTAGAGTCTCTATGTCCAATTCAAAAGAGTTGTTATTCATGTCATTCTCGTGTTTTAGTTAAAAAACTACGTATGAGCATCAATTGGGAATTTATCGGTTTATAGAACTAAACCTTCATAAAAGTCTTAAGTTAAATTCACGATTACTGGATATTTAAAACGCACTACAAGCCATGGCTAACATGTCTTCGTTATTAGTGAGTAACCACTTGCTGTAATGCTTTTCTATCATTTTTATACTGTTATGACCCATTTGCCGTGCTACCCAAGCCAGCGGAAGGCCTGCCGATATAAGATGCGAGGCATATGTGTGTCTAGTTTGGTTAATTCCCCGTAAACGAACCCCACTTTTTATAAGCAGCTTTTTATAAGTTACGTTCCGAAACTGATTGTCATGAGATAATGCCAGCCCCGTTCTTGAGTCAAAGAACACGAAGGTTACCTCTTGTTGCTTTTGGCTACGATTGTCTGGCTGAGTAACTGAAATATTTGAAATTGGGGAAGGCCTCAACATTTTTTGCCTCATCAGTATCTCTCGAGCTTTTGGTAATAACTCTACTATTCTTATACTCGATTCGGTTTTAGGTGTTTTATAGTCCCGCTCTACCACTGCTCGTTGGACATGAATGATATTTCGATTAAAGTCGATGTCCTCCCAGGCCAAGGCCATAAGCTCACTTAATCTTAGTCCTGCATAGCAATTGAAAAGCACCATATTTTGCTCTGATTTTCGCGGCGTTTCTGTCAACGCTATGCGTCTAATTTCAGGCTGGGTGAAAGGATCTGGCTGACTTAAAGAAGCTTTCAACTTCAGCACCCTCGAAGTTGTGAGTGAGGCTATTGGATGTTTGTCTATCACTCCCTCTAACTGTGCAATAGTAATTATTTGAGAAAGAAGACTGACTAATTCTTTGATGGTTTTGTCGCTCAAATACGCTAGCTCTATTGCTACCCATTTCTCAATATCCAATGGAGAGATTTCTGTGACACAAACGGATTCGAATTTAGGCTTTATATGTTTTCTAATTTTTCGTACATAATTTTTATAGGTGCAAGAAGCCAGTTTATGGCGCTTGATTTCTAAAAAGGTACTTATGTAGTTAGCCATGTCGAATTTATCAAGGCGGTTCGTGGCTGATGTTAGAAGCAGAAATTTATTAAAATTGTATTTTGCGAGCTGCTTATACTCTTTTACCAATTCGGCGGCTTTGAAGAGACCTGTTTTAGACGTATCAATATCCGTAGCTGGAATTCGATACAATTTTTTGTCTGCTCTGATGAGCAATCTAATTGATGTTGTGGAGCGGATATCCAAATTTTTGATATCGTTGGCTTTACAGAATGCTTTTGCGGCTTTTACTGATAGTTTCATGGTAAACTCAATTTCGTTTACCTATTGATTTTAATGACTTTTTAATATATAAAAAGGAATCTTCGCTGCAAAGCTCAGACTAAATTCCTTCCAAAGTAAGACTTTTCGCTATCCATTCAACGCTATAGTTCATATTACGTACAATAATTATATCGTTTTCAAAAGTCGCTAATTGCTATTTTGACGTTTAATAAAAATGTTATACACTCATCAAAACTTAGTCGCAAAGATCCCAAAGTGATCCCAAACAAAAAAACCAGCGACTAAGTCACTGGTTTTATTGATAATTTTGGCGGAGAGAGAGGGATTCGAACCCTCGTTAGGTTTAACCCTAAACACACTTTCCAGGCGTGCGCCTTCAGCCACTCAGCCACCTCTCCAAATTTTTTATCAAGACGGTTTCAGTTACGAAACCACTTGAGCGCGCGTATAGTAGGTAAACCCGCGACTATTATCAAGAACTTGCTTAAAATAAGTATGCAAGTGCTTATAAAACAGACTATTTACTACAAGCCGCCCTTTGCTTTCAATTCAGCTGAAAATTGCAGCATGCGATCAAGGGGGATTAACGCTTCAGTGCGAAGTGAATCATCCACAAAAATTTCGTGTCCTTCACTTCCCTCGGTTAACGACGCCTTAATCGCCTCTAACCCGTTCATTGCCATCCATGGGCAGTGAGCACAACTTTTACACGTAGCGCCGTTACCGCCCGTTGGAGCCTCTATAAACGTCTTATTTGGCTCTAACTGCTGCATCTTGTAAAAAATACCTTTGTCGGTAGCAACAATAAAGGTGTCATTGTCCATCTCTTGCGATGCTTTAATCAGCTGACTTGTTGAGCCAACTGCATCTGCCATGTCTACAACACTGGCCGGTGACTCTGGGTGTACTAACACTGCGGCGTTGGGATAAAGGGCTTTCATATCGCTAAGTTTTTGCGCAGAGAACTCGTCGTGAACAATACACTCACCCTGCCACATTAGCATGTCGGCACCGGTTTGCTTAGCAATGTATGCACCTAGGTGCCTGTCAGGGCCCCAAATTATCTTTTTACCCTGACTGTCGAGGTGCTCGACAATTTCTAACGCAATACTTGAAGTAACCACCCAATCAGCTCGCGCTTTCACAGCAGCGGACGTATTAGCGTACACAACAACAGTATGGTCTGGATGCTGGTCACAAAACTCACTGAACTCTTTTGCTGGGCAGCCAATATCCAGTGAACACGTTGCCTCGAGCGTCGGCATTAGCACTGTTTTTTCGGGGCTAAGGATTTTTGCCGTCTCTCCCATAAAGCGTACGCCGGCAACAATCAGAGTGTGTTCTTCTGCATCACGCCCAAATCTCGCCATTTCTAACGAGTCGGCAACACAACCACCAGTTTCCTCAGCTAATGCTTGAATTTCGTGGTCGGTGTAGTAATGGGCTACAAGCACGGCATTACGCGCCTTAAGTAAGGCTTTTATTTCTGCCTTTAACTCGGCTTTACGTACTTCTGATAATGGCTGTGGTTTTGCTGGGAACGGGTAATCCACCTGCTCCACACGAAATGCTACTGACATTTACCTACATCTCAATTGCGACAAGGGTCGCGATTATACCCAAGTGTCATAAAAATTACACACTACATGATCAACAATAGCGTAATAAAAGGTCTTAACGTTGTAAGCTGTCGGCTATTAACGTCTGATACTCATCGCGGGAGTAGCGAATGTTTCAAAATGACGACTACAGTACCTGCAAAACTGCTTATAAGACTGCTCATAATAATCGATACTAGGATCAGAAATTGTGAGATCAAAGAGTCTGCAATAAAGAATGCTTGAAGAGCCTACATCAGAAGCGATAAGGACGGCAGTTGTTATTGTATTCGTGCGCTATAACTTAGCTAAGGATGTGTGGCAATGTGCTTAAAACGATGACGCGTTTTGATAAAGATATCTGAGCTTTGAATTTTAACGTGGGAATGCTTAATTAGTATAGGAAAAGGATGGTGGGTCGTGCTGGATTCGAACCAGCGACCAATTGATTAAAAGTCAACTGCTCTACCAACTGAGCTAACGACCCATCCGATGACACAAGACATAAATAACGTAAAGTGTAGAAGCTTAAATGATGGTGGGTCGTGCTGGATTCGAACCAGCGACCAATTGATTAAAAGTCAACTGCTCTACCAACTGAGCTAACGACCCATCATTTAACGCCTGAAAAGAAGTGGTGGGTCGTGCTGGATTCGAACCAGCGACCAATTGATTAAAAGTCAACTGCTCTACCAACTGAGCTAACGACCCTTCTTTTCGCTTGTTGCCTGTGTCTAGGCAACGGCGGCATATAATACTCAGTTTTTTACCTGACGCAACCCATAATGCCCTTTTATTTTGATATTTTCATTAAAACAGAATTAAGCGGTCAAAATGAAAACAAATAGCTGAGTATTTGTACCGTACTATCCTATATTTAATTAAAACGGACTCAGTATTACAATTCCAAACAAAGTAAAAAAGTGGTTATTAAACCGCGACAAAGTTACTGTCTTGCAAAGATGGTGAAATAAAAAAGCCCCTTTAACGGGGCTTTAATTATTACAAGTTGTTTAACCTTGATTCTGCTAAACGTTTAGCAGATGAATCGGGGTGCTCGTTCACTACTTGCAAAAATAGTTGACGTGCAGATGCACTATCACCATTTCTTTCAGCGATAACGCCAAGTTTCAATAGCGCATCAGGTCGCTTCGTTGAACTTGAGAACCGATTGACCACAATATTGAATTGCTCGCTTGCATCGCTCCACTGTTGCTTGTTAAACAACAACTGCCCAAGCCAGTAGTGCGCATTTGGCGCATATTCACTATTTGGAAAACCCTCGATGAAAGACTGAAAAGCAGGTATCGCTTTGTCGTACTCTCGCGACTTCAGAATGAGATTAACCGCACTCTCATACGCCTCGCTTTCTCCGACCTGCACAGACGATGCTGGTGCCGATTCCGGCACTGTGCTTACCGCACCAGAGGAGCTTGTGCTTGTTAACGCGCCACTTTGCTTGAGGGCCTCTACCCGTTTATCTATTTCTAGATAGAGTTCGCGCTGGCGTTCCAGCACTTTCTGCAGTTCATTGGTATTAACCTCAACTGCACCGCGAAGCTGGTCCACCTCATTTTGCATATTATCTAGTTGAGTTTGCATTCTATGCTGCATCTCAGTTCGACTTTTTACAATACGCTCTAGAACAACAATGCGCTGCTCAAGCTCGCTGCCGCCATTTACATTGACGACAGGGGCCTGTGCGTAGCTGGTGGAAGCAGTGAGGGCGGCACATAGCGTAACGCCCCACTTTATTGTGTCTCTTACTGAAGCTGCCATTAGCGGTATACAACCACTCCGCGACGGTTTTGCGCGAATGCATATTCAGTTGACCCCATTACCGCAGGCTTTTCTTCTCCATAAGACACGACCGATAATTGGCTGCTACTCACACCTGCGTTAAGTAGGTAGGTTTCTACTGACTGAGCGCGACGTTCGCCTAATGCAATGTTGTACTCGGGCGTACCGCGACTATCAGTATGGCCTTCAATGGTAACCTTCATGTTGGGGTTTTTTACTAAGAACATAGCATGCTTGTCTAGAATACGTTGAAATTCTGGTTTGATGCTAGCGCGGTCGAAATCGAAGTATACCGTTTGCTCGTTTTTGAGCGCTTCCATTTCTTGTTGAACCATTTCTTCTTGACGCTTCATACGCTGAGCCGCTTCAGCTTCAACGCGCTGCGCTTCAGCTTCACGAGCTTCAGCCTCGGCTTGAGCCTGTTCTTGTGCCATACGGTTGCGTTCTGCCGCTAACTCTTCTTCGCTAGGTCCCGATGAGCATGCCATCATTGTCACTACTGGCAAGGCGATAATGAAGCTTTTTATCACTTTATTCATTTGCATCCTACTAATCCTTAATTTTATTGTTTAGTCGTTAAATTGTTAGAACAAAAATGGTGACCAACTTGGCGATTTCACTTGCCCATTGGCTGCTGGTAACCTAGCTTTAAAGCGCCCGTCTAGAGAGACAAGTGATAGCACTTGCTTGCCCTCATGAAGAGTACTGTAAATAATCATGCTTCCGTTCGGCGCTACACTTGGCGACTCATCCAAATACGTTCTTGTAAGAACTTGCAAAGAGTCTCCGTCTAGCGCTTGCTTGGCAATATGGTAGTTACCATTTGTTTGGTTAACCACTACCATTTGTTTGCCGTCAGGCGTTAACGTTCCGCCAAGGTTTTGTTCACCGACAAAGGTGACTCGCCTTACTTTCCTAGAATTTAAATTTACGCTATATATCTGAGGTTTACCACCCCGTTCCGAGCTAAAAATTAAGCCACTGCTGTCTGGTAGCCATGCCGGCTCTGTGTCAATGGCTCTGTTTCGGGTAATACGACGCAAGTTTTTCGTCGCTAGGTCCATAATGTAAATCTCAGGGTTTCCGTCTTTTGACAACACCATGGCAAGTTGTTTGCCGTCTGGGGAAAACACTGGACTGCTATTAATACCAGGAAAATCAGTAATACGCGTACGTTCACTGGTGTATATGTCTTGAATAAATATTTGTGGTCTTCTGTTTTCAAAGCTCACATAGGCCAAACGCTCACCATCTGGTGACCATACTGGCGACATCAATGGCTCCGGAGATGAAAGAAGCCTAGTTTCGTTTACACCGTCATAATCTGCGATCACTAACTCATACGGTTTTTCAACGGTTTCTCTATCTCGAACGATCACATAGGCGATTTTCGTTAAGAATGCACCTCGAACACCTGTCAGTTTTTCATAAACAATATCGCTGATTCGGTGAGCATATTGACGAAAGTCTCTCGGACTTATTGACGCTTGGCGTGCTAAAATGACGTGTTCATTACTTGTGACTAATGCGCCGTCTTTTAATACTTTTGCTTTCCCTCCATCAAGCTGTCCTTTTAAAATATCGACAAGCTGATAAGACACGATATACTTGTCCGCGCTTTGCTGCTCAATGCTGCCTACTAATACGGTATCAACCCCAAGTGTTGCCCATGCAGTGTAACTCACCTCTTCTGCCGTCTCTGGATACTGGGGCATGCTATCTACCGAGATAGGATTAAACTTACCGCTGCGCATTAAATCGGCACGTACCACTTCTGAAATATCTCCTGGGGCAGCACCATCGCCTTTCCACTTAAACGGGACAATACCGATAGGTCTTGCGCTATCAACCCCTTCGGTAATGACAATCTCCAAAGAGGCTAATGCGTTTGCACTCACCGTTAGGGAAATCATTGCTATCCATAAACCTAGTTTTTTCATACCGCTATAATTCCACTTTTAAAGTTATATCTTTTAACTGCTCATAAACGTCGGGGGCATCAGATACCGGAAGTTTGTCTGCACGTCGAACTGCGCTTTCTGCCGCCCGACACAATGCGTCATTGCCATCTAAAACCCGAATACTGGTCACAAAACCCGTTGTCGCTAGCCGGATATTGAGTCTACACACTTTTCCGTCAAAACTATCATCTGAGTACAAATTACGTTTTATAGTTTGCTGTATCAATGCGGTGTATCGCTCAACTTCCGTGAGAACTTGCTGTTGACGCCTTTGTTGTTGAGCCGCTCGCTCTTGAGCAAGCTGCTCTTGCATAATCCTTTCCATCTCTGCTCTTTCAGCAGCTTCTTTTTGTTTTTTTAGTGCATCTGCTTTCGCTTTCGCCTCTCGGGCTTTACGCTCTTTTTCTTTTTGAGCAGCTAATCGCTTGAGTTCCTGTTGCCTTTTAGCCTCTGCCGCTTCTGCTTCACGCTTTTCTTGCGCCCGCTTGCTTGCAATGGCTTGCTGCCGTCTCTTCTCTGCGGCAGCGGCTGCTTGGCGCTGTTTTTCAGCTTCTTCAGCGCGAGCTTGTGCTTGAGCCTGAGCTTCTATTCGTTTTTTATCCGCAATAGCCTGCGCATCAATAAATGTTGCTTCTATTGTGGGTGCATTACTCGGTAGGCTAGGCAGAGGGTCGGGAGAGAAACTGACGCTTATCAGTAACACCATGGCAACCACGGCGTGAACCGCAAGGGACTTATAAAGTCCCTGCTTGTCATTGGGTTTTGAAGGTGCTCTCGCGCTGCGGCTATTCGTGAAGCTGTCAGCACTGCCCTGAGTACCGTTCGGCGAACTGCTTTGAGACCGATTGTTAACGCTAGCTTGCCTGCTATTTGAGGGACTACTCGGTTTAGTAGGGTTAGACATGCTGTGCCTACTCAACCGGGTCGGTCATTAAACCCACCGACGGCACGCCAGCTTGTTGCAGTAACACCATTAGCTGAATAACCTCGTTATAGGCCACCTGCCCGTCACCTTTCACCACCACAGGCGTGTTAGGCGATTTTTGCAGTTGTGCACTGACAATAGCAGCAAGCTCTTCTTCACTTATGGGCGACTCTTGGTCGTCACCCACATTGAGGAAGTACCTCCCCTTCACATCAACCGACGCGATAATAGGCGGATTATCCTCCTGCTCTATAGGGTTTGCACTGGCCTTCGGCAGATCCACTTTCACCCCTTGAGAAATTAAAGGAGCGGTTACCATAAAAATGATAAGCAGCACCAACATAACGTCGATGTAAGGCACAACGTTTATTTCTGATACCGGCCTACGGCGTTTTCTCACATACATAGCAACAACCTCCGCGGTAACGCTTAAACCTGATGTGCTTGGGCAGCAGCCTGGCGATGAAGAATTGCTGAGAACTCTTCCATGAAGTTACCGTAGCTATTTTCCAATTTTTCAACCTGATGGCTGAAGCGGTTGTAAGCAATAACCGCAGGAATTGCAGCAAATAAACCAATAGCAGTAGCAATCAACGCTTCTGCTATTCCAGGCGCAACCATCGCAAGGGTGGCTTGCTGCACTTCGCCTAATGCAATAAACGCATTCATAATTCCCCAAACTGTACCGAATAGGCCAATGTATGGGCTTATAGAGCCTGCCGTTGCTAAAAATGGTAGACGACTCTCAAGCTCCTCTACCTGACGAGACATAGACACGCGCATAGCGCGGTAAGTGCCATCAACAATGCCGTTTGTCGGGGTGTTGGATTTACGTAATCTCACGAACTCTTTAAACCCAGAACAAAAAATACTGCTCATACCGGTAAGACTGGCCCTTGATGATAACTCTTGATAGAGCTTGTTGAGATCGGCACCTGACCAAAACTTATCTTCAAATTGGCGCATTTCAGAACGCGCCGCATTAAGGGCTTTACTGCGCTGAAAAATAAAAGTCCATGATGCTACTGAGACGCTTAGTAACAACAGCATGACGAGTTGAACAATAAAACTTGCTTGTAAAAACAAGCCGATAAATGTGAGATCAGATGACACGCGAAATTTCCCCTAACAAAGTACGTGGTAGTCGTTTCGGCTTCATGGCCGCTAAATCGACACAGGCAACTTGAATATCTGCAGATACCAATTTTATGCCGTTGTTATTATTTATGATTTGTTGAAACGTCATACTAGCGCCTTTCAATTCTACAACGCGAGTTTCAATACTCAACAGTTCATTGAACCTCGCGGGCGCATAGTTATGCATCTCAACGCGTTTGACGACAAAAGCGATGGATTGTTCCATTAAAGTGTCTTGCTCAAACCCTAGACCTCTAAGCCACTCGGTACGCGCCCTCTCCATAAACTTAAGATAATTAGCGTAATACACGATACCGCCAGCATCCGTATCTTCGTAATACACTCTTATTTGATGTTGATGCATAACTATTCCCTAAACAATAAATAAATTCATCTATAAGGCAGATTAATAGTAGCTAAATTGCGATAAACAACATTTTAAAATAAGTCTTGAGACAGCATCAAGCCTGAGCTTTAATGTTTTCACAACCAATGCGCAACATTCAATTAACGCATTAGTTTTTCTAACTCAAAAATATAATTTTACTCAATTGTGCATTTTTAGAAGGTCTCTATAATGCATCGCATCAGTCGCACAGAGCGTGATGGTGCTTAGCACGGTCACGCACGAGTTAATCTCCTGTTAGACATGAGTTCCCTGGATTTATTTCCTTCAACACTTGTTGTTTTAGCCCGCTCTATGAGCGGGCTTTTTTTTTGCCTTGGATTTTCTTTCGCTCTTCGTTAGAGTGCTTCGTTGAAGTACATCGAAAAAAGAACAGCAGCGGTTGCTTCAATCGCCTGACCATAAATGGGTCAAAAGCTGGCTTTTAAGCCTTACCACCAGCTTTGCTATTCAATTACACAGGCGAAAAACTCCTATCGCTTAGGAGTAAAGCCAAAATGAAGGTAAGCACGCTGAGACGCAATACGACCTCTCGGTGTTCGCTGCAAAAAACCCTGCTGTATAAGAAAAGGTTCAATGACATCCTCGATAGTTTCTTTCTCTTCGCCGATAGCTGCAGCGAGATTATCTAAGCCCACGGGGCCGCCATCGAATTTTTCTATAATGGCAGAAAGCAATTTTCTATCCATATAATCAAAACCCTCTTTGTCCACATCGAGCATATCGAGGGCGTTGGCCGCTGTGTCTGCACCTACGGTGCCATCTGACTTAATTTCTGCATAATCCCTTACTCGTCTGAGCAGACGATTAGCAATACGAGGCGTGCCTCTAGCTCGACAGGCTATTTCTCTTGAGCCTTCTTCGGTCATAGTGAGATTAAGATATCGGGCGCTTCTGGAAACAATAGAAGTAAGGTCTTTCACTGAATAAAATTCAAGGCGCTGTACAATGCCAAAACGATCTCGCAATGGAGACGTCAGTGAGCCCGCACGGGTTGTTGCGCCTACCAGCGTAAACGGAGGCAGGTCGAGCTTTATTGAACGAGCAGCCGGTCCCTCGCCTATCATAATATCCAGTTGATAATCTTCCATTGCTGGATAGAGAATTTCTTCCACTACGGGGCTGAGTCGATGTATTTCGTCGATAAAAAGGACGTCGTTTTTTTCTAGATTAGTCAATAGCGCCGCTAAGTCGCCTGCCTTTTCCAACACCGGCCCAGACGTAGTCTTAATATTTACGCCCATTTCATTCGCCACGATATTCGCTAAGGTTGTTTTCCCAAGCCCTGGAGGGCCGAATATAAGAAGATGGTCAAGGGCGTCTTCTCTTTTACGTGCAGCTTGGATGAAAATTTCCATCTGCTCGCACACATGAGGCTGCCCCGTGTAGTCATCCAACATTTTCGGACGAATAGCGCGATCGATTACTTCATCTTCTGTATTTGCATCCGGCGTTATCAGTCTGTCGGCTTCAATCATAGTTCGTCTACTTTTTAATGAGATGGTTGCAGCACCTACAGTGCTGGATAATTGTTACAGGGCCGCTTTAAGTGATTCGCGTATTAGTGTTTCGCTTTCCATGCCGTCTTTGTACACACTATCCACTAACTTACTGGCTTGCGCTGGCTTATAACCCAGTGCAATAAGTGCACTTTGGGCTTCTTCTCGCGCACCGATCACAGTAACTATTGTGTTACCGGACAGCAGATCGCCGCTCGATACCGGGATAGCTACACTCTGCGTTTTTCCAAACTTGGCCAATCGATCTTTGAGTTCAACCACTAAGCGCTCCGCGGTTTTTCTACCAATACCCGGCAAGCTAACCAATGCAGAAACGTCTTCATTTTGCACGCTAGCCAGAAACTGGGGAGCCGACATTCCTGATAATATAGCCAAACCCAGCTTGGGTCCCACACCGTTTGCTTTTATCAGCTCTCGAAACAACCCACGCTCTAACTTATCGGCAAAACCAAACAGCAGCTGAGCGTCTTCGCGAACCACAAAGTGGGTATAAACCACCACCTCATCACCGACTGCAGGCAGTTGGAAAAAGCTAGTCATAGGCATGTGTATTTCGTAACCTACACCGGCTACATCTACAAGAATGTCTGGTGGCTGCTTTTCAGCCAACGTACCGCGAATTCGTCCAATCATTTATGTTCTCTTTATGGGCGCTTAAATGCTAATAAAAGGATTGGCTCTAGGAAATTAACGCAAACGACCACGAACGGTTTTCCGTGCTTGGCCCGCCATGTTAATAAGGCTTTGTTCGGTATTCGCATGACAAAGTGCCACAGCAAGTGCATCTGCTGCATCGGCCTGAGGCGTCCCGCTTAAATTCAGCAGGTACTTTACCATGTGCTGAACTTGCGTTTTATCAGCGTTACCTTTGCCTACAACGGCCTGTTTAATTTGCCTTGCACTGTACTCTGCAACAGGAAGCTGAGATTGAGTAGCTGCCACTATTGCAGCGCCCCTTGCCTGACCGAGCTTTAACGCAGAGTCTGGATTTTTTGCCATAAACACTTGTTCGATAGCAAACTGTGATGGGTTATATTGACGGATTATATCGCCAACACCAGTAAATATATTTGCAAGTCTGGAGGGTAAATCGGTCGTCCCTACCCGAATGCAACCGCTCGCCACGTAAACCAGTTTACCCTGCTTTCGCACAATTAAACCGTAGCCTGTGATCCTAGAACCTGGATCTATACCCAGTATAACCATTAAGCCTTACTCGGTACAAACAAAGATACCGCCTCTTTGTTTGAGGGCGACCACAAGCGTGCTAACGCCTCATCTTTCGATACCCATTCATACTGAAAATGTTCCGTAAGGGTTATCGGTGTTTTGCTGCTGACTTGAAGAGAAAATACATGTTCAGTGTTATGAAGCGTACCCGGAGGATAACGGTGACGCCATCGCTCGCGAATAACATACTGGTTTTGCTTGTTGTGATTGGTGATACTCAAACCTAAGGTTTTGGCATCAATACCGGTTTCTTCAGCCACCTCTCGATAGGCTGTTTCAATGGGCATTTCGCCGTCTTCTAACGCACCAGTAACAGATTGCCAAAAAGACGCGTCATCCATTCTTTGCAATAGCAGCACTCGATGGTGTTCATCGAACAACACCACCAGCGCTGACTCTGGCTTTTTATAGGCCATAAATTAAGATTGCTTCTTCACCGTCGCAATGGCCAAGTCTTCAAGCTGCTGCGGGTTAGCTGGGCTTGGTGCCGATGTGAGTGGGCAAGCAGCCGTGGTAGTTTTAGGGAACGCCATCACATCGCGGATAGAGGTAGCCCCTGTCATCAACATGACAAGGCGATCTAAACCGAATGCTAAACCTGCGTGAGGCGGAGCGCCAAAACGAAGGGCATCGAGTAAGAAACCAAATTTGTTTTTCGCTTCTTCGTCGCCTATTCCTAAAATATTGAACACGGTAGACTGCATATTCTCATCGTGAATACGAACCGAGCCACCGCCTAATTCAACGCCGTTAAGTACCATGTCGTAGGCATCAGACAATGCGCCAACCGGATTGGCTTTCAACTCTTCTGGTGTAAGCCCACGTGGTGCCGTGAATGGATGGTGAATAGCGTGAAGCTGACCATCAAACTCTTCAAACATAGGGAAGTCAACTACCCACAGTGGCTTCCATTCGCCCTCTAGCAATTCAAAGTCTTCGCCTAATTTTAAACGAAGTGCGCCCATGGCTTCTGTCACTACGGTGTAATCATCCGCACCGAATAAAAGAATGTCTCCCGCTTGCGCACCTGTGCGCTGGATAATAGCATCGGTCACATCTTCACTTAAAAACTTAAGCACAGGCGATTGCAGCCCTTCTTGACCAGGAGAAAGCTCGTTCACTTTAATCCACGCTAGGCCTTTCGCTCCGTAGATTCCAACAAACTTGGTGTACTCGTCTATTTGCTTACGGGAAAGCGTTGCACCGCCAGGTACTCGAATGGCGCTTACACGGCCTTTCGGGTCGTTAGCAGGTCCACTGAATACTTTAAATTCAACCTTCTCTAGTAAGTCGGCAACGTCGGTAAGTTCAAGAGGGTTACGCAAGTCAGGCTTATCACTTCCAAAGCGTTTCATCGCCTCGGCATAAGTCATTTGAGGAAAATCACCAAGATCTACATCTAGCATTTTGGTAAACAAATCGCGGATCATACGCTCGGTAATACCCATCACGCTTTGCGCATCTAAAAATGTCGTTTCGATGTCGATTTGAGTGAATTCTGGCTGACGATCAGCACGTAAATCTTCGTCTCTGAAACACTTCACTATTTGGTAATAGCGGTCCATGCCCGACATCATCAGCAGTTGTTTAAATAGCTGAGGCGATTGAGGTAATGCGAAAAATTCGCCTTTGTGCGTACGACTTGGTACCAAGTAATCTCTCGCACCTTCAGGCGTCGCCTTAGTTAGAATAGGCGTCTCAATATCTAAAAAGCCTTCTTCTTCTAAGAAGCGGCGAACCGCGCCAGTCACTTTGGCTCTAAACTGCAAACGCTGGCTCATTACCGGGCGACGAAGATCGAGATAGCGATAACGCAGGCGCTGTTCTTCTGAATTTTCTTGATTCCAGTCTAAAGGAAGTACATCAGATTTGTTGATCACTTCAAGGCCCGTGCCCAAGATCTCAATTCCACCTGTACGCATTTCTTTATTGATTTGCCCTTCTGGACGAGCGCGAACTTTACCGATTACCTTTACACAAAATTCACCGCGAAGGGTGTTAGCAACGGAAAGTACCTCAGGTAAATCAGGGTCGAAAACAACCTGTACGATACCTTCTCTGTCGCGAAGGTCGATAAAGATAACGCCACCTAAGTCACGACGTTTGTTAACCCAGCCACAAAGCGTGACGTCTTGCCCAATATAAGTTGAATCGATGTTCCCACAGTAATCTGTGCGCATGGTCGTTGACCCCTGATAATTTTCTTGCTTAACGTGATGATTTGCGTACTTTATGGTGCCGAACTAATGCACTACACTAGCGCCTCTTCTGCAGATTCGTAGAACGGTATACGAAGTCGCAGTGTAAGCGAGTTATAAGGTACGTTTGTTAGTAGAGAAGCTCTACAGAAGCTATCACGTTTAATGTATTAGATTTAAGGTCGCATAGTATAAACAAATGCGTCGTAAAGCCCAATGACAAATATGAACAATACCGCATCGAATAAGTTTGACGCCCAACAAAACTTACCGCCTGTATTCATAGGCTTGCCCATGTGGCAGCACAGCCATTGGCCAAATTCATGGTTTGCGTCATTTCCCAAGGCCAAGAGCCAGCTTGTTCATTACGCGAATGAATGTAATACCGTTGAGGGTAACACCACGTTCTATTCCCTTCCCGACGAAGATGCGGTAGCGCGCTGGGCAGACTCCGTGCCCTCACACTTCTCCTTTGCTTTCAAATTCAACCAGCAAATCACCCATGTAAATCAATTACAGCATTGTGAAGATGTAATACGGCAACAGTTGTCGCTGCTCGCTCCTCTTAAGCACAATCTCGGCGTGATGATGGTTCAATTACCCGCTAGCTTTGGTCCTGACAAATTGGCTGTGCTAGATGCATTTTTAAATCACATTCCCGCCTCAATGGATTTGGCTGTAGAAGTGCGACATAGACAGTTTTTTGCTAAGTCAGATGCTGAAAAAGCATTTAACCAGCTGCTGATCAAGCATAACGCAAACCGCATCATTATGGATACCAGAGCCCTGTTCACAGGACCTATCACCAATGAGATAGTTAAAGAAGTAAGAGGTAAGAAGCCCAAGGTGCCAGTAAATGTAATCGCTACCGGACAAAAGCCCATAGTGCGCTTTGTTGGAAACGACAGCGAAGCAGACAATACCGCTTGCCTTCGCCCCTGGGTAAACAAAATTCATCAGTGGCGTCTTGAAGGCCGGTCTCCCTACTTCTTCTGCCATCGACCAGACAATAAGGACGCGCCTTGGTTAGCGTCTTTGTTTATCAATTTATACAACGAGGCCTATCCAGCTTACTCTTTACCAACACTCGCCATGACTACGAACCCTCTTCAGGATAGATAATTGGACTCCCCTTTTATGAAGCTGTGAGTTATTTTACTCACGTCTAAGGTACTTATTTGGAGTCAAATTGTGAAAAATGCAATCGTAGGTGTAGATTTAGCTAAAAATGTGATTCAGGTTTGTGTTTATTCAAACCAAAAAGTGCGCTCTAACAAAGAGATGACAACGAACGAATTTACAGAATGGCTCGCCAATTCAACGCCTGTCGTAATTGTATTCGAAGCATGTGGTACATCAAATTACTGGAAACAAAAAGCAGGTTCACTAGGGCATGACGCTCGCCTTATATCACCTACTTTAGTTAAATCGGTTCGGCAGAATCAAAAAACAGACAAAAATGATGCGTTAGCGATCGTACAAGCATCCTTGTTACCTGATGTCACTTTTATCGCTGGTAAGTCTATTGAACAGCAACAATTGCAATCAATGATGCGTCTTCGAGAGTTATGTGTAAAACAAAAAACAGCCTCATACAATCAACTAATCGCTCTTTTGTCAGAATTTAATATTAAAGTCTCAAATAGAAATGGGGGCTTAAAAGGAACAATTGAAACTGTATTAGAAGATGCCGAGAATGGCTTTTCAGCTGAATTTAGGCAAGCCTTACATATGGCTTGGGAGCAATACTCGTCAATCGTTCAATCTATTGGTGTATATGATTCCTGTCTTGAAAATGCGCTTGAAAGTCACAGTGATTGTAAAAAACTACTACAGCTAGAGGGTGTTGGTCCTCTTAATGCCATCAATTTGTACATCGCATTAGGTTGTGCAGAACTAGGTGTATTTAAGAAAGGAAAAGATGCTGCTGCATGTATTGGTTTAACACCGATACAGCATTCATCTGGAGGCAAAGCTAAATTTGGCACTATAGGTAAGTATGTCAAAAATGGCTTGCTCAGGAGCCAACTTATTACTGGCGCTCTATCTGCTGTTAGTATTGCTATGAAGAAAGAGCCAAGAACAAAAAAAGACCTTTGGATAAGGGCGTTAGTCGAACGCAGAGGGAAAAAATGTGCATCAGTAGCATTGGCCAATAAAACAGTTAGAACTGCGTATGCTATGTTAACTAAAGGTACGGAATACGAAGCAGAGTTATTGCCGGATCCAGCAAGAGTTTAAGCAATAAAATGCAAAAATATTGATTTAAAATCAGCTAACTAATGCAGTGTGACAATGAGAGTTTTAGACTCGCAGGATAGGTTTGTAAGTTAGCCCGCGTAAATATCATAGAGTCGAGTTAGCTACTCAATATGAGCTCGTACATAAGTGCGCATTTAATTCTTTAGATTTGTTTTTATTGTTGACATCGGGGAGTCCACATAAGTTTGTTTTAGGTTCTCAAGGTGTGTAGTAAGGACTGGCGTTTCGTGAACTACGGCATAGCTTAATAAGCAGATAACGCTTTAAAGAATATCGATTGTTCAGTTTGCTATAACCATAAAAAAACCGCCAGTTTAATACTGGCAGATTGTAACGTACATGCAGAAACTGATTTATTTCATTTTCTTTCTTCGCATGAATACAAAGGCGGAAAGGGACAAAATAGCTAAACTCATCGGTTCAGACACGGAAACACTCGACATGCTCTGAATAAATGACGCTTGACTAACAACAATGTTATCTAAGAAATTGCCATACGTACCTGTATTTATCGTTGAAAAACGAATAGTTGTCGACACTGAGTCTGCAATAAATTGCCCATAAAATTCATTCCAATTCTTTATTTTATGGTCGTCAAACATTTGGCTGAACAAGATAGTATTGTTGCCACTTACAATATCAAGTTGGAAACTTTCATTGGCACGACGAGCAGCATAGGCAAAGGAAAAGTCGTATACCGTGTTTTCGCTTGAAGCAAAAGACTGAAAAATTGAGTACCGACCACCGTTCCCATTAGCATTTAACTCTGCATATTGACTACCATCAAATGCGTTTAAATTTTGAAAATTATCCCACAGCTCCATGTTGGTGCCGCTCCACCCGTCTACAGAGCCTGCGGAAAAAGATTTCCAGCTGTTACTTCTAATGTCGTTGTTTTCGAAGCTACCATTGAGAATGAGATTAGCATTAGCAATATTGTTGATCGAAAATAAAAGGCAAAGCGCCGCTGTCGTCGTTCGCATGAACTGCCCCACAGATGTTAAAAGACGTACATTGTAGTATGTCGGGTGTTCGTACCTGCGTATCTAATTCTTTCCCATAGTATCGACATTCATACTTCTCAACACGTGCAATAGTCGTTAACACAACACACTCATGAAGAAAAGAGACTTGAAGGCGCTATAAATTGGATGTTCCGAATATGCCGCAAGATGAGACGCTAGATAAATATATGCTCAACCTCATGGGCAAGACCTCTAACGTTAGATACATTCTTCAACGAAAATCTGCAGCGTCCAATTCGTGTTTTTTCATCAATTTATGCATATCAGTGCGATTTCTTCCCGCTAGATCCGCGGCTCGAGTAACGTTTCCGTCGGTCATTTTAAGCAGCTTGAACAAGTATTGTTGTTCGAAGGCGTCTCGCGCCTCGGTAAGCGTGGGCCAACTCTGCTTTGTGGCAGATAAGGCTTGTTCAACAAGGTGTAAAGGCACCACCGGTGTCTGGGTTAACGCCACACACTGCTCAACGACATTCACTAACTGGCGGACATTACCTGGCCACGAAGACGTGACTAACTGCTGCATAGCATCATCTGAGAACTGACTGACTTCAACACCGTGGCGCTGAGCACTTTGTTGCAACAAAGAGCGCGCAAGAAGTGGAATATCTTCGCTGCGAGACTTCAGTGACGGTAGTTTTAAATTAACCACATTGAGGCGATAGTAGAGATCTTCTCTAAATGTTCCCGCTTCCATTTCTTTATGCAAGTCTTTATGAGTCGCTGATATTATTCGAACATCAATATCAACTTGCTTACTACTGCCCACTGGACGAATCTGACGTTCTTGCAATGCACGCAACAATTTAACTTGAAGTGTCATCGGCATGTCACCAATCTCATCTAAAAAGAGCGTACCGCCATCAGCTTCTTTGAAAAGCCCTGCATGAGCAGTTACCGCTCCGGTGAAAGCGCCTTTTGCATGACCAAACAACTCGGATTCAAGTAAATTTTCGGGCAGCGCGCCGCAGTTTATCGCAACAAATGGCTTATCACGGCGGTTACTCGCTTTATGAATAGCATTGGCAAGAAGCTCTTTACCTGTTCCGCTGGCACCGCTAATTAATACCGATACTTCGCGCTGCGCAATACGAAATGCCTGATCCAGGACGTTCAGCATTTCGGGCGAGCGGGTGATTATTTCTCTTGCCCAATCACCTGGCTTCACTGCCTGCGATTGATTCAGTGCTTTTTGCAACAAGACGCGGAGCTCTTCGTGTTCAACAGGTTTTGGTAAAAATCCAAACACGCCGCGTTGCGTGGCTTCAATTGCATCGGCAATGGTGCCATGGGCGGTCATAAGAATGACGGGAATATCTTGCCTAATACCCATGATTTCTTCAAACAAGCTCAAACCATCAAGGCCAGGCATCCTCAAGTCACTAAGCACAACATCGAAGCTATTGCCCTGCAGTTTTTTGAGCGCGGCCTGCCCATCTTCAACTGCGGTTACATTATAACCTTCACCTTCAAGACGGATCGTTAGTAAGCGAAGTAAGCTTTTGTCGTCATCAACCAACAATAAGTCAGGATTGTTATTCGCCTTTTCACTCATTGTTGCGTACTCCTATTTTTATCCATCAATGTGGCTTCTATCTGTAGTAATTCTTCGAGTTTTTTACGTAAGCTATCTATTTCGCTTTGCAGTGTTATTAGCTTTTCACCGCGAGAGGTATTTTCTTTTTCCAACACCACCAGCGCAGACTCAAATTGCATCAATTGATTATTTTGAGCGCCAGCTATCACATCAATAATTTTACGGCTTTGTGGTATTAATCGTGGAGATAATTCGTTAAATGCTAGCTGTGCACGGAGTCTATCTTGGTAGGGTGTATCGTCCATAAGCGTAAGTATATAAGCGTGTAAACGATCGTAGTCACTGTTTGTTAACGCATCCAAAGTTTGCTTTCGTTGCGACCACGGCTGCGCAGACGCATTCACCCAAAGCCCGATCCAATGGTTCACATCACAGTTATACAAAAAATTTTCAGGTGGTTTTTCATACAAACAAAACGTACTATCGAGCGCCGTTTTTGTGTGCGTCTCTAACGCTTCAGGTACTTTTTCCTTTGCATCTATCAGACTCTCGCAACCTGCTAAAAAAAATACGGCAATAAAAAAACAACTAACTCTCATTTTACTTTTTCCTGTTGCGCAATGCTTATGCTGCACGCTTTCAAAAACGCGTGCTTTTCATCTCGAGCTCTCAATGCTGCGCGAGAGAAACCCGAAAGCAGACATCCGCATAGTTTACCTCTACCACCTGAACATCGCCATGCATAAGTCGCGCGCAATCTGAAACAATCGATAACCCTAGGCCTGTTCCAATCACATTGTCATTACGGGGCTCACTACCTCGAATAAAAGGCTCAAACAGGGTCGCAACCATTTCTGGGGATATGGGCTTACCGTGATTGGCCACATCGAGAACAAGCATATCTTCTTGGGTACTCTTTCCCTCGCTTTTTTGCATGTAAACCGTAACGAATATAGGTTTACCAACAGCGCCATGGGCAACGGCATTGGAAATTAAATTATCGAGCACGCGACGGAAAAGCTCCTCGTCAAGGAGTACCTCATCAACCTGCACATCAACTACAATTTCTCTGTTTTGGATAGCAAGTGCATAGTCTTCAATGCACTCATCTATTAGCGTTTGCGGTTTGTATAATACCAATTTAGGCTGAGCCTGCTGCAGCAACAGATTATAATCTAATAGCTTTTCTACCAAGGTATTGAGTCGTTGAGTGCTTCCGCTGAGTAAAGATAATACTTCACGCTGGTTGTCGTTGAGATCGCCAACCACGTTGTCAGATAACAGACTGCAACCTTCTTTAATACTCGCTAGTGGTGTTTTCAATTCGTGTGCTGCATGACGTAGCAACGCAGTGCGAATATGTTCAAGCTGTTGAAGACGATCGTAAAGCCAATGCAAATCTTTTTCTACATCAAGAAGCTCTCTGGGTGCATGGCGCGTTAAAGGCGGAAGTTCGCCTTTACTGTGAGCCAATATACGAATGATTTTTTTAAGGTTATTTACAGGGTTCACAATAAGCTGACTACCCAACAATATTAGCATCAAAGAGACACTTACCAGCATGGCCGTTGACCATGCTTGTTTGGCCTGCATAGCGTTTAAATCGCTCTGCTGTAATGCCACGCGTTCGCTAATGACACTTTCTACGTCTTTTCTCAGCTGCTTAACACTGTCTTTGATAGTTGCCAAGTAGGCGTTTAGCAACAATTGATCTTCAATGCTTCGATAGTCTGCAAGTTGCTCGATCTGTGTTGTCAAAAAGCTACACACCTCACCAGAACCAAGCCCCTGACATAAATTATCAGCTGCCAATGCAAATTGCTCTAGCGCATTGTCTGATATCTCCGCTACTCTTTCACTTTTCAGTACTGAATATTGGCGAATACTTCTTTCAACATCCACTACGGTGTTATCAAGTTGCTGAACGTCGCCTACAATCTCGACGACAAAGCGAGTTTCCAACGTTGTCATTTGACCAACCTTGGCAAGATCGCTCTGGCTTTGCCACAAAAGCGCTATCAAAGGAATTAGGGCTAATACAAAACTACCCAATGTCAATTGCCTCAAAGAACCGAGTTGGACGATGCGCTCACTTAAGGAAAACTTGTTAACCAGAACTCTATCCTCTTTATTCTCTGCTATTAGTAAATCACTTATATTGATACTAGCGTGATTAGTTTACACTTATGCGGCTATTATTTATGGCTGCTGTTTCAACGAAGCAGTAACCCTATTTTTAGTGTCACTTACTGTGGGCGTAAGCTTACTATTTGCCAATTCCTTTTCGGTAAGCCTGCCATCTTCGTCATCATCAATTAAACCGAAGTTTCGCAATAGTTCGATATGCTGAACAGCTTCTCTTAATGAAATAAAACCGTCGTTATCTTTATCTAACTGTTGCATAAGCATGTTGGCTTGGCTCGCGTTTACAGCACCTACAAAACTCATCTGTAACATCGCAAGTGCCAGCAATGTAATATTATTTCTACTTGAAATTTTCATAGTGAATCTCCCGCATTAGATACCGTTTGAATTTTATCTAACTCAGTACTCTACGGTAATGAAACACGCTTATGTTATGTCGTATAACATCAACATAAATGCAATCTATAACCACTGCTATGAGTCAAATTAGCTAACGTTGGCCTCATTACGTTAGTGCTTACACTGCATAGCTAAATTCGCGCCACATTATAAAAAATAAAAAATAGAATTATTAATCAGTTACTTAAGAAAAATAAAAGAAACAACAATATAGGTGTGTGTTGCTAAATAGAAACACTTTTATACCAAAAGGCTTTACTTCGTAAATTGGCTCTCGTCATAGAAAGACTCGAGGCTGAGTAACGTTTTCAACGGAACTGGCTTGCTAAACATAAAGCCCTGAACGTTATCGCAACCGTGCTGGCGTAAATAATCCCACTGCTCAAAGTTTTCAATCCCTTCAGCGCATACCGTTAACGACAAACGTTTTGCCAAATCAATAATAGCACCGGTTACTAGCCTACTGCGTTCAGAGGTTTGCAGCTCCATCACGAACTGTCTATCAATTTTGAGCGTGTCGATAGTTATTTGAGTTAGGTAACTCAATGAAGAATAACCTGTACCAAAATCATCTAGGGCGATGGAGCACCCCATATTACTCATCCTCCTGAAGAACTTATTAGACAGCTGGAAGTTTTCAAGATAAGCGCTCTCTGTGACCTCAAACTCCATATTTTCAGGATTAACATCGTAAACGTTCAACGTGTTGTATATGTAGTCAAAAAGCTGCGCATTTCTGAGGTCGTGTCCCGATAAGTTAACTGACACTTTAAAGTTCTGGGGGGCCCAGTGTTTGATATCAGGAAGGTCTATACATACACGCTTTATTATCCACTGTGTAATGGCCGTGATCTTGCCCCCTTGCTCTGCAATTGGAATAAATTCATTGGGCATTACTAGGCCAAACTCTGGGTGTTGCCAACGAATAAGGGCTTCCGCGCCAATCACATGACCTGTATTGTCTACCTTTACTTGATAATAGACAATAAATTCGTCCTCTCGCAGACCTTGCTCTATGCCATTTGCAATTTGCAGCTTGCGCTTGTGTGACTCCACCATATCGGGTGTAAAGAGTGTATAGCTTCCTCGCCCTCTTGCCTTAGACCTATACATTGCTAAATCGGCGTTACTCATGAGGTCGCTAAGTTCAAAACTTGCATCACTTGCTTTTGCAACACCAACGCTAATGCCTACCGTTAAAGAAAGTCCTTGCATTTCAAATGGCTCGTCAAATGCAGACAATAATCGCACCGCTAACTGCTCAGCGGCATAATCGTTTACTTCCCTATCGGGAAGAACAATGAACTCGTCACCACCTAAACGGGCAAATAAATCGTCATTTCGCAATAGACGCTGCACTCGATCGGCAACCTCAATTAAAATGAGATCACCGGTTTCATGACCTAATGAATCGTTAATTCCTTTGAATCCATCTAAGTCAAAGAACAACAGCATGATGTCTTCATCATTCCGCTTAGCACGAGCCAATTCGAGTCTCAGATTATCAAGCACATATTGCCTATTAGGTAACCCGGTCAAGCTGTCGTAGTTAGCTAGCCGAGCCATGGTCTCTTGTTGATCAAACAGCGTTTGTTTTTGTTCAAAATTTATCAATAGCTCAACCTCGATGGTATCGAGCAAACTATTTATGTTTGAGCCCAGCTGTCCAAATTCGTTTCGTGAAGAAACAGAACTTCGCAGTGCATAATCTTTTGTCTCAAACAGGTTTTGCGTAAATCGTCTAAGCTCAGATAAAGGTCTAATAAGTCGGTGGGTAACCAACAGACATACACCAACACACAATAACCCAATAGCAAGAATAAGAAAAAACTGACGAACTAATGTTCTTGCACTTTGCACAGGAATCGCTGCTTTAGCGTCGGCATGAATAACTACATGACCGAGAGGATAAGTACTTGTTCCAACTAAATTGTGAGTGGTAATAACATCGTTAGGATGGAGGGTTACGCCGTAGGGGATGTCGTTGGGAGAAGGAGGAATTGCTGAACCGTAGTCAGACTCTTTTCTCAGCACTACAGACGTAATCGCGTTATAATTGGTGTCGTAAAGCGTCGCCGATATGAGATATTTATGTTCTCTTATCGATCTAAATATCAACTCGTATCTGTCTACATTATCCGAACCCGTGTCCGCAAGCACACTCAATTGCGACGCCAAACTATTACTTATTGCACTGGTGTTGATTTCTACCACTTGCTTCATCAACGTATTGTGCTCAACTCTATTGATCACAAACACAGCTATAGCAAGCGCACACATCGATACTGCGCTAACAATACCCATGGTCATTTTTATCGATTTAAACACCAACACAACCTTGTTCAACGAAATAGTAACGTAATAGAAGAAAGACGAGTTTACCCGCTAAAGGCATAGAATAATATGTGAAGAGGAGTAAATAACAACTCTTTTAACGCCGCTTTTACGCGAACATCAAGTGTAAGGCACAGGTTACGAGTCAGTTAGCCCGCTCTTTACATCTAGCTTCGTCTTGATAAATTGACTGTGAGGTACATAAAGTAAATCTGCTATTTGCCGTATCGTACTTTCCTCAAGCGGTGCTAGCGTGCTGTCTGCATAGGCAATCGCCCAAAGGCTGCGAATGATGTTTGCTTTTTCTTCACTACCGCAGTGCGCATTAACAACTTTTGTGAACTGAACTACATCAATGGCATTGTCAGAGGTCTCATTCCCTTCTTCTAGCAAAAGGGCCAGTGCATCGTCATCAATATTCACATGTTTTTTGAGTTGATGCTGATGTGCCTTTCGCTCTTCTTCGGTAACTTCGTTATCGGCATTCACTATTTCACTAAGTAATGCGGCAGTGGCAAGTTCATAAGAATAAGTTGGTTTCTGATGCTTTTTTGCATCTTCGAATAACGTTAAAAATTGTTTTAGCATTTTAGGTCCTTTTGCCGTTGTTTGTTGTTTATCCTTAAGCAAACAATAATTAAAGGAGTTATCGTTTAATGGTCTAAAATTAGCGCTAACGAGGATTCGTGTCGAGCAAACATGTTACTTTCCGCCCTCCCTCTTCAAATTGAACTTGCTCACACAATGCACAAACCATTGCTAAACCTCGACCATAGGATTCGTCAGTTGAAACGTTATCTACGCTATCCCAGCTAAAACCGTCACCACTATCGAGTACTGACACTTGTATTTTTTGCTCATTAGGTAAAGACTCAATTCTAATGGTAATACTTGCGTCACTAAGCGCTTTAAGCGACGCTTCTCGCAATTCATAATAGGCATGAAAACCTTCAGTAGTACTTTTCATGTCTGAGTCGAGTTTTAACACTCCGTGCTCTAGCGAATTGTTAAATAGTTCTGAAAGTACCGTATACAAGACTGAGCGGATGCTCTGAACTCCCTCACACTGTCCAGCTATCTGCAGAACTTGTTGGAGAATGTCTGGCTGCTTTAATAATTCAGCAGTAAGGACCACTTCATGTGAAGAAGGCAAACCAAATTGATTTTTCTCTGATGGGAAAAGTTGAATTGGCTTTGCAGAAAAAATAATGACGGATACATCATCGTCAAATGAATCGCTAACGTTAAACTTCAAAGCGCTCTCGTATAAAGATTGTGCGGTAATAGCCTTATTGTTTGATAGTGCTTCTTTAATAAGGTTACTAATGCCATCTTCCATGAGCATACCGTTATTCTTATCAAACACTTCTATTAAGCCGTCGCTTACGATAATAAGCTGCTCACCGTGAGATAAATGAATCGTGTCGCAGGCCGTGTCGAATTCATCGTCATCGAGGATCCCAAGAGCCATGTGCCGCGAAGGACGCTGACGCAACTCCGAGGCCATCTTACCCACGGTAAGAACAGCGGGCATACCACCTTGCCACAAAATAATATGAGAACCGGTTGAATCAATCTCTCCAATGACTGCAGCCATAAACATGTCGTGAGGTAAAAACCTCAGCAAGATATTGTTTAGCTCTCTGGCAATTTCAGACACAGTCACGCCTTGTTGAGTCATCTCCTGAAACGCTCTAGTTACTGGCAGTGCGCCCACAGCCGAAGCTAAGCCATGACCGGTAAAGTCTCCTACCGCAAAGTAAATGCCGCCATTTGGGTTTTTCTCACATAAGAAAACATCACCATTGAAACTTTCAGCAGGCTTAATATAGTAGTTAAAATAAGAGAGCACTTGAGGATCGTTTACAATTGCATTGTTAAAAATATGTTCGACGATGGCGTGTTCGCGAGCTACTCGCTGGTTGAATAATAATAGCGCTTTATTTTGCTGTTCTACACGAAGGTTCAATGTCCTGATTTTTAAGTGCGCCCGAATTTTGGCAATAAGTATGTGCTTGTCGAACGGTTTTGTGGCGAAGTCATTGCCGCCAACCTCTAAGCACTTAACCAAGCTGGCCTTATCTTCTAGAGCGGTAATAAATAGGATGGGAAGGTATTCTGCTGAGGCGAGTTTACGCAGTTGTGGTACTACATCGAATCCACTCATATCAGGCATCACGACGTCGAGTAAAATAAGGTCTGGCGCCTCTGATTTAAATTTTTCAATAGCCTGCGTGCCGTTTTCAGCTTCGATACAGTCGTCGTAACCTTCTGTGGTAAGCATGTTCAACAGTAAAAGGCGGTTGATGGGCTCATCATCGACAATAAGAATTTTCATAACTCATATCCTTGAAAAAGAAGCACCTAACATCACCTAACCATACACAGAGACCGTTTTCTGACAATTCAGAGGTACGTTACAACAAAGGGCTAGAGCGCATTACGCCTTCCTAGCGAATTTCGAACTTTTTATCAAAACGAGAAATTTCTAAAATCTTACTCACTTGTGGACGCGCATTCTCTATGCTGTAAGTATAGTTACTGCTTTTGAGCGACTTCTGCATGTTTAACAACATACCTAACGCAGAGCTATCCATATATTCCGTAATGGATAAATCCACAGCGATTTCGTTCGTTCTGTCGGTCAAGTTATTATAGGCGTTTCTAAATTCTTCGACCTTACTAAAGTCGAACTTTTCTCCCACTTTAATAACTAAAACCTCGCCATCTTGGCGATACTGCGATGTGATCGTCATGGAACCTCCAATCTTCTTGGTTAAGAAAAATTTCATCATTTGTCGTCAATTTTGCTATCCTTAACACTAGTTCAAGATTGCAATAATTTCCCAGACATTTTTAGCGTCATCATGGCAGTTTTTTTGAGAAATGAAAGGTTAAGTTTAACGTTAGAGGCAGATATGCAAGATTGGCAAAATGCGCTGTTGGTCTACAGTACAGAAAGCGGAAAAGTCAAACCAGAACCAAAGACACATTCTCGCTCAGTGTCGGACGATGGTATTGTTCGTATTCACCGAGAAACCAAGGGACGAAAGGGCAAAGGCGTATCCCTTATCAAGGGGTTAGACATGCCTCCCGCAGACCTAAAGAAATTAGGCTCAGAGCTTAAAAAGAAATGTGGTTGTGGCGGTGCGGTTAAAGATGGCGTTATTGAAGTTCAAACTGACGATAGAGAAAAACTTCGCATGTTGCTGGAAGAAAAAAATTATAAAGTAAAACTTGCAGGAGGATAGCGTGTGTCGCCTCCTACTTTTTCATCAACACATAACAAAAAGAGTCCGAAATGGAAAAGCTGTCAATTTCTGATTTACATATTATTTTAGTGGAACCCTCTGATACACAGAGAAAGATCATCACTACCTTGCTACTTAAAGAGAGTGTTAAGGAAATTGATCCTGTAAGTACATTCGGCGAAGCAAAATCTGCTATTCGCGCACATGGCGCGGATCTTGTCGTTAGCGCTATGTATTTTGAGGACGGCACAGCCCTTGAATTGCTCAAATTCATTAAAGAGAACGATGAGTTTAACACTATTCCATTCATGTTGGTTTCAAGTGAAAATCGAATGAGTAAGTTGGAAGAATTTAAACAGGCCGGCGTTGCGGCTATTCTTCCAAAACCATTTGAACCGCTGCATCTCTCTAGGGCTCTGAATGCAAGTCTCGATCTTATTAACCACGATGAACTCGACCTAGAGCTTTTTGACGTGCAAGACGTGAGAGTATTGTTAGTAGATGACAGTAAGCTAGCTCGAAATCATATTCGTAGAGTACTTGAGGGAATGGGATTACAGCGCATCAAAGAAGCTGAAAATGGTGCGATGGCACTTACGTTAATAAAAGATGAAGCCTTTGATTTAGTGGTTACTGATTATAACATGCCAGAAATGGACGGAAGAGAGCTGTCTGAGTTCATCCGGTTCAATCCAGAAACTACGCATATTCCCATTATTATGGTTACGTCGGAATCTGCAGACAGTATGCACATGGCAAACATACAGCAAACCGGTGTAAATGCGCTCTGCGACAAGCCCTTTGAACCCAATGAAGTAAGACAAATGCTCTCAGTGCTCCTAAGTAACTAGTAACGAATTTTATGAGCGACTGACAATGTATTTCAACTGCTTAACAAAGACCGTACCTTGTTGGCTATTCTTTCTATCCCGTTTGCGTTTTTGCTACAAAAATTATTTCAACCTTTTATGAGTAAATAACTTAAGCTGCTTGTAAAAAAGAGTTGACAGCATCAGGTAATACACTTAAATTCAGGCTATGAAAACGAATAAAAAGCATGTAGTCATTCTATTTTTCGCGTTTACATCCTTTTATTAGGGGGGCGCAACTGCATGCATAAAAACCTCCCTCTAGGGAGGTTTTTTTTTACTCTTTATTCCTTACAATTTGCAAAGTCATAAAATAAGATTTTTTTACGGGAACACTATGTCAGACAACGCACTAGATACTGTCAGAAAGCGTATTACCACTTTAGACAGCGAGTTACTAAACTTACTGGCTGAAAGAAGAAAACTCACCAACGAAGTCGCAGAAACAAAAATTAAATACCACATCCCCGTGCGAGATCAAAAGCGTGAAGAGCAGTTGCTCGTTCGTTTGATTAAAGAGGGACAAAGAGTAAATTTAGACCCTCACTATGTGACGCAAATCTTCCATGTGATCATTGAAGACTCGGTTCTCAATCAGCAGGCTATGCTTGCAGAGCGCGCAAACCCAGGAAGTACGTTGCCTCTTAACCGCGTTGCATTTTTAGGTGACAAGGGATCTTATTCCTATCTCGCTACCCAAAAGTATTTCTCGCGTCGCCCAGGTGAACTCCTAGAAATTGGTTGTCAGAGTTTTGCCGAGATCATTCACAAAGTAGAAAATACTGAGGCTGATTATGCTGTGTTACCTATCGAGAATACTACCTCAGGCAGTATCAACGAGGTTTATGACCAGCTGCAGCATACACAGTTAAGTATCATTGGCGAGCTAACGCACCCTATTCGCCATACTTTATTGGTAGGCGCCGCTACATCAATTGAAAAAATTAAAACGCTGTACGCTCACCCCCAGGTTTTCACACAATGCAGTCATTTTTTAGCCGAGCTTGGCAACGTTGAAGTAAAAACCATGGACAGCACCTCATCTGCAATGCTCACAGTAAGCGAATTAGCGCGAGACGACGTTGCTGCCATTGGAAGCGAAGCTGGTGGAAATCTTTACGGCCTTACTGCGATAAAAAGTAATTTAGCCAATCAGAAAGAGAACCACAGCCGGTTTATTGTCGTGGCAAGAAATGCTGTAACTGTTCCACTTCAAGTACCTGCAAAAACCACGCTTGTTATGTCAACAGTGCAAAAGCCAGGCGCGCTAGTAGAAGCATTACTTGTATTGCGAGAGAATAAGATCAACATGACCAAGTTGGAGTCTCGACCAATTCCAGGGAACCCCTGGGAAGAGATGTTTTATATTGATGTAGAAGGAAACGTTGAGGATGGGCCCGTACAAACTGCGTTTGCATCGCTACAAAGCATCACTCGCTATATAAAAGTACTCGGCTGTTACCCCAGCGAGGAAATTAGCCCTACCAAAGTAGCAGCGGCAAGCGCACTCTCTCAGTAATTAACAGCTACAGTAACAACCATTAGTAAATGGGTTAAATAAGACATAACTAACAAGCCTGAGTCCGATATATTATCGAAATCAGGCTTTAGTCACCGCTTAGAAATCAATCCAACTTAATGTAGTCACTTCATAGCGTTCCTCGCCATTTCTACAATGCGTAGGTGAAGCTTTACTTTTCTGGCACTTGATGTAGAGTCTGCTCAAGCTTAGGCGGCATTAGCATGCTCAGTAAAAAAACTTTATTTGTCTCTTAACAACTGACCATCATCGGCTTTCAATAATAGCTGCTTACTATCCACTAAACATTTTTTCGCATAATCACCAAACCAGCCGCCCACTTTCATAAACTCCTCAACAAACCCTTTCTTATCACCGCTTTCTAGCAGTGATAACGCTAATCCAAAACGCTCGTAAAATCTTCGCAGTAGTGCAAAATTATCGGGGTTATTAAAAATAATGTCGGCGTATAACTGAGGAGACTGTGCAAACAATCGCCCAACCATAGCTAATTCTAAGCGATAGATAGGCGAGCTGAACATGGTCAGCGAATCTAAATTGGGGTTTTCACCTTTAAGGTGCTGGCCATACACAAACGTGTTGAAGTGGCGCATAACCTGTATATATGCCATGGCCTCATCGTGCTCTTTTGCGCTAGAGTTGTGAACAGTCGCACCCCATATTCGCATTTGCTCTATTAGCCATTCATACTTATCACTATTGCGGCCTTCACATACCACAACCACTTGCTTAATCATACCGGGGGCATCAGGCCCAAACATGGGATGCAATCCCACAACAGGCCCACTATGCACACCAAGCATAGCGTTTAACGGCATGGCTTTTATACTGGTTATGTCTGCAAGAATGCAGTCATCAGGTAGCATAGTTAACCGCTGTATAACCGCTTCGGTTAAATTAATGGGAACTGCCACAATAACCAACGAAGCGTTTGACAACAGCTGCTGCGCATGCCCTTTTTCCCAGTCGTCTTTTTCAACAACACCAACATTATATTTGCTGCGCTGGAACAAACTAACGAAAACCCGTCCAAGCGCTCCGCCACCGCCAATAACAACGACATTGTCGATATCAGGTTTCACGCAGCGATATTCATTATTTTGAGTATGATAAGACTCGCGCATGACGCGGCGAAGAAGATCTTCTGTTAAATCGGCAGAAACGCCCATTTCTTCAGCCTGTTGTCGCCTAGAGGCAATAAGGACTTTTTCGCGCTCGGGAACGTAGACAGGCATGCCCGCTTGCGCTTTAATTTGCCCTACTTTGGTGGTGATCTCATTACGCTTTGCAAGCAGTTCAACGAGCTGGGTATCCAGCTCGTCGATGCCTTCACGCAATGATGCCAATTGCTGTGAAAAATCGGCCATTGTGGCTTATCCTTGAATCAAATGGCACAAGCAATTCGTTATGCTACTGTGCGCTTATTTTGACGTAAGGGTAGCACAGTTATCAATTTATCTCTGGTTTGAGATATGAGATTTTCAGTGCTTTCCCAATCGATACAACCGTCTGTGATTGAGACACCATAGTCTAATTCTTCGTACTTCTTACCATCTGCGTTTTGATTGCCAGGCTTTAAATGACTCTCAAGCATAATTCCGATAATAGATTGATTACCCTCCAAAATTTGATTGACCACATTTTGCGCTACTAAAGGCTGACGACGGTAATCTTTTGAAGAGTTAGCGTGGCTGCAATCAACCACTAAACCCGCCGTAAGGTTCGCATCTTGCATCTCAAGTTCACACTCAGAAACGCAAACAGAGTCGTAATTAGGCTGCTTTCCGCCGCGAAGGATGATATGCCCATCCGGATTTCCGCTAGTGCCAATAATGCTTACTTGGCCTTGTTTATTAATTCCCATAAAACGATGACTTGATGCAGCAGATTTAAGCGCGTTAATAGCAATGCCTAAACCGCCGTCTGTGCCGTTTTTGAATCCTACTGGCATGGACAAGCCACTGGCCATTTCACGGTGAGTTTGCGACTCTGAGGTACGTGCACCAATGGCTGACCAGCTAAATAGTTCAGCAAGGTACTGAGGGCTGATAGGATCGAGTGCTTCCGTTGCAACTGGGAGCTCTAACTCTGCCAACCAGATAAGAAGCTCTCGGGCTTTGCGTAAACCAGTTTCAATATCGAACGTACCATCGATATGCGGGTCATTAATTAGACCTTTCCACCCTGTCGTAGTACGAGGCTTTTCGAAATAAACCCGCATCACAATAAAGAGCGTGTCTTTGCATGATTCGTGCAGTTCTTTTAACTTCAGCGCATACTCTTTAGCCGCGTCAACATCGTGAATTGAGCATGGACCACACACCACTAGCATACGGTGATCGCGGCGATGGATAATATCTGAAATAATTTGGCGTGAATCTGAGATAGCCGCTAACGCTTTGTCTGAAACAGGCAGTTCAGCACTTAACGCATCGGGAGTAATAAGCACATCTTCTGCACTTACGTGAACATTATTAACAGTGTCCTTTATCATGAAAAGCTCTCTTAACTAAAAAATGAAAAAAATTATAAACGCCAAAAGAGTATGCAACCTGCATGTAAACCTTATTGTACAACCAGCTTTTTCTATATTTCTTTAACGTCGTTGACTTTTTAACAATTAACCACTAAGGAAGCAAGCAATAACGTAGAATACTTTGTTCTAGGCTAGATGCGACGCAAATGAACGGTCGTATTAGGGTTTTGTCACCCACGACGAGCACTTATTGACCAGTTGTGAGCTTACGGGGTTTTCTGTGTTGTGGGAGTGATGTGGCACTGATATGTCAGTTAAGTTAAACGGTGATATTGCAGTTATATTTGCAAAGGGGCGGAAGGCTGAGCAGATACAAAGCCCAGCGCTATTGAAAAAATGTGAGAGTTGCGCAAGCTGTCATATAAACTCAAAAATAGTCAACTGCTTTGCAAGAAAATTGGCCTGATGAAGAACTCACGTCGTAAAAGTATAAAATTATGAGTTAAGTGGGCTATATGGACTCTCTCACGCAAGCGGCACTAGGTGGCGCAGTTGGTTATGCAGTACTTGGGAACAAAGTGGGTAGAAAGGCGGCCTTATGGGGCGCAATACTTGGCACCCTTCCAGATTTAGATGTTTTTTTACCGTACAACGGCGCCGTTGAAGCATTCACTTACCACCGTGGATTTAGCCACTCGTTGTTAGTCCACTTGATTATCAGCCCATTAATTGTGTGGTTACTCACACACATTCACAAAGGCACCTCGAGGTTCAAACACCGTTGGTTTTGGTTGGTATTTCTGTGTTTGTCTACCCATGCAGTTTTGGATAGCTTTACAGTTTATGGCACTCAGTTGTTGTGGCCTATAACGGAATATCCGTTTGCCATGTCGAATATTTTCATCATCGACCCATTAGTCACTATTCCGTTACTTGTTAGCTTAATCATGGTGTTATTGCCCAAGATTCAAAACATAACAAAAGCGAGAGCCAATACATTCGGTTTACTTATGAGTTGTCTTTATTTAGGTTGGTCACTTTTTGGCAAACTTTTTATTGATTACAACGTTGAATCGGCGTTAGCAAAACAAGGCATTGAGCCACAACACTACATGAGTACACCTGCGCCATTCACTACACTGTTGTGGCGTATCGTAGTAGTCGCCGAAGACAAGTATTATGAAATCTATACCTCTGTTTTTGATTCGCCCGATGATATCAGTGTTAGCGCCTATCCTACCGCGCCTGAATTACTCAGGCCCGTACAATCTGAATGGGGCATAAAACGCTTACAGTGGTTTACCAAGGGATTATATTCTGTTCGTTTACGCGAAGACGACATCATTCTTTCAGACTTGAGAATGGGCGTAGAATGCGCTTATGCGTTTAACTTTAAGGTAGCTGAACAAACTGCGTCAGGCATTGAGGTCGGTTCATTTGAAAAGTTCAGTGAACGGCCCAACTTACGCGACGTGCAGTCTTTTTGGCTGCGTATTTGGGACCCGTCGATTTCATTGGCGCCAGACACAAACCAACAGCCGCCTTGCCATTAGCATGTTTTCGCATTTTTGCGTGATAGTTGCTCAGCGGCGCCTAATGGTAAATTCACAAAAAGACTATAACGGTTTATAAGCATCAATGAATAAATATCATTACGTTAAATTTTTCATCTGCTGATATTTATAGAAGAATACGGTTAATAATAAAATAAAAGAGGCTGCGAATGAAAAATATAGCGTTAACTTATGATGGTGATGTGGCTATTCTATTGATGCAAAATGGTGAGAATCGACACAACCCCGACTTTGCTCAGGACATGTTGAAAAGCTTACAGTGCGTGATGGAGAACACCTCGTGCAAAGCATTAGTGATCACATCAAATGATGAAAAATGCTTTAGCTTAGGTATAGACACCGACTGGTTAATGCCTGCAATGAAGGCGCAGCAGTTTGATGAAATTAAAGCGTTTATGCATAGTATGGATGACGTATTTAGAACCTTACTGTTGTTTCCCCTACCGGTGATCGCCGCCATCAACGGCCACGCGTTTGGCAACGGAGCCATTCTTGCCTGTGCATGTGATTTTCGCTTTATGCGTTCAGACAAAGGGTTCTTTTGTTTTCCCGAAGTCGATTTATCTATACCCTTTTTACCTGGCATGATTGAGTTTGTAAAAAAGGCCATGCCCTATCATCGTTTTAATGAGATGAAACTGTCTGGGAGACGAGTGTCTGGTAAAGAACTTGAGCAAGATCATGTCATAGAAAAAGCCTTTAGCAGCCAAGATGCGTTAATGTTAGGCGCAGTTGAATATGCAAAAACATTTCATAAGAAGCGCAGTATATTCGGTGAACACAAAAAGCGATTGCACAAGCATATCGTTCACTCAATAGACACTGAAAACCCTCCTCTTATCGAGTCGCTTTCACTAATGGTTTAATCAGCTAAACACATTGAACAACCTGCTATGCAGCGTGTTGTTTTAAACAAAGGCTACTATTATCGTTGATTACAAAAAAACCCGCACGAGGCGGGTTTTTTCGAAGTTAACAATAACGCAAGGATTAGTAATCTTAGTTAAGCTTCTCTCTGATACGTGCAGATTTACCTGAACGCTCACGTAGATAGTAAAGCTTAGCACGACGAACCGCACCGCGACGTTTAACTTCAACAGAAGCGATTTGCGGGCTGTGTGTTTGGAACACACGCTCAACGCCTTCGCCGCTAGAAATCTTACGTACGGTAAAAGACGAGTGCAGACCACGGTTACGCTTAGCGATAACAACACCTTCATAAGCCTGAAGACGCTCTTTGTCACCTTCGGTAACGCGAACTTTAACAATTACTGTGTCACCTGGACCAAATTCAGGTACATCAGTTTTAAGCTGTGCTTGCTCAATTTTTTTGATGATATCTTGACTGACTTTGCTCATCATATCCTCTCGTCCTAGTTAACTGTCATCTCGCCGCAGCTGCGCTTGGAATAATTCAAGCAAACGCATCTGCTCCTCAGTCAGAGCTAGGTGATTTAACAAATCAGGGCGACGTTGCATAGTTCTACCTAAAGACTGCATCAGTCGCCACTGCCTAATTTTTTCGTGATCACCACTTAGCAACACCTCGGGCACCTTCTGACCTTCAAGTACTTCTGGCCGCGTATAGTGCGGGCAATCCAAAAGACCGTCAGTGAAAGAATCTTCTACTGCTGAGGCTTTATGCCCTAGCACGCCGGGAACCAATCGGGCAACTGCGTCCATTAAGACCATTGCCGGAAGCTCTCCACCGCTTAACACATAATCACCAATGGAGACTTCTTCATCTACATGGCTTTCGATTACGCGTTCGTCGATTCCTTCGTATCGACCGCAAATTAAAATTGTGCGTTCGATACTGGCAAGGCGTTTAACGCCAGCCTGATCAAGGGGTTTTCCTTGGGGTGATAAATAGATCACCTTACTGTTGTCACCACCAATATTCTTGGCAGCGTGTATTGCGTCAGTTAGCGGTTTAACCATCATAAGCATACCGGGTCCGCCACCGTAGGGGCGATCGTCTACTGTACGATGGCGATCATGAGTAAAGTCACGGGGGTTGAAGGTATCAACCGATAATTTACCAGATTTAACTGCCCTACCTATTACACCCTGTTGGGTAAATGGGGAAAACATATCTGGAAAAAGGCTAATAACTCCAAACCACTTTTCCGGTGTCACTTAGAACCCCGGGTCCCAGTCAACTTTAATGACCTTCGCTTCCTTATCTACCTCGTGTACGACTTCATCGAATACAAAAGGCACAAGTCTTTCTTTTTGACCAAAGGCATCGCCTACATTAGCTTTAACGTGAATAACGTCGTTAGCACCTGTGTTAAATACCTCTTTCACCACACCTAAGTCGTAACCTTGCGTAGTTACCACTTTCATGCCGGTGAGCTCTCGCCAGTAAATGCCATCGTCGCCCAAGTCGGGAAGTTGCGAAGCGTTAATGTAGATATCCAAGTTTTTGACGCGTTCAGCATCATCTCGGCTCTCTACACCCTCAATCTTTGCAACGAGGCTTTTGCCGTGCGTTCGCCATTGATCAATCGAACATTCTTTTTCTTCACCAAGAAACCAAGGCGTGTACTCGAAAATGCCCTCTGGCTTTTCTGTATAGCTGTTGATTTTGACCCAACCTTTAACGCCGTAAGGCGCTCCAATTTTGCCAACAATCACTTTGTCAGACGCTAGACTCATCTATACTCACCAGTTAAAACAGCTTACGCTGCAGATTTTTTCGCTTCTTTTACCAAGCTAGATACGCGATCTGATAAGCCCGCGCCTACGCCAACCCAGTAATCTACACGTTCAAGATCAATGCGAAGGCGTTCCGCTTGACCTTGTGCAGTTGGGTTGAAGAAACCGATGTTTTCGATGAAACGACCGTTTCGTGCGCGGCTGCTATCAGCAACCACTAGTTGATAAAATGGACGCTTTTTCGCGCCACCACGCTGTAAACGAATAGTAACCATAAAATGCCTCAAACTCGTTGTAGCGTTACCGTTAACTTAACCCCTCTTACCACGCGCAAAAACTAAGCACCTGATAGAAGGCTGGCGAATTATACGGATGTGGTATTCGAATGCAAGTAATAAAGCGGGGAAATGGGATTTAGCGGACATCCAATACTGAATAAGCAGTCCACTTTTTAGTTTACTTCAAAGTTATATTTCAGATTATATTGCACAGTGAAGTTACACACCCGAGTAAAAAGACGTGTTACGTATAATGGACGAATTTCTCCTTTAACCGTTGCACCTAAAGCTTGAAAATGTGCGCAAAACTGAGACAAAAACGACAAGACCAGACTATTCCTGCGGACTAAATAGTAGCGAGTCTAAAAGTGGCAAGCTCCCATCCAACTGATTTACTGCAAATGTAGTCGCATGTACAAATCAACTGCTGTCATAAACACGTATACTTAGGCTTAACTGCGTCACTTGTTGCGCCTGCTGCACAAATTGAACAACTCCACGAAGTAATTAAAAAAGAGGCTATTTTGACGACTCCACTTGATGAAGTGTCCACTAAACAAGTTTTACATTGGATTGGCTCTCATTTAAGCCAGTATAAAAACAGAGTAGCAGGAGCAATTGTCGCCTTGCTCACGGCCGCTATTGCATGGTTAATGCTTGGTCAAGGGATCAAATATGCTATCGACAATGGGTTTGTCGACAACGCTTCCGATACGCTGAATGAAGCAACCGTTATTGTACTCGGTATAACCTTAGTAGCCTGTATTGCCACCTATGCTCGCTTTTATTTAATGACTTGGCTTGGCGAAAGGGTAAGCGCAGATATAAGAAACCAAGTTTATTCTCATTTGCTGTCATTGCCCCCCTCGTTTTTTGCCGAATTGAGAACCGGTGAGGTTATCTCTCGATTTACAAGTGACACCACGGTTATTCAGACAGTGGTGGGTATGAGCCTATCAATGACTTTGCGCTCTGTGATCACCTTTATCGGCGCCCTGGTACTTATGGGTATATCTAGCTCTTTACTCACGTTATGCGTCATTATTGCCGTGCCGGCGGTATTGGTTCCAATTAAGGTGCTTGCTCCGCAAGTCAGAAAGTTTGCCAAAATTAGCCAAGATAAAGTGGCAGACTTAGGCTCTCACATAGATGAGAGTCTCCATGAAATCATGACAGTGCAGGCCTATACGGCAGAAAATAAAGAACGCTCTCACTTTGCTTCAAGAGTAGAAGCTGCCATGGGTGCCGCCGAACATCGAATACATTATCGCTCGCTGCTTATTGGCTGCATAATGTGTTTAAGCATGACCGCAATAATATTTATAGCCTGGGTTGGTGCACGCCAAGTGTTAGAAGGGCAAATGTCCGTCGGTGAACTATCCGCCTTTTTATTCTATGCGGTAATGGCAGGTGGCAGCGTTGCTACAATAAGCGAAGTCATAGGAGAAGTGCAGCGCGGCGTGGGCGCCAGCGAGCGCCTTTATCAACTTATTCAAGTTGAATCAGATATTCAGCCCCCTTCAAGTCATACAGACAATGAAAAAACGGTTGTCACATTAGCGGAAAATGCGTCTCCTGCAATAAACATCGACAATGTCAGTTTTAGCTATCCTAGCAGTAAAGCACTGTTTACCAACCTCAACCTCAATATCCGCGCTGGAGAAAAACTGGCGTTGGTTGGCCCTAGCGGCGCAGGTAAAACGACATTATTTCAGCTTCTCATGCGTTTTTATGAACCGTCGTCGGGCAGCATTGTATTTAACGATACCAACATCAATAGCCTACCACTAGTACAATTACGTAACCAAATTGCCGTAGTGACACAAGAGCCGGTGGTATTTGCGCGCTCTGTGATGGACAACATTCGTTATGGTAAATCCGATGCTACCGATGAGGATGTGGTCAAAGCGGCAAAGCTGGCTTTTGCCCACGAGTTTATTGATGTCCTCGATAACCGATACGACACCCAGCTTGGTGAACGTGGCATTAAGTTATCGGGTGGGCAAAAACAGCGTATTGCCATCGCACGAGCTATTTTAGCCGACCGCCCTATTTTACTGCTTGATGAGGCAACCAGTGCCCTCGATGCCATGAGTGAGCGAATGGTGCAACAGGCGATTAACCGCTTAATGGAAGGAAAAACCAGTATTGTGATTGCTCATCGACTGGCAACGGTTCAACACGCCGACCGCATTGTTGTAATGGATAAAGGAAGCATAGTGGCCACCGGGGATCATGCCTCGCTGATGAAAAGCGATACCCTGTATAGGGAATACGCTGAACTGCAATTGCTTACCTGAACCGCCTATGGTGCTATACAGTACAAATCTCAACTAGCCAAAAGTCTATGTAGTAGACACAAAAATTTATAACTAATGGGTTACAGAATGAACAAGTCAGTGGTTCGCACAATAAAGACATGGACAGGTCTTTTTTCTTTATTTTTGTTTATACCGTTCGCACACGGCCAATATATGGGTGACCAACAAGCCAAGTTGGTTGTGACAAAACCTATCGAATTCATGAACGAGACACGTAAGATTGAGGCAGTCGGTAGCGCTGAAGCTTTACAGTCTATTGTGCTTTATTCGCCAGTAGCCGACGAAGTTACTGAGATTAACTTTGTGCCCGGTCAAAATGTTGAAGCAGGCAAAGTCCTTGTTCGACTGGACGATCGCAGACAGAAAACCGCCTTAAAACGCGCTGAACTAACCTTAGCTGACGCCCAGCGCACTGTAGAACGCCTTGCTTCAAGCTACAAAAAAGGCGCTGTTCCTGTCAATGAACTCGATCTGGCAAAAACACAGCGAGACCTGGCAGAGGTGGCCCTAGCAGATGCCAAAACAGATTTAGAAGATCGACGTATCGTCGCCCCTTTTGATGGTATTGTGGGCTTTACCGACGTGGAAGTGGGTGATCGTATTAATGAGCAAACTATGATCACCACGCTGGACAATCGTAGCAAACTATTTGTTAATTTTAAGGCTCCGGAAGCAGCCCTATCAGTTTTGCTAGATGGTCCAGATGTTACGTTGGAGCCATGGAGTGACAAAGAAAAAAGTGTGGTAGCAGAGATTGCGCAGGTAGATTCACGAATCAATGAAACTGACAGAACACTGCGAGCTAGAGCCCTTTTAGACAATTCCTCCGATCAATTCAGACCGGGCATGAGTTTCAGAGTCAACTTATCTATTGAAGGTGATAGATTTGCCGCAGTTCCAGAATCCGCTCTGTTGTGGGGTGCCACTGGTGCCTATATTTGGCTCGCCGTTGATGGAAAAGCACAAAAGTTGGACGTTAACGTTCACCAACGCCTTCGCGGTATTATTTTGGTATCTGGGGATATTACCAATGGTGACACTCTGATTGCTGAAGGCGTTCAGCGTTTGCGCACTGGTCAATCTATCACCACTGAGATAGCTGGGGGGCCAGCAGGTGAGTGATAAGCAGCTTTCTTCACAAGCAAACGACCTACCGTCGCTGGCGATTAGACGACCAGTTCTTATTGTTGTTTTAAATTTGCTCATAGCAATCGCTGGTTTTGCAGCGTTAAGCGGTCTCGAGGTTCGTGAGCTTCCCGATGTAGATACGCCGCGAGTAACAGTAACAGCAACTTTCCCTGGTGCGTCGCCTGAAACGGTAGATGCCGAAGTAACAAGCCGTCTTGAGGGCGCAGTAGCACGAGTAAGTGGTGTAAAAAACATTTCAGCACAAAGCGAAGAAAACTCAGCACGTATTCGAGTAGAATTTCGCCCTGGTGTAAATTTAGAAGACGCAGCCAACGAGACACGTGAGTCAGTAAGCCGCGTACAGCGACAGCTTCCCGAGGATGTTGAACAAGTCGCGATTATCCGCGCAGACAATGATGCCCAAGCCGTTGTGAGTTTGGCTATTTCAAGTAAAACACTTGATATGGAAACCCTTACCGAGCGAGTAAACACCGATGTGGCCCCTTTATTTTTGAGCATCCCGGGGGTTGCTGATGTCAATATGAGCGGCGATCGGGAGCGCGTCCTCAGGGTTTCGGTTGACCCATTGCGACTAACAAGTTTTGGACTGTCTATGAGTGATGTGGCAGACGCACTCGTTTTGGCGCCCTTTGACGTACCTGCCGGCAGTATTCAGTCGTCAGAACAGGCGCTTATTGTCCGCGCCGATGCAACATCAATATCTGCTCAAGATGTGGGTGATATTGTTATTTCGGGTGATATCCGCGTCAACGATGTTGCAAGTGTCTATTTTGGACCCGCAGACTCAACCAGTATGGTGCGATTAGACGGCATGCCGGTAATTGGTTTGGGAGTTATACGTCAAGCAAGTTCGAATACCATTGAAATTTCTGATGAAGTCCTTCAAATGGTGAGTGACTTAGACAAGCGCTTTACTGATATGGATATTGTTGTCACCGCAGACGACGCCGAATTTATTCGCGACTCGGTTAAAGAAGTCATCATTTCACTCAGTCTTACCGTTGCGCTGGTTATAGTTACATTACTTGTATTTATTGGTTCGTGGCGAGCAACGCTAGTACCCGCTCTTTCGATTCCTGTGTCATTAGCTGGGGCTCTTGCCATCATCTGGGCAATGGGCTTTTCAATTAATATTTTAACCTTGCTAGCTCTGGTGCTTGCTACCGGTATGATTGTTGACGACGCTATTGTAGTGTCAGAAAATATCCAGCGTCGTCGCAGCATGGGCCTTGGCGCAAGAGCTGCTGCGGTAATTGGCACACGAGAAGTATTTTTCGCCGTAGTGGCAACAACCGCAGTACTTGCGTCCGTCTTTATTCCTATCGCATTTTTACCGTCAACAGCTGGTAAACTTTTCAGAGAATTTGGCGGCGTGTTGGCAGGGGCCGTTATTATTTCCTCTTTTGTTGCTCTCTCTCTGGTTCCTGCTCTTACCGCACGTTTAGCAGTTAAAAAACCAAAAGAAAACGGGAAAAGCTTTTTTAACGCCACCTTTGGCCGATTCGGTAATGCGTGTCTTTCGCTGTATCAATCCTCTCTATTAAAAGCGCTTAAATATGGTTGGCTTGTGGGTGTATTAAGTCTTGCAGCCGGCGGCGGCGCTTATATATTGTCGGGTAATATTGCTAATGAGTTATTGCCTAGTGAAGACCGTGGAACTATACGTATTTTTGCTCGTGGACCTGACGGTGCCGGTCTTAACTTTATGGATAGACAAGCCGAGAAGATGGAAGAGATGCTGCTTCCCTATGTAGAAAAAGGCACCATAGACTCAATGTACACCGTGGTAGGGCAGTGGGACCCGAACATTGTGTTTATTACCGCGCCGCTCAAGCATTGGGACGAACGGGATATGTCGCTGCAAGATGTAGTAAATGAAATTCGACCAGGCCTGCAAGCTATTCCTGGCGCACCAGGCAACGCATTTGGCGGTAATAGCTTAAATCTTCGCGGACAAGGCGGCGGCTTAGAAATGGCGTTAACTGGTGATACGTATGAAAATATTTATCAGGCTGCTCAAGCCTTTGCCACTGAAATTGAAACCAAACTGCCCTATTTAGGTCGCCCACGTGTCAGTTACGATCCAACGCAACCCCAGCTTCGTGTGAATATTGACCGACGACGAGCGGAAGAGCTTGGTGTGCCATTAAACGATATTTCACAGGCTTTACGAGCAGCAGTAAATGGCGATGATATTGCAGACTTAAATGTAGGTGACCAAAGTATTCCTATCATGCTACAAACTAGTACAAGAAACACAATGGCGCCATCTGACTTAACCAATCTTTACGTAAAAAGCACTGATGGTAATCTAATCCCACTCTCTAGCGTGGCCTATATTAGCGAAGAAGGTGTGGCAGCTGAGTTGGAGCGTCAAGCCCAACGCAGAGCCATTGAACTCGAGGTTGAACTACCGGAAGATAAAGCCCTAAGCGATGTAGTGAGCGAAATACGTGCTATTTCTCAAAACACATTACCAGATGGAATTGGCCTCATCTTTCTAGGAGAAGCACAAACCTTTGAAGAAACGTCTAAACAAGTGGCGCTTACCTACGTACTGGCATTCGTTATTGTGTTATTGGTATTGGCTGCGCAGTTTGAGAGTGTGAACAGCGCAATAGTTGTCATGTTAACCGTTCCCTTTGGTATTGCAGCAGCAATTTATGCATTGTTCCTAACCAGTACTTCAATTAACGTTTACTCACAAATTGGCCTAGTCATGCTCATTGGCCTGTTAGCGAAAAACGCCATCTTACTTATTGAGTTTGCTGATCAGCTTCGTGATAAAGGGTATTCAGTTTACGATGCTATTGTAGAAGCAGGTTCGGTTCGTTTGAGACCGATAATGATGACATTAGTGTCTACCATTTTAGGTGGACTACCGCTGATCTTGTCCACCGGCGCTGGCGCAGAAGCGAGAAATGCGATTGGCTGGGTTGTGTTTGGCGGCTTAGGCATTGCGGTTGTGTTCACACTTTACCTTACCCCTGTGCTGTATCTCGCCCTAGCGCGGTTTACCAAGCCTAGAGCGGATGCTAGTGATCAGCTTGAGCGGGAATTAGAAGAGGCTCAGCCACACACGTAAATACCAAGAGTGTAACACTGGAAAATAAGTAAAGCTGATTGAAAGGCCGTTCTTAAAGAACGGCTTTTTTGCATTTATAGACTTTTTTAAAGCGGCATCGGCTAACACACTAGCTGATATATTTGCCAATACACTATCTTATATTCCAGCTACCGTGTGCTAAAAATTGCAAAAGTCATCTACAGACTCATCGCGAGTAAATGCCACTATGTTATCTATCATCACATCAAAATAAGGGTTGTAGGTAAGCCTTGCATATACACGACTGGCATCGTCATCTTCGTAGCCCCAGGGGCCATACCATACGTTTTCACCTGTTTTATCTTCTTTGCAGCGCGCTTCTAACTCACTTCCTTGGCCGTTATCGCAAATTCTGAATGGGCTCTGTGTGCCATACAGTGAGTTTGCCTCTGAAAACAACGAACTCATATGTGACGCAGCGCTTATACGCTTCTCTGGCAAAAGCATCGACTGCATGAGCAACTGCCCAGACATCAACGGATTATCGACAAAAACGTCTGGTGCGTCCTCGCCCTGCCAAAGTAGACATTTTTTATCATTGGTAAAATTTTCTTTAAAGCGTTTGGCGACGTGTTGTGTATCCACAACACTGTCTTTTTCTGCCACAACCATTAATACGGGAACGTCAAATGATGTTTTTCCCCCACCGCTGCCATCAAATCGGCGCGCTAGTGCGTTCACGCTTTCTTGGTAGGCGGCAAACCCTGGCATGGCGGTAGAGTTGTATCGGCTTGGATTGTCCTCAGCCTCCACGTTCGGCCAAGGGTAAAGCGTATCAATATAGGGCGCTAATTTAGATACGAAAAAACGAGATTTAAACGCCGGGGAAAAGTGAATGATCCCGTTAATATCATTTCTGTCAAAAGCGCTAATGGTGGTGAGGTTAGCGCCGGTTGAAAACCCGCCCACGTAAAGCTGTTCAACCGAAGAGGAAAACTGCTCAAGCTGAAAATCGGTTTCTGATTGCCATTGCTCGTAACTCACCGAAAGCATGTCGCCGGGTTTTGAGCCATGCCCAGGTAATAGCATCACGCGCACTCTCAACCCTTTTTTACAAAGGATAGCGGCTAGCTCTCTAAAAAAGTATGGGGAGTCGCCTAAACCATGCACAAGAAACAAGCCTTTGTCATCACTCGCAGTACCGCACTCAAATGGCATATTCATAGCAATTTCAGCGTCTTTGTCTGTTCCAACAAAGCTGCGATTAGCGCTTAAATAGTCAAAAACTCGCTGTTTATACTTATCAAAAGGAGCAACCTGGATGGGAAAGGGTTGAGTGCTGGCATTAAAGCTAACGTCACGCTGCGCCTCGTTAAAGGAATGACAGCTACTTACTGATAGGGCTAACAACAAGCCAGAAAGACCCTGCTCTATTTTATTATGTCTGAAATATTGAGGCATAGGCACCGCAAAAAGAGGTTATCGCACTGCTGCTGTTGTACAGCGGTGCAACCATTGAAAGCGGTGCAAAAATGACACCGCTTTGCTGTTATTAAGCACCGATTGAAGATTATTGTACCGCGGCACTGCCTGAAACAAGGGCTTTGGCGAGCACTTTATGTGTAAGTAGCGAAAGAAGCTCAGTTTCAGCTTCGCTTCGCTCTCCATCTACACCCGTTATGGCCATTGCCACTTCAAGGGTTTTATCTGCGTCGAAGGAAAGCGCATCTTTCAAGCTTCGCATATAAGAGACTGCGTCTCCCGTATCTATGGCTTTTCGTGTTTGGTAAATGGTGTCATTGAGAAAGGCTTCTGGGCAAATTGGGCTATCCCACGAAAGAGTCTCAACAATGTCATTCAGGTAGTCTTGCTCTGACAATGTCACTACTCCATCGACTTGATAAAGCAAAACCGATAATTGGATAAGGGCTTGGTTAAAACTTTGTTGTTCTGATAATTGCATAACATCTTCCTCTTCGTACTGTACGCACCAGCACCACAACGTTTCTACGTCCTGTTGAAGCATAATTTATTACACTACATGGTCACGGGGACCAAGCTAACGTAGGCGTGGCTATCACTTTGTATAATGCTATAACATCAAGATGACAGCATGACTACGTCCACTTAAACTATATAGCTCATTACGTGAATTTTTTGTAAACGTTTCTTTAAAATAGAGGCGCCACTTTGTAATATCAAGAGCCTGCCATAAAATAATGGTAGGGCCTAGCGCAAGCCCAAAGTAATATCACTAATATAAAAATTACCGGTGTAAATCTTATCGTTCATGCCGTGAGACTCTAAAGCAAAAAACTGCTTCTCCTCATTATCTAACGCCTGATAGCCACCAATCACTTGGTAAAGCCATACTTCAGGATCGAACTCAAGCTCCTGTTCCTCATAATAATCTAAGGCAGTCTTTGCTTGCCCAGAATCAATAACATCGCAAAAATAAGCCTCGACAGCTTTTTGTAAAGGTTCCTTTTCAAGCGATAAGGTAGCTTGTTCGGTAACATCAATATCAGCAGGCTTACCGTCATCTTGCGTTCCGCGTTTTTTGTGGATATGGGTAAGCGTTGCTACCATATTTTGGTAATCACTCTCATGCTCCACGTTGTTCACGTCTGCAGACGCATGAGAAATGGTGGCAGCACTGTGATTAAACAATACAGGTACATTGGTAAGATTTGCGTAATTGCTTGGCGCGAAATCAGGCTGTTGCTCCATATGCAATAAAAAGCCTTTAAGAAGCCGGGTTCGGCCTTGAAATTCTCTAAATCGGCCCAGTAAATCGAGTAGTCGTGCCTGCACAACCGAAAGTTCTTGGGCAGCTTTCGAAAAGCGCTGCTGTAGCGATACCACCAGCAAATGCCTGAGCTCACGATTCGAACCCGCGATTTCACTTAGCTCATCGAACCGAAAGCATTCAAGTTGCGCAAGTAAGTCGGTAACTTGTTGTTGTGCCAACTCATTTTCTCGAATTTTCGCGTCTACGGAAGAGACATAGCCAAATTCATTATTAATTCGACTAAACATTACCCTCACACTATTACTCAGCGTTTCCGATAGCTGATAAACATGCTCTGTCAGGTCGCTCATGTGCGCGGCAGCTTCGTTGAATTTATTGTAATGGAGTGCTTCTTTATAGTGCTCCGTCAACGTTTTTAAACTCGCCAGTGATGCCCCAACATTGGCGTTTATCGTGCGGTTTCTCTCGTCTTGTAAACTGCCCTCTAAAAGCGTGCGTACCGCACTTTTTAAACGCAGTTCACTTTGCGCTTCTGGACGCCACAGCACGCCTAGTTGAACGAGTTGCTCAAGTACTTTACTGCTGTGATCACGCTCTTTTACAGAGCCGTTAATATACGCTTTCATAATTAGGTCGCTGTGTCGACCTAATGCATTGAGCAGCTTAGTTCCGGCTTGAAGTAATACCTGGCTCATATCAGGTTACCTTGAGATACCGCCGCCTCCGCTTGCTCAGACAGGCTCAATGCTTCAGTTTCATCAATAAAGCGTAAAGTTTCATAAAGATGTTCTATTTTGCCGGTTCCCAAATAAATTTGCTTATCTGGGTTTGGCTTAATTAAATAGCCTAGCTCAGTGAGGCGCTTAAACACCTGCTTTAGCTGGCCGTCCACGTTAACGCTGGTAGAGCCAAACATTCGGTAACGAGATATCTTCTCTAATTGCTCGCCGTAGGCGGGCGTATCTTCAATGCTACCTTGCAATTCATTAAGTCGAATAGCGCTGCCCATAGTAATGGGCATATCAGATTCGTTGGCCTGCTGAACTAATAAGAGCCACTCGATGAGAGGCACTAAATTAGACGCCGTATCTTGAAACTGCTGCGTAAGCACTTTGCGCTCTTGCTCACCAATAGTGGAATAGCTGGCAAAAAACACTTCGCCTTCTGCTGTCGAAGAAAGCGTGCGATTGAGGAGCGATAAATGCGGTTCTAGCTTTGTCGCGTTGTCTCGACTTTTTAGAAAGCGCCATGCTTCCTCATCAGTAACTTGGCAAATAAAAGCCCCTTGCAACAATGCGCTTAACACGCGACCTTGTTCTGTCATCATAACGACGGCTCCTGTGTTACTGCATCACTGTGCTTTTTGGCTTTTATACGCGCGGCTATGCTGCTCGCTTTTGGTTGAACCACTTGTAACTGGCGCGTCACTTTGTCGATAAGGTATCGGTTCTCAAACAGCGTGAGTACTTCTGACTCTGGGTTAGGGAATGCGCCCACTACGCTGATATTGTTGTTCTGGCACGCATCAAAAATCTTTTTCACATTGCTTTGATGCAGCGTGCCCAGCTCATCGATTGGCCAATGTACGGTTGCACCCGCGTCTTGACGCAATAGGCGAGTAAATGCCAATAAGAACTTACATAAAATAAGATAAGCCATTCCGTGACTGGACGACTCATTAAGCTGGCGGTCGGTTCGAATAACTAGGTCGCTATTTCCCTCCCGCAGATGCAGCTCAATATCGAGTAACTTGCTGATCCCGCCAGTAAGTGCGGCTCGCCCTAAAATATCAAGGACTCTGCGCATGCTTTGACCATACTCTTCTTCAGGCAGTTCATTTGCCCCTTCTTCCATCCAGAATTCATAATGCTTTCTGAATTGTTCAAGCTCAGGCCAGAATTCAAGTTCACTGATACGCGAACGGATTTTAACGGCGGAGTCTGACACACCATCGAGAAACAACTCTCCATCCACTTCTTGAGTAATTCGACGACTCTGAGACACAATGCGTTTGTCTATGTCAGCTAACACGAAGTAGTACTGAGACAAATCGGCGCCAAATATTCTGCCCTGCTCTCTGAGTCCTTGCAGCTTTTGAGGCACGATAACGTTAAGCAGCTGTGATAAATGAGACACCATGCGTCGATGATCAAAACTTTTGACGCCATGGGCATTAATGGTGGCGCACTCTTCTCTTGCCCGCTCCCACGTGTCAGAGAGCCCTGTGCCGGCCTGCGCCGCAATAAGCTGATCAAATCGTTCCACATAGGCGCGAATATCACTGAGGAGATTGTCACGCTCTTGCAGCTGACTTTGCACTTCTGATATGCGCTGGCCAATACTCACTTCGTCGTGCTTAATTTCAGCAGTATCGTCGCTAGCTTGCAGCGTGAGCTTAGCCAACGACTTGCTCAAGTTTTTAACTTGCTCAAGGTGCTCGGTGGTGGTTTTAAGCGTGCTTTCTAGCTGTGTGTGCTGCTCTTTTAACTGCTCTCTTTTCGTTTTATATGCACTTTGCTTGCTCGCAAGGCTGCGCTCAGACTCACCTAATGATTTGCGAGCCTTAGACAACCCTTCTTGCCACACCACTTTTTGTTTAGTGAACACATTGGTATACCAGCGCTCGTAGTCTGCGACTTTGTGACGGTGAGTTTCTGTGCGCGCAATATCGTCTTTTAACTGATTGATCAGCTTTTTAAGCTGGCCAATTTCGTCAACATCAACACCGCGATTGTTCAGTTCACTCTCTAACCAGTGCTGCATATCTTTGCGATCTTGAGCTGCGCTCTCTCTCGCTTTACGCATGTCGCTGTCTAGTTGAGATAATCGAGCGTCTGTATCTGAAATGAGCTGCTGCCAATGAAACTTATGTTCCGTCTCAGCTTCTCTTTGCTGGTCGTTGATTTCGTCTCGGCTTTGTTCAAATTCCGCTTTTACTTGTTTTTGGCTTTGTTGATTAGCCTCAAGCTTTGCTTTCGCCTTCTGCTTTCTCTCTGACAAGGTTTGTTGGTACTCACTAAGCACCGTATCTCTGTCTTGTTGAGCTCGCTTTCGGCTAGCTTCGGCACTTTTAACCACATTGTCTTTTTGTGTAAGTGATAACTCTGTGTTGCGCACATCTTCGTTGGCCTTGGCCAATCGCTGCTCACATTCGTTTTGCGCTGCCAATGCAGCTGCTTGGCGAACCTCAGCATCTTTAAGCTGCTGTTTTAATGCTTGTTCTGTAGAAGCATAATCCGGCGTATCTAGCTCATTTAGGGCTAACTTCACTCCCATGAATGTATCGGCTTGTTCTTCCATGTGGGGCGCTAAATCAGTGCGGTCCAACAATTCTGGGCGAATCACTTTACCTAAGGATACTTCCCAGTCGTCCACATTCGCTCTTAAAAATTCGAGCAAAGACCCTTCGCCGGGATACAGCAAGCCGTTTATTTTGTTAACTGACTTTTCTTCCTGCTGAAACGAAGCCCGTGCTTTATCTAATACTTGAGAGCAGGTTTTACGATATTCACAGGCTTTCGAGTGTGCTTGCTGTGACTGGCGAAGCTCTGCTCGTGCAGTATCTTCATTAATCGACGCTTCTTTAATTGCTGCATCTAAAATATCCAGCTGAGATTGTTCAAACTCGTTATATCCAGCATTACTCAGAGACGCTTTTAACTCTGCTTCGTATACTTTAAGTTCGTTAACATTGCTTGAAAAGTCGCTCTTTAGCGTATTTAACTGCTCGCTGTAGTCGTTGCTAATTTTCGCCAGCGCCTCACGCTCATTTTGCTGTTGTAAAGACTTGTGCTCTGCGACTTCTTGTCTCGCCTGAGAAAGTTCATCTAGAGTAGCGGAGAGGTTCTCTCCAAGTTCGGCCAACCGCTTGTTATAGGCCGACTCAATGTCCTGATGCTTTTCAGTCAGCAGCGCATAGCGGCTTACACTAAGCTCTTTCTGGCTATACCACTGAGGTAGATTGCCCACGTGCTCTTTTAGTTGCTCGATGTCTTCTTCTTGCCACTTATCAAATTCACCCTCGACATTTTCAAGCTCAATCGTATATTTTTCCACGTCAGCACGTGCAGATGATATGACTTGGTTGAGGTGGTCGCGATTATCGCCCCATTCACTGTCAGTTTGCTTGCGTTGAAAGTTATTTTCATCGAGTTCGTTTTTCGTGGTTTCTACGCGTGCAGATAGATACGTTTTATCCAGTTCAAAGGTATGCTTCAGCGTTGCTAATTGTTGCTCAGTGCTGCTTAAGGCCATGTCCGCTTGTTCTAGTCTCGAAAACTCTGGCCTTATTTTATCGAACTGCTTAATAAGGTGGCATTCTTTGATCCAATCATCTACGCGGTTGCGGCTTAATCCTGATGTGGGTGGTGTGACGCCATCTTCTTCTAATATGGCTGCGATCATTGCCTTGATCGTTTCCATTTTTCCTTCTTTAGAATGCACCGCTTTGGCGAGTTTTTCGATATGACGCATGTGCTTAGATGACTCGCACAAACTAAACAGCTTGGCGTAGCCGAGCACTTCACGCGCCGTATTACTTTGATTCAGCACGCCGTGGTCGTTTTGGATAATCGCGCGAAAATCTTTAGTGTTGAGTAAACTCGTTACCATAACGTTGTTGCGCTTCATCGCTCGCGCTAATTCAGCGCTGCTGACACTCGCGTGTTTGCCGCTCTTTTGTTGAATCAGATAGTCATTTATTTCAAAGGGCTTACCGATGAGACGATAGTTCACTCCAGTGCCATTTGAACTTAACACCGCTTGGCATAAATCGCCGTCTGCACGGGCGTATTCGTAAATAATAAAACTAGAAAGGCGAGGCAGATACCATCGTTCGAAGCTATCTCGTGTGGCAGGGACAACACGACTGGGATATTCACCGTAAAATACGGGTATAAGTCGTTGGAGCGTTGTTTTACCCGACGCGTTGGTGCCACAAATATTTGTGTGCCCATCAAGCTTGAGTTCAACGACACCCGGTAGATGCGTGTCGATAAGAATAATTCGTTTTAAGCCTGCCATAGCATTCCTGTTTCGGTTTTATAACTTTTCTCAAGTAAAAAACCTCAATAATTGGCCATTATTGAGGTTTTGTAATTCATCAAACGCGTAAGCCGTTATCTTGGTGGAAATCCGCCTGGACCACCGCCAAAACCGCCTGGCCCTCCCGGACCGCCAAAGCCGCCACCTGGTGGTGTCATGCCTTTCATTTGACGCATCATCTTCTTCATACCACCGCCTGACATTTTTTTCATCATCTTTTGCATTTGCGTGAATTGCTTCAACAGGCGATTTACGTCTTGGATTTGCGTTCCAGAGCCAGTCGCTATTCTGCGCTTTCTAGAGCCTTTAATGATGTCAGGACGAGCGCGTTCAGCGGGTGTCATTGAGTTAATGATGGCTTCCATTTGATTGAACTGCTTATCATTAGCCTGATCTTTAATCTTCTCTGACATGCCACCCATGCCAGGAAGCTTGTCAAGCATTCCCATCATGCCGCCCATGTTCTTCATCTGTTCAAGCTGATCTTTAAAGTCAGCTAAGTCGAAGCCCTTCCCTTTCTGAACTTTTTTCGCGAGCTTTTCTGCTTTGGTTTTATCAACCTTGCGCTCTACTTCCTCGATTAAGCTAAGTACGTCACCCATACCTAAAATACGAGACGCTATACGCTCAGGATGGAACGGCTCTAAGGCATCAACCTTTTCACCCATACCAATAAATTTGATTGGCTTGCCGGTAATATGGCGAACAGACAGCGCAGCACCGCCTCGCGCATCACCATCGGCTTTGGTTAAAATAACGCCGGTAAGCGGTAAGGCATCATTAAATGCTTTCGCTGTATTAGCCGCATCTTGACCGGTCATCGCATCAACAACGAACAAGGTTTCGATAGGCTTTATAAGGCTATGCAACTCTTGTATTTCGCTCATCATGTCGGTGTCAACATGCAAGCGACCTGCTGTATCTACAAGCAGAACATCGTAAAAACCTTTTTTAGCCTCATCGATAGCACCTTTCACAATATCAATTGGCTTTTGTAGGATGCTCGAGTCGTGAAATCCTACATTCACTTCGTTGGCAAGTGTTTCAAGCTGCTTAATTGCCGCAGGACGGTAAACGTCGGCACTCACCACCATCACTTTTTTCTTTTCGCGCTCGGTGAGGTATTTAGCTAGTTTACCCACTGAAGTGGTTTTACCAGCACCTTGTAAACCCGCCATTAAAATAACGGCTGGGGGCTGGGTGGCTAAGTTCAGCTTTTCATTCGCCTCCCCCATAACCGCTTCAAGTTCAGATTGAACAATCTTAATAAACACCTGACCGGGCTTAAGGCTTTTGCTTACCTCGGTACCAACCGCTCTTTCTTTTACTTGAGCAACAAAAGATTTCACTACCGGCAGAGCCACATCTGCTTCTAGTAGCGCCATGCGCACTTCACGCAATGTCTCTTTAATATTGTCTTCTGTAAGACGCCCCTTGCCACTTACATTTCGTAATGTCTGGCCTAGGCGTTCAGATAAATTCTCAAACATAGTATGAAACTTCTTTTGATTTCAGACGCAATGTCCGTATTGTATCGTAAAAGGCACAGCGAACGTACCCGCAAATGCGTTAAAATTTACGCTTTGTTTTTGCTGTATTATTTGAGCGTCAGACCTTTGCAAAAATTGACATCAAAGGTCAACACGCCCTGGCCACTCGCCGCTATTTTATTACTCAATAAGTGGTATTGAAGCAAACAAAATCAAGGAGGTGGTTGAATTTAGCCTAAAGTTGCAGTATCAATAGCGACTTATTCGGTGACGATTCACCCACGTATCACAGGAAGTATAATGAATACGCTTTTCGCCATTTCCGCTGCGCTACTCTATACCTTGGCCGCAGCCGTTTTGATTGGCAAATTTGTACACCACGAAGGCCCTAATAAACGCCTTGCCCTTTCTTTGGCCAGCTTAGGTGCTATCGCTCACATCGCTTTTCTTATCAGCGTGATCATTATTGCCCCCGGCCAGAACATGAGCGTAACTAACGTGCTGTCTTTGGTATCTTGGATCATCACCGTTTCAATGCTGCTTTTTGCTCGCTCCATTCCCAACCTCATTTTGTTACCCGTAGTATTTGGGTTTGCAGCGCTTGCTGTGCTGTCTGCTGCTTTTGTCCCTGTTTCTTACATCATGCATATTGAATTACAGCCGGGTTTAGTCGTGCATATAAGCTTATCCTTATTCGCCTATTGCACCCTTGTCATTGCGTTTTTATACGCGCTTCAAATGTCTTACATCACCTACCGACTCAAGCAAAAGGGCGCTGCCTTGTTACACTCTTCACTCCCTCCCCTTATGTTAGTGGAAAATATTTTATTCAAGTTATTGCTTGCCGGGACATCACTGCTTACCGTATCACTGCTTAGCGGATTTGTTTTTTTAGAGGACATGTTTAGTAAGACTTATGCGCACAAAACCGTGTTATCCGCCGCAGCCCTCGTTGTCTTCTTAGTGCTGTTAATTGGACAAAAGTTACGTGGCTGGCGTGGAAGACAAGTCATTTTAATGACAATTACCGGCGTGATATTGCTCACACTAGCTTACTTCGGCAGTAAGCTAGTACGAGAGTTCTTGCTGTAAGCCGATATCGGGAATACCATTGCGTGGTAACTTTACGAGCGGATTGAAGCCAATAATACTTTATTGCCCTTTTTTAGCTTGAAACCCAGCCTTCAACTTATTACATTTGAAGACTAGCATTAGATAGGAAGCCACCTTTTTGGACGACATATCAACGAGTACGCTGTTTATTGCGCTCGGCGTACTCATATTATTATCTGCCTATTTTTCCAGCTCAGAAACTGGGATGATGTCGATAAATCGCTATCGACTCAAGCACCTTCAAAGCGAAGGGAACCGAGCGGCAATGCGAGTACAAAAACTACTCGATAGGCCAGACCGACTCATTGGCCTTATTCTTATCGGCAATAACCTAGTGAACATTGCGGCGTCTTCTTTAGCCACCGTATTGTGTATACGCTTGTTTGGAGATTATTGGGGTATTCTAGCGGCCACGTTTGGATTAACCCTCATACTACTCATATTTGCAGAAGTCACACCCAAAACCCTCGCGGCGCTCTATCCTGAAAAAATCGCTTTTCCTAGTTCATTAATTCTGTTGCCATTACTTACCGTTTTGTACCCTTTTGTTGCCGCCATTAATGGCATTACGAATGGCATACTTGCCATACTCAGAATTAGCCCAGCTAATGGTAATGACGACTCGTTGAGCAGAGAAGAGCTGCGTACCGTAGTGTTTGAAGCAGGCACAATGATACCGAAAAAACACCAAGATATGTTGGTTAGCATACTCGATCTTGAAAGTGTCACTGCCGAAGACATTATGGTGCCAAGAGCTGAAATATTTGCAATTGATATCAATGATGATTGGAAAAAAATTCAAAAAGCACTAACACATGCGCAGCATACTCGCGTGCTGTTGTATCGCGATAGTGTAGATGATGCGGTGGGCTTTGTGCATGTTCGAGATGCCCTTCGGTTGCTGTCCAAAGACCAATTCACTAAATCGAGTTTGCTACGCGCTGTGCGCGAGATTTATTTCACTCCAGAGTCTACGCCCCTGCACACCCTAATGTATAAGTTCCAAGCAGAAAAGGAGCGCATTGCTTTAGTTGTTGATGAATACGGCGATATTATGGGTTTGGTCACGCTCGAAGATATTCTTGAAGAAATTATTGGCGATTTCACCACCAGCATGGTGCCCGATCACAGTAAAGAAGCGCATGTACAGCAAGACGGATCGGTGTTGGTGGATGGCAGTGCTAACGTTCGCGAGTTGAACAAAGAAATGAACTGGAACCTGCCAATTGAAGGACCCAAAACGCTGAATGGTCTGCTACTGGAGTACCTCGAAGAAATACCGGAAAACAAAGTGAGCGTGAGGCTTGCAGGTTACCCATTAGAAATTGTAGACATTACAGAAAACATGATTAAAACCGTGCGTGTGATGCCGGAGTTTTATAGCGCTGAGAAAAACAACACATCTATATAGCTATTTTTATTTCGGTTAATTTAGATTGGGGGATTTGGACGTCGTGGGGCGTAAGACAATCATCCTTTTATCATTATCATCCTGCAATAAAAAGCCTTTCAGAAAAAGGCCTGCTAATCAGAAAGCTTTCCATCGACAGTTTTTTCATGCATTAATCGCAGAGCTCTTTTTTCGAGGGCTTTTGCTTTTGCCGCTGCCACTTTGTCTGACAATATAGACAACTTTGCAATAATAGCCTGCGTCTCCTCGTCTTCACGCAAATCAGCCTCAGCCATATGGGACTGAAGTGAACGTTTGAGGAGCTCAGGAATAGACTTACTCTCCATTTCCCAACCCTTCGATAATATATACACTGGCACTCTCAAATGGGTTATCGGCGCTAGCGTAATTAACTTAACTAATCATCAAAGAAAATGTATCGCTTTGCTCTAACGCAATGTGAACAAAAGGAATTAGTACGGATTAAAAGCCTTGATAGTGAATCACCAAGCTACCCTTCATGCTGCTTAATGAGTATTTGACCACCGCAACAGACGCTGTGGCAAATAAACTAGTGGTGTATGAGCTACAAACTTCATCTACTAAATAACTCACAAGGGGCATATGGCTTATAATTAACAGCTTTTTGATGGGACGTTTACCATTAACCGAAGCGTGTATTCTAGCGCTGATATAATCGCTTACTAGCTTTGGTGAGCCTTCTGGGGTGATATCTTCATTAATCTCTAGCTTATCGCTACTGATAATCGAAGACACTTTTTCATAAGTTTGCATAGCGCGCCGGTAAGGGCTCACTAACGCTAAATCTACAGTTCCGCTGATGCAGTAATGCTGAGCTAACCAAAGTGCTGTAGCCTTTGACTGTTGTTGCCCTACTTCCGTGAGTTGGCGGCTTTTATCATCTAACCGGGGTGACTCGGCCTCTCCATGACGCATAATAAAGATATAAATGTCATCGTTGCTACTTTGACCTGACATAACATTGCGCATAGTATTAGTGAATATACTGTAAAGATATCAGAGACATGATAATACGACTAGCGCTAAGCGTTGAATAATGGTTATTTTAGTCATCTATTCGTATTGCTATGTATATTTAAATCCTTTCTCCAGAAGTCGGGAGTTAAACAACGCACTGAGATGACATGAAAAACACAATCAAGTTTGAGAATGCTCATCATATAACGCTGCCAAATGGACTACGCGTTATGGCATGCCATACCCCCGATGCTGAAGAGTCACACGTATCAATTGCGGTGCGCTCTGGACATTTTTACGACCCTCATGATTGTCAGGGGCTTGCCCACTTACTTGAACACATGTTGTTTATGGGTAGCCGACACTTTCCAAAGCCTAATGCCATTAACGATTTTATTGGACAGCATGGCGGCGCTCTCAATGCGTGGACAGGCACTGAATACGCCAACTATCATTACAGTTGTCGTGCAGGCTCTCTTTCTCAAACCTTACCCGGTTTTGCCGACATACTTCGCCAGCCATTGTTTGAAGAGTTATCCATCAGCAATGAGGTAAAAAATATTCACGCTGAGTTTGAGTTCAAGAAAAAAGACGATTTAAGACGTCTTTATCAAATTCATAAGGAAACCTGTAATCCCGAGCATCCATTCTCAAAGTTTTCAGTGGGTAATAGCGATACATTTTCAAAGCATACTGCGGGTGAACTAAAACAACGTCTCAGGGCAATCCACAGTGAGCGCTACTGCGGCAATAATATGTGTCTATGCATAGCGAGCCCCATGCCGATAGAGCACATCAACGCAATGGTACACCAGTGTTTTGGTACCTTTAATGCCGGAAAGCGCGCTGACGACCAATGGCCTCCCCTTTATCGTGAAAGTGAATTGGGCGTTCAAATTAATATTCAGCCTTTGCAGTCCGCGAAGCGAATGATCGTAACCTTTGCCCTCCCGCCGTTGCAAAACGACTACGAGTGTAAGCCCCTTAATTATATAAGCCATTTAATTGGCGATGAAGGTGAAGGCAGCCTCTTAGCCTACTTAAAAGAACGCGACTGGGCATTAAACCTAATTGCTGGAGCAGGTATTGAGGGCGACGGATTTAAAGACTTTAACGTTAGTTTTCAGCTTACTAACGAAGGATTAAACAACAAATATAAAGTGTTGCACGCGTTATTCAGTTACATTGAATTGATCAAGCAGTCGTCCAGTGAAGGATGGCGATATCGAGAAAAAGCGCATCTTGACGCGTTAGCAATAGAGTATGAGGAGAATATTAAGCCATTGAACCTGATTACTGAGTATGCACAACATCAGTTTGTTTTCTCACCAAAAGAACTGAACAAGTTAAGGGCAACGATTGGCAGCTTTGACCAGAACGTGATACTCGATGCATTGTCGAATTTTAAACCGGCATATCTCCGTCTAAAAGTGATATCTAAAGACGTATCTACCGACAAAACATGTGCCTTCTACGAGGCAAAGTATAGCGTTGAAGTCATACCTCCTGATGTAATAGCGTCCTTAAATTCGCCTTCACTACTAGCTGAGCTTCAGCTTCCGCCACCAAACCCATATTTAGGTGAAGAATATCAACTCGTGCTTCCAGAGACAGGCTTTCATATCCCCAATAAACTTATTGATGAAAAAGGCTATCAATTTTGGTTCGCACAAGACCAGCAGTTTCATAGCCCTAAAGGAGATATTTATATTTCCTTTGACGCTACTAGCTTTTCTGAATCTCTCACTGCGGTGGCCGCAAAACGAATTTGGTTAGGGGCGCTTAACGACCACCTGCAAGCAAAGTATTATCGTGCTGAAATTGCGGGGCTACATTACCGCATATACGGACATCAAGCAGGATTTACGCTTCACACCCGAGGCTTTACCAATCAACAACCCCTGCTTGCTAGTCAATTAATGGATGCAGTGATTAATCTCATACCTGATGAGCGGGCGTTTTTACACCACAAGTATTTACAGGAACAAGTACTCCACAATTCATTGCTTAACAAGCCCACCAACCGCCTGTTTTCAAGGTTGAGCGTTCTTATTCAACGCAACACGCAAGCGCCCATTGAGCTTTTAGACGTAATGCCTGACACTAGTTATGACGATATGCTCGTAGCAAGGGAAAACGCGTTTAAGCATTTTTTTGCTGAAGCCTTTATGCATGGCAACTGGACTAGCAACGAGGCAGAGCAGTTTGCTACATCGACTTATCACTTATGCGAGCACTCACAGGGTAGCCCACTGTCTCGAGCCGTATCAAAGCTTCCGGTTGGCGAAACGCTTTATCATCAAGTTTCCTGTAAACACGATGATGGTGCGGTTGTCTTATACTTACAAGCCCCTTCAGCAAGCTTATCTGACACTGCCTTGTGTATGGTGTTAGAGCAGATGCTGGCAGCCCCATTTTTTAACTCACTGCGCACTGAACAACAGCTTGGTTACATTGTAGGTACAGGTTATGTACCTCACAACCAGCACCCTGGTATTGCATTTTATATCCAAAGTCCTGAAAAAGGCCCAAAGCCTCTGCTTGAGGCCATGACCACGTTTTTATATCAGCAGCTACACGAAATAGAGTTCTATCGTTTCTACTGGCCCACTATTCAAGAAAATCTTTTAAAGCAGCTTGAAGAGCGGGATCTCACCTTATCGATGAAATCGCAGAGACTTTGGGTAAGCCTTGGCACACAGGACTTAGCGTTCAATAGAAACCTAAAATTAGCAGAGTGTGTAAAAAAACTCTCATTCGAACATATTCAAGACTTTGCCGACCAACTTGCAAAAAGGGAACGTTGTGGCGAAATAGTACTCTATTCAGACGGCAAATTTGACCCTATGCCAACTTCTGAAAAACGCACCATTAACAGCATTGCCGAATTTAAACAGAAAATCCCATATCATTGATAAACAATTCTTTCTTCTTGCCGATACAAAGTTATCTTTTAGGACCGGCTGACTAATAAGTAAGCCATTGTTTTCACTTTTATAAAAAGTCCTTGTGGAGAGTGCCTTAATTCGGCATATTTATTCCTCTAGTTGTTAGGGATGCGACTAGGACGCTGTAAAAATAAAACATAAAAAATAAAAACAATCGGCGTAAGCCAAAGGTGTTTAGGTGCGTTCAACCCTATTACAAACTGTGTCCGTTTTCTTGTTGCTGCTTTCAGGGTTATGCTCTTCTGGACACGCGATAGAAGTATCCGATCTCAAATTTACAGAGATAAGCAAACGCCAAGGCTTGTCTGACCCTGCAGTATTAGACATAGTTGAAGACAATAAAGGCTTTATTTGGCTAGCTACCTCAAACGGTCTTAACCGCTATTCTGGATATGAAGTTAAGCAGTACCACCCTTCAGATATCGACGCAAACTCAATTCCATCAGGTTTTATTCAAACATTATTTTTAGACTCAGACGGCATACTGTGGCTTGGGACGAATAATGGTCTCGCGAAGTACAAACCAGACACCGATAACTTCGAGGTGTTTAATAAAGACAACTCTATAATTAAGTCAAATTCAATTACTGCCATTAGCGAGTCAAAGGCTGGCAAAATTTTGTTCGCTGACGAAAAGTTTCTCTATCAATTTGATAAGAGTCAGAACAATATTACTTCTGCAAAACAAGTATTTGAGGAACGAACCTTTGTAAAAGTAATAATGGATGAGGCCAACCGCACTTGGATAGGGTCAAATGAATTCGGTGCAAAAATACTCGATAAAGAAACAGGAGCATTATCGAGTTTAAACAAGGTGAATCCTTGGGGGATTACCCTTGATTCCGCGGCGTTACACGACATAAAGATCATCAACGGTAACTACTGGCTAGCGACAAAGGACGGCTTTAGAATAATTAATGCTAGAGGCAAGACCATACTAGTTAAAAATGGTGCTGACTTAGGTTTTGATGGTAATTTAAATTCACTGAATATTACTGTAGACGAAAACGACATATGGATTGGGACTGCGTCTGGACTCTTTGTTTTAAGTAATGCTGCAGCAAAAGAAATAAAATCTGACACGGATTTCTCTGTTTTACACCTCAACTCTGATAACTATGAGTCTACAGGACTACCTGCAGCAAGCATAATGCAAGTCACAGTAGATCGGACGGGCGTATTGTGGGCAGGTACATTCCGTCAAGGAGCATTTAGATACCATCCCGAATATGCAAGCGTTCATTATCAAGCGGTCTATAATTCAGAAAGGCAAACTGAAGACAACTTTGCTACTGTTTGGGCGCTATCTGAAAATTCTTCTGATGAATTAATTCTTGTCACTCAAGAGCTAGGACTAGCTAAGTCTGATAAAGAGTCAGGTAAAGTAACGTATTTAGAATACTCAGGTGGCCAGGGTGGTAGGTCAAATTATTGGGATTTAGCTATTGACTCAAAAGGACATTACTGGGTAGCTTCTTCTGATGGTTTGATTGTTTATGCTGAAAATGAAGGCACTATCACTCAAAAAGCTCATCTGTTTCAAGGCGATATTATAGACCATATCCATTATCACGATGATACGCTGTGGGTATGGCATGAGAAATTTGGGACGCTTTCGATTGACTCAAACGCTTTAACTAATCCCAATAAGGAGCTGGCTGCCAAAAAGCTTGCTATCGATGAATTAGCTGAAAATCTCATTCCAATCTTTACCGATAGTTTGAAGCGCTTATGGCTGCGAAATGATACGGGAATAACCATCGTCTCTCCCTTTTCAAAAGAAATTGTTAGTCATATCTCATTAGAAAAAGGGCTTAATTCTAAAGTTTATGCAATTTACGAAACAACAGATGCGTTTTGGTTGACCACACGTTCAGATGGTGTGGTCATGGTAGATAAAAGCTCTTTCGAGATAGTGAAGAGACAGATAAGAGACGACAAAAATGGATATATTATCTCGTCGGTTGGTGTTGGACGCAGTATATGGTACGCCGATGCTGCCGGTATTCATCAAATTATGCTGCCCTCTCTCCAACAAGACTCACTGATTCCTTATTCTGAGTTGGAATTTAACAGCTTAGGCGAGTCTTCTGTATTTGTCTCTAAAGACAACACTATCTATTTTGGTGGAAATAGGGGATATAACAAAATATCAAAAAGGATCGCAAGTGCACATGGCCTTGCATCACAAACTATTACTCCTCAACTATCTCTTTTGAAAGTGTTTGGCGCCACTAAAGAACAGTTAGTGCCTTCAATACGTCGAGTTAATAATCATGCTCACAGTCAGGAATTGATTCACACAAGTAAAGTTCAACTCGCTCATGATGAAACTCGATTTAGTATATCCTTTGAATTGGTGAATCCTGTTTACCCATCTCAAGTGAGCTATCGCTACAGGTTAAACAGTCAGGATTCAAACTGGATTTATATCGACGGTGGAAGAGTCGCTCAGTTTAATAATATCAGCTTTGGTCGCTATACCTTTGAAGTTCAGGCGAAAGAGCCTGGCAAGCAGTGGTCTGAAAGCCGCTCTTTAGACATCGAAATTGAACGTCCGCCTTGGTTACACGCAGTGGCCCTTGTATTTTATGCGTTAGTCACGGTAGTAATTTTTGCGTTTCTGGTTAGACAATTTCAAATTCGAAAAGCCAATCAGCTAGCGATAAAAGAGTCTGAAGAACGATTAAAGTTAACGCTGTGGAGTTCAGGGGATGAGTTGTGGGATTGGGATGTTTACCGAGGTCAAGTGTATCGAGCAAATACGTGGGGTACCCTAGACTTCCCGCAAGACGATATACGAACAACAGGCGCCTACGATGCCAACATACATCCTAACGATCTTAAACGTGTTAAGGACTCACTGAGGGAACATCTAGAAGGGAAAAGCGACTTTTACGAACTTGCTTACAGAGCGAAAACGTTTAAAAACCAGTGGATTTGGATACTCGATAGAGGAAAGGTTGTTGAGCGCGATCACAATCAGCAGCCAATTCGCATGACGGGTACCTTAAAGAATATTCATCATCTAAAGGAAGCTGAGGAGCAGTTAAATTTGTTTAAGCGCTCCATTGAAAACATTTCTGAAGGGGTGTTTATTGCTAATACAAAGTTTAAATTTATTAGTGTCAACAACGCTTATTGTCGCTATACCGGTGAGACTAGAGATCAAGCTTTAGCCAGCTATATGCATTTTCATCTTTACCCTGATGCCTTCACAGAAGAAATAAAGAAAACCTTGAAGAGCAAAGGCAACTGGAGTGGCGAGGTAGAAAGCGTGCGCATTAATGGCGAACGTTTTGAAATTGAGCTTAACATAGATGCCGTGCACGATGAAGACGGTAAAATCAGCCATTTTGTAGGCGTTTTTAGTGATATTACATCTCGTAAAAACACCGAGAAAGAATTGCTTAAACTTGCTAATACCGACCCGCTGACTGAGTTACCTAATAGGTCGTTCTTTCAAGCCAGTCATCAAAACTTAGTCCGCAAAGGCGAGCAGCACACGCTTCTCTGTCTGGATATGGATAACTTCAAGAAAATAAATGACTCACTCGGCCATCAAACCGGCGACATTTTAATCAAACAAATTGCTAAACGATTGCAAAGGATCACTGGTAAAACCGCTACCTGCTATCGTCTTGGCGGCGACGAGTTTAGTATTTTAATGGAGAACAATGCAGATATTCATACCGTTACGCATTATGCGCAAAACGTATTGGACACCTTATCGCGGCCGTTTATTATCAACAAACAGGAATTTGTACTTGGCGCAAGTATAGGGATCGCGTTTTTCCCTGATGACGGTGTATCTCCCCAAGAAATGCTAAAAAATGCTGATACGGCTATGTATTTTGCAAAAAATAACGGTGGCAATAGCTACCAGTTCTTTAGCGGTGAAATGAATCAAAATGCCGTGCGACAGCTACAAATAGAAAACTTAATTAGACAAGGGATTAAAGACGACCTCTTTACCGTTTATTACCAGCCCAAGGTAGACATTACCTCGGGCAGGCTTGTCAGTATGGAAGCGCTCGTGCGGTTTGAGCATCCTCAAAAAGGCATTGTAAGTCCTGGACAGTTTATTCCCCTTGCAGAACAAACAGGTCAAATCATTGAGATTGGCGAGCAAGTGTTAAGAAAAGCCTGTGCAGATACAAAACGCTGGGTTAGTCAGGGGCTATTCAGCGGTCGCGTGGCTGTCAACATCTCTGCCAAACAATTTGAATTACCTGACTTGGACGAGCGCATTAACCGGATATTAAGTGACGTGGGGTTATCTCCGCTTCACTTAGAATGTGAAATAACGGAAGGTACGTTAATGGAAAGTCCGGAAAATGGCCTACAAATGATGACTCGCTTACGAGAGCGAGGTATTCACTTGGCTCTTGACGACTTTGGTACTGGTTACTCATCGCTTGCTTATCTCAAGCGCTTCCCATTAAATACGCTTAAAATCGATAAGGCGTTTATTGACGATATTGCAAAAAGTAGTGTGGACCGTCATATGGCAGCGGCCATTATTAATATTGCCCACAACCTCGGACTCAAAGTTGTTGCTGAAGGTGTAGAAGAAGAAGCGCAGCTTAACATTCTGCGCCGTTATGATTGTGAAATGCTTCAAGGTTTTCTGTACAGTAAACCACTTAACGCAGAGCGCTTTGAAAAACTACTTACCGAAAATCATCAGCTTAATTCCATCCTTGCTAACGCAAACCTTAAGTAATTAACTACTTACTATTCTCAAACTTTGAAAGATGCGTTTTATGGCAGGCTAGGATTTGCCTCCCGATCACAGTTCATTCCGGCAATACACCGCCTATTAGGCAAAAGTTTAATAGACTTTGGTATTGAAAAACCGTCAAAAAACCAACATAAACAAACTAAACCTATGTTTTTTAAATGTTTTTAAAATATGGCACAAGTTTAGCTATAGTATATTTGTCGGTAAGAATCGACGATAAAGATTCAATTCGACTTTGTTTGTTCATTTAAAAAATTAAAAATCAGAGGAAATGACATGTTAAAAGAGTACGCTGTTGCACTAGTACTATCTACCGCTACCCCTGTTGCTGCTGACAAGCAAGATGGCGCCAAACAGGCTCCTGAGACTAAAAAAGAAGTAGCGACAGAACAATATTTCCCAAAGCCTCGCACAGGTGGTGATGGTCGTGGCGTAGGCTTCTAAAAGCTGCTACTTAAGCTTAGAAAGAGAGCTTTTGCTCTCTTTTTTGTGCCTAGCATTTACTAACCCCCGACCAAATTTTATTTCCCCCATCACCACACACTTCACTGAATTAAGTCAACGCGTTCTACACGAGCTTATGCGGCAATAAAGAGATTATTGTAACCCACTGCGTTGCGCCAGTGGATGTGACGCGAAATAGAGAACATAGGGAGCACAATAGGGCCAAGGACTAAACCTGCGGCTGCCCAGCGTCTGGCATTCATACCCCACTTAAACGCCTCTACATAAAAATAGGCGCTAAATATCATGCATATTAGGACAAGTGACAACACTCTACATCTCCACTATTTCGAAGGGTTTTGATTAAACCATATCAAGAAACCATTGCCTGTTTATTCAAACGGTAACATCATTCACTTTGAACATTGTATCGCCATAAAAATGATCGCCATCAAAATGGTTGCAGTAACAACGGTCTCCGTTAAATGAGACGTCATTTTTTTGACATCAGTATTGTCACTACAATATGAAGTTTCGTTTTGACTGATAAACCGGCAGTATCTTAAGAAAACGAGAGCGATTCTAACCATAAATGCTCAATAAACCAGCGCAAATTACAATTACATGAACGAAATTCGATGAATGCCCAGCATTTAACATTTCAACAACTTTATAGTAACTAAAACAGATCTTTTGGCGTTGATTACTAACAAAAAGCCTTCCGCATTGAAATGCCAATATATCAATTCAAGGCTGACAAACAGTTAATAAATCAAATTGAATTCACTACATCTAAAACAGACCTGATTAAACAATACTTCGGTTAAAAAGTACTGCTTTTAGTAATTGCGAAGATTAACAAGTGCTTTAATAACCAAATAAAAAGACTAAAAAAAACCGGAGCATTTATTCAATGCCCCAGTTTTATATCGTGCTTGAATATATGTTAGTAAAACGACTTGTCGCTTTCCGCCATCTTCACCAGTACATCAGCTGGCGCGAACTTATCACCAACAGCGGTAGCGTAATGATTTAGCCTAGCTACCACATGCTTTATGCCAAGCGTGTCCATGTATCGGAACGGACCACCTAAAAACGGCGGGAATCCAATACCGAAGATAGCACCAATATCACCGTCACGGGCATTGCGAATAACACCTTCATCTAAACAGCGAGCTGCTTCGTTCAGCATCATCAGAACGCAGCGCTCAGCCACTTCTTTCTCGCTAAGCTTACTTGACGGCGATAGCCCTAACAGTTCATAGATACTTTCATCGACTTCTTTACCAGGCTTCTTACCTTTGTAATCATAGAATCCTTTCTTATTTTTCTTACCTTTGCGTCCATCAGACAGTACTTTGTCAAATGCAGAAGGCGCGGTAAAACGCTCCCCAAACGCTTCCACTAAAAATGGAATAATTTTGGTGCCTACGTCTATACCAACCTCATCAAGCAGCTTGACTGGTCCAACTGGGAATCCAAATTTCACTAACGACTTGTCGATGTGCTCAATTGGCTCACCGTCTAAAATTAAGTTAGCCGCTTCATTCATGTAAGGCGCTAAAATTCGATTTACGTAAAAGCCTGCGCCGTCTTTAACAACAACCGGTGTTTTACCCTGCTTCTTAGCAAACTCAACTGTAGATGAAATCACATCATCTGAGGTTTTGTCATGAGCGATCACTTCTGCAAGCGGCATTTTATCTACCGGAGAAAAGTAATGCAGACCTATCACATTTTCTGGGCGAGCTGCTTTTTCAGCAATTTGTGTAATAGGGATAGAGGACGTGTTTGATGCGAAAATTGTTGTTTCTTTACAATTTTCTTCAATGTCAGCCACCATCTTTTGCTTTAAATCAAGATCTTCAAAAACAGCTTCTACAACGATATCAATGTCTTTATAACCGCTATAATCCAACGTTCCCGTTAACAAGGCTAATTGCTTCTGCATTTCGCTGTTGCGAATAAAACGCTTCTTCACTTTTTTATTTAAGATGTCGTAGCTGTATTTCATTGCATTAGCAATACCCTCTGCGCGCACGTCTTTAATACGCACAGGCACGCCAGCCTTTGTTGATGTAACAAAGGCAATACCGCCGCCCATAAGGCCACCGCCTAATACGCCTACTTTCTTCATTTTTGTAGGGGTAACGCCTTCTACACCGTTTTCTTTCTTCATTTCGGTAGTAGCAAAGAATATTTGGCGAAGCTGGAATGACTCTGGCGTCATCACCAATTTACCAAATGCTTCAGCCTCTGCTTTTAAACCCGCTTTCATTCCATCATTAATGCCCGTTTCGATAACGTCAATGATGTAGCCAGGTGAAGGGTAGTTACCTTTCGTTTTGGCAAATGTGGCTTCACGCGCTTTTTTGAATATCATATTGCGACCAAGACCAGTAGTCTCCAACACCTTGTTCATCAGCCCTTTTTGCGGCGCTTCGCGCTCCGGCTTGCGTTTGAGCGCAAATTGCTCAGCCACCTTAAGCAGCACACTTTCAGGCACTACCTCATCTACAATGCCGTACTTTTTAGCTTGCTTCGCTCTGGCTGGTGAACCAGTAAGCATCATTTTCATCGCTTGCTGAATACCGATTAATCGAGGAAGACGCTGCGTACCGCCACTTCCAGGTAGCAATCCAAGCTGTACTTCAGGCAGACCAACCTGCGTACTTGGTGCGTCAGTACATATACGGTAATGACATGCGAGTGCCAATTCCAAACCACCGCCTAAAGCAGGTCCATGGATGGCAGCCACAAATGTGGCTTTCATATTCTCAATTCGATCGAATACAGCTTGGCCACCAGCAGCGATTGTTGTCGCATCTTCAGCTGTTTTACACGCTGCAAGCATAGAGATATCGGCGCCAGCAACAAACGAATTACGCTTACCGCTTATGACGACTACGCCTTTAATGCTATTGTCCTGCTCAATATCATCTAGCATTGCGCTAATTTCATCGCCGAACTCGGCTTTTAGCGTATTCATGCTCTCACCAGGTACGTCCATGCTTAAAATAGCAACGCCGTTATCCTGTTTTGTCAGCGTAAACGCACCGGTAGCCGGCGTAGCTTTCTCGTTCACTTCTGTGTTTTGGCTCATATTTTCCTGACTCATATTATTCTGTCTCCACAATCATAGCTGCACCTAAACCACCGGCTGCGCATGCTGTAAGAAGGCCACTTCCGCCCCCACGACGATTTAACTCATTTAGCATCTGCGTAATCATACGAGTTCCCGTAGCGGCAAATGGATGGCCATAAGCAATCGAGCTTCCCATTACATTGAATTTATCCATATCAATTTCGCCAGTGGCCTTGCTTCGACCTAGCTTTTCTTTGGCAAATTTATCGCTTGCAAACATTTTTACATTGGCCAGTGTTTGCGCAGCAAATGCTTCGTGCATTTCTATTAAGGTGAGGTCGTTTAGCGTCATGCCGGCTCTATCTAGTGCAATAGGTGTGGCATAAGAAGGCCCCATCAACATGTCTTCCCACACATCGATAGCAGAAAATGCATAGCTCTTAATATAACCAAGTGGAGTATATCCTAGCTCTTTAGCACGACTTTCTGTCATCATGATAACGGCAGATGCACCGTCGGTAAGTGGCGTGGCGTTGGCAGCAGTCACAGAGCCGTATTTTTTGTCAAAAACAGGGCGTAGTTTGGCGTAACTTTCTAACTTTGAGTCGAAACGCACATTATTGTCGCGCTCAAGAGCACCTTTATAAGGTTCGGCATAAGCAGTCATGACTTCATCGGATAATTTGCCTTCTTCCCAACTTTTCGCTGCAAAACTATGCGAGCGGTGAGCCAATTTGTCTTGCTCTTCACGGGAAATATTATGAGACTTTGCCATTTGCTCTGCGGTTTGCCCCATTGACAGACCCGTTGAATACTCTGCAACAGCAGGCGGAACCGGCGCTAAATCCTTAAGACCCAAGCGCTTGAAAATATTCAGCTTCTGACCAAGGGTTTTCGTTTTCTGCAAATCAACCAGCGCTCTAGCTAGGTTTTTTGAAACACCAATAGGTGATACCGATGTGGAATCTGCGCCACCTGCGATACCAACCTGTACGTGGCCTGCCATCATACTCTCAGCGATATTCACTGTTGACTGAAAGCTTGTGGCACACGCTCGGGAGACGCTGTAAGCATCAGTATGCACATTCATGCCAGTGCCCAATACAATTTCACGAGCAATGTTTGGCGCTTCAGGCATTTGCACTACTTGTCCGTAGACAACCTGATCGACCCACTCTTTTTGAATTCCGTGGCGAACAAGAAGTTCGTTCACGACCATCTTGCCAAGATCTACAGCGGGAACGCCGTGAAAATATGTCGCCATCTTTGCGAAAGGAGTACGTAACCCCGCGACAATAGCGATACGATCACCCTTTCGGGTAGTAACTGATTGTTTTGTGGACATAATGCACCTAAATTAGTGACCCTCAGCAAGTGATATTGGCACTCAACACAAGTGGTCTGACCTGTAATGATACTGATTTTTACAAACTATGAACAAAATAGCAAATAATGCGAGGAATATAACGGTCATCAAGCAAAGAATATGGGCGAACTAACTCTTAGCGAGTTGATTAATGTAGAGCCACGTCAGTATTTCTTTCAATTCAAATACGACAAATCGTGTTTTTCACAAATACAAGAGGCTTGAACTAATGCAAAATGAACCTTATATGAAAAACACAGTCTGTTTTGTGTCATTGTTTAGGCAAGTCTAGGCGATGACGCCACAAACTACGCTTTTTTTGTGTTGAGTGGTCGACAATTTCTCCTACTCATCACTTACACTTCCTGATAACTAGAATTTAATTGGAAAAATGGCAATATGGCAGCAGAGCAATTTAAACAATTACATGCTTATCTTGACCAACAAATTATTGGTCAACACGCATTAACAAAAAGTATATTAATAGCGCTACTTGCCGATGGACATCTTCTTGTTGAAGGCCCGCCAGGTCTTGCTAAAACCCGTGCTATTAATGCGCTGGCTAACGGCGTTGATGGCGACTTCCATCGGGTACAGTTCACACCAGATCTATTGCCTGCTGATTTAACGGGAACCGATATTTACCGCCCGGAGACGGGAGAGTTTGTATTTCAAAAAGGGCCGCTTTTTCATAATTTAGTACTTGCGGATGAGATAAACCGAGCACCTGCTAAGGTGCAATCTGCTCTGCTAGAAGCCATGGCAGAACGCCAGATTACGGTAGGAAGTAAAACCTACCCTTTGCCCCCTCTATTCTTAGTGATGGCAACGCAGAACCCACTGGAACAAGAAGGAACCTACCCACTTCCTGAAGCGCAGCTCGACCGATTTTTAATGCATGTGGATATCGATTATCCAGATGCAGACACTGAATTAGAGATTTTACGACTCACTCGAGGAGAGGCGCTGTCACAACCGCCGGTGACACCACCAACATTGACTCAAGACGATATTTTCACGTCTCGTAAAGAGGCGCTATCCCTTTACATGGCACCTGAATTAGAAAATTACCTCGTGCAACTTATTATGGCTACGCGCAAACCTGAGCTTTTCGACGACAGCCTTGCACAGTGGATTGCAATGGGAACGAGTCCTCGAGCTACTATAGGACTAGACCGTTGTGCTCGTGCTCACGCCTGGCTTAGCGGGCGTGATTTTGTTGGTCCTGATGATATTCAAGCCGTTGTTCACAATGTACTGAGACACCGAATTATTTTGTCTTATCAGGCAGAGGCCGAAGGCGTTACTGTCAATGATGTACTGGATAAAATAGTCGCTACCGTTGCCGTACCATAAGCCATGTCAAACATTCACTCGCAATTAGAGAAGTTAAAAAGCGATGGTGTCAATCTGACGACCGCAGAGTTAATACGCTATCAACAGCTAGCTAAGCTTATGAACTTAACGCCAAAAAAGGTGCCACAAGCGCGCTTAAGCGGGAGCTACCTCACCAAGCATAAAGGTAGAGGCATGGAGTTCGATGAAGCTCGCCATTACCAGCCTGGTGACGATATTCGAGCCATCGACTGGCGCGTAACTGCGAGAACTGGAAAAACCCACACTAAAATTTATAGAGAGGAAAGAGAGCGTCCTGTGTTTCTTTTCTGCGATTATCTGCCTTCTATGAAGTTTGGTACAAAACTGCTGACAAAAGCGGTGCAAGCGGCGCATATATCGTCATTGATTAGTTGGTCCGCCGCTGCCCGAGGAGACAAAGTAGGAGCGTTAGTTTTCAACCAAGCCAGTCATAAAGAAGTCAAACCGTTAAGTCGAAAGAAGGCAGTACTGCACGTTTGCCACGAGTTGATTGCATTAAGCCAAGGAGCCAATGGCGAGCAGCCAAATGAAGCTAGCGATCAAACTGCCTTTGCTGATGCTTGTGCTAGAGCAAGACGTTTGGCTAAGCCAGGTAGTTTGGTTTACTTAGTGTCCGATTTTCAAAACATGAGCACAGCGGCACAACAGCACTTAACGCACCTCACTCGTCATTGTGAAGTGAGAGCTATCATTGTTGATGATCCTTTCGAACACAAATTGCCAGAGACCAACGCGCTGCAAAGCGTCAACGTGTCTGATGGCGTTGTGAATCAGCGTTGGGTGCTTGGCGACAGCAAGGAAACCATTAGCTACAGTGAATGGCGCGAGGAACAACACTTTGCAATTACACAAGCGCTAAAGCAGATGAGTATAGCACGCTATCACGTCTCTAGCGCCTATCCATTAGATGAGCAACTTCAAAGTATTCAAAGAGAGCGTGTGTAATGGCTTTACCAACATCAGCAGGGCAAGATCCACTTTTGCAACTACGAGACATTAAAACACCTACAGAGGTTGATTGGTGGCCACTAGATTGGGGGTGGTGGCTTCTATTGGTAGTGAGTATGTTCGCATTAATTACTCTAATCGTTGTGATAAAACGTCGAATTGAATTTAATAAACCTCGCAAGGAGGCATTGCGCGCAATAGCGACAATTTCAGAGCATGATGACAACTGGCCGGTTCAATTGAACTCATTGTTAAAACGAACTGCCCTTTCTTACTTTCCTAAAGAAAACATTAGCAGCCTACATTCTCAGCAATGGCGTGACTTCTTATTGGCCTCATGCCCCAAAAATTCGCCAGCGATGAGCGATGGCTTGACTGCTTTACATGCAAATCTTTATCGAAATAGTGCACAGCATACTGATTTTGCTGTCTCTCATGATGCTGTAAAAATGTGGATTAAAAACGCAACATTCCCAAGGCAACAGCGTATTCCGTCGTATTTAGAGGCAACATCATAATGCTGGATTTTAATTGGTGGTGGGCATTTTTTGCCCTGCCTTTGCCCTTGATAGTGAGGTTTTTGGTCCCTAAGGCGTCCGAACCTTCTTTGGCTGCTCTTCGAGTGCCCAGACTGCGTCCAGAGCAACACAGTGAAGACAGAACGGTTAAAAAGAGTAAGGTAGCGCTGGCGACAGCAACGCTTATATGGCTAGCGTTGGTAACGGCTGCTGCTCAACCCCAGTGGCTAGGTGAGCCCGTCAGCATTCCAAATGAAGGCAGAGAAATGATGCTTGCGGTTGATTTATCCGGCAGCATGAAAATAGACGATATGCAGTTAAATGGCCGGCAAGTTAATCGGCTAACAATGACAAAGTCTGTGGTGTACGACTTTATTCAACGTCGAGTGGGTGACAGGTTAGGACTAATTCTATTTGCTGATACAGCCTATGTTCAGGCGCCCCTCACGTACGATAGAGAAACCGTATCTACACTTCTCAGTGAGGCTGTAATCGGGTTGGTCGGTGAACAAACTGCTATTGGCGATGCAATAGGCTTGGCGGTAAAACGGTTTGATGCAAAAGATGAATCAAATAACGTGCTCATTCTTCTCACTGATGGTCAAAACACAGCTGGCAACATCACACCAGAACAAGCAAAAGAACTGGCAATCAATAAAGGCGTAAAAATCTACACCATTGGTGTGGGCGCTGACAAAATGCTCATCCAAAGCTTTTTCGGCAGCCGACAAATAAACCCTTCCCAAGAGCTAGACGAAACGATGCTTTCGGATATTGCTAGTTCTACTGGCGGACAGTATTTTCGCGCTCGCAATGCTGAAGAACTCAACTCCATTTATCAACAGCTTGATACTCTTGAGCCTATCGAAGGTGAAACTCGCAAAATGCGCCCGCTGACGGCATTGTTTTACTACCCTTTAGCCTTCGCTTTATTAGGCTCAGTGTTATGGATAGTAGGTGCATTTTTAAAGTCGCTATTTGGTGGTATGAGCTTAAAAAACACCGATAAAGAAAGCGTGGAGAAGCAGGCGTGATCAACACTGACTTTTTAAACAACTCGGACTTCTTAAACAGCTTTGATTTTTTCAACAACTTTCACTTTATTCGACCTGAGTGGTTCTTCAGCGCGATCCCGTTAATAGTGCTTTATGTGTGGCTAAGAACTCGCTCTACGAAGTATTCGGGCTGGCAATCGGTTATTCCCGCCCACCTCTATAGCCATATGGTTGTGGGCAAAGCGGAAAAAGGAAAACGTCCACCACTTTGGTTACTTCCATTCACATGGTGTATTGCCCTTGTAGCGCTTGCAGGTCCAACGTGGGAACGTCTTCCCCAACCGGTTTACCAGCTTAAAATGGGGCATGTGGTGGTTCTTGACATGTCGATGTCAATGCGAGCAACGGATATGACACCAGACAGGCTCACTCGCGCCAAATACAAGGCCATCGATTTAATCAATGCGATCTCTGAAGGCGAAATGGGGTTGGTAGCCTACGCAGGCGACGCCTTTGTTATAAGCCCTTTAACCGAAGATGCCGCTAACATAACGAGTCTACTTCCCAGTTTATCCCCAGAGATCATGCCCGTACCTGGTAGTGATCCACTTCTTGGTATAGAAGCGGCAGCCGAACTGTTAACCAATGCAGGGTTTACCAACGGAGCAATATATTGGATTACGGATGGCATTGAGTTTGGTCAACAGCAAGAATTGCAAGAATACGTCGGTAGTATTCCGTTTAAGGTAAACGCATTAACTGTAGGCACCGCCGAAGGCGCGCCAATTCGCCAGCTAAATGGCGAGCTGCTTAAAGATGCATCCGGTAGTATCGTTATTCCTAAGCTAAAAGAGAACGTGGTTCGTGGTGTTATTAAAGCAAGTGGTGGGCAGCTTGAATCTTTAACCTCAAATGATGACGATATAGAAGCGCTAAGCGCTACCTCATTGTTAGAGCGAGATACCAAAGACAGTAGCGAAGAAGAAAGTAATCCAAGTGGCGACCAGTGGAAAGAAGTAGGTCCATATTTAGTGTTACTTATCTTGCCTTTTGCCGCTTTTGCATTTCGCCGAGGCTTACTCTTTTTTGTCGTCGTTGGTGTGCTAGTCCCCTTTGAGAGTCAGATAGCGCAGGCGCAGACACCTGAGCAAACACCTGCAGAGCCGCCAACCCAAACTGAAAGCGAATCAGGTTCCCCCCTATCGTGGTGGCAAACACCGTTTTTAAATGCGGACCAAGAAGGGTTGAATAGTTACCAGCAAGCGCAGTTTCAGGACGCCGCCGAACAGTTTGAAAATAAAAACTGGAAAGCATCTGCATTGTATAAAGCTAATCGCTTTGAGGAGGCATTAGCGGCCTATCAAGACGTCCCCGGCATGGACAGTCTGTACAATCAAGGCAATGCCCTTGCCAAGCTCGGTAAACTTGAGGCGGCTATTCAAAAATACAATGAGGTATTAGAACAGCAGCCTGATCATAAAGATGCCGAGGCCAATAAATCACTGCTAGAGGAGTTGCTGAGTCAACAACAACAGCAACAAAAGCAAGAGCAAGAGCAGGAGAATCAAGAGAACGGTCAGCAGGATGGTGATCAGTTAGAGCAAGATCAGCAACAGGGAGAGCAATCACAAGGCTCTGAAAGCGAGAGCAATTCTGAAAGTGAAAATAGCGCTGAGAATAAAGCTGAACAGCAAAATTCAGAACAAAACGAAGACCCGGAGCAAAAAGATCAAAAGCTTTCAGACGAACAAACTGATGAGCAAGGGACGTCGGGTGATCAAAATGAACGCGAAGAATCTACTGAGCCTAATGAGCAAAATGGCAACTTAGCTGACGCTAAAGAAGAACAAAGAGATGATCAGGATCTATCTGGTGGTCTTCAAGCTCAACAAGAACCGCTAACGGATGCAGAAAAAGAAGAAATGCAACGCATGGAAAACCTAATGCGAAGAGTACCTGATGACCCTGCATTTTTGCTAAAAAGAAAAATGCAGCTAGAGGCTGAGAAACGCGAAAGGCAGCGCATGCCATCAAACCGGAGAGATTGGTAGATGAAAGCTTTATCTAAATCTACAGTATTAACGTTAATTTGCACTTTTTTCGTCACTTTTCACGTGCAGGCTGATATTGAGTCAGTTGAAGCCACTATCGATCGCAACCCGGTGATGTTAGACGAAGCCATAAGACTCACAGTTACGGCAAATGGCAGCGCCGACAGGGATGCGTTTGATAGTTCATCACTGTTAAAGGACTTTGTGGTGGGGCGAACGTCGGTGAGCAGTCAAACCTCTATAGTGAATTTTGATGCAAAGCGCACCACCACCTGGACGACTACCCTGTTTCCTCGAAAAGAAGGGACATTTACCATTCCGTCTTTGCGCATAGAAGATAAAACGACAGCACCCATTGAAGTTTCAGTGATCCCAGTACAGGAACAAAGTAGTGTAGCAAGGGATTATTTCGTCACCACTGACATAGACAAGAATGAGGCGTACCTCAATCAGCAATTACTCTACACCGTGAAATTGCACCTCTCTAGTAATATTGAAAGAGGTAGTTTGCAGGCGCCAGAAATGGAGAATGCAGAAATCCGGCAATTGGGAGACGACAAGCAATACACTGACATAGTAAATGGGAGACGTTATCAAATTATTGAGCGCCAATTTGCAGTGGTACCTCAAGCTTCTGGAGAATTCACGCTACGAGGCCCTGTATTTACCGGTGAGGTGATGGCGGCAAATACAAATCAACGGTTTGGCTTTTTTAACCGCACGCAACAAATTAACCGTGTGGGGCCAGATATTGTCGTCAATATTAACCCTATTCCTCGTGATATTGATTATGCATGGCTTCCATCGGAGATGGTGAGAATTGATGAAGAGTGGCCGCAAGGTGACAATTTTGTTGTTGGCGAGCCTGTTACGCGAATAGTCACTCTCACTGCCCTCGGTGTCGTTGAAGAGCAATTGCCTGAAATACCGGAATTCTATCCGCCTACGTTCAAGCTATACCCAGATCAATCAAACACGACTACCGTTGAAAAAAATCAAAACCTGATTGCTCAACGACAGAGCTCGCTAGCTATTATTCCAACGGAGCCAGGCAAAATGGTTTTGCCAGAGGTAACTATTCCTTGGTTCAATACGCTCACTGAGCAAACAGAGTATGCGACTATTCCGCCCCGCTCAATTAACGTGCTCGAGGCCTCTGGGCAAACCAATAGTGCCACGCCCCAAGCAGCGCCAGAAGAGGAAACGCCCTCTGTGGCCCAAGCCCCTTCAAATGCCGCTTCTGACACTAAGGCAAATGAGCCGAAGATTGCAGAATCAAGCGATACAACAACACTTTGGCTACTCATTAGCGTGCTGGCATTGGGTTGGTTAGTTACCCTTGTTGTTTTGGTACTGTTTATTAAGAGAAGTCGTCAAGGCTCTCAAATGAGTGAGAATAGAAGTAGCCTGTCTACGTCAGGCGTATTGAATCAGCACAATTCTAGCGTTGAAAAGAAAGCGTATAGCGCCCTTATTAGCATACTGAAAGCAAAAGATATTTCACAAATTGATAGCGCGTTACAAGTATGGCTTCGCGCCTTGAATGGCAACGAGAGTGGGCGGCCAATGCCAGAAGACTCAAACGACACAATAGCGATTAGAAGGCCACTGGATAAGTTACAACGAGCGCGTTTTTCAAGGTCTTATGATGCTAAAAGCACGGACAGTGTTAATCATATCCTGTCTGAACTGATGACCGAAGTTGAGGCAGCAAGAAAAGCGCATTTTATGCACGCTAAAAATAAAGGCGCTACACTTTCTGAGCTTTACCCTACATCATCAGTAAATAATGTAAGCGAGTAAACGTGCCGCTCATTAGCAGTAGTGAATAGCGCAGTGAGTGAGTACGATAAATTTGCGATAAACATCAATTAGTAAAAACGACAGAAGATAATAAAACAATAATAATAGCCGTACTAACAATAGTGCGGCCAACCACTACCAGGAGATAACATGAAAACGTCACTCTTTTCACTAACATCTGTTGCGTTAGCACTTTTAACGCTAACGGCTTGTTCACCAGCCAATGAAACACCTCAATCCCAAGCGCCGGAAGTAAAATCACAGAGCGAGTCAGGGCAAACGGAATCCCAACGTCTTGCTACGTTTTTTGAGAGCTCATTTGAAGAAGACCTGAAACGCTCACCACTTTTTCAAAGCTACTTAGGTAAAAAATGGGATTATGACAAGTGGGATGACATTAGCGAAGAAGAGAATGACGCGAGCATTGCCATAGCCAAAAGCAGGCTACAGACACTAGAGAATTTCGACACGCTAGAACTGAGTGCTCAAGAAAAGTTGAGCTTGCGTTTATACAAGCTTGGCATTGAGAGAGACTTGGCTAATGACGAATTTCGTCATCATAGGTATGTTGTCCATCAATTCAGAGCGGCTCATACCCAAGTCCCAAGCTTCCTCATTAACATTCATAGTGTGAAAAGCAAAGAAGATGCAGTGGCGTATATTGGTAGATTGAATAATGTAAGTACCTACTTTGATCAAGTTATCGACCAAATGAAGATAAGAGAGAAAGTTGGCGTATTTCCGCCAAAATGGGCTTATGACCAAATGGTGGATGCCTCTGAAAATGTGATAAAGGGTGCGCCATTTGATGCCTCGGACACCCCTTCAACATTATTGAACGACTTCCAAGATAAAGTGGGTGCATTGGACATTAGTGACAGTGAAAAGACAACGCTGATCACAGACGCTAAACGCGCACTTACGGCGTCAGTTAAACCAGCCTATACCCGCTTTATCAATGAACTTGAGCATCAAAAAACATTATCACCCGATGGCGATGGTGTATGGCGTTTGCCTGATGGCGATAAGTGGTACCAAAACCGTCTAAACTGGTTCACTACCACCGACCTCACTGCTCAAGAAGTACATGATATTGGCTTAGAAAATGTGGAACGTATTCACAATGCCATGCGCGGCATTATGAAAGAAGTAGGGTTTGAAGGCACCCTACAAGAGTTTTTCGTATTTATGCGCGAAGACGACCAATTCTACCTTCCTTCTACTCCCGAGGGCAGACAGCAATATCTAGACGATGCTAAGCAAGCTATCGATGATATGAGAGAGATGATCCCTGAATATTTTGGAATACTTCCCGAAGCGCCAATGGTAGTAAAACGTGTTGAAGCGTTTAGAGAACAGTCAGCGGGGAAAGCTTTCTACCAGAGCCCGGCACAAGATGGCAGTAGACCTGGCATATACTACGCTAACCTTTATGACATGAAAGCGATGCCAACTTACCAGTTAGAGGCATTGGCATATCATGAAGGCATTCCAGGTCATCATATGCAGCGTGCTATTGCTCAAGAGCTCGACGGTATTCCGCAGTTTCAAAAGTTCTTAAGCTTTACCGCTTATACCGAGGGCTGGGGGCTTTATACTGAGGAGCTTGCCAAAGATATGGGGTTTTATGAAGACCCCTATTCTGACTTTGGTAGATTAGCCATGGAGCTTTGGCGTGCTTGTCGTCTTGTCGTAGACACCGGCATCCATGCAAAAAAATGGTCTCGCGAAAAAGCCGTCGATTACTTGGTAGAAAATACGCCGAACCCAGAATATGACGCACAAAAGGCTATTGAACGCTATATTGCTATGCCTGGGCAGGCCACAGCGTACATGATTGGAAAATTGAAAATTATGGAGTTGCGCGAGAAAGCGATGAACGAACTCGGCGACAACTTCGAGTGGAAAGATTTTCATGATGAAGTTTTAAAGTATGGACCGGTCCCGCTTTCAATGCTTGAGGAAAACATCGATAGCTGGATAGCAAACCAAAGCGCTATGTAAACGTTCTGTATTTTCCAAATAGAGTGCTAAGAAGCGCCGTCGCTTAAAAGCATGGCGCTTTTTTTTGCTCAAAAGATGCTTTTTAGGTGTTTTTGGTTCGGTAATTAGTGTGGGACGTTAAAAAATTAACCCTTTTTGGAATTTATTTTATGTTTGCTCGAAATAAAATCGATAACACTCAGGTCTTATCGAGTATGAAAGCAAAGCATCAAAGATATGAAGCCCTGGTGAAAGCATTTCACGCCGATATTTTTCGTTATGCCTACTGGTTAGTAAAAGACAGAAGTGTGGCGGAAGACATTGTTCAAGAAACATTCCTACGGGCATGGCGTTCTCTCGACGCCTTAAATGACGAAAAAGCTGCCAAAGGGTGGTTGATCACGATATTGCGCCGTGAAAATGCTCGCCGCTTTGAACGAAAACAGCTAGAGCTATTGGATATTGATGATGTTTTTATTCACGACGACACTCAGCAAGCTGAAGGCGATATTAAAGAACGAGAACTGCATAGGTTACTCGGCACCTTAAGTATTGAATATAGAGAGCCGCTAATTCTGCAGTTGTTGTTCGGTTTTAGTGGTGAAGAAATAGCGACTCAATTAGATCTCAACAAAAACACAGTAATGACAAGGCTTTTTCGGGCTCGAAATCAGTTAAAAGAGGCGCTTGAGAAACAGAACCAACATAGAGGTCAGGCTAATGGATGAATTAGAGTTTAGGCGCAGAATTTACGCTGATCCCGATAACACTGACAGCGATCTTATCGCGGCTGCTAACGCAGATGAAAATAAGCGCATTTTTTGGCAGGAACAGAAAACATTAAACAACAAACTGAAGCAAACCCTCAAAGTTGAAGTACCAGAAGATTTAGCGAGTAAACTTATTTGGCAGCAATCTGCTGATGAATTTAACCGATATAAAAAAAGAAGTCGCTGGTATGTGGCGATAGCCGCATCTGTCGCATTTGCTGTGGGGATTAGCTTCACCATGCTCCAGCAGCAGTCCATTAGTTTAGGGGACCATGCACTGGCCCACATGCGATATGCTGATGTAGAAGCGTCTCATTCTCTGTTGCCTGTTGATTTAAATATGGTAAACGCGAAACTGGCTAGCTTTGGCGCAAGCTTTGACACCATGATTGATGGCGTAGAAGTTGCTAACTATTGCCACCTTAGCACCGTACAGAGCCTGCACCTTATTGTTAATACACCACAGGGAAAAATGTCAGTTTTTGTCGTGCCAAGTCGTGAGAATATGAAAGTACCTAGCCAATTTGAAGATGATTCTTTTCACGGGGAGAGTTTCAAAATGCAACAAGCGAATATAATCGTCGTTGGCAGTAAAGGGAGCGATTTATCTACTATGAAAGACGCCGTGGCCAATAGAATTCAGTTTTCTGCTTAAGCAAGCCGAGTTTGTACTTGAACTAACTTGATGCCAACGACGTCGACTTGATGGCGCACAAAGCCATAGGTTCATTTTCAAAATTTCAAGTGCAACTACGCGCTGTAAACCCTATAATTTGATGTCGTTAAAATGCACCATTTAATGAGCATATCGCAGCTTCGCAACCGTGCGCAATTATCTATCGATACAAATTCAATTAGTCTTAGACAATATAAAATTAAGAGCAGTAAGTGAGCCGTAGATTAAAAAAATGGGCTGGTTTTACTCTAGACACAACAGCGTTACTTCTTAACTCAGCAAATAAGTTAGCGCTTAAATGTTTACTCGCGTTTCTCGTGACGTATACGTCCTTTGTTTCTGGCAGTGACGTAAACATGAAAAACAAAGTAGATACCTATGCCAATCTCACGCATGCAGTACTTTATGAGTGGAATTATCATTCTGAGCTTTCAAATGAAGAAATTCTTCGACAACTTCAACTAAGTAATATTCAGTCTGATGAATCCGATGTAAGTGTAGTTTTTCGACATGTAATGGCTTTATCAAATGCAGAACACCAAGGTTCGCTTCAAGTTCCTATCACAGTTAAACGGCCGCTGTTAGAAAAAAATTGGCTTGAGTTAAAATCGATAGACTTAAGAACCTATGTTTACTTAAAAGCCTATTATTTTTATATAAAAGGAGTAAACGACTACAAAGGCTCGCTGAAACGTTTGAGTACAACTATTCCGTTACTTTACAATCTCAAGCAAGAAATACTTCAGTCAGGCGATAAGCGAGCAGTTGCGATGGCAAGTATGTGGTTAGCTGCAGAGTATTCTGCGTCCTCTCCCATGCGTTCAATTAACGAAATAGAATATGCAATCCCCTTTCTAGGCGTTCCTAAAAATAGCAACAAACTTGAAAACGAATTCAACCTTCATGATGCACATAGATTACTTTCTGAAAGCTATCTTGATTTAAATTTACCCAGCAAGGCTGCTGAGCACGCCAAACAATTTATTGCCCTGAAAAAGCAATATAGTACTTTGGACACTGTGGATTTTTTGTTAGCAATTACAGCTCTGAACCGACTTGGCTACTTTGCCGAAGGTTTAGCCTTAATTGAAGACGCTAAAAAATACATGCCTCCTGTACGAGACTACAAAAGTATTTACATTGATTTATTACTTATGAGTATTTACAGCTCACGTCTTGCTGAAGGTGACAAACAAAAGCTAACAGAATTATCCAGTAATGTTTTGAACTCATCTGTTGATATACCTACTTACCTCATTGATGCAAAACCTATCGCTAACGCTATGTACGTTGCGGTTAATGGAAGCGATTCCCAGTTAGAAGCTGCAATTCGCGAATACGAGAAGGCGTTTGAAAAAAAACTTAACGCTGTACAATACAAGAAGAGTGCCATACTGGGAAAATTTCAAGCGCTAAAACATATCTATGCAGTGAGAGGTAACGTTGAGAAAGCCTTTGAAAACCAAGAGAATTACAGAACAGCATTGGTTAACTATCATACAGAGCAATTTAAGCTTACAGATAATACAGATTTAAGTATGCTGTCGAGAGACGTTGAGCTTGCAGAATACAGGCAAAAAGAACTTGAAGCTTTACAGCGCCAAACTACAGACCTTAGTGGCGAAAGAGAAAGCTTGCGCACTGCTGTATTTGCCCTGCTAACCATTATTTTTTCAATTCTAACTACGTGGCTATGGATAGCGAAAAGGAAAAGTGACATCAAGGCGAATACCGATTCGCTTACCGGTGCCCTCACTCGCCGTGCCATGCTAATACAATTAAAAACCTTGCTAAAAAAACATCCCACATCGTGTATCGCTCTTATCGATATCGATCATTTCAAGCGCATTAACGACAAATACGGTCATGCCCTAGGTGATGAGGTTCTAAATACGTTTAGTCAAACCATTCGCAAACGGATACGCAAATCCGACTTACTTTGCCGCTACGGTGGCGAAGAATTCTTAATCTATTTTGAGAACTCCAGTGAAAAAGAAGTGAAAAGCGTGCTTGATGAACTTAATTACTCGTTTTCTCGAGTCGCTCATTGGAATCATACTGACAAGGCGTTTACCGTTTCGTTTTCAAGTGGTGTGGTGGCGCTAAATGGGTCAGTCAGCTCAGACTCGGTGGTTAAAATATGCAACGACCTTTTGTATAAAGCCAAAAACAGCGGTCGCTCTCGCGTTGAGTCAACAACACTCGCCCATTCCTAACCTACAATTTAAAACACACAAACGTCAGTTTTTACTCTTTATGCAAACATGGAAAATAGCAGAAAAAATAACGCCTAACCTTCGTATTTATTGATACGATTGAGGCTAGGCACTCTCATTAATCATGTTTATTGTGGTTGTTTTCAGAATTGCCGAAATAGAAACTATTGATTTTTTATTTTTAGGCAATCAACAACCAAACACTGTTCACAAAGTAATCAGCAAGCAATTACTTACATGGAGACTCCTAAATAATGGTGATAGCATAATAAAAAAATCATAGGGAACATATATGGCTACTGGTACGATTATTTCGTTGGGTTTGTATTTTGTTGTAATGTTGGGAATTGGGTTGTTTGCTTACCGGCAAACAGATACCAATGTTGAGGGGTATATGCTTGGTGGTCGGCAGTTGGGTCCCGCGGTAACTGCATTATCTGCTGGTGCGTCTGATATGAGTGGGTGGATGCTAATGGGTCTTCCTGGTGCAATGTATGTCTCAGGGCTCTCTGCAGGGTGGATAGCCGTTGGCTTGACCCTTGGTGCACTGGCCAACTACTTACTTGTTGCTCCTCGCCTTCGTATTTATACCGAAGTTGCAAATAACTCTATTACTATTCCAGATTATTTTGAAAACCGCTTCGCAGATAACTCTCGACTCCTCAGAGTGATTGCTTCTGTTGTGATTGTTGTTTTCTTTACTTTGTATACGTCTTCAGGCGTTGTGGCTGGCGGAAAGTTATTTGAGACATCGTTTGGACTTAGCTATGAAACCGGCCTGTATGTCACTGCCGGCGTTGTTGTTGCCTATACTTTGGTAGGCGGGTTCATGGCAGTAAGCATGACTGATTTTGTGCAAGGCTGTATCATGTTTGTTTCGCTTGTCATGGTGCCAGCAGTGGTCATTAATGAGTTAGGCGGTATTGGTGCGTCTATTGACGCATTAGATAGCATTAACCCTGCCCTCTTTGATGCGTTCATGGATGCCTCCAATAATCAAACGATTACCTTTATTGGTATTGTTTCGCTGATGTCTTGGGGACTAGGTTATTTCGGACAGCCTCATATCATTGTCCGATTCATGGCTATACGCTCTGTAAAAGATATTCCAGCAGCTCGAAACATTGGTATGAGTTGGATGATAGTGTCTATCATCGGCGCGTTAATGACGGGGTTGTTTGGATTGGCGTATATCACGGGTAATGGTAACGAAATTGACCCTGAGACCGTATTTGTTTACCTCTCACAAATTCTCTTTCACCCGTTAATTGGTGGCTTTTTACTCGCGGCTATTTTAGCGGCTATCATGAGCACAATATCGTCACAACTGCTGGTGACGTCTAGTTCATTAACCAGCGACTTCTATCAAGCTTTTTTACGTAAAGATGCATCTGATAAGGAGTTAGTGGTTGCTGGTCGCATTAGCGTTGTTGCAGTAGCCTTAGTGTCAATATTCTTAGCTTACGACAGAGATAGCACTATACTCACTCTCGTTAGTAATGCATGGGCTGGATTTGGCGCAGCATTTGGCCCATTAGTCCTATTCAGCTTGTTTAAACGTGAGATGACTCGTCGCGCAGCACTAGGCGGCATGATTGTAGGCGCTGTTACAGTGTTACTGTGGATCTATCTCCCTATTACTATTAATGGCCAAGCTTTGGGAGCGTGGATGTATGAAATCGTACCTGGGTTTGTACTTTCAAGTTTAACTATCATAATTTTGAGCAAGTCTGGTAAACCTCGAGAGGGTGTAACTGAAACATTTGATGAATTTCAGAAGCAACTCAATGCGAGATAGTTGCTAATCTAAACCGTTCAAAAAGCCTCAAACTGCAAAATGTTGTTTGGGGCTTTTTACGTTATGGGTACCAAAAATAGCACTTATAGCTAAATTATATAGGGTTTATTTTTTTGAGAATAAGAAAGCTATTTTAAATAGCAAAATGGCATACTACTTTTGAAATTAAATGTGTTATCTTTCTATACATAAAAACAACCTGCATATAACTTTTTTTTATATAACATAAATCGGACTTCAAAATGACTGCTAGCATTCCATCTATAACGCATTTGAAACAACTCGAAGCCGAGAGCATCCAAATTTTCCGAGAAGTTGCTGCTGAGTTCGATAACCCAGTAATGCTTTACTCGGTTGGGAAAGACTCTTCGGTATTACTTCACTTAGCGCGCAAAGCCTTTGCACCGGGTAAAATTCCGTTTCCTCTTCTTCACGTCGATACAACGTGGAAGTTTAAAGAGATGATCAAGTTTCGTGACGAGCAAGCAAAAAAACACGGCTTTGACTTACTTGTAAATATCAATCAAGAAGGTATTGAACAGGGTGTAGGTCCATTTTCCCATGGTTCAGCAAAACATACTGATATCATGAAAACTCAGTCTCTAAAGCAAGCGCTCAACAAGTATCAATTTGACGCAGCATTTGGTGGAGCTCGTCGCGATGAAGAAAAATCTCGTGCTAAAGAGCGTGTCTATTCATTTCGCGACAGCAACCACCGGTGGGATCCGAAAAACCAACGTCCTGAACTTTGGAATATCTACAATTCGCATGTGAATAAAGGCGAAAGTATCCGCGTGTTCCCAATGTCAAACTGGACAGAGCTAGATATCTGGCAATATATCTACCTTGAGAACATAGACATTCCACAACTTTACTTAGCAAAACCTCGTCCTGTTGTGGAGCGCGACGGTGTTCTTATTATGGTAGATGATGACCGCATGCCGCTTGAGGAAGGTGAAGTGCCCGAGATGCGTTCGGTACGTTTCAGAACGCTAGGCTGCTACCCGCTTACAGGCGCAGTAGAATCAACAGCGGCAACTCTGCCCGAAGTTATTCAAGAAATGCTGCTCACCAAAACCTCCGAGCGACAGGGTCGAGTGATTGATCACGATAGCTCAGGGTCTATGGAGAAAAAGAAAATGGAAGGGTACTTCTAATGGCCACCGACAATGTTGTTTGGCACAAACATGAAGTGAACAAGATTACACGCTCTGAAAAATTGAATCAGCGCCCACGAGTGTTTTGGTTAACGGGGTTAAGTGGCTCTGGCAAATCTACGTTGGCTAATTTGCTTGAGAAAAAGCTTCACGAAAAGCAAAAGCATACCTATTTGCTTGATGGCGATAACGTGCGCCACGGATTATGTGGCGATTTAGGCTTTAGCGATAAAGACAGAGTTGAAAATATTCGTCGCATCAGTGAAGTGGCCAAGTTATTTGTAGACTCGGGCACAATTGTGCTGACTGCGTTTATTTCTCCATTTAAAGCAGACCGTGACTATTGTCGCAGCTTGCTTGAAGGTACGGAGTTTGTAGAAGTTTTCGTTGATACCCCCCTTGAAGTTTGCGAGCAGCGCGATCCTAAAGGCTTGTACAAGAAAGCCCGCAGCGGCGAAATCAAAGATTTTACCGGCATCGACTCTATCTACGAAGCACCTGAGTCGCCAGAAGTACACTTAACGTATCAGGAAGAACCTGCAGAGCAGACCGCTGAACGGTTATACACTTTGCTTCACGAAAAAGGATTAGTGTAAATGACACTGCCAATTAATTCTTTAGCACAAACTGTGCTGCGCATTGCCAAAGAGGCAGGCGATAAAATAATGGCGATTTATGAAAATGATTTTGCCATTTATGAAAAGCAAGATACCAGCCCACTTACGGAAGCTGACTTAGCCGCTCATAACGTGATTGTTGATGCACTTACCGCAGAATCAGACTTACCTATTCTTTCTGAAGAATCGGCTGATATATCTTGGGAAGAGCGTAAGCAATGGCAGTCATATTGGCTGGTTGACCCTCTTGACGGCACAAAAGAGTTCATCAAGAAAAATGGTGAATTCACGGTAAACATTGCGCTGATTGAAAATGGTAAACCAACCATGGGTATTGTGTACGCACCTGCATTAAATAAAAGCTACGTAGGTATTGTAGGTGAAGGTGCTTGGACTGAAATAGATGGTGACTTTGCACCTATTTCGGCGACAAAGCACAGTGGAAACGACGTTTGGAAAATCGTTGGAAGTCGTTCTCATCAAAGCCCTGAAATTCAGAATCTATTAGCACAACTTGACGGTGAAACTGAGTTAGTTGCCATGGGTAGCTCTTTGAAACTCTGTTTAGTGGCTGAGGGTGAAGCTCATCTTTATCCACGTTTAGGCCCCACCTCAGAATGGGATACAGGGGCAGCGCATGCCGTCGCTATTGCAGCAGGCGCTAAAGTGACTGTCCTTGATCCGGCTAATCCACTAGATTCAAATGCAGAAGATCTTACCTACAATCAGAAAGAATCTGTGTTAAACCCTTTTTTCCTTGTGAGCGCATAACATGAACAACGAAAACGAATTACTACGACAAGACATTCTGTCTTACCTAGAACAACATGAAGAGAAAGACATGCTGCGTTTCCTAACATGTGGAAGCGTAGATGACGGCAAAAGTACATTGATTGGTCGCCTTCTTCACGATTCAAAAATGATTTATGAGGATCAGCTAGCTGCTATTACTAAAGACAGCAAAAAGTCTGGGACTACCGGCGAAAAAGTAGACCTTGCATTGTTGGTAGACGGTCTGCAGTCTGAGCGTGAACAAGGCATTACTATCGACGTAGCATACCGCTATTTCTCTACCGACAAGCGTAAGTTCATCATTGCAGATACACCAGGGCATGAGCAATATACGCGTAACATGGTAACCGGTGCTTCTAATTGTGACCTAGCTATCATTCTTGTCGATGCCCGTGGCGGGGTAAAAGTACAAACCAAGCGTCACTCCTTCCTTGTGTCTTTATTGGGTATTAAGCACGTTATTGTTGCTATCAACAAAATGGACTTGATGGATTATTCACAAGAAGTGTACGAGCAAATTCAGAAGGATTATCTAGATTTTGCCAAACAACTTGATATTCCAGACATTCAGTTTGTCCCGCTTTCTGCCCTTGAAGGCGACAATGTTGTTAGTATCAGCGAAAAAACGCCGTGGTTTGACGGTATCCCGCTTATGGAAATGCTGGAGAATATCGAAATTGGAGAAGACGATAATCACGACGATTTCAGATTCCCAGTTCAATATGTTAATCGTCCCAATTTAGACTTCCGAGGATTTGCAGGCACAGTGGTTTCAGGCCAGGTAGCGCCTGGCGATGAAATCACTGCACTGCCTTCAGGTAAAACGTCAAAAGTGAAGCAAGTAGTCACTTTCGAAGGCGACCAAGAAAGGGCTTACGTTCCACAGGCAGTCACCCTAACCCTTGAGGACGAAATTGACATCTCTCGTGGTGACATGATTGTCAAGTCAGATAACTTGCCTTTACTGTCTACACAGTTCAAGACACACCTTGTATGGATGTCAGAAGAACCGCTAATGCCCAATAAGCAGTACTTGTTTAAGTTTGCGACCAAGTCAACGCCAGGGGTTGTAGCGCATATCGATAATCAAATTGATGTGAACACGCTGGAAAAAACCGACGCCATGCACCTTAACCTCAATGAAATTGGTGTGGTTGATGTGAAGTTTACCCAACCTATTGCCTGTGATCCTTATAAGCGTAATCGTCCGACGGGTTCGTTTATCGTTATTGATCGCCTTACAAATGGAACTGTGGGCGCGGGTATGGTAATCGATGCAATTTCAGGTGATGCACAGCACACTTCTCCAAACTTCTCTGAGTTTGAATTAGAATTCAATGAATTAGTGCGTAAGCATTTCCCTCATTGGAACGCTGTGGATATTTCCAAGCTATAAGCGGGACTGGACATATATGGATGTTACCCAGCTCATCGTACTGGCCATTTTTGCCAGTACGATTTTGGCGCTGATTTTTACCAATCAGCGACCTGCCACCGTGTTTTCAGGTGCCGTGCTAGGCTTACTGGTCACGCAACAGTTATCGCTAGATGACATTCTATCGAATTTAACAAACAAGGGCTTAATCACCCTTGTTTTGTTACTTCTAGTCAGTAGTGCCATCGATAAAACTGCCCTCATTAAACGTTTAGGAAGAAAGTTAGTCACTGCTAATTTTACCCGCTCGTATTGGCGATTGTTTTCGCTGACCTTTGTGTCATCGGCACTGTTAAACAACACGGCTATTGTGGCCAGCCTCATCGGTCCGATAAAACAGAACCAACACCACCCTGCCTCACGGTTACTCATTCCCCTGTCTTATGCCGCTATTTTAGGCGGAACAGTGACTCTTATAGGTACTTCTACCAACTTAATTGTTGACAGTTTTTTGCAGGAACATGGGCACCCTGGTTTTAATTTCTTTGACTTTACTCTGTATGGCACCGTCGCAGGGTTGAGTTGTGGCTTGCTTATGTTCGTTTTATTACCTCTCTTGCCGAATATCAGCAATAAAGACAGCAACTATTTTGAATACATGGTGGAGGCTGAGGTAGAAGCAGGTTCTGAACTCATAGGAAAAACGGTTGAACAAAACCACTTACGGAATTTACCTGAATTGTTCTTAGTTGAAATTGTTCGAGATAAAAACCTTATATCGCCAGTTGGACCTGAGCTTGTTATTCTTGAAAACGACAAGCTTATATTTTCTGGAAATGTGCAAAAGCTAGACAACTTAAGCCACATTAAAGGGCTGAGCATGTTTGCAGAAACAGATGGTGTTTTACGGGAAAGTCTCACCGAAGTGGTTGTTTCGAACCGCGCTCAAATTATTGGCCACACTATTAAAGAATTGGGTTTTAGAGCATTATTCGATGCGGCCGTTGTGGCTATACGCAGAGACGGAGAACAGTTATCAGGGAAGCTGGGGGAGATAAAATTAAAATCGGGTGATTTTTTACTGCTCGCTACCGGTCCTGATTTTGCAACGCGTCAAAACTTAAGTAAAAACTTTTTTATACTTTCAGAGCAGAAAATAGCGCGACCGCTAACAAACAAACAGGAGTGGATAACGCTAGGTGGATTCTTAACCACTGTTGCCCTTGCAGCATCAAACATTATTCACTTGGCTATTGGCCTCTTATTTTTAGCGGCTGTTTTAGTGTTTATGAAAGTGACGTCTAATGGTGAAATGAAGCGCAACCTCCCCCTAAATTTGATTGTTGTGATAGTTGGTGCATTGAGTTTGGCTACTGCACTAGAGACCTCTGGCGTTATTGCGGTTACTACAGAAATCCTTATACCGCTGTTGTCAAGCACTGATTGGTTTATAGCATTAATTGCTATTTATCTCATCACGCTTTTACTCACCGAGTTTGTGACCAACAATGCGGCGGCGGCGTTAATGTTTCCATTTGCTTATGGGCTTGTTGAGATTGTAGGCGCACCACTTATGCCCTTTGCTCTGGCCGTTGCCTTTGCGGCAAGTGCGAGCTTTATATCCCCTTTCGGCTACCAAACTAATTTATTAGTTTACAATGCAGCGAACTACCGTTTTTCTCATTTTATAAAGATTGGTTTACCCATCTCTTTTGTTTACAGCGCCATTGTATTGTGCCTGCTGAATATCACGTATCTTTGATTACAACCACACTGCTAATTTGAAACGCGGTTAGATGAAAAGGAAGCGAATGCTTGATACCAATCAATTTAACTGACTGGCATCAATCATTTCAGTGACATACTCATTTGATTTAGGCTTAACGGAACGACGGTATACCCTAAGGTCGGTGGCCATTTCTAACGGCCGCCACCGGTCTCGACAAATTTTTTTTCATTGATGACCCGCGTTACAAAATAATACGCCATCTTTGTAAACTAATTCAGTCCGTGTTTTTTATTGTCAAAGAGTTCACAGGCAATAATCAATCAGCAGGGATATCACTCTATACGGAAGCGACTTAGTGCTGCGGTGAGTGATTCTAGCAAGCGTACCTGCTCATCTGACTGCCTGGTAATATTTTGCAAGCCTTCTTTGTTTTCATCAGTGTGGGTTTGAACCTGAACAATACTTTCTGACACCTCACGTGCAACAGCACTTTGCTCCTCTACACCAACAGATATTTGGGCATTCATGTCGTTAACAATTGATGTTGCCCCTGCCACCTTAGCAAACAGCTCACCCAGATGAATTGTGCGTGAAATAGCACTTTCTGTTTGTTCTTGAGACGTCGCAATGACATTTACCACGTTCCCCGTACCTTTATTGATAGAATCTATTATTGAGGTAATCTCTTCAATGGAGTTTTGTGTTCGCTGAGCGAGAGAGCGCACCTCATCAGCCACCACAGCAAAACCTCGACCTTGTTCACCAGCTCTAGCAGCTTCAATGGCCGCATTCAGTGCAAGTAGGTTGGTTTGTTCTGCGATAGCCCGAATGGTAAGCAAAATCTGGTCAATTTGTTTGTTGTCAGCAGCAAGTTTTTCAACAAGAGAAGAGGTGTTAGTCATGCGCTCTCCGAGTTGACCAATAGCATTTACGGTCTCGTCAACATCCTGCTGCCCCTCCGAAATCAGTAAGTTCACGTTACTATTTTGACGCGCGGTTTCAGACGCATTCTGAGCTATTTCATTGGTCGCACTTGCCATCTCTGTCACTGCAGTGGCTACTGACTCAGTTTCTCGATGTTGCTTCTCGATGGAAAACATTGACTGGTGCAATGCCGCTCCTACCGAATCAATAGAGTTTCCAAGTTGACCAGTTGCGTTTTTTACCTGCTGAAGCAAAGACGCTAATGATGATATTGCTGTATTTAAAGCAGTCGCAATACTTGCTAATTCATCTTTACCGGTCACAGACACAAGTGCGCTAAGATCACCATCGGCGAGAGAGGCTGCTACACGACGAATTTCTTGCAGAGGCTCAGAAATAGAGCGATACAACCAGTGTCCTGCAAAGACTGCTACCAGGAGTGATAAAGACAGTACTGCCAGATTAATCATTCTCGTCGTGGCATTTTTACTGTCTAAAATAGCTAGTTGCTTCGCCTTGACTTCGGCCACGCTTTCAGACACCCGTCCGGCGGAGTCAACCATAATATTAGTGTCCTCTACATTAATACGGGTTTTCTCTTGCAGCGCTTTTGCAAAGCGCAAATAGGCTCTGCGATATTCTTCAACAGCTTCTATAATTTGCTCGGTTGCACGACGGCTAGCGTCTATTTGCATCAATGAAAGGGCATTTTGTGCGGTTTCCGTCGCCTTATTAAGCGCTGAATTAGTGCTGTCTACATGCTGTTTGTTATCTGGCTCCATCATTGTGTAACGCTGATATAACCGCGCAGAATAGACATTGGCGTCCACTTCACTGAGAAGGATAGCGATTTGACCTTTAGTACGCGCACTCGATTGATTAACCATATTGAACACCCCAACCAGCACTATTGATGCCGCCAGCACTACCAGTGTGAAGATCAACCTTTGCTTTACGGTCACAACTAACTCCTTTTTCTGTTAATACTCCACACCCTTAAGCGCTTAACCGAACGCTAAAGCAGGTAATATTATGACAATTAATTCTTCCTTTTAGGCACAGAATTGTCGAGAGACGTGCAAAATTTAAAGGGGAGATACAATACCATGCCTAGTTGGTGGCATTTGAAATAATTTCTCTACATGGCCAACTATACCGTCGAAAAGATAGTAGAAGACGTTTAGATTTGCAAACCATTGTTGCTCGTTATAGTGCTGAAACGTCAATAGAAGCCTATTGAAAAAGACCTAATGAAAACAGTTGCTTGTAGCCCTATCGGGAAAAAACATCTTTATATACCCATTTTCCTGTACTTAAATTCTTCAACTCAGTAATCTATATGTGCTTAATTGGTTTTTTGTAAACTATTAAAGCAGTCTACAGGCAAAATTACCCATAAAAATAACTAAACTTTTTCAGGGAGTTAGAATGCATACCGTGTCAAATCCATTTCAGGCGTGTAACGATATATTTTTCAAACCCAATGGAGTCTTTAAGGCAGTTGGCGACAATAACAACTGGAGTTGGATGCCGTTCTTTTTAGTAATGGGCGTTACCTTAGTACTTCAGTATCTTTATGTGAACTTCGTGGATATTGAATGGTTTGCAAATTTAAATATTGCTGCTCAGGGTGATATGAGCCCTGCAGAAGAAGATCAAATGCGCGCTTTTTTCACTAGAACAAGCCTAATGTGGACGCAGCTTTTTGGTGCGTTTTTTGTACTTATCATTGTTAATGCTGTTTACGCCGTGTATTTAAATATTGCAACACGATCAGACGATAGTCACGTTTTTGGGTTTACTGACTGGTATGGCTTTTCGTGGTGGGTAGCGATGCCCTATGTTGTAACGGGTTTGATTGGCGTTGCATTGCTGCTTTTTGCTAGCGATCATCAGATATCGCCAGCAACATTAGCTCCCACTTCTCTAAGCTTTATAATGAGCATTCCAATGGACTCAGAATGGTTTGCCTTTGCTCAAGCTATTAGGTTAGAGCTGTTTTGGGGAATTTATCTTGCGATGGTAGGTATTGCGCAATGGACATCGTTTTCTAGACAAAAAGCCGCCATTGTCGCCGCAGCACCCTACCTCGTTATTTATTCTATATGGCTTATTGCTATTCTTGCATTTTAATATTCTCACTCAGGGCCTACAGCCAACGGGCCCTGTCGTTTCTCATCGTCTTGTTCGAGAATAGGCCTACCAGTAAGCTATTGCTATGGAACCTCAGCGCTAGCTGTGCTTCCATAGCGGCAGCTGTACTGTTTGTTTTACCCCTTTTCTAGCCGGCCTAAAATACGCTTCATTATCGTAAAAACTGTCAGACTGCGGGTGATGCCACCCAGGCACGCCAAGTAAAGGTATAGGTTTTAATATAGGTGCTTGCTGAAAGTCATCTAATTGAGCAATTCGCTTAACCATGGCATTATCCAATTCACTTCGTTGTTGCCACTTACTCAACTGACTAAAGCCCTCAGGAACTGCAACCGCCAACCATTTGCCTGTTAATCCTATAAAAGGGTTTAGCATCATTTCTAAATTGGCGTGGCCAAAAATGAAGGGCGTGACAACTCCTGCCCAGGTGTTGCGTTGTTTTATAAACACTTCATGCCAGTTGTGTCCTGCTAGCGACGTTAAGAATGCTTCTAAATCGGCCTTGTTATTGTCTTTGGGAGTTTCCACTGCCAGTACTACGCCACATTCATCGAAGTGAGTAATGCGATTGCGTCTTGCTGTACGAGGGCTAATTCCAAACTCATTTATATCGTTCACATGCAGCGTATTCAACAAGCCTTTCGTGTTAGGGAACTGTATCCAGATAAGTGCGTTGAACAAGTCATGCCAACTATTCTCCCGTGTGGGGACACGGTTATCTTCGCCAATAATAGTTTCGTAATATCGCGTTTCACCCTCGTCAAGCTCGCTTTGCGCTACAAAGTGAGGACCCTGCCAATTGGAATGAAAGTATTGCGTTAATGCATTTAACTGCTTTGCCGAAGGAAACTCACTGAGGTCTATCAGGTTCATATCTGTCAAAAGGCGAGTAACACTTAACGAGGCACATTGGGATAAATACGTTTTACTAAAAGGAATATCGGTTGATTGCATAACACCTATTGGTTCGTTTTGTGGATTTCTCTATACTGGGGTCTATTGTAGAGCAAACTAAGACGGTTAATAGAGACTAATAATGAAAAAAATATTCTTGCCCTTGCTTGTTCCTGCGCTGTTAAGCGTAAGTGCATGTACTCCTTCTAACGACAGTGACACGAAAGTTAGCGACACTGATACGTTAGCCACAGCACAAGAAACGACAAACTTCGACTCGGTATACAACAGTATCTCCGATGCAGATATTCGAGAGCCCTTAAAAATACTCTCATCTGATGAATTTGAAGGTCGCCTACCCACGACAGAAGGTGAGAAGAAAACCATTGATTACCTTGTTAGCCAATTTAAGGAAGCTGGCCTTGAACCTGGAAATGGCGATAGCTATTTGCAGAAGGTAGCGTTAATGGAAATTACCGCAAATCCTGATATGACAATGACTATCGGTGAAAACCGCTTCGCTTATAAAGAAGACATGGTGGCATCATCAAAACGTGAACAAGCTTCGGTCTCGCTGAACGATTCTGAATTAGTGTTCGTAGGTTATGGTGTGAATGCACCGGAGTATAAATGGAATGACTACGACGGTTTAGACGTTGAAGGGAAAACCGTTGTTATCCTCATTAACGACCCTGGTTTTGAAAACCCCAAGAGTGGCAAGTTTCAGGGAACCACAATGACCTATTACGGTCGTTGGAGCTATAAATACGAAGAAGCCAGCCGCCAAGGCGCTGCAGCTGCCATAATCGTTCACGAATCGGCTCCAGCATCTTATGGATGGTCGGTGGTTGCCAACAGTTGGAGCGGCCCGCAGTATGGTCTAGTGAGTGAAGATAAAGGCGCAAGTCGCGTTGCTGTTGAAGGTTGGCTGACCCTAGATGCTGCCAAGCAAGTATTTAGTGATGCTGGGTTGGACTTTGATACCGAAAAAGCAAAGGCAATGTCAGGGCCTTACAATAAGGCCATGGACATTACCGCGTCGGTAACCGTTAAAAACACGTTTAAAAAATCAGAAAGTAATAATGTCATAGCCACATTACCGGGCTCTACATTTGCTGATGATCACATTATTTACACCGCACATTGGGATCACCTTGGTAAAGATGAAAGCAAAGAAGGCGATCAAATTTACAACGGCGCCCACGATAATGCCACCGGCACTGCTGCAATGATAGCCATGGCTAAGGCGTATTCATCGCTAACGCCAAAACCTAAGCGTTCAGTTTCGTTTTTAGTGGTAACTGCAGAAGAGCAAGGCTTACTAGGCAGTAAATACTATGCTGCTAACCCTGTTATTCCACTTGAAAAAACAGTGGCAAACATAAATATGGATGCCATGAACGTGCTGGGGAAAACCAAAAATGTTGCCGTTGTAGGGATGGGTAAATCAGAACTTGAAACCTACCTTAAAGCAGCCGCAGAAAAACAAGGGCGTGTGTTAACCCAAGAAGATAAGCCTGAAGCGGGATACTACTATCGCTCAGACCACTTCAGCTTTGCTAAGCAAGGTGTACCAGCACTGTATGCAGAAGGTGGTAACGAGCCAGCGGATGAAGAAACAGCAAAGTACCGCAAGCGAATGAACGTGATTGTAACCGGCTGCTACCACCAAGTGTGCGATGAGTATCGTGAGAACTGGGATATGGGCGGCATTGTTCAAGACACTCAAATGTTATTCGATGTAGGTGTGAATGTAGCAAATGCACCCATGTGGCCAAAGTGGAATAAAGGCAGTGAATTTCAGCGCCAGTATTAATCGACGTTATCGTCATAATACATCAGAACATCTAATATGCGAATAAAAGCTGACTTAAGCCTGATTCAATCGGCATAAGTCGCTCAGAGTGAACCTACAGTGCCCCGACTTCTCGGGGCACTTCTTTTCTACACATCGTTATTGGTGCTTTTCTGTAGATTTGCCTTTGTACTTACGCCTTTGTAAGTTCGCTTTCATAAACACGCTTTTGCCACTGCCCATTATCTATAGTTCGGTGTTAATAGTTCTTTACTGGCGCAGACGAAAACTCAACGCATAACGCCAATAGATGTTTTTTTGTGCAAAATAGGGCACTTTTGCATTTACCACTGTAACTTCGCTGAAAAGAACCAATAAATTCCATTTTATCATCATAATGTACTTGCAATTTCCTGTCAGACTGGCACATTCAAGACACGCGAATCAGACAAATCAAAAATAATAATCCTTCGCTGCTCTTCAACGAGTACCCGACAGAAATAACCCATTTTTTAAACCAGCGAACAGAGAGAATCCGTTTTATGTGTGGTATTTTCGGTATCCTTGATATCAAAACCGATGTGTCTGAACTCAGAACCCAAGCCCTCGACTTATCTAAATTATTGCGCCACCGCGGCCCTGACTGGTCGGGTATCTGGAATAATGACAATACCATTCTTTGTCATGAACGATTGGCAATAGTCGATGTAGATACCGGCGCTCAACCTCTAATCAGCCAAAACGACAAACATATCCTCGCAGTGAATGGCGAAATATACAATCACAAGCAATTAGCCGCTGATTTGGACGAACCTTATCCATTTAAAACCCGCTCGGATTGCGAAGTAATTCTGCCATTGTTTCAACAAAAAGGCGTTGATTTCATTGATGAACTAGAAGGCATGTTCGCCTTTATTCTTTATGATGAAGAACAAGATGCATACCTGATTGCGCGAGACCATATCGGTATCATTCCCCTTTACACAGGTTACGATGAACACGGTAACTTCTATGTATCGTCTGAAATGAAGGCACTTGCTAGTGTATGTAAAACCATTAGTGAATTTCCTCCAGGTCACTACATGTGGAGCAAAGAAGGTAAACTAACTAAATATTACAACCGCGATTGGATGGACTATGAAAATGTTAAAGACAATAGTTCAGATTTAGACGAGCTTCGCGTTGCTTTCGAAAAAGCAGTCAAATCACACATGATGTCAGATGTGCCCTATGCGGTTCTACTATCTGGTGGCTTAGACTCATCATTAGTGTCTGCGGTTGCTGCGCAATACGTTGCCAAACGTGTCGAAGATGAAGATAAGACAGATGCATGGTGGCCGAGACTACACAGCTTTGCCGTTGGTCTAGAAGGGGCTCCAGACTTGAAAGCAGCTAAAAAAGTGGCTGATATGATTGGGACTGTGCATCACGAGATACATTTCACCATTCAGGAAGGGCTAGATGCCATTCGTGACGTTATTTTTCATCTTGAGACTTATGACACCACGACAATTCGCGCAGCCACGCCTATGTACCTCATGACCCGCAAAATTAAAGCCATGGGTATCAAAATGGTACTGTCCGGTGAAGGCGCTGATGAAATCTTTGGTGGTTATTTATATTTTCATAAAGCACCAAACGCAAAAGAGTTTCATGAAGAGACTGTGCGTAAGTTAGACCGCCTTCATATGTTTGACTGTGCTCGCGCAAATAAAGCAACGTCAGCATGGGGTGTAGAAGCACGCGTTCCCTTCTTAGACAAAAACTTTATTGATGTGGCGATGCGTTTAAACCCGCAAGACAAAATGTGTCTTGATGGAAAAATGGAAAAATGGATTTTGCGAAAGTCCTTTGACAATGGCGAAACCTTGCCTGCCGAGGTCTTGTGGCGTCAAAAAGAACAGTTTGGTGATGGCGTAGGCTATTCATGGATAGATTCTATTCGCGAGTTTGTTGACGGCGAAGTAACCGACCAACAACTGGCAACGGCAGAGTTTCGCTTCCCCTACAACACACCGGATACAAAAGAAGGCTATTACTATCGCACTATTTTCGAAGGCTACTTTCCACAAGAAAGTGCTGCACGCTGTGTTCCCGGCGGAAAATCAATCGCTTGTAGCACTGTCGAGGCGTTAGAGTGGGATGAAAGCTTTAAGAATAATGCAGATCCGTCTGGGCGCTCGATGAAAGGCGTTCACACTGGAGAGTCTTAGGCTATACATTGTAATATCATTCTAGATCATTTAAAAACGCGACCTGAGGGTCGCTTTTTTAATCTATTTGACCCATTAACTTCCATTCGTTGATTGATACCACAATGACTCATTTGACAACGGCGTATCGTCGGGTAACAGTGGGTTATCAATGGTTAAGATGGTTCTCTCATCCATATTTAATTCATTGAGAATAGGCATGTACGTCGATTGAAAAAACGTTTCAAAAGAACCGTCATCAATGGCCCTGCGCAATCCGGTTTCAATTAAATGTGCTAACGTTTTGTTATTGTTACTCACAAAATAGTACATGGCGGTGGGATAATAAATGGCGAGAGAGGGCTCAAGAGATATGTTGGCACTTTTGCCTAACGTGTCTAACTCAGGGGTAATCTCAATCACAGAGCGAGGGAAGAAATCACCTTTTCCCTGACTTAGAAAGTCGTAGGCTTTATCAAACTCCGGAACGGTGAATACATTAAATCCGTTAGCCTGCAATATTTTCGTATCAGGCCAATCCTCGCCCTGAATAGGAACCAATTCACGCAAATCGGCGATGGATTCAATCTGGGAAAATTTTGCGCTTTTTTGACTTTGAATAGCAAATACCCGTAACCCGATTAACCCTTTAGCAATAGGGATCCTTATAGCAGTTAAGTCCTTCTCCCGCTGGATGTCAGTCATACTCCATACCACGCTCACTTCTCTGTTTTCGCGTAGCTGACGCATGGCTTTGCCTGTAAGCAAAATTCTATCAGAAGGTCTTAGTTCATAATTCACACCGGTTTTATCCAGCGCGAGTTTTAGCAGCGCAATGGGGTATTGGGTACGCTCATCGGTATCGTCTATCGGGCGAGGGTAAGTGATTGTCCACAATGCGCCGTGCGCACTAAGCCCAACTAACAATAGCGTAAGCACTAACATCTTTAACGAGCCCAAATTTCTTATTCGTTTTTTGCCGTTTCTACTCATGATTAAGGCAACCAATACTCATTCCTTTATTCTCCCTTATTTAATTGCGCTTTTACTCAATATCCTGTTACTCAATACCAATGTATTTGTGTGTTTGTAAAGATAGCCGCCAGTTTCTCGCAATACAAGTATCAACAGCTAGCTGTGTTGCTCTTATCTGCTGACTAATGGGCTGCAGACATACCTGCTTGCCCTCTAAAGAAGAAACATTTGCAAGGAGCGCATCAAGTTCATCAATATGCTTTTGCATTGCAATAGGATGCTTTATTTCGTTAGCGCGCTCTAATGCGCTTGTCAAAACTTCGTAGCCACCACGCATATTGATTTTTGGCGATACTGTCACATAGGTTCTCTCATCGCAGAGTACTTCAAAGGTACCGCTAGTCTCTATTTGCGTGGTGAAACCGTTATTGTGCAGCATTGTTGTCAGCCCCCGCAAATCGTACATGCAGGGTTCACCACCGGTAATAACAACGTGAGTCGCCACATACCCCTCTTGTTTGAAAAGCGAGAGCAAAGACTCATCGTCTGCCACAAAGTAGGTCTCAGACTCCTCAGACTGATCAATGATTTGCCGCGGTGCAACAATGAGTTCTTCTTTAATTTCCCAGGTGTGCTTTGTATCGCACCACGGGCAACCCACGGGGCAACCTTGAAGGCGAACAAATATGGAGGGGATCCCAGTGTGTGCTCCCTCTCCTTGAATAGTTTCGAACATCTCATTGATGTTTAACGTGCTGAATACAGACAAATTGACGTCCTTTAACGATTGTATGTTGGGATTTTACCAAGGATCACATAAAATTCTGACATTATTTATCAATTCGTGAAAATCTATGTCAGAAAACGTTGTTGTTATTTACTCTGGAGGTATGGATTCTTTCACTGTGCTGCATAAAGCACTGCGTGAAGGAAAGAAAGTACATGCCCTTAGTTTTAATTATGGTCAGCGCCATAAAAAAGAGCTCGATTATGCGGCGAATGTGTGTAACTCACTAGGCGTATCTCATAAAATTGTCGATATTAGTGCAATTAATTCACTAGTCGGTGGCTCTGCGCTTACTTCAGACATCGATGTTCCTGAAGGTCACTACGAAGAGCCGAGTATGAAGCAGACTGTTGTACCTAACCGCAACATGATCTTGCTTTCTCTTGCCGTAGGTTACGCAGTAAGCCTAGAAGCAAAAGAAGTGTATTACGGTGCCCACGCTGGGGACCATGCAATTTACCCTGACTGCAGACCAGAGTTTGTACATCGAATGAATGATGTGTGCGGTATTGCAAACTACACGCCCGTGGAAATTGTTACCCCTTACATTGATGAAAGTAAAACAGCTATTTTAACCGATGGGTTAAATATGGGGCTTGATTACGGCAAGACGTGGACATGTTATAACGGACGAGAAAAAGCCTGTGGAAAGTGTGGTGCGTGCGAAGAACGACTAGAAGCTTTTAGAGACAATAACGCCACCGATCCTCTAGCTTACGAATAGCATTGCATTGATTTATCCAACTAGAGGCATTAGTACTTCTAGTTGGACTTCCTCGCTGCCGTTGCCATTTTCGTCAGGTGTACTGCTGAGACCGATAAAAAAGCACACACACCTAATGCTCCGCCTATCCCCTCGAGAAAAGGTAACAACAGCGAGCTAATAGCACCAAATATGCACGCCGCCGCTACGACTCCCCTACTTGAAAGACGACGAGATGATGTCATTCCAACAAAGCTTCCGCCAAAAAAGATGCAGGCATAATTATTAGCCGTCTCTATTCCTATTATGTAAGCCACCAATGAATAACATACCAGCGTACTAATGCTACTTGCTCGAATAGCATTCATCCAAGGCAAGACAGACAGCTTAAAAGTGATAAGACCACCTAAAGTGGCAAAGAGTAAAATCAGCACTACCCAATCACCAACTTGACAATTACGACACTTGCGACAGACACAAATGCGATAGTACCTAGCTTTCCTCCGATACCTATAAAATGATTTTTTAGCGTCGTATAAAGAGTAGCTCCAACGAGACTAATAAAAACAAGTTCATAGGTGGAGCTAATGACATGAGACGAGCACATGCCCGCAAACGCACCTGCATACATGGCAGCTTGTGGATGGTGTTGAAATTGAGTGGTGGTGGGAAGGAAGCTGCCTATAAGCCCTATTGAGGCTGCACTCACCACACTAGGCACTTCCAATAGCTCATGAAGAACAAAGCAGCCGTACAAACCCAAAAAGAAGGAAAGCAGTTTTACGCTGTAAAAAAGACTCGCTTTCTTAATGGCTTGCACTGCTTGGCTCCGAGTTAGTCATTGCTAGCGCCAAGTTAATCAGTACTAGAAAGCAAATCCAAGCACTTTTTATGACGAAAGATTGCGATTACTTTTGGCTTTCAGCAATAAAGTAGCTTAGCTCTTTAATGCAGTGTCGCAACACGGGGTTCAATCGGGTATTTTTGCCGTTCATCACAAATAATTCATGACTGAAGTTAAACAAGCTGCCATTAGCGATAGGCACTAGCCCAAGCGCAGCGCCCTGCTCTTTTGCCATATAATCAGGTAAAAGACCAACATATTCTCCTGTCATAATCGCCGACATTGCGGCGTCGAAAGAATCAGAGAACGTTTGTATGGCTAGTCTTGATTCGTCTTCAATGTAGTTTGCAGATGAAAGGCCAGAAATTCCGATAGCGGGATAATCTTCAATATTCACATTATCAGGAAGTTCAGTATCTCGGTATTTTGCTAGTAAGTGGCTAGGAGAGCAGTACAACCTGCCTTCAACATTCAATCCTACCGGATGGAAAGTCACTGATTCAGGTTTTACCATGTCGTAAGTAGAGACGACCAAATGACACTCACCTGACAATGCTACATGCTCTACCTCATTGTAAAGACGAGTTTGAATATTCACGTGAATATCATCAAACTTTTTCATGGTGCTCTTAACTGCTTTACTCACAGCTAAATGCATTGAAAGTGGCAGACCAGCCATCAACACAAGCGTGATGTGTCCTGAATAATCGTCATGTAACGATTTAAGGTTAAAAACGAAGTTATCAAACGCATTAAAAATGCGCTTGGTTTCTTGAAAAACAACCTCGCCTTCTTTGGTCATTTGAAATCCGCCCCGACCTCGGTGACAAAGCACGAGATCTAACCGTTCCTCTAGTTTTTTTATTGCCGCGCTTATGTTTGGTCGCTGCATTCTGAGCACTGGTTCAGCCGCCGTAAATCCATTACAACTCGCTACTGCATAAAAAACGCGTAGTAACTTTATATCCGATTCTTGGAGACGATTTAGCATAGTAGCACCTGTTTTAGGTATAGTTATTGATACTCTTTAAGTAACTATATGAAACAACACAGGCTATTACAACGACAAATTGAGTCTTTTAATCGCAATTTTTCTTTTTAGCTATTTACACGTCTCCCGCGTGTTATTCAGCTTTATACTGAAAACGCGCAGGAACCTAAGTATTCAAGACAACGTGACGACTTGCTTCCTTAAAGCCTCTACGTCATCTCGCAAGGATGCTGCTTTTTCAAACTCCAACTCTCTGGCATATTCGAACATTTGTTTTTCGAGTTCTGCAATTTGATCCATGAGGTCAGTCGCACTCGCTGCTTTCTGCTGCTTCTTCTTCTCTGCTACCTTACGCAGTCGCACTTTGCCAGAGGCTGGGTGCGCACCTTCACCTAAGTCCATAATATCTGTAATTGGCTTATTTAAGCGCATTGGTGTGATGTTGTTAGCCTTGTTGTGCGCTAGTTGCTTTTCGCGGCGTCTATCAGTTTCATCTATCGCTTTGCGCATAGACTTCGTTATTTTGTCACCATACAATATAGCTCGACCATTTAAATGACGGGCAGCACGACCTATGGTCTGAATTAAAGAACGCTCTGCACGCAAGAAGCCTTCTTTGTCTGCATCTAAGATTGCAACCAACGACACCTCTGGCATGTCCAACCCTTCTCTTAGCAGGTTGATTCCCACCAACACATCAAATTTGCCGAGGCGTAAGTCGCGAATAATTTCTATCCTTTCCACAGTATCGATATCAGAATGGAGGTATCGCACCTTTACGCCGTGCTCGTTTAAGTACTCACTTAAATCTTCAGCCATGCGTTTTGTGAGAGTAGTAATAAGCACCCGTTCATCTAGCGCAACACGCTTGTGGATTTCAGATAACACGTCATCCACCTGCGTCGCCACTGGGCGGACTTCAATAATCGGGTCAAGTAACCCGGTGGGTCGCACCACCTGTTCGACAATGTCACCCTCGGTTTTTTTCAGCTCGTAATCGCCAGGGGTGGCAGAAACATAAATAGTCTGAGGACAAATCTGCTCAAACTCTTCAAATTTCAGCGGTCGGTTATCAAGTGCCGAAGGCAACCTGAAACCAAACTCAACTAGTGTTTCTTTGCGAGAGCGGTCACCACGGTACATTGCACCAACTTGGGAGACGGTTACGTGAGACTCATCGATAAACATGAGTCCATCGGCTGGAAAGTAATCAAGCAGGGTTGGAGGCGGCTCTCCTGGCGCACGGCCTGAGAGATAGCGAGAATAGTTCTCGATACCTGAGCAATAGCCTAGCTCCATCATCATTTCAATATCAAACTGAGTCCGCTGAGAAATTCTCTGCTCCTCGATGAGCTTATTCGCTTCTTGTAGCTGGGTTTTGCGCTCGCCCAGCTCAACTTTGATATGCTCAATCGCGTTGAGAATTTTTTCTCTTGGTGTCACATAATGAGTTTTAGGGAAAACCGTAGCTCGCACCACGGATTTATCTACCGCGCCCGTTAGTGGGTCGAACAAACTTATCTTGTCTATCTCATCGTCAAACAGCTCTACTCGAACCGCTTGCTTTTCAGAATCAGCAGGGAAAATATCAATAACATCACCGCGCACGCGAAACGTGCCTCGCTCAAACGCTAAATCATTTCTTTTATATTGGAGTTCAGCGAGTCTGCGCAGTATGTCACGCTGATCCATCGTGTCACCTTGGCGAAGGTGCAGCAGCATTTTCATGTAGGATTCAGGGTCGCCTAGGCCATATATGGCGGAAACACTAGCAATAATGACAACGTCTCGTCGCTCCATGAGCGCTTTCGTAGCAGACAAACGCATCTGCTCTATGTGATCGTTTATTGACGCATCTTTTTCAATAAATGTATCAGTGCTAGGCACATAGGCTTCTGGCTGATAATAATCGTAATAAGACACGAAATACTCAACTGCGTTATTGGGGAAAAAGTCTTTCATTTCCCCATAAAGCTGAGCTGCCAATGTTTTGTTGTGAGCAAGAATAAGCGTAGGACGCTGCACTTCTTTAATCACATTGGCCATAGTGAAAGTCTTCCCAGAGCCCGTCACACCAAGTAGTGTCTGTCCTGCTAAACCACTTTCTAATCCGTCAACTAGCGCTTCAATCGCAGCGGGCTGGTCACCGTCGGGCTTATATTTCGAATGAAGTTCGAAACCTCTACTCATTATTACACCTTTATTTTGAGCTAACGGGGTTGGCGTCAACTAGATTTACATGTTCTTTGGCTACGGCTTGCTCAGCGGCTCTTTTAAATACAAATACAGAGACGCCTGCCATTGCCACATTAGCAATCACGTTACCGACGAATAATCCTTGGAGGCCATACAAATGACTTCCCAAAACGCTAATGGGTACGAAAAAAACGAATAAGCGGATGACACTGAGGATAAGAGCGGTCATCGGGCGGTGCATAGCATTTAGCGATGAGTTAGTAAGAACGATTACTCCCTGCATGCCATAACCTAAAGGAACGATCATTAAAAACAACTGTATGAGACTACCCACTCTAGCGTCATGAGCGAACGCGTGGGCTATCCAACCTGATAACCCCCACATAGCCAAAAACACGATAAATTGCCAGATCAATACGAACTTCAAGGTAATGGAATAGGCGCGTTTTACGCGCCTAATTTGGAGTGCGCCTACGTTCTGACTAATAAAAGGGGGTAATGTCATCGATAGAGCCAGAACAACAATATTGGCAATAGACTCCATGCGATTCCCCACCCCCCACGCGGCAACTGCTTCCGCGCCATAGCTCGCAACAATTGCTGTCATTACGCCACCAGCAATTGGGGTAAGCATATTGGCACCAGCAGCGGGTAAACCAATTTTCAAAATGTCTCTACTACTGCTGCGCAATTCAACAAGGGTCAAAAGGCGTGGCAGCATTAATTTGCGACTCACTGCTAGTATATAAATTATCCAACCTGCGCCAATAAGCCATGCAATAAATGTGGCAAGTGCCGCCCCCTGTATTCCCATTGCTGGTACGGGACCAAAGCCAAAAATAAATAAGGGGTCTAACAATGCATTCAAGCCACCTACAGAAGCCATCACTATACTCGGTGTCTTGGTATCACCGCACGCACGCAGCACACTATTTCCAACCATTGGTAGCGCGAGGAAAACACTCGACACATACCATAGACCCATGTAATCAGCGATATACGGCATTAGTTGTTCAGAGGCGTTTAATAAAGAAAATACGGGCGTTATCGAAAAGAAACCAACAGTGGCCAATACGCCTACCAACATTGCTGACAGCATTAAAGAACCGGTAGCGTAAAGCTTCGACTTTTCTTTTTCCTTACTGCCCTGTAGCCGACCAATTATTGCAGAAGTGCCAATACCGAGGCCGATAGTTAAACTGATCACAGTAAAGGTAACTGGGAACGTAAAGCTTATAGCCGCCAATTGCTCAGTGCCAAGCAAGCTAACAAAAAACGTATCAATTAAGCCGAAGCTCATCATCATTATCATCCCCAAAATCATGGGGATGGTCATACGCTTTAACGTAGACGCTATATTTCCCTCTAGAAGATTAGACGCTTTTCGGGATGACTGATTTTTTATCACTTATGCTCCTTTACTATGATGATTGAGCGCTCACTCGTATTAATACTTTTATTTCAACCATTGCGATGACGGTCTTTGGCGTGTGCCAGTGGTCTTCAATGCACGCTGACAATCTTAATCGCGCTAAACGCTCATGGAATTCCAACGAAGCCCTCTTCTGCGACATCAGTGTAAAAGAGTAGGAGGCGTTACGCCACGTCAACACGATGAACAATGGGTTGCAGACGTCTGCTGTAAATTTTGGTATGCCAACGCGTCGATTCTTTAGAAACGAGAAAATATAATCACAAGCCTGTAAAGACCACTAAGCTAGTGATTAAAAACTGAACACTCTATTATTTATTTCGATTCGAGCTAAATTTAGAGGCGAATCGGTCAAAATGTATATTTATACATCAAAATTAATCTTTGTTAGCAAAACATCCTATTTCAAATAGCGCAGTTTGCATTAACTATCGCCGCCGACACTTTATTTTTGTATCAAGCATCAGCAAAACAGGGTTGTAGGCGATGGTTACTAAAAAATCGAAGATTTAGCAACACGTAAACGCTGTTATCAAAATGTAACAATCTTTGATAAAACATAAATTTAGCTGCATAGCTTTTAGACATTCGTTGAATTAACACACAAGCTAAATTTTGTCCACGAGATCCCTGCCGATCTTATTTAAAGATCAATGATTACACATTAAGCAATTGTTTTAATTTATTTTTATTTAAATTCACGTCATTTAAAAAAGAGATCAAAAGAACAATGATCGTTTGTTCAATGAGTGCTAAATCAATCTATCAACATAGTTATCCACAGATTTAGTGGATAACTAACGCGAGACCATAGTTGGCGTGATTTTATGACCCAAAAGCAAAATAAAAGGTAAGTAGTGACTAACCTTTTAATCCTTGCGTACAGGTTACAGTTTTATTAAGCACTGTATATAATATCAGTATCAAAGCTTTTTTTTATTCTATTTTGTTATAGTAATTTTAAGTAATGAGCTATCAAAAATAAAATGTTTTGAGCGCGGCTTCCGTCTGCCACAAAAAACGTAATAAAGGTAATATGAGCGCTCCCGTTCACTAATTAAACACTAATTACACCCCATTGATGACAAATTAAGCATCAAAACGGTAAAAAGTTATTTTTTGTGCATTCAGTATAAATATTTTTAGATATATTGTTGACAGCAACTAAGTACCTCTTTAATATTCGCCCCCGTTGAAGCACAGGTCCCCCTTAGCTCAGTTGGTTAGAGCGACGGACTGTTAATCCGCAGGCCCCCCGTTCGAGTCGGGGAGGGGGAGCCAACTTCAGCAGCAAATTAAGTGTCAATTCCCCCTTAGCTCAGTTGGTTAGAGCGACGGACTGTTAATCCGCAGGTCCCCCGTTCGAGTCGGGGAGGGGGAGCCACTTGATTGGCTCCAAGCAACGCTCACATCATCAATATCCTTTTTCGCATCACTTTTATTCAAGGCTTGTATAGCGCCTTCATATTTTCAATTCCTAACTCAAATTCATTAAATTACCCTAATTCAATCAAGTTGTTAAACCGGCTGTAAAAAGCGATAATAACGACGCTGAATTGTCTTATTTATTTGCGAATAGAACGTACATAAAATTTACCAAAGAACCCCTCGCCTTCTTGAGCGTTTCTATTGGTTCTTCATTTGGGATTTTCATGACTGATTTTTTACTGCTATTGATTGGCACAGTATTAGTAAACAACTTCGTATTGGTGAAGTTTTTGGGCTTGTGTCCGTTTATGGGCGTTTCAAGCAAGCTAGAAACGGCTATGGGCATGTCTATGGCAACCACATTTGTGCTCACGTTAGCGTCAGCTTCAAGCTATCTCGTTGAGACCTATCTATTGACTCCCCTTGGGTTAAGTTATCTTCGCACTCTTGCCTTTATATTGGTCATTGCAGTAGTTGTCCAATTCACCGAAATGGTCGTACATAAAACGAGTCCTACGCTTTACAGACTATTGGGTATTTTTCTCCCCCTAATCACCACTAACTGCGCAGTACTTGGCGTGGCGTTACTCAACCTAACTGAACAGCACAACTTTATGGAGAGCCTTATTTATGGATTCGGCGCAGCCCTTGGCTTTTCATTAGTACTTATTTTATTCGCCGCAATGCGAGAGCGCCTAGCTGCTGCAGATGTGCCGGTATCGTTTAAAGGAGCCTCCATTGCAATGATTACCGCAGGCTTAATGTCGCTCGCCTTTATGGGCTTCAGCGGATTGGTGAAGGTATAATGTCTATTTCGTTTGCTATTATCACAATTGGTGTTCTTGCCGTTATCTTTGGCCTTATTCTTGGCTACGCCAGTATCCGTTTTCATGTTGAAGGCGACCCACTTGTAGAGCAAATTGACGAAGTTCTGCCGCAAACTCAATGCGGTCAATGCGGCTATCCAGGATGTAAACCCTACGCCGAAGCCATCGCTAACGGCGATGATATTAATAAATGTCCTCCTGGCGGTGAATCAACAATTAAAAAGCTTGCGGATTTAATGGGCGTTGAAGCTAAGCCTCTTGATGCTGCTCACGGGGAAGAAGATACAAAAAAAGTAGCGTTTATTCGCGAAGACGAATGTATTGGATGCACAAAATGCATTCAGGCCTGCCCAGTAGACGCTATTTTAGGGGCTGCTAAACATATGCACACCGTGATTGTCGATGAATGTACCGGTTGCGACTTATGTGTTGATCCCTGCCCCGTAGACTGCATTGATATGGTTCCATTGGTTCAAACAACGTCCACCTGGAACTGGGATTTTTCTTCATCACCGAAAGGTGACATTCCAATAAAAATGGTGTCTTAATCGTGTTATCTCCAAGCTTTGATTCCATTATTGAAACGCTGAATAACAACAAGCTGTATTCGTTTCCAGGTGGCGTGCACCCAGAGGACAAAAAGTCGCTATCTAATACAACAACGATACGAATTCCTCCTTTACCAGCGCATCTTATTATCCCTATGCGTCAGCATATTGGCTCTGATGGCGCTTGCTGTGTTGAGGTTGGCGACAAAGTTCAAAAAGGCCAAATACTGTCTCAAAGCGCAACGCCGTTCGCGGTGCCGGTGCACGCGCCCACATCCGGCGAAATTATTTCCATTGCACCACATGTAGTTGCCCACCCCAGTGGGTTAACTGAAATGTGCATTACATTGAAACCTGATGGAAATGATACATGGTGCGATTTGAGCCCTATTCCCAACTACACCGACGTCAATAAAAACGAATTAATCAACCATATCTGCCAAGCAGGTATTTCTGGGATGGGCGGCGCAGGGTTTCCAACACATATAAAAACATCAACATCGAAGCCTATAGAGTTTTTGGTGTTAAACGGCATTGAGTGTGAACCCTATATCACATCAGATGACCGACTGATGAGAGAGCATGCCTGGCAAATTAGGCAAGGGCTCGACATATTAGCTCATTTAATTAATCCCAAGGCCATCATTGTTGCGATTGAAGACAACAAGCCGGAAGCACTGCAGGCATTAAACATTGCCTGCCAAGACAAAGATGCTTACCGCGTTGTTAGTGTGGAAACAAAGTACCCTGCCGGCGGTGAAAAGCAGCTTATTCAAGTGCTCACTGGTAGAGAGGTTCCCCGCAACGGCTTACCTGTTGATATTGGCGTGGTCATGTTTAACGTTGGTACATGCTACGCAGTAGCCGATGCCATTTTGCAAGGTAAGCCCCTTGTAGAACGAATAGTCACGGTAACGGGAGAAGCTGTTAAACAGCCAGGAAACTTCAGGGCTCTTATTGGAACGCCTGTTGCACATTTACTTGAACAGGCCCAGTACAATCCCAAAAAACAAAAAGCGCCCAAAGTGGTTATGGGCGGTCCTATGATGGGGTTCACGTTATCAGATGCCACCATTCCGATTGTAAAAACAACCAACTGCTTGCTTGTGCCAAGCAAAAAAGAATTGGTGGATGATAATGCAGAGCGCCCTTGTATTAGATGCAGCGCTTGTGCCGATGCATGTCCAGCGTCTTTACTGCCTCAGCAAATGTTCTGGCATGCAAAAGCCAAAGAATATGATAAGGCTGAGGAATACGATTTATTCGATTGTATAGAATGCGGTGCATGTGCATACGTGTGCCCTAGTGAAATTCCACTAGTACACTATTACAGACAGGCCAAAGCTGATATTCGCACTCAACGAGACGAAAAGAACAAAGCTGAAAAAGCCAAGCAGCGTTTTGAGGCAAGAAATGAGCGCCTAGAGCGCGAAAAGCGGGAAAGAGAAGAGAAGCACCGCAAAGCAAAAGAAGCGCGACTAGCAGCAAATCAAGCTAAACCGGCAAACACAGACGCACCATCTCCTGCGGCAAGTGACACGAAAGACAAAGTAGCGGCGGCGCTTGCCCGGGCAAAAGCCAAAAAAGCAGCGCTGCAAAGTACTCAAAATACTCAAAGTCAGTCTGAACATAAGACGCAGGACAGCACCCCAGTAACTGCAACCGATTCAAGCGGCGAATCAGGTGACGAGAGAAAAGCGCAAGTCGCTGCCGCTATTGCCAGAGCAAAGGCAAAGAAGGAAGCTCGAGGGGCAGCCCCTTCAAACAACACCGCTGCCGCAACAAAGCTAAACAGCGAAATTTCAAGTGATAGTCATAGCGACAGTACTGCTGAGACTGATGCGGGCGCAACGGGCGTTGATGATAAAAAAGCGAAGATTGCTGCGGCTATTGCTAGAGCTAAAGCCAAAAAAGCAGCTCAACAGGCTTCTGCGCCAACTAGCGATACGCCCCCAGCTTATTACGCTAAGCCTTCTAAAGCTAAGCCACCCAAAGTAGCGGAACCCCAGAGCACCAGTGGCACCACTGCGGTGACGGATACACCTTTAAGTGAAGTGGATGAAAAGAAAGCCCGTATTGCAGCAGCGGTAGCAAAGGCCAAGGCAAAAAAAGCCGCTGCAGATAAAGAGAAAGAGTTGAAATGAAATTAAGTTTATCAAGCTCACCACATCAGCGCGTAAAACGAGATACGGGCCAAGTCATGCGCATCGTCATTTATGCCATGATCCCTGGCATGATAGCGCAGACGTGGTTTTTTGGCTGGGGCATGCTTATTCAAGCTGTCATTGCTGTGGCTAGCGCGCTCGTATTTGAAGGCGTGATATTGTATTTGCGAAAGCGCCCCATTGAGAGAACACTAACTGACTATAGTGCAGTGCTAACGGGCCTGCTTATTGCAATCAGTATTCCACCTACCCTACCTTGGTGGATGACAATTATTGGGGTATTTTTTGCTATTGCCGTTGCAAAACAAGTCTACGGTGGTCTTGGTTTTAATATTTTTAATCCCGCGATGATAGCTTACGTGGTGCTACTTATCTCGTTTCCGGCAGCGATGAGTGTATGGCTTCCAGCAACCACACATGCCGCCATTACGCCAAGTTTTCTCGACTCGGCATCGCTTATTTTCACCGGTTTTACCACTAGCGGCTACGACGTAACTCAACTAAAAACGGTAGCTGGCGGCGCATCCATGGTTGACGGAGTCACTATGGCCACCCCTCTAGATACATTAAAAACTGATTTAACGCAGGGGCTTACCTACTCAGAGTCATTAGCGAAACCCACATTTGACGGTAGCCTATTTGATGCAGCAGGTGCTGGTTGGGGCTGGGTTAGTCTAGCTTACCTACTTGGCGGTCTGGCCTTAGTGAAAACCCGCGTAATTAGCTGGCATATTCCTGGCAGCATGCTAATCAGTGTGTTTGTGTGCGCAGCGGTACTGCACTTAGTTAACGGCGACCTGTACGCTTCACCTCTATTTCATTTACTCAACGGCGCTGTCATTGTCGGTGCATTTTTTATTGCCACCGACCCCGTGTCGGCATCGACTACGCCAAAGGGCCGCCTCATTTTTGGTGCAGCCATCGGTTTTTGGGTTGTTGTTATCCGTGTGTTTGGTGGTTATCCCGACGCCGTAGCGTTTGCAGTTATTATCATGAACATGGCAGTGCCCTTAATTGACTACTACACACGCCCACGAGTTTATGGAAAAAATGTCAGCGGTAAGTGGAGGGCAAAGTAATGGCCCTAAATAGCTTGATTAAAGATAGCCTGATTAAAAACGGTGTAATGTTAGGTAGCTTCGCGATTGTGACTACCGCACTTATTGCCGTGACCTTTTTCGGTACGAAAGACACTATTGAAGAACAAAAAAGACGCAAGCTTTTGAGTGTACTTAATGAAGTAGTACCAAGCTCACTACACACTAACCCGCTCTACGCCGACTGTACGGTAATTGATTCTGACGCTCTAGGCCCGGGCAACCATGCAATTTACCGAGCACGCCAAAACAATCAACCCAGCGCTCTAGTGGTTCAGGCTACTGCACCTGATGGATATAGCGGCAACATCGACATGGTTATTGGCGTTGATGTTAATCTCAATGTATTGGGCGTTCGCGTTGTTGAACATAAAGAGACCCCAGGGCTTGGTGATAAAGTAGAGCTCGCCATTAGCGACTGGATAACATCATTCGCAGGAAAAGGGTTTTCTAGTGAAAACCTAGTGCCATGGCAGGTAAAAAAAGACGGTGGTGAATTCGACCAATTCACAGGAGCAACGATAACCCCACGAGCGGTGGTTAATGCAGTTAAAAATGCGCTAATTTATGTGGAAGAAAATCAGACTCACTTATTTGATGCCCCTAACCAATGCCAAATAGGTACTGATATAGATGCCGACAGTCAGGAGCAGCCATCATGACAGATTTTCGCGATTTATCCCTTCAAGGACTATGGAAGAATAATCCGGCGTTAGTACAGCTTCTTGGGCTGTGTCCTTTACTTGCCGTTACCTCCACCTTTATAAATGGGCTAGGGTTAGGCTTGGCGACCATGCTTGTTCTTATCGGCAGTAACGTTACTGTATCGCTTGTGCGTAATATCGTGCGCAATGAAATCCGTATCCCTGTGTTTGTTATGATCATCGCCTCTTTTGTGACGATTGTTCAGCTACTTATGAACGCTTACACCTATGATTTGTACTTAGCGCTGGGAATATTCATCCCTCTCATTGTCACTAACTGCGCCATTATTGGCCGAGCAGAGGCATTTGCTTCCAAAAATCCCCCTCTCGCCTCTGCTTACGACGGCGTCATGATGGGACTTGGATTTACCGCAGTTCTCGTAATTTTAGGCGGCCTAAGGGAAATTTTAGGTGCAGGTACTTTGTTGACCGGCGCCGATAGACTATTCGGTGAGGTTGCTCAGAACTGGGCAATCACGCTATTTGAAACGGATAGCCCTTTTTTGCTGGCCATTTTGCCACCCGGTGCGTTTTTAGCCATGGGGCTATTAATCGCGGTGAAAAACATGATAGACACGAAACTCGCCGAAAAGGAGACAATACCGAAAGCGAAAGCTGAGCGAGTGAGAATTACCGCAGAAACATAGCCATCAGCGGACTATTGCGTAAAAAGAATTCAGGTTAACAACAATTATTAAGAGAGCACATTCATGGGTGACGCTGTAAAAACATTGTCGAAACAAGAAAAAGTCCAAGCTATCATGGATATTCTCGACGAACTTTACCCAGAAATCCCCGTGCCCCTTGACCATACCGATCCCTACACGTTACTAGTCGCCGTATTGCTCTCAGCACAATGTACCGATGAACGGGTTAATCAGATTACACCAACGCTTTTCGCCAAAGCAGACAATCCTTTCGATATGGTTAAAATGAGCATTGAAGAAATTCAGAATATTATAAGACCATGCGGCCTATCGCCAATGAAATCAAAAGGTATTTGGCACCTCTCTGACATGATTATAAAGCAGCATGATGGCAAGGTTCCTCAAGATTTTGCTGCGCTTGAAGCTATGCCAGCCGTGGGCCACAAAACCGCGTCCGTAGTCATGTCTCAGGCGTTTGGCGTACCTGCATTCCCGGTGGACACACACATTCATCGCTTAATGTATCGCTGGGGTTTATCAAATGGCAAAAGTGTTGAGCAAACTGAGCGTGATGCAAAACGTCTATTCCCAAGAGAGAAATGGAACGACCTTCATCTACAAATTATCTTTTACGGCCGTGAGTACTGCCCGGCAAGAGGCTTTTCTTTAGACAGATGCCTAATAACCAGAGAGTTCGGGCGAAAAAGTTTCATCAATGAAGTGCTCAAAGAGCAGGAAAAAAAGAAAACACTTGCCGCTAAGAAGAAAGCCAAGCCGGTTAAACGTAAAGCGCAGACTCAGTGAGTAACCTGTCTTCTAAAATCCCATTCTTACAGCAAGCAATATCGACTTTCATCTCACAGTCGCTATGATTGAGTAACGCTGCAAACTAATAGCACGAAAGCGTGTTGACCTAGAAACGATAATAGAAATCACAAAATTGCAAAACGAGAACTTGGAGATGTCATGCTACGACTTAAAGCAGTAACACTGAGTGTGTTGATGGGGGTGTTGAGTTCATCCTTACTAGCCGCTCCCTCCCCTATCACTGAAACTCAAAAAGAGACCGCTGAAAAACTCATACAAACCGCCCTGAAAAGTAATATGGGCTATGACATAGTCACATCGCTCACTACCGAAGTAGGTCCGCGATTAGGTGGCTCAGAAGCCGAAGCGCGAGCAAGAGACTGGGGGGCCGAGCTGGGAAGAGAATTAGGCTTTGATAGGGTATCAATAGAAGAGTTCACTATGCCCTTTTGGGATCGTGGCCACTTGCATATTACTCTTACCTCTCCTTATCAACAGCCGCTTTATGGCACAGCCCTAGGCGGAGCTGCGCCAAGCGAGAGTGAAGTTAATGCCGATGTAGTCTATTTTCGCGACATCCATGCCTTGTCAGATATCAAAGACTCAGAGCTTAAGGGAAAAATTGCCTTTGTTGATGGCGATGCTATGGTAAAAAGCCAAACTGGTGCTGGCTATGGACAAGCTAATCAGCGCCGACGCATTGGATGGCAACATGCCGAGCGTGGTGGAGCAAGTGCCCTTGTTGTACGCTCAGTGGGCTCTGACTCCCATCGTTTTCCCCATACAGGCATGATGAGCAAAAACGGCGACAAGTGGGCAAACATACCCGTTATTGCTGTATCTAATCCAGATGCCGACCACCTTCGCCGCCTTCATCAAGCTAACAAACCGTTATCTATATCGCTTCACAGTGAGTCCAAATGGAAAGGTGAAGTGAGCAGTGGCAATGTAATCCTCGATATTGTTGGTAGTGAAAAGCCAGAAGAGATTGTTCTTATTGGCGGACATTTAGACAGCTGGGATCTGGGCACAGGTGCGGTTGATGACGGTGCTGGTATTGCTATTACTACCGCAGCGGCAGCGCTGATTGCTAAGCTTCCGAAGCGACCTAAGCGGACGATACGCGTTGTTATGTTTGGCGCTGAAGAAGTGGGTCTATTAGGCGCTTTTGCCTATGCCAAACAACACGAAGCCAACCTGGCTAATCACGTAGTGGCCACCGAGTCAGATTTCGGCGCGCAAACAGTCTGGCAGTTAGTATCAAATGTAAACCCAGACGCAACACAACTCGTGGACGATATCGCTAAAATATTATCACCATTAGGCATTATTCGAGGCGGTTCTGATATCGCAGGCGGAGGCCCAGATATTATTCCATTAGCAGCAAAGGGCGTACCCACTATCAGATTGAATCAAAATGGTCGTGATTACTTTGACTTACACCATACACCTGATGACACGCTGGATAAAATCAATCCTGACGAGCTCGCGCAAAACATTGCAGCGTATGCAGCCAGTATCTATCTCTTGGCCGATACAGACGTAGACTTAAAAGGCGCAAAATAGCATTAGGACACGAGATAACAGTTAACACGGACGTTGGCTGTTCTATTTCGCGGTTTCTCTTATGCGGTTTTTCTTACGCGGTTATGCCTACGAGCTTTTAGTTACGCGCTTCTAACACGGGCTTTTTGGAAATTTGGCTTGTGAGTGTGTATTAAGCACTTTTCTCGAGCTAGGCTTGCTAATCAAATACGAGTTTAATCAACACTGAAAGCGTTATGAAAAGTTTAAAAGCCAATCAAGGTAGGCTCTAGTTTCTTTTTTGGAGCTGAATTCAATATGACGTTTACTGTCTACTTCGGTAAAAGCAATGCTATTTTTGTAGACTGAAATATTAGAAATTGGAGTTTGTATTGGGGGATTTTTTATAGATTGGATATGCAAATTAATTACTTCTTTTATCATTATTATGTAGTTGTTTTTAGTATTCCTTTTGTGGTGAGCAATTGGTAGTAAGAAATTTAAAAAACTTTGTAATAGGCTCTCGTAAGAGAGCCTATTCACTTCAAAGACTTTAAGCGTCTTTTAGCTTATCGAACAACAACGTTTGCTGCTTGTGGGCCTTTTTGACCTTGTTCTACTTCGAAGCTTACCGCTTGGCCTTCAGAAAGAGTCTTGAAACCGTCAGAAGCGATTGAACGGAAATGTACGAATACGTCTTTACCGCCGCCGTCTTGAGTTAGGAAACCAAAACCTTTTTCTTCGTTAAACCATTTTACTGTACCGTTTACAGAATTAGACATAATATATACCTTTTAAAAATTGATGTTTAAGTGGTGAAATCACCGATAGCGATAGACATAAACGAGCTAGTAAAGCAGATGTATATCTATATAAAACTTCAATTGAAGGAATAAAAGAGTGGTACAAAGCAGTAATAGGTAAAGCGTAAAACATATCTAAAGCCCGCGTAAGATACATGCAAAGCATGGGCATGTCTAACTTTTTCACCATTGATTAACCATCCTTACTCAAAAAAAAGCCAAGAAAAAGAGCAAGCGACTGTTTTAATTGGTTTTTATTGAATATTTCAACACAACTTTTATTTGATTTTTTTTCTCCTCGTTTGAACAAGTCTGTGATTTATGTTCGAAACACTTGTATTTGCGAAAATTGAGAGAAGAATAGAGAATAATAAATGCCTATCGTCAATAACCCCCCATGTTCCTCTCGACGCTGATTTAAGCAATGCAATGTAAACTGTGTCTTCAAGTATTAACAATTACCTATTACCCTTAATCAAACGTGTTTCGATAACGTATCAATGTCTTACCAATAGGCTATCTATAAAAGGAACGACTATGAGAATGCTCCACACTATGCTTCGCGTTGAAAACCTAGACGCATCACTTCACTTTTACACAAAACTAATGGGCATGCGCGTGTTGCGCCAATCTGACAATAAAGACTACGAATACACCCTCGCTTTTGTGGGTTACGGCGATGAGGAAGACTCTACTGTACTAGAGCTCACCTATAACTGGGGAGAAAATACCTACGACAAAGGCAATGCCTACGGCCACATCGCTATTGGCGTAGACGATATTTATGCATTTTGTGAAAACCTTGAACAAAATGGTGCTGATGTGTACCGCAAACCTGGGCCAGTGAAAGGCGGTAAAACGGTTATTGCTTTTGTACGCGATCCTGATGGCTATGCTATTGAGCTTATAGAGGGTCGTTAATTCAGTGTAGTACCTGCCTTTTATGAATGTAAGTACCTCTTGCGCCCACTTCTTTATGGAATATTTTAATGAACAATCGTCCCGTGGCTTTGCTTTTTTTACTTTTTAACTTATGGATGCTTTCATTTGCAGAAGCATCCCAAACAGAACGTGCTGTCATTAAGGAAGCGCCAGATAGCGAAAGCCAAAGAGCTGAATTTTTGGTCATCGCTCATCGAGGCGCTTCAGGTTACTTACCCGAGCATACTTTAGAAGCGACCACCCTAGCCTTTGCGCTCCAAGCAGATTTCATTGAGCAGGATGTGGTGATTACCAAAGATAATGTGCCTATTGTGCTTCACGACATACATTTAGAGACAGTCACCAATGTGGAAACTGTTTTTCCGCAAAGAGCACGAGAAGACGGCAGATTTTATGCTCGGGATTTTACGTTAGCAGAACTTCGCAGGCTTGACGTTCACGAACGAGAAGACAAAAGCCAAAACAGAGTGTTTCCATCACGATTTTCCGCCACGACTTCTCGCTTTAGCATTGCGACTCTTTATGAGCACTTTGATTTAATAAGCGAACTCAACCGCCAGCTTGGCAAAAACATAGGGGTATACCCAGAAATTAAATCACCTGCTTTTCACTTAGCTGAAGGAGTAGACGCAAGTCGCATTGTTATAGACGCGCTTCAAGCATTTAATTTTGACGGTGCACAAGACAACAGCTACTTGCAGTGCTTTGACTTTGATGAGGTTAAAAGAATTCGCAGTGAGTTAGGCTACAAAGGCAAAGTTGTTATGTTAATTGGCGAAAATGATTGGAAAGAAAGCAGTACTGATTACACGTGGATAAGAAGTGCAGAAGGAATGGCAGAAGTCGCTAAATACGCAAATGGTATTGGGCCTTGGGTACCTCAGCTTTTCAATCAAGACGACGCAAAGAGTAAAAAAATTGAAGCTGCAAACTGGCTAACACATGCACACAGCAACAATCTGACCATTCACCCCTATACCTATCGCCAAGATGCGCTACCTCCTAGCATGAGTGGCCTTCAGTTGTTAGATGCCCTACGCAACATAGCCAAGGTAGACGGCGTATTTACCGACCATGTCCCTCCTGTGCTAGCATGGCGTGAACAAGACCGTGCAATCGTCGATGACGCCCGATAGGCCACCGGCTATGACTTAGAAAGTCTCACTATAACTCGTCGATTTTGCGCTCGCGACTCTCTTGTGTCATTCGGCGCGATGAAACGCTTTTCGCCATGACCGGTTAGTTGAATACGATCGTTAGGTACACCAATAGCGGTAAGGTAACTTTTTACTTCATTTGCCCTTCTAATAGAGAGCTGCTCGTTATTCCAACGACCACCGTAGCTATCAGTATAACCGTCTAACAACACGAGCTCTAATTCCGCGTCCTCTTTAAGGTACTCGCCAATCATTGTGAGTCGCTTTTGCGAGTACTTAGTCAACTCAGTGCTGTTATTTTGATACGATAATACTGTGTATGCTATGTCATCGAAGCTGTAAGGGAGCAGGTTAGAAACACACTCTACAAATTGTCGGTAAACCTCGGTAAAATTACTGGCATTAAGAGCCACGCTCACCTTATCGTACTTATTATACCAATCTTGATAATAGATAGTGGGCCAAAATCCTTTTTCGAGTTCTGAAAGCATGGTCCATGCTGCATCTTGAGGTAAGTCGCCGTTATACTGCTTTCTTATTGTCATGTCTGCTATCGTCTTTGGCGCGACACCAGGCATCCATTTGGGCGGCACTGAATATACTGCCGCTACGTCAAAATGATTAGGCAGTAAATGCATATCAAGCTCGAATTCCATATTCAGCTGTTTAGACGCTATACTTGTAAACACAGCATCGCCATAACCAGGCAACTCATGATTTAACTTACATTGCAAACGTGATTCTGTTTCGACTTGCCAGTTTGACGTTTCAACTGTCGCAGAGTATTGGCGCATAGCCGAATGCGCTTCTGCAGAACTCAAGACCACGGCCGCGGTTACGATTAGCAGGCATTGGTTAAGGAGACACGTATACATCGCTTTTGTATTAATGTTCCACACTATTGTAGATATCGATAGCATAACGAAAGCCTAGAAAATGAAAATTTACACCGCAATCAAATGCGTTGTGGTACCAGTAAATGGAAACTATAAGTAGTATATCGCCCTTGGCACAAAAAAGTTTAGACGTGATTTATTAATTTACGTTTTGTGAGGGTGAATTAGCCGTTGTTGCGACTGAATTATAGCGCAAAGCTTAATTTTTAAACTCTTATACTTGACCGTTCTGCGAAGTGTTATGTAATTCTAGGCCAAACGTGTACCGAGCCTTACGTATTTCCAAGCAATGGAGAATTAGAGTTAAACAACGCTAACTCGGTAAGATTCATAGTCGTTTCAAGCGTACCGTGCTAATTCGTGCTAGCACTTGCCTTTTATCCTTGCGATAATCATGAGCTTATTGATATTGGTGTCTGCGCTAATCCTCACGACACTCCACATTCACTTGTCTTGAAAAGAGAGTCTATGTCTTCAACCGCAATGCCTACTTTATCACAACGTTTCAGAGGTTACTTTCCCGTTGTAATTGATGTTGAAACGGCTGGCTTCATCGCCGGAACCGATGCGCTTCTAGAGCTCGCTGCTGTAACGGTAAAAATGGATGAAAACGGTCTGCTGCACCCAGACGAAACTTTTCATTATCATATTCAGCCCTTTGAAGGTGCAAACCTTGAACAGGCCGCGTTAGAATTCAACGGCATCGATCCACACTGTGCGCTACGAGGTGCCATTGAAGAAAGCGATGCAATGAAAGACCTATGCAGAGGGGTTCGTAAGGCCCAAAAGAATGCCGATTGTCAGCGCTCTGTGATTGTGGCGCATAACGCCGCTTTCGACCAAGGTTTTGTCAACGCAGCGATAGCGCGATGCAATATAAAACGCACGCCGTTTCACCCTTTTGTCTCTTTTGATACCACAAGTCTTGCAGGGTTAGCTCTAGGACAAACGGTTTTGGTAAAAGCGTGTCGAGCAGCGGGTATCGACTTTGATCAAAACGAAGCGCATAGCGCGCTATATGATGCACAAAAAACCACCGAGCTTTTTTGTTATATGGTAAATCGTTACCAATCGCTGGGCGGTTGGCCCCTTGTCAGCGAAGACTAGCTTATATTGACAGTCCACCCTTCGATATTTAAGGCCGAGCCAATAAAACGCCGGAAATGACAGCATGCGATAACGCTTTTGTGACTTTCAAACACCTTGAGTTATTTTTAATGAAAATAATTCTCATCACGACTTGCCAAAATCATGAATAACAATTATTATCATTCACAGATTGGTTTGGAGTGTTCGATAATGTTTGTATGTATGTGCTACGGCGTAACCGATAAAAGTATTCGTGCTGCTGTTGAGACCAACGGTGTAGGCAACATGCGTGAATTACGAGAGCATTTAGAGCTTGGTTCTCAGTGCGGAAAATGTATTGGAATGGCACAACAAATTATTGACCAAACGATTATCGACGAATCCCTATTTAAAAACGTGGGCTAACAACCACACCTATTCTCCGACTGCTAGTTAGTGATAACTAACTTTAGGTAATGCATCAGTGCAATTGAGCATCCCTTTTTATCTCACTACTTAAATTCAAGCTCCAAACCTGCATAAAAAAAGTTGCCGTTTATACCACCTGGCGCTGTCGGCGGATATAGGGCACCAACTTCTCCCTTGAACATGTTTTCATCTGGCAAAGTGTTAAATAAGTTTTGTGCACCAACGGTAAAACGAGCTTCCTCTGACACTTGCCACGAAAACTGCGCATCCATGGTCAGTCTTGCACTACCGGCTATATCAAAGCCTGCAGATGCATCTAAGTGATCTTCATAAAATGAGCCAAAGTAGTTTAAGCGCCATGTAAACGCGAGTGACGAAATAGTCTGTTCGAGGGTAATGCTGCCCCTGTGGGCCGGCAAATTGTCCTCTAACATGCGTATCCGCGCATTGGTCAAATTTGGCGTAAGCTGAAGCGCGCCATCGACTAATGCCGGGTATAACGTCACTCGTTCTACCTGCGTATCAGTCCAGTTGTAGGCAAACAGCAGATTGTTTTGCCACTCGCCTGCTGCAAATTGATAATTTACAACAACATCAACACCCTGTGTTTTAGTATCAAAATCGTTGGTAAAATATTTTGCAGCGTTGTATTTAGCCGCATCAGGACGCCCATTAGCGACAAGTGCACTTATGTCACTATCGGTTAGCGGAATAGCTGACGTAGTGCTAATTCTATCTTCCAAGCGAATGGTAAAGTAATCGACGGTAGCGAAGAAATACTCACTGACGTGCATTACCGCCCCTACGCTAAAATTAACCGATTCTTCTGGCGTCAGCGGTGTTGCGCCAAGCTGCACAGATATTAAATCTGTAGGCGGCAGTGTGGCTTGGTCTTCTAGCCCATTAGGGCCGTAAGCCGTGGTCACGTTAATAACATTGCTCTGCCCTACTGTGGGCGCTTTAAAGCCTGTATTCACCGAGCCTCTTAAAGCAAAAAGGTCGTTAAGCTTGTAGCGCGTACTCAACTTGCCATCAAATGTAGTGCCAAAGTCACTGAAGTGCTCAAGACGTGAGGCAACACCAAATTGCAATGCTTCGGTAACGAAAAACTCAATATCGGCGTACATAGCCCAATTACTGCGGCTCCAATTTCCAGCAGACTGAGGCTGATAGCCTGGGAAACCGTTGGAGCCAATTGAAAATCCTTCGTTTAAGCCTAGCGGGGGCTCAAATGCATAAGGCCCTGCAATATATGAACTCTCATCGCCTGCTTTTTGAAAATAGGTTTCTTTGCGCCACTCTATGCCCAGGCCAATACTCACTGGGTCGTCGAATACGGTTTGAATTAACTTCGAAAAATCTAAATTTAGGGTGCGCTCTACTTGAGACACGCCGCCGGGGTTGAATGACGTAGGAGAAAGTGGACCTAAGGAGGGGTTTACCGTATTGGTAATCTCATAGTCTACATTACTGTAGCCCACACTCGCACTCACATCGAAAGCCCAGTCGTAAGGTAGTTCTTTTCTAAGTCCCACAGCCAATGAGGCGTCTTTGATAGTACCACCAAAACTTGGTGTAAAACCACCTGGATAAAATTCGTTGAACGCAAAGCAGTTTGCGCCAAGCTCTGTGCTGTTATCCGCAATCTGCTGATAGGCAGGATTTTGCAATACATCGGCATCAGTAAGGATAATTGAAGGGCACTGTATGCCAGAATCGATACCATCTAAATCGGCAATAATTAATCGCCGTACTGCGGTGTCAGCATCAATGCGGCTAAACACTCCGTCTCGAGTTTGGGGGTTGCGGTAGTAAAATCCACCCGATAGCTTTCGAGTGGCTGCGGTGACAAAACCGTATAAGGCCGTGGTGGGGGACGGATTATAGCCTGCGTTAATGGCGAGCTTTATATCGTTGTCAACATCAAGCGCGCCCCAAATTTGCGCGGGATCTTGAATAAAACGATTGCCCTGTTCCATCAGCATTACAGCGTCGTCTCGTTGCACCGAGCGCGACGTTCCGTCTTGTTGACGATATTCACCGGTGACATTCACAAATCCATTTTCACCCAATGAGAAACCACGGTTACCCTGAAATTGGAATAATGCTCCATCTCCCTCGCCATAGGCACCGGATTTCAGCGTAACACTTCCACCTTCACTATCATCTTTAAGAACAAAATTAATGACACCGGCAATAGCGTCTGAGCCATACTGCGCTGATGCGCCATCTCGCAATACTTCCACTTGTTTTAACGCATGCGCTGGAATAACTGAAATATCGGGGCCCTGTGCGCCATCACTGAGTCCGCCGCCAAGAAACGTAATTACCGCAGAGCGATGCCGCCGCTTTCCATTAAGTAAAAGCAATGTGTGATCCGAGGACATGCCGCGTAAATTAGCTGGTCTTACCAAGCTGCTTGCGTCGTTAATTGGCTGATCGTTCACATTAAGAGATGGCACCAAAACACTGAGCATTGACAGCACGTCTGCATTACCTTGAGAACTTAACGACTTCGCACTAATAATATCCAGCGGAACCGGTGAATCCACTGCACTTCTAGGCGCATTTCGTGTACCAACAATAGCGATACGTTCCAAGGCGTTGCTATTGTCAACTTGCTCTTCTTTTTTACTCTCAACAGGCTTTTTAGCAACCAAAGATGCACGTGCGCGTATGCTTAATACACCTAAATCATCAGCAATTACGGCAAGTTCGGTTCCTTCCAGCAACTGCCCTAATGCTTCACTCAGTGTGTAGGTACCGTTAAGTGAGTTAGTTTTAACTCGCTTGGCTAAATCGAAAGGAAAAAGCAGTGTGGTATTGGCCTGTTTTGCTAACTCCGTCAGCGCTTCATCAGCTGATTGAGATTGTACAGAAAACGTAAATGAGGGGGCTTCTGATAACGCGAGTGGCTCGCTATTGCTGTTAGACGGTATAGCTTGCTGAGCATGGCTAACGCTTTGCCATCCCATGCTTGAAAAGGCTATGCATATCGCCAGCGCCACTTGGCTTTTTTTCTCGCTGCTGTCATGGACGTTACGAGCAGCGCTGTCATGGCAGCCAAGATGAGCACTATGATCGGCGCTGCGACCGGTGAGTTTGCGAGCACCGCGATGAGAATCCACAGCACGAAAACGCCAACTAAACCGTTGACGTTTCATGAAATGAGTGATGACTGCGAAATGCATGTACTGCAAGGTGATATATCGATGTGCTATTATTCTTTCGTATATTGTCACATTCAATCATCGGATGCCAATAGGCCAATGCCACTGCACAGACTATTTTTTACATATACTTTTTGCGTATATTCTTTACACCAATTCTTTACACAATATTACGATGCTACGGATAACTGAATGCTTGTATCGGTTATTTTTTCATAATTGATATTAAAACTGCTTTTCAGCGCTGACAGTAAGCCGTCGATATCGCCCACTTTAAAATAACCAGCAACTCGGCGTTTGCGCAAGCGTTCATCCGTTATAGTAAAGCGCACAGGCGTGTAGCGTCCTATTTCATCAAGCACAGCCTCTAGCGGCTCGCCTTTGAACACAATCATTCCCTGTTTCCATGCTAAATCATCATCGATGTCGTTTTTCGATAAGCTTTCGCGGGCTTCTACTTTTCCTTGCACCGTGGCTTTTTCACCCGCGAACATAAGCAGGCCTTCTTCGGTTATAGGCTTTTTCCCAAACAAGGATTCGGCAGAAGAGGAATCTCTGAACCGATCTTTGACTAACACTTTACCGTCTGTCACAACCAATTCAAACGCGTTGTCGTTAACGTACTGCATATTAAATGCTGTTCCTACCGCCGTTACCGTGTTGTTGCCTGCGGTTACTGAGAAGGGGCGAGATGTGTCGTGGGCCACTTCAAAATGAGCTTCACCTTTTAGCAGGACAATAGAACGCGCGTTCTGGGAAAAATCGACCGTAACGATAGAGTTAGTGTTTAAGTGCATGACAGATCCATCCGCCAAGGTAACGTTTTTTTGTTCTCCAATACCCGTTTCAACCTTTTCATTGATAGCGGCAAACTCCGGTGTATTGTCTAACCACACCTGCTGAACAATCGTCCCTATCGCTAACGTCATTACCAGGAAGGCAGCGGCAATACTCCACTTTCCACGATATTGAGAGGCGTTTTGACGTTTTGCTCTGTTTCCATCGTTTTTGCGCATGTGAGACTCGGGAAATAGGCCACTTAGCTCGTTGAGCACAGACATATCGTCCCAGAGGCTAGCAGCTTCAATAAGAGATTGACGGTGGGCGTTACTCTCGCTAAGCCAGCTATCGAGTTCTGCGAGTTCTTCATCTGTTAAGCCGCGATCTAAACGACTAATCCACAAGCAGGCATGCTCTTGGATATCTTCTTTACTGGAAAATTGGCGAATATTATTCATATTAACTACGGCTTATGTCCTGAGTCGCACTTAAAGGTGCTTGGGGTGATAAATTATCTTTTGACAGCTCGGCCAAATACCGAGAGCACATTACAAGACCTTTGGCGACATGCTTTTCCACAGTGCTCTCACTCAACCCCACGAGTTCAGCAATTTCTTTTTGTCGCATGCCATAGACTTTTTTCAATAAAAATACTCGCTTTACATCCGCAGACAGCGTATCTGTGGCTCGGCAAAAGTGAATAAAGCGTTCTTTACTTTCTACGTTTTTTTCTAAGCTGTGCCCTATCAACTCATAGGGCAGCAGATCCATATCGTCTAAATGCTGTTTATTTTTATTTTCAGCCTTCGACACATGGTTGAGCGCTAAGTTACGCGCCGTTTTAAGCATGTAGGTCCGTTCATATTGTATTTCTTGTTTTAATTCGGCCTCATAGCTCTTAATAAATGCTTCTTGCACTATATCTTCAATATCATCAGTACCAACAATAGTGCCTACCGCGCGCATTAACTTGCTTCGGTATTTTAAGAAGGTTTCAGCTACTGTCGACTTTCTGGTCATAAATCTCAAATGAGTGTGTTTCGAATTGCTTACAGATGTTCAAGGTATATAGATTTTGGGATAACACCGAAAATCTATAGCCCCTAATCATGCCTGTGTTTGTCAGGCTTTTCACGCATTAAATACGGATTTTTCGATAAGTAAAAAGGGAGCCAATGCTCCCTTTTCTAGACGTACAGGTTAGAACGTGTACATACCTCTTAGGTAGTAGAATCCACCATTAATACCAATTGGCGCTGTTGTGGGATATAACGACCCAGCGATACCCGCGTATTGCGTATTCTCGTCTGGGTATTCATCCAACGCGTTTCTAGCGCCAACAGTAAGCGTGAAGTCTTCTGTAAAGCTATACGCTACTTCTAAATCAACGGTAAATTCAGACCCAATTTTCTCAATTGGAAGGGCTGAGTCTAAGTGATCTTCAAACGTGCTGCCAAAATAGTTTAGGCGTGTAAGGAAACGCCAGTCACCGTTTGTATGGTTAGCCGTTGCGCTGTAGCGAACCGCTGGAAGGTTGTCTTCTAGCATGCGGATACGGAAATCTGAAATATTATCAGACGCGCGATCAACTACCGTCGATGTCCAGTTGTAAGCAAGAGAGAACTTGGTGTCTCCACCCAGCATTTCCATGCTGTAGTTTGCTACTACGTCAACGCCTTCCGTTGTGGTATCGAAGTCATTGGTAAAGAAGCTGATTTCAGAAAAACTAGACGCATCATTGATACCTTGAGAAATCAAGGTCGCAATATCTTCATCAGTCAACGCAATACCCGAAGCAGTACTTAAGCGGTCGGTAAGTTTGATGTTGTAGTAATCGGCCGTAATAAATAACCCACTGTCAAACTGTGCAACAATACCAAAAGTAATGCTTTCTGATTCTTCAGGCGTTAGCTGTTCACCGCCTTTAAGCTGCGACACTGGATCCGTTGGTGGAAGTGTCGCACGGTCAATAAGCTGCCCACCAGTACCAAACGCAGTCGTTACGTTACGAACGTTACTCTGGCCGAGTGTTGGTGCTTTAAAGCCCGTTGAGTAAGCACCACGGAATGCGATGTTCTCAAGAGCTTGCCAACGGAAAGCAATTTTACCTTTTGTCGTGTCACCGAAGTCTGAGAAGTCTTCATAACGAAGCGCACCAGCTAACATAAAGTTTTCAGTAATGTACGCTTCTGCATCGATATAAAATGCAATGTTATGACGAGACACAAGGCCTTGGCTATTCGCTGCTAAGCCAGGGAAACCATTTGAACCAATGCCAAAGCCTTGTGACGCCAATGGACCTATTTCATAGGACGCGGTATCACCTGCAAAACTCTCGTAGCTTTCGTGACGGTATTGGAAACCCGTTGCAACGAAAAGTGGCTCGTATAGGCCAACATCGAAAGGTTTAGTGAAATCTATATCTAGCGTTTGTTCAGATTGCGTGTAACGACCAGGGCTGAATTCAAACGGTGTATCTGGACCAAGAGATGGGTTGATAGTGTTGCTAATTTTGAAATCAACTTCGTTTTGACCTAAGTTGACGCTGACGTCATAAGTCACGTCGTTGTCTAACTCGCCTTTGGTACCGAATACCAAAGACATATCAGTTACTTCACCGCCGAAACGTGGTGTGAAGCCGCCAGGAAGGATTTCGTTGAACGCAAAGCAATCAGGATTGTTCGCCACTTCATTGATATAACGGTCGTTAGTCAGTACGTTTGCGCCAGGTGCAATATCAGTTGGACAGTTGCCCGACATATCACCGGTTAGGTCGCCCACAAGAAGCGAACCGTCGTTAGCGAAAACACCGCCGCGAGTGTGTGGGTTACGGTAATAGAAACCGCCTTCAACTTCACGCACCGCGTAGTTACCAAACATGTAGGCTTCTGAAGAGTCTGATAACTCTAGCCCCGCATTAGCGAAAAGCTTAATATCGTGCTTAATTTCAGGCGAACCCCATATTTGTGCTGGGTCAGCAACAAAGGTGTTGCCGGCTGCGACAAGTGCAGCAGCGTCGTCACGCTGCACGCTGCGAGACGTATCGTCTGCAGTGCGATATTCAGCAGAAAGGTTAATGAAACCGGCATCAGACAAGGGAAGACCAATGTTGCCTGAAAGCTGGATCATGTCACCATCACCTTCATAAAATGAGCCATAACGGGCTTCAAAAGTACCGCCTTCTGATGCATCGTTAAGTACAAAGTTAATAACCCCTGCAATGGCATCTGAACCGTATTGCGCAGCTGCACCATCACGAAGTACTTCTACCTGCTTTAATGCGGATGCTGGTATGACTGAAATGTCCGGGCCTTGTGCACCGTCTGAAAGACCGCCGCCAAGGAAAGTAATGACTGCAGAGCGATGACGACGCTTACCATTAACAAGAACGAGCGTATGATCCGCTGCCATACCACGCAAGTTTGCTGGGCGAACTAATGTTGATGCATCGTTGATGGGCTGGTCGTTCACGTTAAATGAAGGCACCACCGTTTGCATCATAGATACCATGTCAGTGGCACCTTGCTGCTTAAAGTCCTCGCTGGATATGATGTCAATTGGTACCGCTGAATCGCCAATTGAGCGCGGTGCTGCACGTGAACCCACTACCGCAATTTGTTCAAAATCTTTTGCTTTCTTTTCATCATCTGCTTCTTGCGCGTAAACAGGCGCGGCAGCAATAACGGAAAACGCAGCAGAAGCAGCAAGTACACTGCGTACGTTTTTAGTCAATAAAGACAAGTGTGTTTTCATGGTGTTTTCCCAGAGTTTTCTTTATCAGCTTTGGCGCTCTTTCGCCTCAAACCATAACCAGAGTGATAGCTGTAAAGTATTTTTTTATTCGACCTTCAACACTGACAACTGCTGTGTCAGCACGGCTTTTTATAGAGGGTAACGTATTAAAAAACAAACCTTTTTCGACAAAATAAAAATATATTTTCTATTCATAGAGGATTTCATTTTCTGGCTTGTCTATAGAGTTTTAGCGGAATTAAAAGCGGTGGATTATTGGGTGATTCTAATCAAAAAAGCCGACTAATAGTCGGCTTTCAAATAGGTAATTGAGATTTTCTCACTACTCTTCGTTTTTGTATTTTTCAGCCGTTTCCTTAACTAAAGGCTGTAGCTCATTTTGCTGAAACATTTCGATAATGATGTCACAACCGCCAACCAGTTCACCGTCAACCCAAAGTTGTGGAAACGTTGGCCAGTTTGCATACTTTGGTAATTCTGCACGAATGTCTGGGTTCTGAAGAATATCAACATAAGCGAATGCCTCTCCACAAGACATGAGAGCCTGAGATGCTTGTGACGAAAATCCACAGCTTGGAAGCTTAGGTGAACCCTTCATATAAAGTAGGATGGGGTTCTCTTCAATTTGTTGCTTAATTTTGTCAATCGTCGATTGGCTTTCAGTGTTATCCATTGGATCCTCTCAGCGGAATAGTTAATACTCAGGATGTGGGAATGCTCGTCACATTTATCAAGGGTAGAATATCATAAATTGTCATATTGTGATGTTATCCAGTGCCTAACACAATCAGTAATATGCGTAGTGATGAATCGAGTAACGTGACAGTCGCTGTGCCAGAGCCAATAATACACGTGTCAAAAAGTGATCTATCGAAAGGTCACATAGCTATCAAATGTATTGATAATTACTTCTCACAACCATAGACAAAAAATTCATAATTTTGTCATTGAGTTATAAGACTTTATCCCCACTTCTACGTTATGCTTTATCTTGCAACGATGCACATAACGATATTAGTGAGCTAAATTAGCACGTTGTCCTCTATTTGCAGGCTTTAGAGGGTTAATAGCGTTATATCTATAAACTAATCATGGAGACCGACATGGCTTTTGAATTACCAGCATTACCATACGAACAAAACGCACTAGAACCGCATATTTCTGCTGAAACCCTTGAGTACCACTATGGCAAGCATCACGCTACCTATGTAACTAAGCTTAACGGCCTAGTGGAAGGTACTGATATGGCGAGCAAGAGCCTAGAAGAAATCATTAAGGCTTCTGAAGGCGGTGTATTCAATAACGCAGCTCAAGTGTGGAACCATACTTTCTACTGGAATTGCCTAAGCCCAAATGGCGGCGGCGAGCCAACAGGTGCAGTAGCTGACGCAATCAATGCAAAATGGGGCTCTTTCGCCGACTTCCAAGCAGCGTTTAATGACAAAGCAGTGAACAACTTCGGTTCAAGCTGGACGTGGCTAGTAAAAACAGCTGACGGCAGCCTAGATATTGTTAATACAAGCAATGCTGAAACACCTATTTCAGGTGACTCGCTAACGCCAATCCTAACCGTTGACCTTTGGGAGCACGCATATTACATCGATTACCGTAATGCTCGTCCAAAGTACCTAGAAAACTTCTGGGCACTGGTAAACTGGGAATTTGCTAACAGCAACCTAGCGTAACCGACTTTTCTCTACACAGGGTGAGCGCTATACAGAGCGGCCCCTGATAGAAATAAATCGCTACAAATAGCTGAATATGAAAGCCTCGCACCAGCGAGGCTTTTTTGTGTTCCGCGACAAAACTCTCTAAAAAAGTTAACCTACAAAACCTTACCTTTTTAAGAATACCGACTAACATGAAAGTACGGGGTTCTGTTTTCTAAGGGGTATTTATGGGTATCTTTGAGCACTATCAAAGTCGCTATGAGGAGCGTAAACAGGAAGAGTTTACCATTGGAGAATTCCTTGAAATCTGCAAGGAAGATGCTCTGGCCTATGCCAACGCCGCCGAACGTCTCTTAATAGCCATTGGTGAACCTGAGCGGATTGATACCGCCAGCGATCCACTACTCAGTCGCATTTTTTCTAACCGTGTCATTTCTCGCTATCCAGCTTTTTCAGAATTTTATGGTATGGAGGAGGCGATTGAGCAAATCGTGTCATATTTAAAACATGCCGCACAGGGATTAGAGGAGCGTAAACAAATCTTATATTTGCTAGGTCCTGTTGGCGGCGGTAAATCGTCATTGGCCGAACGACTAAAAGAGCTGATGCAAAACGTCCCTATTTATATGCTAAAAGGCTCACCGGTAAATGATCACCCTTTTTGCTTATTCGATGAAAATGAAGATGGTGACATTTTAAAACGAGAATACGGTGTGCCAAAGCGCTATCTCAAAACCATCATGTCACCATGGGCACGCAAACGTCTGCATGAATTTAATGGGGACATTACCCAGTTTAGAGTTGTAAGGGTCTATCCCTCAATACTCGACCAAACCGGTATCGCGAAAACCGAGCCTGGTGATGAGAACAACCAAGATATTTCTGCGCTGGTAGGGAAAGTAGATATTCGCCGGCTCGAGGAATATGCTCAAAATGATCCTGATGCCTACAGTTACTCTGGTTCATTATGCAAGGCCAACCAAGGGTTAATGGAATTTGTTGAGATGTTTAAAGCACCTATCAAGGTGTTACATCCTTTGCTTACTGCAACGCAAGAAGGTAATTACAATCCCACAGAGGGGTTTTCAGCATTGCCGTTTGATGGCCTTATACTGGCTCACTCAAATGAATCCGAATGGCAATCCTTTCGCAACAACAAAAACAACGAAGCGTTTCTAGACAGGGTGTACATTGTTAAAGTGCCTTACTGCCTGCGAGTGAGTGAGGAAATAAAAATTTATAAGAAGCTACTAGACACCAGTGAGTTGCATTGCGCACCCTGTGCTCCAGACACATTGGAATGTTTGGCTCAGTTTATTGTTCTCTCTCGTCTCAAAGAGCCCGAAAATTCGAGTTTATTTTCTAAAATGCGTGTGTACGATGGAGAAAGCCTAAAAGATACAGATCCAAAAGCGAAGTCGTATCAAGAGTATAGAGACTACGCGGGAGTTGATGAGGGCATGGAAGGCCTTTCCACTCGCTTTGCGTTTAAAATTTTATCTAGGGTGTTTAATTTCGACAGCCAAGAAGTGGCAGCAAACCCTGTGCACCTATTCTACGTTTTAGAGCGACAAATTGAGCGTGAACAGTTTAACCAAGAAATTGCAGACAGGTACCTCGAATTTTTAAAAGGCTACCTTACTCCTCGATATGTGGAGTTTATTGGGAAAGAGATACAAACCGCCTATTTAGAAAGCTACTCGGAATATGGTCAAAACTTGTTTGACCGTTATGTCACTTATGCTGACTTTTGGATCCAGGACCAAGAGTATCGAGACCCCGAAACTGGCCAGTTGTTCGACCGTGAAGCGCTGAATGCAGAGCTTGAAAAAACGGAAAAGCCAGCGGGAATAAGCAACCCAAAAGATTTTAGAAATGAAATCGTAAACTTTGTGCTTCGCGCCAGAGCGAATAACAACGGTAACAATCCTTCGTGGACCAGTTATGAAAAATTGCGCACCGTGATTGAAAAGAAAATGTTCTCAAATACTGAAGATTTGTTGCCCGTCATTTCGTTTAACGCAAAAGGCTCCACTGAGGAGCAGAAGAAGCATGACGACTTTGTTAACCGCATGACCGAAAAAGGCTATACGCAAAAGCAAGTAAGATTACTCTGCGAATGGTATCTCCGAGTGAGAAAGGCGTCGTAAAGACGCGCTTTCTTTCTACCTATCGAATTCTCATTTTTGTGAATTTTGAATGTATGAATTCTCACAGTATGAGGTCGAAGTTTAATACACGAGTATCATTATGTAAGTAGGTGTTTATGGCCCATTTTATTGACCGAAGGCTCAACAGCAAAGGCAAAAGCACGATAAACCGGCAGCGCTTTATTAAACGCTACAAGCAGCAAATAAAGCGGGCGGTGTCAGACGCAGTAGGTAAGCGTTCGGTAACCGATGTGGAATCTGGTGAACAAATTAGCATTCCCACACGGGATATTTCAGAACCCGTATTTCACACTGGGAAAGGCGGACTGCGTGATATGGTCCATCCCGGCAACGACCAGTTTTCTGAGGGTGATAAAATTGAGCGTCCCCCTGGCGGAGCTGGCCGGGGCAATGGAGACGGAGACGCCAACAACGACGGCGAGGGGCAAGACGAATTTGTCTTCTCTATTTCTAAAGACGAGTATTTAAGCATTCTGTTTGAAGATCTTGAATTGCCGAACCTACAAAAAAACCAATTCAATCACGTTACACAATACGAAACGTATCGAGCGGGTTATCAAACCGATGGCATTCCCTCTAATTTAGATATTGTGCGTTCATTAAAAGGCTCTGTGGCCAGGCGAATTGCCTTAACTGCGGCGGACAAACGTAAGCTAAAAGAATTGGAGGCACGCTATGAGCGATTGAAAGCTAGTGAGAGTGATAATACTCAAAAGAGCTCACACGAAAGCCTCTATGACAGTAAAAATGACAGCTCGCACGCAAATTTGCATCTAGGAACACGAGAGCTCATTGCTCTAGAAACCGATATTGCCGCTTTAAAAGCCAAAATCGCCAAAGTGCCCTTTATTGATACCTTTGATCTGCGTTTCAAAAATTATGATAAACGCCCGCTTCCTAGCAGCAAGGCCGTAATGTTTTGTCTTATGGACGTATCTGGCTCCATGGATCAGGCCACAAAAGAAACGGCGAAGCGATTTTATATTTTGCTTTATCTGTTTCTCAGTCGTACTTATGAAAATGTTGACGTTGTGTACATTCGCCATCATACACAGGCAAAAGAGGTAGACGAACAGGAATTCTTTTATTCTCAGGAAACCGGCGGGACTATTGTCTCAAGTGCATTGACATTGATGAAAGACATCATCGAACAACGATACAGCGACGGCCTCTGGAATATTTATGGAGCCCAAGCGTCTGATGGTGATAATTGGGCAGATGACTCACCAAAATGCAGTGCGTTGCTTGCACATCATCTGTTACCCGTTTGCCGTTACTACACGTATATTGAGATAACGGAACGCCCCCATCAAAGCTTATGGAAAGGGTTTGAGCAAATCAGCGCTACCCACGACAACTTCATGTGTAAGCATATTGAATCACAAGCTGATATCTATCCCGTGTTCAGAGAGATATTTAAACGCGCAGATGCTGACGCACGTTAAGGAGCCTTTTATGTCGACTATCCCCAAATCAAATCAATTTCATAAGCTTAGCGATGGACCTGACTGGAACTTTGACTTGCTTGGTGAGTACGAGCAACATATTGACCGAATAGCAAACGCATTCAAGCTAGACACCTACCCCAACCAAATTGAAGTTATTACCGCAGAACAAATGATGGATGCCTACGCCAGTATAGGTATGCCACTTAACTACACCCACTGGTCGTTTGGTAAAAAGTTTATTCAGACTGAGCAGCAGTATAAACGGGGGCAAATGGGGTTAGCGTATGAAATAGTCATTAACTCAAGCCCGTGTATTGCTTATTTAATGGAAGAAAATACCATCACCATGCAGGCGTTAGTTATGGCCCATGCATGCTACGGCCACAACTCCTTTTTTAAAGGTAACTACCTTTTCAAAACGTGGACCGATGCTGACTCAATCATCGACTACCTAGTGTTTGCAAAAAACTATATTGCCGAATGCGAACAAAAATTTGGCTTTGAGGAGGTCGAAAATACTCTTGATTCGTGCCACGCGTTAATGAACTTTGGCGTAGATAGGTATAAGCGGCCTCAGAAAATATCCCTACAGGAAGAAAAGAACCGTCAGCGAGAGCGCGAGACTTACCTGCAGTCGCAGGTCAATGAGCTATGGCGAACACTGCCTGAGAACGCACGAAAACATAATACACACCCTCGCCGTTTTCCTAGCGAACCCCAAGAAAACCTTCTCTATTTTATTGAAAAGAATGCGCCACTATTAGCGCCTTGGCAGCGTGAGATTGTAAGAATAGTGCGCAAGGTGTCGCAATATTTTTATCCGCAAAAGCAAACCCAGGTAATGAATGAGGGATGGGCCTGTTTTTGGCATTATCACATTCTAAATAAGATGTACGACGACAAACTGGTAAGCGACAGGTTTATGATGGAGTTTCTGCACAGTCACTCAAGCGTAGTCATGCAGCCCGAATACAACAGTCCGTATTATTGTGGCATTAATCCCTACGCGTTAGGCTTTTCTATGTTTATGGATATTAAACGGGTTTGCCAATCGCCTACTGAAGAAGATTATTACTATCTTCCCAGCATCGCAGGGAAGGACTGGTTAGAAACAGTACATTTTGCCATGCAGAACTTTAAAGACGAAAGTTTTATTAGTCAGTTCTTATCCCCAAAAATCATTCGAGACTTCAAGCTATTCGCTCTTGAAGACGACACCTCAAAATCGTTTATAAGCGTAAGTGCCATTCACAATGAAAAGGGGTACAGCACAATTAAAGAAAAGCTCTCGGCGCAATATAACTTGAGCAATTTAGAGCCTAATATTCAGGTATACAACGTAGATATAAGCGGCGACCGGTCACTGACGTTACGCTACATCCCTCAACACGATATCCCTCTTGCCGAGTCAAAAGATGAGGTTATGCGTCATTTGCATCGACTGTGGAAATTTGATGTCAGATTAGAGCAGGAGCATAAAAGCGGTAAAGTCGACGTGATTTCACAATGCCCTAGCCCCTAGTCCTTTGATACGTAGCCTTCTGATACGTAGCCTTCCAAAAACTTGGCCTTCTGAAGCATAGCCTTCAATTTAGTGGGTTGATTAGGCTTGTTGAGGTGCCTTACCATCCATCACGTTTTTAGAGCACAAGAAAAGAGACAGCGCCCCCACGGCAGCGAAAACGGCTGCAGTCACAAATGTTTCATAGGCATTGGTGCCTTGTGACCACTGCTGACCCGCAAGGTAATTACCAGACGCGCCACCTAAACCGAAGGCAATACTGATATACACAGCTTGCCCGCGGCTGTGAAATGCTGCGGGTAGATACTGATGAATAAAGTGAACAGACACCGCGTGAGTCAATCCAAAGCTTAATGCGTGAATAACTTGGCTAAGCACAATCACAGATATATGTTGGGCAAAGTCGGCAAGCAAGTACCATCGCAGAGCCGTCAATGCGATACTCGCAAACAGCAAATTCCACACGCCAAAACGGCTGATAAGATGTCTGGCAACTAAGAATATGCCCACCTCAGCCAGCACACCAAGTGCGATAAATACGCCGGTTTGCTGACCCGAGTATCCGAGATCTCGCATGTACAATGCAAAGAAGCCATAGAAAGCACCAAAGCTAATTTGTAGACATGCAGAGGCAAAAATAAATACCGCAAACGGTTTTTGCTTAACGAACGTCCAAATACTCCCAGGCTCACTTTCAGTTTCTGATTTCTTAGCCGGCGCAGTAATGAATAATGTACTGATGAATAGTAGCGATAGCACCCCAACACTGACATACACCGGAGTTTCGGTGGAAAACATATCGAGGGCTTTACCCGCAGTCACGGTCAAGCAGATAAAACCAATGCTGCCCCACAGTCTTATTTGCCCGTAGTTAGCGGTACTCGTAGAGACTGCGTTCATTGTGATCACCTCCAGTTGAGGCAATACCGCTGTCCAAAACATCATCATAAGACCGAAGGCAAGAGTGAGCCCCCAAAAGCTGGAAAAGTAAAACACCGAGCTAAAGGTGAGCACTGTTAGCAGGCAGCCAAGTCGCATAATGCCCACCGCATTGCCCGTTTTATCTGCCACACCTGCCCACAGTCCGGGCCCTAAAATACGCGCTAACGTAATAACAGCAAATAGCTCACCTATGTCCTGCGACGAAAAGCCTCGACCGTCTAAAAAAATACCTAAATAGGGAACAAGCACACCAAGTTGACCAAAGTAGAGCCAATAGGTTAATGCTAGAACTATGAGAGACTTTTTGCTGGTAACCGCAGAGTGATTAGGAGAGGTCAATGCGTAGCTCCATATTAAAAAATTCCATGTACATCGACTATATAAAAAGGCGCCACTAGTATAACTCTAGGGCGCCGATAAAAGTCTTTTTAAGGCTGGGAATTGCACAAAAAACCAAGGCCCCCTTATGGCGCCAAGAAAACGATACAATCGAAATTGCTTAACGGCTTCCAGAAATAGGCGCAGTCGTTGATACAACGCCCATGTTTTGTGCGCGGTGGCGTAATAGATGGTCCATCAATACTAACGCCATCATTGCCTCAGCAATAGGCACAGCGCGAATGCCAACGCAGGGGTCATGGCGACCTTTTGTCACAATATCAATTGCTTCGTTTTGCTTATTGATGGTCGTACCTGGCACAGAAATACTCGACGTTGGCTTTAATGCCATGTGAACTTCAATGTCTTGCCCCGTAGAAATACCACCCAGTACGCCACCGGCATGATTAGACGCGAAGCCTTCAGGAGTCAGCGTATCGCGGTGCTCACTGCCCTTTTGATTGATAACGTCAAACCCATCGCCAATCTCAACGCCTTTAACCGCATTGATACCCATCATGGCATGCGCAATTTCTGCATCTAGTCTGTCAAACACGGGCTCACCAAGGCCTACAGGCACGTTTTTAGCGACCACTGACACTTTCGCGCCAATACTGTCACCAGACTTCTTTAAATCGCGCATGTATTCGTCGAGAGTGTCTAGTTTGCTCTCGTCTGGACAGAAAAAAGGATTGGTATTGGTAATAGAATGATCTACATTCTCTACAGCAATGGGGCCCAATTGAGATAGATAGCCCAGCACTTCGATACCGTGAACTTCTTTGAGGTATTTTTTTGCAATACCACCCGCTGCTACGCGAATAGCTGTCTCGCGGGCAGATGAGCGACCACCTCCGCGATAATCGCGGCTGCCATATTTTTGATCGTAGGTATAGTCGGCGTGGCCAGGACGAAACCGGTCGGCAATATTGCCGTAATCTTGGCTTCGTTGGTCTTTGTTTTTAATTAACAGGCCAATACTGGTTCCCGTTGTTTTGCCCTCAAAAACGCCAGAAAGGATTTGTACCTCATCATCTTCTCTACGAGCAGTGGTATAACGAGACGTTCCCGGCTTTCTTCTGTCTAAATCAATCTGAAGGTCTTCTTCAGTAATTTCCAATCCTGGAGGGCAACCGTCTACGACACCGCCAATGGCAATACCGTGGCTTTCCCCGAACGTGGTTACAGTAAAAAGTTTCCCGAAGCTGTTACCTGACATAATTAACCATTAATCCTTACTACTAAAATACTGAACCAGTGTGTCTTTATTCACAGCAAAGATGCCTTGGCCGCCGTTTTCAAATTCTAACCAAATAACTTCTAAGCCAGGAAATCTCTCATTCATGTGCACTTCGCTATTACCCACTTCGATAAATAGCCAACCGCCATCGCTTAAATACGCAGGGGCCTGACGCAACATGGTATCGACTAAATCAAGGCCATCTTCTCCTGCGGCAAGCGCGAGTTCTGGCTCATGATGGTACTCTTCTGGGAGATCTGCCATATCTTGTGCATCAACATACGGCGGGTTTGAAATAATTAAATCGTACTTTTGCCCTTCAAGGCTTGTGAATAAATCAGACTGAATGGGATAAACGCGATGACTAAGGCCATGCTCTTGTATGTTGATATCTGCCACTTCTAGTGCGTCTGAGCTAATATCCACCGCATCTACCTGCGCTTCTGGATAAGCATGTGCAAGTGCTATTGCAATGCAGGCTCCCCCAGTACACATATCAAGGATCATTGACGGCTCGCTTTCTACAAACGGCGAGAAGTGGTTTTGAATTAACTCAGCAAAGGGTGAACGAGGAATGAGCACTCGTTCGTCAACATAAAACGGCATACCGCAAAACCATGCTTCGTTCGTAATGTAGGGCAAAGGCATGCGTGTTTGTACACGCTTTAATACAAGCTCTGCTATTTTCTCACGCTCACTTTTTGTAAGGCGAGAAGACAATACATGTTCTCCCACTGACGATAAGATAGGGTGTGGAAGGTGGAGGGCTTGCAATACCAAGCTTATTGCTTCGTCCCACGCATTGTCAGTGCCGTGACCAAAGTAGAGTTCAGCGTCATTAAAACGGCTTGTTGCCCATCGGGTCATATCAAGCAATGTGTGCAGATCGTCAATGGCTTCTTCTAGGTAAAACTTATCGGTCATAGCGTTTGGGTACATCAATATTTTTAAAGCTGGTATCATACCCAAACTTCATGCTAATTCACATAATTAACTGTGGGTGCAGCAGCGTCGAAAGGTATTTTATTAACGCTCGCTTTTGACAGAAGCTTCTTGCTTCTTTGAAAGCCCAATGCAGAGTAGATTCATTATGAAAGTGTTTAAAAAAGAATTGAAAGCGTTGAAAAAGCAGCAAAGTACGCACGCGCCTGCCGTTCAAGAAGAGACCTTTTCGTTTACCGACGCCATGGCTGGCGTAAAGCCGTTGGCTCAAGATAAAGTAGAGCCAAATAAGCAAGTAGAGCTGTTTAAAAAGAAACAGCAGTCGTCGGCTAAAAATCTTAAACACAGTAAACAACTTGCTGCGTCGTTTAACTTTTCAGACATGTACCAAGCCGTATTGCCACAAGAAGGCCCGATGCGTTATTGCCGCAGCGATGTGCCTACCCATGTGTTAAAGCAGTTGCGACGCGGTGATTTTTCGCCAGAGCTGCATTTAGATCTTCACGGACTGACCAGAGAAATGGCAAAAGATGAAATTGCCGCGCTCATTTACGCCGCGAGAAAAGATCTTGTAGACTGCGCTTGTATTATGCACGGCTTTGGACAAGGCGTACTGAAAGCCACCCTGCCCCATTACTTGGTTCAACATCCCCACGTTAAAGCGTTTCACCAGGCACCGTTAGAATATGGCGGTAAAGCCGCTTTACTGGTACTGCTTGATGTGCCGATAGTTAATGGTAAACAGTAGCCTTTCCATACTATTGCCTGATAAATACAAGACTGCCAAAACCGTGATGCCAACGGCTTCTACTTTCCAGCCGCGCTGTTGTGCATAAATAAGTAAGTGTAGTACACCATCATTGCAACGATGATACCTATGCCTAACAGCGAACCCCACACCACCGGATCTTTAATCATTGTCCACAACATAATTGTTTTCTCCATAAGTACGTAAAATTAGTACGTAAAATAAACACGTAAGCAAGCACGTGAATAAAAAATCTATAGTTGAAGTGTATGGAAGTGCGGGAGCTGTGGTTATGATCTAGATCAACAGCGTAAAAAGGATGCATGGTTTCCCATGGGTATCTTGATCTGCATCAAGACATAGAGGGTCACAAAAAATACATAAAATTGCTATTGCAAATCATTCTCATTTGCAATACATTGAGTATGCCTGTTCGACGTTGGGTCAAAAATACGGTCTTAGCTTAGCGTCGCTGAGGGGGGAGAGGTAATCTGCCCCCTCTTTTTTTGTTCTAATATTTTATGATTTTGTTTTGATATATGCTGCTTATTAATAGCTAATTTCAACGAGCGTGTAACAGCCCGCAGAGCGACAAGAGCAAACACTTTACGAAGTAGCTTTAGCTGAATAGCTTCATAAACCAACCTTTCTGAAGATCTTCTTCACAGGTTTTTAGCTGAGTGGCATAGCGTAACGAGCGCGCTTTGACCTTTGATGCCACCTTTTTAAGCCATGGCTTTCTATCGTAGCTGCGGCGCTTATACCCGCCCCAACCTTCATGGTAATTAAGGTACTGGGCGTAAGCATCCCATTTAGACACACCATTGACCTTTTGCGATTTGTAGATAAACCAGCCCATAAAATCAATGGCATCTTCAAAGTCGTCTCGATCTGCGCCACTGCTATCTGTTTCTCTTATGTAATCTTCCCATGTGGGCGTTTTCGCTTGTGAATAGCCGTAAGCTGAGCTCACTCGGCCCCAGGGAACTAAACCGAAAAACACATAATCTCTTGGAGGAAGTGCATCGTGTCTAAAAGAGCTCTCTTGGTACATCATCGCCATAGGAATATGAATTGGAACGCCCCATTTATCCCTCGCATCGGCAGCGGCATCGTACCAATCTTCTTTTTCGTAGAAGATTTCACACAAGTTACTGCTGTTTTTCGGGGGCGTTGTGGCACACCCTGCGATTAACAACGGAAAAAGAACGATAAGGGCTGATAAAAAAACAACCCATTTTTTGAACTTTTGGCTCATAGCGTGTCTTAATTAATGTTCTAGTAAAATGTGTGTTTCCCTGGAACCCTTTAATGCCTGACCTATGTCAGGCATTTTTTTTTGCTTGGGGCTCGGCAAAATAGTCAGTAATAAAGGTATCAAAGTCTTTTTCATCCGACGCCTCTATTTCTCGCTGTGCGTCAAAAGAGCTTTCGCCCTGTTTAATAAACTCAGCACTATCGGTAAACGTGTAGTCAAACCCTTTCATTTCGTTGCTGTATTTCTGCGCTAACTCTAGCCCAAAAACACTATTGTCTTTGTCACCATCTAATAAGATTTGAAGTATTTTCCCTGAAGGCGTTAAAGCGGGGTTTTGAATTTTAGCGTATTCGTCACTCACCGCCTTGGTGTATTGTTTTGTGTTATTTGCTTCATCAAGCAATGTGGCCGCTTGGCCAAAGTAGGCAAAAAGCTTTTCGCTCCATTGAGGTAACGATACCGCATTGCCGTTTTCTGTCAGCATTAGCTCCGGGTTTCGCCCTTCCAATACAACGCGATCCATATTTCCTTTTGCTTCATTAAGCTGTTTTTCGTCTAACGCTTCACTGGGCATCAGCAAACAAGAAAGCAGAAATACATCAAGAAAATCAAACTGCGAATCAGAAATGCCTATGGCAGAAAACGGGTTTACATCTAATGCACGTACTTCAATATAACTAATACCGCGTCTTACGAGAGCGTCGGTGGGCTTCTCCATTGACTCAGTAGGCTGCTTAGGACGAATAGGAGAATAAAGCTCGTTCTCAATTTGAATAATATTGTGATTGAGCTGCTGATAATTTCCGCCTTCGCCTGAGGCAAATCGCTCAAAACGAGTGGAAGGTGTTCTCATCGCTTCGCGCAACAAACGAACGTAATTATCCAATTCGTTGTAGCAAATTTTCAGCGAGGATTGTTCTGCGCTGGTATAGCCTAAGTCGCTCATTCTAAGCGATGTGGCGTAAGGCATGTACAGTGTACCTTTACCCACCTTCTTAAACGGCAGACTGTGCTCCTTGCCTTTTAAGAATGAGCTGCATAAAGCTGGAGATGCACCGTATAAATAAGGGATTAACCAGCACAAGCGACGATAGTTTCTAATAAGGCCAAAATACTCTGCCGACGTTTGGTCTTGTGAATGAGTAGTTCCATTTTGTTTCGCCCACAGTGCCCAAAAGCTCTCTGGTAAGGAAAAGTTAAAATGAACACCCGCGATAGCCTGCATCATACTACCGTAGCGGTTTTTAAGCCCGATGCGATACACGCGCTTCATTTTACCCACGTTAGACTCACCAAAGTAGGCAATGGGAATTTCCGTCTCATCATCGATAAAGCAGGGCATGCTAAGCGGCCAAATTCGCTCTTCTTCAATATTATCCGCAACAAAGCGGTGAATATCTTTAAGTTGTGCAATGGTCTTTGCTGAGCTTGCCTCTGGAGGAGTAATAAACTCTAACAAAGACTCAGAAAAGTCTGTCGTGATAGATTCGTGAGTCAGGGCCGAGCCCAACGGCTTAGGATGTGGCGTTTGTGCCAACGTACCGTTTGGATTGATTCGAAGCGCCTCTCGCTCTACACCGCGCTTTATGTCTTTTAACGAGGCTAAAAATTCTGGCGATTTAAGCGCCTTAACGCGCGCGTCGAAACAAGTGTTGTCTGCTGTCAAAATGGTATTCCGTGATGTCATTATTGCGCCCAGTTTTGGAAGTCATGAGCGGCAATAGTGTAAATTCAAGATATGTTAACTTTTTAGTCTAACGCTTCTCGCTTGTTGTCCTCTACCGATAATTCAACCATCGGTATATTTAATGCGCTCAGCTGTGGCAAAATCTTCGTCTTATCACCCACTACAATAATTTGCATCTTATCAGCATTCAAATATTGTTTTGCGAGTCTATTAATAGCAGCTTTATCTATACGGTTAATGATGTCGAGCTGCTCGTCTCGATATCCTTTCTCCAGGTCATAGCTGAGCAACTGTCGTAAAAAGCGAGCTTTGCTAGAAGGTGTTTCAAATGCCAATGCATCACTTAATGTGAAGGCATTTCGCATAAATTCAATTTCAGACTCAGTAACGCCCTTTTCTTTATAGGCATTTATCTCGGCAAAAATCTCTTTAATGCCCAATGCAGTATCTTTAGCGGTTAAATCAGCACTTACCTCAAACCAACCTAGCGTTTTTCCCCCAACGAAACCGCTACTGGCACCGTAGGTTATACCTTTATCTTCTCGTAGATTTAAATTGATTCTGCTGTTAAAGGCTCCACCTAGAGGAAAATTCATAAGTCGAGATTTAAAATATTCGCCTGTGGCATCAAAGGGTAAACCTCTATCCACAATATACACTATCGACTGCACTGCATCAGGACTGTGCACCAAATACAGATTTCTTTCTTCGTATTGGGGAAATTCATAATAATCGACAAATTCATAATCTTGCCCTTCCCAGTTATTTAAAAAATCAAGGGCGTCCATAATCTGTTCTGGCGCAAGGTTTCCCACTACAACCATGCTGGCTTTTTCTGGTGAATAATAGCGCTCGTAAAATGCTTTTACATCATCCAAAGTAATTTCATTTACCGACGCTATAGTGCCTCCATCAGGCAAACTGACTCGATTTTCTTCCCCAAACAAAATTAAGTCTTTGGCTCTCTGCGCTAAGCTAGAGGGCGTTTTTGCTTGCTGCTGCAAGCCCTGCAGAACTCGTTCTTTCATGCGCGAGAAATCTGCTTCAGTAAATGCGGGGTTAAACAGTTTCTCTTCCATCAACGCTAGCGTGGGTTTAATATTTTTCGTTAATGTAGAGACAGACAGCTGGGTGAACCTTCCACCAGTGCCAAAACCAATTGAACTGCCTAGCTTAGCAAGTTCATTTGCTAAATCTTCATTACTGTAGTTTTTTGTAGTCTCGTTCATCAGCAGTGCCGTAAGGTAAGCAGTACCGGCTTTTCCTTTAGGGTCGAGTAACATGCCGCCATCCATACCAAGCGTTAGAGTTACCGTGGGTGTTTCATTGCTAGTCACACCAAGTACCCTGATACCGTTTCTTAATGTACGTTCCCAGTAGTCTGGTACTTTAGAGACCGGTGCCGGTCCTGCGCTTGGCATTGTGCTTCTATCAAGCGTTGACTGGGCGCTAGCGAACAACTCATTGTCACTTTTATGCTTATCAGAAACTGATTGATGCTCAGATTGGTGCTCAGACTGTAATGGGTCATCTGGCAGTGTGCGCGTAGGTCGCTCGAAAGTGGGCTCTGCTGCAGCAAGCTGAGGGCTGCCATTTGGCACAACACTTAATACAACGCTGTTGGCGTCTTTAATATAGTCATTGTACACACGCATAATGTCGCTAGCGGTTACCGAATTGTATCGCGCAATGTCTTCTTCAATAAGGTCGGGCGTGTTGTAGTAGGTTTCATTTGCTGCAAGCGCAGAGACTTTACCTGATACGCTTTGAAGCCCAAATACAGTTCTAGATTCTAACTGACCTTTCGTTCGCGCTAGGTCATCAGCGGTAACTCCTCGGGTTTCAAATTCCTTTAATGTATCGTTGAGCGCCTGGTGAAGTGTCGCTAGCGATGTCACTTTAGCAGGGTTGGCTAAGGCCAATAGCTGAAACTCACAGGCTAGCTCCCGACAGGGATGAGACACAGCGGCCTGCACCGCCATTCCTTGCTTTACCAAGTTCTTATAAAATAACGACGTTTTACCACCGCCAAGAATGTTGGCCAACACATCTAAGGGTGCTTCATCAACGTGGCGGGCATATACTGTGGGGTAGGTTATTTGCAGCAGTGGCAAATGTACTTTGTCTTCTAAGGTTACGTAACGCGTTTCATCAAGCGTCACAGGCTGAGGCTTCGCATCCACAACCTCTGGTCCTGCGGGGATATCGCCAAAATACTGCTGAATAAGTGCTTTTGTTTTGGCCACATCAATATCGCCACCAATGGTTAGCACTGCATTGTTTGGGCCATACCAACGTTTAAAGAATGCCTTTAAATCGTTAACGTTTACGCGGTCTAAATCTTCAACGTAGCCTATTGTTAACCATGAATAAGGGTGCCCTTCGGGATACAACGCCTCACCGTTGAGTTCAAAACGAAGTCCGTAGGGCTGATTATCGACTCGTTGAGCCCTTTCATTTTTAACGGTCTCTCGCTGGTTCTCGAACTTCTCTTGATCTACCGCTTCAAGTAAATAGCCCATGCGATCAGATTCAAGCCACAATACCTTTTCTAGTTGATTTGCAGGTACGGTCTCAAAATAATTAGTTCTGTCTGTATTTGTTGTACCGTTTAAATTTCCACCTGCTTCGGTGATAACTTTAAAATGCTGTTCGTCAGCAACGTGTTTTGAGCCTTGGAACATCATGTGCTCAAAAAAATGGGCGAATCCTGATTTGCCAACTTCTTCTCGCGCAGAGCCAACGTGATAAGTCACGTCTACGTGTACAAGAGGGTCTGAATTATCTTCGTGAAGGATGACGGTTAGGCCGTTATCCAACGTGTATTTCTCAAAAGGAATAGCAACGGAATTTTCTCTTTGCGGCTGTTCTACCTGCACCCGTTGGCAACCGCTACTGATGAATACTAAGAGGACCGCACAGACGATACGAAAGGAGGGGCTACCCGGCATGTTTATTCCTTTTTAACTAACAACGTTATAAACCGCGCTTTTAAAAGCGGTGTTATTATTATTTTGCAACAGGAGGAGGGCGTCGCGTTTGCAGTGAAGATTAACAGAATTTTTAACGCTTTACTTGTTCAGGCGACGCTATGGCTGTATTAATTTGTGTGATCTTGAAATACACTATCACCACAGTGCGCTCTATCATCTCTGGTAATGTAAACTAGTGCCATATTGTTTCGCTCAATGGTAGTAAAGCAATGACCAACGACGTTGGAGCAACGTCGTCTTAACGTGTTGTAGAAGGATACTTGCATGGACAAGTCAACCACAGTAGTCGATCTTGAATTTGGAATGTCGCAGTTGAGCGGGAACAAAAAGCTTTTATTTACCCTACTCGGTAAATTTACAGATGAATACCGAAATTTAGATGCCAACTTACAAGCGCTTATGGAAAAAGAGCAGTATGACGATGCCTACTCACTTATGCACACGCTTAAGGGCGTAACCGGTAACTTGGGCTTATTCGCGCTTCACAATGACAGTAAGCAAATAGAAAGCGCAATTAGAAACGAACAACAGCTACCCCATAATTACCCTCAATTTGTCGTATTACTCAATGACACGGTTGCCGAAATAGACAGCGTGACTGCTGAGCCCGCTGTATCTGAAACCCAAAAAAACGGGACGGATAATGCGACGAATAATGCGACGAATAATGCGACCAAAAGTGCAGCCGCAGAGCGCGCTGAAAAGCAGCTTGTAGCGGCGCTAAAAGCCAGTGAGTTTATTTCACAAACTACCCTCGATGACTGGCTAAATGCCATGAACCTTAGCGATGAAAAACGTGCAGCCATTATTGAGGCAGTGGACGAATTAGACTACGAAGAAGCTCTAGCAACCCTAGACGTTAAGTGAAGCTAGATAGTGCAGCACATTCCTATTATATATCAAAACAACGGGGTTATTGTTGTCAATAAGCCCGTTGGCATTGCCATGCATACTACGTCACCTACGCATAGCGAGCATGGTTCAAAACATTGTACAAGGCTTGAAACAGCGCTTGGAACAGAGCGTGATGCAGAACTTATTTCAGAGCTTGAACCGGAACTGGGTATAGTCGAGTTATTAAAACGGCAGTTGAATGTACCTCAATTGTTTCTATGCCACCGCTTAGACACCGGCACTTCTGGCTGTTTATGCCTTACTGACAATGAGCAGTTGGCAGCAGAAATTGGTTTGTTATTCGAGACTCGGCAGGTAAGTAAGTACTACTTAGCACTGAGTGACAAAAAGCCCCAAAAAAAGCAGGGTTTAATCATCGGCGACATGAAAAATCGCCGTGGTGGTCAACATATTTTGTTAAAAACCACTGACAACCCTGCTGTAACCCAATTCTTTAGCCAATCGGCAAAGCAAGGGATCCGCGGTTTTTTATTAAAGCCCCATTCAGGTAAAACCCACCAAATTAGGGTGGCGTTAAAAAGCATAGGCGCACCTATTTTAGGGGATTCACTTTACGGCGGCAGCAGCGCTGATCGGCTATATTTGCACGCCTATATGCTTTCTTTACCTTTACAAAGCGGCACGGTATCCGTTACCGCGCCTTTATTAGAGGGCGATGAATTTAACGACGAAACCGTTAAGCAGTGGCTTTTAACTGTTGCAAACCCTGATAATTTTGCATGGCCTGCACTGCCCTCTCGCTACACTCATGAACGTGCTCCTAACGCGGTCGGAAAGCCTAGCTGATATGACACACTTACATATTGTGGGCGGTGGTGCCATTGGAAGTCTTTTGGCAGCAGGGGCTGAAAAGCACCAGGTTGTTTATACTCGCTACCCTCGTTTTTTTTCGCCTTCGAACCACAATGAAGCTACCAAGCGTTGTGATAAACCAGCACTCGCTAAACGTTCTAGCAAGCCAAACGAATCTAGCATTCCAAACGAAGCAACATGGCTTGATGGACATTCTTTTCCCCTACATGGCGCTATTGCATCACCCACAGAGATTGATGCCAACCATGTACTAATATTTCCGCTTAAAGTGTATCAACTGGAATCGGCGCTTCGCCAATGGCTACCGTTTTTACACGCAAAACCAGTTATCGTATTGCTACAAAATGGCATGGGCGGACACGAAATAGCGCGGACTTTACTAGGTGATGACTATCCACTGTTATTAGCGACAACGAGCCACGGTGCGTTGAAAAAGCAGATGAATGATGCACAGCAACAGCTGGTGTATACGGGCTTAGGAAATACTACGCTGGGCAGTATAAAACACCCTAACTTGTGTGCGTTAACCGACTCATTCAATGCTGACAGTTTGTTGGAAACAGACTGTCTATTGAAAACAAACAGGTTAGTAGAAATTGAAAAGCTATCAACAGCAGGCAAGTTATCAAAAGCAGAGCGTGAAAGCAGACAGCTACTGACAGCCTATACATTGCTGAATAGAGCGTTGCCGCCAGTGGCACTTTCAAACAACATTTTACACGCGCTGTGGAGCAAGCTTGCAGTCAACGCAGTCATAAACCCACTGACTGCGCTTAATAATGTCCCAAACCTTGCTATTTGTGATGAGGGCTACAGCAAATTGATACACGATATTTGCCAAGAATTTGTAGCAGTTGCAGAGGCTTACGGTGAGAATTTTGACCTAATTGAAATTAAAGACAAGGTAATGCAAGTAGCAAAAGCCACAGGACGTAATTTTTCCAGTATGCATCAAGATGTACACTATAAACGTCAAACTGAGATAGATGCGATCAACGGCTATATTGTATCGATGGCACAGAAAAAGGGTATCAGCGTTCCCACCAATACCCTTCTTGTAAAGCGCGTGAAAGCGCTTCTTGTCTAGCTTTTTTCGGTTTTTTACTTCGCTTTTTACTCGGCTTTTGAGTCTTTTGCCTCAGCGTCATTGCCTGCTTGAGGCTTCATGTGAGGAAACAGAATAACGTCTTTAATAGTAGAGCTGTCGGTAAACAACATTGCTAATCTGTCGATGCCAATACCTTCACCCGCTGTAGGCGGTAAGCCATACTCAAGGGCGCGAATGTAATCGTCATCAAAATGCATAGCTTCATCGTCGCCAGCGTCTTTTTCTACCACTTGCTTAGCAAAACGCTCCGCCTGATCTTCTGGGTCGTTAAGCTCACTAAAGCCGTTAGCCAATTCACGACCGCCAACGAAAAACTCAAAACGGTCAGTAATAAACGGGTTATTGTCGTTGCGACGGGCTAGCGGAGACACTTCCCATGGATATTCAGTAATAAACGTAGGTTGCTCTAGCTTCTCTTCTGCAGTGGCTTCAAAGATTTCGCAAAGGTATTTACCTGCACCCCAAATACCATCTACCTCAGGCTCTTTAATATGAAGCTGCTTTGCCATGGCTTTAAGCGCATCGAGGTTAGCTTCTGGGTCGCGGATTGCTGCTTCATTGGCATCAGGCCAATATTTCAAAATGGCATCACCCATGCTTAAGCGCTCAAAAGGCTGGCCAAAGTCGTAGTTAACTTCACTCGTAACCTTGCCATCTGCGTCTTTAGTGGTATTGGTAATAATACTAGTACCAAGAATATCTTCCGCCAGGGTGCGAAGCATATCTTCGGTAAGATTCATCAAATCGTTGTAATCAGCGTAAGCTTGATAAAACTCAAGCATAGTGAACTCTGGATTATGACGAGTTGATAAACCTTCGTTACGGAAGTTACGGTTAATTTCGAACACACGTTCAAAACCGCCTACTACCAAGCGCTTCAAGTAAAGCTCAGGGGCTATACGCAAATACATATCAATGTCTAACGCATTGTGATGCGTAACGAAAGGCTTCGCAGTAGCGCCGCCTGGAATAACCTGCAGCATTGGCGTTTCTACTTCTAAGTAGTCGCGCTTCGTTAGATAATTGCGAATACCATTCACAATTTTGCTGCGGATCATAAAGGTTTTACGGGTTTGCTCACTGGTGATCAAATCCACATAGCGCTGACGATACTTGGTTTCCTGATCGCTTAAGCCATGAAACTTCTCAGGTAACGGACGCAGTGCTTTAGTCAGCAGCTCGTATTCGGCCATGTTAACATATAAGTCGCCTTTGCCAGATTTGTGCAAATCACCGGCAACACCAATAATGTCGCCAATATCTAACGCACCGTATTTGGCTTTAAGCACTTTCTGCGTATCTTTGTCAGCATAGGCCTGAATACGTCCAGTCATGTCTTGAAGCAACATGAATGGACCGCGTTTTGCCATAATACGTCCGGCAATGCTTACTTTATTACCCTGCTCTTGCAGCGTTTCTTTGTCGAATTCACCGAACTTAGCTTGTAATTCGTCGGCGTAATTTTCGCGACGGAAGCTGTTAGGGAAACCGTTTGCACGGCACTGCTCACGAATAGCGCTTAACTTAGCACGGCGCTCTGCAATCAATTTGTTATCGTCAGTTTGTTGGTCAGTCATAACCTTTCACTTCGTTGTTCGGTCTACAGCCCAGACTTCAGGCTAGCTACAATGAATTTATCCAAATCGCCATCAAGGACAACCTGGGTGTTGCGTGTTTCAACGCCCGTACGCAAATCTTTTATGCGAGAGTCATCTAATACATAAGACCGTATTTGACTCCCCCACCCGATATCTGACTTGCTGTCTTCCATCGCTTGTTTTTCAGCATTTTGCTTTTGCAGTTCAAACTCATAGAGCTTGGCTTTTAACTGCTTCATGGCTTGATCTTTGTTCTTGTGTTGCGAGCGGTCGTTTTGGCACTGCACCACAATTCCGGTAGGCTCATGAGTAATACGCACCGCGGAGTCCGTTCGGTTTACGTGCTGCCCACCGGCACCTGAAGCTCGGTAAGTATCAATGCGCAAATCGGAAGGATTGATATCGATATCAATATCGTCGTCAACTTCAGGGTATACAAAAGCCGAAGAAAACGAGGTGTGTCTTCTATTGCCAGAGTCAAATGGCGACTTTCGAACAAGGCGGTGAACGCCTGTTTCGGTTCGCAGCCAGCCAAAGGCATACTCACCTTGAATACGTAGTGTCGCACTTTTTATGCCGGCAACATCACCGTCTGATACTTCGATAAGTTCGGTTTTGAAACCGTGGGCTTCCCCCCAGCGAAGATACATACGAAGCAGCATATTCGCCCAATCCTGAGCTTCTGTACCGCCCGATCCAGATTGAATATCAATGTAGCAATCGTTGGCATCGTTTGGGCCGGAAAACATACGACGAAACTCAAGTTGCTCTAGCGCCTTAATTAAACTATTCAGTTCATTTTGCGCTTCTTCGAATGTTTCTTCGTCTTCGGCTTCTACGGCAAGTTCAACCAAACCTTCAACATCTTCGGTGCCTTGGTCTAAATTATGGATGGTGTCCACAATTTGTTCTAACGCTACCTTTTCTTTTCCCAGTGCTTGGGCCTTGTCTGGTTCGTTCCACACATCTGGGCTTTCAAGTTCTCGACTTACTTCCTCTAAACGCTCTGACTTCGCATCAAAGTCAAAGATACCCCCTAAGCGCGTCGGTGCGCTCGCGAATATCTTTTATCGCATTAGTAACCGGGTTAATTTCAAACATAGTCCGCTTATTAATTAAAAATTAAGACCGCGGATACTACCGAATTTGGAGCAATTTTGATAGAGGCTGCAGCAAATAAGACTCAATTTAAGCGAGCCTTTGAGATAGTTTTCTAGTCTTAAACTAGGCTGCGCTTACCTTCACTTCACAGCCAAGCTCAACGCTCCTTAGGACATTTACTGATCACTTTCTTGCTTTTTATTTTTTTAAGCTTACACTTGTGCGCTGAGATAGAGTACAAGTGTAAGCTTAAAATCATACATCGCTTTGCATATAACGTTATACATGAATTTGTCCATAAAGCCGCGCACCCTATCGACCAACTACAGGTGAACGCTCAAGCGCTAATTTCTGCGATTGCAATTCTTTGGTGATAGAAAAAACACTAACCGTTTCAATTTTAAAGGCTCACATGAGAGCTGAGACAAGAGCTAATAGATAAGAGTTAACATAACAGTGAAAGCATTAATAGATAAGGTCACAGCCTTTTTCTTCCACCACGCTTCGTGGGCGGGATATTGGGAAGCAGTTTTTCAAATGGTGAATCCATCATGGCGGGATGGGTATTATCAAGCTCGGGTAAAATCAGCAGTTAAACTGAATGCCACAACCGTTCAGCTTGTACTCACACCGCAAAAACGCTGGCCTCAACACACGGCTGGTCAACATATTGCGCTTACCATAGAAGTAAACGGCAAGTTAGTCACTCGGGTATTTACCATCGCCAGCGGTCAAAAAAGCCGACAGGATGAAGGTACTATTCGTTTGGTGATACGGGTTAAGAAAGACGGTGCGCTAACGCCACATTTGGACGGCCTTTTATCAAAAACAGCATCAAAAGTGTCAGTGAATATTTTTGCGCCCATTGGCAACTTTGTTATGCCAAACGCAGCGTATTTAGATAAGCTCGAGACCTCTTCGTTAGTACAAGCAGCACCTAAGCAAATAAAACCTGTTTTAATGATAGCTGGCGGTTCTGGTATTACCCCATTCATCGCTATGCTAGAAGATCTATACAGTGCAAGTAGCGATAATCTGCAAAGTCGGCCTGTTCACTTACTGTATTTTGCTAAAGAGAACGAGCATCTACTCACACAAGAGCTTGCTGAATATAAGCGCCTAAATATGTACTTCACCTATGAATTACTGTGTCGCCACAAAGATGGCGGGGTGGAACAGCTTTTGGCTAGCCACACTGATGCACACTGGATGGTATGCGGTCCGCAGTCTCTTTATGATGAAGTGGCAAATGCACATGCGAGTCCTCACTCTGCTACTGCTGCGTCATTGCATAGCGAACATTTTGCCGCATTTCCAGTGGCAAATGCACGAACCAATGGTGCGAAAGCGTTCTTCTCTCTACAGCACAATGGAAGTTCTCTTTTAGTCGATAACCAGCAAACGCTGTTAACACAACTTCTGCATGCTAACCGACCTGTTACTTACGGATGCGGCATGGGTATTTGTCACCAATGCCAGTGCGTGAAAAAACGTGGCGTGGTTCGAGATACACGAACCGGCGCGCTATCTGATAACGCAGAGCAGCTAATTCAACTTTGTGTATCTCAAGCCGTTACCGAATTGGAGCTTCAAGCATGATTACGACAATTAATACAAACACCGTAAATACAAGCACGGTTGAGAAAAGTATCGTTAATAAGGGCCAAGTCTCTAAAGGTTCAAGCAGCCGCTTAAATAGTGGAAAAAATGCGAATGAACAGACTTCACAATGCTCATCAAAAGATATCGATATTGGCATTAAAAAAGCACCTGACTATACCAAACTTGCCACTCAGCTTGATGCCGTTAAAACAGACATAAAAAGAAAAATTGGCAGTGAAGATGCGGCCTATATTCGACGCGTAATAGCACTCCAGCGGGCGTGCGAATGGACAGGCAGAATACTGCTAATGTTAGGGTTTATGCAGCCCCTGTTATGGATATTGGGTGTACTTGGTTTAGCAACCGCTAAAATTTTAGATAATATGGAAATTGGTCACAATGTCATGCATGGTCAGTACGACTGGATGAATGATAAGCACATAAATTCGAGAGCGTACGAGTGGGATATTGCCTGTGATGGCTCAAGCTGGAATCGTGTGCATAACTACGAACATCACACCTATACTAATATTATCGGCAAAGACAGAGACTTTGGTTATGGCTTGCTGCGTTTGTCGAATGACTTTCGATGGCGTGTAAAAAACCTATGGCAATTTGCAACTTATATATTACTTAGCGTTATGTTCCAATGGGGCGTGGCGTATCATGAAATGGCAGCAGAGCGTGTATTCTTTGGTAACAAGAAAGACAACCGCAAAAATCAATTGTCGCATGCTGAATTGAAGCGGCGTTTTTTTAGCAAAGGTGCGCGTCAATTAGTCAAAGACTACGTGTTATTCCCTCTGCTAGCCGGTCCATTCTTTCTTTATGTGTTTGTTGGTAACTTGGTGGCTAACTTACTGAGAAATTTATGGACGTCTACCATCATCTTCTGCGGACACTTCACCGGTGATGTGAAAACCTTTAGTGTTGAAGACTGCGTTAATGAAACCCAGGGGCAATGGTATTACCGACAAGGACTTGGTTCATCCAACATCAAAGGCGGTATGCTATTTCACGTACTTACCGGCCACTTGAGCTTTCAGATAGAGCATCATTTGTTTCCAGATATTCCTGCTCGCCGCTACAAAGAAATGGCCCCTAGGGTACAAGCCATTTTCAAAGAGCACGGCATGCATTACAACACGGGCGGATTTTTCAAACAGTACATCAGTGTACTTAAGCGTATATTGCGCTACTCATTTCCATAACAATGGAACTTGCATGAAACAATATTTTCATGCAACCTCAACACAGCTATGTGATTATGCACAGCTGTGCTTAAGGTGCATAAACGTAATCAGGGGAATGGGATGATAGCAAGATCGAGCTAGTTGCCATAAGTATCAATGGTTTCTAACAATGTCGATACCCATTCTCTCTCTTGCTGAGAAAGCTCAGGCCGCCAGATATCAAAAATGAGTACAACGCGATCTTGGTCACTGTCGTTCCAGGCTTCATGTTCAATAGAATCATCAAAAACGACCAACTCGCCTCTTTTCCAGTTCCGGATCTCATTGCCCACCCTTAAACCGCAGTTGTTTGGAACCACCAATGGCAAATGACAAATTAAGCGGGTATTGAGAAACCCGTGATGGGGCGCTATCTTTGTGTGCGATTTGAGCATAGAGAAAAGTACCATGGGCCCTCTGCCCTTTACCTCTGGCAATGGGATATTTTTGATAACGTCCATGGTAACAGGGCACTTAGCAGCATTGTTTTCGACTATCTCTCCATCCTTTATTAGAAAAAAAGCGCTCCAGTCTGATTTGTCGAGTAAAGGGTTTACCTTAGCTGTTGGTCCTTGCTCAGTGCTTTTTATATATGGCTCAAAAGGAGCATTATTTTTTATCAACGCATTAAGCTCAACACATATATCGTCGGTAGCTTCCTCTACACGACTAGCCCAATTGAATTCTTTTCGTTCATAAAACTGTTTTACTGGCAATTCTGGGAAATAATATGCTCGAGGCTTTTGTGGATATATTTGCTTGCTTCCATTCATTAGCTCTAGTGATTGACGAAAGCGCTTTACCTCATCCTCAGAAAAGTCTTCTAGCTTTAATTGGCTGTGTATATGTTTTTCTAAGTCTGCTGTAATCTTCTCTGATCGCTTAGCAATCCGGTTGGTCACATCAACAAGATCGCTTGGCAAATCAGATACCATTTTTGCTATTCCCAAGGCCATTGTATAGCAACGATTAGCTAAGCGTTTATCGCCTTGATCCCAATACAAGTCCCCTTTCATTACCAAAACCGTTAAGTTGTTAGGCTCTAGCAATAAAGCGTTGTCGAGAACTTCAATACATTTAGAAGTTTCTTTTAGGCGAGAATAAGTAAATGCTAACGCCTGTAAGACAGAAATTTCCGGGCCTGTGCTTTCTATCAAAGCAATTAGATGCTGCTTCGCACTCTCAAAATTGCCATGCTGTATAGCATAAATAGCATTTTGGTATTTAGGATTTTGTTGTATCGATTGAGCTGTCATATAAGCCCTTATAGTAATTTTAAACGCAAATAGTGAATTAAAGACGCACCATGTAGTTTACCAAGCTGATGGTACCCTACGTAGAGCCAAAAATGAAAAAAGCCGGTATCGAACTAACGATACCGGCTTTTAATTTTATACTGCACAGAGACTTACTTTTAAAAAGTCATCTGTACTACACCACTTTTTTAGAAGCTAAGTGCTACAGTAAAGCGATAGGTACGGCCAAGTACATCATAGTGCGCAGGTAGTGTGTTACCACTGTTAAACGACGTAGATGCAGCTTCACCGCCCACAACAGGTGGCGCTTTATCGAACATGTTATCGATACCGAAGCTCACTTTAGTATATTCGTTGAACTGATAGTTAGCGAATAAATCAAAGTAGCTATAGGCGTCAATGCTTCTGAACCCTTCAAACGTATTTGCTACCACACCTGGTTCGCGATCTATTTCGCTTAGGTAGCGCCATAACAACGACACAGAGTAATCGTCATAGCTCCACGTTGCGCGGTTAACCGCACGAGTTTGGTGCTGTGGATTACACTGAGGTCCAAAGAAGCCTTTACAGTCGATAACTGCTGATGTTGGTGCGCTTAAACGTTCTGCTTCTAGGTAATGGTTTAAGTTACCGTTTAAGTTCAAGTTACCAAACTCACCAATATCGAAGTTGAAGTCATAGCTAGCTTCAAGACCACGAGTACGAAGGTAAGACAGGTTTGTGGTAAACGTAGAGATACCAGAACCATTTAATAGTAAACCACCACCTACACGGGTAATTTGAGCACACTGGTCTAAGTTGCCTAGGGTATAGCAGCCGTCCAAGATTTCCTGAGGGCTGTTTGTACCAATGTATCCGTCTACATCAATATCGTAATAGTCAACAGACAATAATGCCGATGTTGCCCAGCTCACTTCTGGCGTATAAACAAAACCAGCAGTGAAAGTTTTTGCCGTTTCTTCATCTGGCAGCTGGTTAGGGTTTGAACCAGAGAAGGTGTTGATTTGACCCGCAATGATATCTTCTACTTGACCAACTTGGTCAGGCGTCATACCTGTGCCAATACAAAGCTGACGAAGATTAGCATCGCCTGCTAGGGCCGCTGCATTTGACGCAGAACAAGGGTCTGACTCGGCGTTATCCAATGAACTGGTAAATGGAGCAAATAGCTCTCCAACGTTAGGAGCACGTGTTGCAGACTGATTCATCACCCTTACAAGAAGTTCACTGCTTGGACGCCAAGCAAGACCTAATTTCCAAGCGCCAACATCACCAACGGTATCAAAGTTAGAATGGCGGTAGCCGAACTCTAGCTCTAGAACCTCTGCTAACGTCGCATTCTCTATAAGAGGCAAACGACCTTCCATAAACAATTCATTAACCTTGAAACTACCACCTACAGGTAATGAGTTACCGCCAGCGCCACCAAGACAGCTAGCTGGTGCAAGTTTCAAACATTCATCAGGTGTAAAGTTAGATAAATCTTCGCGATACTCGTAACCAAGGCTTAATAACAGCGGATTATCAGCAAATGGAGACACGACAGAGTCTACTGGCCCGTCAATGTTGGCCATTAATACGCGTTGCTGATATTCAGTGCGAGAAAGCGCAGTTGCAGACGCGTAAGCAGCCATTTCAGGCGTAATGGTGCCAAAACCACCAAACAGGTTAATAGGTACGCACCCAGCACCGCCAGTTAAACAACGGTCAGTTTCGACAGCGTTAACGGCATTTGCGATGTTTGCAACGTTTGTATACCCGCCAAACACGTTAGTTCTGTTTGTTTCGCCGTGTTGGAACGATACGTCGTACGCCCACTCGTCAGAAAGCATACCTTCAGCACCAAGTACGATTTGGAACTGGTCGGTGTTAAATTCTGTAGAACGAGGACCAAGCTCTAAAGTTCTACGGAAGAACGTTGTGCGCATGCGGTCGTCAGCATCAACAACGCCATTACCGTTCACGTCAGTCCATGCTGACTGCAGCGATGGGCTTGCGATATTGTCGTTAGCCACGCCGATAAACGCGTTACGAGCCTGGTCGCTAAGGAATGGGTTCGCTAATGGCATATCAAATACGTTACCAAATATGCCCGATGGCGCTACCTGCTGTCTTACGCCAGTATTTGTGAACGACACCGTTGAATACACCGTGTGATCGTCGGTAATGTCATAGTGCCCCATGGCCGTTGCAGTCCAGCGCTTAGCGGGCGTTTGGTAATAGTTGAACGGGTTAAAGTTAAACGCACTACACGTTGGCCCCGCTATCCAAGTACCATCATCACGGAATTGGCCATTAGCAGCAGGCACACCTGGGATTTGCATACGAGTAGGCATGGTTGTACCAGAGCCACCGCCTGGTGCAACAACGTTAGGCGTTTGGTCACCACAGCCTGCTGGCGGTGGTACAGGAGGAGTCCCGTCTAAAAACTGCTGGAAGTTAGCACCGCTTGATGTGTTGATGCCGTAGTTACCGAGGTCTCTTTGGCCGAGTAATAGTGGATCACGGTCTAACCAGCTCACAGAAACAACCGCATTACCACGGTCATCATCGAAATTTCCACCCAATGTTAATGCGATGTTCTTTGTCATCGCGTCAGCACTGTCAGTTCGAGAGTGTTGCATTTCTAACTCAACGCCCTCGAAGTCGTCTTTTAGTATTACGTTGATAGCACCAGATATGGCGTCAGAACCATAAACCGCTGAAGCACCACCAGTCACGATATCAACATTTTTGATAAGCGCTGTAGGGATTATTGATGTATCAACAGTACCAGCCGTATTGAAAGGAACAAGGCGTTTTCCGTTCATTAGCACTAGGTTTCGGTTTGCACCTAGACCGCGTAAGTTAACGGTAGCGGCGCCGCCGGTACCATTGTTTACACTACTGTTATCGCCTGGGATAACGCCAGGCAATAAGCGTAGAATTCTTTCAAGCTCGGGCTGCTGCAGCTGTTCAATTTGAACTTCACCAACAGTCTGGATAGGGCTGGTAGACACTGCATTAGCGCTACGAATCCGAGAACCAGTAACCTGAATTTTTTCTACGGTTGCTTCTTCACCGTCTGGCGTTTGAGCGTCTTGTGCTAATGCTGAAGTGGATAGCGCGATTGACGCAGCACCAACAACACTAGCAAGTTTAATAGCTTGTGCTAGCTTTGAAGTCTTAAACATGAAATGTCTCCCTTGACATTGAATAGCATGTAATTTTCTTACATATTTTTTTTATAAGATAATGGCGTTTCACCACAATGGTTAATATACACTTCTAAAATGAAGGGTCAATACACTATTTTAGACGATTCACAAAAAGTTCAATTTAAATTAACTAAATTAAACTATTTTCACAGCAGTCGCGCTTAGAACAACAACAGAAGAATGCCAAAAATTTAAAAAAGTTATTAATTTCAGTTTCTTATATCGAATTTAAACGTGGATTTTGGCAAGTATCACATCACACGACCAAGCGTTTTGATCATTGCGAGGATGCTAAGCTTTTCACTCTGAATGATTGAAATCCTATCCAACCCGCTATGGCACTGGTGGCAGTGAGCAAGGTGCCCCATATCCAATCTACAAGCATGATGAATAGGGTAAATCCTTCAATGATACTGTAAGCAGTTAAGTTGTAAGCGCCATAGCTGGCAAGCCCAAGTAAGGCACCGTCAATTCCTGCATACAAAAGTGACTTGTCGCGGTTTGCTACTACTGCCAACACAAATACGACAAAACCATACATTAAATAAAATACCAACCACGGCCACGTAATAAATTGCGAGCGTAGCAAAGGTGCCATTTCGGTTTGATACCAATTATCAGCAACGATCCCGAGCCACAAAAAATCCAATACGCCAAAACATAAAAAGATAGCCAATAACGAGATGATAATATTTTTTGCAAAGTGTACGATATTGTTTAGCAAGATATAAATTCCAGTTTTTACCTAATATTAGGCAACTTACACTTGAAAGCTGTTCAAGTCTTGCTTAATGCGCTGACTCAACGCACTTAATTGCTCGGTAAGCACCTTAGATGACTTTGCATTTTTCGCTACATCATTGGTCAATTCATTAATTGACGATACTTTTGCATTAACGTTAGTTGTCACCACACTTTGTTCTTCGGTGGCCGTCGCCACGCCTGAATTCATATCATTGATGATTTGAATGTTTCTGATAATGTCTTCTAGAGCTGCTATAGCGTGAGATGACTCATTAATAGTGTCACTCAGCCTACTCTTAGTGGTTGACATTAATGTACTAGCGCTTTCAGACGATATTTGTAAATCGTTTATGATAACTTCAATTTCTTTTGTAGAGTCTTGAGTTCGCTGCGCAAGGGCACGCACTTCGTCAGCGACTACAGCAAATCCGCGACCTTATTCTCCGGCTCTTGCGGCCTCAATGGCAGCATTAAGAGCCAATAAATTTGTTTGCTCCGCTATGCCCTTTATCACCGTAAGTACCGAATTAATGAGTTCACTTTTTTCTTTCAATTCCGAAATTTTGATAGCGGTTTCACCGATACTTTCACCCAAACTATGAATATCATCTACCGTTTTCTTAACTATCTGATTGTTATTGTAAGCTTTTTAGCGTATAGATAACTCAGGAGCAAAGGTCAAATCATCAATGTATGAGATTGAGGTTTTTTCACCAGAACGAAAAGTTATAAAGCGGTATAGATAGCACAAAGCTTTTTAAATTTACCCACACAATCGACTCAATCTACGCAGAATGTGGGCTCGGTAATACCATTAGACAAGTACATATGGCACCCGAATAAATTGGTAGAATGTAAACAAACGCCTTCTGCACGTGTTCCAGACTCGATATCACTGTGTTGAGCCACACACGCAACCTCACATTGAATGCTGTCCGTGCACGTCTTCCCAGCATCGCTTGCGGGCAAAACACAAGATTCTCGCTGCTGCGCACCCAGCTTTTTCCATTTTCCACCTTCCCTTTCACATACCTCTTTATGTGGAATTGTATATGCCCTTTGAACGATAGGTAAGGTTTGGTCAACAATATACTCTCTCTTTTCTATGTCTTCTAAGAGCATTACAGGCGGTGGTTTGGCCCCACAAGCGGTAAGCGTTAATAGCAGCACAACCGAAAAACCGACTATGTGGTAAGACATGCTAAGAATACGAATGCGTGTAAACGGCAACCTGATCTCTTCCCTGTTGTTTCGCGTGATAAAGTGCCTGATCTGCATGATTAAGAAGCCGATCATAGTCGCTTGCGATATTTATGTTGGCTAATCCTGCACTCACAGTAATAGTTAAATTAGCAGCAATACAACCGAAATTGTGTTCTTTTACCTTTCTTCTAATCAAATCTAGCTGTTTAAGCGCTTGGTCTGTGCCATGATGCGGCAGTAACACAGTAAATTCTTCTCCGCCCCATCTAGCGCATAGGGCGTCATGAGGGATTGAATGTGCAATCAAAGATGCCACTTCTTTTATCACCTGATCTCCTACCATATGAGAATAGCTGTCGTTTACCTGTTTAAAATGGTCGATATCGATAATGGCTAAGCAAAGCGATTGACTGTTTGATTTTGCCGACGTGAATAAGTAGAGCACGTGCGTGTCGAAGGCTCTTCTATTAGCAATGCCAGTTAATTCATCATGAGTAGCTTGGTATTCGAATTGTCGCGTCTGCAATTCAAGCGACTCGGTTTGCTCCGACACACGCTTTCTCAGTATTGCTTCAGTTCTTTTTAAATGATGAAAGCGTAGTCTAAATGCTAACCATGTTAGCCCACATAGAGTCAAAAGAAATACAATTTTAAATATATAAGTTTGTGTAAAACTCGGTTTCACATTTAATATAACGGGCGCATCTACCTCTTGCCAATCACCGTTCGGGTAGCGAGCCCTTACTTTAAAAAAGTAGTGGTTTGGTGCCAAATTAGTATATTCAGCAAGTCTTAACTGTCCGCGATCTGACCAACTATCATTGTATCCCTCCAATATAGTTTGATACTCAATTCGAGAGGGCATGGCATATCCTAAACCTGCATATTTAAAAGTGATACGTTGCGTGTTAGGGGGGACTATAATCGGAGTGTCCGCCTCAAATGATGAAACAACCTTTCCATCGAGCTGTACTTCTTCGATGATTACTGGAATTGAGAAGCTCTTTATGCGCGCTAGGCTTTGTGATTTGATATTTGCAAGGCCCGTGGCCGATGCTAGCCACACATTACCGCTTTTGCTTATGAAAATGGACGGCTGTGATCCGCCATTAATTTGCCGGCTTCTGAGGCCATCTTCTTCTTTAAAATGTTCAAGCCGCAACTGAGTTTGTGAGCGACTCCTACTCGCTACCAAATCTTCGCGAGACGTCAAAAACACGCCTTGATTTGACGTTATCCAAGCATTTCCTTGTCGATCAAAGTCAATGGCAAACACTTTATCCACTGGCAAACCTTGCGATTTTCCTATGAACTTCACTTCTTGGGAAGTAAAGTTAAAAAATGCGATTCCTCGGTCTGTCGCCATCCAAATACCATCAGTATCAGCATGAAAACTAAATGCATACTGTGCATCAGATGTGTCAGGCAAAGTAAGGTTATGCACGACGCTGTTTTCAATATACGCAACGCCCATTCCTGTAGCGATCCATACACGACCAAACCTATCTTCGGTAAGCCCCATTATAAAATTTGCAGGTATACCATTATTTTCATCGTAATGAAGCAGACTTCCGTCGAGCAACAGGCATGTCAGTCCCTGCGCCGTGCCAAACCAGATACGTCCGTCACTCGCCTTTAAAACAGCGCGCACTTCGTTACTTGGCAGACCTTTTGAGCGGTCTAAAAATGGAACTAACTCACCATTTGTGTAAAGTAAAACACCGTCGGTGTAGGTTCCTACTAATACAGATTCACTATCGCGTTTAGCTAAACTTAGCACGGATATGGGACGAGCTAACGGTGAGATGACGGGTAAGAATTGTTCATTTTTAAATACATCGAGCCCGCTGCTGCTGCCGACTAAAACGGAATCATCGTCAATTCCTAGCACTGCTCTGATATAGTCGCCACTTAAGCCTTGGTCTTTTGTGAAGGTGGTAAATGGAGCACGACGTAAACTGAAAAGACCGCCGTTGGTTCCCACCCAGATTGTTCCTTCCATGTCCTCAAGCAATGAAAAGATGCGGTTATTTGGCAGTCCAACTTTCGCATCAAGTTTCTCGAGCCCTAATTGGCTTAGTCGAAAGACACCGTGATTGATAGTACCGATCCAAATATTGTTTTGACTATCAAGCAGAATACTACTGATAGATTCATTAACTAACTCGCTGTGTAAAACTGAGAATCCCTCTTTGTTATAACGCCAAACCCCTTGTTCTGTGCCCACCAATACTTGACCATTTTGATCAAGTGCTAGCGTAAAAGTTGGTCCTGTGAGTGCTTTATTTTTTGGTGAAACTAATTCAACTTTACCTTTTTTGTATTGATATAAACCTATATTCGTGGCTATCCAAATGCGCTTTTCCTTATCCTCGATTACGCGGTAAGCACTCGTATGACTTAAGTATCGAGATTCACTTCCGTCAGAAAACCTGACTTCAAGACCGGCATCTTCAAGAGCCAACCAAATCGAATCGTCGCTACTTCTAAATGCATGATTAATCATGGAGTTCGCTGGCTTCTGGACACTCCAGCGACGATCTTTGAAAACCGTAAATCCCCCTCTGCCTCCCGCGACCAACATGTCATTGTTCTGTGCATGAGTAAAAAGGCTGCGAATGCCAGAGTCAGGTAAACCGGTATCTTTACCCCGAGTGAAAATATCGAATTTAGCACCATTATATCGAGCTAAACCCTCCCACGTTCCAGCCCAGATATAGCCATCTGAGGTTTGAGCTAATGCATTTATGCTATTGTGGGGCAATCCATTTTGGGTATTCCAAGTTTGTGTAGAATATCGATAAAGAGGAACATTATCTGATGCCCTCGCAACACTATTAATTAGCAAGGAAACAAGAATGGTTACAAGCAAAAACAATGAGAAAGAAAGATACTTCAAGGGATTCTCTTTTAACAGCGTCAACGTAATAATTAACATGTTTAAAATAACGCAACCTAGAAATACTGGCTAGCTTTATCTCAGTAATAGTTACTCTTGCTCACTAGGGTAATGAAATCGATACCCACACTAAACGATGATCTGAGCTAGCGTTTCTATTCTCTACAAGCCTGTATAGCTCACTTTTTCTTGACGGCCAGAATACGCCCGAACTTAACACATTAAGCCCTTTTGACGGCAATACATAGTCGACCCTAGCCCCCCAACTCGCAGTAAACCGGTCGCTATATTCGCTGTCAAAAGATTCAGCTCCCCCTAGGCTTTTGGGTACGGTATCACTTGCCACAAGGGGATTTTCTATTAGTTGCTCAATGACACCTGCTCGATATTTATCACCTTTATCTGCCGCATTGAAATCGCCCATTACCACAAAATTCGCATCCGCATATAAACTTTGCTTATCATTGTTGTCATCGTAAATATACGCCCCCTTGTCTGGGGAGAGATAATCAGCCATAAATCGAATTTCATCATGATTGCGTTTACCGTTTCTATCTTCTGCGCCATCGAAGGTTGGAGGTGTTGGATGCATTGCTAAAATATGGATCGTCTCGCCATTTACCAACACGGGAACATCCCAATGAGATTTTGAGCTTAAACGTAACGCCGCCCATTCTTTTTCGTTGTACCAAGGCCTTGCATTAGGCGTTTCTTCTAAACCATCTTGCATGAACGGTTTTTGCGGATGCGGCATATGATGCCATTTAAAACGTTGAAATGTGCGTATTCTCTCTACATCTATTGGATACTTCGACAAAATTGCCATGCCGTAATGCCCTGGATATAGCCCAAAACCTTGGGCGTCGGCGCCAATCTGTTCAGCCTTGCCGTTGTTATCAAGATCAAAGGGAGTTGCTATGCCTGTGTTCACCGGCGCTATATAGCTATAAGGATAATCGACTGCGGGCTGTCCATGTTGAGAAACATTCAGGTAGTTTGCGATAAACGCATCAACGCCTTTGGCTTTATCTTCAATATAATCGAACTCATTTAGAAGCAGTACATCCGGATTCATGCGTTGAATAATTTCAGCAATATTTCGAACTTGGGGGTTTTCCCCTGTACTCAAAACATGCTGCAGCACCTTTGTACCAGTGAGGGGCTCTTGCGCTGAATTCGTAAATTGGGTGCCTATCTTTTTTGCATTGGAAACCAGTGCTTCGTAGTTGCCAGACTCCATACTCACATTGAAAGTGGCTACTTTTAATGTGGTCTGTGAAAAGCACAGTGGCGATACGATTAAGAGCTGCACTAATAATGGCAGTAATTTACAATACGTATTCGGTATCACTAATCGTCCCTTGAAAAATATGCGTTTTGTACTTTCTATTTTAGCTACAATATCAAATTTTTTACGGCTCCCAATAAATAAAAACAGTAAAAAGTAATTAACCGCATAAAAAGTGTATAAAAAAGAATTTAGCTGCACAGCAAGTATAATTATTAGAACAATAAGAACAAAAATACTCATTGGCCACTGCTAACCTTAGCTTTACATTTTAATTATTTTTTGTATCCACATTTATAAGGCTGTCGTTATGTCAAGTTGGGTTACTCAAGCAGTAAAAAAAATAAATGCAGATTATCACCGTTCTGCCGACACGCATCTTATTAAGCTCGATGCACTCAAACTTGATGGCATAGATATATATCTCAAGGATGAAAGCACTCACCCAACCGGCAGTCTGAAGCACAGACTTGCCCGCTCACTGTTTTTGTATGCATTGTGTAATGGTAAAATCAACCATTACACTACCGTCGTGGAAGCATCCTCGGGAAGTACTGCCGTATCTGAAGCCTATTTTGCTCGCATGATTGGTGTCCCATTCATTGCCGTTATGCCTCGCTCTACCGCGCAGAGAAAAATTGCGCTCATCGAGCAATTTGGCGGTCGCTGTCATTTTGTCGACTGCCCGACACAAATGCACGATGAGGCTATTCGTGTTGCTGAAAAGAATAACGGTTACTTTATGGACCAGTTCATGTTTGCTGAACGCGCCACAGATTGGCGAGGTAATAACAACATAGCTGAAAGTATTTTTAATCAAATGGAAGCCGAGCCGCACCCACTGCCTCATACTATCGTGATGAGTGCGGGCACAGGTGGTACCTCTGCCACCATCGGGCGATACATTCGCTTTAAAGGCATGGCATCTAAATTAGTGGTGGTAGACCCTGAATTCTCGGTTTTTTATAACAGTTACAAACAGCGAGACTCATCATTAATTGCCACTAGAGGCAGCAGAATCGAAGGTATTGGTAGACCCAAAGTTGAAGCGTCATTTCAGCCTAATGTTATTGACGATATGATACAAGTGCCTGATGCAGCGAGCGTTGCCACCATGCACTGGTTAAATGATACTATGGGAATAAAAGCAGGCCCATCAACAGGAACGAATTTGTGGGGGGCATTAGCTGTAGCCCAATCTATGATGGCAAACGGTGAAAAGGGCTCTATTGTTACGCTAATGTGTGACAGCGGAGAGCGCTATCTTGATACTTATTACAACCGCGAGTGGCTTGATAGAGAAATAGGCTGTACTCGTGATTATGAAGAGATATTAAACGCCCTAGAAGTAAGTTAGTCTCTTCTTCGTAATTACTATACTTACTTAAAAGGAAACGCTATGCGAAAAGTCGGTCACGTCTCTCTCTGCTTTCTAACCGGTATCTCATTTTTTTTCAGTGTCAATGCTTCCAGTGATACTGCTGGACATACTATCCCCTACTCAACGACTTATTCACAAGTTAATGCAAACAAAAATAGTGATGTAAGCGCAGCAAATGCCCATGGCAAAAGTGCCATCAAACATAATAGCGGCTATAAAAAGGTATTTTCAGACCTCGCACTTCAATGTATTCACCAAGAATACCCAAATATTATCAAACACACCATGAGCAGCGATGCCGATGCTAAGACGCCAAAAGCCCTTTATCCTGCATTTTATGGCTGTCTCGATTGGCATTCTTCCGTACACGGTCATTGGTTATTGGTTCGATTACTTAATACCGGTGGCGATGATATTGCAATCGATACCATTATTGCCAGTTTAAATAAAAGTTTTAGCCAGCGAAATATAGAGGGTGAAATAGCAACAATACAACGGCCGAATAACAAGGCGTTCGAGCGCCCCTACGGCTTAGCATGGTTTTTACAGCTAACCGGAGAGCTGCGCCAATCGTCATTGCCTGAAGCTGCCATTTGGATGTCGCGCCTAAAGCCGCTGGAAGATATTATTGTTGAACGTATAGAAAGTTGGCTACCCAAACTCGCTTACCCCATACGCACAGGAGAGCACAGTCAAACGGCTTTCGCGTTTGGCTTAATGCTTGATTGGAGCCGTATTGCAAATAATGAATCTTTTGAAGTCTTACTGATGTCGAGAATAAAAGATTACTACGAAGATGATACCCAGTGCCCAATACACTATGAGCCATCAGGGCAGGACTTTCTTTCGCCTTGTTTAGCAGAGGCAGACTTAATGCGCCGGGTTTTATCTGAGAAAGAATACGGTAAATGGCTCACTGACTTCTTCCCAACGCTCACCAGTACTAGCATTAACTGGCTTGAACCCGCTACAGTTACAGATAAGACCGATGGAAAATTAGCACATTTAGACGGTCTAAACATTAGCAGAGCTTGGATGATTGAAGGCATTATACATGCCTTAGATACCAATGATCCGCGAATAAGCGCCTTGCAAAAGGTGATGAAAGCACATCGCGATGCAGGATTAAACGCCGTGCTAGAGGATATGCACTATATGGGAAGCCACTGGCTTGGCAGTTTCGCGAGTTATCTAGAAACGTCGAGAGGCATTGAGTGAGCCATTTTCTCAACCCTTTTGTGCATTGAACCTTGACGCCAACTCAAGCGCCGTCCACAACAATAAACGTGTAGGTGAACAACTCTGCGACTAAAGCTCACTGGGCTTTTTCGCTAATCAATCTATAAAAGCGCAGCCCTAGAGCCGCGCTTTTATCATAAAGCAACTCGTCATGTGGACTGAGCTTTTCCGGCTTTCTCGTTAACTGATATGTTTGACGATTTACTTGTCAGCCACGCTATTTTTCAGCAAGCTTACGCGCAAGAGCTGCCGTTTCTTTGCCTAGGTTTTTAAGTTGCTTAATTGTTTTTTCATCGCTTACGTTGCCAGAATCATCAAGCAGTGTATTGACTTTCGCTATGGCCTTTTGATTTGGGCTCACAATAACGCCGATGTTTTCTAACAGCATTCTAAGCACTACCAGCACTCTTAAGCCGCCTAACCCACCAGCAGATGCAGCCATAATACCAGCAACCTTTCCTTTGAATGCTTGAAGCGGCTTTTCACCTTCACTCATTCTAGAAGCCCAGTCGATAGCGTTTTTCAGCAACGCAGGATAGCTGGAGTTATATTCAGGCGACGCAATGAGAAAACCATCGTGCTCCATTAACAGCGCTTTAAACGCCAATGCTTTTTCTGGAATACCAAATTCCGCCTCCTCGTCTTCATTGAATATTGGCATTTGATAATCAGCTAGATTAATAACGGTTACATCTGCCCCTGCTTCTTTTGCCCCTTCAGCGGCTACTTTAACGATAGCATTATTAAACGAACCGTCTCGAGTACTACCAGCGAATGCGAGTATTTTTGTCATTGGCTTTCCTTTTGTTATTCTGTCATTTTAAACTGTTTACATTATCAGCTTTTATTTTTATGGCATTTTATCGCTAAAAGCGGTTACCGATATGCGCTTTAAGCCACAAAGACTAAGCCGTATTGACCTAGTTTGCAAAGAAGAAAAGGCTGACATTACTGCCAGCCTTTGTCTTATACTCTGCTTTATTCTGTATAATGTATGACGTAGATTACATTTTTTCTAGTGTTTCGATACCGAGAAGGGTCAAACCTTTTTCCAACGTATTGGCAACTAAAGCTGACAATGCCAACCGGCTGTCGCGCGTTGTTGGCTCAATGCCGTCTTTCAGCATTGGGCACGCCTCATAAAACGTCATAAAGGCCGATGCCACATCGTACAAATAAGTGCAAAGAATATGCGGCGTTGCCTCGCGAGACACCATGCTGATAACTTCTTCAAATTGTAAAAGAAGTACCGCTAGCGCATGCTCTTGTTTCTCAACCAATGAGATATCAACCGGCATAGACGCCATGTCCACCCCAGCCTTTCTAAATAAACTTTTCACTCGAGTGTAAGCATACTGCAGATAAGGCGCTGTATTGCCTTCAAAACTCAGCATCGAGTCCCAATTAAACATATAGTCAGTGGTACGGTTCTTAGATAGGTCGGCATATTTCACCGCACCAATACCTACTTTGTAGGCAACTTCATTCAGTTCGTCTTCGCTTAAATCGTTGTCACGTTCAGCAATGAGTTTACCTGCGCGCTCAATCGCTTCGTCTAGCAACTCGACCAACTTAACCGTTCCACCCGTACGCGTTTTGAAGGGCTTGCCATCGCTACCTAACATCATGCCAAACGGGCAGTGCTCATAAGTTTGGGTTTCAAGCATAAAGCCCGCTTTGCGACCTACAATTTCTGTTTGTTTAAAGTGCAGAGCTTGACGAGCATCGGTAAGTATCAGCGTGCGGTCGGCATTAAGCGTGCCGCTGCGATAGCGCATGGCTGCAAGGTCGGTAGTAGCATAAAGGTATCCACCGCCAGATTTCTGAACGATATAAACCGCAGGGTTACCCTCTTTATCGGCAAGTTCAGGAATAAAAACGACCTGTGCGCCCTGGTCTTCAACGGCAATACCTTTGGCTTTAAGTTCGGCGATAACATTGGCCAAATCATCATTGTACGCAGACTCGCCCATAATATCGTCGCGGGTTAAACTTACATTGAGTTTTTTATACACTTCTTCCGAATGGGTAATCGATACATCGATAAATTTCTCCCACAGTGCCAAACACTGCTCGTCTCCGCCTTGAAGCTTCACAACGTATTCTCTAGCGCGGTCAGCAAACCCCTCTTCGTTATCAAAACGAACTTTAGCTTCGCGATAAAAGTCTTCTAGGTCAGACAGCGCGGTTTCAGCCACTTCTTCTTGGAGCTTGTCAGACAAATGAGCCAGCAACATGCCAAACTGTGTACCCCAGTCGCCCATGTGGTTTTGGCGAATGACCTTATGCCCTAAAAACTCAAGCACCTTCACTACTGCGTCACCAATAATAGTGGTTCGCAAGTGCCCCACATGCATTTCTTTGGCTAAGTTTGGTGAAGAGTAGTCAACGACGATATTTTGTTCATCCGACTTAGCGATGCCTACGCGAGGGTCAGCAAGTGAAATTTCACATTGGCTAGCAAGCCATTCGTCACTCAAGTGAATGTTGATGAAGCCTGGGCCGGCGACTTCTAATTTTGAAGATACGTCGTCAAGTTCAACAATGTCGACAATTTTATCTGCAATGTCGCGAGGCTTTTGGCGCAATTGCTTAGCCAGCGCCATCGCGCCGTTAAACTGATACTCACCAAATTCTGGACGAGCACTGCGAGAAACGGGAATAGGCGCGTTTTCAACGCCCATTTTTTGAAGTGCTTCACTGAATCGTTTAACTAATAGAGCATGTATATTCATAGTGTGTTCTTAATTTTCGCGCGTGTTCGTAAACTGAATGTCTGGGTAACGCTCTTGCGCTAACTGAAGGTTCACCATAGTCGGTGCAATGTAAGTGAGGTTATCGCCGCCATCTAGCGCAAGGTTTTGCTCGCCTTTTCGACGAAACTCGTCGAGTTTTTTCTCATTATCAGAGTAAACCCAGCGCGCCGTGCTTACATTGATGTGCTCATACAACGCTTCAACGTTGTACTCGGCTTTAAGACGCGCAACCACTACATCAAACTGAAGTACACCAACGGCGCCAACAATAAGATCGTTATTCGCGAGCGGACGAAACACCTGAACCGCGCCCTCTTCTGAGAGCTGTATAAGGCCTTTTAATAATTGCTTTTGCTTGAGCGGATCTTTCAAACGGATACGCTTGAATAGCTCAGGAGCGAAATTAGGAATACCGCTAAATCGGTAGTCATCACCGGATGTAAAAGTATCGCCAATCCGAATAGTACCGTGGTTGTGTAAACCGATAATGTCACCCGCATAGGCCTCTTCGAGTAATGAGCGGTCGCCGGCTAAAAACGTAAGTGCATCAGAAATACGAACATCTTTGCCTAACCGGCTATTGCGCATTTTCATGCCTTTTTCGTATTTACCAGACACAATTCGGCAAAATGCAATTCGGTCTCGGTGCTTTGGATCCATGTTGGCTTGTATTTTAAATACAAAGCCGCTGAACTTGGCGTCTTTGCTGTCAACTTTTCCTACTTCAGTTTCGCGGCCTAGAGGCTCAGGCGCCCACTCAACTAGGCCATCGAGCATGTGGTCAACACCAAAGTTACCTAGTGCAGTTCCAAAGAATACTGGGGTTAATTGCCCCTCTAAAAACAGCTCTTTGTCGAAGTCGTTTGACGCTCCGCGCACTAATTCAAGTTCATCGCGCAACGTATTTGCCAGCTCACTACCTACTGCATCATCAAGCTCAGGATTATTCAGCCCTTTGATAGTGCGCACTTCCTGAATAGTGTGACCTTGACCACTTTGGTATAACACGGTTTCATCACGATACAGATGATAGATACCCTTAAATCGCTTTCCGCTGCCAATGGGCCACGTAATAGGAGCACAAAGAATATCTAGCTCGGTTTCAACTTCATCGAGAAGTTCTAACGGATCGCGAATGTCACGGTCCAGCTTGTTCATAAAGGTAATAATGGGCGTGTCGCGCAGTCTGGTAACTTCCATCAACTTACGGGTTCTGTCTTCTACCCCTTTCGCGGCGTCAATCACCATTAAACAGGAGTCAACGGCCGTAAGTGTACGATAAGTATCTTCAGAGAAATCTTCGTGTCCTGGTGTATCGAGAAGATTGACTAGGTGATCGTTGTAAGGAAATTGCATAACCGAGGTCGTCACGGATATGCCACGTTCTTTTTCCATTTCCATCCAATCTGACTTGGCATGTTGGCCCGACTTTTTTCCTTTAATCGTACCAGCAGTTTGCAGGGCACGACCGAACAGCAATACTTTTTCAGTGATAGTGGTTTTACCCGCATCAGGGTGCGATATGATAGCGAAAGTTCTTCGCTTATTGATTTCATTAAGAAAATCGGCGTTTGCCATGTATCTAAATTCCCATTTTGTACAACTATTTGTACAAAAAAATAAAGTTAACTCTAAGCCCCGATGTTTCACTCAATAAAGAGCGTAAGTAGATTGCCACGGCCTACAGCCAGCAAAACCTCCCATCAAAGCCTTGAAAAATTTGAGCGCTATTCTAGCAAAATAACGAAGTACTATAAATCAAACACTCAGTACTTCTTTTAGCTTTTCTAACGCCAGCTTATGTTTGTCATCTGGCATTTTGGCCAGATTAATCTGTTTCCATTTAATGGCCGGAAGGTCACTCACATTATCAAGCTCAAGTAAAGCCCAATCCGGCTCACGGTTTTTAAACGACAATAAAAAACCTTTTTCACTGTCGGTCAGCCCTTGGTGAATAAGTTCTACCAAACGCTCTCGAACAGCTACCAGCTCTTCAAGCGGTATATCCGTTTTGGCCATGTTTGCAAATTCACCTGCATAAATGGCTGCTATATCTTTAAATTGTGGCTTTAACAATTCGGCCATTGGCCGATTGTGACTTGAGAGATAGATAATTAATGCTTTTCGTATCTCATCCGTCAGGCCTTCATTTTCCAAGAGCCATTTCACATCGAATAAGTCTCTTGGGTGCTGCCTATCTAATGCGGCGCATATTTTGCCAGCATAAAGATCAGCCAAGTCCACCACAGGCACTTCTGCATAACCAAACTCATCTTCTACAGCGGCGCATACTTCCATCATTTGCGGATCGTAAACCGTGCCACGTAACACAGGCGACAGTTCGACTTTAATCTGCACACCATTACGGCCAACGATTAGTCTGAGCGCATCGCGCTTTGACCTGTAAGCTTCGGTTAGCTCTACATCTTTAAACGCAGCTTTTAAATCTGCGCTAATGGCATCTAATGCTTCGCATATTTCCTGCAATGCCTCATCTCGGCCTTTCATGGGTAGATAAACCAGATCAATATCAACCGACAAGCGCGGAAACTCTCTGACAAAGAGATTGATTGCCGTACCACCTTTTAGCGCAAAGCATTCTTGCTTGGCGACAAAAGGCAAAACCTGCATCAATAACTGCACTTGCTTGTAATAAATACTGCTTCTATCTCTCATTTTTTATCAGGGCTAGCTTTCGCTTTCCTTCGCCATATGTGACTGCACCATATTTGAAGGGACTGTGATTAAATAATCCGTATCCAATTTACCGCTTTTGGCTACCACACGCTTACCTGAGCCTAAGTCATAATCCTCGACATTCAGCTTGTCAAACCAAGGGTATGCTTGACGTTTAGCCAGCCAGAAAAACAAGCGTTTTACCTTCACACTTTTACAGGCTTTTAAAAGTGTATCGAGTTTTCTGGGTGATAAATTCACTAGCCCCTGTATTAGCTCATCAGCATGTTCAAAGCTTACAGCATCGGGCAAATCCACCAGCAGTTCCAACAACGCTTTTTCAGGGCATGAAAAATACACTGGGGGCAGTTCTGCCTCCCATTCGTGCTGCTTGATAAACGATTTGTCTTGTAACAGCCATTCAGGCCACAAGGTATTGGTACTATGCCCCTCACATTCAACGGGCAATGACAAACGCCCCAGCCATGATGGCAACTTGCCTTGTGCATATAAATGAATATGTGGCTTACTGCCTAACGACAGATACTGCGACAGTCCCGATAATGACAATGCTGACAACCCGCCAACGATCACCGAAGGCAGAGTATTCGAGCTATTCATATCCATACGCTGCATAGAGGCAACCACCCCTTCCCAGCTCAGTGAGCGGGAATACTGGCTATATACGCCAGTAGCCAGTAATAACAAGGTTTCTGTTTTCACTGCATTATCGATGGCATGGGCGCTCAGGCCTTGTTCAGCCAGCCACTTTTTAGTCGCCAGCATGCCATAGGGTAGAAGCGCTTTAAGTGACTGTTTATAAGCCCCTTTTGCTACATCATCATGTGAAGTAGTGCTGTTAACCAAGCGCAAAACCCTTTTTAGTTTACCATTAGCTTTATTTACGGCGCTAAACGCCGTAAAAAACAATATGTATAAACTAACATGATAAAACATGGTTTACCACTATTAAGTTTCACGGCGTTAAGCGCCGTAAAATACATAAATCATAAACCGCTTCGGTTTAAAACAAAGATGCTATAGGGACTGAAAGTACCAATAGCCGGCATTATTGACACTTTTTTGGGCTCAGCTTGACGACAGCGCGAACAAGACAAACGAAGTATGAGCGATTTAGGCTGTAAGGCCTCTGAGCCCTAAAAGTGCGCTGCAAAAAGTAAGCTCCCGCCCTATCAGCAAGAAAAGGCATGAGCTCGCCTGTTTAATGGTTCCAGAAAAAATGGACTTCCTAATAGCCCGTTTCGATGGTGAAGACATCGCCGCCAAACTCCATATCACGTCCCATCTTTTCATAATCGATATAAAACTCAGGAGTTTTTTTAGTTTCTTCGATCAGCTCTTCAGCATAGTCAGCCAGTGAGGCATAACAGCCACAATAATTGTCTTCAATGGCTTTTTGCGCATCGTCGATACTATCGCCAAAATGAGATAATAATTCGCATGCAATTTCGCCATTTTCTTCAATGTAACATGCAACTTCGTGCGCTCGTTCAATACCTTCATATTCAGAGATTGAATAACCTGCAAAGCCTTCATAATCATGAATGGCATATTCTTCGGCATCGTCTTATGGGCTGTTGGGTAATGACGCATTGATTTGTTGTTGAATATCGTCAATCTCTTGCGTGGCATCAATCCAAACACCGTGTAGTATGCCGTTGTTGTATGCAGCTAGGTCTGCAACATAAATTTTAATATCTTCGCTCATTGTTTTGCTTCTTAATTTTAAAAACACATCCGTTCATAAACACTTACTCAAACCTGATCACAGGCTAATGGTTGATTCTGCATTCAAAGATACTGGTATTTTGGACTTTTTCGATACTTCTAGAGAAGTTCCATACTATTACGCAGAAAGTGCTTTTGATTTACTTGGAAACTCTAGGCTTCAGAATGAATTGGTCGATATTACAACTCTACGATTGATGCTGGGAATACGTGGGGTTTTTATTGGGGATCGGTAATGAGTTTAGGTGGATTTATAAATCAATTATTAGCTGTTGTTGTAGATCTTAACTTTCAAGACGGCTCATCAGCTATCGCTAAGCTTGTCGGCTATAATTCAGTTAGCTCAGGAGAGTTTTTCCAGTTTCAAATCATCAAAGTATATGATAAAAGTGGAAATGAAGTGCCATTGGAAGAATCTCTGTTTAGCTCAGGTGCTATATACCATGCCCCAGAGTACCAAGGCTTTCAAGCACTAGTCGATTGGGCCGTGAGAAATAACCAAGTTTCTATAACGTTTACTGACTCTAGTTACAGAAGAGGTTACGTTAAAATATCTCATTGCACACCAGAATATCCATGTCAGCTTCCACACTAGGAGAAACTGATGATTCTATTGAACACATCAGACATCGTTAAAGGCGTTATAATGTTTTCTGTTATTTCGACACTATTACTTTTCGTAGTTCTAAGGAACGAAAAGCAGAGAACCAGTAAAATAATAAATTACTTTTTAACGACTATTTTTCTACCACCTTGGGCGGTTTATTCTTTTGTCAAATATTGTGTTCAACAATATTTGAACAATAGAAATTTTAATTAAAAAGCTTCTAGATGATCAATTTAGGTAGTAACTGTTAAAAAAGCCCTAGGCGAATGTCTAGGATTTTTGAGTATAAGAACTATAAACGCTATAGGCAATACATAGTGACAGCTGTATTTGAGTCGGGCTTTTGCATATATCGAATGAGTGTTCTGAAAATAGCGCGAAATGAGTAGTCGTTAAGATAAGCAGGTTACCTGGTCTTTAGTACTAACATCTGAAATCAGATTTATAGAGGCTTTTGCCTCAACATATTGCATGTTCAAGCGATCTGTTGATGTAACACTTATGCCCCAAAGTCAAAATCTCGTTGAATGGTGTAGTCATCAACCACTGTGGATTGTACGATTTCGAAAAGCGGCGGGGCTCGACAAGTATTGGCGGTAATCGGAGAGTCTAATTTGTCTAAATGCATAATTATTTTGTAGATGACCGTAGGGTCGGAAATACAAGCGATAAGTTTGACGTTGGTCTTTTTACAAGACTCACACTCGGTAATGTCGATGTTGAATACACGTTTGAGCCTCTGTGCCCAGCTCATACTGCGTGCATGGTACAGCTTATCTGGATACTTTAAGTCCTGGGCCAACCGAGGGCTATTCTTACCACGCTGCGAGGCCGTGACTTCTGCTCGTACATTGGCATTTGGCGCAAATACCCCGTAAAAACGGGTAAGGTTGAGTCTAGGTGGTGGCACCAAGGCTGCCAGTTTACTTATGAAATCAATCGGTGAAAAAAATACATGTGTGGTTTCGTTTGTATATGGCGTTTTTAATTCATATCTGATATTGCCTGTTGTGGTGAGGCTTAAGCGTTTTTCACTCACCGCAGGCCTTGCTATAAACCTACATAATCGCTCGAGCTTATCTTTTTGATGGGTATCAGCAAAAACCCCTGCATGCAGGCTAAATCCAGCTATCTTTGCAAGTTGACCAAAGTTTATTGAATCTTTGGCTGGCAAATACTTGTTAAGTTGCTCAAGAAAACATGGACTAACATTATCTGCTCCCCCCAACTCGAGCGACCTAAGCGTTAACCCGTCAATGACCGAGCCATCCTTGTTCACATCAATGTCTACATAGCCGTTATTCACGGAAATATTGTAAACAACTTGGTTTCTGACGCCCACATCATCGTGGTAATCCGGTCATCGCCATAGAAATTTGCGACAAGCGCTCTCGTTCTGGTCACATATTCCCAACGTCCGCCGATACCTATATTTCCTGCTCCAGCAGAAAAAGAGATCCCAGTAAATCGCGTGTAATCGAATTCTTCCGTTGGATCTGGGAAGTTCGTATCGTAGTAGTTTTGAACATAGCACTGAACACGTGAAATCGCCGAAGCTTGGAATGCGGCTCTTACTGCTTGGGCAATATAAGCATTATCGCTGCAGTTTTGCGCAGAGGAAGTGCTAAAGCTTAGCATGCTTGAATTCGCAAAAAGTAGTCGATGTGCCCAGCCCACCAAACACAGTCGCGGGATTCGTTAACTCTTGATTTATAGCAGCAACAGTATTGTCAAGTTTTCTGTAAGTGGCAAGGATGTCTGTCATCACTTTTTTTGCGTCATCTTGAACAGCGAATTTTTCCGCCTTTAGTGAAACTAAATATTCCGGACTGCCTTGATTGTCATGATAGACGTCAAATCCCCAGATTTGTCCTGTTGCGTAGTTTGCAACTAAGACTTGATTAGGCTGTGAGTAACATTGTTGCGTGTAAGAAGGGCTGAAAATGTCATCGGCATGACATGTCAGGTTGGGCTCAAACTCTTTAGATAAAGCAAACGCTTTTGCTTCCGTTTCGTTACAGTTGTAACAAATTTTTGCCTCATAATTCTCCGCAAGTGCAGGTAGAGTCAGAGGCATTAATGTAGCAAACCCTAGTCGCACTAGAGCATTTTTCCATTTTTCCATTTTTCAACGTTTAGATTTATATGACACTGCTTATCCTTTTAAAACAGCCTTTTTAACCGTAACACGTGGTTGGAAGTTGTCAACTATTGCTAACATTAGCGATAAAGTATCAGAACTATAAACGCCATAGGCAAGACATAGTTATAGTGGAGCATAAGCGAGGATCGGACATAGCAAAACGGTTTGCATTCACAATGTTACCTATCACTTTGAGCTCTATGTTTTTAGTACTTATCGCGCTCAATAATACACTTTCATCTTGGGATCCTGTGGCAACCCTCATGGCCAGAATCTTACTCACCTGCATGTTTATGATAGTAATAACCTCGAATTACTTGATAAAGCGACTTCAAAAAGAAAGGGATGCAGAAAAGGAGGTGGCACTAATGAAAAGCGAACAAACGTCTATCTTAGAGTCTTTGGTAAAAGAGAGAACCTTAGAACTCGAGCAGTCAAACAAAATGCTGGCTGAATTAGCATCTAAAGATGCGCTTACCAATCTACCTAACAGAAGAAGTGTAGACTTATTTGTCGACGCTAGTTTTGAAGAACTGGTAGGCAGCGACCGGAATATTGCGGTAGCGCTTAACGACGTACACGATGGTATCAATGGGCTTTCTCTTACAGAATTAAGGGATAGAAAAGTGGGTGCCAGTATTGGCTGGACTGTATGTACGGGCTCAAATGCTATAGTCGACGCATTTAGACGGGCAGATAAAGCCCTTTATACTGCGAAAAACAAAGGTCGAAATTGTATAATTCGTGCACAAAAAAGGTAGTACAGTAGCCCCTTCCTACTTGGACGAAGTGTGCAACAACACACTCTTCATAAAAAGTGCAGAGGCCTAGGGTAGCCTAAATACTTTTTTCAATGTGTGTGGTGACAACCCGCTCACTATCAATGCAGCAATCATTAACACTGCACCAGCGACGACCATTGGCAATAAGGTTTCCTGTAAAATAACCACCGAGCTTACATAGCCAACTATTGGAGTCAGCGTAGAAATAAGGACAATTTTTTCAGGAGGAAGCTTTGGCCCTGCCGCCACCATTAATCCAAATCCCAGTCCTGTTGCCACCGGACCAATGTAGGTTAATAAAAGCCAGTCTTCCCATGTGTAAAGTGCAAAATCTGGAATAGGTTCAAAAGCCAATGCTAAACCCACCATAGCAACTCCTGCGATGGCGAACTGCCAAAACACTGCCTCGATAACGCTGCCCTGCCACTTGTGAAATGACACTCTGCGGATTGCTACAGCCCAAAGCGCAGAGGCGACTAACATTCCCAACAATGGCAGACGTGCGCCCGGCTCACCAGATGCCAACAAAATCATTGTGCAGCCAACGGTAGAAACAGCGGTAAGTATGAGTCGCTTCAATGGAGCACGCTGTTTGTACCATAAGGTATCAATTAGCAACATCCAAAGCGGCGTGGTGTAAATGAGGATGCTTGCTGTTCCTGCCGGAATGAACTGTAGACAGACCGTGATTAAACCCATCGACAAAACAAATTGAAAAAAACCAACAACAAGAATGACGGATCTGTCTTTTCGATTGAGTACAGGTAACCGCTTCTTGGTTAACACTACAAAAAGCGCTAGTACTGGTAAGCTAAGTAGAAAGCGTAAACTCACCATCCACAGCGGGGAAACTATCTCTAGCCCTACTTTCATTCCAGGCCAGTTAAACCCCAGGCACAGCACGGCAACTAAAAGCATTTTAATACCTTTAGACTGAGTTTTATCTATTGTGGAGGTGTGTTGCATGATCATTAGATCCAGTTGGCTACAGTGACACTGTTGCAGCGCATTAAGATACCTTACCTGTAATGAGCGCGACTATAAGGTAAAACCAGCCTAATTGGAATGAAACGCGGAAAAATGGAAGATACGATATGACCACGTGGTCAACTTTTAGTTACAGCTACATGTGCCTACGAAACCTTTGTTTTTTATCTTCACAATCGAACAATTTTGCTATTGAATGCTATTTTAATTAGGTGATATGGCAGTGGAGCACTCTTCTGCTATGCATTACACCACTTCATGACTAATGCATTCTCTCTGCCTGTTCCTGTGGGGTAGTAATTTTTCCGTGTATCTATATAGGAAAATCCCTGCTGTTTATAAAGGGAAATGGCAACTTCATTACTTTCCCTCACGTCAAGCCACATCTCATCCATACCGTGTAGCGTTGATTGCTCTAGCACAAACGTAAGCAGTGCTTTACCAAGTCCTTTGCCTCTTGCCTTTTTGTCTACAGCTATATCCATTAACGTAGCTTCTGACAGCACTTCAAGCACAATAGCGAACCCTACCACCTCTTCGTTAAAGTAAGCGAATACACCGTAATAAGGTGTTGTGAGACAGTCTTCAAAAGTAGTAAAAGACCATGGATCCACGTGCACAGACTCGTGAATGCGATGAGCCTTGATAACAGAATCTAATGGCGTATGCGAGTTAGCAATGGTCAAGTTTAGCATTCGTGCTTACTCGCTATGTTGGCTAGTTGATATTAATGCCTGCCATAAGTCTCGTTTTTGTTGCGTATTGAGTTGCGTTGGCGGTGCAGGTAAAACTATAGCGTCTTCACGAATACTGAGTGTTGTTCCAATGAATACATTTACCTGGCTCGAGGAGAGACCTAGCTGCACGCAGGCTAATGTGAGATCAGAAAGCCATGCTGCACTTGCTACTTTCTGACTAGCACTTAGCGGTATACCCAGTGGTTGAGACTGAGAACTGGTATCGCTTTGAGCGGATTGTGGCTTAGTGGTGGCTGAACTTTCTTTAGTGGCCGAGCTTTCTTTAATGGGTGGGCTTTCTTTAGAAGCTGGCGCTCCACCAATATCGACTCTTAGCTGATCGAGTCGCGACTGCTTTTCTTGCTGTGAAATAGGCTTGTTAGATACTGGAGCAAGCGCATTTTCTCTAGAAAGCAATTTAGCCGTCTTATTACCGGCTGTCTTGCCATTAGCCATATTTTCATTGGCCGCACTGTCATTAGTAGCATTGCCTTCTTTACTATTTTGTGCGGCAAAATAGGCTTCTTTAGATATCCAAACGGGAATACCCATCTCTTGCAAAACTGCGTGTTGATAAGGCGTAATGAGCATAATAATACCGGCAAGCAGACGTAGCGTAGTAATAACGTAGTCGTAGTGTACTGCAATGATGTGAGATATTGAATGACAAATCGAATTTTGCAAATCTGCTCAAGCGAAAACACCAAGAATGCACTACTAAATAAAAACGACCAAAAAGGGAGTTTATTAAGACTTGAGCTTTGCTGGAATTTGTAAAAGTGTAGCCTGAAAAAAACTCGGAGAGAAAGTGGCAGGGGTGGAGGGACTCGAACCCCCAACCATCGGTTTTGGAGACCGCTGTTCTACCAATTCGAACTACACCCCTAGCGCGCTGTGCATTATACGTATGACAATTAAAAGGTAAAGCCTTTTTGTTGCCTGCACTGGTCTCATGCTTAATTTACACTCAATGCGTTGAAATTTCATTCAAAATGTCTCATTATTCGCTGCCGCATCCATTGCCGCGCGCCATAACGCGTTGGTTACTTCCACAATGTCAGCGAACAACTTATGCTGCGACAGTGCTCTTTGTGGGCAAATACCCATTTCATCGGCGTAAGCGTTAACTAACTGCGCACTTTCGGCATCGGTAAACTCATTGATTAAACAACATGACGCTAAATCAAAATAACGGTTGCCGGCAGCAGCGTATTCCCAATCAATCAGAAGAGGGGGGGTGGCTGTCGCTTTTAAAACATGCGCTTTTAATAAATCATTGTGGCAAATAACGATATCGCTCTTGCCAACACTATCATTGCTCCTGTTTTCGGCATCAACATCGCCACAGGACGCTCTTTCGCTGCAGATAACATGATGCCTCAGCTCACACACTTTATCGAATAAAGCATTTGTCGGAGTAATGTTGGCCACTTCAAGATAATGCTGCCAACGTGCATACAGGTTCAAAGGATGACCGCTGACAGGTAATGCATGAAGCCTTGCTAAAACCTGCGCCATCTGCTGTGGAGTCAATTCCTGCGGATCTGTAGTCATTTTTTGCCCGTTTTTTTTCTTCTGAGGGTGTTGCTGCTGAGCGCTTTCTAGTTCAAGGCTACACTGACTAGAACTCTCCTGAGCACTATTTTCCCGAGCACTGTGCTCCTGCTCTGGCTGAATAGCATCACAATCAATCCATTCCTCGATCCAAATTTTTTCGTCGCCACTTAACCACATGGGTTTTGGCGCGGCGCCTAAACGTGATAAGGATTGCTGCAGCAAAAATTGCTCACGTCGTTTCACGCCACTAAAGTTATCGTCACCCAGCCATTTTACCGCCGCGCTAATGTTGGCATCCCGCAAGTGATATACATGGTTAACCGCACCTGCAGGGCAGCGATACAAACTTGCCTCAGCAGACAGCCCTAGAGGCTTACGTAACAGCTGTAGCAGTTGCTCGTCTGTCATCTTGTGCTTTCCATTGGGAGAACCATTGATAATAACCAAATATAGAAAAGCCCACATACCCTAGGAAAAGACATGCAGATAACGCATACCCTACCTGTAGATATAAATAGGCCGACGCCAAGTTGATAAAAAACCAATATACCCAATTTTGTAAAATTTTGTGGGCAACCATAAAGGTAGTAACAACACTGAGTAAATTAATACTGGCATCTAAGAGTAAGTAATCGCTAATGAACTGTGAGCCCGCAACGTGAGCTAACGCCCACGCAAGCAGCAGCATACCGGGCACGATCAAACAATGAACCCACAGGGCCCATGAACGCACAGGCTTAACCTGCCCGTCTGCTGTGCTGCCCTTCGACCATTGATAGTATCCATAGCCGGCCATTGCCATGTAAAACAGGTTCAAGGCAGCTTGAAAGGGAAGCGTGACTTGCCAGAATAACCAGGTGTAAATGCCAGTGCTCACAAATGCACATGCCCAGCACCAACTGTTTTGCTTTGCGGCAAGCAGCACATACCCTATAGCTAACACAACGGCCACCCACTCTAGTGGAGAAGTAGCCACTATTTGGGCAATAAAATCGGAAAGAAAGCCGTCCACTACGACGACTTTCTTGATTGCATTGCATCAAAGTTAAGGAATTTGGCGACGAAGATCGCCTGTCCTACTTCCTCGTGTGTCCGTTGCATCTCTTTTCCTAAAATTTCCATCACCTTTGTATAATCGCCAGTCACCTGAGTACTGGTAGAGCAGGTGTTAATGCTTAACTCAGTATAGCCATTAAGCCTATCAATAAAATCTTGAATAGGAGGAATATACTCATTCACCAACGGATATAACGACAACTCAACCATGACGTGCATATTCATACTCCCTTAAAATTCATACTTCGCCGTTACGCCAAATTGGCGGCCATTACCAAGCTGGTAATAGGGCTCTTCAAACGCATATTCATCTCTTGGATCATTGCTAAAGCCGCCAAATCCCCGTGTGTAATACTCTCTGTCGAACGCATTTTGGATCCACACAGAAGTTTGCCAGTCGCCATGGTTCACTACCAGCTCTGAGTTCACCAACGTGGTGGATGGCGACGTCACATCATGCCCGTCGGAAAAGCGATATTCGTCTTTATAGTCAATGTCTACCCGCCACGTCACATTGTCGGTTAACGCATATTCACTGTATAGGTTACCTGTCCACTTCGGTGCCTGAGCTTGACGCTGCTCGTTGATTTGAGTGCCATCAGTTTGAGTATATCCTTCAAAAGTTGCTGATAAATATCCCGCACTCGCGCTTAGCTGCCATACATCAGAAATCAACCATGACAACTCAAGCTCAGCCCCTTTATTGGTGCCAAGATCAGCATTGTCAATAATATCAATAAAGCCCTGCGTGCCGTCTTCACGAGTAATCACATCAAAATCACTCACTTGAGTGTCTGTCCTGTCCATGTAGAAAATAGCGGCTCGCGCCGTTAAGTCAGGGGTTAATAGCGGCCCTTTAAATCCTAGCTCGTAATTGACATTGTATTCTTCGTCGAAGAATCGCTGTTCGTCGTTTACTCGGTTATCAGGGTTAAAGCCAGGTCCCTTGAAACCCCGAGAAATACTCGCATAGTAGAAATGATTGCCTTGAGTATATTGCAGGGCCACCTTACCGCCTAGCATATTAGTATCGTTATCGCGGGTCAGGCCACGGTTATCCGCAAAATCGAAATCATAGTTTTCTGCGCGAATACCGGCTACCAGCGTTAAATCATCTCTCAATCGGGTTTCTGTTTCTAAATAAAGCGCGGTTGTTGTGGGGGCAAACTCACTGGCGTAATCACTGTCTAAATACGTGTATTGCCTTAACAGGTTTTCCTCGGTTTGTTTATAGAAAGCCCCTACGGTCCAATCTGTCATACCGCTAAACAGCGCAGCATCATCTGAAGACACAAAGCGTACTTCCCCTGTCTGTGTTTCTACATCACGATAGTACGCGTCAAAAGATGTATAGCCGAAAGGATGAAACCCTGTAAACGTCCAATCTTCGTCAAAACCATAGGCGATATTATGAGAAGCATGCGTCGCGATTACGATGAAGTCACCCGCGCCAGTAGTGGTGGTAGAACGGGCACTCACTGCGTGTGTTTGATGCTCGTCAAAACCCGGCTCGTCAGACAGTGTTCTGTTGTCATTGTCTAAAGAGAAAGCGTCGTAGCCGTTATCAATATCGTACCAACGGTAAGCCAATGCCAATGTCGTTTTGTCATCAAGTTTCCCTTCAACAGCCACGCGCAGCGCAGTTTCGTCAATATTGTTCGTATCGTCTCTGTTTAAAAAGGTATTCTCGACAAAACCATCGCTTCGATTATGAACCAGCGCTACGCGATAGCCCCAATTGGTGTTGATGTCGTCACCGGTGGCAGCCTCAATGCGATAGCTATCTTTATTACCTATTCGCGCTTCGACATAATCAGGCGCCTCACTACCCGTTTCATTACTTGATAACTTAACTGCTCCGGCTAACGCACCCGTTCCATATAGCGTTGCCTGTGGACCGCGATAAACTTCAAGCTGCTTAGTATCAAAAATAATGCCCGAGGCAGCGAGACCAGAAAAATCAAACTCGTCAACGATAAAACTGACAGACGGATTAATCGGCTCAGCAAACTGGCTACGCTCACCAATACCACGAATTTGTATAAAGCGGCCGCGAGAGGCACCCGCCGCAAAATTTACGTTGGGAATACTATTGAGAATACTGTCTACATGAGAAGGCTGCCTGCTGCGCAAACGCTCTTGGTTAAGTATGGTCGCACTGGCGCTGAGCTGAGCTAGTGTAGTTTGACGAAAGTTTCCCGTCACCACTACTTTTTCAATATCGTCGATGGCGTCAGTGTTTGTTTGAGCCTTATCAGAGGCTTCAGTTTGCGCAATCGCAGTTATTGAGGTTGCTAACAGGGAAAGTGTGAAAAGTTGTTTGTACATGGGATCTCTTGTTCTCTTAATAAGAAAAAAGATCCGGGTTTAGCGGCAGGTGATCAGGCTATATTGTCAACCATTCCTACGCCGGTATTATCCGGATCAGGTTTAAGGGTTCCCACTAGTGTGGATCTCAGACCGAAAAACGGACACCCCTTGGTATAATTCGCAATTCACTTACTGTTGATGTGCAATCTGCATGAAATAAAAAAGCACGAGTCATTAACTTAGCGAACGCGATGGAGTCTACCACTTCGAAAAACGCCGTCAAGTACAGTGCTCGTTAAGCTAAGGTCATATTTAATCTAGGTTATTACGATATCGTTTATGTTAGCTATTCTCGATATTAAGATTGAGTTTGCGCACTTCATCATCGGTTTGCGCAATTAACCCTTCTAACGTCTTTCCATGAGAAGCCGGCTGTCGAGTCTCTGGGTCGACCTTAACGAAAACAATATCGTCTGCAAAACAAATCGTCTTTTTAGTGGCTTTATTACGCACTAAGCAACTCACCGTAATAGACGTGCGCCCTACAGCCTTGGTCTCAAGACCAAACTCAACAATATCACCCTGTAAAGCCGGTGATTCAAAACTAATTTCGCCAATATGCTTGGTGACCAAACAATTGGTTTCTAACTGACAAATAGCCCATATGGCGGCCTCTTCATCTATCCATTCCAATGCTCTACCGCCGAACAATGAGTTGGCGTAATTGAGGTCGTTTGGCATCACTAAACGCCGAGAAAGAAAGCGCATTCGAATTCCTTACTATAAATCGTTACTATATGCCTTAAATTATACAGAAAAAAACTCTTCATGGCGCTACAACAATTACGTGATTGGCTACTCGCCCCCTACAACACGCAAGCTGTAAAGCAAAAAAGCGATGTAGAAAACAAAGAAGAACGGCCACAGATTCATCGCCGACTCCTTGTTATATCTGGCGACGTTGAGTTTATTGACAATACGATTGATGTTTTGCTCGCTGAACTACCAGGCCAGTGCCTTGCAGAAGCGTTTAGCGACAGCCAGTTAAAAAGCAATAATAGAAAAGTGCTATTGGGATCTGAACGAGACATAGCCATCTTTCATTGCCATGAGTCGTTTAGTCCAGGCAACTTTTTGGCGTTAGCTGGCACAATTATGCATGGCGGTTGTCTCATTGTTACCTGTCCTTCTTTTGATAGGTGGCCACAGCAGCAACATGCCTCTTTCATTTCATACGGATACAAAAGTGATGACAGTGCTTATTTAAAACGATTTATAGCATTACTTTTAGATGACCAGCACACCGCAATTCACAGCCTTGAAGGTACCCATTTACCGAGCCAAGATATACGGTATCTAAATGAAAAGCAGGCAATGGGTTATTTAGATAATTATGAGGATAGTCAATACCTAACGCCCTCTTTATTTAGCTCTAAAGACCAAAGAGCCGCATTTGATGCGTTGAGTGAGCAGTTTGAAGAGGATAATTTGCATACTCTCGTAGCAGCACCCCGAGGGCGCGGTAAATCAAGCCTGCTAGGAATATTCATATGGCACTTGTTACATGAAGGCCAACATATTCTGCTAACAAGCACACTGTTTGAAAACGTGCACTCTGTTTTCCGCCAGATTGACAGAATGTGCGAACAAAATAAAACTCACACCGGTGTTGGCAAAAATCCGCATTTTGCGCCTTCTTCTTCAAATAATGTGTCGAGTAAAAATTCGGATAAAGTTGTGGATATTGCAGCGGACAAGAAACGACGCATTGGCAAGGGAACCGTTGAATGGGTTGCACCTGATAATCCAATGCTTTTTAACGGTCATTGTGATATCGCCTTTATCGATGAGGCGGCTTCATTACCAATACCCGTAGTGCTGAACATAATCAAAAATCATAAACAGTGGCTGCTTAGCACTACATTACAAGGTTACGAGGGCAGCGGCAGCGGCTTTATTCATAAACTTATTCCGAAATTAAACTTTCATTTGAATGAGCGTGAACGTAAACCTGTCAACATTGTAGAGTTACGCACACCACTTCGCTGGTTTCGCCATGATCCCATTGAACGCTTTATCAATAGAGCCTGTTTATTTGATACAAGTCCTGAAAATTCAAAATCGTTTCTTGAAGGCGATGAAGAAGACGGCCATAAAGCAGTCGAAACGCAACTAGACTCGACTAACACGTTTAATAACATATCGTTGCGCAAAACCAAGTTTCAACAGGTCAGTGAGGCAGTGCTGGAAGACGTAATGCTGCTATTAACACTCGCCCATTACCAAACCACGCCTGATGACTTAATGCGTCTTTTAGATAGCCCAGACCTCATATTATTTTTGCTGTATCAAGACGCCAAAGTTATAGGTGCTGCGGTTGTTAATGAGGAAGGTGGCGAGAAATTGCGAGACATTGCTGAGAATATAGCAACGGGTGAACGTCGGCCTAGAGGACATTTAGGTGCACAGCAACTAACGCTTATTGGTGCGAAACCTGATCTTGCCACCTTGAAGTATTGGCGCATTAACCGCATTGCAGTGTTTCCAGAACTTCAGGGAAACGGATTTGGTACCTTTATTTTAAAATCCATAAAAAATGCTGCTAACGAGGCTCGCATTGACAGCTTAATTACGTCATACGGTTCAGAGGATAAACTAGACAGATTTTGGCAACAGAATAACTTTGTATGCGTACATAAAGGAGAGAGGGCTAACAAAGCTAGTGGTGAAAAAGGCGTATTGCGAATAGCACCTCTCTCGGACCATGCACAAACACTATCATTAGAAGTAGCCAGCATATACGACGCTAAGCAAAAGCAAACTACTTTAGATTCTCTGCCTGCTTCTCTTCAATTACTTTATGTAACCAAACTTCGCCATTTTATAGCGGGCTATCGAAGCCTAGATAACGTCTGGGGAGAGATAAATGCAGTAGCCCTTTGCTGTTGTGAACATGTCGTAAACAATCACAGCCCCCCTTTGCTTAACAGAGGTAGCGCAGCAGAGGATGAATTACCTACACAGACAGCAAACTCAAATGGCTTAACTGCAAAAGCATTAGCTGGTGATTCATTAAGTAGAGGTACATTAAAAAGGAGGAAGCCAAAAACATACACAATCACAGCTTCACTCTTTAAAGCATTGGGTGAAATGAAAGACAACAAGACTAGTAAAACACACAGTGAATTGATCAGGCTTTTACAACAACCTCGTCCTGACTATGATTCGCTCTCCGACACGCTAAAAGCAACGGGAAAAAAAGGAACAACTGCGGCATTGAGGGACATTATTAGCAGCTTTATTTCCATACTTGATATGGAAGACTAGCTAGACGGTAATTACCTTAATAGTAAGTAGCCAGGCAAGTATCTGTACCTCAGCGACCTTTTACATTCAGTATAGCTTTGAGAGCAAATTTTATTCAATCTGCTCTAATTGGCATAGTCCATCTATAAAAATGCTCATATACAAGAAAGCCCCCATGAGGAGGCTTTCTTACTAGCGAAGCGTAGATATTAGCAATTAAATGTTGATACCTCGGTTCTTCGCTTTTTCTTTTATGTAAGGTTCCCACGCCGATGCATTACGACGTAGTGAGCTATCTTTCTTAGCCTCTTGTATGTGTTTGAAGGCTTCTCTGTAGTTACCAGCATAAAAGTTAGCTTCCATTAATGTGAAGTGAACTTTAGCAGGCTTTTCGACCCCTCTCTCAAGCGCATTTTCAAGCGCGGAGATAGCACCTTTATAATCCTCAGCAACCAGTAACAATGTACCTTGCTTTTTATAAAGTTCAGGATCAGAACTCATTTTAGCGGCTTTGCCGTAAAGGCTAGCTGCGGTTTTGAATTCTTTAGCAGAGTGATAAGCATTAGCAAGGCTTGCTAGCATCTTATCGTCTTCTTCAAGCAGACCAGACTTAATAAACTTTTCCATAACCTTGGCACCGCGATAAGGCATGCCGTTAGTTTGGTAAAGCTGAGAAAGTGCCTTGATCTCGCTTTCTTTTTCGAGATAGCCCTGAATATAGGCTAATTCGAATGTTGAGAGCGCCTTCTTGTATTCTTCAACAGAAAGATAGAAGAAACCTAACTGACTCCACCAACGTGGTTCTTCAGGAAACTTGCGCACCAACTCTTCTGCAACAGAAACTGTTTCAGGGAACATCTTACGCTCGTAATACGAAGTAAGCTTCAACACATATGGATTTTTGTTTGGCTCTTCGTATAAAGCGATTGCTTTATCAGCAGGCTCAATCATTTTGTCTAATTGCTTAGACTCATAATAAGCCTGTGCTAGACGTGTATATACGTCAGCGTCTTCTTTACACGTAAAATCCATCCACGAGTTGTACCATTTAACCGCGTCAGTGAACTTTTCTTCCTGCATACTCAAATCACCTAATAGTTTAAGTGTTTGAGCATGCTCAAGATCGTTGAGCACTTTAGGTTGAACAGACTCAGCAAGATATTCGTATGCTTTGCCGCCCTTACCTTCTTGCGCTGCAAGTAAGTTTCCGATGAAACGCTTTACATACGCACTATCGAAGTCATCAGAAGGATCGATATCATAGAGAATATTCAATGCTTCATCGACTTGATCTTCGTTGTAAAACTCAAAGGCTTTCTGTACTTTCTTGCCTGTTCGTTCGCCAACCAGCGTCGTCTTGGCCTTTTCGTATCCAGGACACTCTACAGCAGGTGACTGCGCTAAGGCAGTAGACGATGTAAACATCGACCCTGCGCCTAGCACTAAAGCAACGGCTGACATTTTGAATGAACGTTTCATCATAATCATTGCTCCAGTTTGAAGTCTAACTGTACAAACATACCTGTTTGCTTAACAGCTTTGCCGTCGACAATCTTAGGCTTGTATTTCCACTTGCCAAGAGCGCGGCGAGCTTCACGGTCGAAAATACGCTTTGGATCAGCTTCGATAACTTCGATATCGTCAACGCCACCAACTTCGTTGATAGTGAAAGACAACCTAACCCATCCTTCGCGGCCATCTCTAGCTGCTTGTGGAGGATACTTAGGATCAATTCGAACTATCGGCGTTGCCTCACCGTCGCGCTGCATAGCACCAACACCACCGATATTTACACCTACGCCGCCAGTGTCGATAGCGGGAATAGCTAAACTAAACCCATCAGCATCTGGCTCCGCAGCTTCTGGCTCAACCTGCTCCATTTTAGGAGGCTGTGGAGGCGGAGGCGGCGGTGGAGGCGGAACACGTTGACGCGTTTGCGTCTGGTCGTCTGGTTCCTGCATTACAATATCGATTACGGGCGCAGGCGGCACTTCATCTGCTGGCCTAGATGAGTTTTCAATCAGCTTGGCCATTAGAACGAATAGGGCAAATGCAACACCAGCACCTAATAATATAGATACAATTATACGTAACATCTTATCCCCTTGCCGCTACCGAGACTCGGTCAACGCCAGCGGCTTTAACCTGATCCATGATTTCAACTACTAAACCATGCTTCGCTTTAACATCAGCTTGAATGATTACATAGTCAGTTGGCTGCTCGGTAAGCAGTCTTTCTATATTCGCTCTTACGCTATCCGGCGCCACTTCACGCTTATCTAACCAAACATTTCCATCTTCCGTTACGGCAATGAAGATATTTGCGTTTTTGTGAAGAACCGCCTGATTCGCATCTGGCTTGTTAACTTCAATCCCTGCTTCTTTAACGAAAACAGTGGTAACGATGAAGAAGATCAGCATGATAAAGACAATATCCAACATGGGAGTCATGTCAATCTGTGCATCTTCTTCCTCGGTTCTGACTTTTCGAGGCATAATCTCTCTCTCTAATGATGTGGCAGGCTATCAACTAGCCCTTCTCTTGCCAGCTTCACTTTCGCTTCAAGACGTGAACTGATAAACAGCCCAGATAGCGCTGCTACCATTCCCGCCATTGTCGGGATAGTAGCCATAGAGATACCAGATGCCATAAGACGTGCATTACTGGTTCCTTGTGTGGCCATTGTCTCGAAAACGCTGATCATCCCGGTTACTGTTCCAAGTAGTCCAATTAACGGACACATTGCAATAATCGTTCTTATGATTAGCATTCTTGCGGTTAAGTCGTCTGACGCTTGAGAAATCCACGCGTCACGGATTCTATGCGCATACCATGAAGTAGTATCTGCTCGTGCATCCCAATTAGCGATGATGTTCTTCTTCACCTTTGGAAAAACAGAGGTTAAATACCAATAACGCTCAATCATTAAAACCCACATGAGAAAGAGCGCGGCAGCGACGAAATAAAGCACGTCACCGCCGGTAGCGATAAAGTCCCTGACCGATTCAGATAATCCAATCAGGTAATTCATATTACGCCTTCTCCGACTCTGAGTGCGCAGCTACGATACCCGCAGTTTGCTCATCAAGAATATGGATGATTGACTTGCTGCGAGAAGCTACGATGCTGTGAGTAAGGATTAACGGTAGTGCCGCAATGATACCCTGAGCTGTAGTTACAAGAGCCATTGAGATACTTCCTGCCATCATACGTGGGTCACCAGTACCGAACAATGTGATGGTTTGGAATGTCTCAATCATACCAAGTACTGTACCCAGTAGACCTAGTAGAGGTGCAATCGCTGCGAAAATCTTGATTACGTTGATGCCGCTTTCAATACGTGGAAGTTCACGAAGAATAGCTTCATCAAGTTTAAGTTCTAAGTTTTCTGCGTCAGCATTTTTGTTCTCGCCGTATACTTTAAGGATACGACCGAGAGGGTTGCCTTCAGACGGGTTGTTCACGTTTTTAAGCTGTGAGCGCATTTTGCCGCCAACAACAGTAAGTGTAATTAGCTTGTAAACACCGATAAGCAAACCGATAGCGAGCATCACTGTAATTGTGTAACCTACCGGTCCACCAGCGTGGTAGCGCTCAGACATCGTTGCTTTTTGCTTTAACAGACCAAGGATTGCACCTTGAGAAGGGTCAGCATAAAAAGGAACTAGGCCAGATGTAGCAGACACTAAGTCATTTGCTGAAGCGACAAAATGACCATCTGGCTGACGGCCAAGAGGCTGTACAACTTCTGCTTCTGCGTCGTATGCAAGGTAACCGTCTGCACCAACAAGGTTAAACGTACCTACACGTACGATTTCTTGTTGAGATGAACCGCCGTCTAGGTTTACAACTTCAGTAGTAAACTTAACAACTTCACCGCCTTCCGTCATTTCTTTCTGAAGTGCAAACCATAGGTCTTCTAGTTCTTGAATGTTAGGAAGACCTTTAGAATCTTCTGACATTGCAGCAAGAAATTCACCACGACCTGCGTATTGAGCACTTACGATTGACGTAGAGATACGACCAAATGCTTCTGATGACGCTTGACGTACAACACCAAACATCTCACCAAGAGTACCTGTTGCTTGGTCTAATTCAGCTGCTTTTTCATTCAACGTTACTTCGTTGTCAGAAAATTGTTGCTGTAGACGATCGCCACGATCTTCTTCTGCTTTTAGTTCGTTTTGTGCTTTTCTTAAAAGCGCTTGCTTGTCAGCACGAGCAGACTGAAACTCAGCCTCACGTTGCTTATCTAAGCGTGCTTCAGAAACACGGTTCTGCTGAACTTGGTCAAGCAGGTCCTTAAGGCTCTTTGCTTCCTGAGCCTGTGCTCCGGTTGCCGCAACTGCTAGTGTCACAGCGGCTAAAAGAGATTTGAATACTGGTTTCATTAACTATTACTCCGCTGCACTAATTGGTAGTTTGATGAGGTCTGCAGGAACGACGCCATTAGCCATCTTAACTGCATCAACAACTGATGAAAGGTATTCATCACCAAGTTTTTCCCATGCACGGCTCTCGTTGTTCCAAACCCATGCGTGAGTTTGATCAAGAGAAAGCGCAAGCAGTGCTGCACGACCAAGGTTGAAGAAATCAACAGTTACTTCTGTACCTGCATCATCAATTGTACCTTGGTATGAATTGATCTTCGTACCGTATTCAACTTCTACAAGGTAGGCTTCAAGCACCTGACGAAACTGTTCTGATACAGTAACGTTAGAGTTGGCCATTAGGTCGCGAAGACGCTCAACGCGCTGAAGACGTTCGTCTAAATGAATAGGACGATCTAGTTTGATAAACTTTTCTAAGCTATCAATCATGCGGAACATAAGCGGAACGATGCCCTGCTTTGTTTCTTCAATGCTGTCAATTTGACGTTGCAATGAATTGATGCCGCGCTGCTGGTCAGCAACAAGGCTAGCTAGATAATCGTTGTAGATTTTGAGGTTTTCTGTCTGGTCTACTGTTTGACGATACTCAACAAGTAGTTCCTGAGATTGTTCAAACAACGTGTTGATTTTTTCTTGCGATTTCGCTGCAGCCGCATGAATTTTTGCTTCTTCTCTGTGAAGATCTTCAAGGGTATCTGCAGAGACTGCGCTACCTGTTAGTGCGAATGCACCTATAACAGTAGAAGCAATAAGAGTTCTCTTGCTCATTTTGGACATAGTTCCCAACCAAATTTCTTATTTGAATCCTCGCCGATAGGAAAACATTCGGGCAAGGGGCGTAGTAATTTTCACAATGTTGTTTCGAATATGTAATGCATGAGGCGCTAACCAGCACTACGAATCTATTATACTCACACGGAATATAAGCGTTAGTCAAGCAGCACTATGTCCACACCAATGAAATGAGACCTTGCCTGACTAAAAAACAAACGTTAATTCATCCTGCCACATATACCATCTACCAAGTAAAAAAAGTGCTAAGGCTAACTAAAGCGAACACTGCTACACATATCCCATGTTCATCATGTTTAATCGCCACGCTCCTTACGTACGTTAAATTTCTTTTTGCAATAATGCTTCCGCTTTACCACCAAATATCGTCTCAGGCCTCTTCAATTTTATCGTTCTACTCTGAATAATGACGGCATCTCAGTACCCGTTTCATCAAATAACAGTAACTTTATACAACGACAGCGTATGAAACTTGGCGGTCTAGGCTTCTTGAATCCGGTATATCTTGTCAGTTTTTGTGCACATAAAAAAACCCCCTTGATAATCAAGAGGGTTTTTAGGCTTTCGTTTGTTATAACCGCAAATAGATTAATCTATACGATTAACAAGCACTAGAATCGAGTAGTGACACCCAATGTAAAGCGTCGACCTAAGACATCACCCATGACAAAACCTGCTTCATCTTCAGTGCGATCAAAGACGTTATTAATAACAGCTGATAAACGTACATTGTCATTTAAATCATAAAACGAACTGTAGTTAACTCGATTAAATGATGGTCTAACATCAGCCGGATTAAGCTCTCCCGCTGGCACTTCATTTTGAATGTTCTGTACCGTAGAAGATGAATGGAAGAACTGCACTAAGTGGCTAAAATCACCATAGCTGTGCTGAATCGAGATGTTGCCATTCCATTCTGGATTGTCAAACTCGCCTTCATTCGGGAATCCACGCTCTGTGTACTCTAACAAATGATAAACCTGGGCTCTGATGTTGAAAGAACCGTACTCACCGGCATCAAATGCATAGTTCGTAGCCAAGTTCCAAGAACGCAACGTCGAGTTACCGCTGTTGAGCGTTGGATAGAACGCATACGTAGATGTCATCCCTTCTTGAGTTTGTGCCAGCGTACCTGGGCGGGCTACCGAAGGAAGCGGAGTACCAGTAATGGGGTTGTTTGTTGGAACAATCCAATTCCCATCACCGTCTTGGGTTGGATAAACCAACGCTTCACAAGCGTTAAATCCACCTACAATCGCATTGGGATAGCTTTCAGAATCAAAACAGTCAAAGATCAAGGCCGCTAGACTTAGCTCACCCTCAAGTTCGAATTCATAGTAATCAAATGAAACTGTTAGGCCTTCTAGGAATTTAGGCTGTAGTACAACACCTGCAGACCATGAATCAGAAACTTCGTTTTCTAAACCTGCGTTACTCGAGCCAGATGCGGGTGCACTGCCGCCTGTAGATTGAAAACCATCCAAATAGCTAACTGGAAGGCCAACAGCTTGCGTTAATGCCTCACAGTTAGTTCGACGTACGGCAGGTCCTTGATCGATTCGGTCAGCGTCGCATGGGTTAAGGTCGCCACGTCCAATACTAGCAAAACCTTGGATACCGGCACCAAACAACTCGACGATTGAAGGTGAACGAACCGCTTTTGACACATTACCGCGGAACGTAACCCCTTCATATGGAGACCAACGTGCACCAATGTTGTACACCTCGTCTTTTGCATCCGACTCTAGGTTAAGGAAGCCACCACTACTGGAGCGATCAACAACGCGGTACGCGCCGTCCAATACCAAACTATCAAGCGCCATGAACGTAAAATCATCACCGAAGATAGGAATAGATACCTCAATACCATACTCTAGGAAATCCGATTCACCGTTAGACCCCTGACCAGTTGTGTTTCTAGCTAGACCACCACCGAAAGTAGCATCAGGAGTAAACTCGTTGCTTTCTCTTCTGAACTCAGCCGATACGTTGAATACCGCTGTTCCACCTGGTAACTCGTAGATATCGCCACCGAAGTTAGTGCCAAAGTAGAGCTGTTCACTGACATTCTCAGACCCGCTGTTCGTTGTGACGTAGTCAATTGCCGCTTGTGAAGGAGCGCCTTCGCCGAATAGGTTAAGAGGCTGACATGCTGCTACCTGTTCTGCCGTAGGTGTGAGACCAACAGCTGTGTTAATGCCTGAAAGAATCGGGTTTCTTCCATCAATTGACTCAGGCTGTGCCAATGTTTGTTGGCGACATACCGCCTGGCCGTTTTGCATTACAACATCTGTTGCAAGGGCAAACTCAATATCAAACAACTGATCAGAATAGTTTGTTCTCTCAACGCGTCCGTAAGAACCGTTGACTTCCCAGTAGAAGAAACGGTCACCAATGAACAGATCGCCAGTCAGGCTGTGCGACGTTCTAAAGAACTCCGTTTCACCGCCAGAGTTTGTCGGTCCACCCAAGATATCACGAAATGTACGGTTCAAGAAAAGCGCGCGCTCACCATTGATAGTCGGTACTTCAAGACCTTGATCAACTAGCCCGTTAACAACATCTAAGTTACCCTGACCGAAAAAGGGGTTTTGATCAATGAAGACAGGAAGAGAGAAGCTACCTGCCGTTGTCGCACCTGTTGAGGTGTTGGATAACGGCGCACCGGTAGAGTTATCTTCTAATTTAGAGTAAATAACATCGCCTTTGTACGTAATGTTATCCGTAACGTCAAAACGCGTCAGCAAGTTTACCGCTACCCGCTCTTGTTCTGAGCGCACATTGTCAAAGACGCCTACTGGAACACCGTCTCCGCCCCGGGCAGAGTTCATATCGGCCAACCTACCAGGCTGGATGCTACCAATGTTAAATGGAACAAGCTGACCATTTGAGTTAAATTGTAAAGGCACTGCGCGTCGTGGCAAAATGCCCGCCGTTGCTGGATCAGTATTGGGAACAGTTAAGTATGTACCGTTAGTGAAAGACCCTACAAATAGATTCGGATCGATTGCGCGACCAGCTGCGGTTTGACCGAATTCCCACGGTGTTCCTAATCCAGCAGCCGTGAAGGCCGCAAAGCGTTCAGCAAGCAGCGCGTTTGAACTACTTCTAAAAGGATAAAAGAAATCGGCAGACGAATTCTGAATTCGCTGTCCACCCATTAATACACCGCCAAACGATGTTAGCGGATTAGTGGTGCCAGTCTGCCAAAGAACAGATGGCTGACCGTCGTCATTTCCATTGTTAGCAGGATTAGCGAAAAGGCTTGCTTGCCTTCCCGACAGACGACTAGGGTCATTGTTAGTAACCGCATCGGCTTTGAAGTACTCAAATGACCCAGTGACGTTTAAACGCCCGTTCATGTAGTTTTCACCAGCCAATAAATTGAAGCGGAAATTTTCGCCATCTCCACGGTCTGTCATTCCAAACTGTGTGCGCGCTTCAACGCCTTCGTAATCGTCTTTAAGAATAATGTTTACAACACCGGCTACAGCGTCAGCACCATAGGTTGCGCTACCGCCGCTACCTATAATCGTTTCAACGTTTTCAATTAGCGTCGGGTTGATTAAAGACAAATCAACCTGTGAACCATTTGCATTTCCTGGAACGAATACTGTCGCTTGGTTCGAGCTAACAAATCGCTGACCATTTACCAAGGTAAGTGTTCTGTTCGCACCGAGATTTAACAAATCGACGTTTGCTTGGTTTGACCCAAACTGATCGTTTGCACCAGTGGCGTCTGAACCCGGGCCAACAAACGGAAGCTCTTGCAGTGCTTCTATTGTGTTAGTGAACTGACGTATCTCAATTCTCTCTGAACCGATTTCAGTGACTTGGATTGTGTCACTAGAATCGCGACGTAGTCGAGAACCCGTCACCTGAATTCTTTCGACGGTCTCCTCAGCATTTGTATCGTCGTTTGTTGTTTCTTGTGCTAACGCAAGATTACTTGCAGACACTGCGAGTGCAGAACCAAATACGCAAGCTAATTTGACCGACGTAGCCAACTTAGAATTTTTAAACATGTAAGTCTCCCTGGACCTAGTCTTTTTATTTGTGTGTTTTTTATTTCGTTTTAACGAACTTTTTATGATCGGGATGAACCCGAAACTATACTTAATACAAAAAAAGGCGGGGGGTCAATAGATGCAGTTACGAGTGTATGCTGAAAAGTTCAATTTATTTTTTAACAAAGTCAGAAAACGTAAAGCCTAGAGTACACAAACACTGCTCATTACATTTTTTTCAGGGTTCTGTTTAGTTTTAATCCAATGCGCGCTTTTTATACAGCCACTTCACTTACTTTGCGTAATTTGGCGACACGTTTTGTTACAAATACTCCTTTTTCCTGTATTTCGTCAGATTCTAACTTACTTACTCGTTCAGATAAAAGCCTAGTCTGCGCTTAATTAAATCAGGTAACTCTGGCAATGCGTCTTTTGGTAAAAGAAAGGTCGCCATGTTAAAAAAATCGAGGAAAATGCGATTTGATTCGGTTGTTCGCTTTAGATAGTGATGTCCCGACGAACCGCCAGTCCCAATTTTTGTCCCCAGCATTCGCTGTACCATCATGGCATGGCGATAACGCCATATAGTTAATTGCTCATCAATTTCAGTCAGTGCGGTTATAAGTTGAAATGGAAGATTAAAAACCGGCTCTTCTGAATACTGCTTTATAAACAGTGCGGACAATAACGCCTCGTGACTCAACCTAAATTTATCTTCTTTGCGAAGCGCTTCAAACTTGTCGTGATCAAAAAGCGCATCAAAATTTTCCTTAGTCGACTGCCAGTCTTTTAACTCTTGGCGTTTGTCCGTTGTAGAGAGCGAATCGTTGGTGGATATAGTCTCGTGGTCGTCGCTGAGCATTTCATCGGTGGCTTGTTTGTAATAGCGCCAAAAGTCAAAGTTATCTGTTTTTAGCAGGGGCATTCTCGATAGCCATTTATCGACAAGGTCAAATAAACTTGGCTTCGCTTCTAAGCCTTCTAACAATGCCCTGTCATCGTCGCTTAACCGACTGTAAAAACTTTGCTTATCAAAATCCACCCGAAATTCACGCTTTAACCCCAGCGATATTTCTAAGCGCTTAAATTGAATGCTTTGGAAGCCTGACGCTGGCACAAGATAATCTCTGAATGAAAGAAACTGCTGTGGCGTCATGGTTTCCATAACTGCAATTTGATCGTTCATTAAGCGTTGAATGGTAATGACTCGCTGAAGGCGGTGGACAACTTGAGTCAACTGCTGGTCTTTTACTACCTCTTGATTGAAGGTGTCTATAGTAGCGTTTAATTCATGCAGAATTTGTTTAAACCACAGTTCGTAAACTTGGTGCACTATGATAAACAGCATCTCTTCATGGGCCGCGTCTGAATATTTAGCACTTTGTAACTCTTGTGCGCCGAGGATTTTATCTAGCTGTAAATAATCGCCGTAATAGCAGGGTTCGATATTCTTTTTCATTGAATTTTCTCTGTCATCGCTTTTGTGGGTTCGTTAGGCTTGAGATACAACCTCACCTACTCGACTTCTATAGAATACAGACTATACCTTTATAGTGACAGAGCACTCCCTATTCAGTAGGTTAGTGTTGTGCGTATAAAATACAGTCTAATATTTAAAAGAAGTATCGCCCGCAACCGTCGATACTCAATGTGTTTGAGGTAAGTAAAATGAAACTCGATGATGATATTCATAACTATTACGAGCATTTGGTGTTAGAGCGAATTGCAAAACTTGGCCTCGATAAGACCAAAACACCAGATTATTTGGCAGATTTATGCTGTTTAGCGTTAAACCAAGTTCCCCCAAGATATATTCGATTTGAAGTAGACATGGCGTTTTATCTACCTCAGAGTGAACGTAGACAAATGGAAATGAACGTAGAATATGCCATCAGTAAAGCACTGCGTTTTTTGAACGATGCTGAGAAGAATGAAAAATTACAAGCGTCTGAATCAGACGAAACTGAAATCATGAACAAGGAAATGGAAGCAACTGAGAATTTCAAAAACGCCTAAATTAGCTTTATCTCCACCATATTGAAAGCATTATCACCAAGCGAATTTTACATCGTAAAATTGGGAGTGAGGAGTCAAAGCAATTAAAAAATAGAGAGTTAGCATTAGGGTAGTTCAGTAAGATTGGGTGGCGGGCCCCCAGCCACATCCCGGCACATGAGTCGTCTGCTGCGGCTGCTCCCTTCCAGGCCTGACCGAGTTCACAGAGTATCATTGCGGGAGGACCAAAAGCCCACCATAGAAAAACGCAATTTGTGAGTGGCTTGCGCCCTCTTGACTGCGGGGCGCATTATGACTATTTGAATACTAAGTTTCAACCCTTATTAGAAAATCTCTCTTCGGCTATTACATTAGCAATGCGGTTGGTTGCCGTATTTTCCTTATCTGCGCGCTCATATATCTCTTTCAGCGTGTCACCAATTTGTTCAATATGAGCACGTAATGCTTCATTTGAGCTGGATGCCATGCGCTGATGAAAGATATCGATTACACCACCTGCATTAATAACGTAGTCTGGCGCGTAAAGAATGCCTCGCTTGCTCAGCAACTCGCCCATCTCTTCTCGGGCAAGTTGGTTATTTGCCGCCCCAGCAATGACTTTCGCTTTTATATCTGGCAGCGTTTGATCATTTATTGCAGCACCTAATGCACATGGTGCGAGTACATCTACGTCTAAACTTAAAATATTTTCTGGCGCTACCACAGTTGCACCAAATTCTTTTTCCGCTTTTTCAATGCCTTCGGGAAAAATATCTGCAACATAAAGCTTTGCGCCCTGCTCATATAAATGTTTCGCCAGTCGGTAGCCAACATGCCCCATGCCTTGAATCGCCACTGAAACACCATCAAGACTGCGCTTTAATCCAAACTCAACAGACGCCTTTAAACCCACGTATACGCCATAGGCCGTTGAGGGGGCTGGGTTGCCGTTTGGTACTTCCCCTGCGTAGTGATATTTCGCGCTCACACCAGCAATATAGTCAGACTCTTCAGCCATTGTTTGTAAGTCAGTTACGGCAATACCAGAGTCTTCAGCAGTGAAATACTTACCCCCTAGAGAATCGACAAACTTCCCCATTGCTCTCATCATTTCTGGTGTTTTTGCTTTTCTAGGATCGCCAATAATCACTGACTTACCGCCGCCTAATGCTAAGTTAGCCAGCGCTGCTTTGTATGTCATTCCCTTTGATAAACGCAGCACATCAGTCAGCGCTTCGCTACTATTCACGTATGGCCACATACGGCAACCGCCTAGTGCAGGCCCAAGATTGGTATTGTGCACGGCAATAATGGCGCTAAGGCCCGCTTTTTCGTCGTGATAAAAAGCCACATGTTCGTGGTTATCAAATTCTGAATGATCGAAGACTGACATACGTTCCCTATTTTTAGTTGCTATTTTGTTTCACAAGTTTAGCTGAATACCCTGAGGACAAGCGTTGCGAGTTTCTCATGTGGTTTTTTACAAACCGCAACAGAAAAGAAATGAACACTATTTTACTAGGACAGCTATCCTATAATTTTTTTTACTATATAATAGACATCATAAAAACAATGGACATGACTCTTATGAAATTAGATAAGTTTGACCGTGAAATTTTACGCGTCCTGCAGCAAGATGCTACCGTCTCTATGGCTGATTTGAGTCAGCGGGTCGGGCTCTCTCACACTCCGTGCTGGCGACGTGTGAAGCGAATGGAAGCAGATGGCATTATCATAGGAAAAGTGACTTTGCTAAACAGCAAGAAGCTTAACCTTGGTGTATCTGTTTTCATCTATGTTACGCTTAAGAACCACGATGGTGACTCACTGACGGATTTTGAAACGGCAGTACAAAATATTGATGAAATCGTGGAGTGTCATACTACAAGTGGCGAGAAGGATTATTTGCTCAAAGTCATTGTGGAAAGTATCGAAGAATATGAGTTTTTATTGAAAACGAAACTGACACATTTACCGTTAGTCGATCATCTCAGTTCTACATTTGCCTTAAAGCAAGTCAAAAACACCACCGAACTTCCTATCAAGCGTCAGTAGAGACAACGAGGGGCTGTTGTCGCCGCCCCTTGTCTAGCTTTAAAACCAACCAAAAGCTATTTCTAAACCTAACTCATCTCGATGGCGTCAGCTTGATTTTCCGGTTTAGCCTTTTCAAAGGCTTCAAGGGCGTTGCAATTGTCCGCTATCTTGCTGATTAGTGGATATTGGTCCATATCAATATTAAAACGCTTCGCATTGTAAACTTGAGGCACTAAGCATATGTCGGCCATGGTTACGTCAAAATCAAAGCAATACTTGCCCGACTGAGTTTGCAGTCGTTTCTCAATGGCATCAAACCCTAACGTTATCCAATGCGCTGCCCACACAGAAACATCATCTTGGCTGGCATTAAAAGTGCCTTTTAATGCATTTAGCACACGAAGATTTCCCACAGGCTGAATGTCACAAGCAATGTCCTGAGCGAGTGCCCTTACTCGCGCACGTTCTGCTTTGTGCTCTGGGATCAAACGGAAGTCGCTTTCGTAGCGCTCGTCGAGGTACTCTATGATGGCTAGCGATTGATTCAAGATGATGTCCTCATCTTCATCCACAAATGTAGGAACAAGTTGAGCTGGATTTAAGCGGGCGTAATCCATACTGTGCTGCTCGCCACCATTAGCGACTAAGTGAATCGGCACATATTCATATTTCACACCCTTTAAGTTAAGTGCAATACGCACGCGATAAGACGCGGTTGAACGCCAGTAACCGTAAATTTTAATACTCATCTTTGTGTTCTCCAACAAGAGATAAAAATCAAGCGAAGTAAAATTCTAGCGTAACGGCTTGATTTGCTGATCGATAGCACCAAAAATACTCTTGCCATTATCATCAAACATTTCTATACGAATACGGTCGCCAAATTGCATAAATGGGGTAGTTGGCTTGCCATCTCGTATGGTCTCAATCATTCTCACCTCTGCAATACAAGAATAACCTACACCGCCTTCGCTAATTGAAGAGCCATGCTCGGTGCCTTGCTTATTTGATACTGTTCCCGAGCCTATGATTGCACCAGCACCTAAGTTACGACTTTTTGCAGCGTGGGCGACAAGCTGACCAAAGTCAAAAGTCATGTCTTGCCCCGCTTCAGGCTTGCCGAAAAGCTCACCGTTGTAGGTTGAACGCAGCGGTAAATGCACTTTATTGTTTTGCCACGCATCACCAAGTTCATCTGGTGTTACTGCTACTGGAGAAAAGCTAGAAGCAGGTTTTGATTGGAAGAATCCAAAACCCTTGGCCAACTCACCTGGAATGAGCCCGCGAAGTGAAACGTCATTTACCAGCATGATTAAACGTATGCGTTCAGCGCCTTGCTCTGGTGTGCATGCCATAGGCACGTCGTCAGTAACCACGGCAACCTCACCTTCAAAATCAATACCCCAATCATCGCTCGGTAAAATGATGTCGTCATTAGGCCCAATAAAATCATCAGAGCCACCTTGGTACATTAGCGGATCTGTCCAAAAACTCTCTGGTATCTCTGCCCCACGTGCTTTTCTTACCAACTCTACATGGTTGACATAAGCACTGCCATCAGCCCATTGAAAAGCTCTGGGCAATGGAGATTCACAGCGACCTGACTCGAATTGTACACTGTCGCCATCATTTTCGTTTAACTGCTCGTATCGGCTCTGTAACTGAGGCGCTACGTGTTGCCAGTTATCGAGGGCATATTGCATTGTCGGAGCAATCTCTAACACTTCACAAGCTCTAGACAAATCTCGTGATACCAACATGAGGACCCCATCACGGGTCTCGTTTTTATATGTAGCAAATTTCATTCTTTTTCCTCGATAAACGCTGATTAGTTTATTTATATATACAGTTATGCCATTACATGTGGGGAAAAGAGAAGTATACACAAGCACAAGTTTTAAAAAGCTGTAAGAAAGGATGTACGGATAGTAGGAAAAAATTGTAGCCAAACACATGCCAACGCTAGCTGCAGGCGTATTGTAAACTTATCGTAACACACCTGCAGCAGCGAATAACAAGCGCTTTACATTTTTACTGTCGCTTTGTTAATCCCATACTCGCGTAGCTTATTAGCAATCGCGGTATGACTGAGGCCGAGTTTTTTAGCAAGTTGTCTAGTGCTTGGATAATAGGGATACAGTCGCTTTAATAGGTCTTTCTCAAACTTCTTAACTTCCTCGTCCAGCGTGCCCTCAAAGTTTTCATCAATGTAAGTGACACTCGGCGCGCAGCTTGGAAGCTGAATATCTTCTTTTGTTATTTCCTTACCATCGAGTAAGGAAAGTGCACGATAAAGCGCATTTTGCAACTGCCTCACATTACCAGGCCACGGATACTGCTGCAAAAAGTCGACACAAGACTTACTTAACTTGGCAGGTCTACGACCAAGCTTTGTGCTGTGTTGCAATATAAAAGATTCCGCTAGTGGTACGATGTCCTGACGTCTGTCTTTCAATGACGGCATCACAAGGCTAAGCACATTTAGGCGATAATAAAGCTCTTTTCTAAAGCGCCCCTCTTCTACTAGTTGCCCTAAGTCGCGGCAAGTAGTACAAATAAAACGCACATCTACAGAGACAGGCTCCACATCCCCTACGCGTCTGAACTCGCCGTCTTCAAGCACTCTTAATAGTTTTGCTTGCAGTTGCGACGACATATCAGCAATTTCATCAAGTAGTAAGGTGCCGCCTTTTGCTTGCTCGAGCAAGCCCACTTTGCCGCTAGACTGGTTGTAAGTTCCTGCTGCACACCCGAAAAGCTCGGTTTCTGCAACACTGTCGGGTAACGAGGCACAGTTTAATGCTAAAAATGCCCCTTCACTGCGACGACTTGATTGATGGCAGGCTCGCGCGATCATTTCTTTACCTGTGCCGGTTTCACCGAATATTAGGATGGGTGCGTCCAGATCTGCCACTCGTTTTGCTTCGTGAACCGCACGCTTCATAAATGATGACTCTGTTACAAACCGGTCGAAACTGTCTGTGGGCGACTGGTGAAATGCAGTAAACTGCTGGCCCAGGCGCATTTCAGACTTTAAAATTATCACCGCACCTGCCATGATACTCTTCATCTCTCCGTCGGCTACCGTAATAGGAAGCATGTCAGCTAAATAATCTTGCTGAATGAACTTTACCTTTGAAGATTGTGGGCCCGGACTTTTGCCGTCCATCCACTTAGTGAAGTTAAAGCCTTTAACAACCTCAGCAATTTCCATTCCGTTAATATCACTGGAAGGAAGCTCTAAGCCGGCACTGACTGCTTCATTACACAATAAAATATTGCCTTTGGCATCAACAGAGAAAACAGGGTCTGGTAATGTGCGCAGTATTGCTGATAGCTGATTTTTCTCTCTCTCACCAGGCATAAAAAGCGTGGTCTTGACGTCCTCTATACCGTCTATTCGACGAATTTGAGGCATGAGATGCTGGAAGTCTTCAAATTCTATATTAGGAAAATTAAGAAAAATTTTACCCACAGGGTCTATTTCAATTCCCCGAAGGTCTATTTCTTTAGTCACGAGAATATCCAGAACATCTTGGGCTATACCAAGACGGTCCTGACAACTGATTTCTAGGCGCATAGGGCGTGTTCATCAATGTAAAGATTTATGTACAGAATATCACACTTTTACAAAAAGATAACAAGATAATTGTTACTAAAGATTAAAAAGCTGTGATTTTGTAATCAATGAGATAGGACATGATGCGAATGAAAAAGGAGACTGAGTAGTCTCCTTAGGGCCAGTTCAGCTTTTTTCTCTTTTAGTATAAAGGTTCATAAAAACTAGCCAGCTTTTTTCTCTTTTGGTTCGAATAGGGGTGCGAATAAACCAAGCTTCTTGGCTTTTTCTACCAAGGCCATAATATCCATTTCAGCTAATTCAAACAAATGATCAAACTCTGGCAAGATATAATAGAGTGGCTGCATGATATCAATGCGATAGGGAGTTCGCAGCGCGTCGATAGCGGTTAGCGGCTTTCTTATTGGTACATCGCTATCTAATGAATAAATAGTTTCGCCCGGTGAAGAGAGGATTCCACCACCGTAAATTTTGAGCTCGTCTTTGGCTTTTACTAAACCAAACTCAACGGTAAACCAATAAAGGCGCGCTAGATAAATTCTATCTTCTTTGCTAGCTGCCAGCCCTAACTTTCCATAGGTATGCGTGAAGTGCGCAAATGCAGGGTTAGTCAGAAGCGGACAATGTCCAAATACTTCATGAAAAATATCCGGTTCCTGCAGGTAATCAAACTCTTCACGTGAGCGTATGAACGTGGCTACTGGGAACTGTTTACTCGCTAACAGACGAAAAAACTCACCAAATGGAATTAACGCTGGCACTTCTGCGGTTTGCCAGCCGGTTTTCTCTAATAATACACGGTTAATATCGGGTAATTGAGGAATACAGTTTTCGCTCAAGTTCAGCAAGCTCAAACCCTCGATGTATTCATCACACGCGCGCGCTTCTACCAAGGGTATTTGTCTTGAATAAAGCTCTGACCATATCTGGTTTTCTTCTGTCGACCAAGCGATATGGCCGCTACCGTCAGATTCTCGCGATGCATATTGAGTTGTTTTTGGCATAACTTCTAAAACCAATGAGTTGCTAATAACGTAGCGTGTAGTCTAACCAAAAACCGCTGCGCGAGAAGCATTTGCCCTTATTGAGCTACTTAGACCACTGTAACAATGTTTTTACATTGAATGATAACCTAATGATATAAATAAAAAACCACCTACAAAGGTGGTTTTTTATTGATTGATTAGCTAACACTTACAGTCGACTAATTTCTTTGTTCAACTGATACTCTTTCGACGTTACATAAGTCTCCATTCTACGCAATCGACTTTCTGCTTTTTCAAATCGATTTCTAATATCGTGAAACGCTTGCTTAGGGGGCTCGCCAGCCTGCCACACCTTGGTCTTCACCTCGACTTTTGTTTCTTTTACTCGACCACCATTTGGATTTGTCCAGCCTTTGCCCCGTGAGAAAGTATGGGGAGTAGTCTGTACGGTATCTAAATGCTTGGGTTTTTTGTCTAAAATAAACCATGCAGCGATATAAGCGACAAAGATGAAAGGTCCAGCAAGAAGAAAAAAACCAGTAACAACTAAAATTCTCACTAACCATGTTTCTAAGCCAAAGTACTCTGCAACACCTGAACAGACTCCCGCTATTTTTGCTTTTTCCGGGTTGCGGTAGAGCTGCTTACCGTTTCTCATGCTCTATTCCTCCACTCGGGAGCCTCGCTATCAAGAATTGCCTCTAGTGTCTCAATACGCTCGCTCATCTGTTCTGCTTTATCGGCCAGGGTACTCAATGCTGCATACTCTTCAGCACTGAGTCCCTGATTCACTTGTTTCTTACTGCGGTAGTGCAAAATTAACCATATAGGTGCTACAAAAATTGTGAAAACCACTAGCGGCATTACAATAATTGCAATCATGCCTTCTTCCATCTCGAACTCTCCTACACACTCTGATCAGTCTGCTCTGATTTGATACAGAGCAGCTCGCTAATTTTTATTATTCAGACTTTTCAGTATCTTTCTTTGCGTTCTGCATCTTTGCTTTCAACGCTGCCAACTCGTCGTCTATCTTGTCACCCGCTTCTAGTTCTGCAAATTCATCCTGCAGCGACTTTTTACCGAGATCATAAGATTCAACCTGTGACTCTAAATCGTCAATTTTACGTTCATACTGTTCAAAACGCCCCATTGCATTGTCCACTTTGGAACTGTCCAGGGTTTTCTTAACTTCAAGACGCGAACTTGCCGTTTTCTGTCGCATAATGATAGTCTTTTGACGGCTTTTTGCGTCAGCAAGCTTATCTTGTAGCTGTCCAACTTCGTCTTGCAACTTACTGATCTGAGCATCAACAATAGCCAATTCTTTGGTTAATGTCTCTGCTGCTTCTGCAGACTTTTTCTTTTCCTGCAGTGCCGCTCTTGCAAGGTCTTCACGATCTTTGCTCAATGCAAGCTCTGCTTTTGATTGCCAGTCGGCTGCGTCACTTTCATATTTTGCTATCTGGCTGACAATGTCTTTTTTATTCGCTAGAGTCTTAGCTGATGCAGAACGCACCTCCACTAATGTGTCCTCCATTTCCTGAATAATGAGACGAACCATCTTTTCAGGATCTTCCGCCTTATCTAATAATGAGTTTATGTTTGAGTTCACAATGTCTGTAAAACGCGAAAAGATACCCATAATAATTACCTCTTAATGAAAATCTGGTCGTCATGTATTCTTGTGAAACTATGACTGACATATTGAATAATTCTGTGTAGAAGAGTATTCAATATACTTGCCAATCTGCTAAAACTCGTAAGCATCTAAATACAAAGCCTTTTTTAAAATTCAAATAATGCTCGTTAATCAATTTTTTTTGTTCTACACTATTTATTAGTCGAAATGACTAACTATTGAGAGATTTAATGAGTCGATATCGCCAACAAGATAATTTGCTGGGCCAAGCAAATAGCTTTTTAGAAGTTTTAGAGCAAATTTCGCAAATTGCCCCTTTAGACAAACCCGTGCTAGTCATCGGCGAACGCGGGACAGGTAAAGAGTTGATTGCTGCTCGCTTGCACTTCTTATCGAAGCGCTGGGACCAGAATTACGTCAAGCTCAATTGCGCTGCGCTAAATGAAAGCCTTTTAGAAAGTGAGCTTTTTGGCTACGAAGCGGGCGCGTTTACCGGAGCGGCTAAACGTCGCGAGGGGCGCTTCGAAGTGGCGCATAACGGTACTCTTTTTCTCGATGAACTTGCAAACACATCAGGGCTTATTCAAGAGAAACTGTTACGCGTAGTCGAATATGGCGAATTTGAACGTGTAGGGGGCAGTAAGTCGGTAAAAACTGATGTTCGTCTTATTGCTGCGACAAATGAAGATCTCCCGGCTCTTGCCGATGCTGGCGAATTTAGAGCAGACTTGCTCGACCGTCTTGCCTTCGATGTAATTACTATTCCCCCTCTTCGCGAGAGAAGAGAAGATATCATGATGCTGGCTGAAAACTTTGCAATTAACATGGCGCGCGAACTAGAAATGGAGCTTTTCAGCGGATTTACCGAAAAAGCGAAGCGCACGCTGCTTGAATATGAGTGGCCTGGTAATATTCGTGAACTTAAAAATGTCGTTGAGCGTGCAGTATATAGAACGAACAACCCACACCTACCCGTACACGAAATTGTGTTAGATCCCTTTGAATCGGCATTTAGGCCAAAAAATAGAATTCGAACGCAGGATAGAGTCTCAACGCACAACAAAGCCCCAACACTTAATAAAGCCTCAACGCACAACAACGCTGCAAATGACACTGCGAATTCAGAGACACCGCCACAGAATTCAAACAATGTTTTAGATGAGCACACTTCCCAAAAGCTCTCACCAAAGGTAGATTCTATTGCTGTCGACTATCCCATTGATTTAAAAGAGCGCTCTCAGCAATTTGAGATTGATATTATTAAGCAAGCATTATCAGACAGTCAGTTTAATCAGAAAAAAACAGCAGAAAAACTCAGTCTAACGTATCATCAGTTAAGAGGTTATTTGAAGAAGTACAACCTGTTAGATTCATCTGCGCATGATCTTGAGGCGTGAAGTTTGAGGCGTGAAGTTTGAGGCGTGAAGTTTGAGGCATGAGGTTAGAGGCACTAGCCTAATGGTGTTAACTTTAGTGAAAAGACCCTACGACAATCAAGCACAAAGCTACGTCCCTATATCTTGAACCGGAATTTTAAGGCGTGAAAATTGAGGCAACTAAAATGATGAGCAGTGTTATAAAGCGCATTGCTGTTTGCGCCAGCACGGCACTACTTGTAGTGTCCTGTGCGAAGCAAAACAAGCAACCTTTTTACAATACTGGTGTCGTGTACTGCTCTGAGAGTAATCCGGTTACTTTCAACCCTCAGCTTGATACCTCAAGTACAACCTCAGATGCCACCTCCCATCAGCTTTACGACAGACTACTCGACTTCGACCCCGACTCTGGCCGCATAGTGCCAAGTCTAGCAAGCAGTTGGCTGGTCTCAGAGGACGGGTTAACTTATGCATTTCAGCTGCGAAGAGGTGTTGCATTTCACACAACAGATTTTTTTACGCCAACCCGTAACTTTAATGCCGACGATGTCATATTCAGCATCGACCGCTGGAGACTTAAATCTCATCCCTTCCACAATGTATCGAATGGCAGCTATCCCTATTTTGAAAGCTTGGGCTTGGCAGACAATATTGCTGACGTAACGCGAGTGAATGGCTATCGCGTCGAAATTACCCTTAAACGTCGCGATAGTTCATTTCTTGCTAACTTAGCCACAGACTTTGCCGTCATATTATCTGAGGAGTATGCTGCACTACTTTTCGAGCAAGGCACCCCTAGTCAAATAGACCATTTACCTGTTGGAACAGGCCCATATCGATTTGGCAGCTTTCGCAAAGATAGTTACATCAAATACTTTCACCATGATGACTACTGGCGGCGTGCTCTTGAAGATGAAGGACTTGAAAGTGGAGGCCTTCGAGGTGACGATAATTACAGCAGTAATGGCGTTGTGGATAACAACTCAGATTTTTCTAATGATGAAGTTTCTTCTCACAATTCAGGCTCAAATCTAGAGACAGGTGGAGAAACTGCAAACGCTTCGAACGCAAGTTTAAAACAGCTCATTTTTGATATTACTCCCCGTAGTTCACTTCGCCTTGCTAAGTTAATGACTGGAGAGTGCGACGCTACCGCATTTCCTGCACAAACAGAACTTGAAGTAATACGCAATAGAGAAGATCTTACGTTAGCAGAAAAGCCTGGCTTGAACATTGGGTTTTGGGCCTTTAACACGCAGCGACCTCCTTTTGATAATCCCAACGTAAGACGGGCACTGGCTTTCGCTATCGACAAGAATACGTTACTAGAGGCTGTATATTTCGACAGTGCATCTCGCGCGAAGAGCCTCCTACCTGCCGCGAGTTGGGCTTATCAAAATGATGCTGACGATACGGCGTACAATCCCGTACTAGCGCGAAGCTTGCTAGTGGAAGCAGGTATTAAACCAGGGTTTTCAATGACTATATGGGCTATGCCTGTTGAACGTGCCTACAACCCCAACGCTATAAAAATGGCTGAACTCATACAGCGTTATTTACGTGAGGTAGGTGTTGAGGCCAACATCGTAACTTATGACTGGAAAACGTTTAGACGCCACTTACAAGAGGGTCTGCACGACTCAGTATTGATAGGTTGGTCTGCCGATAACGGCGACCCAGATAACTTTTATCGCCCCTTGCTTAGCTGCGGCGCCATTCCGTCAGGCACTAACAGGGCAATGTGGTGCGATGAAGATTATGATAGGCTTATTAACGAAGCATTGAAAACGGAAGACCTTGATAAACGACGGGCGATTTATCATCAGGTGAACAGGCTCATGTATGAGCGACTGCCACTCGTGCCCATTGCCCATGCCTATCGCTATCAGGCCTACAGGAATGAAGTAAAAGGAATGACCATTAACCCCTTTGGCGGTGTGCGCTTTGGTGGAGTTGAAAAAATACTGTGATTCGGATTTTAGCTCGCTACACCATTCTTTTTGTTCTGACGCTATTAGTGTTAGCCGTTATGTCATTTTCGCTGGCCTACTTATTCCCTGGAGATGTACTAGAAAATCTCACTGGAATTGTGCCAGCCAATGACGCTCAGCGACTTGCATTAGAGCGCCAGTTTCGTCTTGACCAATCGTATCTCACCCAATTCTTTTATTACCTAGTAAACCTATTTATGGGAGATTGGGGGTATAGTTTTACCTCGGGGATCGCGCTGCGTGATGAAATTGGTGTAGCGATGCCAGCCACTATTGAGCTTGCCACTTACTCAATGATGATTGCTCTTTTTATTGGGATTCCTCTTGGTTACTACGCGGGAATGCGCAGCTACTCAACATCTGACTACATCATTAACACAAGCAGCATCACCACTTACTCTTTTCCTGTATTTTGGCTTGCACTATTGCTAATCCTTGTGTTCAGTCTACAGCTAGACAAAGCCCCTCTTTCTGGTCGAATAAGTTTGCTATTCAATGTTGAGCCCATAAGTGGGTTAATACTGCTAGACATATTGCTTTCTGACATGCAAAACAAAAGCCTAGCATTTAAGGATGCCCTATCGCATTTGACTCTTCCCACTGTTGCTATTGGCGCGGTTTCAACCGCTTCTATGGTACGAATAACTAGGCGCTCTGTTATCGACGCTAGGCATCAACCTTACATTGCAGCAGCAGTTTCTAGAGGATTGTCGGGATGGCAGATTTTCTTCCGACACATTTTAAGAAACGCTCTCCTTCCCATACTGCCGTTGATGGCTATTCAGATACCTACCCTGATCACCAATACAATGATCGTCGAGACACTATTTTCATGGCCAGGCATTGGCAATTGGTTAATTCAGGCTATTTATCAGCGAGATTACCCTGCGCTGAGAGTGGGCATGTTGGCAGTATCTACGCTGGTTATAACACTGACCATTACTGTTGATATGTTTAATCGGCTAATAGATCCCAGCAGAGAGAAGTACGAGCATGCCGCAATATAGTTTGTACGAAGAAGAATTTCATCCCTCGCCGTGGCAGCGCACATGGCGCGCCTTTAAAGAGAGTCATATCGCAATGGCAGGCGCTGTACTGCTTTGCATTTTTATTATATTTGCTTTGTTTGCCCCTGTGTTAACGCCATATGGCGCAAATGAACAAAATATCGATGGTCTGTTAGTCCCCCCAAGCTGGATGGGAAACGGCTCAATCTCCCATTTATTTGGCACTGACTCCCTCGGGAGAGATCTTTTTACCCGCGTTATTTATGGTTGCAGGGTAACGCTAGGCTCTGCATTTATCACGGTAGTATTAGCAATGTTGGTTGGCGTGAGTTTAGGTGCTTTTGCGGGCATGCTTCGGGGCGTACGTTCTAGTATTGCGAATCATCTACCAGACGCGCTAATGGCAATTCCAACGCTGCTTATCGCTATTATTATTGTCGCTATTTTGGGCACTGGACTGGTGAACAGCATGTGGGCAATTACCCTTGCCCTTATACCTCAATTTGTACACCACACCCGCAGTTTGGTGCGTACTGAAATGAAGAAAGACTATATCGTAGCATCTAAGCTAGATGGTGCGAACAAATGGCAGTTATTCACCTATTCTATCTTACCTAACATGACTGAAATGCTTGTAGTTCAAGGGACAATTGCACTCTCTATCGCCGTTATTGATATATCGGCATTGGGTTTTTTAAGCCTCGGTGCACAATCCCCGCTACCAGAACTAGGGGCAATATTGTCAGACGGTCTGGATGTGGCCTATTTAGCTCCATGGAATGTCGCACTTCCAGGCATGGCAATTTTCTTTTTGGTGCTATCAATCAATGTGGTTGGTGACGGACTTCGTTCAGCGTTGAGAAAAAGGGTAAATCACTAAAATGCCAATGTTAGATATAAAAAACCTGACGCTAGAGATGCATAGCAGTGAGGGTACCATCAAGGCATTAGACAAAGTAAACCTGACTGTGAGCACTGGAGAAATTCGCGCATTAGTGGGCGAATCAGGGTCAGGCAAGAGTTTAATCGTATCCGCAATATGCGGCGCCCTGCCCTCAGAATGGTCACTCACAGCAGATAGAATGAGTTGGAACGGTGAAAATCTTCTCGGCATGTCCTCACAACAACGACGTGAGGTTATGCGGAGGGAAATTGCGGTCGTATTTCAAAACCCACAAACCAGTTTAGACCCTTCAGCAACGCTTGGTGAACAGCTTGAAGAAAGCATTCCCAGCGAGTTTGTTCAGGGAAGCTGGTTTTGGCAGCGTGCTCAACAAAGAAAAAAAATTGCTATCAGCACCGTGCACAAAGTGGGCATTAAACACCATAAGCACTATTTAAGTGCCTACCCTCATCAAATCCCCAGTGATATCGGTCAAAAATTCATGATTGCCATGGCGTTGGTTTCACAACCAAAGCTGCTCATTGCTGATGATCCTACAAGGGGGATGGAGCCAACAACAAAGACACAAATTCTGAAGCTTTTTACGCGTTTAAATCAAACTCGTTCTCTCTCTATCTTGTTCGTAAGTCACGATCTTCTCGCCATCGCCAGTATGTCACACACGATGACCGTGTTATATGCAGGACAAACGGTAGAATCAGGTAAAATGAAACACATTAAAAAGAGGCCGCTGCACCCCTACACAAAGGCTCTGCTAGACAGCGCTCCGAGTTTTCGAAAAGATTTACCGCCTAAGTCGCATTTACCCACCATTGCAGGCTCAATTCCAACCTTGCAGCATTTGCCCATTGGCTGTCGATTGGGTCCACGATGCCCACGCGCACAGCGTGCTTGTGTACAAACGCCGGCAGTACGACGTATACACGATCATAGCTACAGCTGCCATTACCCTTTGCATATGGAAAAATTATGACCGACGTAATGCAGGTTAAGCAGCTTAAATTCATACATAACGAAAATAAACGTTGGCTGAAACGCCCTGAAATTTTCGAGCTAGGCCCCCTAGACCTGACAGTAAAACGTGGAGAAACCGTTGCGATCATCGGTGAGAATCGCTCAGGAAAGTCACTATTGGCTAAACTTCTTGTCGGGGCAGTTCGCGCTGATGAAGGTGAGATTGAGATCAATGAACACAAATATTTAGCAAAATATAAATCGAAAGACGTGCAGCGAGAGCGAACCCATGACATTAGAATGATTTTGCAGCACAGCAACGACACCATGAACCCGTCGATTCCGGTGGGTCGTATCCTCGATGAGCCTTTGCGTTTAAACACCACGCTTGAATCTGGTGAGCGCAAAAAGATTATTGAAGATACGTTAGTGAAAGTAGGACTATTACGAGAGCACTTTTACTTTTATCGAAACATGCTCTCAGACGGCCAGCAGCAGCGTATTGCCCTTGCCCGTGCAATCGTACTTAAACCCAAAGTACTGGTAGCAGATGAGCCTTTTGCGGCGCTTGATCCCTCTATTCGTTCGCAAACTGTCAATTTAATTTTAGAGTTACAACAAGAGCTTGGTTTGGCATTTATCTTCATTAGCCACAATCTAGGTATTGTGCGCCATATTGCAGACAAAGTCATTGTAATGGAGCGAGGTCAAATTGTTGAAGAAGGTAAAACAGAGACTATTTTTCGCTGGCCTCAACATACTCGGACAAAAAAACTCGTGACCGCCTATCACTCTCTTGTGCCCCAGCAAACTATTCGCTAGTACGTGTTAACAAAATGTAACGCATAAAAATGAACGTTTAACCGTTATTGAAAGAACTAATCACGTCTCGTTTAAATAACTGGAGAGTGCAATGTTAATGACTTATGTGAGCTATGCGGTTGTTGCTGGTGGAATTTTTATTCTTTCTTCGTTTTTTTCGCAAACGTTATCAGCACAATCAAAAAGAAAGAATATGAGTAAAAAGTTAGGTACATTCTTAGCATGTGCTGGGGTGGTTGCATTATTGGGAGCGGCCACAGCAGCCGCAGCAGTACACACATCCTCTGGATTCATTTTATAGTTAAAAAAGTCTAACCCTGCTGGTATTAATAGTGCGGCGGGGCAATCTCTGCAACGTACACAACGGCATAGGTTTTTTTGTATACTTCTCCCTCAACCTGGAACGGACGTAAGAAAATGCCGGTAAGCACTGTCCACTCAAGACATTTCATTCCCCCTAGCGTTAAGCAAGCCACGCGTGTCTTAAATTCCACAAAGCAACGTAATAGCAACACCTCTAATCTACAGTTTCAACTAAACGGCTCATGTGAGTGACGCGAGTGCAAGCAGCAATCATTAAACCACTATTGTTAACCAGTTTTCGATAACCAGTTTTCGATACCCAAACTTTGTGACTCACTTTTTGTTGCGCACTTTTTGTTACCCGACGAGGGCTAACAAAATACCTGCAGCTACTGCTGAGCCTAACACGCCAGCCACATTAGGCCCCATAGCGTGCATTAGCAAGAAATTATGAGGGTTAGCTTCTAACCCCACTTTATTGACTACTCGCGCGGCCATAGGCACAGCAGATACACCAGCGGCTCCAATCAACGGGTTGATCGCATTACCACTTAATCGACTCATTAATTTTGCCATGAGCACACCGGTTGCCGTACCAATAGCAAAAGCGATAGCTCCTAGTCCTAGAATGCCAAGGGTTTCTACCGTGAGGAACGCTTCAGCCGATAGCTTTGAGCCAACAGCAAGACCAAGAAAGATCGTAACTGTATTAATAAGTTCGTTTTGAGCTGTATTGCTTAGCCGGTCTACAACACCACACTCTTTCATTAAGTTACCGAAACAGAACATGCCTACAAGAGGGGTTGCCGCAGGTAAAAATAAAATCGTTAGGAATAACACCGCCAGAGGAAAAATAATCTTTTCCCGTTTAGAAACAAAGCGCAATTGCCCCATCTTAATCTCTCGCTCAGCTTTGGTAGTTAGCGCTTTCATAATAGGAGGCTGAATAATGGGTACTAATGCCATATACGAATATGCCGCAACGGCGATGGCGCCGAGTAAGTCCGGCGCTAAACGAGAAGCAAGGAATATTGCGGTAGGCCCATCGGCTCCACCTATAATGGCAATAGCACTGGCGTCTTTTAAGGTAAATTCAAAACCTGGCAGCAAATTTAAAGCGATGGCACCAAAGAGCGTAGCAAAAATGCCAAATTGCGCTGCCGCGCCTAGTAATAGCATTCTGGGGTTCGCGATAAGCGCACTAAAATCAGTCATCGCCCCAACCCCCATAAAAATAAGGAGTGGGAACACGCCGGTGTCGATACCGATTTTATAAATATAGTGCAGCAACCCTCCCGCTTCGGAGAAGCCCGCTATGGGAATATTAGTGAGAAGCGCGCCAAACCCTATAGGTAACAGTAAAAGAGGCTCAAATTTCTTAACGATGGCTAAATAGAGCAATCCAAAACCCACCAACATCATGACGAGTTGGCCAGCTTCAAAATGGGCAAGTGCGGTACTATCCCAAAGCAGTAATAACTTATCCATGTATTACCCCAACGAAATCAGTGATTGCCCACTGCTAACGGCGTCACCATCGCTAACGAGAATATCGTTAACCGTGCCTGTATAGGCAGAGCGTATTTCCGTTTCCATTTTCATGGCTTCTAAAATAATGACCACATCTCCCTCAGCGACGCTATCGCCACTGCGAACCAAAATCTTAAACACGTTTCCGGCCAATGGCGCATCGATAGTCTGTGCGGCGCTTGCTTGAGACGCTGATGCAGCTTGATTCGAGGCTTGGGCTTGATTTGAAGACGAATCAGCACTAGCCACAGTATTGCTGTTCACCTTGGAGTTACTGTTCACCTCAGAAACTTGGGTCAATGCGCCTGATGGAGCTACCTCTACGTGATACAGTTTTCCATCAACCTTAACGTCATACGCAGCTGCATTTGCTTGTGTATTAGCTTGAGGAGATTTCACCTGCTGGGGATGGCTTTCTTGGGCAGCGTACTTAGTAGACGATGAGCTATTAGTGTTGTCCTTTGAACTATCGCTTAGCTTTGGCGCAGCCTCAAATGCATCCGGGTTACCTCGATTAGTAAGAAATTTAAGTCCAATTTGAGGAAAGAGTGCGTAGGTCAGCACGTCATCGATTTTATTGTCACAAAGAGCAATGTTCTTTTTGTCCGCAAGCTCATCTAATTCTTTTTCAAGTTTAGTCAGTTCAGGTGAAATATTATCCGCCGGGCGGCATGTTATTGGCTCTGCTCCGTCAAGTACCCTCGCTTGTAACTCGTTGTTCACCGGCGCTGCTGTAGCACCATATTCACCTTTTAATACCCCGGCGGTTTCTTTAGTAATGCTTTTGTAACGCTCTCCCGTGAGTACGTTTAATACAGATTGGGTGCCCACTATTTGAGACGTAGGTGTTACTAATGGTATGTAACCGAGGTCTTCACGAACCCGCGGAATTTCTTTTAATACTTCTTCAAATTTGTCTTCTGCACCCTGCTCTTTTAGCTGGCTTTCCATATTGGTCAGCATTCCACCTGGCACTTGAGCAAGAAGGATGCGCGCATCTACACCTTTCAAGCTGCCCTCAAACTGACTGTATTTTTTTCTGACTTCACGAAAGTAACTGGCGATCCCTTCTAGATGAGGAAGTGATATTCCCGTATCTCGCTGAGTACCCTCGACAATGGATACCATTGTCTCAGTGGCCGTATGTCCATACGTCATGCTCATTGAGGAAATGGCGGTATCCAGCATATCAATACCTGCATCAATCGCTTTTTGATACGTCGCCGTGCTTAGCCCTGTCGTTGCATGACACTGCATTGCAATAGGAACATTCACTGTCTCTTTAAGCCCCGCGATCAGTGCCTCGCACTCGTAGGGTTTAAGCAGTCCTGCCATGTCCTTAATGCAAATAGAGTGAACGCCAAGATCTTCTAACTGCTTGGCCATCTCTAGCCACGTTTCAAGCCCGTGTACAGGGCTCACCGTATATGAAATGGTCCCCTGCGCGTGGGCTCCACTATCAATAGTAGCTTTAATGGCTGTTTTTAAATTGCGAATATCGTTCATCGCATCAAATATTCTGAATACGTCCACACCACTTTCGTGAGCCCGTTCGACAAACCGCGTCACTACATCGTCGGCATAGTGACGATAGCCAAGTAAATTCTGCCCGCGTAACAACATTTGTTGCCGCGTTTTTGGCATTGCCTTTTTCAGTTTTCTTATACGCTCCCAAGGATCTTCTCCTAAGTAGCGAATGCAGGCGTCAAAAGTCGCCCCTCCCCAAGACTCTACAGACCAAAATCCAGCGCTATCTAATTTTTCAGCAATAGGCAGCATATCTTCAATTCGCATCCGTGTAGCGAGCAAAGATTGATGTGCATCACGTAAAACAAGCTCGGTAAGAGCCAGTGGCTTAGTCATGATAATTCCTTGAGGCTATATATTGTTGTTAGATTGTCGGTGGGTATGGATAGCTGCGGAGATGGCGGCAATGATATTGCCATCAATACCCGGCTGCGCTGAATACGTGGGTCTACTGGTAGAAACTGGCTCTGATTCGATCTCGCCGGGGAATGCCTGACAAAAACGTGCAATAAGATGGATCCCTAAAATAAGTAATCCAAGGAAGGAAAATACAAACAGCATACCTATTAGCATAAGTGAAGCCGCTTCCATTAGCAGGCTAACGACTGAATCGGTGTCCATGTGAACTCGCTTTAATAAAATATATGATAAATAACTATCATGGGGTTTATAAAAACTCAACAACGCAATGTGATAAATGCCATAAAGGTAAAGACTGTCGATGCTTAGGCATTATTTTAGCAGGTGCAGAAGTTCACAAAATAAATAGGTAAAAGTAGGTTCAAAAATGCATGTCATGTTGAGGTAGCGAAGCGTGAGACATTTTAAAACAGATATAAAAAAACCCACCTCAATGAGGTGGGCCTTCTTATGTGGCGCGTGTGGAAGGATTCGAACCTCCGACCGCCTGGTTCGTAGCCAGGTACTCTATCCAGCTGAGCTACACACGCGTAAACTGTTATACTTTCGACTTTAACATCAAAAGGTGGCGCTTCAAAATAAGTGGCGCGTGTGGAAGGATTCGAACCTCCGACCGCCTGGTTCGTAGCCAGGTACTCTATCCAGCTGAGCTACACACGCGCAATAAACTTTTTGTCGACCGCCACTATCAACGAATAATGGCGGAGAGGGAGGGATTCGAACCCTCGGTACGAATTAACGTACGGTTCCTTAGCAGGGAACTGGTTTCAGCCACTCACCCACCTCTCCTTGAGTGCGGGATGCATTTTACGGATTCACTGGCCTGAGTCAAACCTTTTTTAGGAAGAAAGTGTTCGTCCGCTGCCATTTTAAACGATTCGTTTAAAAAACACGTTAATTGTATGCCAATTACGCGACCACTGCCTACTGCAACTTCCGAAAAAGGGCGAATACAAAACCTAAGTGTTTATTGTATTAATACTATTTGTCATTCATTGACCCGCATTTGAGCGCAACTTGTAAAGCCACGTTCAAAATTCCCTGATGCTACCAAACTTCTCAGGGGCGGAGCAAAGCAGAAACAAAAAAGGTCGGCGTGCGCCGACCTTTTCCAGTAAAGCCCTATAAGCGTTTATTCAGCAGAATCTGGCTCACCGCCCTTCTCTGCCTGAATACGCATGTATATTTCTTCACGGTGCACAGAAACTTCTTTTGGTGCATTAACACCTATTCGTACCTGATTCCCTTTGACGCCTAACACAGTAACAGTAACATCGTCACCAACCATAAGCGTTTCACCAACTCGACGAGTCAAAATAAGCATTCGCTTGCTCCTGTTCCTTTATATTTAACTTTTCCATTATAATTTGCTAACTCGCCGGCACGACCCAGCGAAAGCGCAGTGATTCCCTGTTTCTGTGTCACTTCAAAAACTCACTGTTATATGCACTCATCATTATAGCTTATCTTGTAACCAAGCGTTAACCGAATCTAGCGCCTGATTGAGATTTTCAGGTTTATCTCCGCCTGCCTGAGCCATGTCAGGTCTACCGCCACCTTTACCGCCAACTTGTGAGGCAATAAAATTGACAAGCTCACCTGCCTTCACCTGATTAGTAAGGTTTTTGGTAACACCTACAATAAGATTAACTTTTGAATCATTTGCTACACCTAATACTACGATGCCTTCGCCGATTCGGTTCTTTATATCATCCATCATTGAGCGCAATGATTTAGCTTCTACACCTTCTAGATTAGCGACTAGCACTTTTACGCCATTGATCTCTAATGTATTACTTAGCATGTCAGCACCTTGCTGACTTGCCAGTTTTTGTTTAGCCGCAGTGAGTGCTTTTTCTAACTCTTTAGTATGATTTTGTAATGTTGCTACTCTTTCCACCACATTTGCGCTGTCTGTTTTCAACATTGCCGAGAGCGACGCAAGCGTAGCTTGCTGGCTTTGCATTACACGTAAAGCCTCCTCGCCGGTTACTGCTTCTAAACGACGTACGCCCGATGCAATACCTGTCTCACTGATGATTTTAAGCAAACCTATATCACCGGTTCTCGTAACGTGAGTACCGCCGCACAGTTCTACAGAGAACGGCCCCATTTTTACAACACGCACTTTTTCGTCGTATTTTTCGCCGAATAAAGCCATCGCTCCAGAAGCTTTAGCGTCTTCAAGCTCCATTAACTCTGTGGATAAGGCATGGTTTGCTCTGATTTGTTCATTGACTCGACGCTCTATTTGCGCAATTTGCTGTGACGTCACGGCTTCAAAGTGAGAGAAGTCAAAGCGCAAGCGAGGTGCCTCAACCAAAGAGCCCTTTTGGGTTACGTGCTCGCCCAGTATCTCGCGAAGAGCGGCGTGTAATAAGTGAGTCGCACTGTGGTTCTTTTTAATCGCCTCTCTGTTGGCTACATCAATAGATGCTGTGGCTGTATCACCTTTTTTCACTGTGCCTTTAGCAACCCCTCTATGAGCGAATGCTTTCCCCATCTTTTGAGTGTCTGATACAACGAATTCACCACCGGCTACGCTTAGTATGCCTTTATCACCAGATTGACCACCGCTTTCCGCATAAAACGGCGTGCTGTTTAGCACCACAACACCTTCTTGGCCATCTTCTAAAGTGGCAACGAATTCATTATTAGCAATTAGCTCAACAACCGTTGCACTGCCGTCAACTTCGGTGTAACCCGTAAAGGCGGTTTCCTGTTCAACCACAAGTCTATTGTTGTAGTCGGTGCCAAAATTACTCGCTTGTTGGGCTCTTGTTCGCTGCTCTTGCATAGCTAACTCAAAACCTTCCTCGTCAATTTTAAGCTCATGTTCTCTTGCGACATCGTTGGTAAGATCAACAGGAAATCCATAGGTGTCGTAAAGCTTAAACACAACATCGCCTGGTATAGTATCGCCTTTTAGTGTTTCGAGCGTCTCATTAAGCATTGCCATCCCGCGGGCAAGTGTCTTACTAAATTGCTCTTCTTCCACGCGAAGTACTTTTTCTACCACCGGCTTTTGCTCAACTAACTCTGGATATGCTTCGCCCATCTCCTTGGCTAATGACGCTACCAGCTTGTAGAAAAAGATGTCATCAGCGCCGAGTTTATAGCCATGGCGAACGGCACGGCGGATAATACGACGAAGTACATAGCCGCGACCCTCGTTAGACGGCATAACACCATCACAAATTAAAAAGCTGCACGAACGGATATGGTCGGCAATCACTCGCAACGATTTATTCTCTAAATCATCGGTACCGACAATTGACGCCGCTGACTTGATAAGATTTTGAAATAAATCGATTTCGTAGTTGCTGTGCACGTTTTGCAAAATGGCAGAAATACGCTCAAGTCCCATACCGGTATCGATAGAGGGTGCAGGTAAGGGCTCCATACTGCCATCAGCCTGCTTGTTGTACTGCATGAATACTAGGTTCCATATTTCAATGAAACGGTCGCCGTCTTCTTCTGGGGTACCAGGAGGACCGCCCCAGATATGAGCGCCATGGTCGTAAAAAATTTCAGAGCATGGACCACAAGGCCCCGTATCACCCATAGACCAAAAGTTATCAGAGGTGCTTATGCGAATAATTTTCTCTTTAGGAACACCAATGTGATTTTCCCAAATATCAAAGGCTTCATCATCCTCAGAATACACAGTAACCAGCAACTTCTCTGCGGGAAGGCCTACTTCTTTTGTTAAAAAGTTCCATGCAAACTCAATGGCTTCTTTTTTAAAGTAGTCACCAAAGCTGAAGTTACCCAGCATTTCAAAGAATGTGTGATGACGAGCGGTATAACCTACGTTTTCTAAATCGTTGTGTTTACCACCTGCCCGCACACAGCGCTGAGAAGATACCGCACGAGAATAACTGCGCTTGTCTACGCCTAATAGCGTATCTTTAAACTGATTCATGCCTGCGTTAGTAAAAAGAAGCGTTGGATCATCTGCAGGTACCAGTGACGAGCTAGCCACGGCGTGATGGCCATGACTTTTGAAATAATCTTTGAACTTGTTGCGTAAGTCAGCAGTTGATATTGTCATTGAAAACCTAACTTCCTTTATACATTAATGAGACGGTGCAAAGCGTTTACTCGAAGCGTTTGCTCAAAATACCCACACACCCTTAGTAAGGAATAGCACGTATAAAAGCCAAGTAAAAAATCGAGTAAAAAAGTGAACAGTGTGATATCCACGTCACGGGGCGACAAACTCGCACAATTCTGCGCAACAATAGCACGAATAGTGGTTTTCTGTTAAGCCCAAGGGTGGCACGCAGACGGCAATTTTTTACTAAAAATCATCAAAACTGCTGCGAAAATAAGGTTGAGAGTAAAATCACTCGTTAATTACCGCATAATCACTCGTTGCTTACCGCATAATCAATATGTTCTTGGTAAAACCCTCGGTATTGTAGAAAGCGCTTTTGTTTTTGACGTAAGGTGAAGTCTGTCTCAAACAAGGCGCCAAATTTTTTCACCTTCGCCGCCTTAGCACTTTCAAACCAATCCGCCTCTAATTGCTCAAAAGCTTCTCGAACATCACCGTCATTAACACCGTATTGTTGCAGGTCTAGCTTGATGACTCTCGGGCCCTTGCCCTTCAAATACAGGGCCCGTGCCCTGCTTTGTGCAAATCGATGGTCGCTTTGAATATCAGCCTCACGAAACGCATCTAAGACAGGCAAAAACGTGTCGTTTTCAATGCCTTTTTGCGCAAGTTTACGCACTATTTCACTGTAGCTATGCTCTCGTCGTGCCAGCATGCGGGTAATCGCGTCGATAATGATCTTTCGGTCAAACTCTGACATTTTTATGACCCTACTTGTTACTATTTACCGTAAATATTTCCATTATAAATTACGGCCCGCGTGATGCGACCGGACTAATACGCTTTAATCTTTGCTTCACAGTATTCACTGTGCAGCGAGAATTGTGCAGCCAAGGTCACCACGCTCTGTTATTGAAGTCATATTTTATTTCGTAATAACAACAGCAGTCTAGCCTTAATATTAAAAGATTCGCACGACTAGCGCTTGGTAAACCTTATAAGATTTTATGAATGAAAAAGTAATAATACACGATAGCATAGCGAGTATTTCTAAAGCGCAATGGAACGCGCTTGCCCGGAGTGCAGGCCCATTTATCCAATATGAGTTTTTACATGCGTTGGAAGCATCACAATGTTGTGGTGAAGAGTCGGGATGGCGCCCGTTTCACGTAACGGTAGAGCATGAAGGCCAAACTATTATCGCTATTCCTGGCTATCTTAAAACACACAGTTATGGCGAGTATGTGTTCGACCATGCATGGGCAAATGCTTATCATCAACACGGTATAGACTACTACCCCAAGTGGATATGTGCCGTACCTTTCACTCCGGTAACAGGCAAACGGTTACTAATAAAAGAAGATTTAACGTGCTCCCCTGCTCTATTAGCGGAAATTGCAGATACCCTAAGAGCGCAGTGCCAATTAAAATATAAAGAGCATCTATCGTCATTGCATTGGCTGTTCGTTTCAGAAAACGAAAACAATACCCTTACTAAAGAACACCACTATTTAACTCGGCACAGTGTTCAATTTCAGTGGCACAATTATGGCTATAGCCGCTTTGATGACTTTCTGAATGCGCTCACCTCGAGAAAGCGCAGATCAATAAGCAAAACGCGAAAAAAGCTAGTTGAAAACGGCATCCAATTTTCTCACTACACCGGAAGCGACATTACCCCAGATAGACTCGCTTTTTTCGTTAAGTGCTATCAATCTACTTATTTAAAGCGCAGTGGACACCTTGGCTATCTCAATAACGCATTTTTTGAGGCCCTTGTGTCTACCATGAGTGAACGCCTGCTTATTGTTACCGCATTAGAACACGGAAGCCCGGTAGCTAGCGCTCTATTTTTCCACGACGAATCTGGCCTATATGGACGCTATTGGGGAGCACTAAAAGCTATTGATAGCCTGCACTTTGCATGCTGTTATTTTGAAGGTATCGAATTTGCGATCAATAATAAGCTCACTCACTTCAATCCGGGCACACAAGGCGAACATAAAATATTACGAGGGTTTGAGCCCATTTACTGTCAATCCAAACACCAGCTGTTTGAGTTTGCTTTTCACGATGCTGTTGCAAATTTTTTACAGCAAGAAAACGAACATATCACCCACTATTTTAATCAGGCACAGAATGCTTTACCTTTTAATGAGGAATTCGTGCCTACTTTAAAAACAAAAAGTGTCATTCATCCTAACGACGACACATAAAACTAAAATGAGAATCCATATGAAATGTAAACTTCTTGCCGTAGCGATTGCGGCATCTCTTGGCCTCGCTGGTTGTAATCAACCAGAACAGGTCAAAGAACAAATGACCAAAGCAGAGCCAGCTGAAGCGAAAGCCGAAGCAGAACTTGGCTCGTTTGGTGTTGATCTTTCTGCACGAAATGAAGCAGTTAAGCCCGGTGACGATTTCTTTATGTATGCAAGTGGTACATGGTATGACAACTATGAACTCCCTGCTGATAAAACACGCTACGGCGCGTTTACTGGCTTAGCTGAACGCAGCGAAGAACAGGTGAAAAGCATCATCGATGGCCTTGCAGAAAAGGATACGCTTAACGCTGATGAAAAGTTAGTCAGAGATTTCTATGTAGCTTTCATGGACACAGAGACTATCAATAAAAAAGGATTATCTCCTATTAGTGATGTATTGAGTGACATTGATAATATAGAAAGCACTAAAGACCTAACCGTAGCTTTCGGTAAAAGCTGGCTGTACGGTTACAGCACGCCTATTGGTGGCGGAATGTGGTACAACCGTCTCGACCCGAATGAATACCAGTTAAGTGTTGGCGTTGGCGGTATTGGTCTTCCCGATCGCGACTACTACCTAAGCGATAGTGAACGTTTCGTAAAAATTCGTGAAGCTTACGTTGCTCACATTGAAGAAATGCTTACACTCGCAGGTATTGACGATGCGGGCTCAAAAGCGGCTGACATTTTGGCCCTTGAAACGCAATTAGCGCAAGTGCAATGGCCCCGTGAAAAACGTCGTGACCGAGACCTTACACTGAATCAAATTGAACGAAGTGAACTCTCTGATACTTATCCTGGTTTTGACTGGGATATCTATTTCGCACAGTTAGGTTACAAGGTACCAGAACTAAATATTTCCCAGCCTCAACCTGTAAAAGATGTGATTAAACTGATAAACCAAGTTGCGCTAGATGACTGGAAATCTTATTTGAAATACCACACTATTTCTAACAATGCAGATATGCTTGCAGAAGATGTGTACATGGCAAATTTCGATTTTTATGGTCGTACACTTAACGGTCAACAAGAGCCGCGGCCACGTTGGAAGCGTGCATTAAGTCAAATGTCTGGAACTGAGTCCCTTGGTTTCGCTATTGGTAAAATTTACGTAGACGAGTATTTCCCAGAAAGCTCAAAAACACAAATGGCTGACCTTGTTGAAAACCTTCGTGCTGCATTAGGTGAGCGTATAGATTCCCTTGATTGGATGGGCAAAGAAACTAAGGTTAATGCCAAAGAAAAACTAATGGCATTTAGACCAAAGATTGGCTATCCAGACGAGTGGCAGTCTTTCGAAGGAGTTGAAATAACCGAAAACGACCTTATCGGTAACGTACGCAACTTACGCGAATTCTTTCACGCTGAATCAGTAGCGCGAGAACTTGAGAAGACGGATCGTGAGCGTTGGGGTATGACACCTCAGCGAGTCAATGCGTATTACAACAGTTCGTTCAACGAAATTGTTTTCCCTGCGGCAATCCTTCAACCACCATTCTTTGACCCAAATGCAGATCCTGCCGTTAACTACGGCGCAATTGGTGCTGTTATTGGTCATGAGATGGGACACGGTTTTGATGACCAGGGCTCAAAATCTGATGCCAACGGTATTCAAACTAACTGGTGGACCGACGAAGATCGCGCGGCGTTCGAAGAAAAAGCAGATGCCCTAGCTGCTCAATACAGTAAGTACGAGCCCATTGAAGGCAACTTCGTAAACGGTCGTAACAGCCTAGGTGAAAACATTGGTGATGTTGGTGGTCTTGCTATGGCCTATCACGCTTATAAACTAAGTCTAAACGGCGAAGAAGCACCAGTGATTGACGGCCTAACAGGCGACCAGCGTTTCTTTCTAGCTTGGGCTCAAGTATGGAAAGAAAAGCGTACCGAACAAAGCATGTTAAACCAGCTTCGTGCCGGTACGCATGCACCAGGACGCTTCCGTGCACAAGCACCTCGCAACCATGATGCGTGGTATGAAGCGTTTGACGTTCAACCTGGCGACGCTTTATACCTAGCTCCAGATGAGCGCGTGCGTATTTGGTAATCGTCTCACCTAGATAATAAAAAGGGCATCTTACTGTCGTATGATGCCCTTTTATCGGGGGATCTGATCTGCTCTAGTAGACTTAAGACCTTTTATGCTGGGCCAATAAGTCTCTTACGTATTACTCAATTCGGACAGCAGGATCAACAAAGAATCACCCACACTCCCCATAGAACAGCAAAACCAATACCCGTCGATAAGCGCAGAGGTTGATGCAGCAGCTTATCTCAATGGACTTATCATAAAAGCTGACGATAGCCTTGTGCTAAGTTGCTTTTTAAGCGCTTATGATGAATATATCGAAGTTGATGTAATTCCTCCTTGTCAAGGAATAAAGCCCCTTACTCGTGGCGAGCAGGGGGCTTTATGTAAACATCGATAAGAGGAAGCTGGAAACGAATACGCTGTTTCTAATTGTCGGCAGCGCATACCTTACACAAAATCACCAGTATTCAATGTAAATGTCAATTTTTGAAATTGATAGTTTCAACCTCTATGTTTTTCGATTTTGCATTGGCAAGATAGTTATTAATGGCTTCCTTGACGTCATAAGCTACTGACTTAGATTTTGAGAAGTCGATGACTACATTCGTATTCGACGGGATCGAGTCTAACTTCTTGATAATACTAGGTTTATTAAAAAAGGAAACTTCCTCTGCCATTGTAATATAATGAGTCTCCTGACCATTTTCATTATTAACAATTTCTTTGAATTGATAGGAGTTCCTATAACTATGTTTAAGCGTATAAAATATGCTTAACACAAAACCTGCGATAACACCGGTTAGAAGATCAGTAACCACCATGACAACGATCGTCGTAATAAAAGGGACAAATTGCTCAAAACCATTTTTATACATTACTTTGAACGTTGCTGGTTTCATCAACTTATAACCAACCACAATAAGAATCGCAGCAAGAGAAGCGAGCGGGATATAGTTCATTAGTTTAGCTATAGAGACAACCGACACTAACAAAAATAAGCCATGGAGTATTGTTGAGAGTTTCGTCTTTCCACCAAACGCTATATTTGCAGAGCTTCGTACAATTACCTGCGTGATTGGTAAGCCACCAATTAGTCCAGAAACAATATTGCCAACACCCTGCGCTTTCAATTCTCGGTTGGTAGGTGTGATGCTCTTATTGGGATCTAGCTTATCAGTGGCTTCAACACAGAGTAATGTCTCAATACTAGCAACCGCAGCCATTACAATTGCGAGCGTAATTACGTCAAGCCTTAGCATCTGTGAAAAGTCTGGGAAAGACATTTCTTTGCTAAAACTGTCGAGACTATCGATAACAGGGAGTGAGACGAGTTGGTCAGGCTGTAGAGGCACGCCCATTCTGTTTAATACCATCGAAATAACTATTCCAATTAACACAACAGCGATAGGTCCCTGTATCAATCGAAATATCTTATGTGCAGGTGAAAGGTATTTCTCCCATATTACAAGTAAGAACAATGACCCCATCGATATGGCTAAAGCTGGCAGAGACATTAGTGAAAATGCATGGACAATTGCAGTTATGGTGTTTTCACCGTTGACTTGTTGAAACGCCTCTTCGCCAAGAAAATCTGAATGCCAGCCAAACAAGTAGGGAATTTGTTTCAGGACGATTAACAGACCTATACCGGCTAACATACCTGTAATAACAGATGTTGGTATGAAATACGCTACAAAACCTGCGCGAAAGAAACCTAGGGCGAGTTGAATAATCCCTGACAAGACAACAGCACAAAGAAATATCTCCCAACCCCCAAGCGCACTTATACCATCGAAGACAATAACCGCTAGTCCAGCCGCTGGGCCGCTTACACCTAATTTCGACCCGCTTAAAAAGCCAACGACAATCCCCCCCACTATACCGGCGATGATACCAGAAAATAGTGGGGCTCCAGAAGCGAGAGCTATACCCAAGCATAAGGGGAGCGCTACAAAGAATACAACAATACTAGCGGGCAAATCATCTTTTATATCTTTAAAACTAAGTTCTTTCATCATTGAAGTTACTTCTCTCCAACTTTACTTTGATTGTTTTCAACGGAACCCACCTCAGAAAATTCACCGCTTAATTCGTCCCAACAAAGCACTGAACCACTCTCTATGTTATAAACCCATCCATGCAACTGTATTTTACCTGTAGCGAGTTTTGCTGCTACGGTAGGATGGGTACGAAGATGCTGTATTTGTTGAAGTACATTTTCTTTTGTTACGGCCTCCAAATCATCAATTGACAATTTATCGTGACCGCAGCGCTCTTTCACTACGTCAGTAGCCACACGGCAGTGACCTAGCCATTCTTTTACGTGAGGAAGAGAGTCGAGGCCTTCAGGGCTAATTGCCCCTTTCATTGCGCCGCAGTCTGTGTGCCCGCAAACAACAATATGAGAAACACCCAACGCAGCAACCGCAAATTCAATAGACGCCGTCATGCCACCCGTTTGGTTGCTGTGAGGTGGAACAATATTGCCCGCATTACGACAAATAAATAGTTCGCCGGGCTCTGTTTGTGTGACTAAGTTCGGATCTATGCGAGAATCTGAACACGTAATGAAAAGCACCTCTGGGTTTTGACCAGTGGCTAACTTTTGAAATGTCGCTTTTTTGTTTGGATACACTTCCTTCTGAAACTTGGCAACACCTGAAAAAACATGTTTCATAACTTAATCCTAACTATAAGATGAATAAAATAGAACACTAGTGTTAACTGATAGGCTAATAGCTTAATATAGTATTTCGTGATAACGAAATACTATCAATAGCATCATTTTTTAATGATGAACATAGCCGAAAGTAGGAAATATCAGCATGCGATTAGACGGCAAGGCCCCTTCGTTTAACCAGGTACGCTACTTTGTAGCTGTTGCTAAATATCTCAATTTTCGAGAGGCAGCAAACGCACTATGTATAAGCCAACCCACGTTGACTAGCCAAATAAATGCGTTAGAAGACACTCTCAACTTAACGCTTTTTGAGCGCTCCCGCACTGGAACACTGCTTTCACCGCAAGGTAAGGCTTTATTAGCAAGTGCAGAGGAGGTATTGCAGTCTACTCAGCGCTTTACTGAAATGGCTAGAGATCTGTCTAAAGGGGAAATCATTACGTATCGTCTTGGCATTCCCCCTACATTAGGCCCTTACCTACTTCCGTTTGTGCTACCTGACTTGCACAAACTTAAACCGGGTTTGAGGTTTTACGTAAGGGAAGCCTCTCCTGATGATCTACAGCACGGTTTAATACGGGGAGAATATGACCTCATTTTGTCGCCACTTTCGACAGAAAACTCTCAATTAATTACCTATCCTCTTTTCAAAGAACCGCTCAAATTTGTCACGCCTTCTGATCACTTCCTATCCGGCAAAGCATTCGTGCACCCACAGGATATCAGTGGTGAAAAAGTGCTTACGCTTGAAGATAGACACCATTTCCATCATCAAGTACAGCGAATATGTGAAAATATAGGTGCAGATTTACAGCGTGACTATGAGGGAACAAGCTTAGATACGTTGCGGCAAATGGTTGTTATGGGAATGGGAGTGGCATTTTTACCTGGCCTCTATATTCACTCGGAGCTGCACAAACCTGAAGCACTGCATGTTTGTGAAATTGCAGATATGCCTATTGAAAGACAGCATTCACTAGCATGGCGAAATACCTCGCCAAGCAGACAAACATTTCGAGAGATATCCATAATTTTAAAGCGGATTATCGAGGCGAGACTAGCAGACGCAGTAAGCATGTGTGATTAGGACTTTATTGAATGATTGATAGACAACACCTTCGTATTGTCCATGCACTGCATAAGCATGGCACGATGACACAGGCTGCAAAATCTTTGTATTTAACCCAGTCGGCCCTAAGTCATGCCATGAAAAAGCTTGAACATGAGTTTGATGTTCCGCTGTGGCAGAAAGAAGGTCGGCGATTATTTTTGACCCAAGCAGGCGAAAGTTTACTTGGTCTTGCACAGCGTATACTACCTCAATTTGAGCATACCGAAGCGCAACTTCGTCGATTTGCCGAGGGCAAACAAGGCACATTGCGTATTGGGATGGAATGTTATCCCTGTTTCGAATGGCTATTAAAAATAGTCGCGCCTTTTCTAAAAAGATTTCCTGACGTAGATGTAGATGTACGTCGGGCGTTTTCATTTGGTGGCTTGCAGGCTCTCCATGGTTACGACATTGATGTCCTTATTACTCCCGATCCCCTGCACTTAGACGCGATTACTTACACACCCGTATTTAGCTACGAACAGGTTCTCGTTATGCACAGTGCACACGACTTGGCGTCGAAGGCGTTTATATCGCCTCGGGATCTCGCTCAGGAAACGCTCATTTCTTACCCTGTAGAAAACAGCAGATTGGACATATTCTCTCAATTTTTAACTCCGGCCAATGCATCGGTTAAAAGTCACAAAACCATAGAGACTACTGAGATTATTCTGCAAATGGTAGCAGCAGGAAGAGGGGTAACTGCACTGCCTAAATGGCTAGTGGATGAGTCGAAAGAAAGTGAATTACTGTGCTGTCGCCCTCTTGGCGAAAAAGGGTTAACAAAAACCTTATTCGTGGGGCATAGAAAGCATACTGACACGATGGGATTTATTGATAGTTTCGTTGAGATGGCAATGGCGCAGGGATTAAAAACCAACAGCACGAAGTAGTGACTTCACGCTGTTGGTAACAGTTGTCTCTTGGCATTAAGCAGTGTTACTTAATTAGCTGTAAAAGCAAAGATAAGCCGTTGGTGATGTCACTTTTACGTCAAATGATACGTTAGCATCTACGTTAAACTCTGTGCCGCTAGGAAAAGATTGCCAATCATCACTGCCGGGTAATTTTACCGTTAGCTCACCCTCAACGACTTTCATCAGCTCTTTTTTTGACGTATCAAACGTATACTCCCCCACCGACATAACGCCTGATGTGCAGGGACCATTTGCAGAATCAAATGCAATGGAGGTTACTTTGTTATTAAAATAGTGGTTAACTGAAAATGACATATTGTTCCTTGATAGCTTGTTTTAAAAAATGTGCAGCACCAGAACTGATGCCTTTGTGACGTAATTACATTTTTTCTACTGAAGAAAAAGAAAATGAAGTACTCGCGACTTCGCTACGCTCTGTTTACGGGGTTTTCTCGTCCAATTCGATTAATAGGCAGAATTCAAAAGCCCCTCTGTTGCAGTGCTGGTCTTCCCCCCTGCGCTGTTACGCTTTCGTCCACACTAACATAAGATTATTAGCAGGCATGGTTATCATTTCCTTCAATGTAAGTTGCTGAGCCCAAGCGTTGAGTTCATCAATATCTCTGTAGCCGCCATACCCGCGCTCTAATAAAGATTGATGAAATTCAGCATTACTTTGAGATGAGAACACGCCTGTTTGTGTGAAAGGGCCATATTGACAAAATGTGCCGCCTACAGGCAATTTTTGCGTTACTAACTCCATCAGCAGTTTTACCTCATGCTTTTGCATAATATGAGCGGTATTAGCGGAAAACACCCCATCAAAAGGTAACAAGGGAAACGGGTCCGCACCCACTTTGAATTCAATAGGCGAAACAAGATTGGGAAGTGAAGACTCACTCACCCACGCGTTTATACCATCGTGGTACTGATATTGATCACTGGTGTGCCATACTAAATGAGGCAAATGAGCAGCGAAATAAGATGCATGCTGCCCTGAACCACTGCCAATTTCAAGCACTTGTTGGGTATCGGCAAACGCCCTTTCTAAAATAGCTAAAATAGGGCGCTTGTTGTTTTCACAGGCTTGGCTAAATGGTTTTTCCATGAGTATTGTAACTTCCATTTCGCGGGATATTTCACAAATCGTGATTTTTTCATCCAACAGAATTCTGTGTCGTTCTTCTTAGCGTCACCGCATGTTACACGTCAGCAGTCTTACTATTCAAATAAGCGGGAAGCCTAAAGGGCCTTAGCTCATCAATAAATCGGCTTTAAGAATACTGCTGAAAGATTGATCTAATCACTCAAATTTGGCCCAAGCCATTTCTCGGCCTCTTCCAGTGTCCAGTTTTTGCGCTTGGCGTAATCTTCTACTTGGTCAGCTTGAATTTTTGCCACTGCAAAATACTTCGCCTCTGGATGAGCAAAGTACCATCCCGATACAGACGCGCCAGGCCACATGGCATAACTCTCAGTAAGCCTCATGCCAGTGTGTTCTTCAGCAGATAACAAATCCCAAATAAGCTGTTTCTCAGTATGCTCTGGACACGCCGCATAACCTGGCGCCGGTCGAATACCTTGATATTTCTCTCTGATGAGCTCTTCATTACTTAAAGTTTCATGCGGGGCATAACCCCAATATTTAAGACGTACCTGCTTATGAAGATATTCTGCGAATGCCTCGGCTAAACGATCGGCTACCGCTTTCACCATGATGCCATTATAATCATCGCCCGCCTTAATATACGTCTCTGCAAGGCTATCTTCACCTATGCCGCCAGTGACTGCAAACGCGCCAATATAATCGGCAATACCGCTTTGCTTTTCAGCAACAAAGTCTGCAAGACAGTAGTTGGCAAACTTGTCTTTTTGGGTTTGCTGACGCAAATGGTGTGCAACTCCTCGTACTGACGAACGGCTCTCGTCAGAATAAACTTCAATATCGTCGCTCACTCTATTAGCCGGAAATAAGCCTATCACGCCTTTGGCTTTGAGTGAGCCATCGGCAATAATTTTATCTAACATCGCATTGGCATCAGCAAACAATGACGTCGCTTCCTCACCAACAACTTCATCGTTAAGAATTCTCGGGTATTTCCCTGCCAACGACCAAGTTAAAAAGAAAGGGGTCCAATCGATGTACTCTCGCAGTGTGGCCAAGTCTGCAGTCACGGGGGTCACACCAAGCTGTGCAGGCTTCACAGGAACCTCAGCAAAATTGACTTTACAACCATTGTCGCGCGCCGCTTCAAGGGAAACGGGCTTACTACGGGGCTTCTTACGAGCATGTTGCTCGCGCACCGTATCGTATTCCTTCGCCAATTCTTTTGCGTATATATCTCGCGAGCCTTTGTTCAACAACTTCTGACACACGCCTACTGCTCGACTTGCATTAGGTACGTAGGCCACGGGCGAGTGGTAATGCTGTTCTATTTTTACTGCGGTATGCGCTTTCGATGTGGTTGCTCCACCAATAAGAAGAGGCATATCAAAGCCTTGACGCTCCATCTCTTTGGCCACGTACACCATTTCATCGAGAGAGGGAGTAATAAGACCGGAAAGGCCAATCATATCCACATTCTCTTCTTTTGCTTTTTTAAGGATATTTGCCGCAGGCACCATCACGCCCATATCGATAACTTCAAAGTTATTACACTGTAAAACTACACCAACAATATTTTTTCCGATATCGTGAACATCACCTTTTACGGTAGCCAACAGTATTTTACCGTTACTTTTATTATCGTCAGACTTTTCAGCTTCAATATACGGCTGCAGGTGAGCTACGGCTTTTTTCATCACTCGAGCAGATTTAACCACCTGAGGTAAAAACATCTTACCTTCACCAAATAAATCTCCGACTACATTCATCCCATCCATTAGTGGGCCTTCAATAACGTGTAGCGGACGGTCAGCTTGTAGACGCGCTTCTTCGGTGTCGTCAATAATATAATCGGTGATCCCCTTTATTAAGGCATGCTCTAACCGTTTATTGACACTTTGCTCACGCCAAGTAAGATCTTCTTTCGCTGCAGCCTTTCCATCCCCTTGAAATTGTGGCGCAATATCAAGTAAACGCTCTGTACCATCACTGCGTCGATTTAAAATGACGTCTTCCACTGCTTCGCGGAGAGCTTGGGGGATTTCATCATATACCTCGAGCTGTCCGGCATTCACAATCGCCATATCCATGCCCGCTCGAATAGCGTGGAAAAGGAAAACAGAATGCATGGCTTCACGGACAGGATTATTGCCTCGAAACGAAAATGAAATATTCGAAAGACCACCGGAGATATGTGCGTGAGGACAGGTTTCACGAATAACTCGTGTTGCCTCAATAAAGTCCACCGCATAATTATCATGCTCTTCAATACCGGTTGCAACGGCAAAAATATTTGGGTCAAAAATAATATCTTCAGGAGGAAAGCCAACTTGCTCTGTTAGCACTTTGTAGCTTCGCTGACAAATTTCGACTTTTCGCTTTTGTGTATCCGCTTGGCCTTTTTCATCAAACGCCATTACAACGGTTGCAGCGCCATATCGCTTAATTTTTTTCGCCTGAGCAATAAAAAGCGCTTCGCCTTCTTTAAGGCTTATAGAATTAACAATGGCTTTGCCCTGTACACATTTTAGCCCAGCCTCAATGACGTCCCACTTCGAGGAGTCAATCATGATAGGCACTCGGCTAATATCTGGCTCGGACGCAATAAGGTTTAAAAACGTCACCATTGCCTGCTCTGAATCGAGCATCGCCTCATCCATGTTGATATCGATGATTTGGGCACCGTTCTCGACCTGCTGACGAGCAACATCGAGGGCCGCTTCATAGTCACCTTCTAAAATGAGTCTTTTGAAACGCGCGGATCCGGTTACGTTGGTTCGTTCACCAATATTAATAAATGTAGAAAAATCTGTGCTCACATTGCCCTCCTAGTGTACAAATGGCTCTAGGCCTGACAGACGCATTTTAGGTGCAAATGCGGGCACTTGGCGAGGCTTTATACCGGCTACAGCGTTGGCAATATCGCTAATATGTTCTGGCGTGCTCCCGCAACAGCCTCCTACAATATTGACCAAACCAGATTCCGCCCACTCTTTAATATGCTCGGCCATTTCCGGCCCTTCCATATCATACTCACCGAATTCATTGGGCAGCCCCGCATTGGGGTGTGCTGAAATCAAACACTCCGAAATGGCAGCAACCTCGTCCACGTATTGACGCAAAAGATCCGGGCCGAGCGCGCAGTTTAATCCGAAAGAAAATGGGTTGATATGACGCATGGAGTAGTAAAACGCCTCGGCAGTTTGACCTGAGAGCGTTCGCCCAGATGCATCTGTGATAGTCCCGGATACCATAACAGGCAAAGTCGTACCCATTTTTTCAAAGGTTTGTTCAACCGCAAAAGCAGCAGCTTTGGCATTCAGCGTGTCAAAAATTGTCTCAAGCATGATTAAGTCTGCGCCACCTTCAATCAGTGCTTCAGTAGACTCGCTATAAGCCTCAACGAGTTCGTCAAAGGTAACGTTTCGTTTGCCCGGATCATTTACATCTGGAGATATTGAGGCGGTACGATTAGTAGGCCCAAGCACGCCAGCAACAAAACGAGGCTTATCCGGTGTCTTTATGCTGTATTCATTCGCTGCTTTTTTGGCAAGTTTTGCAGCGGCCACATTAATATCACGAGATGTGGCCTCCATGTCATAATCGGCCATGGCGATGGTTGTTGCATTAAAGGTGTTTGTTTCAATAATATCCGCCCCCGCGTCTAAGTAATCGCAGTGGATTTGGTAAATAAGGGCGGGCTGAGTTAATACAAGAAGATCATTGTTTCCTTGAACATCACAATGCCAATCGGCAAATTGATCGCCGCGATAGTCTGCCTCTTCTAATTTATGGCGTTGGATCATTGTGCCCATGGCCCCATCAAGAATTAAAATTCTCTCTTTGGCGGCACGTGCTAAGCTAGTTCGTGCTTTCGAATCAAAATCGTTACTCACGCGTTACCTCTTTGGCTGTGGTTTCTCAGCTAACTGACTCAAGTCGTATGGTGTGGTTTGATAAACATAGTAGTTTAGCCAGTTTGTAAACAATAGACTCCCATGAGAGCGCCACTGTACCAGCGGCGGTTTATTGGGATCGTTATCAGTAAAATAGTTTTTCGGCAATGCAGGGTGCTGTCCAGACTGGAGATCGCGGATGTATTCATCTTTGAGTGTGTCGGGCTCGTACTCCGGATGTCCAGTCACAAATACCATGCGCTTATCTTCAGATGCTACGATGTAAGCGCCTACTTCTTCTGACTCAGCCACCACATTGAGACCTTCCACACTATTATAAAGTGATGTGTCTATGTGACCATAGCGAGAGTGTGGTGCTGCGAATGGCGAGTCAAATCCGCGCAGTAATTCATTGTTCGGATCGTTTACGTTGTGCTGGTAAACCCCTGAAAACTTTTCGTCTCGAATCTCACGCGTCACCCCATAGAAATGGTACATGGCCGCATGAGCAGCCCAACACAAGTATAGTGTTGAATTAACATGACGCTGGGCCCACTCCAAAATCGTTTTCATAGTATCCCAGTACTTAACATCTTCATAATCAAGTAACGCTAAGGGAGCGCCTGTTACGATTAGTCCGTCGTACTTTTTATTCGCTACACTGGAAAACTCATGATAAAAAGCATCCATGTGAGATTGGGGAGTATTTTTAGGAGCTTGATTGTCGATACGGATAAAATCCACATTAATTTGCAATGGCGTATTTGACAACAACCTCAGCAGCTGAATTTCAGTCTCAATCTTATTAGGCATTAAATTAAGAATACCTACCTCAAGTGGACGAATTTCCTGACTTGCCGCCCTATCCATATCCATAGTGAATATGTTTTCACCTAACAAGACATTCTGAGCAGGAAGTTGCACAGGGATACGGATTGGCATAAATAACTCCAGTCAAAAAAACGATAGTCGTATTGTGGCGAATACTGTGAATATGTCAACATCTTTACGTCTAGACGTCTAAACGAAAGGTGAGATGAGAGTTAAAAACGAAGAGAAAGTGCGCTTAAATGCATATGAAAGAAGAGATAAGGTGTCAGTTTCCATTGAGACAACGACAAGTTAAGGAAAGTAGTTAGGATAGGTAGCGGCTATAAACAATTAGCCTCTCGACTTGTGCACCATCACTAGCATCTCGGCTTCGGCACGAGGAATATCGCAGGTTTCAATGATCTCCTCTATTGTTGCGCCTTGTTTGACTAAATCAGCAGCACGTTGGTATAGCTTCAAAGATGGATCTTGAAATTTTAGCTCTCGAAGTTGGTTGTCCACGTCTTGCTGCTTTTCATCAATACGCTGTAAATGCTTGCTAATAACAACGCTTCTTGCCTGCATTTCAGATTGCTGATTGTTAGCATCGTTAACCTGAACAGCTATATTCGACAACTCTGTTGAAACCCTGACGGTGAGGTTTTCCAACAATTCGATTGTTTTGCGAAGTTTTGTATGAAGCACCATAACGGCGATAATGAGTAAAAGACTGATTACCGCGAGTATACATTCAACCAGTGACAGAGCAGCAAGCTGCAAGTCCATATGCTACACACCTAAATGAAACAGGAATACAAGGGGAAGCTGACGGCACACGTGCCATCAACTCTGCTTTCACTACATAGTACTTACTAAAGCCTACTCACTAAATACTACTTAGCTCGTCCCACTCTTCATCGCTTAGCAACTTGTTCAAATCGACTAAGATAAGAAGCTCGCCATCGCGATTGCTTACGCCTTGGATAAACTTAGCACTTTCTTCAGTACCTACGTTTGGCGCACTATCAATTTCAGACGACTTCAGATACACCACTTCAGCGACGCTATCGACGAGTATGCCAACGACTTGTTCATCAGACTCTATGATAACAATACGCGTATTGTCGGTAACTTCGGTAGGAGGTAAACCAAAGCGTGCTCGCGTATCGATAACCGTAACAACGTTACCACGCAGGTTTATTATTCCTAACACATAGTCAGGCGCACCGGGCACCGGCGCTATTTCGGTATAACGCAATACTTCTTGTACCTGCATTACATTAATACCGTATGTTTCATCACCTAGGCGATATGTCACCCACTGAAGGACTTCATCGTTGCTGTCAGTGCCGTTATTTTTCATCTTTTCGTCGCTCATGAACCTGGCTCCCGTACTATGGCGTCTGGTCGTTGCTGCCTAAGCCTTTGTTAAGCATAGATATTAATTCTTCAACGTCAATTAATGCACACATCTTTTCTTTAACCATCCCCGCTAACCAAGGACGTTTACCAGTGGATCCGCGCCATTTGACATCATCTTTTGTTAAATTAACGGTGTTAACTAGCTTTTCACTCGCTAACCCCCATTCGCTTTCTCCCAACATAATCATGTATCGATAGTTAAGAGATTCAGCGAGTTCCTCGGTATATTTTTCTGGCATTACCCACTTTGCTGAGTCAACTACACTTAGTTTAGACTCTCTGTGCAACATTACACCCATAAACCAGTCAGGTTTTCCAAAAAGTGGCGCAATTTTGTCTATTTGGTGAATTCCACCTAGGGTCGTCAATGGAACGGCAAGGGTTAATCCTGCCACTTCAAAAAATAACGCCTGAAAACGAAAGTCTAAGCTATCTTGTAATGCAACCTTCGTTTTTGCAGCTGCAGCACCTTCAACACCGCGCTTGTCAGTAACTGCAGAATCTCTTATTTCCAGTTCATCCGATGTTATAACGCTTGGCATTACAACACTGGAGTCGAGAGTATCTGCGCTCCCTGCCAATTGACGATTGTCTTTAGCACTAATGAGCTCGCTTAACCCGCTAAGTTCAGAAACACCATGCTCAAGAAGATCATGCTCAGATTCAAATAACTTAGTATCAATAACATCACTATCTTGAGGCAGCTTGTCTTTGACCAACTGTTCCTCAGTAATGTGATGAGATGCTTGCTCTAGCAGCTTTGCTGCCCGAGCAGTTGCGTCATCGGTCTCTGAAGGCTCTTTCAGCAAACCATCTAAATACGCTTCCATCACGTCTTCACGTGCAAACGGAGACTGCTTACTCATCGCTCATTATTTCCCCAGCACTTCTAGCAGTCTACCGTAGGCTGCTACACCACGTGTTTTCGGATAGGCTGCGGAAATGGGCAGTTGCACCAAGCTTGCATCTCTAAAATGCGTATCAACGGGAATAACCCCATCCCAAACACGATCACCATAATCGCTCATCAAGCGTTTGCGCGATGCAAGCGCCGCATTTGTTCTTTTATCAAACATGGTTGGAATAATACAGGTGTCGAAACGTTTTCCCAATGAGCGCCCCATTATTTCCATTGTACGTACCATTCTATCTAAACCTTTTAACGCCAGGTATTCGGTTTGTGTAGGTACAATAACTTTATCGCACGCTGCCAATGCGTTCACCATCAATACTCCCAAAACGGGAGGGCAGTCGATAATGGCCACATCAAATTCCTTGTCTACTGTTGCTAACGCTTTTTTTAGCACTAAACCCATGCCCTGCTCACTACCCATAGTTCTATCAAGCGTAGCAAGTGCCATTGTTGCTGGTAGCACATAGAGATTATCTATTTTGGTTGGACACAGACAATCTAGAACGTTATCGGCCGTTAAACTGGCAGACTTGATAAAAATATCGTAAACCGAATGACTTAGCGCTTCAGCATCGATACCAAAATAGTAGCTTAATGAAGAGTGAGGATCCGTATCAATAAGTAAAACGCGCTTACCCTGCTGAGCAAGCAAACCACCTAAACTTACGGTGGTAGTAGTTTTACCCACTCCACCTTTTTGATTTGCTACTGTCCATACCTTCACGACATAAAATCCACTACACGTTTAAACCACTAGCGCATTTCGGTCATAATGCAGCTGCTCATATCATCCACATTAATATTTTGCGTCGATATATTTGCTACGGCAACGGCTTGGGGCATACCGTATACCACACAGGAATCTTGATCCTGCGCCCAAATTGTAGCGCCTTTATCTTTTAACTTTCTGCAGCCTTCTCGTCCGTCGGCTCCCATACCCGTTAAAATTATTCCCAATACATCGCCAGAAAAAGCTCGTTCTAAGGAGCTAAAGGTAAGATCAACACTGGGCTTGTAGTTGACCTTGTCCGCACTGCTAGCATCGACAATAGCAATCTTTTTTTGAGCGCCCACTGTTTCGATAAGCATCTGTCTCCCCCCAGGGGCCAAATAGGCACGACCGGGCATCAATATATCCCCGTGCTCCGCCTCTTTTACACTTATTTTGCAATTAGCATCTAAACGCTGCGCAAACGCTGTAGTGAAAGTACCGGGCATATGCTGCACTAAGATGATTGGGTAAGGAAAATCTGAAGGTAAAGGCATAAGCACTTTTTGCAAAGCTACCGGACCACCAGTTGATGCACCAATAGCTAGGCATTTATACCTTTTCCCTGTTGCTTTGACCGAAGAAACCGTAGGTTGCTTTGCGGCATCTTTATGACCGGAGAGCAAACCTGACGTTTTGAAAAATCCTTGTTTCGGCGCATTAGGAGGTAATCTTCGAGTCTCCTCAGATCTAAACGAGGGACGCTTAAGACCTATACCTCTGCGCGCAATTAAGCGAACTTTAGTGCAAAGAAGCCGAGTCGCATCTTTTCGATCTTTCGCTATATCTTCAAATTTCTTTGGTAGAAAATCGAGCGCACCTGCTTCTAATGCATCCAATGTTGCTTGCGCCCCGTGGTGGGTAAGCGATGAAAACATCAAAATAGGGATTGGCTTGGTCTCCATGATAGCTTTAACCGCTGAAATGCCATCCATAACGGGCATTTCAACGTCCATCGTAATGACATCAGGAGAGAGCTCTTTAATTTTATCAAGGGCATCTCTTCCGTTTCTAGCTTCACCTACAACCTCTAACTCCCTATCTTCATCGAGAATTTCTCTCACTCGACGACGATAAAACGTTGAGTCGTCCACGACCAGGACTTTAAAGACCATGGATTACTTTTCCTATTGTTTGTAAGTCAGCTTATCATGCCTTTCGAGCATATCGCTTCAGAAGACTTGGAATATCTAAAATCAACGCAATACCACCGTCTGAGGTTATTGTTGCGCCAGCCATTCCTGGCGTGCCTTGTAACAGCGCATCCAGTGGCTTAATCACCACTTCTTCTTGCCCTATTAGTGCATCGACAACGAAACCAACTTGTCGAGTGCCCACTTGCACCACCACCACATGCCCTTTATCTCTCTCGATAGATTTAGGCCCTCTTATCAGCCAGTCACCAAGGAAAAACAAAGGTATGGCTTTAGAGCGAACTATCATGGTTAGCTGTCCATCGACCGTGTTGGTCTTTTTGATGTCCATGTTGATTATTTCACTCACAGAGCCCAGTGGTAATGCGAACGTTTGCTTACCGATGATAATCATTAGTGTTGGCAAGATCGCTAAGGTAAGTGGAACTTTAATTTCTAACCGGGTACCTTTACCAAGTTGAGAATCTATATTTACTGTACCATTTAGCTGATTTATTTTGGTTTTAACCACGTCCATGCCAACGCCACGGCCAGAAATATCGCTTATCTCTGTTTTTGTAGAAAAGCCAGGAGCAAAGATAAGGTTAAAGGCTTCAACATCTGACATACGCGCCGCCGCGTCAGCATCTAATACGCCTCGATTAATCGCTATTTCTTTTAATTTTTCAGGATCCATCCCCTTACCATCATCCTCGATGGTAAGTAAGATGTGGTCGCCTTCCTGCGATGCAGATAGCTTAACCATCCCCATCCTCGGTTTTCCAGCGGCTGCACGCTCATCTGGCATTTCAACACCGTGGTCGACAGAATTTCTCACTAAGTGAACAAGCGGATCGGCGAGTGCTTCCACTAGGTTTTTATCTAAATCTGTCTCTTCTCCCTCAAGCTCGAGAGTAATCTCTTTTTTGAGGCTTCGTGCTAAATCTCTTACAACCCTAGGGAAACGACCAAACACTTTCTTAATTGGCTGCATGCGCGTTTTCATCACCGCGCCTTGCAGGTCACCGGTTACCACATCTAAATTTGCTATCGCTTTAGACATGCTTTCATCGTTTGTGCTTATACCAAGGCTGATTAACCTATTGCGCACAAGTACCAGTTCGCCAACCATATTCATTATTTGGTCAAGACGTTTAGTATCAACACGAACGGTAGTTTCAGCTGGTGGCGAACTAGACGAAGCTCTTTTCTCATCTTTCTTACCAGCGTCTTTACTCGCAGACGCAGCAGGTTCAGGAGCAGCCTTGCTAGGTGTTGAAACGGCAGGAGCTGCTGGTGCAGACTGCTTTGCTTTTTGAATAGCCTCGGTAGCTGCTTTATCAACATTAGGCTCGGGTGCTTTTGTCACTGGGGCGCTTTGAACGGTTGGGCCTTGCCCTGAACCGTGAAGTTGATCTAGCAGCGCTTCAAATTCATCATCAGTAATCTCTTCATCCCCAGAGAGAGAGGAAACCTGTGAAGATGGCTGGCTTGGCGCTGTAGTACCTTCGGCTGTGCTAAACTTACCTTTTCCATGCAGGTCATCAAGCAGTGCTTCAAACTCATCGTCGGTAATATCTTCGGCATTACCCGAGGAGACATCAGAGACTGACGCAGCAGGCGATTTCACTTCGTTTTTGGTATTTGTAGAAGACTGGCCAGAGGGCGATTTCCCAGGAGCAGAAGAACCGTGAAGCTCATCGAGTAATGCCTCGAATTCATCTTCGCTGATTTCATCAATATCACCACCAGAGCTTGACGGCGCAGGTGCTTCATCTACGATATCTAATTCAGGTTCAGAGGCAATCTCAGGATTCACTGCTTGAACAGATTCATCACTGTCAAAAATATTTTCGTCCGCGGACTCAGGTTTACTCAGCTTGTGGAGGGTATCTACAAGTTTAGCGTCAGCAGGCTCCAACGGCTGTTGGGATTTTACCCGCTCGAACATATCTACTACCACATCTGTGGCCTGCAAAATAATATCCATTAATTCGGGCGTGAGCGTGCGCTGGCCGTTTCTCATGACATCGAACACATTTTCCGCGCCATGACAAATTTCAACTAACTCGGTAAGCGATAAAAATCCCGCCCCACCTTTAACAGTATGATATCCGCGAAAAATTGCGTTAAGCAAATTCGCATCTTCAGGATTGTTCTCAAGATCAACGAGCTGTTCTTGTAATTGTTCAAGTATCTCTCCAGCTTCAACCAGAAAGTCCTGTAGTATTTCCTCGTCAACATCAAACGACATGCGCCCGCTCCCCTAAAAACCTAAGCTCGACAGAAGATCATCAACATCATCTTGGCCCGATACAACATCATCACGCGTTTGTGCGTCCATGATCGGCCCCTCTGCTTTAACACCTTCAGCCTTATCGGCCTCAGCACTTAATGGTTTAGTTTGTTCTGAACCATCTCGCTCGCCAAACATGGTAAGCATGTTGACTAAGCTCTCTTCAACTTCTTTGACTAAGTCGATAACGCGGCGGATAACTTGACCTGTTAGGTCTTGGTAACCCTGCGCCATTAATACTTCTGTTAGCAATTGCGTAAGTTTAGCCGACTGAGAAGCACCATCTTCTAACAATTCGTCTAAGTCTTTACATAAAGCCTTAAATTCACCTACTTCAATCTGGCGAGTCATGAGCTTTTTCCACTCAGGCATCACACTGTCAATACGAGAAGCGAGCAATTCAGCAATCGGCATACTTGCCTCTACTGCATCCATGGTAGTGTTAGCCGCTTTCTCAGTTTCGTCAATAACGTACGTTAGGCGAGTTTGTGCATCGGGAATATCATCTTTTGCTAAATTCTTTATACGATCGTCTATTTGAAAATTGTTTAGCGCATCGTGGAGTTGGCGCGTTAGCTTTCCAACTTCAGCGAAAAGCTCTACATTTTCTTTCATTGATGCCGCTTCAAACAGTGCATTAGCGGACGCATTGTCACCAGCTTCAAGGTAAACAACGAGCTGCTTAGCTTCTTCTAGTGAAAGTGGAACGTTTGTATTCGTTGACATCCAGTAAACCTCGTTTCTCTGGTGAGCGTCTGGATCAACCTAAACGTTCGAATATTTTATCTAGCTTTTCTTTTAATGTAGCTGCAGTAAATGGCTTAACGACATAACCATTTACACCTGCTTGAGCAGCGGCAACAATTTGTTCTTTCTTCGCTTCAGCCGTTACCATTAGTACAGGTAGATGCTTTAATTTGTCATCAGCGCGAATTGCTCTTAGCAAGTCGATACCCTGCATGCCTGGCATGTTCCAGTCGGTTACAACGAAATCGAAATCACCCTGCTGTAGCATAGGTAACGCCGTATTTCCGTCGTCCGCTTCCTGGATGTTTGCGAAACCCAAATCTTTTAATAGGTTTTTAATGATACGTCTCATGGTAGAAAAATCATCGACCACGAGAATCTTCATGCTCTTATCCAAAATAGCCTCCAGTGAGGGGTTAATTGTTATAATTTCTATTCTTCGTCAGCGTGCCACGACTTCATTCGAGATTTGAGTTTTAACATGGCCTGACTGTGAATTTGACTCACTCTCGATTCACTTACATCAAGAACTTCACCAATTTCTCTTAAGTTCAATTCTTCATCATAGTATAAAGATAGCACTATCGCTTCTCGCTCTGGTAACGTCGTGATTGCTTGTGCAAGCGACTTCTGAAATGCCCCTTGCATAAGGTCTTCAAGCGGTGCATCACTACCTCTGCTCTGCTCAGTAGTAATAACGTCTTCAGAAACACCTAAATCTTCAATCCCAACTAATTTACCGGCATTTACCTCGTTGAGCATTTGATGATAGTCCTGCAAACTTACGTTTAGCTTAGCAGCAATATCAACATCTCTTGCATCTCTTCCTGTTTCGCCTTCTACACGAGAGATGGCGTCTGTGATTGCGCGTCCATTCCTATGCACAGAGCGCGGCGTCCAGTCGCCCTTGCGAATTTCATCTAACATGGCACCGCGAATGCGAATACCGGCAAACGTTTCAAAACTTGCGCCTTTCGAACCGTCAAAGTTTCGCGCGGCTTCTAACAGTCCAATCATTCCAGACTGAATTAAGTCGTCAACAAGTACACTTGCAGGGAGTCTCGCTATCAAATGATGCGCTATGCGCTTCACAAGAGGCGCGTGTCGCTCCACCAACTGCGATTTATCAGTTTGTTGTTGATAAGCTGCCGCCTTACTATTCAACGCTGATGCCCCACCGCTTTTTCTGCAACTAACTGTTCAATGAAAAACTCCAAATGGCCACCTGGCTGAGCGGGTATCGGCCAAGATGCCGCTCTATTCGCTAGCTGACTTATTGCCAACGCAGCTGGAGAGCCAGGGTAAGCATCAACTATAGCAGTTTGCTTTCTCACTGCTCGACGAATATTTTCATCAAATGGTATTGTTGCCACTAATTCTAGCGCAACATCTAAGAAGCGCCCTGTTACTTTACTCAGTTTGCTAAAAAGCTCTTGCCCTTCTCGCAGGTCCCGTACCATATTCGCCACTATTTTAAAGCGAAACACACCGTGCTCGCGATTAAGCAGTTTTATAAGCGCGTAGGCATCAGTCAGTGACGTGGGTTCGTCGCACACGACAACCATAATGTCTTGTGAAGCTTTTGCAAAACTGAGGACCATGTCTGAAATGCCCGCCGCAGTATCGACGAGCAGCACGTCAATAGGCGAGCGAAGCTCACTAAAAGCACGTATTAAACCGGCGTGCTGAGTAGGTGATAGCTCCGCCATAGACTGGGTTCCTGATGTTGCTGGCGCAATTTTAATACCGTGAGGGCCAGTAACGAGCACATCATCTAGCGTACACTCGCCGGACAAAACATGAGATAGGTTCTTCTCAACGCGAAGGCCTAACATGACATCGACGTTTGCCAACCCTAAGTCTGCGTCAAGCACCATTACACGTTTACCTTGCTTAGCCATAGCGATTGCTGTGTTAAGCGTAATGTTTGTTTTACCTACGCCACCTTTGCCTCCGGTGACGGCGATAACTTTGATTAACCGTGATTGCTTCATTTTTCTTAAGCTACTCGCTTGGTCGTCAATCATACTACTTATGCTGTTTTAATATCGTTGTTATGACTAGTATGATCCAAACCATATTTTTTATAAAGCTTTGCAGCGGCGGAAACTAAAGATTTCGCTTCTGCAATCTTAATGTCTTCAGGTACTTTCTGACCGTCGGTGACATAGCTAACCGGTAACTGAAACTCGACTGCCGCACTGAGTACCTCCCCTAGAGAATAGCACTCATCTAACTTAGTGAAAATACAACCACTTAGTTCGATGTCGTCATACGCTCTAATGATACGCTGTAAAGCAGGGTATTGTGTATTTGCCTGCGCGACTAAATATTTTTTCACTACGGGCATCTGACCGTTGTCAAAATGCTTTATTTGCTTAATTAATCGACTATCTCGTTGACTAAACCCTGCCGTATCAATCAATACTAGTCGTTTATGACGAAGTTGGAACAATAAATCTGAAAGTTCTTCACTTGATTGCGCTTTTCTCACCGTACAACCAATTATTTTACCGTACGTTGCAAGTTGCTCAAACGCAGCAATACGATAAGTATCTATAGTAATCATTGCCACAGAATCTGCGCCATACTTTTGTGCATAGCGAGCGGCTAATTTCGCCACCGTGGTTGTTTTACCCGTACCCGTTGGGCCGACTAGTGCAACAGCACCTTGTGCGGTAAGTATATCGTTACCTGTTACATTTAATCGATTAGCCAATAGGTTAAGAAGATAAACCCAAGCATCTCTTTCATTATAATGTGAAGGCGTATAGCTAATAAGTTGCTTAGATAATGCTTTGCTAAGTCCCATATCGGTTAAGCGGGTGATCAAATACTGATGAACAGGTTTTTGACGAGTCTGCTTTGCCTCCATCAAGTCAGCCACTTGGTGTTGAAGCACATCTCTTAATGACGCTAACTCTTCTCTTATCTGCGCTAATTCACCAGACGGTGCAGCTGGCGCTTCTTCAATACTCGACGCTTGATGAGCAGGAAATGCTTCGTCTCGTTTTTGGTACTCCTTTTGACCTGCGTGTCTGTCAACTGGCTGCTGCGACTCAAACTCGTCGATAAATGCGTCGGAAAAATTGAGATGCGACGCGATATCATTGGCGTGTTTTGTGTTGGCAGGGCTCGGCTGCATAAACTCTGCAGGCCCGTTTTGACCACTAGCGCTTGAGCCAGCATTGTTCAAAGAAGCGCTGCCGTGCTGCTTTTCCAATAACGCTTTTAGGCTGTCGGGGCCATCGTCGCCGATGATTTCGCTTAGACTTAGGGGTGGATTTTGCGCAGAGGACGCTCTAGAAAAAGAAGCACCAGAGGACTTAGCGATGTTTAACTTTGCTGCTGGCTCTTTGTCATACGCAGCGACGAGTTCAATGCCATCGGCCACCTTGCGATTTGACATGATCACCGCATCGCTTCCTAATTCAGCCTTCACTTGGCTTAGTGCCTCACGCATGTCTTTGCCAAAAAATCGTCTTATTTTCATTGCACCCTCTCCACTCACCCAGCGTCAGATTATTGACCGACCGAACTAACTATTTTTATCTGCTTGTCATCGGGGACTTCTTGGTAAGAAAGCACATGTAACCCAACAACAGAGTACTTGAGGAAGCGTGATAACACCGGTCTTAGCATTCCTGAAGTAAGAAGCACTGCGGGCTCTCCTTCAAGTTCTTGCTGCTGACTGGCTTGTTGCAGTGATTTTTGCAACTTATCTGCCAAGCCTGGTTCAATACCAGCGCCATCTTCGCCACCTGCTTGAAGTGACTGGTGCAACATCTGTTCCAACTCTGGCGCCAAGGTTATGACAGGTATCTCTTTGGCGCCCTGAGTTATTTCTTGAACTATTAGGCGCTTAAGCGCAATTCTCACCGCTGATACCAATACATCAGGGTCTTGGCTGCGTGTTCCATACTCACTTAAGGTTTGAACAATAGTTCGCATGTCACGGATAGGAACGCCTTCAAATAACAGCGTTTGCAGTATTTTAACTACCGTACTGAGAGGGAGTATATCGGGAACTAATCCCTCTACTAATTTAGGATGCTGCTTAGCTAGCATATCGAGAAGCTGCTGCGCCTCTTCATGACCAAGCAGCTGGTATGCATTGTTGGTAAGCAACTGACTCAAGTGAGTAGCAACCACCGTTGCTGCATCAACCACGGTATAGCCAAGTGTTTGTGCATGCTCGCGCTTGTTGGGTTTTATCCAAACTGCGTCGAGTCCGAAGGCGGGATCTTTTGTTGCCCTCCCCTCTAGCTTACCAAATACTTGGCCCGGATTTATCGCAAGCTCCTCATCGTGGCTGATTATGGAATCTCCAATAGTGACGCCGAGCATTGCAATGGTGTAGGTATTTGGCTCTAAATCTAGATTATCGCGAATGTGTACCGGAGGAATGAGAAAGCCTAACTCCTGGGAAAGCTTTTTACGTACCCCTTTAATACGGGTTAATAACTCGCCCCCTTGGGACTTATCTACCAATGGTATTAAGCGATACCCCACCTCAAGACCAATCGTGTCAACCTGCTGTACATCATCCCATCCAAGCTCTTTTATCTCAGGAGCAACAGTGTCGTCTCTAGACAGTGTGTCTGGCACTTTTGGCTCTGCTGCTTTTTTCTTAGCGTTATGAGTTTGAAAGTAAGCGACACCCGCAATAAGAAAAGAAAATCCAAGAAAAGCAACGTGGGGCATCCCAGGTATAATACCCATTACGAACAACACGCCAGACGCAATGTATAATGCTTGGTTATTACCAAGCTGTCCGCGAATTTCTTTCCCCATTTCTTGGGACTCATTTTCACGAGTCACAATTATTGCAGTGGCAACGGACAAAAGAAGCGAGGGAATTTGGGCAACTAAACCATCACCAATGGTAAGAAGTGTATATATTTCAATAGCATCGCCAAATGACAGGTCGAATTGAATTATACCGATAAACAATCCGCCGACAATATTGATGAGCATGATGAATAGGCCGGCTACAGCATCGCCTTTAACGAATTTTGACGCACCGTCCATTGAACCGTAAAAGTCGGCCTCAGCGGTTATTTCTTCGCGACGTTCCCGGGCTTGATCTTGGTCGATGTAACCTGCATTTAAATCGGCATCTATGGCCATTTGTTTTCCAGGCATAGCATCGAGGGTGAAGCGAGCGTTTACCTCAGAAATTCGACCCGCACCGGCAGTGACTACTTTGAAATTGATTATAAGTAGAATAGCAAACACGACGATACCCACCGCATAGTTACCACCGATAACCACCGCACCAAAGGCTTCAATCACTTTACCCGCAGCGTCGCCCCCCTCATGGCCGTATAACAACACAACCCGCGTAGAAGCTACGTTAAGCGCCAATCGAAGAACGGTTGCGATAAGTAAGACCAGCGGAAAAATACCAAAATCAACGGGCTTTTGCGTTAACACCGCGACAAGGATAATCACTAAGGACAATGCAATATTGAAACTGAACAGCACGTCTAAAAGAAAAGGCGGCATGGGTAAAATAACCATACCCATAATGGCAAGCAACACGATTGGCGCACCTAAGCCGTTGGCGAAGTGTTGCAACTGACTCTTATCGAACCGCTGAAGATAGCCTGATAACTGCATCGTTGGGTGTCTCTCTATCAGAAAATTGACGCTTGACGTTAATCTGGAAGAGACACTACAACTAACGTGCCAGCTTTAGGCTTTTTGTGAAATAAAGCGGGGTAGCACATCCATGCCGAACGAGCGTAGCTTACTGAAAGACTACGTAACGTCACTAAGTACTAACGACGGTATTCTGGAGGTATGGGTAAATCGCGTTTGAGGGGCTTGGGACGCTTACCTTTTCCTGCTCTGTGCGCCTTTAACTGATACACATGGGCCAGCACCTGAGCAACAGCCATAAACAATGCATTAGGCACTTCATCGTCAACCTCAGTTGAGTAAAAAATAGCACGGGCAAGCATGGGAGATGGTATCAGCGGTACATTATTAGCCGTGGCGATTTTTCTTATATGCATGGCAAGTTCATCTGCACCTTTAGCAATAACAACGGGGGCTCGGTTGCCATTGTCATCATATTTTATTGCCACCGAAAAATGGGTGGGGTTTGTCACGACCACATCGGCATTGGGTACTTCTTGCATCATTCGTTTAGAGGCTGCCTGGTATTGTAAACGGCGAATGCGTCCTTTCACCATAGGATCGCCTTCTGCGTTTTTGCGCTCGTCCTTGACCTCTTGCTTAGTCATTTTCATCTCTTCATTATGCTTATACATTTGATAAGGCACATCAATTAGCGCAATAGGGATCATGCCGCACACAAGAAGTAAAAACGCCCACTTAAGCATATCAAGGGCGTGGAAAATGTTGCCAGGATACAGCTCCATATCCAGATGCAGTGCTTCGTCTTGAAAGAAAAGCAGTGCAGCAATAGCCATGCCTATTATAGTGATTACTTTGGCTATTGATTTGAGTAATTCTACCAGTCCATTGGTACCAAACATGCGCTTAAAGCCTTGAATGGGACTAATTTTAGAGGCTTTTGGTTTTGCACCGTCCCACGTGAAGTTGTAGCCACCTAAGGCTATCGAGCCATAAATACCGGCAATCATGGCCACAACCATATACAAAAGAACGGGCCCACTGATAGTAGTAAATGCGTCTCCCCAAGCAGCCAGCATATGCGTGGTGTCGTAGGTTTCATCACGGGACAAAATAAACATGCGGCGCGTGAGTGTAAACACCGATTCAGCAATCCAGCTCCCTACAAACAAAAACATGATGGCACTGATAATAAGCACAAGCGTGGTGGACAATTCACGGGATCGAGCAATCTGCCCTTTTTTTCGGGAATCTTCGAGTTTTTTCCCCGTGGGGTCTTCTGTTTTTTCTGCTGAATCTGCCATCTATCGTCTTCGCTTTGGGCTGAGTATATTCATGAACAAATTCTCAACAGTTCACACATATATTGCTGCGCTCGCATCCACTGAGTCTCGAAGTGTGCCGTAAAGTTGTCGAGGGTTATCCAGATGATAAGCAACCCCATCATCTGCGCAATAGAAAAACCAATACTAAAGATATTCAACTGTGGAGCTGCCTTCGTCATAACACCAAAGGCAAGGTTAACCACCAGCAACGAGACAATCGGTGCCAACGACAGTGTAATAGCTGATACAAACATCCAACCGCCCCAATGAGCAATACCTTTAAACTGTTCGCCCGTCCACCAAGCCTCACCGATAGGAAAGGCTTCAAAGCTCATTACGATCATTTGAATCATGGACAAATGCCCATCGAGGGTCCAAAACAGCAAGGTTGCTAAAATCAGATAAAACTGACCCACCGCGGGAACATTGATTCCGTTCACAGGGTCTACGATAGAGGCAAACCCTAAGCCTGTCTGCATGGCGATAATCTGACCGGCTAATACAAAGGTATTTAACACCATCATTGAAATAAAGCCTATGGCGATGCCAATAAGCAGCTGCTGAGTGATAAGCAGAAAGGTACCTGCACTGACTAAATTATCCACTGGAGACGGCGGCACCATGGGCATGATGATTAACGTAAGCAAAATACCAAGTAGCGCCCTAACTTGTGGAGGAATAGACTTAGCACTCAGGCCAATCATCGCCACAAACATTCCGCTTATTCGCATAAACGGTAACATTAAATCGGCTAAGAATTGGTTTACTATCGCTAAATCAACTTCCATTAGAAACCCTTGGTTCTCACTCTACTTGTCTCTTTAACCGACATGCCCTTTTATACAACATGCCTGTTACACAACATGCCCTTTTTTTTCCAACGACTCTTTTCAGCAACCACTCTTTTTAGCCAACGACTTGAGGGATCATTTCAACCATATGAAAAGTAAAATCCATTAGCTGTTGAACGAGCCAATTCCCCCCCCAGCTTAACGCAAGCAGAGTGATTAATAAGCGAGGTAAAAAACTCATAGTCTGCTCGTTAATAGAAGTCGCTGCTTGGAATACAGCAACCACTAACCCAACAATAAGGCTAGGTACAATAACCGCAGACACAAGCATGATAACCATGAACATGGCTTCTCTGAGTATCTCAACAAAGACTTCTGGTGACATAAGCCCTCCTAAACGCCCATGCCAAAGCTAGTGGCTAAAGTACCGAAAATAAGGTTCCACCCATCAACCAACACAAACAGCATCAGTTTAAATGGCAGCGACACTATCATGGGAGAGAGCATCATCATCCCCATGGCCATTAGAATAGACGCAACAACTAAATCAATAATAAGAAAGGGAATGAACAGCATAAAACCAATCTGAAAGGCCGTTTTAAGCTCACTGGTCACAAACGCGGGAATAAGTATAGTTAGCGGCACCTCGTTGGTATCGGCATACTTATCTTCATCACCGGCAATGCGCACAAACGTTTCTAAATCTTTAACCCGTGTTTGCGAGAGCATAAACGCCCGCATGGGGCCTTTTGCTTGCTCTACCGCGTCGAGGCTGGTCATTTCTTCATTTAAATATGGCTGAAGCGCTCGCTCATTGATCTCTTCAAACACGGGAGCCATGATAAACATGGATAAAAACAAGCTGACACCTATAAGAATTTGATTAGAGGGCGACTGTTGCAAACCAATGGCCTGCCGCAAAATAGACAACACTACAATAATGCGCGTGAAAGACGTCATCATCATAATAAATGCAGGAATAAGACTGAGCGCGGTCATAATAAACAACGCTTGCAGGGTCATTGAGTAGTCTTGAGACCCATCTTCATTGGTAACCACAGTAACCGCCGATATGCCCTGCTGGGCATACACAGGTTCAGCAAACAATGCTAACGACACCAAAGCTATCAATAGAAATGCTAGATTACGCATTATTTTAGTTATCCTTTTGCTTAGTATCAGCCTGCGGATTGAGTTTACCTGCCATCGCAGCCACCAGCTTTTGCTTAAATGCAGCCTGATTATTCCCAGTTCCAGCCTTGCCCTTAACCGTCACATCTAAGTTTTTTTCCAGTTTACTTAAATGGGAAATATTATGGCTAGTCACACCAATGAGGTGCTGTTCGTCACCCACCTGAATGACCATTATTTTCTCTTTGGTACCTGCCACCATGCTTGCCACCACTTTCATGTGGTTGCTGCCCATAGCAGTGACATTAAACCGACGCATGATGTAAGCGAGCGCAAAAATAACGCCAACCACAACAAGTAGCGAAAGAAAAATTGACAGTACAGATGTGGGATTGGTGATTGACTGAGTGGTTTGCGCGCTGGCAACGCTGTTAATGAAAAGGGGCAGCATTGCGCAACCCCTTACTATGTAAGAAGTTTTATCTAAGCTTCTTGATTCTCTCAATTTGACTAATAACATCCGTTAATCGAATACCGAATTTGTCGTTAACTACTACTACTTCACCATGAGCAATCAACGTGCCATTTACTAAAACATCTAGTGGCTCACCGGCTACGCGATCCAGCTCCACCACAGAACCCTGGTTCAACTGTAGCAGATTTCGAATACTAATTTGACTACGGCCTACTTCCATCGAAATAGTAACCGGAATATCTAAGATAGTATCTAGCTTCTTTTTCTCTTCCTGAGTAATAGGCGCATCATCGGTTAATTCATCTAGTTCGGCAACCTGAACGTCTTCGTTCTCGCCGTCGGCTTGCTCTGCTTCTGCATCAGCCTGTTCAGCCATGGCTGCAGCCCAATCGTCCATACCGTCTTCACTCATGGGAACTCCCCTTGCCTTACAGGTCTTCTTCGAGTACTTGTAGCTCGGCATCATTGTCAATAATGCGCCCGCCACGGGTTAATAATTGCAGCTCAGACTTCACAGAAGTCGGTCTTGCGATTTTCTCTACAATTTTCAAAGCTAAATTGTCTCTTGAGCGTCCAAGTTTAGCTCTAAACGTGGGTAAATCTTCAATGAGTACCGTGATAGTTTCAGGCATTTCAACGGGAATAATATCGCCCGGTTTAAACTCCATAATGTCTCTAAGCGGTACATCTACATCTAGCATATGCGTGGTTAACGCCACTTTAACGTCCATAATTTCGTCGCGAAGTGCCTTGCTCCAGCGAAGATCAGTATCTTCTTTGTCGCTTTGTACACCCGCATCGAGTAACTCTCGAATAGGCTCTAGCATCGAGTATGGCAATGATACGTGGAAATCACCACCGCCACCGTCAAGCTCTATATGAAAAGAACTTATCACCACCACTTCAGTGGGGCTCACGATGTTGGCCATAGCAGGGTTAACTTCTGAATCTAAATATTCAAAAGAAACATCCATTACCGGCGCCCATGCCTCTTTGTAGTCTTCAAATATTATTTTAAGCAACATTTGGATGATACGACGCTCGGTGGGCGTAAACTCCCTACCCTCAATTTTTGCATGATAGCGTCCGTCTCCACCAAAGAAGTTATCGACAAGTATAAATACAAGTCGTGCTTCCATCGTAATCAGGCCAGTCCCTTTTAAGGGACGAAAGCGCACCATATTCAAACTGGTTGGAACAAACAAGGTATGAATGTATTCGCCGAATTTAATCATTTGAATACCGTTGATAGACACTTCAGCAGAACGTCGCATCATGTTAAAAAGGCTAACTCGCATATGGCGAGCAAAACGCTCATTCACAATCTCAAGGGTTGGCATGCGCCCACGAACAATGCGATCCTGTGAGGAAAAGTCATATTCGAGCGTCGAAGCACCAGAGTCAGCATCGCTGCCAACCTCTTCTTCTTCTACGTCATCAACGCCGTGTAATAAGGCGTCGATCTCATCTTGTGATAATAAATCGCTCACAGTGTTCTACCCGTTATCGTATGCACAATATGCATACTGCTACTGCATCACAAAGCCAGTGAATAACACTCGCTCCACTACGTTGCTACCTATATCGTTTTCTTCCAGCGCTTTCTTGACTTCGCTGACAGCCTGCTCTCGAAGTTCTATTTTCCCTGCTTCAGTCACTAGGTCTTCAGCATTTGACATGCTAAAGGTTTGTAACAGCGTACCTTCAATTAAAGGAATGTGTGTTTTTACCAGCTCTTCGTTGTCTGAACCACGCACTAAAAGCTGCACTTTGATTTGCACTAGGCGGTCACGCCCTCCGCCGGGAACGTTAAACACAAAGGGTCTTGGCATAGCTACGTAAAGTGCCGTTCCAATTTCAGCCCCGCCACCTTGTATTGCTTCTTTCGCTGCAGTCCCAGCAGCTGCGGCTTCGGTTTCAGGGAGCTGTTCTGCTGCAGGTTCATCACTGCCAGCGAAAAGAAAAAAGTAAGCACCGGCCGCACCACCAATTAATACGACGGCAATAATAATGATAAGCATCAATTTGCTTTTCTTTTTCCCGCCTTCTTCTACCTGTAACTCTTCATCTGCCATGAGATCTCTTCTATATCTAATTTAGTACCACAAAGCCTGTATTATCAGACTTCGGGTAAAAATCGCAATGCTGCCTTAGTCAAAATTTGCAGATATTTGCTGATATACACTATTTGAGCTTAACTGTTCAGTAAAATACGGCGGCATATAATTAAATCGCTAGAAAAGCTAAGCGTAATAATCAATACCGCCTTTTGCTTCTCTTGTTACCGCTTGTTCAATCACTCGAGTGTCGTCATCAAACTCAGCGCCATTATTTCCACGCTGCCCTTCACCATTTCCATTTTGACCTGCAAGTTGCTGACCACTTTCACCACTTTCACCACTTTGTGAATTATCTTTTCTTACCTGAGCATCGCCAAGCTCAATGCCTTGTTCGGACAGCATGTCTCTAAGTTTTCCCATAGAGTCGGCAAGGGCGTCTTTAGCCTGCTGAGACTGCACGATAAAGCTAACGCTTGCCGCATCCCCTTGGACATTCACACGCACCTGCATACTGCCCAACTCTGGCGGGTCTAAGCGAATTTCTGCCATGGTATTTCTAGCGTTAACCATCCAGCGAATTTTTTCATTTAGCTGCTGCTGCCCTTCGGGCTTTTGAATATTGACGGCTTTATCAAACCCTTCAAACTGCTGTTGAGGCTTCGAAGCCTCTGACCGTAGCTGGCTGTTCTCATTAAATGCTGTATCAACGTGTGCGAATTGATTCTGCACAATTTGGTGGATACTGTTTTGTGCATTGTTCATGAGCTGCATAAACTGCCCCGCTTGGGCATCGACTCTTGAATTAAGCGCAGCGGATACGTCACTGGCAAGTGATGCTTCTTTAGCAGCGTCGGAAACTATTGCTGATAAGTCGATACCGGGCTGATGCCCCTGCTCAACTTGCTTTTGAAATTCGTTAATGCCCGCAATAATGTTTGTTTTCACCGCCTGTTGCTGCTGACTATTTGGCACAAGTGCAACCATGCGTTCGGCAAACGCTTCTGTCGCTTTTTGCGCAGATTCAGCAGATAGTTTACTGATTGCCATCAGAAGAGACTCATCTTGTACTGATATCGCCTCTGAACTAAACAAAGCATTTTCTCCACTAGCTGCTGCAGAGGATGTGCCTATTTTTGAAGCAGCTTCTTGCTGAGCAGCAAGTCGGCTCTGCTCTCTAACTACGTCTGAAACATGGGTGTCAGAAACAGCTGCTTCTGCGTTCTCTGCGTTTAATGCAGATAACGCCTGGAAAGTAACGAGATCTTGGCTCTTTTCATCTGAGTCGGTTAGCGCTTCATGCAACTTATCTATATTGGTGTCTGTTTGCACAGTGGCGGTTTCACCTGCATTTTCTATAGATAGCGCTTTGCTTAACCTGTCGTTAGTTGCTGTTGGGAGTGCATCATTAACTAAGCTGAGTAAAAACGCTTTTTGAGCACTCTCTTCACTTTTAGCGTTTTCTGAATTAGCGTCTCCTAAATTAGCACCTTGTTGCTCCTCTGAAGACTCTGCTTCCGTTAGCGCTGCAAGCAACGTACTTAATTTATCTGTGCTACCGCTCTCTGCCATAACTTTGTTCTCTGCAGTGTCTTTCGATTCAGCAGATTCTATTTGTTTATTCAGTAAATGAGCCAGCGCACTTAATTTGTCAGCCAATGTTTGACTAGAGGCTGCATCTTTCCCCCCTACAGACTGCAAATGAGATATCACTTCAGCCACTGAATCAGTGACGGCGTTACTGTCGTCTAGTCCTTTAGCATCTATAGCCTGAGTGCTGTTGCTGGCATTACCAATGCCTTCAGCGCTGCTACCTTGAGTTCTGCTACTGTTAGAAGCCTGTCCCAATGCGCTTTTAGTGATGCCTTCAACAAGTGCTATCCAATCGGGTTCACCGGCCTCTTCACGAGTCGGCTTTGCATCACTGAGCCCTCCATTAATAATCTGCTTATCAGTCAGTGCTTTATCGCCCTCAGCGCCGATAGTGTATTCTTTTTCCGTAATGGTTAACGATGCGTTTTTAGGTGCATTTTCTTTGTCAAAATCAAGCCCTCTGCGATCACTATCTCTCAGCATTGAATCTTTATGTGCGTTTTCACGGCTCTTCGCGCTTGCCTTTTCGCTGTTCAATTCAGCTCGTTCTGCTCGAGTTTCACTTTCGCGAGACGCACTATCGGCGTTGCGGGCTTTTTCGTCTGATAAGAAGTCGCGGCCAGTAGTCTTTGCTTCCTGATAAAGACTATTAAAAGCTTCGCTATTTTGTCCGTTAGCGTGACTGTTTAAGCCCGTACCTACAGCTTTAGCCGCAGAAGTTTCCGAAAAAGGCAATGCGGCAATGTCTGTTTTATTTGCGGCAACTTGTTGCATGATTTTCTACCGTCCTACACGTTCACCAGCATAGCCAGTGATGTAAAAGTTATATCGTTGTGTTTACGCAAATAAAAACGTAACTGCATGAAAGTTAATACTTTTAAAAGTGTCTCTTTTAACAAAGTTTTTTAACTTACCATTTGCGTTAACAACGGCGATAAAGCCTGCTGTTCTTTTTTACTCTCTGTTTTGCTCTCTTTGCCATGTTTAGCAATATCCGACAATAGATTTAGCAATAAACGTTCCAAGCGATACGTTTTCTCTCATTTGTATTGCACTGATGAGATAAAATTTGTCTCGCCTCACGTCGATGTATTGTGCAAATACCCTGTCAATATCTCGCACAGACATTGACAGCAAAAAGCAAAAGCCGCGCCAACAACAGCACTCACATCATCACGCTCGCACTTTGAAGCTAGAGAAATTAACTTAAAGGCTAAATGATTAAGAGTTGAGTTGGTAAGTGATTGTGAAGAAGAAGAGTTAAAAAGAATGGGAATTAGAAAGCGGAGCGCTTCGAGCGTATAAAGCGCTGAGTCGCAAACTCATCCATCATTGCCTGCTCCGCTTTTGCCTCTTTTTGCTCTTTTGCTATTCGCTTTTTATCGAGTAAAAGCGTTACCGCTTTCACTTTTTGCTGCTGTTTAAGCCACATTTGCTTGCGTTGGTCAGCAGCCACTTTCGCTTGACCAATAATATGCATTTGTTGTTCGCATGCCTTGTCGAGCTTGCCCACAAAAGAAAGGTGCTGCTGGTAATAGGTGGCTGTAACACCAGACTGTCCGGTTTGTTGTATACCCTTAATATAATCGACGCGGTATTGCTCCAAACTAGAAAGCTTGTGCTGTTGCTGATTGACATAAAGCTGTGCCTGTTGATAAAAACGCGCCTGTTGCTGTTCTTTTTCTTTTTCAAACTCAGCTAACCGCTCTAGTTGTTTCGTCATTACCCTAACCCTTTCGCAAGTGCTGCCATACCCTCTAGGCTCTCATCATAGGCTAACACTTGCTTCATGCCCTGCTGCAAAAAAGCGTTAATTGCTGGTTCTGCCCTAATGGCTAGGTCAATACGAGGATCTGAGCCTTTCGCATATGCACCTATTGAAATGAGATCTTGGTTTTGTTTGTATTGAGAATACACCTGACGAATACGCCGTGCCATTAATTGATGCTCTTCACTCACAACCTGCGGCATCACTCGACTAATAGATGATTCAATATCAATGGCAGGGTAATGACCACTGTCTGCCAATGTACGAGATAGCACCACATGGCCATCTAGAATAGCTCTTGCGGCATCTGCCACTGGGTCTTGTAAATCATCCCCCTCTGTTAATACCGTATAAAACGCAGTAATCGAACCCTGCTTGTCACTACCGTTACCCGCGCGTTCTACCAATGCTGGTAATCGCGCAAATACAGAAGGTGGGTAACCTCTTGTTGCCGGCGGCTCTCCTACAGCTAACGCTATTTCGCGCTGCGCCATGGCATAACGCGTGAGAGAATCAATTAGAAGCAGAACTTTCATTCCCTTGTCGCGAAAATACTCGGCAATGGTCACTGCGGTTTCACAGCCTTTCAATCGCATTAAAGGAGATGTATCTGCTGGTGCTGCGACTACCACCGCGCGCTGACGCTCTTCTTCTGTGAGGATATCGTGAATAAATTCTTTTACTTCTCGTCCACGCTCTCCCACTAAGCCTACAACAACAACGTCTGCTTCACAGCCTCTTGTCATCATTCCTAACAGCACACTTTTACCCACACCACTGCCGGCGAATAAACCCATGCGTTGACCAACCCCAACAGTATTGAGGGCATTGATGGCGCGGACGCCTACATCCATAGAGGCGTTGATAGGTCGCCTTATGAGCGGGTTCATCGGCGGACGGGTGGTGGGTGCACGATATTCAGCTTCAATTTCGCCAAGACCGTCTAGTGGCTGTCCGTTACCGTCTACGACTCTGCCTAATAGCCCCATTCCTACGGGTAAACCGCCCTGTCGATTTAATGGCATAACTCTACTGCCAGGAACAATCCCTCTTACCGCCTCGGTAGGCATCAAATACGTAATGTCGTCGCCAAAACCCACTACCTCAGCCTCAATTTCGCCTTCGATAGTTTGCACTAAACATTGGCTGCCAACGGGAAGTTGACACCCAACAGCTTCAAGAGTTAACCCTATACCGCGAACCAACTTGCCCGCTGCAACAATAGGTACAGAAGTGACTTGCTTGGTTAGCGATTCAAAGTGATGATGCCAAGGGCTAGTCATCGTTTAGCCCTTGGTTTAGGAGAAAGCGATCAATAACTTCACGGCAACGTCGCTCTACAGACACATCCACTGCGTTTTGCGCGGTCACGATGTCGCAACCACCTCGTTCCATGTTGGGCGCGGCGACTACATTCCACCCTTTATTGTTCACTTCATCAGAAAAGTGCTCGTTCACGATAGCGATATCGTCAGGGTGTAAATGTATTTGGTATTCATTTTGATTAATAGGTAGAGCTTTTATACCTTCACTGAGAGCCTGTATGATGACTTTTTTATTGGTATTAATTTCAGTTTTGATCACGGCTTTGGCAAGGGTTACCGCAAGCTTTACAAGCTGATCGCGAGTTTCATCGTTAACTTGAGAGAGCGGATCGTGTAGCTTATCAACAAGCATCTGCCACTGCTCGGTTTGTGTGGCAATTTGAGATTGCCCTTCTTCAAGCCCCTGCGCCAATCCTTCTGTATGACCTTTTTCACGTCCCTCCTGAAGTCCTTCCTCTAATCCTTGCGCTTTTCCTTCTTCATAGCCTACAGCCTTTCCATCGCTCATTCCCTCGTCAAATGCAGCTTGACGAATCGCCTCAATCTCATCTGCTGTTGGCGGAGAAACCTCTTCTATTTCTTCAGGAGGCTCGTATTTCCAATCTGAGCGACGATTTAATGCGTTTGTCGCGCTGCCACTTTTGTTCGCGCTAGCATCTTCAACAAATGGCAGGTCCCACTTCTTAGCATCGTTTGCTTCGCTTTCACTAAAGCCTCTATTCGCAGACATCATTTTTCCCAGTATTTGAAGGTAACAGTATTTAAAGGCAAACCTGTATTTAATGGACTATTACAAGAACTCTTCGCCACCACCGCCGCCAAGCATAATTTCACCGGAGTCAGAAAGTCGACGGGCCACTGAGAGAATTTCTTTTTGCGCCACCTCAACTTCCGATATACGAACCGGACCGAGAGCCTCAAGATCGTCATTAAGCATTTCAGCGGCTCGTTTTGACATATTGCGCAGGATCTTTTCTTTTAGCTCTTCATCAGCACCTTTAATTGATTTGAGTAGCGCGTCTTGCTGCACCTCTCGAAGAATAGCCTGAATACCCTTATCATCTACATCAATGAGGTTGTCAAAGACAAACATCAGATCTTGGATTTGCTGGCTCATTTCTTCGTCTTGTTCGCGTATTGCATCCATTAACTGCCCTTCAATAGAAGTATCTAGGTAGTTCATGATATTAGCTGCAGACTTCAGGCCGCCCATTTTCGCGGCTTGTGTGCCGGCTTGACCCGCAAACTGTTTCTCCATAATTTCGTTTAGCTCTTGAAGCGCTGCAGGCTGTACTTCTTCAAGATTAGCAATACGCATAAGCAGGTCTAACCGTACTTTCTCTGGGAACTGAGCTAAGATTTCTGCGCTTTGTTCCGGCTCTAAATAAGATAGAACAATGGTTTGTATCTGCGGGTGCTCATTTCGAATGATACTGGCCACTTGCTTAGAGTCCATCCATTTCAGTGAATCGAGGCCTTTCGCTCCGCTTCCCATCAGTATTTGATCAATAAGGTTCGCGGCTTTATCTTCGCCAAGAGCAGCAGTAAGTGCTCGCTTAACGAAATCTTGACTCTGAAATCCGATGGTACTGTAATTTTGAATCTCTTCGATGAAATGCTTGTGTACGGCTGTGATCTTGGTTTGCGTCATGTCATCGACTTTCGCCATCTCAGTGCCCAACTTCTGTACCTGCTTCGGCTCTAAGTGCTTAAGTATTTGCGCGGCATCTTCTTCAGACAAGCTTAAAAGCAAAATTGCTGCCTTTTCGACGCCTTCTAATTTACTGACGTCGTACGACTGGTCTTCAACAGTGGCAAGTTCTTCAGCCATAATATTTTCTCACTACTCGTCTTGCATCAACCAGCCCTTCACAACCTGGGCTGACAATTCTGGTTCGTTCGCCACTAGGGCACGCACGGCTTTTAATACATCTTCGTCTTTGTGTAAATCAGGCAACATTAGCGATCCATCTGGTGCAAAGCCAACCTGACCCTCGTCGAATTCTGTCGACAGCATGCTGATGGTATCGTCACCTAAATCTAAACCTTCGTCAGCATCAAAGTCGTCAACTTCTTTTGTTTCATCTGGATTAATCAAGCGACGTAACATCGGACGGATGACAAAAATGATCAGTACTATTATAACCAATCCACCGATAATAAGCTTAATAATAGGGAGAAGTTCAGGATCTTTCCAAAATGGGACGTCCTCGACGGCTCCGGTATCCATACGCATGAAAGGTACACTAACCACCTCAAGGGAGTCGCCCCGCGTAACATCAAAACCCACGCCACCTTGCAACAGCCTACGAATATTGAGTATTTCTTCTTGCTTGCGAGGCGATGGAGTCATGGTGCCGTCTTCACCGGCTACTTGAGTGTAATCTACGGCCACAGAAACACTCAACCTACGGATAACGCCAGATTGCTTTTTAGTGTGACTGATGGTGGTGTCGAGTTCATAGTTGCGTGTTGATTCTTTTGCAGTGCGTCCAGGCATGGTTTGTTGCGCCGCACCTGCAGCATTCTCCGGGATATTCGAGTCTAGCGGAGGTTGGTTTGAGAGCGCGCCAGGAATGCCGCCTACGCCACCGCCTACACTATTTTCTTCCACAATCATTTCACTGCGAACCGCAGGCAAATCTGGGTTGTAGCTACGCTGAGTTTGCTCCATTGCGGTAAAGTCCATCGATACATCTGCCTGCGCAGTATAATTACCAATGCCTAAAACCGGGATGAGTATTGCGTCAATTTTTTCTAAATATTCTTGCTCGCGCTGGCGTTCAATTTCATATTCTTTTCGAGCCCTTGCACTCAGAGAGTCTTGCGAACCTGAGTTAAGCAAACGTCCGTTACTATCGGTTACCGTCACATTTGATGGGTCGAGGTTTTGTACTGCTGATGCAACAATATCGACTACCGCATCAACTTCCTCACCGGTAATAACTGAGCCACGCTTGGCGGTTAATACAACGGTAGCGGACGCTTTTTTCTCTCTACGTGCAAATACATTTTCTTTCGGCATAGCGAGTAAAACACGGACTTTTTGAATACTCGACATATCTTGTATTGTCGATGCAATTTGTTGCTCTCTTGCATGCTTCAATCGCTCCATTTCAACCCGCTGACTGACACCGAACCCCATGTCCTGCATAATGATGTCCGTGCCGGTCTCAGTAGGGTTATTTAGACCTTGTCGCGTCATGCCTAAGCGGATGGTTTGAAACTCATCGGCTCTAACGTATACCGTGTTACCTTCAAGCTTATAGTCAATTTGGCTGGCATCCATGTAATCAAGAGTTTCGATTAGCTCTTGCGTTTCCATTTTGGCTAGAGGCCGGTAGTCTGCCTCCTGCGACCAAATTAGAATAAAGATAGCGATAGCCACGCATATAACTAAGACAACGACCAATGCCATTTGACGCATCATGTCGGCGCTGCCTAAGGTGTCCATAAAACCTGATTTATTTTCCGGCTCACTATCCATTCCAAGACCTTGATCTGAAACAGATAAATTTGTGCCTGTTGCCTCAGCCATAATCTACTCCACCTACACCGGCATATTCATGATTGTTTTATATGCTTCAAGCACCTTATTTCGCACCTGCACCGTTGCCTCAAACGCAATACCCGACTTTTCTTTTGCCAACATAACTTCCGCTAGACTCAAGTTAGGATCGCCCATCTCAAAACGTTGCTGCATGGTCTTGGACTCTACCTGCATATTGTTTACGCCATCGACAGCGTGTTTCAGCATAGTGGAGAAGTCACTAGCAGAGGTATTTATCTCATTGGTAGGTTGAAGCCCATTTGAGGGTTGTAGCTCGTTAACTGGAAGACGAGTTTGCCCAATCATACTTTGCATTTCTTGGTACAAGCTGTTGGCTTTAACGTCCATAACCACTCCTAAGAATCGATGAATTGCGACGGTTATCAGTCACATATTTATTATATAGGGAGGCTTTTGCAAAGGGCTTGCCAAGTTTATAAAGAATTAAAAATCAATAACTTGAAAATCAAAAAGGCAAGAAGCCAAAATAATGACGTAAAGTGAGACAGGGCATTAAATATTAGCAACAAAAAACCGCCGCCAAAAATACGATTAATGGCGACGGTATTTCTTGTATGCGTTATCTTTTTGAAAAACGTCTATGTAAAACTAAGCCGGCACTTCGATACCATCGTCGCGCATACGTGCCAACTTATAGCGAAGGGTACGAGGGCTTATGCCCAGCTTTTCAGCCACGTCTTTGCGTTTACCATTACATGACGCCAACGTATCCAAAATTATTTGATGCTCTTGATAGCGCAACTCTGAGCCTAGGTGGCTATCTTCGCTTGCTTCCGATGGAATAGGCATATCCGCAGCGATAGATACACTTTCATCTATCATTAAATCGCGGGAATCTATCTCACCGTTCTCACATAAAATGAGCGCTCGCTGCACCACGTTTTCGAGCTCGCGTACGTTACCAGGCCACCGGTATTGAGAGAGCTTGCTACGACCCGCCGCACTCAACCTTATATTGCCCAGCCCCTGCTGGCTTGCGTGGCGGGTAATAAGGTGTTCAGCTAGCGGTACAATGTCACCGGGACGCTCAGATAGCGGACGCCACTCAATGGGGAAAACATTTAATCGGTAGTATAAATCTTCTCTGAATTCGCCATTCTCAACAGCTTTGCGTAAATCTCGGTTGCTCGTTGCGATAACTCTTACGTTGAGTTTTACTGTCTTTCGACCACCCAATCTTTCCACTTCCCGCTCTTGCAAAACGCGCAAAAGCTTAGCTTGAAGCGCTAAGTCCATCTCGGTAATCTCATCGAGTAATAGGGTGCCATCCTGTGCCTGCTCAAACTTGCCCGGGCAGGCCTGAACCGCGCCGGTAAATGCACCTTTCTCATAGCCAAATAAGGTGGCCTCAAGCATGTTTTCTGGAATCGCCGCGCAATTAATCGCCACAAATGGCGATTCACTGCGATTGGATTGGTCATGTATATAACGAGAAATAACTTCTTTCCCCGAGCCACTTGGTCCTAACACCATTACGGTTGCTTCTGACTTTGCCACTTTGCGAGAAAGCTCAAGCAGCTTAATACTCGATGGGTCAGCAACAATAGGCGTTCGCGACTCTATTTTTTGCGCAGGGGCATATCGCCCCACTAGGTTTAATAATACTTCTGGCGCAAATGGTTTTGACAAGTAATCAGTGGCACCGTCTCGCATGGCTTGCACTGCATCATCGATGGTCGCGTAGGCTGTCATTAGCAGTACCGGCATACTTGGGTATTTTGCTTTGATACTTTTTAACAGCGTGAGCCCACTCATTTCACCCATTTGAATATCACTTACCACCAAATCTATTTTTTTGGCAGACAAGATCATAAGCGCAGACTCAGCGCAATCAGCGTCAATCACGTCATAATCACCAAGCAGTAACGTATCAAAGAGTGCTTCGCGCAAACCTGCGTCATCTTCAACAATCAAAATAGTAGTTTTAGACATTGATATTCTCCTATGAACTTACGCGACGTTAGTTAACATGTTGTCGGTTTTGCACGGCAAGCTCACACTGAAACATGCGCCCCCATTTTCAGCATCACTCACATCCAACATACCATCGTGTGCATGAATCACTGACTTGACAACCGCTAGCCCGAGACCCGTGCCATGAGTTTTAGTGGTGAAAAAGGGTTCGAAAATTTTTGACTTGATGTTGCTTGGTACACCCGAGCCACTGTCTGTCACTTCAATGACCAAGGAATCATCATCTAGCTTAGCTTCAACCACTATCTCAAACCCTTTAGGTGTTACCTGGCTAGCATTGTGTATGAGGTTAAGCAATGCACCTTGAAGCGCCGTTAAATTACCAGTAATAGACGCTGTGCTGTCGAAGCCCTTGAATATTAGAATTTGTTGCTCTTGCGACGTCATCGCGTAAGCGTTCGACTCTATAGATTCAAATAGCTCAGGCAAGGTAATTTGGCTTACTACTTGTTGTTCTCCCGACTTCGCAAATAGCAGCATATCGTTGACCTGGCTCTCTAGCTCTTTAAGACGGTCGCTAAGCTTATGGGCAAACTGTTGTGAAGCATTTTCGGGCAAATTTTTACGAGTAAGGTTCGACGCATACAACACCGCAGCTGAGAGCGGCGTTCTTATTTGATGGGCTAATGACGCAACCATTTTTCCTAAGGAAGATAAGCGCTGCATATGGCTCACTCTGGCTTGAAGCTCTCTGGTTTCCGTCAAGTCAGTGATGACGATAAGCTGCCCAGGCTCATTTTCCAGAGGCGTTATCGACAGCTTTACTCTGCGTCCATCAACAAGCGACACTTCATGACCATCATCGGCTCTCGGCTTAAAAGACCGAGTAATAATACGTCGCCAAATTTCTTCTTCGAGAGGTTCGCCAAGTAATGCTTTCGCTTGCTCGTTGGCTTGACGCACTATGCCTTTGCCGTCGAGAACAATGACACCGGCGGGCATAACTTGGAGCAGGTGCTCTAAGCGACTTGCTTGAAGTCTTAGCGAAGCCACTTCTTTAGAAGAGGGGGTATGATTAGTTGAAATGCACGGAGTTTCTTGAATGCGTTGAGCACTTTCAACGTTTGGGTTTAATTGAGCGCCATAACTTGGTGAAGACTCAGCTAGGTTATCATTGCTTTTCAAACCATGAAAAACAAGACTAGAAGCAGCGTATTCGGAAATTGTTTGTGAGCCGTCGTAAGCCATATAACCCTCGTCAAATTGCAGACGTTAACGAAATATGGATTAGCTAAAGCAGAAGGTGTGCCAGTTTTACTTTACTTTAATATTCATTGAGTTAGTGCTTAAAAGACGCTTAAATCATAACGTCAAATACCTGACGTTATGCATCTTCGGTACGTTGAATATCGTATTTACGCATTTTCTCCACCAGCGTGGTTCTGCGCATGCCCAACTTATCTGCAGCGCGAGCTACCACCCAGTCTTGGCTTTCAAGCGCTTGGCGGATAAGGTTAACTTCAAGTTCCGATAAATACTCTTTGAGGTTAACGCCCTCTTCCGGCAACGCAGAGGATATGAAATTATCCTGTGAAGCATCATCAGCTCCATCTTGTTCATGCTCTTGCTCTTCTAAGCGTTCTTGCGCCGCAGATTCAGCGAATAGGCTATTGAACGCCTCACGCTCTAGTATCTCTTCAGGGTAATCTGGCTCATAGGCGACGGCATCACCGTATTGATATTTTTCGGGAAGATCACTCACATCCACTATATGGCCAGGATAGAGAATAGTGAGTCGCTCAACTAAGTTGGAAAGCTCTCGGACATTACCTGCCCATTCATGCTCCATAAGCGACGAAATGGCTCTTTCAGTAAAGCGAACGCCGTCTGCGCCGTCGCCTTTTATTCGACTGTTGATCTCTTGCAGCAACAAGGGAATATCGTCTTTTCGCTGTCGCAAGGCCGGGCTATCGATGGGAAACACATTAAGCCGGTAATACAAATCTTCGCGAAATTTGTCTTGCGTTATCATTGTCTCTAAATCGCGATGGGTAGCGGCAACAATGCGAACATTGCATTTGAGGGGCTTGGTACCGCCAACTCGCTCGAACGTTTTTTCTTGCAGTACACGAAGCAGCTTTACTTGCATTTGTAATGGCATATCCCCTATTTCATCGAGAAATAACGTACCGCCTTCAGCTAATTCAAAACGCCCCTTGCGAGAACTGATTGCGCCAGTAAAAGCGCCTTTTTCATGCCCAAACAGCTCACTTTCTAACAACTCTCCTGGAATGGCACCGCAGTTAACGGGTATAAATGGGCCGTCTTTACGTTCAGAGAAAAAATGGACATTTCGAGCAACCACTTCTTTACCGGTGCCCGACTCACCGAGTATGAGCACCGTGGCATCGGTAGGAGCTACCTGCTCCACCAAACGCCGCACAATTTGAATTTCATCGCTCTTCCCCACCAAGCTTCGAAACAAGCGAGTTTTCGTGCCTGCAGATTTCGACAAATTGGGCCTGCGGCGTGAATACTCTTGGCAGCGGTGAATAGCTTGAGTTAGTACTGGGTACGTAAGAGGCGTACTGATAACGCTGACCAGGTTTAGGTTAACATTGGCGTCGCCTTCATTTTGTATAAGGGCAACAAAGGGTATATGTGGAAATTTTGAGACTAACTGATTGACGATGTTCGCCGATGTGTAATCAATAAGAACGGCGTCAGCGCCGGTGGAAGAAAGGAACAAATCACATTCACTGAGTCCACGCGACAAACACGATTCCCCCATGAAAGTAACGATTGTTTCTAAATTCTGGATAAGTTCCTGATTATCACTAACCAGCAATATGTCTTTCATCTATTCCCCGATGACGCTTTGTTATTATATGTTTTGTTATTTTATAGTTTAGCGCATTAGCAAATTGTAACGGTAAAAGATAACTGTGCAACCGATGTTTACGGAAATATATCAATAAAAAAAGCAGGTTACCCTGCTTCTTTTGGTTAATTTGGAGAAAATGTCGCTGTTGGCGTTATGTAAAATGCGTCATTGATTAATTAAGCAACGCCAATACTTGGCCTTGTTGCTGATTAGCCTGGGCTTGAACGGTAAGCGCAGCTTGTGACTGAATATCGTTAGATGCTCGCTGGGATGACGCCTGTGCAAAATCGAGATCTTGTATTCTGCTGCGCGCTTCAGCGGTATTAACATTAGCTTGTGTTAACGACCTCGCTGCGCTTTCAAACCGATTTTGTGTTGCGCCGAGCTCCCCTCTAGCGCCACCAATTATTTCAAGCGCCGAATCGGCCGCGGATAACGCATCACTTACGCTAGTGCCTGATGTGATATCGATATTGAGTACATCACCTAGCTGCGCGGCAATATCTTGAGTTTGGACACTGATGGATTGTTCAGAACTTGCACCGGCCTGAAAATTTAACGAGCCATTGTCAGATAACAGAGGCTTGCCAGCAAAATTGGTTTGCTCAATGGTCTGCGAGATATTTTCTTGAAGCTGGGTAATTTCAGACTGAATAGAACGCCGATCGCCTGCACTTAAAATACCATTGCCTGACTGAATAGTAAGCTCGCGAATTCTATCAACGTCGGAATTAATGCTACCTAAACCGCCCTCTGCCACCTGCGCAACTGAGATACCGTCATACACATTATTGACAGCTTGGCGATTGCCTTCGACTTCGGAGGTTAGGCGATCGATGATTTGTTGGGCGGAAGCATCGTCAAGGGCGTTGTTGACCTTTTTGCCGGAGGCGAGTTTTTCGAAAAGGTTGTTTTGCTTTTCTTGAATCTGCCCAATTAGCGAGGATGGGCCGCTGTTATCTATTTGCATAATTCTGCCTATCAGAAAATCATATTTCAATAATAGCACAATACTGCTCAACATCTAACCAACCACGTCTTATAAGCATTACCAATTGGTATTAAAATTCAGTGCAGCATATGTAGTTTAATACTCAACAACGGATTTCTTATAAGAAATGAAAGTCATGAACAAAGCTGAGGTAGGTTTTGCCCTACTTTAATATGGTTTATTTACGAACAGGCGAGCTAGCTAAAGTATAAAAATCCGTGTGAATTTCACATAAAAACTAATGGTTTATGGCATTACCGCCGACACATGATATATTTATTTCATAATCATAAAAACAGCGGCAGATATATGTTCGATGGGAAATCAATACTGATAACTGGTGGGACGGGGTCTTTTGGCCACAAATATACAGAGATTCTGTTGGCTAAATACAAACCAAAGCGTTTAATTATCTATTCTCGTGACGAACTAAAACAGTTCGAAATGCAGCAAAAGTTTAATGCTAACTGCATGCGCTATTTTATTGGTGATGTTCGCGATAAGGACAGACTGACAAGAGCTATGCAGGGAGTGGACTTTGTCATTCACGCGGCCGCCATGAAACAGGTTCCCGCAGCAGAATATAATCCGACCGAGTGTATTCGTACAAATATTGATGGTGCCGAAAATGTTATTAATGCAGCAATCGACAACGGCGTAGAAAAAGTTATAGCACTTTCAACAGACAAAGCGGCAAACCCGGTGAATTTATATGGTGCAACAAAGCTTGCATCAGACAAATTATTTGTCGCGGCAAATAATATGGTGGGTACTGACAAACCTCGCTTCTCTGTGGTGCGATATGGAAACGTTGTGGGATCTAGAGGTTCAGTTGTCCCCTTTTTCAAGAAGCTTATTAAAGATGGCACAAAACATATTCCTGTTACACACCAAAATATGACGCGCTTCTGGATTACCCTTCAACAGGGTGTTGAATTCGTACTTAAGAATTTTGAACGAATGCTGGGCGGAGAAATATTTGTTCCCAAAATTCCATCAATCAAAATCGTTGATCTTGCAAAAGCAATGGCACCAGATATACCGATTAAAATAGTAGGCATCCGTCCCGGTGAAAAATTACACGAGATGATGTGTCCTGGCGATATGGCATTTCATACATTCGAATATGATGACCATTTCGTTATCGCGCCCGCAATTAAGTTCTTCCACCGAAGCAATGACTTCACAAAAAACGCGCTCAATGAGAGTGGCACGCCGGTAGAACCAGGTTTTAAATACGTATCAGACACTAACAGTCATTTTTTAAATTTAGAAGAGATAGCCTCATTCAACGACGAAGGCATTCGATGATTCCTTACGGTAAACAGCACATAGATGAAAGTGATATAGAAGCGGTAGTATCCACCTTGAAGTCTGATTGGTTGACTCAAGGGCCTGCGGTTCCGCAATTTGAAAAAGCACTGACCGAATACACGCATGCCGAGCATGCAGTTGCCGCCAACAGCGCCACCTCTGCCCTTCATTTAGCTTGTTTAGCCTTGGATATTAAAAAAGGGGACACCGTATGGACGTCACCTAACTCCTTCGTCGCTTCTGCTAATTGTGCAATTTACTGCGGTGCTAGCGTAGATTTCGTGGATATCGATCCCTTTACTGGGAACATGTGCACCCAAAAACTGGAAAAAAAGCTGTCACTTGCTAAGAAGCGACAGTGTCTTCCAAAGGCACTTATCCCTGTTCATTTTGCTGGTCAGTCTTGCGATATGGAAGCCATATCAAAGTTAGCCAAGCAATACGATTTTTATGTCATTGAAGATGCATCACACGCTGTAGGCGCTTCTTATAGAGACAAGCCCGTTGGTTGCTGCGCCTATTCGGACATCTGTGTATTCAGTTTTCACCCCGTTAAAATAGTAACGACGATCGAAGGGGGAGCGGCGCTAACTAACAGTAGCACATTCGCTGAAAGGATGCGTTTGGCGCGAAGTCACGGTATAACATCGGATTCAGATAAAATGACCGAGACGCCCCATGGACCTTGGTATTACCAACAAGTAACGTTGGGTTACAACTACCGCATGAACGATGTCGAGGCAGCACTTGGCCTCAGCCAGCTCAAGAAATTAGACGACTATGTTGCCCGTCGAAATAACATTGCAAAGCAATATGCTGCGGGATTTGCCAACGAAGATTTCATTCAACCCCTCATTGTAAAAAATTCTTGCTACAGCAGTTACCATTTGTTTTGTATTTTAGCTACACGCCTGACTGAAATTACCCATCGGCAGGTTATAGAGGAATTACGTGCGCGTCTTGTCTTTGCACATGTTCATTACATTCCAATACATCTTCAACCCTTTTATACCGACTTAGGCTTCAAAAAAGGCGACTTTCCACAGGCAGAAGACTATTATCGCCAAGTGATTACGCTGCCCTTGTTTCCATCACTCACTGATAACGAAGTACAATTCATCATTCACACCGTAAAAGAGGTGCTTAGCGGCGTGTAAGTGTATATATTATTGTACATTTTTATTCTTCCAATTTTGTTCGTCTGTTAAGTTTTGCGAGAACATACCGATACTGAATCAAGTGGGTCAATATAGCGGTATGATAAGAAACGAAAACTGACATTTTATGCAAAAACTCCAGCTAGAGAGATTGAAACTAACTTGTTGAGGTGACCCTATTAACATTTGTATTATACCGGCGCGTGGTGGCAGCAAACGTATACCCCAAAAGAATATCAGAGCTTTTTGCGGCACCCCTATCATTGGATATGCGATAAAAGCGGCGTTAGAAAGTCAGTTGTTTGATCACGTACTGGTTTCCACCGATGATGACCAAATTGCAGAAGTGGCCATTTCTATGGGCGCACAAACGCCTTTTATTCGGCCCGCCGCTTTGTCAGATGATCACTGCGCCACCTTGCCAGTAATTCAACACGCTATCACTTGGGCACAATCAAATTGGGGCAGTCTGGACTATGTATGTACGCTTTACGCCACCGCGCCTTTTGTGACTTCACATGTCCTTACTGCTGCATATCAACAGCTTATCGAACAACCTCAGAAAGAGTATGCGTTTGGTGTTTGCCCTTTCCCGTCGCCAATTCAACGAGCGTTTAGGAAAACAACAAACCAAGGCGTCGAAATGTTTAACCCGGAGTATTTCAATACTCGCTCTCAAGATTTGGAAATGGCGTTTTTCGATGCAGGGCAGTTTTATTGGGGTAAAACTGATGCCTTCTTAAAGGGCCTGAATATGTTTGAACATCACAGTTTACCCATTGTTTTACCACAACATTTGGTACAAGACATCGATACGTTAGACGACTGGTTGAGAGCAGAAGCAATGTTTAAAGCCAATAACAGCATCAAAGGAACAGCTTGATATGCAATGCCTTTTTGTCGTTTCAACGTTACCAGAAAAAGGGCTAGGTCATCTTGTGCGATGCAGAGATCTAGCGCATTTTCTGGTTGATAAAAACATTGACTGCTTATTCGCGGTTGACTGGTACTCACAAGACATTGCTTATTTCTTAGACGATTTTCAGTGCATCGTTACAACGAGAGCGGCTGATGAAGTGATTACTCTTATTCAATCGGAAAACATTGCGACACTTATCGTTGATCACTACGGCATAGATGAAACGTGGGAGAAGCAAGTCGCACCGCATTTGACAAAGCTTGTGGTCATCGATGATGTGAAACGTAGGCATTACTGCGATGTTTTAATTGATTTTAAATGGCGAGGTAGCAATACCACTTCGGCTTACGAAGGACTCACCAACCCAGATGCCGTCCATTTGTTAGGGCCGTCTTATGCGTTAATGCCTGCTCTATCAAGACAAGCGCCTGCGCGAACAGAATTCAAACCTTCTTCGCTGCAGCTTAGTCGTATCATGGTCGGTCATAACTTTCTCAGCACGGCGCAGGTTATGGCGTTGGCGACACAATTGCCAGACGACGTTCTAGTAACACTAGTAGTCGGACCTCACGACAATATATCTGGTTCAAAACTGCAGTCGTGCACTAACGTAGAAATCCTTGAAGGGAAAACCGAACTTTTCTCACAGCTAAAAGACGTCAGCTTGTACGTTGGTGCGGCTGGCGGAATCATTTACCAGCTCCGCGCACTCAATATTCCCATGTTATCCTTCGCTGTATCGGACAACCAAACGACAAAGTTACCCGACCTTGAAGATATAGGCCATTACTTTCACGTGCCTTCGTTGAAAGAAGCAATGATGCCAAAATTAGCGGCCTGCGTACGCGTGTTTCTGCAACAGCATAAAAGAGTTAAAGCGCTTGGCGACACTGCCGCGGTAAACGTCGATACGTTAGGCTGTGAAAGAATTTACAATGCTATTTATAACAATAAGATTGACAAAACTACCACCAACGTCATAGGTAAAACCTTTATTCCATTGTGCAATGGGTATGAACTCGAAACGGTTGACGACACTCACATCAACCGCTATTTGGCAGCGAGAAACCACCCAAAAAACCAAATGCGCATGATTGACCACAGCGAAATATCGAAGCTTGACCACTATACATGGTGGTTTAATACGAAGCGCCAGTCATATTTATTATACGAAAGCAAAGTGCCACAGCTTTACATCTGGCACGAAAGCGTAGTGGTTGACGACAAAACATTTCTTATTGGGGGGTGGTTTGTCGTAGAAAAAGAAACCAACTTTCAAAGTGCGTTGGTCGCACTGCAATGGCAGTTAAAACACTGTGAAGAACATCTTGCCGACACCCCGTGGATTGCAGTCATTCACAAAGACAATAAATTTGTACAATTGCTCAACAAGTATCTTGGGTTTGAAGAAATACCCGCGACACATGCTTATGATAGTGTTTGTCAAAGCTTATTCCCCCACGCGAATAGTGATGAATTTCAGCGCGTAATGAAAGTGCCTTGCACGAAAAAGGTTCAATCGTCATGACAACAAATAGTATGAATTACAAACCGTTGAAACTAGGTTTTATTGGCGGCGCACACACTTCAGCGGTGGGCTACACACACTGGTGCGCCAGCCAACTCGATAATCGCTGGCAAGTTACATCGGGTTGTTTTAGTCGGGATCTCGACCGTTCCGTAGAAACAGGAAGCGTTTGGGGATTAAAACAAAGCGCATGTTACAGTGACTGGCAACGCTACATCGATGAAAAAAAAGCCGAAGTCGATGCCATGTGCGTACTGACGCCTACACCAGACCATGTGGATATCGTTTGCCGCTTGCTTGAGAATAATATCCCGGTAATTTGCGAAAAAGCCATGGCTGCTAGCCTGTCTCAGTCACTAAAAATAAAACAGGCTTTAGAGAAACACGGTGGCTTCTTAGGGGTCACGTTTAATTACAGTGGTTATCCCATGGTCCGAGTGCTGAAGAAAATGATCGACGATGGTGATCTTGGAAAGCTATTAAAAATGCGCATTGAAATGCCGTCGGATGGCTTTATTCAACCACCTGAAAAAATGCATCCACAGCCTTGGCGTCTGCAAGATGGTGAGATCCCAACGCTATTACTCGATCTCGGTGTCCACGTCCATCACCTTTGCGGCTTTCTTACCGGGCAAACCCCCGCTTCTGTTTTAGGCGATTTTAATAACTTCTCTATCTTTGACAGCATCGTCGACGACGCACATTTTTGGGTGGAGTATAAAGAAGGACTTAAAGCAGACTATTGGGTAAGTAAGACGGCGCTAGGGCATCGCAATGGTTTAAAGTTTACCTTGTACGGTGACAAAGCAAGCGCAACTTGGGTTCAGGAAGATCCCGAACACCTTCATATTGCGCACTCTGACAGCCGTCGCGTCATTGTCGACAGAGGAAACTGCGAGCACAAAGAAGAGATTAGAGAACGATTTAAACCGGGTCACCCTTCTGGCTTTATCGAAGCGTTTGCCAACCTATACAACGACCTCGCCGATTGTTTAACGCAATTCAAAGAAACTAACGTCTTTTCATCACCCTATGTTTTTGGCTGGGCGCATGCTCATGAAGGGTTAGCAGTATTAGATGCAGCAAGTAAGGCTAATGAGAGCAAGCAGTGGGTATCACTAGGGGCAGAACAGTAAAATGCAACACATAGCTATTGGAGACAGACACATTGGAGAAGGGCAGCAGGCCTATATCATCGCTGAACTTTCAGGAAATCATGGTGGCGATATTAACAACGCGATTGAGCTTTTAAAAGCGGCGCACAGCGCAGGCGCCGACGCGATAAAAATTCAAGTTTATCGGCCGGATACAATAACGCTTAAGTCTTCAAAAGAGGACTTTCTTATTCCTAGTGCCAATGCGTGGGAAAAGTACAATTCGTTATACGAACTTTACGAGCACGCCCATACGCCGTGGGAATGGCTTCCCACGCTGTTTGAAGAAGCGCAAAAATTGGGGGTGGAATTATTCGGTTCAGTTTTCGATGAAAGTTCAGTCGATGAACTTGAGCAGTACCCCTGTAAGGTCTATAAAATTGCATCACCTGAAATCGTCGACCTTGCTCTTCTTGAAAAGGTTGCGAAAACCGGTAAGCCCGTCATTGTCTCGACTGGGCTGGCCAATTTAAGTGAGGTCGCTAACGCGGTAAGCCATTTAAGACTGCACGGTTGTGTCGATATCGTTTTACTCAAGTGCACTACCGCTTACCCTACCCCTCCAGAGGAAGTGAATTTAAAAACTATATCTAATTTAAAGGACACCTTTAGCTGCCTGGCTGGACTTTCTGATCATACGGTAGGCATTGGGGTAAGCATTGCTGGCGTTGCGTTGGGGGCGTGTGTAATCGAAAAACACATCAAGCTCGACAATTCAGAAGAAACCGTAGACAGCTTCTTCTCGTTGACCATTTCTGAGTTTCAACAAATGATCAATGAAATAAGAGCCGCAGAGAAAGCTATCGGAACCGTTAACTACGATTTGACACCTGAAGCACTCAAAAACAAAAACGGTAAACGCTCTCTCTACGTCTCCGGCGACATGGAAAAAGGTGAGGTGTTTACAGAAAAAAACATTAAATCAGTGCGACCCGGCTTTGGCCTTGATCCTAAGTTTAAAAATCAAATTTTAGGAAGGAGAGCAAAGACAAAGCTCACGGTTGGCGACCGCCTTCACTGGGATGTCATTGATTAAGGAAAGGTTATGTCACAAAGTCAAATTACTCAGTTTATTGTTGAATACATAGAAGAGAACACAAATGAGGCTGCGCAATCAATTGACGCTACCACTGAATTCGCAGCGAGCGGCATCTTAGATTCTTTCGCTATATTAAACCTCGTTATAACGTTAGAGAGCGAGTTTGAAATCAAGTTTTCTATCGATGAGCTTTCAGATGAGTCAATTCGCACTGTCGGGCCATTAGCCAGGTTAGTTTATGCTAAACGAGGTGATAGCTAATGAGGGCGTTATATTCGCATATACGGGCAATTCAAAATCTCCAACCAAATAAGATAGCGCTTTATTTTGATGGACGAAGTTACACCTATCACGAGCTTTTTGAACTGACCTTAAAATGTGAATCATTACTCCTACACGCCAACATTTCACACCCCGTCCGTATGGTGGTGATGTCAGAAAGTGCTCCCTGCCTTATCGCGTGGGCCCTTTGTCTTGCCAAGACCAACAGTACACTCATACCGGTCAACTGCCAGTTAACGCGCGAACAGTTGAAAACCGTGGTAAACGCAGCCGACGCGAATGCTGTTTTTTGCGATGAAAAGTTCGTCAAAACTTGCCGAACGATAGATGCAAAAGTGCTGTTGACGAGCGACGAACTTGACGCCGAGCGCTCAACCACCACAGAAGCCTATGTCGACACGAGCGGCGCTGACATCGATGATTTTTTAATCACGTTTTCATCTGGGTCTACTGGTGATCCGAAACCCATTATGGTGGATCAAGCCACAAAACTCGCACGCGCACAGCAGACGATACAACTGTACGGTATAACGGCTGAAGATGTCGTTTTGTGTGCATCGCCTTTTTTCCACTCATTAGGACAACGGCACGTTTTTGTTGCATTGGCGGCGGGTGCAACGCTCGTTTATATGCGACGTTTTACACCTGCAGACTGGCTCGCGGCCGTGCACAAATACCAAGTTAGTTTCGTTATTGCCGTGTCGTCTCACCTTCAAGCGCTTAAGGATGATTTGGTGTCTAATTCAGATAAACTTCAGTCTCTAAACACCATTGTTACGTCTTCAGCGCCCATTTCCAATGAGTTGAAAAGTGATTTGTTTAAGTATCTTGGCTGCAACTTTCATGAGATTTACGGCACAACGGAAGTGGCTATAGTATCGAACCTCTACCCTTCAGATGCTGATAAGAAATATGCAACCGTGGGGACTATTTGTGAAGATGTCGAGATCAAAATTCTTAACGATGATTTAAGCGATTGCGATAAAGGAGAGATTGGCGAAATCGTGGTTAAAACGCCACTTTCATTTAATGGATACTATGGCAAAGACGATGTTTATTCACAAAGTCTTGTAGACGGTTTCTTTCGAACCGGCGACGTCGGAAAAGTGGATGATGAAGGCTTTTTGAGTTATGTATCGAGGAAGAAAGATATTATCATTTCGGGCGGTATTAATATTTACCCGAAGGACATTGAAGACATATTGGCCACCTGTGATGCTATTGACGAAGTCAGCGTTATTGGTGTTCCAGATGACTTTTTAGGTGAAGTCGTCGTAGCGGTTTGTGTGGCAAACAATACCGCTGAACGTGCATTAAGAAAAATAGCCAATAGTCAGCTTGCACCATTTCAAAGGCCGTTGAAGTACTTCTTTGTTTCCTCTCTGCCGCTTGGGCCCACCGGGAAAATACAGAAAAACGTGCTTAGAGAAGAATACGCGCCGCTGAATACAGATTGGACCCTCCCTCTAAGAGCGTTAATGTACGCAGAGAGCAAGAAATGAAACGATATATATTTGGTGCAGGGATCCAAGGAAAAGCCTTTATTAGTGCTTTATCGAAAAGTGGTCTCAAAGTCGACGGGTTTGTAGATAATTTTTCAAACACTAAGACTTATCTAGGGCTTCCCGTAATAAAGCCTGAAGAGCTCAAGGATAAACACTGCGAGCTCCTCATTTCAGTAGGACTTATAAGCCATGTAATAAAAAATAAGATGGTGAGCCAAGGGTTTACGCGATGCCTAGATTTCACGCAAAGTGTATTGGCCTATCCAGGCATTATTCATGAACTCAAAACAAAGAGTATGTGGTGGCATGATAACCTTGAGGAACGTCTAAATCTGAAACGGATAAGTGAATTTAAATCATTGTTGTCTGACACGAAAAGTATTGAGTTGCTAGAGCAGATAGTTCGCTTTCGCACCGCATTCAAACCCGAAGATTATGTGATTCCTCAACTTGAAGAAATTCAGTACTTTCCATCTGACGTGAATGTTTTTGGTGCGCTAGACGACATTCGCTTTGTAGATGCGGGGGCCTTCACCGGTGATACGCTCAAAGCCCTATGGAACAACAAAAAAGACCTGCGTGTCAGTGGCATAGCGTGTTTCGAACCGGATAATCAAAATATAAAAAAACTGCAGGAGACTGCTAGATCACTCGACATCTCGCGCAATCTATATATCTATCCTACTGGTGTGTGGTCTACGATGGCGTTGCTATCGTTCGACAGCTGCGTAGGCTCGTCTAGCGCGATCACAGAGTCGGGTGGAAATACAACCATACCAGTTGTGAGCCTTGATGATAGTGTTTATCACATGGCGCCCAATTTCGTTAAAATGGACATTGAAGGCGCCGAGTACAATGCGCTCCACGGCGCGAAAAAGATAATCAAGGACTTCACGCCGGTACTCGCAATTAGTCTTTATCATAAACCCCAAGATCTTTGGGAAATTCCGTTACTCATTAGGGAGTACTGTGTTAACTATGATATGCATATCAGAGTTTATGGTGATATGTTGCTTGAAACCGTGTTGTATTGCATTCCAAAAAAATTAGGGCATAAGCGTTCATAGAGGTTTAAAGGAAGCGATGAACAGCTACTTAAAAACTAGACGCTTCACTGAAAGAGTTTAAAGAAGAAAATTATGAGTCCGGATATTTTCAAACAAACATGCGAACAAGCTTTCGACGACATGAAAGCGCAATCAGCATTTTACCAACCCACAGAGTTCTGGGCCGAAGCGTCAGAAAAAATTTTCGAAAATTTAGACAGCGAGGGCATCGCTAACTTTCGCCGCGCTTCACTGCCGCTTTCCTTTTTCGTTCCCACCTATGGCCAACCTGGCAATGGTTTGGGTCAAACGAGCGAAGCGTTAATACAGTCACTGGCAAACCATATCAATCTATCTGAAAAACAAAAGCAAACGCTGAACGCTATGTTCACTGGTAGACAGCAAGCAGAAGCTGATTATCGCGTTTTACTGGCCAGTGTTTCATCTAACGCTGACACAGGCCTGCTTAGTTTTTCCGAAAGTGAAGTTGGAAATCCCATAGAGCACTTTGAATTTGATGGAAATAAATTCAGCCGCTCAGCGCTTAACTACCTGCTTGGACTCGCTTTTTTAAATCAGTTTACTCCGCTTAGTGAGCTTCGTACTGTTATAGAAATTGGCGGTGGCTTTGGAACGCTTGGCGAGATCTTAACTAAAACGAATAACAACGTGAAGTACATGGACTTCGATATCGCGCCAACGCTCAACGTCGCAGACTACTATTTGTCGAACGTTTTTGGGCGAGACAATGTCGGGGGCTATTTTCGACAGGAAACACCTGAGAGCGCCGGTAAAACTGCTCGCCCGCTGAATGTTTTTGGGGCTTGGCAGATAGAGGCGCTCGACGAACCCGTCGACTTATTCGTCAACTTCATTTCATTTCAAGAAATGGAGCCTGAGGTTGTACAAAATTATCTAAATCATGTAGATAGAGTTAAAACAAAATGGGTATTGCTGCGCAATATACGCGAGGGTAAACAAACCATTAAAGAGCATGGGTTTGGCGTTAACGAACCCATTTACACCGAAGACTACAAAAAAATGTTGCCCAATTATGAATCCGTTTCAAGCAATGTCAGGCCTTTTGGATTAAAAACCTTAGATGGTTTTCATTCAGAACTGCTATTGTTTAGAAGGAAGTGCTAGACAAAACCACTTGCTTTCAATTCTTGATTAACCTGTGGGCCATATTGCTTGCAATTAAAAGGTACTTAGACTCACAGGATTTCAGGAAACATTATGATCATATACGACCAAACGTAGCTCACTAAATTAGCAGCCTCCAGTTGAGTATGCAGGGTAAGCAGCATGAAATAAAAAATATAATCGATAGGATGGCACTAACTTAGTTGACGGGGCAACTTGAGTTAACAGCCACGTGTACTAAATAAAATTGTTTCAAATAAATTATATGAAGGAAGAGTATGAACTATTTTCAAATGGTGGGGTTTAATGGGGAGACGAACTTAAAGTTACTTATGGGAGATACTTCTGCTGGTAACTTGAAAGAACTTGATAAAAAAGTGTTATTTAAGAGACACGTTGAAGTTATAAACCTTGAGTTATCATACGAATGTAATCGAAAGTGTGATTACTGCCCTGTCAGTTTTTCTGATAGACAAAACTCTCAGTCTTACTTGAAACAAAACCTTCTAGAAAAAGTCTGCATAGAGTTATCCGAGGTAAGGTACGATAACAAGATATCATTGAACCTTTATAATGAACCCCTTTTAGATAAAAACCTAGCTAATAAGATCTGCACTATTCGTAAATATCTACCTGCTGCTCATATTGGGTTTAATACCAATGGTGATTTTTTACGACTACCTCTACTTAAAACGCTTTCTAACAGCGGATTGGATCATGTTTGCGTTACATTACACCCATTACCTAATGTTGTTCAAAATAGCACAATAATTCAACGCCGCTTATTTAAGCTATTGGAGAAACTTAACTATAATGATTTCGATGAAGAATTGGATATTCGTTTCATTGAAGCTAACAGCTCTATCTCGTGTTATATAGAAGGTGTAAAAATATTAATCCAATGGCCAGACTGGAGAAGAGATGGTACCAATAGAGGTGGCACACTCGAGAAAAATAGTGCTAAAAAAAGTATAAGAACCTCCCCTTGTGCTAGGCCGTTTCGTGAATTTACAATTTTTTATGATGGTAATGTGCAACCATGCTGTGAATCATTTCACGATAACAAGCTTAACTTAGAAAATGTTGGTAATATTTCAAACCAAAACATATTTGACCTTTATACATCAAGAAAATTAAGTATGATGAGGCGCTCATTGTATGATTTCAGTGAGAAGTCAGGGATTTGCTCTAATTGCACAGTTGAAGACTTTAGTTCATATTCCGAAGATAAATCTAGAAAAGAGTTAATAGCTGAGATAATTGGACCCTCTATTTCCTCGGAAATCCAATGCAAAACAAGCTATGATTAAATCTCAGCTCTCCCTTCAAAGATAAGGTCCAAAATTCAGATATTAATAGTGGCACTCGTGGTCAAACTGTGAACACTCGGAAACGGTCTGGAGTTCGCCATCAATTTCTTCGGTTTATAACTCTAATATCAAGCCCTTGTCTTTCCACTCGATTAAATTTCTTGGAGTTAACCTCTCTTATAACTATGATGGTAGCTGATGAATAGTTAGCGTTCAAAGCACCAAGAAAAGATTCTCTTCCCTAACAAAAGGTAAAAACCTAAAACGTTCGTCTGCACCACTCACCATCTCTTCTTCACTCAAATACTCACGCGTGAAAGCTGTATAATAATAAGACTCATAACAAGTAAAGGGCGACAAGCAAGTAAACTCCGTTAGATACTCAGACAAGACATCAAGTGGCTCTCTTTCAGTGAGCTTAGGCACCACCACTTTCACTGACGGGCTGCACGTCGCTGCATTTAATGCAATAAAAAAAGCGTAGTTCTCTTTATTATCAAAGCCTTCGAAAAGATAGTTCTTATTACTAAAGTACGGAGGAAGATAAACAAGCAATGCGTCAACGTCTGCACTTAGCAAGCTTTCCAAATCTCTTTGATTGGTTACAATCAAGCACAACTTTTCGGCGCTTTGCAGGTTGAAAACCAAGTTTTTTTGGTAAAACTCAATCCGAAGCTTGTCGCTGGTTGGTGAAAGCTCGCTGAAATTTATGCCAAGTATATCTGAAGCATAGGCCAGCGCCGACTCTGCGTGCTTACTATATGCCTTTAGGCTCTGACCAGCATAATATTCAGGAACTCTGATCTGAGCACGCTCTAGTGGGCTACATGATATAAAGTCCAGTTCGTAAGGGGCAACTTCCATACTTACGCTTGTGTCAGCCAAAAATAATATCCACTGTTCTCTAATTCCATTGAGCAGCTCTAAACATTCTGCATCGTCTGACATATTCAGTGTTTTACTTAATACGGTATTTACGTAATTTACCGAGCCATGCAAGTAATAAATTACTATAGGCTTGTCGTCTCTAAACAAGTCGATAATCACTTTTCTACTGTTTATTATCGCTTTTTCTGCGTCAACTCTTCCTTTGAATGGTTTACTCATCACTTTTTCAAGCAAACGGAGACCGTAGAGTAAGTCGCTGTTTTTGACTTTCTCATTAAAACGCTCAGCAAAAATGTCCTTATCGAGCGTTTTGTGTGCCGTATTTTCTAACCAGTCTATTGCTTCGGCCTTTTTATGAGCGTCCGACAGGATCAGAATGTTTTCAGGCTCCAGAGGATTGGTACGTTTTATTTTGGCGCCGTCATTTAAATTGTAGACATCGACGTCCGCACCAGCGTTGCCTAACGCCAATTCAATGATGGTCTTGGACATCTTGAATTCGTACTTGGTATTGACAAACGGCCTCAAGTTACCCTCTACAGTTAAAGACGTATTGTAGGCGCGCGTATACTCAATGTACTCTTCCCCATCCTCCAGATAATATCCAGACTGTTTAGAATGGTGATGTTTGTGGTCGACAAAACCCAAATCGACGCCAAAGAGATAAATTTGCTTGAACCCGAGTTCTAACGCGCAGTCAATCGCAAAGTTAGAAACTGTTGGGTAAGAATATTTCAACGAGACAAATTCGTGTTCGCTAAATAAAGACTCAAGAATAAGCGTTGCTGGCTCCCCTTTCTTTAATGACAAGAACGCGTTCTTATAGGCATTGATGACATCGGGGTGAACACCGTTACCACTGATAAGGGTGATTTTTTTTAGATAATCTTTGTCATTTATTCTGACCAACCAGTCGTAGGGCGACCTATTTACTTCCAAATCAACGTGATAATCAGGCACGATGTGGTTTTTATGCAGTACCTGTAAGGCCGTGCCACAGCTAATGACTATCGCATTCGCGTGCTCTTCTTTCAAAATAGGGAGAAGATTATCTAAGGACGGGCCGTTGCCTACGATAAATACCGGTACGTCATTGAGAACGCGCGGTTTCGTTTCAGTTTTTAACAAGTATTTGAAATTATTTTCGACTGACCATTTGCTATGCGACACGATATAGCGAGAATTCTCAAAGTTATCACTTAACCCTATAACGAGCCTTATTTCTTCTCGTAAGTTATTCAGCGTGGGTTCGAGCACGTCGTTATCATAACTTTTAAACAAAAACATGTTTGCCAGGTTGTAACTACCCACCCTATCGAACTGAGTAAGAAAATCGCGCACCAAATTTGAACCATCGTCACCGATATTGAGATAAATACTGCTCTCACTGGCATCCATTTTTTTCAGCAGCGCTGTCCAATCTATTGAATATAAAGAGGAATAAAAAAAGTCACGATTAGGCTCATAAACAAACAGTTTGCCAATTTCGTGGGCGTCCAACAAACACTGCAGCTGGTAGCCATTCCCTATACCGAATAGAAGTAACGATTTAATACCGTGATTTAAAACAGTACTATCTGTCGTATACTTTTTCACTTCGTTTTGAATTCTTACAACTGTGCGATAGTGAAAGTGAGGATAAAGTTTTCCACCGGTGTAATTCAGAACCAACTCATCTCTACTAGGGTTGTCTCTAAACATTGCATAAATGTTTTCGGACTCTTTTTTGGCATTGTCGCCGAGTAAGTAGGTTTCGTGCTTTATGTTAAGCAAATTGACTTCGCCGGCCGCGTTAGCGACTACTTGCCAGTGCAGTGGGGTATATTGTGCAAATTCATCCGCGATATCGGGAAAATACTTTTTAAAAGCCTCTAGGTTGCGTGCGAACCTAGCGTGATTAAGGTTATCTGCGCTCCACAATGAAGACGTCACTACTGGTGTCCACTTAGGCACGTAATTTTCAAAACGGATATCTTTTATACTTGGTCTTAGGTCCCAGCTTAAACACCAATTATTAGCCGCCAATTCGTCGCGAATATCATCGAACTCGCTACAGTGATAATGAAAATAAACCAGTGACGAGGAGACACCAAAGGCGCCGTGCAACTCATTCAGGTCTGAAAAAAGCGACTTGCCGTTATTAGATATTTGAAGATAGAGAGATACCTTTTTCCTTCGCGCAATGTCAAAAATGCGTGGCCACACTCCGGCATAAAGTGAACAAACCAAATAATCCATATTGGGTTCATAAACAACCATATGTTTGATATCAGTCGCGTTCAGCAGCTCAATAAGATGCCTACCGATCCCAACGCCAAAGACAACTAGAGCTTGTTCGTTTAAACGAGGAGTGTTTCCAATCGAATTGCTCTCAGGAGTTATGAATTGTAAGTACTGTGGGTTAGCCAAAAACAAATCGACGTGAATTGAGATTGACTCCGATACTGCAGAACCGTAGAAAACCGTCCCTGAGTTCGATTCCACAATGTCAACTTCACCATCCTTATTTACGAACACTGAATGATGCTGGAATGTGTGGTTTTTGAGAAGCCTATAAATAGAAGGGACATTACGTTGAAAGCTAGTTAAACTTTTTTTGTAATTCTTTGTAATCGTGGGAAGTAGCGCTTCTTCCTTTTCTAACTGTGATTGCTCTTCATCTATGTACAGCTGTATGGCTTTACGCATTATTATTTGTATCTCTTAACTGCATGATTCGCTCGTTTGAGATTTATTACCTCACTTTTTGCTTCTTCAAGCAACTGTAATGTGAATACTTCTAAGCGTTTATTCTGTTCAAGTTCTAGCGTTACGAACTGTTGCCTGTGCTCCTCGGTTAGTTTACTTATCTCTCGAGTAACAAGTTTGTGCCTAATTGAAACAAGTCTAAGTAAGGCCGTTAACTCGCTATTCGTGCTCCTTAGCTCTTCTTCTATCTTGCTGTTCACTAAACTCAAAAAAAGAGGACTAGAAGTGTTATTAAGACATATTCTTCTGTCATCATCCATTCGAGGCTGCCATACTCTTTTTTTCGTATGCTTCTAATTTAGCGCTTTCAGGAATAGAAACCCATGCATCCCTTATCGGTTCTAACAAGCTATAAGCTTCATCGAGCTTTGAAGTATCATTGTTAAAATGGCCGTCATTAACGATACCAATAATATAATCATAGAGTGCATACAAATTTTCAGCAATTTCTCCACCGATATCAATATCCAACGTGTCTCTCAAATACATAACAATTGACGTTGCTTTAGTCACAAGTTTAGATTTATTAACGAAATCTCTTCGCTCCATAGCTCCTTTCGCATAGGCAATTCTGTCCATGGCACCTTGAAGTAGTAATAATGTGAGCTTATGCGGATCAGCCGTAGACACATCTTGTTTTACACTTGTTTTTTGATAAGCTTTTATACCACGTAAAGACATAATGTTTTAAACCCCTTTTAAAGCAGTGCTGCAAACAGAGCTGAGCCGGTTTGATTAAGCTGAGAGATAGTTTTATCTAAATTAACATACCTCGATCGCACAGTTTGTTCGAAGCTCGACATTCTCAACTCCAATGTTTCTCTTGCCGTATCGACACTTTCTTTTTCATCTCGAGCACTGCGCTCTCTCAAACTAATTAAACCACTCGATGAGGAGTACTGTTCAATCAATTCATCAAGCCTAAAAGCAATACCGTCATTCTCTTGATTGAACAGTGTAGAAATATCGTCGAAACTATCTTCAAGAGCGTCGTCAAGCCGCGCCTGACCGGCACCAAGTCCGAAATCAGTTGAGCCTATTTCTAGTCTGCCGTCTTTATTGAGCTCTATGCCCAGCTCAAATAAGCTGCTTACTGATGAACCTGAAACTTGTTCACCAACGATAGTAGATATTCCTAACTGTAATCCCCGCAACAATGAGTCCCCTGCTAACGGTCCATCACTGTCCTCTTCAGTGGCTCCGTAGCGAGTAAGCTTCTCTATCTCATCAATTAATGAATTGTAGTTACTGATAAAGCTTTTGATGTTCTCTTCTACACCTTCTTTATCAAAGCCAATAGTCAATTTGGTTGCTATTTGTACGCCGTTATTGTCTCTGGGAGACAATTCATTGGCGGTAAAGGATACATTTTGGATAGTATTTTTGAATTCGTTACTAGCGCTCTGCACCTCAATTCCATCGATTACAGCAATGGCGTTCCTAGCCCCTTGAATGTTGTTGGCATCGATATTATTAGTTCCACCGGTGGTTGATAACCGGTCAAGTTCGGCATTTCCGGTATCATTCGTTATTACCAAATCATTACCGGCCCCAGCTTTTTCAGACTGAATGACTAAGCGAGGTCCATCGTTAGTACCTGTATCGATAATATTTGCAGTGACACCGAAATTATTCTCTGAGTTATTGATGAGTTCTCGAAGTTCGGAGAGCGTTGTTGCAGCACCTATCTCAACTGTGAAACTATCGTCGGCGCCGACGCTGAATGTCAAAGAACCAGTTCCAGAAGATAATAAAGTATCAGAACTGGACACAAAAGCCCCTGGATCTGTAGTAATTCGACTTCCTGACGCCAATTGTTGCACAGTGATATCGTACGAGCCACGCAAAGCTGACGTAGAAGCATCTGCTGATAGCGTATCATTTTCTTCGAAAGGGTTAATTACCGATGCTTGTCGACTCTTGAGGTTACTACCATTGCGTAACTCTTCGATTGCATTTTGGAAGTCTGAAACTTTTGACTTAATTTTTCCTAACGCTGAGATTTCAGCATCGACGGCCTTTTCTCTTGCATTAATACGTGTTTCTTTTGGTTGCCTTTCTGCAGAAATGAGCTGTCTTACTAAATCATCGAGCGCTAGACCCGAACCAACACCAAGGGAACTTATTGACATAACTCACCTCATACTAAACTTTATTGTTTATGAATACTCCAACACTGCTTCCGATGTCCTGTTGCAAATTTTGGATACGCTCTGCAAGCATCAGTATTTCCTCTGAAGGTATCTGTCTGATAACATCTCCAGAGTCAGAATCAAGCACGGTTACTACTGACCGTTTAGTGTTTTCGTCTATAGAGAACGATAAGTTGCGATTTTGCCCCTGCAAAAAGGACTCCACACGAGATATTGCATCACCCAATTGACTATCATCTTCCACGTTGTTATTTATATCGGACGTAGTTTGGAGAACTTGAGACAAATTTTGGCTTACGTTTCTTAGGCTTTCTGTAGTTAAAGGTACAGACTGTGAACTCACCTCATTACTGTTACTGACTTCGCTCTGCTGAACCTGTGGCGATTGCACTGGCACTTCCACTTTGACGGGTAAGGCAGAAGCAAAAATCTGACCACCTTGAGTATTTTGAATATTCATCAACGATCTCTCCACTTAAATGACAAAAAGGGCGCCTACGTATGCGTAAACACCCTTTACTTTTCACAATTAAGTATACTTGCCAAAAGTATGCTTAACCAAGTAAAGACAGCGCTGCTTGAGGGCGCTGATTTGCCTGACTCAAAACCGAAAGAGATGCCTGCTGAATGATTTGGTTTCTTGTTAAGTTTGCCGTCTCTGATGCAAAGTCTGTGTCTCTGATTTGTGCACGCGCAGCGGATACATTTTCAGAGATACTACCTAAGTTTCTAATTGTAGATTGAAATCTGCTCTGAATAGCCCCTAACTCAGCTCTTGTTGAACCTATTGTCGAAATTGCAGCATCTACCTGTGCCATAAGTCCAGATGCACCGCCGGCGCTCAATACATCGCCAGTTACCGCTAGACCAGTGGCGCCGAAACCGTTAGTGTTAGTAATTGACACATCAATTTTCTGGTTTTCATTCGCACCAACCAAAAAGCTAGCGCTAAAACTACCACTCAGTATTGTCAGGCCGCCAAACTCTGTATCTGTACCAATACGAGACATCTCCTCTTTTAACGCCGTGACTTCTTCGTTAAGCGCTACCCTATCGGCAGTGCTATTTATTCCGTTCTGTGCCTGTACTGCAAGAGTTCGAATGCGCTGTAACGCGTTGGTAGTCTCTGATAGTGCTCCCTCTGCAGTTTGAGCTACAGAAACTCCGTCATTTGCATTACGACGAGCTTGGTCCAAACCTTGAATTTGCGACGTAAGTCTGTCAGAAATCTGAAGACCCGCAGCATCGTCTGCAGCGCTATTAATACGGAAACCCGACGATAAACGTTCAAACGATTTGCTTAATGAGTTGCTTACGTCAAATAACTGACGTTGTGCATTCAAAGACGACGCGTTTGTATTTACAAATAAAGACATAAATTACCTCCTGGCGATCTGACGCGCTACTTTACCCCGCCAGATCCTTTCAGTTTGAGTTGAATCGGTCACTACTCCGCTTCACCCCCCCATTTAAAAGTAAATTGAATTACCCCTCAACAATGTTATCGACAGCGTTCTGAACTTCTTTAGTATTTTTTTATTATTTTTCCGCTTGATTCTTATTAGGTTGATTTTAAGGGCTTAATTTGCAAAATTTTGTATCAACAATTATCAGACAAAGAGAGATTTGATTAAAAGATCGTGATTACTCATGTAACGTCCCACTATCACTCATAAGAGAGTAAGTTGCGGTAACCTCGATAATTTTGCATGGTAAGCAGTCAATATGGCATTAAGGCTAGATTTTATCTTTCAGATAAATGGTGTAATCTCATCATTTTAAATTACACGTTGGTACAAAACCTGCTTAACTTTACACGGAGCGGTTTATGCTTATCTATAATTGCTTTTGGCAGGGGTTTCGGCAACAATAAAAAAAGCCGAGACAAAAGCCTCGGCCAACTTGCTCTAGTTAGGAGAATGAGCAAACGCTGTTTCAACCTACGAACAAATATTTATTAAGATGAACTGGCCTCTCAACCAATGCTTCTAATTTCTGTTTGTAGGCTTTTTGTATGGTGACGGCCTCATCGGCCGTCATTTCTCAATAGGGAATGACCTCTCAACTTCTTCCCATTATTCTTGGTATTCTGACCTAATCAATTAACCACCTAATAAAGACAACGCAGCTTGAGGACGCTGATTAGCCTGAGACAAGATTGTAGTGGTAGCCTGCTGCAATATCTGATTACGGGTCAATTCTGCCGTCTCAGCGGCAAAGTCAGTGTCTCTAATACGTGCTCTCGCCGCTGAAACGTTTTCCGAAATGTTGGCAAGATTCCTTATTGTAGATTGAAACCTGTTCTGGATTGCACCCAACTCAGCTCTTGTCGAACCTATTGCAGATATAGCGGCATCCACCTGCGCCATCAGTCCAGAGGCACCGCCAGCACTCAATACATCCCCTGTCACTGCTAACCCAGTCGCTCCAAAACCACCTGTATTAGTTATTGAAACATCTATTTTTTGGTCTACATTAGCACCTACAAGGAAGCTCGCATTAAAACTTCCACTCAGAATTGTTAGCCCTCCAAATTCGGTATCTGTCCCAATTCGAGAAAGCTCCTCTTTGAGTGCTGTTACCTCTTGGTTCAGTGCCACTCTATCAGCAGTACTGTTAATACCATTTTGCGCTTGGATAGCCAGCGTGCGGATGCGCTGTAACGCGTTAGTACTCTCTTGCAAGGCTCCTTCAGCAGTTTGCGCTAGTGATATACCATCATTAGCGTTTCGCTGAGCTTGATCTAAACCCTGTATTTGTGAAGTCAGCCTGTCTGATATTTGCAGTCCAGCCGCATCATCAGCAGCGCTGTTGATACGAAAACCTGAAGATAGACGTTCGAAGGCCGTACTCAAATTATTGCCTGTTGTAAACAACTGACGTTGAGCATTCAGTGAAGACACATTAGTATTTACAAATAAACTCATTTTCTTCTCCTAACAAATTAAAATTTAAACGCTATTATTATTTTTATTTTGCATTTCTGGCATGTTAAATGCTTATATTGATATGTCAGAGTCTTCTGACGCTCTTTTGGCACACTACCAATGGAGTCTTACAAGTAGAGAAGGTATCTTCTCTTTGCTGGCTGGTGAGATTGATGTTCCAGACCTCAAACCTCTCACTACCTCCTGGTTTCATTCTCGCCTGTCAGCAGCTCCAACCTTCTAACAAATCTTTATATTTATCGACATTAAATGGCAATTACTTTAGTAACTTTTTAAATTGTAGATTTAACATATCAAGATTTTGATTTTAATGATCTTTAATTAAACTTACTTTATTTATTTTACGTGAATAAAGTCTTTTTTAGTGCCTTACTATTGGTTTTATAAGCACTTGGGAATAAAAACACTCTTTACCTTCCCTTTGTATTAGTTATCGTCCTATTACATATTTTCCTTTAGCCTTTTTTACATTCTGAGATAAAAAAAACAATTATATTTAAAAATTTGCTTACTTTTCATAGCTTTAAAAGCCATTAAAGAACAAAAATTTTTTAGTCAAGTGTAGAAAAATAGGGTGTTGAATTTCATGCTCCACGTTGTAAACAGAAGCGATAATAAAAAACGGTGATTATCGTTGAACAATGTTGATGGATAAGTAAATACAAGCTGGAAGTAGTGAAAGTTTTCAGAGGAAATCACAAATGTGATGTTGTATTTGATAACCCTTTTTAAACGAACTACAAAAAAACCAGCAAATAAACTATGTCTAATTGCTGGCTTTAACAGTTAGTAGGCACCAAGGCACTAGCCCTTGACTTCACTCTAGGAGTAGTCGGCTGATAATAAATGTTATCCTAGAAGCTGTAGTGCGGCCTGAGGACGCTGATTAGCCTGAGATAGTACAGTGGTACTTGCCTGCTGAATAATCTGATTTCGGGTTAAATTTGCAGTCTCAGTAGCAAAGTCTGTATCCCTGATTTGAGCTCGCGCTGAAGATACATTCTCAGAGATATTGCCTAAATTTCTAATTGTAGATTGAAATCTGTTCTGAATAGCACCTAACTCAGCTCTTGTCGAACCTATTGTCGAAATTGCAGCATCTACCTGTGCCATAAGTCCAGATGCACCGCCGGCGCTCAATACATCACCAGTTACCGCTAGACCAGTGGCACCGAAACCGTTAGTGTTAGCGATTGACACATCAATTTTTTGGTTTTCATTTGCGCCAACCAAAAAGCTAGCGCTAAAACTACCACTCAATATTGTCAGGCCGCCAAACTCCGTATCTGTACCAATACGAGACATCTCCTCTTTTAACGCCGTGACTTCTTCGTTGAGCGCTACCCTATCGGCGGTACTATTTATTCCGTTTTGTGCCTGTACTGCAAGAGTTCGAATGCGCTGTAACGCATTGGTAGTTTCGGATAGTGCTCCCTCAGCAGTTTGAGCCAACGAAACGCCATCATTAGCATTTCTCACCGCTTGGTTTAGCCCCTGAATTTGTGATGTTAATCTATCCGAGATCTGTAAACCCGCAGCATCATCGGCGGCACTATTGATTCGAAACCCTGAGGATAGTCGCTCAAAAGAGGTAGTTAGCGAATTGCCAACATCAAATAACTGACGCTGGGCATTTAATGAAGACACGTTAGTATTGACAAATAAAGACATGTTGTCTCTCCTACTTTTTAACCCAGCAGCAGCTGGCTGTCGGGTTTTCCGACGTTTTGTTTTAGTAGCCATCAACACCTGAGGGGTAATTGATGAACTGGCTCTCTCAGAAACTGTATCGACAATATGTAACTTCCCTTTAGAAATAATTACGATTTTTGCCGATTAGCGGTAACATATTGCCGCCTACTGCCTTATTTAAGAGTCGTAACTATAAGATTTTCATAGGAGATTTTTAGTGATAGATAAATTAAAAATACATGCAATCACTCAGATCTCAGCGCCAGCACCTCACGCTGCATTTACTGATTTATGCGCGGATCCTTTTGATACATCTGCTCCATCGTTGTTTTGCACCTACCGCGAAGCTGATACGCATGTCAGTCCAAACGGTAAAATTATCGTTGTGCACATCAATAGAAACACGTTGCAGCCAATGCACTCTGTAGCAATTGAAATATCAGGCACTGACCTTAGAGATCCAAAATTTTCTTTCGATGGCGAGCGCCTTATCATCACCGCTTATGCCAAAACCGTTTTAGATGACGGCAGCCTTTCACGTCGAATGGTAAGCTATAGCTCTGACAAAGGATTGTCGTGGTCTGAACCGCATCACTTTGGCGACGACACCTGGTGGATTTGGAATTGCGATTGGTTTAAAAAAACCGCCTATGGCTTTGCATACAACCGCAAAGCAGAATTTATTAGCCTGTACAAAGGCAATCCGCTCCAGTCTATGGAGCTCTACCAGAAAAATGTATTTGGATTAGAAAAGTCAGGAAAGGGCTATCCCAACGAAAGCGCACTTCTTTTTGACAAGCGTGGCAATGCGTTCGTATTTTTACGCCGAGATGCCGATACATTTAGCGCACAATTCGGCCACTCAACGCCTCCATATTTAAATTGGGAATGGCACGACCTAGGAATTTATATTGGTGGACCAGCTGCGGTCTTTTTAGGAGAGGGTAAGTTTTTGGTTTCGGGACGACATGTAGACTGGGAAACACGAAGTTTCAGCACTCGAATATGGCATTTTGATGTTAAATTAAAAAAGCTCACTGAGCTCATTACTCTTCCAAGTGGCGGCGACACCAGCTATCCTGGCTTGGTACTCAATGACGACATCCTTTACGTATCCTATTACTCGAGTCACTGTGATGAAGAAGCACGAGTGTACCTCGCTAAATTGAGCGGTGTATCAGCCTTACAAAACAGTAAGACATAGTATGGTCGTGCCATACTAATGTGCTCAACAAGCTCTTGTTTTCAATGAGCAAAACCGAGTTTTCAAATACGCACAAATTTGGTTTAACACGCCTTAGATAAAGTTAAATAACGACAAGTTGGTTACTTTTGGAAACGTCGCAAGTGCCGCATTTAGCGCCGTCTCTTGCTGAGCAAATTTGGTCGATGCTTCAGCGTAGTCTACATCTTGAATGGATGAACGCGCTGCTTTAGCAGCAATTTCCATATCCAGATTAGTTTCGTAAGACGATTCTGCAATATTTAGTCGACTGCCGATGGACGCCCTTTCTAAGGATATTCGCTCTAACCCGTTATCTAGCCCTACCAATGCATCGGCGATAGACTCTTGAAGCGCGCTGTTATTAATCGTGCTGTCTAACAGAATCTCTTGAATCTCATGAATTGCTTGGGCCATGCTTTTCTTTTCTGGTGTATCAAGAGAAAAATCTATACTGTTGCCGGCAACGGCAGTAGCTTCAAATTGCATGCCTTTAATCGTGAAAGGTTGACCCGATGTAAAAGCTACCGTATCTACTACCGTGCCCGTGCCTTGATTAACCAGTTCCGCTTGTCCACCGGCTAAAAAATTCACCCGATAGCTATTGTTAGCTGCATTCACAGGGTCGAAGTTTTTATCAAAAAACGTATCGAATGTTCCCTGCTCTTTTACCGTCGCGCTTTCTAAAGTGCCTACAGCACTTCCTGTCACTGAAAATTTAAAACGAGAAAGCACGTTTTCAAACACATCATAGCCATTGCTAGTTGATTGAATTTTTGAGCTGTTCGAGAGCTGAATAAAGCTTACGCCGGCATCACCATTAAAGGAAATCGCATTGCCTGTCGATGCAGGATTAAACGAAAAGGCCTGATTACCTGACTGATAACCTGCATAAAGGTAGTTTCCATCGGCATCTTGGGTGTTCATTAAATCTAACACTTCTAACTTTATTTGTTCTAGTTCTGCACCAATGGCTCGTTTGTCTGGGTCAGCTAGAATACCATTACCTGATTGTACAACGAGTGTTCGTGCTCTGTTTATGGAGTTAGTGATATTGGTTAACACCGCCTCCTGCTGCTCAAGCGATCCCGTAACTAGATCGTTATTCCGCTGAAATTGGGTAAGCTCATCGATTTCTTCGGTAAGCCTTAGCACTTTTGCGGCACCAACTGGGTCATCACTGGGTGAAATAATGCGTTTACCTGTGGATAGTTGCTCTTGAGTTTTCGCTAAATCACGTTGATTATTCATGATTGAACGGACGCTTTGGTCATAAATTTGATTGGTAGAAATACGCATTTTTTAACTACCTCGCAGACTGTAGTATGGTGTTAAAAAGCTCTTGGGCCGTGGTAAGAATACGAGCAGCAGCTGCATAACTTTGTTGATACTTAATAAGATTAGAGGCTTCTTCATCCAGACTTACACCGGAAATAGACTCAAACCAATTCTCAGACTGTACTTTCATTGCTTCCGCTGAGGCAAGAGACACACTTGCCATAGACGCTTCACCGCCCACCCTTCCCACTATGGATGCATAGGCATCTTGAAACGTTCTAGGCTTATTCGAAGACTGGCTACTCACCTGAACCGATGGATTATTTTGAAGCATAGCAAGATTAAGTGCATTGCTATTGTCATTAAATCCATCGGTGTTAAAGCTAATTGAGAAACTGTCACCCGGTCTAGGAACGCCATCAACACTCAGATCGAAACCTGGATAGTCGTTTAGCCCTGCAAAACTGGCAGGCCATGTGCCACTGTTTTTAGCCTGTTCTATAAGATTATTGAGGTCGGTTGCTCCCGTTACCGTGGCAATAGTAGCCCCAGTTCCGTCAAGAACGTTAAACGTATCAGTGGCGGTAAACACTATTTGTGCTGGTGCTGCTGTATCAATCCCGCCAGCTCCATCAAACGCAGATCTATTTGCGCCGCCACTCACGATGGTGTTAGAAACATCAACATTCCTTACACCTGCATTACTGAGATTTGCATTATCCGCTTGTGCTCTCACGGGCGTTGCAAACGCTAAATCTTCAGGCCGCCTTGTTGCTAAATCGATGTCTGATGCGACCGTTTTTGTAGGTTGAATCAAAAAGGTGTTGCCAACAGCGTAAGAAGAGGTTCCTGAGAAATCGACTTCTATTCCACCGGGTAGCTCATTAAACCCGGGCGTTACTGCTAAATTTGAAAAAATGATATCGTTGCCTGAGCCATCTTTTTTCGGTGTTCCGTCAGGGTTTAACAGGGTAACTTCAATTTCACTAGGCACTCCAGCAGCGATGGCGGTTACTTCAATTTTATAATCCGCATCGGTGAGTTCCGCGCCTTTACCTTCTGTAAGCTGGCCGGTAACAATGTAATCGCCGTTTGTATTGTCGTAAGCCATGGCACGAAATGAAGGGATGTCAAAAATATCCCTGCCTAGTTGACCGTCTAAGTCCATACCGAGTTTATTTTGTTGGTTCATTGCATCAGCAAACGCTATGGATAACTGACCCACATCGCGCATTGTGGTGCCAAGCACTTCATTTCGGTAACGAAACAGGCCCCCAATAGTACCGCCTAGCTCACTTTCTAGTGTGGGTATAGAGGTATCATTTTTTGTTGCCGAACCAAAATCGGTCTCAAGATTTAATCTTTTCGCACCCGAATCTGCACCACCGCTCATTTCAAATAAATTGAAGGCGCCATTTTCTAAGACCAAGGATTGACCTGACGTAAGGTTAATAGTTACGGCACCATTTTGTGAACGACTTTCTTGAACGTTTATTCCCATGATTGAAGACAGTTCTTCAATGGCTCTATCGCGCTCGTTGAGCAATGCACTGGGTTGATCGCTAGTATTATTGCCATTCGCTATAACAATGTTTCTATTCAATCCACCAATATTTTCTATCAGTGTGTTGGTTCTATCCACCAGAGACGTTAACTCTAAGTTAAGCTCTTCTTCTTTCTCAATCATGTATTCAGAGAGCGTTTTCATTCGCTGAAACAGAGATTCAGCCTTACCTAACACTTGTTCTCTAGACGCCAGATTGGTTGGGTCATCTGCCGCCGTTTGTAGCGCTGAGAAATATTCACTTAATCCTTTTGAGATAGAATTTGCCTCGCCGGCAAGTAGGTTGTCGATGGCAGTTGTTTTTGATGAAAAGGCCTCAAGTTCACCCACTGCAGTAATATCACGACGGAGTTGGTTTTGAGCAAATACATTAATAATGCGCTCTGTATTGCCAATCTCCACGCCAAAAACCTGGCTATTATTAAGCTCTGTGCGCTCTCGTACGTACCCTGGTGTATTTACATTGGCGATATTATTACTGGTTGTCTGTAGTAATTTTGCGCTGGCATTAACACCACTGGTAGCAAGAGAAAATAAGTCAACTGAACTCATGGTTTATGCCTTCCCTATCTCTGCGGAATAAGCGCGTTAAGTCTATCGCTGTTGTAAACAGACATGATCTTATCGGCGTAGTGTGGGTCGGTTGCATAACCTGCGTTTTGCAGTGCTTTGGTATACTCTGTGGCATTATCTGCAGCTTTCACTGCGTCACTGTAGCGCGGCTGCGTGGCGATAAAACGCCCGTAATCATCCATTGCATCTTCAATTGAGCGATATGATCGAAACGCTGCTTTTTGTTTCTGAGGCACCGAACCGTTAAATTCAAGCGTATCAACAACCGCCTGCTCTCCTTCCCATTCGCTATTTGCTTTTATGCCAAATAGGTTGTGGGAGCTCTTACCGTCCGCTGAGTGAATAACAAATTTCCCCCAACCGGTTTCAACAGCAGCTTGCGACACAATCGCTTTTGCATCCATGCCATACTTTTCAGCTATTTTTTCAGCATGGGGCATAAGTGACTCTACAAATTGTTCAGGACTATCAAACATCGCTTCCTTATGGGCACTTTTGCTGCCCATAGAGTACGAAGATAATGCTACATTTTGTGCCTGAGATATGGACTGAGCACGGTGTTGGTTAAGCGAAGATACATTGCCGTCGCTGCGTATAACGCTAGCTGGCGTGTAGCTTTCTTCGGTTTGGCCAAGCTGCTTCACAATCACATCTGCAAGCCCCATCCCTCCGCCAGCGGTTAAATCGGCGGCCAACTGCTGGTCGTGCATATCGCGGTAAAACTTGACTTGCTGTGAATTAAACGGACTGTCTTCGTCGGCTAATGCATCTTGAGCTTTACGCATGGACTTAAGCATCATCTGCACAAAAATCGCTTCGAACTGTTCAGCAGCTTCTTTTAGAACCGTTTCATCGCCAGAGGCAATGGCTTCACGCATTTTGTTGATGCTGCCCATATCGTGAACATTTCGTGCCATATCTAACTGACTTTTTGTACTGAGTGACTCCATCGTTAACCGCCCTTAAATAATGACCAGTTCGCCGCGCAATGCGCCAGCCTGTCTCAATGCTTCTAGAATCGCCATTAAGTCACCAGGAGCAGCACCCACTTCATTGACCGCCCGCACTAGTTGATCCAGCGTCACGCCTGGCTCAAACTTAAACATGCGACTATCAGCTAAATCTACATCCACGATAGATTGGGTCGTCACCACGGTTTCCCCGTCGCCAAATGCATTTGGCTGCGCCACCTGCTGATTTTCCGAAATAGTCACCGTCAGCCCTCCGTGAGTGATCGCCGCCGGTAAAAGCCGTACGTCGCTACCAATAACAATGGTGCCGGTTCGACTGTTAATCACAACCCGCGCTGGCGCATCTGCTGGGGTAAACTCAAAATTTTCTAGCGTGGCAAGAAAGCCCACCCGTTGACCTGCATCGCGAGGAGCTGACACCCTCACTGAAGCAGCATCAATAGGTGTAGCGATGACATAGCCATCTTCAGGTTGAGCACCCAAGCGTTGGTTAATAGTGTCAGCTAATGATTTCGCTGTGGTAAAGTCAGGATAATGCAGGTTTAGCGTCAGTGAATCGCCACTTGCGAACCCACTTGGTACTGCACGCTCTACCATTGCGCCATTTGGAATGCGGCCCACTGTGGGCGTGTTAACGACGATGCGGGAACCGTCGCCTCCCTCTGCGCCAAAACCACTCACTACAAGGCTGCCTTGTGCTACTGCGTAAATTTCACCGTCAACACCACGCAAAAATGTTTGTAATAACGAGCCACCCTGCAAGCTCTTTGCCTCACCTACCGAAGAAACCGTAACGTCAATGGTCTGCCCCGGTTTACTAAACGCCGGCAGTTCTGCATGCACGGCAACAGCGGCTACGTTTCTAACGTTAGGACGAATGTTAGGATTTATCCGAATACCAAAATTGGCAAGCATAGTTCCGAACGTTTGCTCGGTGAATGGGTTTTGCTCTCCTGTGCCTGGTAAACCAACCACTAAGCCGTAACCAATAAGTTGATTGGAACGCACCCCCTGTACAGATGCCACATCTTTTATCCGTTGTGCGTGAGCGCTATTTGTCATGCAAAGCACTAGAATCAGCAAGAACCGTATGTAACGCATCATTTTATCCACCATTTTTTAGAGGCCACCATGTTATAGAGGCCACCAAGATGAAGAGAAAAATTCAGCCAGCCATCCTTTTTCTTGCGCACTGGCAAAGGTACCGGTGCCACTGTATTGGATGCGTGCATTAGCAACTCGAGTAGACTGAATTTGATTATTAGGGTTGATATCAAGAGGCCGTATAATGCCGGTTAAGCGAATGTATTCATCACCATGGTTAAGGGTCATCCACTTTTCTCCGCGCACCACAAGATTATTGTTCGGTAAAACGTCCACTACAGTGACGGAAATACTGCCTTGCAAGCTATTGGCTTGGTTTGAAGCGGCATCGCCAGAAAAATCATTTGATGAATCTATACCTAACTGAATCGACTGAGGACCGATGTTTATCGCATTTCCGCCCAAACCAGTAATCGGTTGAAGGTCTGCAGAGGTCTCTCGGGACGTTGAGGTGTTTGCCGACTTTGTAGCCGCTGTATTTTCACTGAGCACAACGGTAATAATGTCACCTACCTGACGCGCAGTGACATCCGAATACAGACTTCTTGCTAAATGCCCGCGAAACAGAGAACCATCCTCAATTATCGTTTCTCTTGGATAATCGGGAATAATAGGCGCATAGAAAGGATCGTTTGCCTGCACGGGTGTATCGGGTGTGCTTTTACACCCAGATATCGTGTTTAGCGCGACAAGCGCAGATAACAAAAAGCCAAAACGACACATAGTACACTCCCTACAGCTGCTGAATAACTTGACCTAGCATTTGGTCAACGGAAGAAATGACTTTAGAGTTCATCTCGTAAAGACGCTGACTTTCAATCAAATTAACAAGCTCTTCTGTCACATTAACGTTAGACGTCTCCAGGGTACCTTGTGAGAGCATGCCAAGCCCCTGAAGACCTGGCACGCCGCGAACAGGAAAACCGCTCGAGACCGTTTCTGCATAGAGATTCTGACCAATAGGCTGAAGTCCTGTTGGGTTAACAAAATCGGCAATATTAATTTGCCCTAGCTGCTGCGGCTGGGCTTGCCCGCGGATGCTAACGCTAACTTGGCCGTCTTGAGAAATAGTTATTTGCTGCGCGTCTGGCGGTATTGTTACCTGCGGTTGGAGCAAATAACCGGCACCTGAGGTCACGATTTGGCCTTGGTCATTCAAACTAAATTGACCGTTTCGGCTATATGCGGTTGTGCCGTCTGGCTGCAATATTTCGAAATAGCCTCGCCCTTGAATTGACAAATCCAATGCATTTTCAGTGGTTAATAAATTACCCTGTGTGTGGGCTTTTTGCGTCGATACCACTTTCGAACCCGAACCTAGCATAAGACCCGAAGGAAGTTCTGTATCCGCTGAGGAGCGCCCGCCAGGTTGATTGATATTTTGATAGAGTAAATCTTCAAACACCGCGCGGTCTTTCTTAAAACCCACCGTTGATGCGTTCGCCAAGTTGTTAGAAACCACCGCTACATCAGTTTGAGCAGCGTCTAATCCGGTTTTACTTATCCACAGTGCTGGGTGCATGTTAACCTCCAAACAGCAGGGCTATTCCCGCTGTTATTAAACAAAAATAAAAAGTACTGTTACAAAATTCTAAGCAGCATATTACCGCGAGTATCGAGTTCTTCCGCTTGCTTCATGACTTTCACTTGCAGTTCGTAATGACGCTGCAGACTTATCATGTCTACCATTTCTTCCACTGCGTTGACGTTAGAGCCCTCTAACATTCCCGACATCACTTTTACGTTAGCGCTTGCATCAGCAATGGACTTATCCTCCATTCTGAACAAGCCGTCATTGCCCCGCTCCATATCTGCGTAGTTGGGGCTAACTAGCTTTAATCTGCCCACGGTTTCAATGACATTTGCGGGCGCACCCACTTGTTTCATTGACAGGGTTCCATCAGTAGCAATGGTTAAGTTATCAAGCGGAACCGGAAGAAATAACGGACCGTTATCACCTAACACTGCTCGTCCATTCACGTCTGTCAAAATTCCGTCGGTACCTAACTTAAAATTGCCATTGCGAGAATAAGCCTCTTGACCATTTTCATCTTGAACAGCAAACCAACCGTCACCCTGTATAGCAACGTCTAGGTCTCGATCGGTTTTAATCATAGGGCCTGATTCATAGTTATTCGACGGACTCTCAGTGATAGAAAAAACCCGAGTCGGCAAACCTTCGCCGTAGGCCGGCATTGACCGTGCTTGCTCAAGTTGAGCACGAAAACCTGTCGTTTGTGCATTGGCTAAGTTGTTAGAACGAATGCCTGTTGCCATAAGGTCTTGCGACGCACCGCTAGCAGCAATATAGAGAAGTTTATCCATGACTGACTTTTGACTCTGTTCACATCATACACAGTGATTGCAAAGGTAGTGCCAAATTGAAGCTGTTTGTAGAAAGGTTGGAGACTATGAAGAGAGTACGTTGATTTTGTTTATAAAAAGAATTTTTTTAACTAAAAAACCGCAGCGATAACTGCGGTTTTACGTCGACTCATTCATCAGATTATCGAATATTTAAGATAGTCTGATTAAGCGAGTTATTCACCTCTAAGGCACGAGAATTTGCCTGGAAATTACGCTGAGCAATGATCATATCAATAAGCTCTGTAGTCAGGTTGACGTTCGCTTGTTCCAAAGCAGAAGAATTAATTTCGCCAAAGGTGCCTGTCGTTGCTTCACCAGCAAGCGCCTCACCAGACAGAATACTCTCTTTCCATTGAGTGCCGCTCTGCTGTGTTAACCCTTGCTCGTTCGAGAAGCGTACCAATGCCACACGCACTATGGGCTCTGAGGTTCCATTAGAAAAGGTAGCGCGAACTAAACCATCAGGTCCAATGTCGATCCCCGTTAACCTTCCTACTGGCAAACCGTTTTGCTCCAGGGCTGTGACTTCAAAGGCAGAAGCAAACTGTGTGGGTTCATTGGGCGTTGCCCCATTCACATCAAGATTAAAATCAATGGAGATTTGTTGCGTAGGATCCGAGCCATTAGCTAAAATCGTAGGACCCAAAGCCTCGGTTTCCATTTTAAAATCTAACGTCGGTAAACCATCCGGAGTTTCCATACCAATAAAGTCACCGCCTTGAGAGAATATTAACTTAGAGGCAGTAACCCCATTACCCGTGTTGGTTCCAACCGTGTTTGCTGCAGTCGCCACATCGGTATCAGCACCTGTGGAATCAGTCATGTCGACAAGAGTGCCGTCAACGGCAGTGGCCACATACCATTCGTTATCAACTCCCGGCGCACCATCTTTAATGAAGTAGTACGTCATTACGTGGCTATCACCTAGCGAATCGTAAACGGTGACGGAGGTAGCCGCGTTAAACGTCAGCGGATCTTCCGGATTAAAATCAGCCGGATTGAGTCCCGTGTCACCAGCGGGCAAGTTCATTCGTATGTCTACTTCGGACGTTTGTTGAGGTGTGCCTGATGAGTCAGGAATTCGTACAGGCTCTGTAGTACTGAGTGCCACAGATGCACTGGTACCATCTGCATTAACGGGGAACCCCATTAACTTATCACCATTGCTGTTCACTACAAAGTTGTCATTATCAAGCTTGAACTGGCCCGAGCGCGTAAATGAAAAATCACGTGATGTAATCTCAGGTACTGTTGTAAAAAAGCCATTACCGGTAATAGCGAGGTCAAGTGAGGTGTTAGTAAATTGTAAACTACCTTGCGAAAATTGCTGTGCAACTTCTTGGGTAAGCGCACCATCACCAACTTTAGTTTTGCCACCCGCAAGTAACGACGCAGCATAGACGTCACCGAACTCTGCTCGAGACTCTTTGAAACCTACGGTGTTCACATTAGCGATGTTGTTAGCGGTAACATCCAAATCTTTTTGTGCGGCGGATACTCCGCTCAATGCAATATTAAAAGACATTATTTATTCTCCTATTAACTGCCGATTTGAATGACGTCATCAAGATTGATACTGACCTCACCATCCAAATTCAAAATTACGCCTTGGCCGCTACCGGCCAAGCTTACGCTACCTACATGGCGATTGATGGCGGTATTAAGCTGCACACCCTCACCGTTTAATGTACCTGTTGCATTAACCACATAGTCACCCGCTGGCGTAGGATTTCCCAACTGGTCTTTGCCATCCCATTCAAATTGGATGTTACCTGCGGTCTGAGTACCTGCATCGATGGTCTTAATCACCTCGCCAAACTGGTTTTGGATCCTAATCATCATGTCTTGAACCGTTCCCTCATTCACAACCACTCCAGATATCCCTTCTGAACCATTCGCTTTGTAACCCATGTTTCCTTGAACAAGTACATTTTGTCCAATCAAGCTAGACGCTTGAAGCGCTTGGTTAGATGTCATAGAGGATGCAAAGGCTTGAAACTTTTCGTTAAGCTGGGATATCCCGTCGGCCATTGTAAACGATGTCATTTGCGCAACCATTTGGTCGTTATCTACCGGCTTGGTTGGGTCTTGGTTTGCAAGCTGCTCTGTTAACATGGAAAAAAAATCTTCTTGAGACAGCTGCTGCTCAGTGCCGTCAGCTATCTTTACCTTCTCTTCCTGCCAATACAGATCTCTATTTAAGCCGGTGTTATTGATTGTGTTCACTGGTTTGTCCTCACATTAACCAAACGGCACATTATTGCCCTTGTCCTAATTGCAGTACGCGACGAAAAATCCGCTTTGTCGTATCTGCTACTTGAACGTTTGTTTCATAGGCTTTTGACGCTGACATCATATTCGCCATTTCTTCTACGATGTTCACGTTGGGCTTATAGATGTAGCCCTCTTCATCTGCCATCGGGTTGTTTGGCGAATACTCCACTTGCAAGGGCGCATCACTCTCTACTATCCCCTTGACCTGGACGCCAGCGCCTTTGGTTTGATTATTCATCGCATCTTGCATAACTGAAGCAAAGACCGGATGGCGCGCACGGTAAGTTTCACCGTAACTACTGCTCACTGAGTTTGCATTTGCGATATTACTAGCGGTGGTATTGAGGCGAACGTTTTCCGCCTCCATGCCCGTGCTCGATATCTGCATAACATTAAATAAACCCATTGCTATTGCCCTCCAGAGCTTAGTGCTTTTTTCATACCTTTCACTTTGCCATTCAAGAACTCTAGGCTGGCTTGATAGCGAAGCCCGTTGTCTAAGAACCGATTTCTTTCAGACTGAACTTCAACAGTATTGCCATCTCCCGTATCAGGCTGAGTAGGAATGCGGTATTGCATGTCAAAATTTGCCGCAACTGACGAAGGGTTGCCGCTTAAGTGGCGTTCGTTGGTGCGAACTAACCCACCGTTACTTTTATGTTGGCCTTGAACACCTTCGTTTAGGGCTGACTGCATGGCTTTGTTAAAGTCGATGTCTCTTGCTTTATAGCCAGGGGTGTTTGCGTTTGCTAGATTGCCAGAGATGACCTCCATGCGGTCGGTACGGATTTTCAACGCCGACTCATGGAACCCCACTAACTTGTCTAAATTAATCGCCATTCAATATGCCCCTAACGTGTTATCACCTTTTGATGATTGTTACTTCACCAGAAGGTTATTCATTGCTTTCTAGTGAAGTAATTAGCAAGGCGAATGCCAGTTTGGAATTTTGACGTGTAATATATTGTTGGAGGTTGGTATTGGGGTAGTGAAAAAGCCTCTAAAATTGAGCCTTCAAACCACCCCTACCTGTTTTGAAACTACGTTACCGTTTTTGGTAATAGAGGCCAGGTTGGCATTTAACCATCGAATAAGTGTCGCTGGCTGAGCTGATTGATTCGGAAGCGCCAAGAAAAAGAACGCCCTTAGGCTGCAGCTGACCGGCAATTTGTTGCAGTATCCGCTGCTTAACGTCTGCAGAGAAATAAATTAGTACGTTGCGGCAAAATACGATATCAAAACGACCAAGGGCAGCATAACTCGACAGCAAATTAAAGCTCTTAAAAGTTACCATTCGACGAACCTCTGGCTTTATTTGCATCCGCCCCATCTCGTGCTGCTGAAAAAAGGTTTGTCTGCGCTGTGGCGATAACCCTCTCGCAAGGGACAACTCATCGTAAACGCCCAACTCACATTTAGACAGCATTTCAGAGGACAAATCTGTCGCCACAATATCGACACCTCCCCTCAAGATGCCTGGGCGCTGCCGCTGAAACTCTAAGATTGCCATCGCTATTGAGTAGGGTTCTTGACCCGATGAGCAGGCCGCACTCCAAATTTTGATATTCCGATTAGTTTTTGCAAAATTAGGAAGCAAGTCTTTGACGAGCAGATCGAAAGGATAATTGTCACGAAACCACAGAGTTTCGTTTGTCGTCATGGCATCAATTACGCTTTGCAACAAATCACGGTCTTGACCACGCACAACCACGTTAATCAATTCATCCGCAGAGCTATAACTGTACTTATACAATAACGACGCTAGACGACTTCGCACTAAATACTGCTTATTTTCGCCAAGCACTATTCCACATTGCTTTTCTAAAAACTGCCTAAACTTCAGGTAACCTTCTGGAGAAACCTCTTTATTAATCAACCCTTTAGTGCTCCATTATTCGCATTCGGTCATTAGCCATTTTTGCACAGCGGTAGCTAATTCGTCAGGATGGAATTTTGCGATAAAATCGTCGGCGCCCACTTTTTGAACCATGGCCTGATTGAACACGCCACTTAAAGAGGTATGAAGGACAACATGCAGCTTTTGCAATTCAGGGGTATTTTTTATTTCTGCGGTTAACGTGTAACCATCCATCTCGGGCATTTCAATATCAGACACTAAAACACCGACTCGCTTGGTAATGTCTCCATACTCTTCTGCGATTTCTTTTAAGCGTTTAAGCGCCTCAAGACCATTTTTCGCTAGCTCAATTTCAAGCCCTAAAGAAGTCAGTGCCTTTTTAACTTGATTTCTTGCAACAGTAGAATCGTCTGCAATAAAAATGATTTTGTTTTCTTGGCCCTTTGTAGTTAACCCAGCTGCAACTTCCGAGCTTACCTCGGCATTCAGTGGGGAGATTTCGTTTAGTATCTTTTCTACATCTAGAATTTCAATTAATTCATTTTCTACCTCAGTTACCGCGGTAAGATAACTTGCGCGACCAGTGCCCTGAGGTGGCGGCATTATCGCGTCCCAGTTAGTATTAATGATGCGTTCTACCGCCCCCACTAAGAACCCTTGAACTGAGCGGTTATATTCGGCGATAACAATGAAGGCGCTAGAGAGATCTTCTATTTTTCGACCTTTTGTTGCCATGCTCAAATCGATAACAGAAATAGTCTGCCCACGAATATGAGCAATACCACGTACGAGAGGGTTTAATTTGGGCATAGAGGTTAACGGAGGGCATTGGAGCACTTCGCGTACTTTAAACACATTTATGCCAAAGCGCTGGCGTCCATTTAGTCTAAACAATAATAATTCTAAACGATTCTGCCCCACAAGCTGCGTGCGTTGGTTAACTGAATCTAAAATCCCCGACATAAGTCACCTCTAGGTAATTCTGGGCATGAACATTGCGTTATCCAATAAGATAGACAAGATCACTTGGTTTTTGCAGGTTAAACGACAGAAAAATGACAGTATCGCCTAAAACTTTTAAAAGCAACTCTCAAAAGCGACTGACATTAGAAAGCTCGATCATAGTAACTCCGCATCTTGTTACTAAGCATAGCCAATAACTCACGAACTGAACACGAAAAGTCACAATGAAAAAATTGAACAGTAGAAGACAACAGAAAACATTGGCCGCTATTGCGCTTATCATGTCAAGTGTAGTGTCATTTTCAAGTGTTGCGAAAGTGAGTTTACACCGCGTGGTAGAAAACGGCGCTAAAACCTTCCTCGAATCACAACTCGCTGATAATTCCGCGGATACTAACATCGACGTCGATATTGTGAAAATAGACGATAGGATAAATATTCCCGAGTGTCCTGACGGCTATCAGTACCATACGTCTGAAGAAGCGCTTCGCCAGTCCTACATTTCTGTGCGAGTGAGCTGTCAAAATAACGATTGGTATTTATTCACTAGTGGTCAAGTATCAAGGACAAAAGATATTGTTGTAACTTATGGCGCCGTTAGCCCCGGTACCGTGTTGACCTCATCCAATCTAAAAATGGCGAGTGTGGATATTAAACACCTTCGCTACACAACGTTTACCAACATTGAAACGCTTGTTGGTGCGCGAATGAAACGGCGCGCAACAAATGGGCAGGCTATTCAGGAAAATATGCTCTGCTTTGTTTGTAAAGGTGACCGTATTACGATTTCTGCTGAGGTGGGTAAAATGAAGGTAAAAACCGCCGGTATAGCCCAACAAGATGGCGTGGTAGGTGATAATATTCAGGTACTCAATGCAAGCTCCAAAAAGACCGTGATAGCAAGAGTCGCCAGCGTAGAGAAAGTCGTGGTACAATTATAGCAATGGCGTACGAAAACTATCCTTTTTACGTTAATTTGGGTTAAAGAAAACATGTCTGCGGTCGATAACGTAATAAGAGGTAAAAAGGTAGTGAGGAACTATTATGTCTATTAATAACGTAAACAACGGGTTACCAAAAAATCCCGTTGATAATGGGAAAGTTTCGCAACAGAATCAAACCCAGCAAGCTCAGCAGCAAGCGACAGCTAAAGCCGCCACGACGGCGCCAGCACCTCGCCAAGATTCTGTTTCGTTAACGCAGTCTGCCCAGCAGTTGAGTCAAGTTCAGAAGAAAGGGACTGAGGCGCCAGTTAACCAAGAAAAAGTGGACCGCTTGAAAAAGGCGATCCAAAGTGGCGAGTATCAAATAAACCCTGAGGCACTTGCAAGTAAGATTGCAAAAGCCGAGGCCGAGATTTTCGGAACTAAGTAGCGTTGCAGAAAGTGATGATACTCAGTAGTGAGGGTATTCATTTCGTTTCCAAGCTTCGCTGCTTTTTTTCTTCTAATGCTTAATATTTATTAAAGTGTCCTTTGGCTAAACCTAAAACACTAACTTGAAAGCCTCAACCCAAAAGCGTACATTAACAATCGATGGCGTAAAATATGTCACAAAGACCAGCTACAAATGAAGACGTAGTTGACAGAGAAAGCGGGCGAACCACAAGAGTAATACATTGACGAATCAGCAGACTAACTTAACATCGGTATTAAACGATCAGGTAGAGAAGCTGACGGCACTTTCTGGGCTACTAGAAAGAGAACTGCATCTCATTAGTTCTCGTGATGCTGAAGCGTTAATGGCCTTACTCGACGATAAAACGAAGCTCCTTGAAGAGATTCAGACGCTTGACGCTACCGCAGAATCAATGTTCGCGAATGGCCAGTCATACAGCAAAGAAGATGATGCGCTTACAGAAAAAGCAAAAATTTTGCTTGATGACTGTAAGTATCGCACACAAGTAAATCAAAAAGCAGTTGAACAAGGGCAGCTTCGTCTAAGCCACCTGCGTAATCTAATGATGGAAGTACGTGCGAAAGAATCACTCACGTATGACAAAAAAGGAAAACCAAAGGGCGGTACACTCGGTTCAGGTGTGAGCGCATAATTGCAGACATGCTGCCACTTGCACAACTCGAGTTCTTCGCGCTCTCAATCTGACATATGCGCTTCGATACCAGTAATCCGATTTAAATAGTTTAATAGTCCTATTTAATAGTATTTAACGTCTTTGACTCTTCGAGGCTTAGCCGTCGTCAAATAGATGTCGTATACGCGTTTCATATCCAAAGAGAGCTCCGTAACATAAGTGTCCTCGCCCACAGGGTAAGTTTTCACAATTTCAGCTCCCCTGATAACACCATCTACAGATGCACGTAAGGACTCACTATCAATAACGAGACTAGATAATGATTGGCTACCTTCAATGCGCTGACCGTAAACTTGTTCGGCTAGCTCTCTGTAAGCCTCTAGCTTTGACGCTTTCATCGCCATTAACAGCTTGACGTTAGTATTACTGCCTTGCTGTGATTCGATAGGAGCATAGCCTATGGCGGTTAGAACAGGATACGAAGCGGGCTCAACCGATTCCCACTCAACATGCTTATCAATAACGCCACAGCTCGTGAGCATCATGAAACTACACATAAATAAAGCAGCTTTCACTCTATATATACTTGTTGAAATACCCATTTCATTCTTTCCTATTTCTAATGTCATATATCACAGTGAACTGAGTTACATATCTTGTCATCGTTAATTCAACTATGTCCGTTATGCTTAAATCCGCGATAACCTGCTTGCGCCTGATATATGTTTGAGTTTCATGTATGAGTTTCTATTTGCAAGACTTATAGCAAGGCTTGTGTAGCAAGGCTTATGCCTGATGTTTTGCAAAGCTTGTCTTGCAAGGCTTGTGCCTGATCGTGCAGCAAAGCTTGCTGTTTCCCAAGCTTAAATATATTCATAAGCGCACCTCACAAGAAAGAGCGTTTTTAACAGCATAATTTATACTTTTCATTCGCCAAAAACCGACCTCTCGAAAAATACTGAAACATAACGCTAACAACTCGCTTTTTTCTAGAACTCAGCCTTTAATCATACTCGCCGTGTTAATACGCTGTTTTCACCCTCTCACTTGGCATTGTTTTAGCATAAGCATGTTACTTACTGGGCCCTGTTGACCTAGGTAAAAGCACTGAGTAATTTCAGAGTGAGTTTTAACGTCGCTGCAAAGCCGTTGCAAGTAAACGTTAAAAACGCCGGACATAAGCAAAAAGTACATTATTTGCGGAATTCGCGAGGTCTATATGCAAAGTAAAAAAATAAAAGGCTATGCCATTTTAATCAATGTGTGTGTGGCACTGATTTGCCTCGTAACCTTTTTCAGTGGGCAATCTCATGCCATGTGGTATGAGGCCAAAGGGCAAGCGATCATTTTAAATGGTGATAAAGAAACGGCTAAACGTGAGGCAATTGAAGAGGCCCTAAAACAAGCCATGCTTTTCTCAGGAGCCTCGATTAAAAGTGTTCAGCAACTTACGAATGGCTTGCTCGAAAACGAAGAAATGACCATTCGTAGTTCGGGTGAAGTTGAGCAACTAGAGATTATTGACGAAAGCTACAATAGTGAAGTCTTCACCGTGAGTATTAGGGCAGATATTTTCCCCGCAACCCAACAATGTGCCGCTTTATCAGATATCAAACGCTTTGCAACGACGTACTTCCTTATTCAAAACAGGAGACAGCTCACTGAAGGCAATATCAGACATTTTGATGAAGCAGTCACCAAACGCTTTGCAGACTTAATGGCTAACACGACTGATACGCTTCGCGTATCTTACATTGCCCCGCATACAGCGAAGTTCAAAAGTGAATTTACCGAACAAAATGTTCGCTCTTTGTCTCAGAGGGGGAACTCTCAATTTGTGATAGTAGGTACCATTGACGATTTAAGCATAAAAAGAAAAGCAGCCTCTGTATTCACGCCGTGGAGCGATGATAATGTCGATAGACACTTTGACATGACTCTTCATATTTTTGACGGTATCAACGGGGGCAAACTTTTTACCAAATCTTACAGTACACATGCGCAGTGGACATTTGACCAATTTGCGCAGATCGATGAGTTCTCAAATTACTTTTGGCAATCTACCTATGGTCGTGAAGCGCAAAAGCTAATGGTAGATGCTATTCAAGACCTAAAAGCAGCAACAGCTTGCCAACCGGTAACAGGGCGTGTAATTAATGTGGCTGGAGATATTGTTTCTATTTCATTAGGTCGTGATAACGGATTACAAGACAGGGATGAGCTTATGCTGTATCAAGCAAAAGAGGTAGTGGACAACAAGGGAAAAAGGTATCTTCAATACTCACTTTACCCTGGCGTCTTTGTGGTTGAGAATACCTTCGCAAACTCTTCAACTATTGTTCACAAAAGCTCTGGACTGATTGCAAATATCCAAGAAAATGACTTTGTGGTGAAAAAATAAGCGAACCAAAGGACAGTCGAATAATTATCCTTACTCGAGGGTTCCGTATTTGATCTATGTGAGTATAATCGACGGCGTAGTCCCCATAGTTTAACTGGATAAAACAAGAGCCTCCTAAGCTTTAGATCTGCGTTCGAGTCGCGGTGGGGACGCCAGTGATATTGTCAACTTAATCCCCATATCCTGTTTTAGTGTACAAAACACCATTCGTTATTTAAGCCATTATGTAACTTACCTTGATGTAAGTTACCACCTCGGGGAGCAGTAATGAGCCACTTCAAACGCAATGAATTGGATTCTTTTTTTGCTGAGATGCAAGACGTAAAACCCATTATCTCTGACGATAAAGCACAGCTGCACGACCCAGCAGCAGCCTTGGCAGAAAAACAGAAACGCGCTGCTTTGCAAGCCTCCATTCGAGATAAGTTAACAAACCCATTAAGTATGGAAGGTGTTAAACCTGTACCGCCCAATGAATTTATACAATTCCAGCAGCCGGGTATTCAAGATGGCGTATTTAAAAAACTAAGGTTAGGTAAGTACCCGCTTGAGTTAATGATATCTATGGCAGGCAAGTCCCTCGATGAAAGCAGAGATTTACTTTATCAAAACGTGCGTTCAGGGCACGAAAAAGGCGTACGAGCACTATTGATCAAGCATGGAACGGGTGAAAACTCTAAACCCTTTCCCGCTTTAAAGAAAAGCTACGTTAACCATTGGTTGCGGGAACTTGATGAAGTCATTGCGTTTCATACCGCGCAGCCTATGCATGGCGGATTTGGCGCTACTTATGTGTTATTGAAGAAACATCCTCAACAAAAATTGATAAACCGAGAGAAAAATAGAAAAGGATGAGCTCTGCCTAAACTGAGAGCGCGATAAGCGTAAACTGAATATAGAAAAAAGTGCTGCCAAAATGATTAAAGCCCGTCATAACCATAGCTATCACGGGCTTTATTATTTTCTTTCAGACTACTTAACTGAAGATTGCACACTTAGCGTTGTTGGAGCGTCTGCAGATTTTGCAGAAGTGCTAAATACGGCGGTAATAAACATCAAAACCACGGCAACTGCAACTCCAGTTAAGCCAAACCCTTTTGAGGAACGATTCATTGTTCGTCTCTTATTATTTAAACTAGCATTGTTACCAATAGCTAGTGCAACCCAATTCAACTCCTGTAACCAAATTGCACTCCCTGCCGCACTACAATAGATCAGCGATACGCTAATAACAAGAGGCAAAATCAAATTATTGACGCTAAGCCAATGGTTTGACACGAAAAGTGCCCTTGTTTAATAAATCAGCAACCATGTTGACTCAAACAGCCAGCATAGTTGCTGTTATCGTAGATTGCTAACCGACAAACTTACGCGCGTTTCTGAAAATACGCATCCATGCCCCATCTTCTTCCCAGTCATCAGGGCGCCAAGAATTGGCTACAGCTCTAAATACCCGCTCAGGGTGCGGCATCATAATGGTACTGCGGCCATCGGCTGAAGTAAGACCGGTTATCCCTTGTGGAGATCCATTAGGGTTAGCAGGATACTGCATGGTTGGATTACCAAAATTATCCACATATCGCAATGCTACATGCTCGTTTGCTTTTGCTAACGCATCCGCATTGGCAAACTCTGCTTGCCCTTCGCCGTGAGAGACTGCTATTGGCATACGCGAACCGAACATGCCATCAAGTAGCACAGATTTTGATTTCATCACTTCTACCATAGCGACACGCGCTTCAAAGCGAGCCGATTGGTTTGTTACAAAGTGAGGCCAGTGGTCGGTACCTGGAATAAGTGATTTCAAGTTAGACAGCATCTGACAGCCGTTACACACACCTAAGCTAAAGGTCTCGTCGCGAGAAAAGAACTGCTCAAATTGATCTTTTGCCATGTTGTTAAAGAGTATCGACTTCGCCCAGCCTTCACCTGCTCCTAACACGTCACCGTAAGAAAAGCCGCCACATGCGGCAAGGCCCGCAAATGTGTCTAGTGAACGTCGACCTGAAAGAATATCACTCATGTGAACATCTACCGCATCAAAGCCTGCGCGAGTAAATGCCGCTGCCATTTCGAGGTGGGAGTTAACGCCCTGCTCTCTTAATATGGCAACTTTGGGCTTAGCGCCCTTAGCAATGTAAGGTGCCGCAATATCATCATTAACATCATAAGATAAGTGAGCGTGAAGGCCTGGATCTGTAGCGTCTTGCTTTGCCATGTGCTCTTGTTCTGCACACGTAGGGTTATCCCGCAGCTTTTGCATCTCAAACGTTGTGGTTGCCCACGTGGTTCTCATCGACACTCTGCTGTTAGCTAATACGGCAACGCCGTCGCGCTGAAACTCAATCATGTCAGTAGTATTAACCGAACCGATGTCATAAGTAATGTCAGCTACGCCGTGCTCTGCAAGAATAGCATTTACTGCCTCGCTGTCACGCTCTAGTACCTGTACAACGCCGCCTAACTCTTCGTTAAATAACACTGATAAATCACTACCAGTGAGTTTATCTAGCGCCACTGTTACGCCGGTTTTACCAGCGAAAGCCATTTCCGCAACGGTAGTGAATAAACCGCCATCGGAACGGTCGTGGTACGCTTGAACTAGCCCCTTTTCCAAAAGCGCCTGAATTGCGTTGAAAAAGCCTTTTAGTCTCGCGGCTGAAACCACATCTGCTGGGCTATCGCCGAGTTGCTCGTACACTTGTGCTAGGCAGCTTGCACCTAAGCGATTATTGCCCTCGCCGAGATCGATGAGTAATAGCTTACTATCACCTTTGTCAGTTCTTAACTGAGGCGTGACAGTTTTACGAATATCTTTTACCGCACCAAATGCAGTGATAACCAAAGACAGTGGTGATGTGACTGATTTTTCCTCGCCATCGTCCTGCCATGCTGTTTTCATGGACATGGAGTCTTTACCCACTGGAATGGTTAACCCTAATTCAGGGCAAAGCTCTTCACCAACTGCTTTAACCGCTTCATACAAACCGGCATCTTCACCAGGGTGACCCGCGGCCGTCATCCAGTTTGCAGACAATTTAATGCGTTTAATATCACCGATGTAAGAGGCCGCGATATTTGTCAGCGCTTCCCCTACTGCAAGTCGTGCAGAAGCCCCATGAGATAGCAAAGCTACTGGGGTGCGCTCACCCATTGCCATTGATTCGCCGTGGTAGGTGTCAAAGGCACTGGCCGTTACTGCAACGTCAGCAACGGGAACTTGCCACGGCCCCACCATTTGGTCGCGATTGACTAGCCCTGTAACAGAGCGGTCGCCAATGGTAATAAGGAAGGTTTTCTCTGCTACGGTGGGCAGAGACAAAACGCGCTCTGCAGCCTCACGTAAACTTATTCCGTTGTCATCAAACGCAGGAGAGTTTGCCACTTTCGAGATAACTTCTCGATGCATTTTAGGCGGTTTACCCAGTAAAACATCCAGTGGCATATCAATAGGTTTGTTATCAAACTGGCTGTCATTGAGGTTGAGATGCTCTTCAACCGTTGCTTCACCTACTACTGCAAATGGCGCTCGCTCTCGATGACAAATTGCCTCGAAAACTGGCATATTTTCGGGGGCCACTGACATCACATATCGCTCTTGTGATTCGTTACACCATAATTCTAACGGTGTCATGCCTGGCTCGTCTGACAATACTTTTCTAAGCTCAAAGTTACCGCCGCGTCCACCATCGCTAACTAACTCGGGTAACGCATTAGACAAACCACCCGCACCTACATCGTGGATAAACTGAATAGGATTATTTTCACCAAGCTGCCAACACGCATCGATGACTTCTTGGCAGCGACGCTCCATTTCTGGATTCTCTCGTTGTACAGAAGCAAAATCTAAATCTTCGTTTGACTGCCCTGAAGCCATTGATGAGGCCGCACCACCGCCAAGGCCGATATTCATCGCCGGACCCCCAAGCACAATGAGCTTGGCTCCTTCGGTAATCTCACCTTTCTCAATTTGGTCGCGGCGAATATTGCCTAGCCCACCAGCTAACATAATAGGCTTGTGATAGCCTCTTACTTCAACACCGTTAAAGCTATTCACTTTTTGTTCGTAAGTTCGGAAGTAACCCAACAGGTTAGGACGACCAAATTCATTGTTAAACGCAGCGCCACCTAGCGGGCCTTCAGTCATAATATCAAGTGCGCTAACAATGCGCTGGGGCTTACCGTAATCGCTTTCCCACGGCTGCTCTGAACCGGGAATGCGCAGATTTGATACGGTAAAGCCTACAAGTCCTGCTTTTGGTTTAGAGCCTCGACCTGTTGCCCCCTCATCGCGAATTTCACCGCCCGACCCCGTTGCGGCCCCAGGAAATGGCGAAATAGCCGTTGGATGGTTATGCGTTTCTACCTTCATCAGAATATCAATATCCTCGTGATGATATTCATACTGATGAGATTGCGGGTTAGGGAAGAAACGCCCTGCTTTCCAACCTTCCATTACCGCTGCGTTATCTTTGTAGGCAGAGAACACGTTATCGGGCAGCAATTCGAAGGTATTTTTAATCATTTTGAAAAGTGACTTTTCCTGATCTTTACCGTCGATAGTCCAGCTCGCATTGAATATTTTATGGCGGCAGTGCTCGGAGTTTGCTTGTGCAAACATATACAGCTCTACGTCCGTGGGGTTTCTGCCTAACGTGGTAAAGCTGTCAAATAAATAGTCAATTTCATCATCAGCAAGCGCCAAACCCAAAGATACGTTTGCATTGATAAGTGCATCTTTTCCGTGCTCTAGTATCTCTACAGAGGTAAAGCTTTTCGCCTCTGCCTGTGCAAAAAGCACCGCCGCATCATCAGTACTGGTAAACACCGACTCTGTCATTCTATCGTGGAGGAAACTAGCAACTAAGGCGAAATCCTCATCACTTAAGCGTGTATCGGTATCGATGTAAAAAGCACAACCTCGTTCGATACGGTTAATAGGATCAAGGCTACAATTATGAGCAATATCGGTGGCTTTTGAGGACCAAGGTGAAATAGTACCGGGACGGGGAGTGATTAGAAAAAGTGTTCCAGAGGGAGACTGTGTTTGCCTAATAGGCCCATAAGTGAGCAGTTTCTCTAAGATTTCTATTTGCTGATTGGACAAGTCACCTTGAGAATCTATTAGGTGAATATATTCGCTGTAAAGGTTATTCACCTTAACGCCGGATTGACCCAGCTTTGCAATCAGTTTAGTTTGGTTAAACTCTGATAGTGCGGGAGCGCCTCGAAGGACCAACATAGTGCTTTACCTGGTTGTTTTGAAACAACGACCACCAATGCGACGCGTTGCCTCTTAAATTGATGAGTAATTCGGCGCGGATTATAGAGCAATTACGCTTCTTTGGTAACCTCAATACGACCTTACGTGACATTTTTTTGAATTTTTTAACTAACTCAAATAAGAAAAGCGCTATGCAGTTACAACGCTATAAAAAGCAATTTAGACTTTACGCCCTACTGATACTTTCAGCTGTCACCTTTGCGTGCACGGTTCCCTCTGTGCCCACTGCATTATCGCAGCTACTTGAAAGAAACTCGATTAAAGTGGGAACCGTATATGGCGCAGGCACGTTTTACAATGACGCTGGCGGCCCCCAAGGCTTTGAGTACGAGCTTTTGGCTGGCTTTGCGGATTATCTCGGGGTAACGCTCGATCTGTATCCGTTTTATAGTTACGACGTTATGCTGCAACAGCTAGAAGAAGGAAATCTCGACATTGTTGCTACCGGTGATGCCGTTACTTCAAATTTGCAACAGCGTTTTGACTACGGACCAGCGTATCAATTTGTGGATCAACAGCTTGTATTCAAGGCCGGTACAAGCAAGCCTCGTGATTTACACACGCTATCGTCACCTATCATTACTGTATCGGGAAGTAGCCAAGTACACATACTAAATGAACTCCTGAATCAATCGGCTACAGACGTAACGTCATCTTCCGTCATTACCACCGAAGATTCTGATTCAGAGGAATTGCTGCAGCAGGTCGCGTCAGGAGAAATTAGCTTTACTGTGGCCGACAGCAATCGACTTGCTTTACAGCGCAGGCGCTACCCTAGCTTGGCGGTGGCAAAAACCTTGAATACCGAAATGCCAATGGCTTGGGCTTTGCCGTTAAATCAAGATGACTCGGTGAAAGCAGCAATTATTGAGTACTTTGGCACCGTGCACCAATCAGGTTGGTTTACCGCTTTAGAAGACAAGTATTTTGGACACATTCGTCAGTTCGATTACGTTGACAGCAGAGCATTCAAAAATGCAGCAGAATCTACCCTTAAACAATACCAACCCTTATTCAAAAAATATTCAGGTGACGTAGACTGGCGATTACTTGCAGCGATGAGCTATCAAGAGAGCCACTGGGAACCCGATGCAGTTTCTCGCACTGGTGTTAGAGGGCTAATGATGCTTACCCTTGATACCGCCAGTGACTGGGATGTGAGCGACCGCGTTGACCCTGAACAAAGCATTCGCGGCGGCTCTCGATATTTTGCCAGCCTACTGAATCGAATACCTGCGCGAATTGGTAACCCTGACAGAGTATGGATGGCCATGGCCGCGTACAATATAGGTATGGGGCATTTGGAAGATGCGAGAGTATTAACCGAGCGTCAAGGCGGTAACCCTGACTTATGGGTGGATGTGAAACGCAGATTGCCGCAGCTTCGGCAGAAAAAATACTATCGCACTACCCGTTATGGCTATGCCCGTGGTGATGAAGCAATGCAATATGTTGAAAATATCCGGCGCTACTACGACAGTCTAGTGTGGCTAGATGAACAAAACAAAATATAAGTCTGCTGGCTATTGAAATATGTCATTTAAGTGTCATCTCTATGACGTAAGTTTGGAGCCAAACAACTAATTCACATCATGCCGTAGAGGTATGCATAGTTTTGATGTTTATTGGCATCCCAACATCGTTAAGATAGGGAGAGTATATGAAAAAAAATAGATTTATGGGAAAAAGGGTTACATTGAGAAACAACAATAGACGCAGACTATTAATAAAGAAAAGCCATCAAAAAGTACTGCACCGTAGAAGGCTTTATGTCACCCACGACATGTTCATCCAACTGACCAGAAGCTCTGATCAATAAGTGCTCCGAGCACTTATAGGGTGACTGCATTTTTTCTGACTGTTTCTGACTAGCAAGCCTCCCATCGACTTGTACTTCAAATTACCCTAGTTTATATATCTTCCGGATCCAGTTTCTAGTTTTGTAGAGAGCGCTTCGCTTTTTTAGCCGCTTTAATTTCTTCTCTACGCCTTTTAAAAAATGTCGAAATTTTGTTAGCGCATTCATCGGCTAATACCCCAGACACGATTTCAGACTGATGATTAAGTACAGGGTGCTGAAGCAAATTCATCACCGAACCCGCTGCACCTGTTTTTGCATCCCAAGCTCCAAACACCACTCGCTTGACTCTTGCATGGACCAACATGCCTGCACACATTGAGCATGGCTCTAAAGTAACGTAAAGCGTTGCGTCTATCAGGCGGTAGTTTTGCAAGTATTTTGCAGCCTGTGTCACAGCATGCACCTCTGCATGCGCGGTGGGATTGTGATCTTGTATTGGCGTGTTCCAGCCTTCGCCTATTACTTCGCCGTTAGCCACCACGCACGCACCTACAGGTACTTCGCCAATGGCTTCAGCTTTGTCAGCAAGTAGCAGTGCGTGCTTCATCCACTCTATGTCTTGCTCGCTGACCTCTGAATAAGAAGAAATCGTATTGTCAGGCGTCATTTAACGGCATACCTTGTATTAACCATTTTAGTTATTCATTCGTCAATATCACTAAACTGGTTAGTGATTTTCGTCATCTCATGCGCGGAAAATTCCGTTAAAAGAAAATAAGTTATTGTTAAATATCGATTTTCAATCTCTGGCAACAATCTTGCTTTTGTCTTACTATTATCCGCTACAGTATGTTTAAACAAAAAATTTCTATGTAGATAAAAAGAGTTTATGTAACTTAACTCTGGACGATACATCTTAAGTAAATACGCTGCGTAAATCAGCCAGACAAGACAAATTTATTGTAATCGACTACACTTTTTTAACGCTATTTGAGAGGGATGCCACCGTGAATTTAACTGCTATTTTTATTGTTGCTATATGTGCTTGGGCGCTGGTCAGTATTATCGACAGCGCGAAAGATAAGAGCAAGAGAAAACTTAACGGCAAAGAATTCGATGCATACAAATCGGAAATTGCTGAATTAAAAGAGCGTATTTCGGTATTAGAGAAAATCGTCACAGATGAAAAATACGACCTCAAAAAGCAGTTTGCTGATTTAGAAAAAGACCGAGTAGCCTAGGTCATATTGATTCTTGTTATACTAATTTAGGCTGAATAGAAGCATTGTCATCTCGAATCAGCCTCATAGTCTCAACATGCTGTAAAGACACGTAAAGAGGGCTAATTGCCCTCTAACAATTTGCGCTCTGCCCGCTCCACTCTTCGTGGTTTGCCCGCAATGACAAGCACATCGTGGGCTCGTAATATCGTGTCTTCGTCCGGCTCTTTAACTTCGTTGCCGTCTCGACGTAGTCCTTTCACCTTTACCCGCATGCGGGAAAAATCAATGTCTTTTAAAGGTTTGCCCACAAATGCAGCTCCTTCGCTAAGTACAACTGCATGGATGAACTCCAACTTATCCTCTGTACCATAGCTTATCTCAGTAGTCTCACCAGGGTAGAAACCATGCATGTGGTCGTAACGGCCTTTTCGCTCTGCTCTAACCCGCTTCAATATTCTCGACATGGGCACACCTGCGTAATGCAACACCTGAGAGACTAGCATTAAGCTGCCCTCTTGCAGTTCAGGTACAACTTGATTTGCTCCAGCTTTATACAGACTCTCTAATTGATAATCTCGCTTCGTTCTCACCATTACGTCAGTGGAGGAAATGGTTCTAGCCTGCGTGATCACTTGCTTGGCTTTATCAACTTGGTCGAAGGTAACTAACACCAAGGTGGCTTTTTCAATCGCTGTATTTATCAAAATATCTTTTTGGCTAGCATCTCCAAAAACTACTGGCTCTCCTGCATTGCGACTTTCCTGTACTCGCACAGGGTCCATATCAATAGCGACAAACTTTATGCCTTCCATTTTCAGCATGCGTGCCACCGACTGTCCTACCCGACCAAAACCGCAAATGATGACATGATTAGTCAGACTATCGTGCCTTACGCTGGACTCCTCATCCGTAAGGGTTAAATCGCTTTTCACAATGCGCTTTGCAATTAACACACTATTGCTCATTAACCATGGAGTTAACGCCATGCTAATTACCCCCATACTGATAATGAGTGACGATTGCTGCGTTGAAAGCACACCATGAGTAGTGGCAAGCGCAGCAATAACGAAGCTAAATTCCCCTATTTGACATAGCTTAACGCCAGCCGACCACCCATCAATAGGGTCAGTTTTAACCAGCATGGATGCTAACCTCACCAATATAACTTTCACGAGCATAAGGGCAAAGACACCGAAAACAATTTCAAATAGATTGCTCCATAGCACGCTCAAATCCAGCTGCATGCCAACGGTGACAAAAAACAATCCCATCAAAATGTCTCTAAAGGGGCGAATATCTGCCTCTAGCTGATATTTATACTGACTTTCACCTAACATCATACCGGCTAAAAAAGCCCCTAGTGCCATTGAAAGACCAAAATAATACGTTAATCCACCGGCCAATAACGCGATTAAAATAGTGGTAAGAACGAATAACTCATCGGTTCGCGTTCTTGCGACTTCTCTAAATACCCAAGGGAGACCCCACTTGCCAACAGACATAAGAAAGGCGATTACGAACACACCTTTAAGTAATGCTTCACCAAACGCTAAACCAATGCTGACTTCACCAGTTTGTGCTAACAAGGGAATAGCAATGAGAAAGGGAACAACGGCCAAATCTTGAAACAGTAGAATACTGATTGCTAGCTGAGTACGGCGATTATTTAAAATCCCCATTTCTGTGGCTTGTTTGATCACAATAGCTGTAGAGCTAAGTGCTAGCGTTCCGCCCACAATGATTGAAGCACTTAACGATAGCCCGAAGAAATAAGGAATGCTTGTGAATACCGCAGTGGTAATTAACATCTGTCCCAAGCCAACACCGAATACTAGAGAGCGCATTGCGAGTAATTTGGGTAATGAAAACTCAAGCCCCAAAGAGAACAGCAAAAACACAATGCCCACCTCGGCTAACAGGTGCATCTGCTCTGGATGAGCAAAAACTGATAATATTTGCGGGCCAGCAAGAATGCCAGCAAAGAGGTAGGCTAGAATAGGTGGTAAGTGTGCACGCTTAAATAAAGCGACTGCACACACCGATATAAACATTAACACCACTATGTTTAAAAAGCCTGTTCCCACTATACCTCCGTTACTTCTTTTCAAATGCCCAATGGCGCTTCGTTAGAACAGCCATTGTGTTAGAAAGGTTACTGCGTCAAAAAAAATTGGCACTTAGTTTGCTATATCTATGTTGTGACATTAACGATAGCGACAAGCTAACGGGCACCATCGTTACATTAACCGTTATGTGCACCAACGATTAAAAGAAATACTGCCGCTCCTGATGATGCTTGGCGTCAGTGTTAGCAACAGTGTCAGTGATTTGACACACAACCGATGCAAACTATTGCGAAAAGGGTACGCCGTGGAATTTTCAACGTCAGTATATGATAGTACACACCATAGCAGTTTTTATCCGAGAGAGTCACATGCTCACGGTCTTTCTGTGAGTGAACTGACTGTATTCATCAACCGATTGCTTTCTACACTTGAGCTTGAAGAGTTGGGAACGCTGTACTTTCAACAGGTCAACTCTCTTTTGCCAGTAACGGGGTTGAGCTTGGCTGATTTTGACTCCCGCTGGATATTCGGAAATGCAAAAATTTCATCAACTCTCATTGACTTACCTCTTCAGGGATCAGCCTCGAAAGGTGGAGAACAAGCGCACGCTTACTATTACATTAGCTCACCTCTCTCGCTGTCGCAACGTGAAATACTCTTTCAACTTCATGATTTATTTGGCAAACAAGTAAAACATGCCGTATCACATTCACGCATGAAAAGCATGGCGACGAAAGACGGCTTAACTGAGCTGGGAAATCGTATTGCCTTTGAGCAAGCCATGATCCGTCAGCGTAGTTGGGCACAACGTCGAGATGAACCCTTTTCATTGTTGGTCTTAGATTTAGATAATTTTAAGCAAGTTAATGACACGTTTGGCCACAGTGAAGGTGATCGCGTTTTGGCCCATGTGGCTTCCCGTTTAGTGAACGTACTGCGCAATGAGGATGAGCCATTCAGGTACGGCGGTGACGAGTTTTGTTGCATTTTAGATTGCCAAACCGAGCAACAGCTTGCATGCGCTGCAGAGCGTATTAAGGCGAGCATTAGTGGTTCCGATTACCTAGTGAATTTAGGAGTGTCATGTAGTTTGGGTGGCGCAATCTATCGTGTAGGAGATACGACTAACAGCATGTTCGACCGGGCTGATAGTGCGCTATACAAAGTAAAAAGTTCAGGGAAGGATGATTATCAAGCCGCATAATCAGTTTTGCCTGCTTACCTAATTAGGACTTTGATTGGGACTCTGTTCCACTTACCACTCAGCGCTATTTACGAATCTGGTCTTTTACAAGTGAAACGCGGCAACCCCTTGCCGCTAATCCTCTAAGCAGTGCTCGATACGTATATTTACCCTCACGCTGCTGCCTTCACGTCGTAAATAAAGGCATTCTCTATTGGTAATTACCGCTACCGGAGTATCGCCAATAAAAATTACCGGCACACCTTGGCGCTCCCAACGGGGTACTCGCCACACCTTAAACCAGTTTTTTAACTCTTTTGACACCCCAGCTTGCTCAGGTTTAACCTTAAGCCCTCGCATATCAGTTTTAAGACAAATTGCCTCGTCACTGCTTTCAAGAGACACGGTGACGCTCATACTCAACCACGCTAGGTAAGTCGTCTCGTGATTGTTGAGTGCTAGCGTTGCAGGAATATCTTCTGTTGGCTTTACCACCCAGTAAATATCGCCATTAGAGCGCGCAACTTTACCCCACTTAAACGTCACTTCCGGTGTAGCGTCTTGTTTAGCACCTAGCATGGAAAGCAGTTCATCTAATTGTGCTTTTGACGGCACTAATTGTCCTTGCTGGGTAAACCACAATCGAATCACTGCTTTTTGCCAAGGTATCGATAGTGTTGACAGAGCATCGCCATTAATACGAACCGGTGATAGCTGACAGTCGTTCAAAAATTGCTTGGCAGTATCATTGATTAAATGAGACTGCTCTGCACATAGCAACGCACTGCGGCTTACCGTTTTAGCTAACTCAGGCCATCGAGCAACTAGGTTAGGAATGATATCGTTTCGCAAAAAGTTCCTATCAAAACTCGTTTCGAAATTCGACTCATCCTCAACCCAGCTCAAGCCCTCACTATAAGCAAAACTGGTGATATCTTTCTTTTTGAGATTTAACATGGGTCGCAAAACCAAGGTATTGCCTCGCCACTGGGACTCAGCCATACCGGCGAGACCTTGCGGGCCGGCTCCTCGCTTTAACTGAAGTAGCACAGTTTCTAGTTGGTCTTCTGCATGCTGACCAAGAAGCAGCACGCCCCCGATTTGTTCACAGACATTGAGAAGGGCGTGATAACGGGCCTTTCTTGCTTCAGCTTCAATACTTTTACGTGAACTTGTATCAACGACGACTCGCTGCTGATGATACGTGACATCGTATATTCTGCACTGTAGGTCGCAATGCTTTGTCCACGCGTCAGCATTATCACTCAGCCCATGATGAACATGCACTGCATGTAGTTCGCATTGATATTGGTCGCGATATAATAAGGCTAATTGTAACAGAACTGATGAATCTACACCGCCACTAAACGCCACCACAAGGGGGGAATGCAAAGGAAGAGCAGCGTGATTTAGTCCAGCAGCAATTGAGTCAATTACTTGCTGGCCTATTTCAGTTGTTATGGGGAGCACACGCTATCCGTTTGTCAATTAGCAGTAGCCAAACGACATGAGTCGCTTGTAACGCTCTTCTAGAAGCTTGTCTTTATCTAACTCTTTCAGTTGACTCAACTGCTGTTTAAGCACCGCTTTTAAATTAGCGGCCATACTGTTATGGTCTCGATGAGCGCCGCCTAGTGGCTCTTCAACAATACTGTTGATCAGGCCAAGCTCTTTAATTTGTGGAGCACTAACACCCATAGCTTCTGCTGCAAGTGGCGCTTTTTCTGCGCTTTTCCACAAAATAGAGGCACACCCTTCAGGTGAGATAACAGAATACGTAGAATATTGAAGCATATTCACTCTATCGCCCACGCCTATGGCTAATGCGCCACCGGACCCCCCCTCACCAATAACGGTACAGATGATAGGCACAGTGAGCTCTGACATTTCAAAAAGATTCTTTGCAATAGCTTCGCTTTGACCACGCTCTTCAGCACCTACACCAGGATAGGCGCCCGGAGTATCGATAAAAGTAATAATAGGCAAATTAAAACGCTCTGCCATTTTCATTAACCGTAACGCTTTTCGATACCCTTCTGGTTTAGGCATGCCAAAATTGCGTTTGACCTTTTCATTGGTGTCACGCCCTTTCTGATGCCCAATAACCATTATTGGCTGACCGTCTAGCATTGCCGGACCACCTATAATGGCTTTGTCATCTGCAAAGGCTCTATCACCTGCTAATTCGTCGAAATCGCTAAAAATGCGAGGAATATAGTCCAATGTGTATGGACGCATTGGATGACGGGCTAGTTGAGAAACCTGCCATGCACCAAGGTCTGAAAAGATTTTTTTCGTTAGATCGGCGCTTTTACCTCGTAACTTGTTAATCTCTTCTTCAATACCAACATCGAACTCACCGCCTTGATTAACCAGTCTTAGCTCTTCTATTTTTGCTTCTAATTCGGCTATGGGTTGCTCAAAGTCCAAAAACTGTATGCTCATTTTATGTCCTATTCTTTCTACGCTCGTTAATACAAACGCGAGATGTCCAATCTATCGAACTCTACCTGTTAATGGTAGAGAATTGAAACGGCTTTTTCTCCCAAACACTGTTTGAGTTCGTGCAAAAGTTGATCCTCTGGGGTCACGTACCATTTTACACCACAGGCTAACGTGGCCTCAGCGTCTGGATGTGTAACCGCTATTTGAACAGGACAACTACCGCCATTAAATGCCTGCAAAATAGATTGCATCTGACTCATTTTCTTCGTTTCAAGCGACTGTGTATCAACGTTTAACACCAGCGCTTTCGCATTTTTCTCACGTGCCTGAACAATGTCCATTACATCACGGGCGGTGATTGTATTGCCCCCAGAGAAATCATCAAAGCTGACCTGTCCCTTTATGAGCAATATTTTATCGGTTTCTAGCACACTTTCGAACTGTTCGTACGTATCGGGAAAAAAACGAGCTTCCATTCTGGCACTCTTATCATCCAGTGTCACTATTGCCCAGCGACGTCCTCGTTTGTTTGTCATAACCCTTACGCCAAGAACAAGACCTACGGCACTGGACATTTGATCTTTATTTGTTGGTTTTAGGTCTACTAGACGACCATCGGTATAATAGCGAAGTTCGTCAGCATATTGATTGATAGGGTGACCGGTTAAATATAAGCCTAAGGTATCTTTTTCACCTTCAAGCCACACTTTTTCAGGCCACTCGGGAACGTCAGCAAAGGCCTGCTCCACTTCATCGGGCTCAGTGGTCAATAGGCCAAACATATCAGACTGTCCAAATGACTCTGCTTTTGCGTGCTGACCCGCAGCAGCGAGTGCCTCTGGCAGCGTAGCCATCAGAGTCGCTCGATGTGGACCTAAATTATCCATCGCGCCAGCTAATACTAACTTTTCTAGTACCCGCTTATTTACCCGCTTGGTGTCAATTTTTGCACAGAATTCGAAAAGGTCTTTAAATTCACCGTGGGCATCTCGAGCGTCAATAATAGCCTCAATTGGGCCTTCGCCAACCCCTTTTATCGCTCCAATGCCATAAACAATGCGCCCTTTACTATCAACGGTGAATTTATATTTACCGGCGTTTAAATCTGGTGGCAGAATTTCAATACCCATACGCTCGCATTCATCCACTAGGGTAACAATTTTGTCGGTGTTATCCATATCCGCAGACATTACGGCGGCCATAAATTCGGCAGGATAATGTACTTTTAGCCACAGCGTTTGGTATGACACCAATGCATACGCCGCAGAGTGTGATTTGTTAAAACCGTAGCCTGCAAACTTTTCTACCAAGTCGAAGATTTTCATGGCTAAATCGGGGTCAATATTGTTGCCTTTTGCCCCTTCAGCAAACGCGCCCCGCTGCTTAGCCATTTCCTCTGGCTTTTTCTTACCCATTGCACGACGCAGTAAATCGGCGCCACCAAGGGAGTAGCCCGCCATTTCTTGGGCAATCTGCATTACCTGCTCTTGGTACAATATAATACCGTAGGTAGGTTCTAGAATAACTTCCAAGCATTCGTGCTGATAATCTTTATCGGGATAAGAAATCGCTTCTCTACCGTGCTTACGATCGATAAAGTTATCTACCATTCCAGACTGTAGTGGACCTGGCCGGAATAAGGCCACCAGTGCAATAATATCTTCGAAGCTATCGGGTCTAAGGCGCTTGATAAGCTCTTTCATACCGCGAGATTCGAGCTGAAAAACCGCCGTAGTTTCAGCATTTTGAAGTGTGCGAAAGCTCTTAGGATCAGCAAGAGGAATAGCAGAAATGTCTATATCGATATTTTTGCCTTCTTTTACCATATCGATAGCCCACTGAATGATGGTCAGTGTTCGCAGCCCCAAGAAGTCAAATTTGACTAATCCCGCGGTCTCTACATCGTTCTTATCAAACTGGGTGACAGGGTTGTTCCCTTGGTCATCGCAGTACAAGGGTGAAAAGTCGGTAATAGTGGTAGGCGCAATAACAACACCACCGGCGTGTTTCCCTGCGTTACGGGTAACACCTTCTAAAATACGCGCCATATCAATGAGGTCTTTTACCTCTTCGTCTTGCTCGTATACTTGGAGAAGCTGCGGCTCCGCTTTGAATGCTTTTTCCAGAGTCATACCCGGATCAGGCGGAATAAGCTTAGAAATTCTATCAACGAAGCCATATGGATGCCCAAGTACCCTACCGACGTCACGCACTACGGCTTTCGCTGCCATGGTACCGAAGGTTATAATTTGCGATACTGCTTGACGACCATAGAGTTCGGCAACATGGTCAATAACTTCATCCCGTCTATCCATGCAGAAATCAACGTCAAAATCGGGCATAGATACACGTTCAGGGTTCAAAAATCGCTCGAAGAGCAAATCGAATTCAAGGGGGTCGAGGTCGGTAATTTTTAGGGCATAAGCCACTAATGAGCCGGCACCTGAACCACGTCCTGGTCCAACGGGTATACCGTTATCTTTACTCCACTGGATAAATTCCATCACGATAAGAAAGTAACCAGGAAATCCCATTTGGTTGATAACGTCGAGCTCTATTCGAAGTCGGTCGTCATATTCCGGGCGCTTTTCCTTGCGTTCACTCTCATCAGGAAATAAAAAAACCAGCCTATCTTCAAGGCCTTCCTCTGATACTTTGACCAAGAAATCTTCTGTGGTCATGCCACCGGTGGGAAACTGAGGTAAGAAGTACTCATTTAACCGAACGGTAACGTTGCATCGCTTGGCTATTTCCACGGTGTTTTCTATGGCTTCTGGAATATCGCTAAATAAGTCCACCATTTCGTCGGCAGTTCGCAGGTACTGCTGCTCGCTATAGCGCTTTGGACGACGGGTGTCGTCTAAGGTATACCCATCGTGAATGCACACGCGAATTTCATGCGCATCAAAACCTTCTCTATCAATAAAGCATACTTCATTGGTCGCTACTACGGGCAAGTCTTGCTGATAGGCAAACTCTACTGCACGATGAAGATAGTCTTCTTCTCCTACCCGTCCAGTACGAACCAGCTCTACATAAAAACGGTCTTGAAAGTTGGTTTTGTAGAACTGAATTGAAGCACCGAGAAGTTTTGTATTATTTTTGGTTAATCCGACCCCAATATCGCCGTGTAGTCCACCAGAAAGCACGATAATGCCTTCATTGTGCTCGGCAAGCCAAGACTGGTCGATAACCGCGCGATGAGCAAGGTGGCCTCTTAAATAGGCTTTGGATATTAGAACGGTTATGTTCTTATATCCCTCGTTATTCATCGCTAATAGCGTCAGCCTGAATGGCTCGTCGCCAAACACCTCGTTCGTTACCCAGAAGTCAGTACCAATGATGGGTTTAATACCCTTTGAATGCGCTTCAGAATAGAACTTAACGAGGCCACACATATTCATTTGGTCGGTGATAGCAACCGCAGGCATTTCAAGCTCAGCCACTTTGCTCAAAATGGGCTTAACCTTGTTAAGCCCATCCATCATTGAATAATCACTGTGAACCCGTAAATGAATAAATGGCGAAGACATGACGTTTTTCTCTTTTTTATTTTGCGAGGCACCTTGCGCTAGCAGCTTTATTAACAATTGTGTGCTAGCAGCTTTTTTTAATCGTTATTTATTAGCAGCGCCTTTACCGGCTTAAAACTTTTACGATAGCAATCTAACACACCAAACTCGGCTAGTGCTGCAAAATGCGCTTTAGTTGGATAGCCTTTATGACCGGCAAAGTTATAATGAGGAAAAGCCTCGTGCAGAGCTAACATATCATTGTCACGCTCTACTTTTGCTATAATTGATGCCGCGGATATTTCTTGGTGCAGGCTATCACCTTTTACAACCGCTTCTGACGGATAATTCCATGCAGGTAATCGATTGCCATCAACACGTACAAAATCAGGGGTAACGGGAAGCCCCTCTACAGCCCTTACCATAGCTAACATGGTAGCATGCAGTATGTTCAACTTGTCGATTTCAGCAGGATTCGCACGCCCTATATTCCAATATAGTGCCTTCTCTCGAATTTCTTGTGCTAATACAAGACGTTTTTTTTCGCTGAGCTTTTTTGAATCATTTAGCCCTTTAATAGGGTTTGATGGGTCTAAGATAACGGCAGCGGTTACCACATCACCCACGAGAGGACCGCGACCTACTTCGTCCACACCGGCTATTAATTTATCCAAGTAACTCCTCCACTACCGCTTTTGCAACTGTTTTGTCAGCGTCACATTTTAGCGTATGGTGGAGTTCGGTGAAACGGGAAATAAGTGCAGAATTGTCACTTTCAAAGAAACCTAATAATTGATTGCTCATATTCTCAGCATTTACGTCCTCTTGGAGTAATTCTGGAACAATTGCATCGTTAGCAAGTAAGTTAGGTAGCGCAAAATACGGCGCTTTGTAAATACGCTGCATAATTTTGTAGGTAAGCGGAGCCAGTTTATATGCAACAATCATGGGCCGCTTGCACAGCATGGCTTCTAAGGTTGCTGTGCCCGACGCCAAGAGTATGACATCACTGGCAATCATGGCATCTCGGGCAGTGCCTGTCGTGATGTGAATAGGGAGTCGCGATTGAGCATTATCAGCCTGCGCTAAAAACGCTTCAATTTGTACTAAACGATGCTCGTTTGCAGCAGGAATAACAAACTGGATATCGGGGCGCTTTTTGTGGATAGCTTCCATAGTGTCCAAAAAAACGGGCAGTAAAGTATCTACCTCGCCTCGCCGTGAACCAGGCAACACCGCCAAAACAGGCTTATCGGCAGCAAGGTCTAAAGTAGTTCTGGCTAGAGACTGATCCGGCACTAAAGCAATGGTATCCGCCATCGTGTGACCAACAAACGTATAGGGCACCTGGTATTTATCGTATACCTTTTGCTCAAAAGGAAACAAGCCCAGTACGCGGCTCGCGGCATTGGCAATTTTGTGAATGCGTTTCTCTCGCCACGCCCACACGGTAGGGCTGACATAGTGAAGGGTTTTTATACCGCGCTGTTTAAGCGTCTTTTCCACTCGCAAGTTAAAATCGGGGGCGTCTATACCAATAAATATGTCTGGCGGGTTCTGCTCAAAGTGCGCAAGCAACTGCTTTTTCACTTTCAGGATGGCAGGAAGATGGGATAACACTTCGACAAGCCCCATTACCGACAGCGTTTCCATATCGAATAACGAATTAAAGCCCTGCGCCTGCATATTGGGGCCACCAATACCCTCTATCACTGCATCGGGGTATTGGCGCTTAAGTTCAGCGACCACTCCAGCGGCTAGTACATCACCTGAAGGCTCGCCGGCAACCATGCCAACTCGTAATGGCGTTGTCATAACTATCGGATGATGCCTCGCTCTGCATGGCGAAGAAACTCTGCCATCCGTGCTACACCGTCATGGTCTTTAGCTGGAATTTCTAACGCCTCAATGGCCTCTTCAATAGTATTACCCGCGCGATAAATGACTTTGTATGCGCGCTTTATAGCAAGCACTTCGTCTTTGTCAAAGCCTCTGCGTTTTAGGCCTTCTGAATTAATGCCCTGGGGAATATTTTTATGACCGCTTACCATAACAAATGGCGGAACGTCTCTTAAAATGATGCCACCTGCACCTAAAAAAGCATGAGCCCCAATTTTGCAAAACTGATGAATTCCCACTGCGCCACCTACGATAACAAAATCATCGATGTGAACATGGCCTGCAATGGCACAGTTATTAGCAACAATGATGTCGTCGCCAAGCACGCAGTCGTGGGCAATGTGGGCATTAACCATAAACAAGCCGCGAGAGCCGATAATGGTTACACCTTCGTCTTGCACGGTACCGCGATGAACGGTAACACCTTCACGAAATTCGTTGTCGTCGCCAATAATGAGTTCGGTGGGCTCACCAGCATACTTTTTATCTTGGCAGTCCTCACCAATGGACGAAAATTGAAAAAACTTATTGTTCTTGCCTATTCGTGTTTTACCACGAACAACTACATGTGACTTCAAGATGCAACCATCGCCAATAGTTACATTATCGTCGACTACACAAAATGGACCAATAGTGACATTTTTACCAATGGTAGCGCTCTCTGAAATTACGGCAGTAGGATGGATCACGTTATGCTATCTCTCTCATCGCACACATAAATTCTGCACTGCATACTAAATCGCCATTGACGGTCGCAGTACCTTTAAATTTCCAAATCCCTCTTCTTTCTTTCACTAACGCCACATCAAAATCTAGCTTATCACCAGGCACTACTGGGCGCTTGAAGCGTGCGTTATCAATTCCTGCATATAAGTATAAACTGTCGTTTTTGCCCATGGTTTTAAAACCAAGTACACCGGCCGCTTGCGCCATCGCTTCTAGAATAAGCACGCCAGGAAAAATAGGCTGGCCTGGAAAATGGCCGGTAAAGCATGGCTCGTTAATCGTAATATTTTTATACGCTTTAATTGACTCACCGAGAACGTAGTCGGTGACGCGATCGACTAACAGAAAAGGATAACGGTGTGGCAATAAAGCCATTATTTCCTGTATTTCGATGGTATTAAGTGAATTGGTCAAGAACTTTCTCCTGTATTCAAGCATGACCTGGCAACTGGTTTATGGTCAAACTCGCCGTAAATCTAAATTCGGCGGCAACCATACGCTGTTAAACGCGAAAAACAAATCAGACCAACACCTTTCGGTTGTTGGTCTGATAAATTGTTGAACACTACCAGCCTTGGCGATGTTTTAGTTAACTTTACTAACCTGTTCTAATACTTGCTCAGATAAGTCGTATTCCTCTTGCGCAAACGCTACAGCATTCGCATTAAGCACGAGGTCATACCCTCCTTTTGCAGCAACCGCATCGATAGACTGCTTAATGAGTCCCAAGAGTTTGTTTCGCTCCTCATTGCTGCGGCGTTGGATCTCTTGCTGAAGAGGCTGACCTTTTTGTGAAAGCGTTTCTCTCACTGTCAAAATCTTTTGCTCGAGATCTTTCTTCTCTGAATCACTCATTGTAGCCGCGTCTCTCTGGAGGCGCTCGGCATAAAACTGACCATCACGTTGAAGCTGATTAACTTCTTCAATCTGATCTTTAAACTCTAGTTGAATAGCATTCTGTATCTCGGCAGCCTGCGGCATTGCTTGGAAAATACCCTGCACGTCTACCACGGCCATCTTCTGCTCTGCCATCACTGACGTGCTGGCTAGTGCACTACTTAACATTGCACCTGCGACGATGTGTTTAACCAACTGTTTCAAAGGGAACTCCTCTTTGTATCTTTTATTCGGGACACACAAATGCTGTCCCACTTTATGATTAAAATATATTTAAAATGTTTGGCCAATATTAAAGTTGAAGAACCTGGCATCGTCTCCCTCGCGCTCTTGTATCGCTCTAGAGAAGCTGAATACCATTGGCCCCATCGGTGACACCCATTGTACTGATAAACCTGCCGATGCGCGATAAAGCTCCCAGTCGGAATAGTCTAACAATACATTGCCCTGCCTTTGACTTGGATCAACATCTAATTGGCTGTAGCGTTCAAAATCAAATTCAGTATCCCATACGTTGCCCACATCCACAAACAAACTTGTTCTTACCGAGTTGTCCATTTCAGCCTCAACAAAAGGGGTAGGAACAATTAGCTCTATGCCGCCTAACGCCATTGCATTGCCGCCCAAGCTTTGTCTCGACCAAGAAATCACGGCATCACTTGGGTCAGAAGGAAATTGTTCTCCGTCAGGCCCAACGATATTACCCGGTGAACGCAGTATCACACCACGAGGGCCTACAGTATTATTCTCAAACCCTCGGAGCGAATCAACACCACCAGCAGTAAAGTTTTCTGTGAACGGTAGAATTTGCTCGTTGCCGTTTATACTTCCGTAGCCATTCCCATAACCGGCACGGATCCGCGCAAGAAAAGACCAGCGTTGATTGCGAGATAACGGAAAATACCATTTGCCATCAAAAACTGCTTTAAAGTACTTCACGTCAGAGTTAGGTGTTGTTGCACTAAAAGATGCACGCTGGGACGAACCTGCCGTCGGAAACAAACCGCGGTTTAGGGTAACTCTGCTCCAACTGACACTTGCCAAGTAACTATCGTACTTCACAGCCGCGTCAGGATTGTTGCCATCTGGGAATTGATTGTAAAAACGCTCTGTCTGCTCGAAAAACCCGCGGTTGAATAATTCAACGTTACTGTAGGTCAACCCAAAGTTAATTCTGTTTACTTCGTTGATAGGATAGCCAAGATTCGCACCTAACGACCAACGCTTAGAATTATACTGAATAACATTGAAGTCAGACCCATCAAATTCACTGTAGCCTAGACTTCCACCTAAACTGATACCATCGATAGTGAAATAAGGGTCATTGTATGTAATTTGCGCTGACTTCTGGAACGCTACTGTATTCAGGTTCAACCCCACACGCTTACCCGTTCCTAGGAAGTTGTCCTGCTGAATGCCTGCCTGAAGACTAAGCCTTGTTCTATCGCCGTAACCGATACCTGCATTAAATGAACCGGAAGGTTGCTCCTTAACGTTGAAGTTAACGTCTACCTTGTCTTCTGAACCAGGTATTCGCACTGTCTCAAACTCAACATTTTCCATATAAGTAAGGCGAGACAATTGACTTTTAGATACCTCAAGTTGACTATTCGACAACCAAGTACCTTCCATTTGACTGACGTTTTGGCGAAGAACGTCATCGGCCGTAACAACGTTTCCATTAAATTTAATGCGGTTGACGTAAATACGCTTACCCGGGTCAACAGATAGTGTCAGTTTTACCGTTTTATCTTCATCGTTAATATCGGGTACCGTCGTTACCGTTGGATAGGCGTATCCAAATCGACCAAGATATTTACTAATAAATTCTTCGGTGTAAGTCACCTCAGCTTGGTTATAAAGCTCACCAGGTGTTAACGGTAGTACACGTTCAATATACTCTTCGTGACCAAGTACATCCCCCACTAGCTCTACTTCTGAAATCGTGTATTGCTCACCCTCAGACACGTTCATAGCAACGTAGATACCGCTTTTTTCTGGTGTCATTGACACCTGCGTTGAATCTACATTGAAGCGCAGGTAACCACGGTCGAGGTAGTGGTTGCGCAACGACTCCATATCGCCTTGCAGTGTTTGCTGCTGATAACGAGTTTCAGATAAGAAATCCCACCAAGGGGTGTCGTATTGAAGTTCAAACGACTCCATCAACTCTTCATCTGAGAATAGCTCGTTTCCAACAATGTTTATTTGTTCTATTTTCGCTGCGTCACCTTCTTCGAAAAGCAGCTTTAAGTCCACACGATTACGGGGAAGAGGCGTAACAATAGCGGTTACATCAGCATTGTATTTTCCAATGCTGTAAAAGAAGTCCTTAAGACCATTCTCAATTGAGGTCAATACGGTCTTGTCGAGGGGCTCGCCAATCCTAACGCCATTGCCATCTAAGCTTTCTTGCAGTTGCTCATCTTTAATGTCGTCATTGTCTTCAAAAATGATATTACTGATGGTTGGGCGTTCAGAAACACGGACAACGAGTGTATTGCCATCCCTTAATATTTCAACGTTTTCAAAGTGTGTTGAAGAATATAACGAACGAATGAGCTGAGTAACACGGAATGTATTTAGCTCATCACCTACTTGCACAGGCAAGTAAGTTAACGCCGCACCAAGTGCTACACGTTGTAAACCTTCAACACGAATGTCTTGTACTACGAATTCACTGTTTTGCGCCGCAGCATTGGCAAAGCTAGCACTGGAAAAAATAACTCCGGCTGCTACTAACTGTTTTAACTTCATCTATTTTTCTTTTCCTGGCCGCGTTTCATATTTACTGTTTTGTACTTCCTGATATTCATCAGGTTATGCGAGCAATATCGTTAAAAATAGCGATACCCATAATCATAAACAAAAGCACGCCACCTATCCGGTAACCCCATTCTTGCACCGCCTCGGGTACAGGCTTGCCAGTGATCCATTCCACGATGAAAAACATCAGGTGACCACCGTCAAGCATGGGCAGGGGTAATAAATTTATAATGCCTAAATTTACGCTTATTAAGGCTAGAAAACTCAAGAAATAGGCAAGCCCATAACCTGCGCTTGTACCTGCTCCTTGAGCAATTGAGATAGGCCCACTCAAATTTTTAACTGACACATCGCCAGTGAGTAATTTGCCTATCATTTCGACACTGAGTGTCATTAATCGCCACGTTTTATCTAGCGCAGCCCCAACAGCCTCTATAATGCCATATTGATGCGTAAACACATACCCCTCTGGCCAAGACTCAAACGTTGGGCTCACACCAAGATATCCACTTTGCCCTTGTGGCGTATCGCGGCGCGCTATCGTGGCGCGTAGCGTCTGTTGCTGTCCATCCCGTTCAATAGCAAGAGAAATAACCTCTCCAGGACTTTCAACAACTTCATCCACTAACGCATTCCACGATGCGAGCTTATTACCATTTAGCGCAATGATTTTATCACCGGGCAACATCCCTGCTTCCTTTGCTGCACTATCATCGCCTACAAAACCAACGGTCAGGGTTGGATTTGGGCGAAATGGCGTCAACCCTAAGCTGCTTAAAGGAGACTCGATATCTGGATCAAAGTTCCAAGTATCCAGTGTAAATGTGAGTTCTTTTTCAGTATTTGATGAATTTCTCACGGTAACTACCGTATTGTCGCCGCCAATATTTGACACTAACTCTAAGTTTACGGCTTCCCAATCTGGCGTGTCTCGTCCACCAATATTGACGATTTCATCACCAGGTTGCAAACCTGCAGCCTGGGCAATACTATCAGGCTCTACTGCTTTAACTATTGGCTTGACGGTCTCTAGGCCCACTATATACATGAGCCAGAGCGCGAAAAACGCGAAAATAAAATTAACACCTGGCCCAGCAGCGATTATCGCCATGCGCTGCAATACGGGTTTGTTGTTAAAGGCTTTGTTCTCAATGTCGGGTGGGACATCGTCAATTCGCCCATCAAGCATTCGCACGTATCCGCCAAGCGGGATCATGGCGATGACATATTCTGTACCAGACTTACTGAGCTTGCGCCAAATCGGCTTGCCAAAGCCTATGGAAAAACGCTCTACTTGCACTCCACATTTTCGCGCTACATAAAAATGCCCCCATTCATGAACGGCAACAAGAATACCGAGGGCCAGAATGAATGCACCTAGACTCCAAAAAAATGCTAGCACTAAAATTTACCTCGAATTAATTCGTTCGCTTTGGCTCTTGCCAACGCGTCTTGCTCCAATATCTGCTGAATGGATGTCATCTCCACCATAGACAATGCATTTAATGTCGTCTCATTCACTTTAGCAATATCGCAAAAGGAAATGTGACCCTCTAAGAAATGCGCTACTGCTACTTCATTAGCAGCATTTAAAGTGGTGGTTGCACACTGACCTTGTTGGCAAGCATCTATTGCCAGTTTCAAATTTGGATATCGTTCAAAGCACGGCGAATAGAAGCTAAAGTCGGCTAAGCTTTTGAAATCTAGCGGCTTGACGCCAGCGTCAATTCGCTCAGGATGTGCCAAGCCATAAGCAATGGGCGTGCGCATGTCCGGATTCCCCATTTGGGCAATGACCGAACCATCAACGTACTGCACCATTGAGTGAATAATGCTTTGCGGGTGAACAACAACATCAATATCGCTGGCATTGACACCGAATAGCCAGCATACCTCGATAAACTCAAGTCCCTTATTCATCATGGTGGCTGAATCGATAGTAATCTTTCTGCCCATGGACCAATTAGGGTGAGTTGCAGCCTCATCGATTGTAATGCTGTCAAAGGAGTCTAGCGCTCGCTCTCTAAATGGTCCGCCAGAGCCAGTAAGCACTATTTTTGAAATGCCGGAGCCCCCTAAATTCCCGTAGGTAAAATCATGAGGTAAGCACTGGAAAATAGCATTGTGTTCACTATCAATAGGCAGAATTTGTGCGCCGCTTTTATTTGCTGCATCGATAAAAATCGCACCTGACATGACCAGCGCTTCTTTATTAGCAAGCAATACGCGTTTACCTGCTTTTACCGCTGCCATGGTAGGTAACAAACCTGCAGCACCGACAATAGCCGCCATAACAGCATCGACTTCTGGCGCACTTGAAACGTCTTCTAAGGCTTGCTGGCCGCATAAAATCTCTGCTTCAACATTGTGTTGCTTAGCAAAATGTAAGGCATCGTCGTAATTTGCAGGGTCAGCAATGACAACGTAACGAGGGGAGCATTTATTCGCCTGTTCCATAAGTAGCGAAAGCTGCGTATTACCTGTAATTGCAAAAACACGATATTTGTCTGGGTGGCGGTTAATAACATCAAGTGTATTACAACCAATGGAGCCTGTCGCCCCTAACACTGTTACCGTTTCCATTACGCCATCCAGGTAACATAGCAAAACGCGAAGAGAGGAAACGCAGCAGTTAAGCTGTCAATACGATCTAGGATCCCACCATGTCCAGGTAAAATCTTGCCACTATCTTTAATACCAGCGCAACGCTTCAGCATGCTCTCATTGAGATCGCCTAACGCTGATACTGCTACCGTAATTCCTCCTATGGCGAGGTGAAGCCAAATGCGCGATGGTTCAACTTGATAATGCAATGCGGCAAAGGCAATAATAGCAAATGAAGCAGCAATACCACCTAATAAGCCTTCTAAGCTTTTACCCGGTGAAACGTTAGGGCGCAGTTTGTGGCGGCCAAACTTAACGCCTACAAAAAACGCGCCAATGTCAGCGGCCCACACAATACCCAATACATAAAAAATAAGTGAGGCGCCATAGAAAGGGTCTACATCGTGCAAACTTGTACGAAGCGCTATAACCGCTACCCACGTAGGGATAAGAGTGAATAAGCCAAATACGGTTCTTACCACTCTGCTGTCGCGCCAAAACTTAGTATACTTTGGGTACGCTAGTACCATTGCTAATGAGACAATCCACCACACAACGGCAACACTGAGAATGCCTCTATACAGGCTGTGCAATTGCCCCTGATACCAAATAACACTAGCATCAACAATAAACGACAGCGCAATACAAATTGCAAAAGCGCCTGCCATAAACTGCAGTTTTTTAGGTCGTTCACAGACACCCGCCATGGCTGCCCACTCGTAAGCACCGATACCTACCACGCCAGCAATAGCTATTTCAAACCAGAAAATAGGTAAGAATAAAATGGCATACAGCGCAAGCGGCGCAAGAATTAATGCGGTTATTATTCGTTGTTTTAGCATAATTTGCCCTTGGCCTTTCTATTCAGGACGCGTTCGATAATCGCCTGAGTACTCCTAATCATCGGAAACAATAACCTGCTCACCGGTGAGACCGAAACGACGTTGACGTACATTAAAGTCATTAACTGCGAGTTGAAATACATCTTCGTTGAAATCAGGCCATAGGACATCGGTAAAATAAAGCTCGGCGTAAGCACTTTGCCATAATAGGAAGTTGCTTATACGATGTTCTCCACCGGTTCGAATTAGGAGATCCAATTCTGGTAGGTTTGCAGTTGAGGTGTTCGCAGTAAACATCGTTTCGTCAATATCCTCTGCGTTAATTTTACCTTCCTTCACTGCGTTGGCTAATCGCTGAGTTGCATTGACAATGTCCCAGCGCCCGCCGTAGTTTGCTGCAATATTGAGCATGAGGTCGGCATTATCTTTGGTCATTGCTTCAGCTTTGCGAATTTTCTCTACCAACTTGCCATCAAAGGCACTTAAATCGCCAATGACTTGCAGGCGAACGCCATTTTTGTGAAGTCGCTTAGCCTCACTATTCAATACGAGGTTAAACAACTCCATCAACACGCTCACTTCCTCTTCTGGCCGCTTCCAGTTTTCGCTGGAGAAGGCAAAAAGTGTGAGTGATTCGATGGCGTTTTGCCTAGCAAAACGCACTACAGAACGCACAGACTCAACACCGGCTTTGTGACCAAAAGTACGAATTTTCCCTTTCTTTTGCGCCCATCGACCGTTGCCATCCATAATGATGGCCACGTGTTTAGGGCCAGCAACTGGTGCTGGTCCTATTACGTTAGTCTTTTTGGCTGCGTTTAAACGCTTTCCAATCATGATACTAACTTATACTTCCATGAGTTCTTTTTCTTTGTCAGCAAGCATGCTGTCAACTTTCTTAATAATTTCATTAGTGATCGTCTGAATATTCTCTTCAGCAGCGCGACTTTCGTCTTCACTTATTTCTTTTTCTTTCAGCAAATCTTTGATGTCGCTATTGGCATCACGACGAATGTTTCGAATAGCAACACGTCCGCCTTCCGCTTCGTTGCGCACAACGCGGATAAGATCTTTTCTTCGCTCTTCCGTTAATGGTGGAAGAGGAATACGAATAGAACCACCAGCACTCATTGGGTTTAACCCCAAATCAGACTGCATGATTGCCTTTTCAACGGCTTGGATAGCTGATTTATCGAAAACCGTTAGCGCTAGCGTGCGACTATCTTCGGCAATTACGTTTGCCACTTGCTTTAACGGTGTGTCAACACCGTAATAAGGTACCATGATACCGTCAAGCAGACTTGGGTGTGCACGCCCTGTGCGTATCTTGCTAAACTGGCCTTTCAGGGCAACAACGCTTTTTTCCATGCGCTCTTGCGCATCTAATTCAATTTCATCAATCACGATTATATGTCCTATGTTTCTTTATTTATTATTGCCAGCGTGGCTGATTATCGTGCCTTCTTGTTCGCCCATCACTACGCGTTTAAGGCAACCAGGCTTATTCATATTGAAAACGCGAATTGGGAGGCTGTGGTCACGTGCTAGGGTAAAAGCTGACAAATCCATTACTTTTAGTTCCTTGTCAAGTACCTCATTATAACTGAGTTGATCGTACAAGGTAGCGTCTGGATTCTTAACCGGGTCATCGCTGTAAACACCGTCAACCTTTGTTGCTTTCAACACGGCGTCAGCTTCAATCTCGATGCCACGTAGACACGCCGCAGAGTCTGTTGTGAAAAACGGATTGCCCGTGCCGGCTGAGAAAATAACCACCCTACCCGATTTTAACAGGCTGATGGCTTCTGCCCAGTTATACGCATCGCAAACACCATTCAATGGAATAGCTGACATCATGCGTGCATTTACAAACGCTCTGTGCAACGCATCACGCATTGCCAAACCATTCATCACAGTAGCTAGCATACCCATGTGATCGCCAACTACACGATTCATACCTGCTTTCGCTAAACCTTCGCCACGAAATAAGTTACCACCCCCAATAACGAGACCCACTTGAACACCAAGTTCAACCAACTCTTTAATTTCCTGTGCCATTCTATCAAGCACTTTAGGGTCTATACCAAACCCTTCTTCACCCATGAGGGCTTCACCGCTTAATTTTAATAGAATGCGTCGATATGCTGATTTAGGTGTGATACTCATTATTCGATATGTCCTCGTAAACCCGGTTTGTGCTATATATTTTAGCTACATGCAGTTACATGAAAAAATATAGAACAAAGCGCTTTAGCCTGTTTTGATATGTTTATGCTCTAGTGGTTTCAACGCACACTTTTCATCATCGCGGTGCCATACACTATCGCGAAACCGCAGTAATAGAAACAGATGCGGCTATAAAAAAGCACCCCCGAGGAGGTGCTTTTAGTTTATCTGACATTCACTGAATGCAAAAGAAAAACGCTCAATTATTTCTTAGCCGCTGCCATTTGCGCAGCCACTTCTGCCGCGAAATCTTCAGTCTTCTTCTCGATACCTTCACCTACTTCAAAACGTACGAAGTTGATAACATCAGCGCTGTTGTTCTTTAACAGTTCAGCAACGGTGATAGATGGATCTTTAACGAAAGGTTGGCCAGTAAGACTCACTTCACCAGTGAACTTCTTCATGCGACCCGCAACCATTTTCTCAGCAATGTCAGCTGGCTTACCAGACTGCATTGCGATGTCGATTTGGATTTCTTTCTCTTTCTCAACAACTTCAGCCGGAACGTTTTCAGGCTTAACGTACTGCGGGCTAGCAGCTGCAACGTGCATACACACGTCTTTGGCAAGCTCTTCGCTGCCGCCAGTAAGGATAGAGATAACACCGATGCGACCACCGTGAACGTAACCACCAAGCGTGTCACCCTCAACGTTGATCACGCGGCGTGGAGAAATGTTTTCACCAATTTTCGCTACCAGCGTGTCGCGAGCGTCGCTAACTTTAACGCCGTTCATTTCAGCGTCGTTAAGCGTTTCGATGTCGTTAATGTTGTTTGCTGATGCTACTTCTAGTAGGTCGTTACCGAACTTAAGGAAGCTTTCATCACGTGCTACGAAGTCAGTTTCACAGTTAAGCTCAAGCATGGTCGCACGACCACCTTCAACTTTAGTAAGGATAATACCTTCAGCTGCGATACGGCCGGCTTTTTTAGCTGCCTTTGCTTGACCTGATTTACGCATGTTTTCGATGGCTAATTCAATATCGCCATCCGTCTCAACCAGCGCTTTTTTACAATCCAGCATACCTGCGCCAGTACGTTCGCGCAGTTCTTTAACTAGTGCTGCAGTCACTGCCATTTTTCAATTCCTCAGCAATAAATATAAATTCGTTAGGTAAAAGGGGCGTCTCGCCCCTCTCATTACGTTTCGCAATATGTCGCCACCTCTCGCAAGGCAACTTGCAATCAGACTTACTCTGCTGCTTCTACGAAATCGTCTTGCTCAGCCTGTACTTCAAGGTTGCTTTCACGACCTGAGTTAATAGCGTCTGCAGCAGCGTCCAAGTAAAGTTGGATAGCACGGATAGCATCGTCGTTACCAGGAATGATGTAATCAACACCATCTGGGTTAGAGTTTGTATCTACAACACCAACAACAGGGATACCAAGGTTACGTGCTTCTGTAACTGCAATGTGCTCGTGATCAGCATCGACAACAAAGATCGCATCTGGAAGACCGCCCATGTTTTTGATACCACCAAGGCTGTTTTCAAGCTTATCCATTTCACGCTGAAGCATTAGTGCTTCTTTTTTGGTCAGCTTTTCAAACGTACCGTCTTGGCTCTTTTGCTCAAGCTCTTTTAAACGCTTGATTGATTGACGCACTGTTTTCCAGTTAGTCAACATACCACCTAACCAACGCTTGTTTACGTAGAACTGGTCGCATTTTACTGCAGCATCTTTGATTGCATCGCCAGCGGCACGTTTTGTACCAACAAAAAGGATTTTTCCTTTCTTAGACGAAACACCTGAGATGTAGTTCAGCGCATTGTTAAAAAGCGGAACTGTCTTTTCAAGGTTGATGATATGAACTTTATTACGAGCACCAAAGATGTAAGGTTTCATCTTCGGGTTCCAGTAACGAGTTTGGTGACCGAAATGCACACCGGCTTTCAGCATGTCACGCATAGAAACATTAGCCATTTTATTTTCCTCTTGGGGTTAGGCCTCCATATACCCCTTGTATCGATCCATTCCAACGTGAGCTAGCCTGGACACCCCGATAACAAGTGTCGGTATATGTGTGTTTTAATAAAAGAATATACCCTTTAACGCTCGGCTATTTTTGCAAAGCACAATAGCCTTTCCGTCAGAGCGCGCGCTTTATACCATAACCACCGAACACTCTCAAGTTTTCCGGCCAGATTCACAGGCATCTCATTTGTCCCATTTTCTTAACCATCGCTCAATATCTTCCTTATCAACAAGCGTTTGTCCAAAATCGGTCTTATTAGTGGTATACTGCGTAAAATATTGTCATTAATTAAAAACGATTATTGAGAGGCGTTGTGGCAGCAATTATCAAATCCCCTGATGAGATCGAAAAAATGCGCGTCGCTGGAAAATTAGCAGCAGACGTACTAACCATGATCACTCCACATGTAAAAAAAGGAGTAACAACAGACGAACTCAATACAATTTGTCATGAGTATATCGTTAATGAGCAACAGGCAATTCCTGCTCCATTGAATTACGGACACCCCCCCTTTCCAAAGTCCGTGTGTACGTCGGTGAATCATTGCATTTGCCACGGAATACCTTCGGACAAAAAGCTTAAAGATGGTGATATTATTAATATCGATGTCACCGTGATTAAAGACGGCTATCATGGCGATACGTCGAAAATGTTTGTAGTGGGCAAGCCAACCATTCTTGCTGAGCGTTTAATTCGCGTAACGCAAGAGTCATTGTACAAAGCAATTGAACAGGTGAAACCCGGTATGCGCCTAGGCGATATTGGTCACATATGCCAAACCCACGCAGAGGCGCATAATTATTCAATAGTGAGAGAGTATTGCGGTCACGGCATTGGTGCTAGCTTCCACGAAGAACCTCAGATTGTGCACTATGGCAAGCCTGGAACCGGTGAAGAACTAGTTCCAGGCATGTGTTTTACTATTGAGCCAATGGTGAACGCTGGAAAACGCTACTCAAAAGTATTACCCGATCAGTGGACCGTGGTTACTAAAGACAGAAGTTTAAGTGCCCAGTGGGAACACACCTTACTGGTTACAGAGGACGGTGTCGAAGTGCTAACACTGCGCGATGAAGAAAGCCTTCCACGCGTAATTTCTCATAGCTGATCAATATGCCGTTGATGTAAAAAACGCAGGCATCCTTGAGCATGTTGGCCATCACTATATGTTTTGTAGTTGTGGCCAACAAGAATGAAATCGATATTTGTAGCGGCCATTCTGTTTATATTCATTTGGATACAAGGTTAAGCTTGCAAGTAACGCCACAATGGCGCTCTATGCTAGTTCATTCATTTATTTATTCACATAACAAATCGCTCTATCGGTCTTCAACGCTATAACATTTTTCCATAAATATTCACAATTTAGCCTAAAATATGCATTCATTATCGGGTGCGAATTGATATTAATTCATGATAAAGTCACTAGCGTTTGTTAGATGTCTGAAAAAGGTGCAATTTGACGCTCCAATCTCTTATTCAAAGTATCGATACCATAGGCGCAACTGATGACGTACCTACAATTAAAGCGTGTGTCGAAAAAAGTTACGAATGGATAGCTCAGTCTTTTGATAGCACACCGGTAAATCAATTAGTCACTGGGCGAGCACACTTTGTTGACGCACTGCTTTGCCATCTTTGGAAATTATTTGGTTTAGATGCTGTTAGCGACCTATCGCTTTGCGCCGTCGGGGGTTATGGTCGCGGGCACCTTCAACCTCATTCAGACATCGATTTGCTTATTGTAAGTAAAAAGAAGCTCGGTGCTGATACTCAAGAAAAGGTGAGTCTTTTCATCACCTTACTGTGGGATATCAAGCTTGATGTAGGACAGTCGGTACGAACCTTAAAAGAAACGGTCAAGCTTGCAAAAGACGATATCACCATTGCCACTAATCTTGTGGAAAGTCGCTTGTTAATTGGCAGCGAACAAACGTTTGAAAAACTCTGGGAAGAGGCTAACGGCAGACACTCTTGGAGCAGCAAAGCTTTTTTCTCTGCAAAATACGATGAGCAGATAAGGCGTCACGCAAAGTTTAACGGTACCGCTTATAACCTCGAACCGAATATTAAAGAAAATCCTGGCTGTTTGCGTGATATCCAGTCTATTGGTTGGGTGGCCAAAAAGCACTTTAAAGAATATGACGGCTGGAATTTAGTCGGCCACGGATACTTTACAGAGCAAGAACACAGTGAATTAATAGCCTGTCGAATGCACCTATGGAAAATGCGCTGCGCGCTTCATTTGGTTGCACAGCGAAGCGAAAACCGTCTTCTGTTCGATTATCAGCCTGATGTGGCCAAAATGATGGGGTACGGCGAAGAGGGCAAATCGTCTGTAGAAAAGATGATGCGTGATTTTTTTCGTACGGTGGCAAGAGTAACAGAACTCAATCAAATGTTGCTTCAGCGTTTTAAGTACGACATGTTAAATCAAAGTGTTCAGCACAGCGCCGTAATCAATGCAGATTTTGAATTACTTGACTACATGATATCACCACGCCACGAGCGCGTATTTTCAACACCTGAAGCAATTCTCGATTTTCTAAATTTAGTGACTAATACGCCTGAAGTAAAAGGCCTCAGTACCATATGCATTCGACAGCTACGCAATGCTCATAGAGAGTTTGAAAGCGCGTACTACGTAGACCGGCCAGCGTGTCGTGAAAAATTCATGGCATTAATGAAGCAGCCTGACTTCTTCAACTTTGGCTGGGACATTATGCATCAATATGGCGTCATTCAAGCGTATCTACCTGAATGGGATGCCATTGTTGGCATGATGCAATTTGATTTGTTTCACGCCTATACCGTTGACGAGCACACACACAGGCTCGTGAAACAGGTTAATTATTTCTTTTCGAAGGAAAATAAAGAATTCCCTCGGTGCGGGCGCATTTGTCGAAACCTCGATAAGCCAGAGGTGCTTTATATCGCCGCTATATTTCACGATATTGCAAAAGGAAGGAATGGCGATCATTCTAAACTTGGTGCAGAAGATGTAGCGACGTTTTGCGAGCGTCATAATGTGCCATCTGATGATGCTGAAATGATAGCCTGGTTGGTAGAAAATCACCTTCTCATGTCGGTGGTTGCCCAACGACGAGATATCTACGATCCAGCTGTGATCAGTGAGTTTGCAGGGGCTATTCGAAGCCACAATCACTTAAACTTGCTCTATACGCTTACGCTAGCCGATATTCGCGCCACCAATGACAATTTGTGGAATGACTGGAAAGCGTCGTTACTCAGAGAGCTATATCTGATGACGCAAAAAGCATTGGACAATGGCCTGCAGTGTCAGGTGACGCTTAATGAACGCGTTACCACTCATAAGCATCAAGCCCGACAGATATTGCAAGAACGCGCCATTGACCCAGTGGCTATTGATGCGCTGTGGGCACGATTAGACGATGATTATTTCGTGCGCTTTAAACCCACACAAGTTGCCTGGCACACAGAGGAAATTATCACAGCACAACATGATTGGCTGACGCCAGACAACGATTCCTTACTTGTCAGGGCGAATGACAATAGCGCGAAAGGCGGCACTGAGTTATTCGTCTATGGCAAAGACAGAAAAGCGCTATTTGCACAGGTTGCATCGGTACTTGATAGCAGAAACTGTTCAATTCACGATGCTCACGTTACGGTAACTCGCGACGGCTACGTATTTGACAGTATGATTATTCTTGAAAATGATGGCACTCGCCTTTCATCCGATTCTCGTATTTCGTCGCTAGAAAAAGCCGTATCAACACAGCTTGAAAAACCAGGGCGTTCTCACGAAAACAAGCGCAAACTACCTCGACAAATGCGACAATTAGACGTACCAACCAAGGTGCGCTTTTTTAACTTAAACGACGAGGCCACACTGGTTGAGCTTGAAGCACTGGACGCACCCGGCATTTTAGCTAAAATCGGTCACGCGTTTGTCGACACCCAAATGACATTAAAACTTGCTAAAATAGCGACCATCGGCGAACGTGCCGAAGACATTTTCATCGTCAGCAACGAGGCTGGCACTGCATTAACCCCAGAACAACAAGTCGGCTTGAAAAAGCAGATCTTGTTTAAACTCGACCAACTTGAAGATATTACAATACCATGAATGAATTGAAATCCATTATTGAAGACGCCTTCGAAAACCGCGATGCCATCAGCCCTAACGAAGCGCCCGATGACGTAAGAAATGCCGTTGCAGAAGCTATCTCATTGCTTAATAGCGGCAAAGCGAGAGTGGCAGAGAAAATCGCAGGGGAATGGGTAGTTCACCAGTGGTTGAAAAAAGCGGTATTACTTTTCTTTCGTTTGCACAACAACGAAATGATTGACGGTGCTGAGAGCAAGTACTTTGATAAAGTGCCTCTTAAGTATACCAATTACACCAGTGAGCAATTCGTTGCTGACGGCGCGCGTATTGTGCCACCAGCAGCAGTTCGTACCGGTACGTTTGTGGGTAAAAATGCAGTGGTAATGCCATCTTACGTCAACATTGGTGCATTCGTAGATGAAGGCACCATGGTTGATACATGGGCAACTGTTGGTTCATGTGCACAAATTGGCAAGAATGTTCACCTTTCTGGTGGCGTAGGCATTGGCGGCGTATTGGAGCCACTGCAAGCAAATCCGACTATAATCGAAGACAACTGCTTTATCGGCGCTCGCTCTGAAATTGTTGAGGGCGTCATTGTAGAGGAAGGTGCGGTGATTTCTATGGGTGTTTATATTGGGCAAAGCACGCGTATATACGACCGTGAAACAGGTGAAATTCATTACGGCCGAGTTCCAGCAGGCTCGGTAGTGGTCTCAGGAAACCTGCCAAGTGCTGATGGTAAATATAGCCTCTACGCCGCTATCATTGTGAAAAAAGTGGACGCAAAAACCCGTGCAAAAGTGGGAATTAACGCACTATTGCGTGGCGTTGAATAAGAAATTCATTAGTTAACGCTAATCAACAAGCTGTAAATAAGAAGGGCGCTAACCAGTTAGCGCCCTTCTTGATTGTTACGATTATTAGATGAGCATTGGAACTTAGGCGATAAGCTTGTCTTTAATACTGTTCACCCAATCGATAACGTCTTTTTCTGGCTCCAACGTTTCCATTGCATCTACTTCTAGAAGATCGGCAACTGGCTTTCCCTGAAGCTCCACTAATAAAGCTTGAAACTGTTTGCCAGCGCCACAAAAACTCTCACCATAACTGCTGTCACCTAGTGCGGCTACCGCAAAAGGCTTATCTTTAAGTAGCGGTGAATCGTCTTTCAAGTCTGAAAAAACGAACTCTAGATTAGGTGGAATATCGCCTTGTCCAGTAGTAGACGTAATGACTAATATTGCATCCGCATCGGTAAAGTCTGAAACAGAAGGATCGCTTTCTAACTCGCAATCAACACCCTGCTCGGCCAAATGCTCTTCTACCTGCTCGGCCACATGCTGAGCATTTCCATATACTGTGCCCGCAATTATCTTCAAAGTACCCATTACAACCCCTGCTATTTGTTTTCAACGTTGTCGTATGCTTTTACGAAAGACCAACGCGAAAGTTTTCTAAATGGCGTACAAACGTCGCCATTTCATGATGAAATTCTGACGATATTGTCATCCATCGGCCAGATGAAGGATGGTGAAATCCCATAGACGTACAGTTTAAGGCCAAATTGTTAAAACTAAAGTACAATTTAGCGAATTTATTCTGCTTTCCATCGCCATGAGTTGTGTCACCGATAATAGGATGGCGAATATGAACTAAGTGTCGACGAAGTTGATGTTTTCTCCCCGTGCTTGGCATAAGCTTTACCAATGAATATCGAGCGCTCTGATATTTCCCTACCGCTTCGGGGACTTCATAACGTGCCAAAGATTCGTAGATGGTGGTTGCCATTTGCGCAGGTTGCTGAGGACGCTTGTGCTTGTCTGCAATTTTATCGTACTTATACTTCAGCGCATAATCGATAAGCCCGGTGTTATGAACGAACCCTCTAACGACGGCATGATATGTTTTGTGCACTTGCTTTTGCATCATCTGTCGGCCAAGTTGCGCGGCTATTCGGCCATCGAAAGCAAACAATAATACGCCGGACGTGGGTCGGTCTAATCGATGGGCGGGAAATACGTGTTTACCGATCTGATCTCTTAAAGTTTGGACCGCAAAAACGGATTCATGTTTGTCTATGGGGCTTCGATGAACCAAAAGACCAGGAGGCTTTTCAACGGCAACAATATCTTCATCTTGATACAAAATGTTCAAAGGGCCAACCGTCTGCGCAGACTGCTTAAGAACGTTATGAGATAAGGGCTTATTCAATACTTCATCATTCATTGTAAACCCGCCACTTTGATTGTCCCATATGCTGTTTTATTTAGCCGTCTCATTGATTCGAATTTGCTTTACTCGAGAGGGCATCTATAACGCTAAGCTGCTCGATAACGACTTTTGGCGCTGAAGTAAAATAGTGTTCAGCGGCAGGTGCGATGCTCATTTTTGGTATAGGCATTTCGGCACTAAGGATATATTTCATTTTAGGAATAAACACGTAAGCCAACCAGCTTTCAAATGCCATGGTGTCTACAGCAAATGGTACTTGGCTGCATAACGCCGCTTCACTAGGCATAGTATTCGGCCACAGCTCTTCGTTGTCCATCAACAAAACGAGTATCTCTATTGCTGAGGCCATATCTCGATAGATCTGATTTATCATTAACTCACTACCCACGAATGCTCACCCAATGAATCGTCAAATTATATCAGGCTAATCAGAACCCTGTCACTGCTGTATTCGTAAGGGTGTGCGTGTCTGCGTGGGTATTATCTGTGATAAACTAATACACGTAAGCGTAATATACACCCGAGCCTATGGGCTCTTATTGATGACACTTGATCGATAAACACACATAACAATGCGGCGTTGGCCCAGCACAGTCGTGTGCAATACAATGCTATTCAGCGTTATAGATTTGTATTTACGCACAAGAGCATGAGCAAAAAGCTTACGTGGATAAATTTGTAGTATTTAGGATGTTTTGATGAGCGCAGACACAATTAATTCAATCAGTGAATTTTTATTACACGCTGGTACCGAATATAAGGTATTCGATATTGGTCGCAGATTAACAATCACTGATAATCAATCATTCTTAGATATTGAAAGTGGTAATGCCTATGCCCCTTTTCCGCGACAGCAGCACGTATGGTTTGGTATCGTTTTTTGGAGCAAGCACAGTTCTACAGAACACTATATTTGGTTTGTGAAGCTACCTACCGATGAACAAGGTTTAGTGGTCACAGCCGCTCGTAATCATTTTCTTGAAATTATTGTCGATGCGTTGGGTCAATCCATATTGGAAGATACTGAAAAAGCACGGACACTGCCTGACAACCCCTACTCCTTTGTTCCAAATCAAGGGTTGTTGGCTCAATTTAATGCGTTAGTAAAACACACATTATCGCAGCCGCTTAGCAATGAAGCCAAACAGGTTGAAGCTTATATTCAAGCGCCACAGTTAGTGGATTGGCAACAGCTGTCTATGCAAAGTGTGGCAGATTTTGCGTTTTCGCTGCCTACCCACAGTAACCAGAATAGGTTAGAAGAAGCGTTGGTAAACAATGCAAGTTTGTATTCTGACGTTTTTTTGAATACCTTTATGGAAATGCTCGAATACGTGCCTCTATCAAAATTTGTCGAGACGTTCGTGTTGCGATGTTTTTTTCAAAAAGCGGAATATGATGATATTAACCTTGCAGCATTGCGTGCGCTGTCTAGCAATGAATTTAATCGAGAGCTTCATGGTGAACTCAAAAATATTTTACGCAAAGATATTTCAACGCGACTTGATGTACTAAGTGTTATAGCAGCTCGCCATTATGAGCAAATGGACAATGAGTTATTAACCCTGTTTTTAACACAAGCTGCAAAGGCGGATGATAACGAAGGCCACGCAGGCGCTTTGTTTTCGGGTTTCTTCTCTGACCTCGTTCAAATTCCAAAGTTGCGCCGTCAAGTACTCACCCTTTTACGCTCACCTGAGCACCCGACGGTTTTGGCAAACGCCTTCAATCAATTGTTTGCACAAGCGAGGAAGTAACATGACACTTTTAGAGCTTACCTTATGGTTAGCAATCGGCTTTATCAGTTATCAATTCTGGCGAATAAGAGGCATATCAGAAAGTACAAACACTTATCTAAAACAATATTGCGATAAGCACCAGCTTCAATTATTGAGCGTTGCACGAGCAAAAACTAGGCTTTCCCTTAAATTCGGAAAGCCGGACTGGAATAGCGTGTTTATGTTTGAATTTTCAAGCAATGGTGAAGATAGGTACAGCGGAGAGGTAGAGTTGGTAGGAAGCCGTGTAATACGCACCGAAGTTCCCCCCCATCGCGTTTTATAAAACCGAGGTTCATCGTACCTAGCTTAATGGTAGTGGGTTTAAGGGCACAGCAATATCTAACTAGACGAGCAGATCTAAATAATAAAAAAGGGGAAAGCCATTAGACTTTCCCCTTTTTCACAATTTTGAGCATCCCTCTCTGCGATCCTTTGCGACTAAAATCTTCCCGATCAGAATCCCTCTTCGCCCCTTTCCGTCTTGTCTCACAATACCTTTTGTGAGCTACCCGTCCATGCGTAGGTCCCTTTCCATTGTTCCTTTTTTACCGCAAATCCATTCTGCAGTGCTTCTCATCCTGAGGCTGTCCGTGTCAGACTCCGCTGACCTTTCCTATCCATTATTAAAGTCCTTCCTACCACACATCCTGCTGTGGTCCGCTCATTCCGTAAGCGTTTATAAATAGCTTCCTTATCCTACATCCTTGTTAACCCATCCCTGACTCATCCTTTCTAGCAATACAGAAGAAGCGCGCTGTTCTCTGCCCACGTCCAATTGTGAATCCTTTATGCGAGATGTCCCTATCCTTCGTCCCTTAAGTACTTCCTGTTACTAGTACGCCCTGTAGTTAACATCCTTGTCTTGTCCATTTCCCTTCTCTCACTCCATGTGAGAATCCCATCCTTAAGTTGTCCTAGGTCGTCCATGTAAATCATCCTGACTCATCGTGTTTCCCTGTGACGACATAAAGAATATATTCTTTAAATATTACCGCTATAAGAAATTACAAAGTTTTAAGGAGTGATCCCCTACGACTTTTGGCTAAAAAACAAAAAACACATAAAAATCAGCAACTTTATACTTTAGTCTTAAATGTTGTAACGTAAAAAAAGGCGAAAAACTCACAGAATTTGTAGGAGATATCTCACACTCATTTAAGCGATTACTGAGATGGGTGGAGGGTGTTGGGAAATGGCAAGTATACAAATCGTTCGAATAGTTCAGTATGCGTACTGATAAAGACACAACTCACCATCAACTACTTGCCCCTTAGTATTCACCATCAACCATTTTATGCTATACCGTCTGGCTATGCTTTACGTATCAATTATCGACTAACGCTACGTTCTACTTTGCTAATACGAATGAACAATCTATTCTAGTCTTACTGTAAGGTTCATTCCTGAGAGATGGTATGGCAACTCACTTCATTTTCACAAGAAAACAGCGCACTTTCGCGCTTTTGCTTTTTTTCAATGCAGGCGTGGCGCTTGTTCTATACGAAGCAGCACATCGATATCTTCCAGATTTAACAAGCGATGGCACTGCGCTAAATCAACTTTTTGGTGTACTCGATATCGCCATCTGGTTTATTGAAGCTACGTTACTTGGGTTGGCATTATGGTTTTGGTGTGAAAATAAAGAGATTAGAATTTGCGTGTCGTCCACCAAGCTCTCGTACTTCGACCCTACCTTCGGTGATATCAGCTGGCAGGTCAACGTTAATGACATTACGGAGTTAAAGCAAATAAGTGACACAAGGCAAAACATTTCTAATTTCATTGTGTTAAAAAGTGGAGAGAAGAAGCAGCTTATGTATGGCAATTATCGCGGTTTTGATCGTCGAGTATTTTTCAATGCCCTTTCTGCTGCTAACCCAAATATCCGTCTTCCAGATAAGCCATATAGCTATAAAATACAGAGGCCTGCATGGGCTAAACGCGTTAGAAAGAGGTTCGGATTAGAAGACTAGTGTTCGACGCATAAATCTCTCCTTATCGCGCTCTATACTGCTCAGTACCAAATATATCGGTAACACCCCATTTCCCAATCACTTTTTTAGTATTTGCAGATTGGAAAAGTTACCGCCGCTACTTTGCTCTGAACATCACCGCCCCATTGACATGAGATAAGGATAAATTACCAACAACACTGTATTTGTCATCGCCAAAGAAAGATTTATGCTTATCAATAGTAACGAATACCGCAATACCTGCACTTTTAGCGTCTTCTTCAACCACACTGTCGATTGCGCCGAGTAGGATATGACCTAAACCGTGTTCTTGATGATCAGGATGGACGGCAATGAAGCTGAGCATATGAAAATTCTCTGCCGGTACAAGGGTTCTTACTTTTTCTTCCTTTTCAAGCATTTGTTTTGTCCCGAAAAGCCCGGCGGTAAGCAACATGCGAAGTCGCCAGTGCCAATATCGCCCCGCACCAAATGCCGCATCAGGCGCAGTAAGACACGCTACTGCAATTAAACGTTCAGCATCAAACAGTCCTATCATAGGCTGTTCTGCAACCCAAAACGCATTAAGCTCTTCTCGGATCGCCGAGCGCAGACGACTCTCGTAGCCTTCTTTTTCTGCTTGGAAAATTTCTAAAAATAGAGGGTCATCCACATAGGCGTTATAAAGAATAGACGCCGCAATTTTTAAATCATCAACCCCAAGATAGATGGCTTTGACCGTATCGGCTGATGGAGCAAGAACAGCCTCATTTGATTCGATATCCATGAGTGGGCCTCCGTGTAGGCTTATATCTAAGTTCGCAATGTAAAAAATGACCACTGAAATTACGGTTCACGCAAATTTTAAAGGCCATAACTCATACGCTGTAGAATTGATTAGTGATTAGACTACGCGAAAACCCGCCACCTGTTAACTTTTTACTAACAACTTTTAATGCATTAGGCTGTAGGCGCTGTCTCCCCAACCCGCAAGGTTCCCATTTCTAAATACCAGTGGTGTACATTCGTCTTTTGTTGTTACGCCATCACCCATCGTTTTCTGAGTACGGTAATAAAGTACGCGGTATGTGCCATCTGCTTTTTCAAAAAGTTCGTTAAAGTCAGCAACTCCCATTTTCCTCAATACCGTTTCATAGCCGACCCCAACCTCAAGATTAGCGATGTGTTTACGATTATTGAATTCTCTATCTTCCCAATCTGAACCGTAGTGACTATCAGAGCCACCTCCTACAGAAACAACACAGCCAGAAAGTAGTAATGAAGACGCGACAGCGACAGAAAGAATGAGTGTTTTCATGTATATTCCTTAATTATTATTAAACTTATTTAGTGCGTTTAGACCATTGCGATAAAATCTTCGGCCAAAATGATCAACACGCCCTGCGCCGTTGCTGAGTCGTTGCACCGTAAGATGGCAAACTTTGCAAGACGCAAACTTAGTAAGTGACAATCAAAAATAGAGCCAAAACTTAAGCCTATGTTTTTAAACAATTTATCAAAAAAGCTATATACTAAATGCGTTAACAATTAGCGGATAAGGCAAATTATTAGTCTTTTTAACATTTAATTCCGCGCCGAGAATTAGTTTGATATACCTTACAGTGCTTTAGGAAATGAACATAAGAATTGATAATTAGTTCGGTGCTAACCGTTTATTTAAAACTAAAAGGCTTTCACCACCAATACATTGAAGGCGGCACATTGAAGGCAATACATTCAGGGCGACACGTTGACAGTCGGCATAAACATTAGGGTAGTAACAAATAAACTATGAACAACACCATCAACCAATTAATCATTATCTGCCAAAAAATGCAGGAAGAAGGCAAGACGCCAAGTGTGGGTATTCTTCGTTCAAAAGCGCCATTTAAGGTGTCGGTCACTGAGGCAATAGATGCCATTAAGCGCTTTAATGCTAGTGCTCCGAGAGTCCAATCTGAAAATTCGCAGCACGATATACAGCCTAGCGATGACGCCGTTAGCCTGGCGACTCGTGTAGATGCACTAGAACGAGAAATAGAGACGCTAAAAGCTTCACTAGAGTCCTTATTACGCGACCGGCAATAACCTACGCGACTGGCAGTGAGCGGCTATTCGCCGGTATTGTAAGATTGACGTTATCAACTCGCAGAGCTTGGCTTTAGGGTAGAAAGAAAAGTAGCCAGAGATGGCGCCAAAATTTCTTTTGGCTCCCTTCCCACCTGCTCCAATGCAACCTCGCCTGTTTCGTTGATTACCGTTAATATAAAGTCCTCTTCATCGGTCAACCCAAAAAATAGCGTTGGCGACTGTTCTAACCGTTGCTTCATAAGCAAGTGACCTATAAGGTTTTGCTGTAGTCGCTCGAAATCTTCTTCATTCCACACCTGAAGTAGCTCGCATTCACCCTGAGGGGCTGTTGCACTAAGGTTATTGCTAAAATAACGAGTGAAATAGGTGCAGTAGTCACTGTCTAAGCTGAGTTCAAGGGCAGAACCTACATTATCAAAAGACAGTGGCTTTGTTTGTTTCACAGGCTGCCAAGGTACTATTTTCCCCTGTAGCCCCTGTTGTCCATGCCACCCCTGCTCGCCTTCGCTTTTGTAACACAGCGAGGGCCACTCCTTGTCATAAGGAATGGACAGAACACCTTCGCTGGCATTCTCGACATAAGATGAAACAAAATTATCCAGCTGTTCGCAAATAGACAGAGCCATTATTTATTTACCTTCGTATTTTTGGGTTACACTATACGTAAAACAGGCCAAGTCAACGTTTGGCGATGATATACCGATTAATGCATTAGGGTTCTTATGTCGACAGACAACAAACGAGAAAAAATTACTATTTCTGCACCAGATGACCTCTCGCTAGGTAAACAAGTAGACTACGAGTATGAATACAACCCTGCGCTCCTTCAAGGGGTGCCTCGTAGTCTAAGTAGAGACACACTGTCTTTTAAATCAAAAGCTCCTTCCTCTGATGCGCTTCCCTTTGAAGGTATCGATACGTGGACAGGCTATGAATTATCCTGGCTCAATATGAAGGGTAAACCTCAGGTCGCAATTCTTGAATGCATGGTGCCAATTACCTCTGAAAACCTGATTGAGTCGAAGTCGTTTAAGCTTTATCTAAACAGCTTTAATCAAACCCGTTTCCAAAGCAGCAATGACGTAAAATCAGTGCTCAAAAAAGATTTATCTGCCTGCGCGGGTAAAGATGTTGAAGTTAACCTGATTTTACCAAGTGAATTTGAAACACTACAATTCAGAGAGTTCAAAGGTACATTGCTCGATGAGCTTGATATTGAGATTGATAATTATGAGCCCGACACTCGGTATCTTGGTTTAGCATCATCAGATAATGGCAATGAGGTGAGTGAAACGCTTGTTTCTCATTTACTGAAATCTAACTGCCTAATTACCAGTCAGCCAGATTGGGCAAGTATTCAAATTAGGTATACAGGTGCGCCAATTGATCACGAAGGCTTGCTGCGATATTTGATTAGTTTCAGACAACACAATGAATTTCACGAGCAATGTGTTGAACGCATATACAGCGACATCTTCAATCACTGCAAGCCGACAAAACTGACGGTATGCGCTCGGTATACACGAAGAGGCGGACTCGATATCAACCCGTTTCGTACCAATTTTGAGGCGCCATACCCTAACCATCGTCAAGCTCGACAATAGACGTATGCTGAGCTTAAAAATGTAACGTGTCTACAAACAACAAAAGATGAGCAACATGGAAGATAAACAGCTGCAAGCGTACAAAAAAAATAATGCGCTATTGTGCCAATTCATTATAAAACTCTCATCTTTTTATGAGGGTTTTTCAGACAAGGTTGACGGTGAACTGAAAACCTTGCGCGGACACCTATCCGGCACACCCAATTTCAGTTTAGCTACGGTCAGTATTAATAAACTGAATGCGGCGCTTCAGCATCAAGACATTAGCCTTCGCAAGTACAGCCTTGATACAGTGTCATCTATTGAAGATGCCATGAAGCAACTGCAGAAAATAATCTTTGAAGACGAAGCGCTTCGCAGTCTTGCTACTCAAGAACTCATAAAGCTTAATCAGCCTGTATCAGATATATTCAGCATTTACAGGCTCTATGCTAGAGCAGTTCAGCTGCACAGAGTTGCTCTTGGTAAACACGTAAAAGGTTTATTATCAGAAGGTTCTGCGACGCACGAAACGGCCAAATCAACACAGCGACCGTCAGCGGAAGATGATGGTACGGAGCAAGGAAGCGCTCATTTTTACCGCTCTATATTTATAGAGCTAAACCAGCTAGTGACTTCATACACAGAGAAAAAACCCAACGATAGACAGCTTTTAGATATCAAAAAGCGGCTTGATCAAGGCATGGCTAACGAGCAGCTACTAGAAAGTTGTGTCGTAGTACTTCGCATGATAGTGCAAGACGCCATGACAGAAGCGAGTTTAACCGGAAAGGTAATCCAGGGCCTGCATACGTCACTGGGCAAAATCGGCGAAGACGTCAGTAAAAGTATTGATGGAAGCAAAGCGCAGTTTGAGCAACGCACAGCTAGTAATGCTGAGCTGAAAACCTATATCGACAATATTGAAGAAGCAGTTTCTACAACCGATTCTTTTGACGCGCTTAAAACGCAAACACAGTCATGTATCAAGGTACTGTCAAAAACGCTGACGGATACCCAGGCAAGCGACAGCGAGAGCCAAACAGCACTCATTTCGTTATTGTCGTCAATGCAGGACAGAATCAATAAACTTCAGCAGCAAACTGATTCTTATAAGCGGAAAATTGCCGAACAGGTTATGCAAAGTAAAACAGACGCACTTACCCGTTTACCTAACCGTCAAGCGTACAATGAACAGTTAGCTATAGCGCATCAGCACTTCCAATCATCCAAAAAGCCACTTTCTATTGCTCTTATCGACATTGATTTCTTCAAATCAATTAACGACAAGTTCGGTCATTCCGCTGGTGATAAAACGCTGCAGCTTGTTAGCCGAGCATTTAAGCGTCATATGGCTGGCGATCAGTTTCTGGCGCGCTGGGGCGGCGAGGAGTTTGTGGTGCTTCTGCCCGATACCAACGAGACAAAACTACGAGAAAAACTAGAGGCTATTAGAAAAGATTTAGAAAGTATGCAACTCAAGTTTAAGCAAGAAAAAGTGGTAATTACTGTATCGCTCGGAGGTACGTCATTTACCTCAACAGATACCATTGATTCGGCTTTTGAGCGAGCAGACAACTACCTTTATCAAGCTAAACGAAATGGCCGAAATCAAGTCGTTACTGACATCGACGCCCAAAAATAGGAAGTAGTGTGATGATAAAAGTACAGCTAAACCCAATGGGTTGGATGAGCCAACTGTCACAAGCTGAAGTTGCGCGTCTGCAGGATGCTTCCGATAGCGAACTCTTTACCATGTTTCGAAATTGCTCTCTTGCCGTGTTAAACAGCGGTGTTGATGAAGATAATTTTGAATCCTTATTCGCCCCCTATGAAAGTTTCGATATAAGACTTGTACGCCGTGAGCGCGGCGTGAAAATTGAGTTGATTAACCCTCCAGAAGTCGCCTTTGTAGACGACAACCTCGTAAGAGGCGTTCATGAGCACTTATTCGCAGTGTTGCGAGACTTACTGTACATGGGCGATAAGTATGATTTCTTACATCAACACTCACCAGCAGATGGCGCACAGATTACCGATATGGTGTTTGATATGCTTCGCCATGCTAAAGCGCTAGAGGGCAACGATGGCGTTAATACCATTGTATGCTGGGGCGGCCACTCCATTAATCAAATTGAGTATAAATACACTAAAGAAGTGGGCTATCAGCTTGGTCTTAGAGACATGAATATTTGTACTGGCTGTGGGCCAGGTGCAATGAAAGGCCCAATGAAAGGTGCAGCAATAGGTCATGCTAAGCAAAGACACAAATCCGGTAGGTACATAGGTATTTCTGAGCCTAGTATTATTGCCGCTGAGCCACCTAATGCGATTGTTAATGAGCTCATCATAATGCCTGACATTGAAAAGCGCCTAGAGGCGTTTGTGCGTTTGGCACACGGCATTGTCATATTCCCAGGCGGTGTAGGCACGGCTGAGGAGCTGCTGTATCTTCTTGGTATTCTAATGAATGAAAGAAATGACCAACAGCCTTTCCCTGTCATTCTTACCGGCCCTGCGGGCAGTGAAGCGTATTTTGAAGCGATAGATACTTTTATTGCTGAGACCTTGGGTAAAGAAGCCCAGAAGAAATACCAAATTATTGTAAACGACCCCGAAGAAGTAGCACGCGCTTTGCGTAAAGGACTGGAGAAAGTAAAAAAATATCGCGGTGCAATGGGAGATGCGTTTAGTTTTAATTGGTCATTAAAAATAGAAAGAGATTTTCAACAGCCGTTTGTTCCAACGCACAAGAGTATGGCAGAGCTTCAACTTGACCATAACCAAAGCGGAAGCAATCTAGCGTCAAACTTAAGAAAAGCGTTCTCAGGTATCGTTGCCGGTAACGTAAAAGCAGAAGGGATTAAGCAGATAAAAGAAAACGGGCCTTTTGAGATTACCGGCGACAAGGCGTTAATGAAGCATGTTGATGTACTGCTAGAATCATTTGTAAAACAACACCGAATGAAGCTTCCTGGCAGCGCTTACGAGCCTTGCTATTTAGTGAAGTAAAATGTTGCACTGCTAGCCGCTTCAAATGTAGCGCAATGATTTCGCTTTTGCCGTTACTCTTATTTGAAGCCAGACATGAACACTTACTATTATCACTTATTATTCTCATACAATTTACGGTAGACTTAAAATAGTATAATAAGCTCGAGATAACTGGGAAAAAGCTGATAGGGATCGCAGGGTTTTATTTGCGCAGCTATTTGTCAGCCCGCGTTATTAAGCCACATTGCATATCAGCAATAGGCTTTTAAGCTTGCATCAACGACATTAATTAATTCACGAGAAGTAACGGTTATGAACACCAAAGTTATTCGACTCATCCTTGCTGGCGTAGGACTGTACGCTTTATTTGTATTTATGATTATTGCGTTTTATCCAGATAAGCCAGAGAATATGGACTGGAAGGACCGAGAAGAGTACAACCGCGTTCAAATTACCAAGCTTAAATTAGGCAGCACGCGAGAGGAGGTGCTTGCACTACTCGGCTCACCTGATTTGACTGAGGCAAAACGCCAAGGTGTGAATGCTATTCAAGTCATGTTTTTTCGAACACAGCACGTCCGAGCCGATGGGTTAACCACTCAGGATGAGTGCACGCCTCTACTGTTTGAGAATGACAAGCTTATTGCTTGGGGAGAAGGTGCCTACTCAAGCTATCAGGAAAGCTAACTGCTTATGGCATTAGCCGATATTCAGTCTACGTTTTCCCAGATAATTTCTGTGCCGACGCCCTCTGAAAGCGTTGATAAAAAAGTAAGCATTTGGCTTAACAATGCGAAGCTAGCTTTAGCTTTAGCTAACGAGGAGCCTGCCGTAGCGTTAGCAGTTAACACCACTAAAAATTCACTGCCCCCACAGCTGGCCCATGTACTGTTGTTAACAGCTTTTGGGAAGCTAAACCATTTTAACGATCACTATCTCCAGCACATTATCGCGGCAACCTTGGCCCTCTATCACCTTGATGATTTAAACAATAGCAACGACACTGGTGTCGAACGTAAAAATGACGATAGCAGAGATAAAAACCACAGTGACAGTAGAACACTTTCTGAATTCTTACGCGCAAAAGGCTTGTCATGTTGGCTGGATATTTTACGTCTCAAACGGGTGGCATTTTCTGTCAAAAACGCTCATGCCCTTGCCAGTACTAAACTCAACCGGGCACAACGACTTTGTTTACTTTCTAAGATTATAAGCAGCGCGTCGGCAGAAAAAAGGCACAATCTCTTTTCTCAATGCGCACGCTTAATTCCTGTGCATCATCACCTTTTATTATCTCCTCTGTCCGCTCTTTTTGAACGGGCTATGCCTGGCGAGAAAGTGTATGTCAGTGGTGTTCCGGCAACCATTGTAGACATACAGAACAACCATAGTTTTGCAGCGGTTTCTCAAAGTGCCGAGCGCGAGTGCAATTGGGTGCCGTCTTCATCAGTGCGCACGCCTATACATCAATACATTGATTTTGAAAAATTTATTGCACTTTTTGATGAAACGAGAACGGCTCGATTGGTAAAAGGGGGGCAGCCTTTTTTTCCAACAGCATTTGGCATTCAACTCCCCCCCTCGGCACTTTTGCACATTATCGACGAGCTGCAAAAACGCGACATCGACATTCCAAGCCTTTGCAAGAAGATAGATCACACCCCTGCGTTCAATCAGTTTTTAATACGCACGGCGAGCCAAGATAACCGCCTGCAACTGCCGGTAAACAATATTAAACAGGCGGTGCTGACTTACGGCACCGAACGCATAGGCGATATGCTCGTTCAATTTGCTTTGATGGAGCGCTTAACACAACATGAGTTTCCTCTTGTCGATACCTGCAAACAATTCACACTGGTTGCTAGCGCTTTTGCCAGTCATATTGCGTCGCTAACAAAGACTAAGTTTACGGCCCAATCGGCTGCACTTACTATGACTTTTGCTTGCTCACCACTTTTCACACTGCCAGGCTTGAAAGTAATATCCAAGCTGCCTATTCGCGCAAATCCTAACTTTTCCATCAATAATACGTTTAAAATAACGACCCCATTGCCTTGGCTCTCTATCGCAGGAGAACTAGCTAAAAACTGGCATCAAAGCGCTACGTGGCGAGCAGTGCTTCATCAATGCAATAAAGCAAATGAAGCCGTACCCAGTTCGTTAAAAAAAGAGCATGCAGTCATATCATTGGGTTTTTATTTAGCAAAAACATATTTGTTAAGTCCACCTGATGAAGATTTTTCTAGCTTTAAAGAAGCAAAAATATGGACGTCTGTATTGTCCTTGTCCTCTAGTGATCTAACGCACATCGTAGATGAACAAAGAACTCACTTAGTATGTCCACTACCCCGCTAGTTAATGTTCTCGTTGGGAAGCACTATCAGTCCGCCGCTATTTGTTGCACTGGCGTTTACTAAGGCTATAAATCTGACTTTCACAAGTGACGCACTTATTTTTGAATGCGACCACGCTTTACGGCATTTGCTGAATAGATAAGATGCTGCCTGTTCCAATTTATATTTACGAATGGCTATAACTTATGCCTTCTATCGTATAAAATATGGGAACTTTTGCACTGCAATATTTTACTATCCCCTACTTTTTTCAAGATTATAATAAGCAGGCAAGCAATGGCGTGTTCTGCTCGCTAGAATACAGCGGTGCATAATTACCTAACGACTCAGACAACAGAATTACTAGAGGATCTCTCATCATGACTCAGCAACACATTACAGTCATTCGCGGTGACGGCATTGGCCCGGATATCATCGACGCAACCACAAAGATTTTGGACAAGGTTGGCTGTAACTTCGCCTATGACTATGCCGACGCAGGACTTGTTGCTTTAGAGGAACATGGCGAACTGTTACCACAAGAGACACTCGATCTCATTGCAAAGAACAAAGTAGCACTTAAAGGCCCTCTGACTACTCCTGTAGGGGAAGGGTTCACCTCTATCAACGTTAGCCTTCGCAAACAATTTAAACTGTATGCAAATCTTCGCCCAGTAATCTCTTTTAAAGGCACAAAAGCGCGCTACGAAGACATCGATATCATTACTGTTCGCGAAAACACGCAGGGTATGTACTCTGGCCTCGGCCAAGTAGTGTCTGAAGATGGCAACGAAGCTGAAGCCATGAGTAAGATTACACGTGACGGCGCAGAGAAGATCGTGACCTTTGCCTACGAACTTGCTCGCCGCGAAGGCAGAAAGAAAGTTACTGCTGTTCACAAAGCAAATATCCTAAAGTCAACGTCGGGGCTTTTCCTTAAAGTAGCGCGTGAAGTTGGTGAGCGTTACCCAGACATTGAATCAGCAGAAATGATTGTCGATAACTGCTGTATGCAACTCGTTATGAACCCGCACCAGTTCGATGTAATTGTTACGACAAACTTATTCGGTGACATTCTTTCTGACTTATGTGCAGGACTTGTAGGCGGCCTAGGTATGGCACCTGGTGCAAACATCGGCGAAGACTGTGCTATTTTTGAAGCAGTTCACGGTTCAGCTCCAGATATTGCAGGTAAAAACCTCGCTAACCCAACCTCAGTCATCTTAGCTGCAGCGCAAATGCTAGAGTATCTAAACATGAGCGACAAAGCAGAAAAGATTCGCTCAGCACTAAAAGATGTCATTGAGAGCGGTGACCGCACCACACGCGACCTTGGTGGCGAAGCGGGTACGCTCGAGTTTACTGACGCATTGATTGAACGTCTATAAATCCTCAGTTAAAAACGAAAATAGCGGGCGATGCCCGCTATTTTTTTTCTACTCACCCTTCAAGTATTTCAAACCTGTACTAAAACTGGACTAGCCATATCCAGCTATTCTCGTACTATTCTTGTTGTACAAATGGTGTACACCGTTAAAACAAGGAACGACGATGAAAAAAATACTATCTGGATTACTGTTACTCACCGCTCTGTCTCTGCACATGCCTGCGGCCTATTCACAAGATACAGATGCTGACAACAATGGGGATAACTTTACCCAGTCGGTCTCAAATAAGCTTGATTTAAACTTGGCATCACTTGCTGAATTACAGACGCTGCCAGGTGTTGGTTTGTCAAAAGCCAAAGCAATTATTGACTATCGAGAACAAGTTGGACCATTTTTAGAAGTAGCACAATTAACCGAAGTAAAAGGTATTGGCAACAAAATGCTGTCGAAAATTCAGAGCTTGGTGAAAGTTGATTGAGGTATTCATATTGAAAAAATGCGCCAGTGAGAGGCGCATTTTTTAATTCGTCGAGTTCAGCTACTAGCTTTTAACTGTAGCTAAAAACTTTTTAAACTCTTCACCCAAAGTCGGGTGTCGGAGCGCATATTCGACATTCGCTTTCATGTAGCCAAGTTTACTTCCACAATCATGGCTCTTTCCTTTCATGTAGTATGCATCCACTTGCTCTAACTTCATTAGTGCATCAATAGCGTCGGTTAGCTGAACTTCTCCGCCTGCACCTGGAGGAGTAAACTCAAGGAGGTCCCAAATTTTTTCTGAAAGCACATAACGCCCCACCACCGCCAAATCTGATGGCGCTTCATCAAGTGGTGGTTTCTCTACCATTTTGTGAATTTTCGCTGACTCACCTTGAGTGATGGACGCACCGTCAAGATCTGCAATACCAAATTTAGAGATATCTTCCTGAGCAACCTGCTCTACCATAACTTGACTAACACGGCTGGTGTTAAATTTAGCAACCATGTTGGCTAAGTTGTCTTTTTTCGGATTACTTGCTGCATCGTCTATGATGACATCGGGTAATACAACTGCAAACGGGGCATCACCAATAAGAGGGCGTGCGCAAAGCACTGCATGACCAAGCCCGTTAGCAACCCCCTGACGGATGTGCATAATCGTAACATCCTTAGGGCAAATGGACTGAACTTCCTCGAGAAGTTGACGCTTAACACGGGCTTCTAGCGTGGCTTCTAGCTCAAAAGAAGTGTCGAAGTGATTTTCAATACTGTTTTTACTTGCATGGGTAACCAATATAATTTCTTTTAGGCCTGCAGCAACACATTCGCTAACTACGTATTGAATTAGAGGCTTATCAACAACGGGAAGCATTTCCTTCGGTATTGCCTTTGTAGCAGGCAGCATCCGTGTTCCTAAACCTGCTACTGGAATAACTGCCTTTTTTACTTGACTCATAATCTATATCCTTTTTGTTCAAATTCCTGGACGTTCTCTTTACCGCCACTTAATAAAGGTTGTGTGTCGAATAAACACGTCTGCTTGCGCAGAACGATGCAATCGATGTTCCAATTCACATTTTTTGAGCATAAATACGGCTTCAGTGCTCAATTAAGTCGTTCTTGTAGTTTTCTAGCACCAAATTTGTGACGGTATGATATATCACGCACCAATCTGGTGAAAGAGAAGATGGTTTAAGACGAATACTGGCCCTTTGAAATAACCTCAATAACTATTTCAAAGGGCCGTAGGTCTTTTTAAAGCCGTCTCTAAGTCCTTTTCGCATAAACTGACCTCGCTCTTGTCCATTCTCAAAAACAAACCGATTCACAATGTAACGCAGTGGTATTGCGAAAAGATGACGGCATTTCCAATAAAAAGGGACATAGCGTCGGCGACTTAAGATAAGCACATTTCTCAGCTGGTAGTACAGCCTTACAGGCGCTCCCTGCTTAAAGGTTATTCCAAGTACTTTAATTCTATCATCACCTTGCCTGTGTGGCATGCTGACCAATTGAGATTGATAAACCTTTAACCCTTTGCGCTTTGCTCGCCAACACCATTCATGATCGACACCATCGATAAACAATGCCGACTCTTTCTCACCCACTTTTTCAAATGCCTCGTAAGATATCAGCATACCGGAGGCTATTATCTGTTTCACTTCTTTCAGCCCTAACGAAATCTGCTTACCTTTTTGAATCACTCCTTCCTGCACCGTATTACTGAATTGGCAGTGAATAGATGGGCCTATAGCAGCAACAGGACACACTTTCTCAAGCGTTATAAACTGTTGATACAGTGAAGCTGCGATAGTAGGTGAGAAGCTACTGTCTTGGTCAAGAAGAAAACAATAGCCGATTGATTGAGAAAAAAGCGCACGTAAACCAATATTTTGCGCCTCAGCAATGCCCAGATTAGACGGGTAGTGCGAATAACTGCAGTTGCTAGTTAAGTCTAACTGAGTAGGATGAGGAGAGTTATCGATAAGCGCTATCTGCCAGTCGTCACCAGCAAACTCAGTAATGAGTTGAGTTACATGCTCAACATCAGGGTTGTAAAGAATAACAACGATACCAATACTCAATGCTTACCAAACCTTTCGAGCAGGTGCCTATCTAACTTGTAAGCCAGCTTCACTAACTTACCTGGCATCAGTCGCAATGCCAACACACCAAAGGCATAGGCCACATTATACAGTGAGAACTGCTTTAGTTTTATAATGGCGTATAGTCGTGCTCTGAATTCGTTTAAGGACTTACTCAGTCCTCGGCGTTTATAAAAATTATTCACTCGTCGAAATTTCAATAAACGGTCTTTTAAATTCCTGAACACATAACCTTCAGAGGCTAACTTTATCCAGAAAAAATAGTCTTGAGTATTCATCAAACTGCTGTCGTATCTGTGTCCGTCTCTAAAAACGTTATATCGAATAACAACCGTTGGATGATTCAGCGCGCAACGACGAGGCAATATTCTTGCTATTTGCTTGTGGGAGGCAGGCATAACTCGCGCTCCAACTTTATCGCCATTTTCATTAACCTCAGTTAACCCCGTGCCTAAAACCGCAATATAGCTGTGTTTTCTCATGTAGCATATTTGGCGGGAAAGGCGATTTGGCTCGGATATGTCGTCAGCGTCCATTCGCACAAAAAATTGAGGCTCTAAGGTAAGACCGAATTCCGCAGCCGAATTCATGCTGCTCGCAAGTCCACTATTCATAGAATTTTGTGCAACAACAATTCTGTTGTCCTTCTTTGCAGCATTTAGCACTGTGTCCAGTATTGCGATAGGAACTGAACCATCAATAACAATTACAAATAAAAAATCGTGAAAATCCTGCGTCATAACACTGCTTATGGCTTCATCTAACCATGCTACGTTGTCTGCATGATATACAGCCATTGCAACGATAGTTTCTATATATTTTTTTTGATTATTATTAAAAAGAATAGAAAATTGATTTTTCAATATGAATTACCGATTGTGACGAGTGCATGCAAAAAGAGGCGTACTCTATGCACCTCTTAAGGGCATCTTACAGAGAAATGTTGCAGGCTTCTATGCATTTCACTGCTGCATATTCAACAAATTTACGGGTCACTTGATAATTGTGAGAGGGCTAAGCTGTTAATCGCTTTACAAATCGCAGGACATTCCAGATATTCTGAATAACAAAGCTATACACCACAAGCAGCGCCATAAATCCCCAGAACATAATAGCTTCAGAGACTTGGTAGACTTCACCTAGTATTCCAACTGCACAGAAACACGCGCCCAGCGCTAATATTGCAATGAGCGATTTTTTGCTACTTAAGCCCGCTCGCATAAAGATGTTATGCAGGTGCTGTCTGTCAGGTCGCAACATGGATTGCCCTTTTCTAGCACGGCGATACATAATAGCAGCCATGTCCATAAGAGGTAGGCCAACAAGCCATACTGCAGTAATCGGCCTAAATGCTGCTCCTTCGCCTTGGGTATGGTCAACAAGCAACCAGACTATGGTAAGACCCACAAACATACTACCGGAATCGCCCATAAATATTTTATTGCCCTTGAAACCTTTCCAACTAAGATTAAATGCCAAAAATGGTACAATTGCAGCAACAATTATGAGAGGCTCCATGATAGCAACGCCGTTGCCTGACGCAATGAGAAAACCAGCCACGGTTAGCAGAATAACTAAACTCATTCCAGCGGCAAGGCCATCGATACCATCAATCATGTTAAAGGCATTAATAACGCCTACTACGCACACAATAGTGAAAAAATAACCGCCAATACCGAGCATTACCTCTTCAGACCCCAAGATACTCCCTAATGAGGTAATATAATTTTGCGCACTCCATGCCATGATCGACGCTACGCCAAATTGACACATGAGTCGGCCTTTGGCACTAAGGTCAAATCTATCATCTAGCATACCAAGCAAAACAACAAAGGCTGAGGCAGTAAAAAACAGTGGGTTGTTTTTCATCCATACGTCGGTGGCAACACTAGCAACCAGCACAGCCATAAATATAGCGACGCCGCCGGTCAGAGGCACTATTCCGGCATGACGTTTTCTCGCTGTGGGCTGGTCAACCAAGCCAAATTGATGCGCAAGTGGAGTCATCACCACCAATAAAATGAGCGCGACAAAAAATGCAGTGAAAAGCGGTACAAACTGCAAATGAGCTAGCATAAAAAACACAATTCCCTTTTACTGCCGTCGATTGGCGAAAACACGACTGGAGTAGTATTAATAGTTGGAAGGTATTTCAACTTTATTTCCATGTAAAAAAAATTTTCCATAATTGCACTAGAAGTGCACCAATTTTTCTTGATTCATTATTGTGCATAACATTGCCCACCAATGATATAAGACATTTGCTCAACTAACTACCCTACCTAAAAAAAAGTATTCGTGCCCCGTGATTGCAACACTTTCTACACTTAAAGCAAAGGCCACGAAATTACCTAATTTCTCCGCAACATAAAATACAATAAGTGCAGTGATATCATCGCTTACCTTGAGCCGTGCTTAATTGACGCTACGGCGTCAACGTGTCACTCTTTTGCGCCACTTGTTACGTTTTTCACTAGAGGCTATCTTTCTAGCTCTCCTTTCGGGTGAAGCCATATCGCAAGCGACGCTAAAAATTAGCTACATAAAGCCTACGATGCAGTTCTACTGACCGCTTAATTGTTTCTTTAAGTTCTATGACATGCAATTTTTATGCAACATTTACACAAAATGATTTGTTAATGGTGGTCTATCTTTCGCAAAAACGCCTAACGACATACACGCAAATAGCATATTATCTAACAAATTGTTGCGGTTAAGTTCGCTTTTGCTCATTGAGTGTCGCATTGAGCAAAACCACAATCACGCATTTAATAAATCTTATGTTATCCTATCGCCAAATTGCTACACGGATATGAAAGCGAATGTCAAAACACATCACTTATTTTTTTTCTGCTGTCACCGTAATGATGGGTGTAACAGGTTGTACCACTCACCCTACCGTTACAAAAGCTGACATACCATTGGTTCACTCTTCTCTAGCTTATTCGCTAAATAGTACCACTGCATTAACTGTTAATATTCCAAGAGCTAATATGCTTTTTGATACCAAGGACTCCATACCAATAACCTTTGACGGTGCTCGCTATCATTCAAAAGAGCGGTATATTTCCGCCACTGGTAATAAATGCATAAGGTTTGTTTTGAGCGATAGTAATGCAGACATTCAGACTAGCACTACTCGTGGCAAACTCACATCCTGCGAAAGAGAGGGTGTTTGGGTTTTGATAAATCCACTCGTCGCAACCATGAACATGGAAGGCGTTTAACTCATATGATGGCTCATAACGTGATAAAGCTTACACAATATTATACGGTTGCATTACCGCTTATCCTTACATTGTTAGTGTTTAGTACTAACGCAAATAGTCAAAGCGCCGAACAAATTGAACAGCTCAGGCAGCGAGCACAGCAAACAAACAGTTCATCTACAGGAACGTCTGCGGTATCCCCACTCAATATTTCAAGCCAACGAACGCTACCCGGAGCAACACAATCGGGCAGCGCTGTAGGTCAGTTCACAACCCAACCTAGAAATGGCGTATCTTTGCCGGGTGAGCCCACCATAGATACCGTATTCCCTCTACAAACAGCAATGGAAAACCCGCCTTTTGCGGCCAACCTATTCATCGGTGGATTTGAATCAGAGCGCACCTCTGGGATGAATGACAATTACCTTGTCGCACCGGGCGACAAAATTTCAATTTGGTTGTGGGGAGCGGTCAACTTTTCAGATGTGGTTACTGTCGACAATCAAGGCAATATCTTTATTCCAAACATTGGTCCAATACGTGTGGCAAATACACCAGCAGGAACAGTTAACCAGACTGTGACAGGCAAAATTCGACAAGTCTACACCAATGATGTAAACGTGTATGTCAACCTCCTTACGACTACTCCTGTTTCAGTTTACGTTTCTGGGCCGGTATTAAGGCCGGGACAATATGCGGGTCTTGCTTCAGATAGCGTACTCTATTTTTTAAAGAGGGCTGGCGGCGTTGATTTTCAACGTGGCAGTTTTCGGCAGATTGATGTAATACGAGACAGTAAAGTAGTAGCAAGTGCAGATCTATATTCATTTTTCAGAAACGGAAAACTTCCTTCTCTGTCTTTCAAAGACGGCGATACCATATTAGTTCATCCCATTGGCAATACCATTACCGTTGAAACAGGTGCGCGTAACAGCTTCACGTTTGAGTTTTTGAATGAAGAGTTAAATGGTGAAGCAGTTAACTACTTTGCTCGTCCTGGAGAATTTGCTTCTCATGCTTCAGTAGCTGGAGTCAGGGGTGATAAACAATACGCTAGATATCTAAGCATAGATGAATTTGCCACATTGACATTACGAGCTGGAGATACAGTAGAGTATGTTGCCGACAACGAACCGCAAATCTATCGCATAAATGTTGCCGGAGCCTTTTCAGGCGCCTCACAAGTTATGATTGACAAAGGCACTCGCTTGCTTGACGTGTTAGATCATATCGAAGCCGACACCGCCTTATCAGATACGCAAAATATCTTTTTATTAAGAGAAAGCGTGGCAATTAAGCAAAAAGAAATCATAGAAGAAGGCCTACAGCGCCTCGAGCGCAGCATGTATACTGCACCAATTAGCTCAACCGGCGAAGGTGCAATCCGCGCTCAAGAAGCACAGCTGGTCGCTGATTTTATTGCTCGGGCTAGACAGGTAGAGCCTCAAGGAAGGGTTGTAGTTTCTGAAAATGGTGACATCGCGAATATTCTCCTTGAACCGAACGACACTATTGTGATCCCAGAAATCACCGATCTTGTCCATGTTGGAGGTGAGGTACTGCTACCTCAGTCTATCGTATACAACCCCGAGGCAACTACCGAAGACTATGTAGCGTGGGCAGGCGGATTTACACAGAGAGCCGAAGACGAGCGCATTTTAATCGTGCGTAAAAACGGAAACGTTACCTTTGCAAGTATTGACGACGGCTTTCTATCAAGTGACGAGAGCAAGCTAGAGCCTGGCGATCAAATCATTGTGCTGCCTGCTATCGATACCAAGGTGCTTCAAGCGGTGAAAGATATTACCCAGCTTGTATTTCAAGTTGCTGTTGCTGCCAATGTGGCGACAAGATAGTAATGGTAACGTTTAGAGAACAACTCTATGCGTGGAGAGGTGTGATCTTTGCGCTTTTCCTTCGTGAGTTGCAAAGTAAGTTTAACGATAAATTTGGGTTGGGCTGGGCCTTTTTAGAGCCTTTTGCATTTATTTTTGCGCTTTCTTTTCTACGCGGCCTTATCAGTGGTGGTGATATTCACACGGTACCTTTATTTATCTTTATGATGATAGGAATGGTCGGCCTGCAGTCTCTAACGACGTGCTTACAGTCGGTGTCAACATCGGTGCGCCGAAACAAACCGCTTTATGCATTTAGACAAGTACAGCCTATATCAGCCGTACTAACAGCTGGGTTTCTTGAATTTTCTGTCAAAGTCGTTGTTGTATTACTTCTTTCCCTAGCTCTTTTTCTCATGGGAGAGACGTTCGAAATTCATGACCCGTTACTGTTAATATTTTTGTTTTTGCTGTTATGGGTATTTTCAATATCGATCGGTCTTATATTTGCCATTGCAGCAGCATTTGTACCTGAAGTTGACAAAATCAAGTCAATGCTCACTCGACCGCTGATGTTTATTTCCTGCGTATTCTTCAGCCTACAGGACTTACCAGAAAAATTTTGGCCTTACCTAACTTGGAATCCACTGGTGCATTTCAATGAATTAGCACGTTATGCATGCTTTGAATCTTATGGGCACAAAGGGGTATCGCTTATTTTTCTGATAGCAGTCACCGTTGTTTTTTTATTCCTAAGTCTCTCGATGTATCACATTACATGGAAAAGAGTGTTGTCTAGATGATAAAGATAGAAAATTTAACCAAAAGCTATCCCAGCAAAATGGGACCTCAGTACATTTTCAAAAATCTGAATTTTGATTTTCCAAGCGAAGACAATGTGGCTATTTTGGGGAAGAACGGCGCCGGTAAATCTACGCTGTTTCGCATGCTCGCCAAAAGTGAATACCCAGACAGGGGCCGCGTTATTACGAATAAAGCCATGTCTTGGCCGGTTGCGCTTCAAACTGGTGTACACCCACAAATGACGGGTCGTGAAAACACGCGTTTTGTGGGAAGAATTAATAACGTTCGCTCTCTTCCTGAGTATGAAGAACGGGTTCAAGAATTTGCCGAACTAGATAAACGCTTTGACCTTCCTGTTCGCACTTACTCTTCAGGCATGCGAGCAAAGCTGGTGTTTGCATGCTGCATGAACATAGATTTTGATATTTACCTTATCGATGAAGCAACCTCTGTTGGCGACCCACTTTTTCGTAAAAAAGCGCGGCTATCACTAAAAGAAAAAAGTCAGCAAGCCGGCGTCATCATGGTGAGCCATGAATTAGACCAAATCCGAGAGTTTTGTACTTCAGCTGTCATCATTGATGACGGAAAGCTCACTTATTATCAAGATCTTGAAGAAGGCATCGATGTATATACGCAAGATGCGGACAATAAGAAATCACTTAAATAGGTTTAACACCGTGGAAAAATCTCTTACACAGCTAAACTCTCTTCTTAAACAGAATAAAACCGCCCTACTTATTCTGCCTTGGGTACTTTATGCCTTTTATCTCGTTGTATGGGCGGCGCCTCAGTACGAAAGCCAGAGCCAGCTTATTGTTAAATCTAGTGACGGTGGAAGTAGTTTTGACCCATCGTCTCTTCTGATGGCCGCTGGTGTATCGGGTGGTAGCGGTAATGAAAGTTCATTAGTGGAGGCTTATATCCAGTCTTCCGATATGATTAAGTATCTAGATAGCACGATTCAACTTCGCGACCACTATACCTCTGACGAAGCGGACGTATTTAGTGGGTTATCTGCTGAGCATAAACAAGAAGACTTTTATCAATTTTATCTAAACCATGTAGACGTGAGTGTAGACTCCACGTCGTCGGTGATCACATTGCGCACGCGAGCCTTTAATGCTGAGTATGCGCAAATAATAAACCAAACTATTGTGGCGAAAGCTGAACAGTTTATTAATACGATCAACAACAACTTAGCTAAATCTAAACTAGCATTTGCCAAGGGCGAGCACGAGATTGTTGAACAAAAACTCCAGACCGCTAAAACAGAGATTTTAGGGTTTCAGTCAAAGTACAACGTGTTAGATCCCACTGCCGAAGGCGCAGCATTCCAACAAATAGCCTTCTCTCTTGAAGCGACTCTTGCGCAGAAAAGGGCTGAGTTGAGTACCATGGCAACAATGATGTCGAATATGGCACCAGAAGTAATTAATATAAAAAGGGAGATTAGTGCGTTACAGAAAGAAGTGGAAAAGCAGAAGGAAAAAATCAGCACCACCGAAGGGCAGGGACAAAATCTTTCTGTTAGCGAGCTTATGGCCCAATACAGTAATTTGCAAGTTCAGCTTCAGCTCGCTATCCAGGCATACTCATCATCATTAATTACACTTGAAAACGCACGAGTTGAGGCTTATCAAAAACTACAACATTTAGTGACTGTGGAGTCATCCACTCTGCCCGATGACAACGCCTACCCCACTACTTTGTATAATCTCGTCCTTTTCGGCGTAGCCTTACTACTTATTTACGGCATCGCACGCATCATAGTAGCAACTATCCGAGAGTTATAGCATTCACTTAAAATAAAGATAAATGTCATCCGGCCGGTATTGTTCAATGCTGTTCAATACTTGGTCGGTTGACAGATAGCTTTCGAAGTTTGTACGTGAAATCTTGTGTCTTATCGCCACCTCTAGTATAAGAAGTCATCCGTGTTCGGACCATTATCAAAGAGCCAAACAATATAGAGCTCTATAATAACAACCATAAGCAATGTGGAATTAGAAAATAATTATGAAACCATCTATCGATACAAGTTTTTTTGGTCATCCAGGGGGCCTGAGAACGCTTTTCTTCACTGAAATGTGGGAGCGTATGAGTTACTACGGTATGCGCGCCCTGCTCGTACTCTTTATGACAGCAAGCCTTCAGACACAAGGTCTTGGATTAACCGTAGCGACAGCAGGGGCTATTTATGGCTTATACACTGGCGCCGTTTATTTTCTTGGCCTACCAGGGGGTTGGCTGGCAGACAGGCTTATCGGCGGTAAGCAAGCGGTTTGGTATGGCGGCCTCATCATTTTTGCAGGCCACGTAGTACTTGCTATCGATTTACAGAACCTATTCTTCGTTGGTTTAATCTTAGTTGCATCAGGAACTGGTTTACTCAAACCCAATATTTCTGCCATGGTTGGTCAACAATACGGAGAAGACGACGGTCGCCGCGACAGTGGCTATGCCCTTTACTATATGGGTATTAATATTGGCTCTTTGATTGCGTACTTAGTAACTGGTTATCTTCAACAAAATTGGGGATGGCACTATGCTTTTGGCGCAGCTGCAATAGGAATGGCAATTGGCTTAATTCAATATTATTTCTCTAGTCGCACGCTATCAGCAGAATCAGTTGCCCCTGCTAATGCCTACCAAGGCGCAGCAAGAAAGCGCGCATGGACAGGTGTGCTTGCCGTTGTTGCCGCAGCCATCGCAGTGATTATTTTGGCTCACATGGGTAGCATTGTTATTGAGCCGATCGCGCTTGCACAAAAAGTCGCTATCTTCTTTACTGTCATTTTCTTTTTATATTTTGGCTTTATTTATTTTAAAGGCGACTTAACAGAAAACGAAAAGAGACGCATGTGGGCGCTGTTCTTAGTATGTGTAGCCTCGGCATGTTTTTGGTCTGGTTTTGAACAAGCCGGCTCTTCACTTAATTTGTTTGCCCAGAATTACACTGACCGTGTGTTAAGCGATGGCTCGTTCCTTACCTCTTGGTTTGGTATGTCGGCTATACCCACTGTATGGTTCCAGCTGTCAAACTCATTGTTTATCATCATATTATCGCCTTTCTTCGCTGCACTATGGATTAACCTTGCAAAACGGATGATTGACCCCTCTTACACCATAAAATGTGCCGTAGGTATTATTATTATGGCTTCGGGGTTCTTGGTCATGTTTATGGCATCACAGTACGCGGCACAAGGCTTAAAAGTAGCCCCAATGTGGTTAGTGACTACTTACTTTTTACATACAGTTGGCGAGCTATGCTTAAGTCCTGTGGCACTAAGCGCAGTGAGTAAACTATCGCCCAAGCGATTTGCAGGACAGATGATGGGGGTATTTGTTTTAACCTATTCAATCGGTAATATTATTGCCGGTCTTCTCTCTGGTAACTTTGACCCAGAGAATGTGAAAGAAATGCCGAATCTTTACCTCCAGATTGCGTTGTTCAGTATTGCAGTGGGTATTGTGATTGCTCTTCTAAGCGTTAAATCACGCTTCTGGGAAAAAGCTGGGATTCAAGAAAAAGCTTAAACACTAAAGCCCAGTTTCTACGTTAAGACAGTTTTATTTCTACGCTGTTTTAACTATTAGAAGATTGACCTACAATAACCGCCGTAATAGTCGTATTTCGGCGGTTTTTTATTGAGAGTGAATGATGACGTTTTATTTTTCTACACGTAATATCCCTTCGCTGCAGGGTTTACCACTAGCCGAGCGAGCTCGTTTACTTGACCAAGCGTCAAAACGGCTTTCCGTACCAGAAAAAACGCTACTGAATGTCTTAAAGCTTCTCGTTATTGTGCCTGTTTTTGCCTTTATTCTTCAAACTGCAACAAATTGGACATCGCTACTGTGGGCATTTGTGGTATTTTTACTTTATCCATTGGTGATAAAACCTATCCAATATTCCCTATGTGCTAAATATATAGCGCAACCGTCAAGCAAGGAAAATGAATGAAAACCATCTTAGTTACTGGTGGTGCGGGTTACATCGGTAGCCACACCGTTCTGCAGCTTCTCGAACAAGACTACGGCGTTGTTGTACTCGATAACTTATGCAATGCCAGTCCTGAGTCGTTAAGACGCGTTGAAGGTCTTACTAGCAAGTCAGTTACTTTTGTACAAGGTGATATTCGTGATACCGCCGTATTAGATGATATTTTTAGTGAGCACAGCATTTTTGCTGTGATTCACTTCGCCGGACTTAAAGCGGTGGGAGAATCAGTAGCTAAGCCGTTGTCTTATTACGAAAATAATGTGTATGGTACGCTTACATTATGTAAGGCAATGCAAAAGCACAATGTGAAGAACATTGTGTTTAGCTCATCAGCCACTGTATACGGCGACCCTGCATCCCTTCCTCTTAGTGAAGATATGTCTACAGGTCACCCAACAAACCCTTACGGCATGTCAAAACTCATGGTCGAACACATGCTTAGCGACCTTTATGGGTCAGACAGCGAGTGGAACATTGTGTTGCTGCGGTATTTTAATCCAGTAGGCGCACATAAGTCTGGCCAAATTGGTGAAGATCCTAACGGTATTCCAAACAACCTGATGCCATACATCTCTCAAGTTGCCACAGGGAAACTTCAGCAGCTTAGCGTATTTGGCGATGACTACAACACCGTTGACGGAACGGGTGTTAGAGATTACATACACGTTGTCGATTTAGCGAATGGCCACTTGAAAGCGCTAGACAGACTCAATCTTAATATGGGATTAGATAAGTATAATCTCGGCACCGGTCAGGGTTATTCTGTGTTAGAAATGATAGCCGCATTTGAAAAAGGCTCTGGCAGAAAGGTGCCTTACCAGGTTGCACCGAGACGAAGTGGTGATGTAGCGGCCTGTTATGCTGACCCTACAAAGGCGGCAAAAGAGTTGAATTGGAACGCTGATAAAGGATTAGAGGACATGTGTGCCGACACGTGGAATTGGCAGTCTCAAAACCCAACAGGCTACCCGAAAAATTAGTCAAGAATTGGCTAAAACGTAAAAATCCAATAGAAAAACCATGCACTAAGCATGGTTTTTTCTTAGTCTCTAATTCATCGATACGTATGTTCGGCTTTGTATCTGTAGTTTTACGTACTTAGTCTTATGCGTAGGCTCAGTATTCAAACGCACTCTATAAGCCTGTACGTAGCTGAGAACTAGTTTTAGAGCGTATTCTCTCTGCGTTGGACGTCGTTAATTATCTATGATGTCGCTACCTTTTGACGCTTTAACTTTATCATTTTGCTTGTCTTCTTCGCTTTGTTCTTCTTCATATTCGTAATCGTCAAAGCTCGCGTCTTCCAACATAGCTTCAAAGTCAGCAAAATCATCTAACTGTTCTTCACCAATCGCCTTATCGCCACTCTTACCGTCGGTAACACGGAAGGCTAAGTTTTCGAAATAGGCGTTTTTAACAAACGCATAATCGTCCACTGATTGCTCTAGCTGCGCTTCTTGCGCCATTACTTGTGCTCGAGTCTCGACAAGAGACACCACATAGCGAGCAATAAAAAAATTGCTGGCAATAACCGCCATAGGGTATACCGTGCCATCAACAAATTGACCGGCGAAACTTCTCGGGTCGTTAGGTCCCAACACCGGCAGCATCATAAAAGGCCCTGTATCAACACCCCATACGCCTAACGTTTCGCCAAACTCCTCATCTTTGCGAGAGATACCTATGCTCTCAGCAACATCGATAGTACCGAATAAACCAATGGTAGAGTTTAATAGGAAACGGGCCAAGCTATCTAAGCCATCATCTACCTTCCCTTGAAACACATTATTCATAAAGTTTGCCGGTTCTTGTAAATTACGCGAGGCATTTAGTAGCCCAGTCCTTGCGAACTGAGGCATTACTGTCACGTAACCAACGGTAAGAGGGCGCACAAAATAAGCGTCAAGTACTTCCCAGTTGAAATCCCACATTAAGCGATTTACTGGTTCAAGAGGGTCTCTTGGGTCTGATGAATCTACCTGCGTGCTGGTTGTCGAAACCTCAGAAGTTTGTTGGGATGCATTATTTGTCGCACATCCACCAAGTAGGCTGCTTATGACCAAAGCGCCAGCGACCAGTTGCCTGGTTATATCCATTATTACAATTCCTTATTTATGATGACGGTTAACTCAGGCATTTGCCCTTGTTTAACCTGCGCTGAGGTACTGCCCTGCCACTCGCCTGATGAAATAGAAACATCGCCATCGTTAGACAGCCTTGCTGTGATCGTGATGTCAGAAAGCGAGCTTAGATTGTATTGCGGCATCATCGCGTTTTTATTGCTAAGAGTCACCGCCGCAGGCATAGCACCAATGGGTATTTTTACTACCGCCGCAGGCATTCTATTTTCAGATAGCGCATCTTGTGCAAATACGATAAGAAAGCCCTCTTTGGGCGCTTTTACCTTCGCCTCTTCGGACAATTCTACCTTGATAATAAAGCCAGTTTTAACATGTGATGACTCTGATAATGCAGTGGTTGAATCATTGTTTGCTTCAACTGGCGCCAGTATGTCCCTGCCAGTGCCATCATCAATGCTACCATCAATGCCACCACTAGTGCTGCTGGTCAGCTGAGCCACATCTCTTGCTCTCCCCTCAAGCTCAGCAATACGGGATGTTAATCGTTGCTGCATATCACTACCATTGGGAAGCTTGTCTTTTACTTGGGCATAATAACGTTTAGTCTGCGTTAAATCACCTACTTGTGCAGAAACCACGGCCATCATTAAAGCAAGATTGTCGTTATCTGGAGCCTCAGCTAACAAGCCGTTTAATATACCCTGTGCCCTTTGAAGGTTATTTACATCACCGGTGGTCATCAACGCCTGCGCAAGCGTAATTTTGTGACCACTGTTGGCAGGAGCCAAAACGGTAGCTCTATCGATAGCCTCTATCGCCTGCACTTCTTGTCCTATGCTTAGCATTAAACGCCCTAAATACATCCACCCAGTATCGTCACTCGGGTCGTCGCGAAGGCGCTGACGAATAGCGAGGGCTAAATCAGCAATATCCTGCTGAGTCAGACTGTTCGCATTGCCGTTCGCAAGTTGCTGACTCAATTGAGGTAGCGCAGCAATAGCATCGGTTGAGCGCTTAACTTGGCTCATTTGATTCACTTGAGAATAAACCACGGCGCCGCAAATAAGCGCCATTAACCCGCCCACAATCAGCACAAGAGGCGCGGTACCGGTTTTCTTTGCTGTAAAAGCACTTTCGTCAACAAGGGCAATTTTTAACTCGTCCACCGCTTGGCGTTTGTCTATTTCGCTAATTAGCCCTTCTTTTACTTCGCGCTCCAACTCTATCAGGCGCTGTCTAATAATTTGCGTATTGCTCAGACTATCCCGTTTTGCATGATTTTTATTGCGTAAAAACGGAAATGCGATAATTAAAAGAACGAGGGTAATAAGCCCAGAAACAATTAAATAAAACTCAGACCAACTCATTCTTTATCTTGCTCCAACATTGCATCGGCTTTGGCTAATTTTGCTGCCATGTCCTCAGGCGGAGAGGCTGACTTACGCCTAACGATAAATAGTAATGCGATAAAAACAAACAACACCGGCACAGCCCACAGCCACATGGTCGCGATTGTCACTGGTGGCTGATAGTGAACAAAGTCCCCGTAACGCGTTTTCATATAATCAATAACTTGTGCTTCAGTTTTGCCCTGTTTAAGAAGGGTATATACCTTGCGGCGCATATCATGAGCGATCATAGCGTCACTATCCGCTATGTTTTGATTCTGACACATAGGGCAGCGCAGTTCCGCAGTCAACGTTAAAAACGCCGCCCGTTGCTCTGGTGTTTCAAATGAAAAGTTGTCCTCTGCTGCATAGAGGGTACTAGCAAAAGCCAGCGCGCTTATCATTAAAGCGCTTGATATGAAGGGTCTTAACCTCAAGGCAATGAGCAACGACGTTATACATTGGCGCATTACTTTACCTCCGCGCTAATAGTTTTAGCGTTTTCGCTGGTACTAGTACTTGTCTTATCACTATTACTATCAAACTTGCCTGTCGATGAATCTGCCACTAACCGATTGTACAGTGGACCTACTTTGTTTTTCCAAACCCGCTCATTAATGTCACCAATATGGTGCATTCGGATAACGCCCTGGGCATCAATAACAAAATGCTCTGGTGCGCCAGTAACACCCAAATCTAATGATGTATCGCGATACACATCAAAAATATTAAACGCATACGGATTGCCGTATCGGCTCAACATGGATGTCACTTCTTGTTGCACTCTATTGAGAGTCTTAGTGCCAAAATCTGGATCTAAATCTTGGTCAAAATAGAGACCGACAATATGAACGCCTTTCTCATTTTTCAGCTCAGTCAAATAAGGCATTTCAACCGCACACGTTACGCACCATACGCCCCACACGTTTAGTAGCGTCACCTGTCCTTTTAAACTTTCTGGGGTATAAGTTATGTCTGGTTGCATAAGATCTGGTAGTGAGAACGCTGGCAGTACTTTATCCTTCACCTGAGAATCTAGCTCTCGAGGGTCTGAAAACAGCCCTTTGAATAAAAAGACAACCAGCAGTAAAAATAATACCAGTGGAATGACGACTAAACGCGCATTCTTCATATTGCATTCCCTTCAGGTTTATTAGTCGTGCTTCTACTCAATACCGCTTTTACTTTCTTCACTTTTGCAATTCGATAGCGCTTGTCACTAATTGACAGTACGCCGCCCAGCGCCATTACTACGGCACCAGCCCATAGCCAGATAACAAACGGTTTAATGTATATCCGTATTGCCCAAGCCCCATTATCTAATGGCTCGCCCATGGCGATGAACACATCACGTGTAACTGTAGAGTGAATTGCAGCCTCGGTCATCGGCATACGCTGCACGGTGTAAAGACGCTTTTCAGGCTCCAGCCTAACGACCTTCTCGCCGTTTTTATACACATCAAAAATGCCTGCGTCGGCATTATAATTTGGTCCGTCGGCGCGCTTTACATCGGTAAAAGTAAAGTCATAACCACCTAAACTGACTGTCTCGCCAACATCCATACGAATATCACGCTCTAGCTCATAATTAGACACTAGAGTGATACCAATAATTGAAATAGCAAAACCAACATGACCTAGCACCATACCCCAGTGGCTAGGCGTCAGTTTTCTCAGCGATGTCACTGTGCTCATGTCACCCGGCATTGAGGATACCCGCTGAATAACTTCTTGCACCGTCATCACCAAAATCCAAAACACCAGTACCATACCAAGCACACCCATGTAGCTTGGCGTGTCGTAGGCGAAGTTCACAAGTATGCCTGCACTTAGCGCAATGCCCAGCGCTATAAGCAACTGTTTTTTAAGCTCGCTGGCTTTTTGATGCTTCCAACGGGTAAGCGGCCCAAGGCCAAGAATAAGCACAAAAGGAACGATAAGCAGCGTAAACATCTGATTGAAAAACGGTGCACCCACCGAAATACTGCCCAACCCCAACTCTTTATGCACAAGTGGGAATAGGGTCCCTAGCAGCACCACTAGCGTTGCAGCACAGAGGAATACGTTGTTTCCCATCAGTAACACTTCACGTGAGAAAGCTTGATACCTGCCTGGGCTTTTCAGTGACGCAGCACGCATTGCGTAAAGCAGTAAACCAAAACCACTGAGTACAATAAGAATACCGAGAATAAATAAACCTCGGGTAGGATCGCTTGCAAAGGAATGCACAGACACAATAACGCCAGAGCGAACCAAAAAGGTACCAAGTAAACTCATGCTAAATGCAGCAATGGCCAATAAAACGGTCCAAGATTTAAAGGCTTTACGCTTTTCAGTTACCGCAAGGGAATGCATTAACGCAGTGCCCACAAGCCATGGCATGAAGGACGCATTTTCTACTGGGTCCCAAAACCACCAGCCGCCCCAGCCAAGCTCGTAGTATGCCCACCAGCTACCCAGTGCAATGCCAACGGTGAGAAATGCCCAGGCAGCAATTACCCAAGGACGAGACCAGCGGGCCCACGTCGAGTCGAGTTGTCCAGAAATAAGCGCTGAAATTGCAAATGCAAATGCAACAGAAAAACCTACATATCCCATGTACAGCATGGGAGGATGGATAATCATGCCAAAATCTTGCAGCAGTGGATTGAGATCTCGCCCATCAACAGGAAAGAACGGCAGCATGCTGTTGAACGGGTTTGACGTTAGCAGCATAAACAAGTAGAAACCGATACCGATCATTCCCAGCACCGATAGGACTCGAGCTACCATAGCAAGGGGGATCCCTCGGCTAAAAATAGCAACTGCAACTGTCCATAGCGACAGCATCAATACCCACAGTAAAAACGAGCCTTCATGACCACCCCATACTGCGGTGATTTTATAGTAGATAGGCAGTTTGCTGTTCGAGTGTTGGGCAACGTATTCAACGCTAAAGTCATCGGTAACAAAAGCGTATGTGAGGCAAACATACGCAATGAGCGTAAAAATAAATAGGCCAATCGCTAACGGCTTCGCCGTTGCCATTAACGTTTCATGTTGACGGTGGGCGCCCCAAAGCGGATATACCGCCAACAAAATGGATAGCACTAACGCCAGTGTGAGCGCTATATTACCAATTTCAGGTATCATAACTTACTGCCCCTCATTCATGCTCGTGGTTGAATCTGCCTTTGAGGGCTTATTGCCCGATACACCGCTTTCGTACGTGCTTTTCTCATAAGAGCTAGCGTCATAGGATTTGTCGTTATAAGAGCTGGCGTCTGAAGAACCGTAACCGGATTTATTTTCCGGCTTAACGTGTTTTATACCCTTCATTTTTTCTGCCAATTCAGGCGGCATATACTCTTCATCGTGTTTTGCCAGTACTTCCTGAGCATTTATCTGTCTTGAGTCTGTTAATACGCCCGTAGCCACTATGCCCTGACCCTCGCGAAATAAATCCGGTAAAATACCGGTAAAAGTCACCGTGACAGCAGGGCCTGTATCTACAAGGTCGAAACTGACCGCTAAACTATCTGGGTCGCGGCTTACCGTTCCTGGCACCACCATTCCGCCAATACGCAAACGCTGTCCTACCTGTGGCTTTAGTCCATTTTTACCCTCAATGATTTCGCTTGGCGTATAAAATAAATCAATGCTGTCGTTTAATGCATAGAGCATCAGTCCAATTGCACTAGCAACTAGAAGGCCGATTAAAGCCACTACCGTTAAACGCTGCTTTCGTCTTGGGTTCATGCAACTATCTCACTTCGATATTTGGAAAATTGAAAAATGTGTCTTGTTGATAGCACGCCTAATACAGCGAGCTAATTTTAAGCGCCCAATTTAAACGCTCTGCTGGGCACGCTTAATTCGGGCTCTTCGCTCTTGTTCTTTTAGCGTTGTAGACAGCAGCGTTTTTTGCTTTACATAACTTTGTATTGCTATGATGGCCATGCTGCCAAACGTGACAAAAAACGATATCCATACGTAAAAGGCATACCCGCCCATCGCAAAAAAGTCTGTCAACGATTCAAATTGCATACTACTGAGCCCCTTTTACCTGTTGTGTCGCAAGCGCTTGCACCCAAGGACGATGCATTTCTCGCAGCACAATTTCATTGCGTAAGCGAACTGTGGTTACTGCACCTATAAAAAATGCAAAACCAAGTAGGTTAATTAGTAGCGGCCAAAGCATTTCAGGTGCTATTGAAGGGTTGTCAAATTTGCTAATTGTGGCGCCTTGATGAAGGGTGTTCCACCACTCAACTGAGTAATGAATAATAGGAATATTCACTACCCCTACTAGCGCCATAACCCCTGCGGCTTTACCCGCTTGCTGTTTATCTTCAAATGCACCGTAAAGCGCAATGACACCAAAATATAAAAACAACAAAATAAGCTCTGAGGTCAACCGTGCGTCCCAAACCCACCACGCGCCCCACATAGGCTTACCCCATGCAGCACCGGTGAACAGGGCAATAAATGTCATTACAGCGCCAACAGGCGCCATGGCAATCATGCTCATATAAGCCGTGCGCCACTGCCATACCATACCGACAAGTGCCGCTACCGCCATAGCTATGTAAGTGCCCATAGACAATATGGCGCTTGGCACGTGAATATAAATAATACGAAATGAATCACCCTGTTGATAATCCTGTGGCGCAAACGCAAGCCCCCATAGCGTGCCAACAAACAAAGCAATGCCTGCGCCTGACCAAAGCCAAGGCTGTAACGTTACGCAAAGCTGATAAGCTCGCTCTGTTTTTGCGTAAGGATGTAACCACTTCCACATTAGTTCTGACTCACTCTTAAAGAATACGCTATCGCAAAAGGTGCTATTGCTAGTGCCAGCAGCAGCATGGCCGCGATAATAGCAAGTTGCGGATAATAAGGTAATTGAAGTGCGGCAGAATCCACAGCTGACGTGGCAAAAATGAGTAACGGAATAAAAACAGGGATTAGCAGCAATGCTAACAACACACCACCTTTCTGTAACCCTACCGTTAACCCTACTGCAATTGCACCAATTAACGACAGTAGAGGCGTACCTAGAAGCAACGTTGCTAATAGCGCCACGTACATATCAAACGTTAAATTTAAAAACATGGCTAATAGCGGTGACAGCACGAGCATGGGAATAAAACTCACCAGCCAGTGCACGCACACCTTCACAGCACTAATCCCTGCAAGAGACCTACCTGAGAGCACGTACTGCTCCATGGTGCCGTCTTGAAAATCGTCTCTAAACATTCGATCCATGGCCATCAATGATGACAGGATTGCCGCAATCCACAGCACCCCAGGACCAATGCGTTGCAAGGTGTCAGGAGACGGGCTGACACCCAATGGGAACATGGTAACGACCATCAGCAAAAACATCAGCGGTTGAAGTAGTTCAGCCTTCTGTTTAAACGCAATGTGAACATCTCGTTTAAAGACTCCCTGATACAGCGACATTAAAACCGATACTCCAAATCAAATACGCTGTGCGCGCCTGCAGCTTCAGATAGCGGCTGATGAGAGGTAGTTATGACAATTCCCCCACGCTCAACATGAGATTTCATTTGCCCCTCGAGCAACGCTATGCCTTTAACATCTAATGCGGTAAAAGGCTCATCGAGGATCCATACGTCAGCAGGTTTTAACCACAAACGGGCTAGGGCTACTCTTCGCTGCTGACCGGCCGACAAGAACCGTACTGGTACGTCTTCAAGACCAACTAGCCCTATCCGCATTAATGCATCGAAAAGTTGGCTTTCTTCGCATTTCACTTGATGTTGAGCTAGCCAAAACGTTAAGTTATCCAATGCAGATAAGCTGCCGTTGGTTCCGCTCTTGTGACCTAGGTATAACAACGTCGACAAATACGATAACGAAGAATCTGCAATATCCTGTCCGTTAAACAATACGGTGCCAGATTCAGGCGTGCTTAGCCCGGTGAGAATTCGAAGTAAGCTGGTTTTACCCGCTCCGTTAGGCCCACGGACATACAGAAGCTCACCGGCATTGACCGCCAATGAAACATTTTCGAATAAGACCCTGTCTCTTTTTACGCATGTTAGTTCACACGCTTTTAGCACTACGACGTCTACCTTCTGTACGAATTACTAACTCTAAAAATTGACGCTAGTTTATCACAGGATGGCATTTTCGCAGTCGCGAATATCAATTAAATATGATTTACTTCAACAGTTTTCTTGTCTTTTTTAGTTACGATTTATTGTTTCCATCCCACGCTATCTACAACATTAACTGGGTTGTTCATATGCCTTTCAAAAAATGAGTGAGTTAGCGAATTAATCGGTGAGCTAATAACTGGTTTAACAGGCGGCTTTTAACCTGCTTTACTATAATAATCGATTGTGCCTTTATCAATTACTCAGCTAAGGAAAAACATGCTAAGGCCGATACCATTCACATGACGTCGCAACTTTCCAATATTCTCGCGAGTGTACTGAATACAACAGCACAATCTACAGGGCAATCCGGCGCTGCGAGCGGTGCTGGCAGTCAAAATACCAGTCCTGTCTCCGCTGATACAGGCCAGGCACCTACTCAACAAGGCGCTATGAATCAATCCCGGGGCAATCAGCTATCACGGGCGGTAGCAATTGATAACGCCGCTAAGGTAGTTGTTGCTCGGCTTCCAGATAATGTTTTGGCCCTAAGCACTCCCCAGTTAAAAGCGAATTTACGTGTCCCCGATACTGTTTCTCGCCAAGGAATACAGCAGCCTCAACTCATATCCCTCGGCTCTGGGACAAGTGCTTTTGGAGTAAATAGCTCTGGAGCGACGGCTTCTGGAATAAACAGCGCAGTACACGCTGCATTGACGTCTGTAGAGGTGACATCACAGAGCACGAGTATTCCTTTAGATAAGCAAGGTCAACTGTTTAAAGCAATCGCAGAAGCTTTAAAGAACGCTGAAGGAGCGGCCGTATCGCTTAGGGCACAAATCCATTCTGTTACCAGTAAAGAAGTAACCCTTGGTTTAGAGGGGGGTAAATCAATTCACTTGCCCTTGGCGCAATTAGACGCTAAGTCAATGGCATCACTTCAAAACCTTATTGGCAAAGGCGTTTCCATAAGCCTTAACAGAACGCAAAGTGGGAATATTGCGCTAACACTACACACTAGTTTAAGTAATATTGCCAACGAGTTAACGGGCAAAGGCTCTGCACAGCAGCGCACAAACTTAGACTCCCTATCATTAGGAAATATAAGTGCAAAATCGCAATACCAACTTATTGAGCAGGCACTTAAACAAGGCGGTGTGGCGATATCTCAAGAGCGCGGTATTCCTTCAGCGTTAAAGCAGTTTCTCCCTGGCTCGGCGTCGCTCTCTACCTCAAGTTTTGGCAACAACACCTTAAAAGCCGTAAGTCTACTTTCCTTAAATACAAAGGACGCAGCAAGCGCGACACTAAACGTTCACACTACAAAAAATAGCGTGCTAACCACATTTTCACTACCGGCTTCAGCTTCACTTTTAGTCAAGGACATATTGCCTGTATTGAGCACAGGGCAGCTGCGTAATGTAGATGTTAAAAGCCTGCCGATATCTCAACTTACTGGCATTGAAATATTAAAAGCTGGAAAAGGGGCAAGTTCACGGCTAGCACCTAATGCGTCATTACATAGCTCTCATAGTGTTAATCATGCTCACAGTGCCAGTATTAACACTTCACCCGAGTCCCTTAGCGGCAGTGATGTACATAACGCCATTCGCTCACTCTCCCGTGTTTTATTAAATCAGACTGGCAGCACCGCGAGTGCCCTTACAGCCCTAGTGTCCATTGTAGAGAATAGACCGAACACTAGCGCTCTTGGGCAAGTACAAGGTAATTCCATAGCGCAACAAGATGCGTCATCTGCACTGTCCAAACTTATACAGCAACTAAAAAGCATAGATGTTCGCTCGGCTTCGCCTTCGGCGCTAAACAAGCCACAGCTTGAAACAACGCAGGGATTGCCTGCACAAAAGGCACCTTCTACTCAGGTCGCAAATGCGGTGGAAAACACAGCGAACAGCCAATTGATCAAAGAAGCAAACGCAACAAAGCCCACACTGGGAGCCATTGCTCAAATGATAAAAGCTGAAGCAAAAAGCGCTTCGGTGGAGCTGTTTAATAATCTATTGCAGCAACTCTCAAATAACACCAGCAAGCAGCAAATAAGTGCTAGTGAACGAAACGCGCTAGTCAAAGAAATGACAAGTGCTTTAGCCGAGTCTGACGTAAAATCTACTGACGGTACTGGAAAGGACAAAGAGGTTAAAGACGCTAATTTAAAGACGGGTACGTCAGGGTCTGACTCGTCATTGCCTCAGCGTATTCAAACGCTGCTAAACAGCCCAGCACTTTTGGCAACGCCATCAACGCTCACCTCTCCTGTTGCGGTATCGAGTTTTGTACAAGGACTTGTTGCCCTTGTTCAACTCGCACTAGCGGGAAGAGCCCTGCAGCGACAGCCCAGTCTGAAGTCGCAAATAGATTCACCTGACTCTATTATCTCCAAAACCTTAGCAAGCGTGGGAAGTAACACTCAGCCAAGCAGAGTTAGCCAAGATGTAAACCAGTTAGATGGCCGTCAGCAGCTGTTAGCTCAATTAAAAACATTGCTTGCCAATCATCAGCAAAGCAAAGTGACTCAAGCAGATTCACGTATTCAAGGTCAAGATGCTTTTTATTACGTGCTGCCCACGCTGTCTCAACACAGCACGCCACCGGAACTGCTCATTTATCGAGAAAAGCATAAACAGCATCAACAACAAGAAAATAGTGCGCAGCGGGGGCTATGGAACGTCACTATGAAATTGGATATTGGCGATACCGGGCAGGTACTTGCTAAATCAAAAATAGATAAAGAGTCAATAACCCTCGACTTGTATGCGTCAAATGACGTTATTCTGGCAAGGATTGCAGATACACTGCCGTATTTAACCAAACGATTAGAAGGGCTGGGGCTTCATGTTGAAAATTCGAGTTTTCAACGCGGCCATATACCGGACACACTCAATAGCCGTCCACATCATATTTTTGAGACCAAAGTGTGAATGGTGTTTTGAATGCTTTTTTTGATAGCTTCTCTTTTTAGCGTTCCCCGTTGAAACGCTCTGTTGGGTCACGTTTGTTCAAGATAAGCGTAAAAATGGTAAATGAGTTATTGCGATGAGTTCAGATAAGCAAAACAAGGCTAAACGTGCCATAGGCCTCAAATACGAAGGAGGCGACAAAAAGAATACGCCCACAGTGGTGGCAAAGGGATATGGCGACCTTGCTGAGGCCATCATCGCTATGGCAGAAGAAACAGGAATACTAATTCATGAAGACCCTTATTTAAGTGAAGTCCTTGCCACACTTGATGTAGGCCAAGATATCCCAGAGTCCTTGTATTTTGTTATCGCAGAGCTGCTTGCCTACTCATACGTTCTTCAAGGAAAGATCCCACCGGGCTGGGAAGGTATTATCAAACGAATCGATTTTGAGGTATGAAACTTCCCCTTTGTGTTGACCGAATATATAGACTTCGAAAATATTCCACGCCATAAAAAAAGCGCCCCGTGTGGCTGGTAGGATTAACCACCTTCCATCCACACGGGGCGCTCTCGCTTATACCAGTACATTGGCTATCTAAATAGTACTTTTTCTTTGTTGAACCAATGAATACAGAACATGATAAGGCCTATTGCTATAACGGCTGTGGAAGTAAAAATACCGAACAGCGCAAAGTAATCCATAGTACCCTTAAACAATTCCTTCATCGCAAGAGCTACGTTAGTTAATGGTACCCACACCCACGCACCTTTTAGTTCTACACCGGGCATCATGGCAATCAGTACAGGAAAGATAACCACCATAATTAACGAACCCATATAGCTTTGTGCTTCTTTGAATGAGCGCGCGTAGATAGAAAGAGATAGCAAAATAGCTGCGAATACTGCCACCACAGGCACCAACATAAGAAATATCAGTACAAAATCCACAATGCCAATCATAGACATCACTTCGACGACAAATTCGATGGCCATACCTTGCGATAACACTATTCCCCACAGCGCCATGGACGATACGGTGATAAGGGCAGTGATGATCCCCGCGGCGCTTACCGTAAAGAATTTACCCAATACAAGTTTGTACCTGTCCATTGGTGAGATGAGTAATGTTTCCAGTGTACCTCTTTCTTTTTCCCCTGCTCCCAAATCAGCGGCCGGTGCCATTGCACCTTGTAAGCACAGTATGAAAATGAAATACGGAAGGAAGCCGCCAATACGCTCCCCCCACACTTCTCTATCATCAGCAATATTTTGCTTTTCAATTGAAATGGGTTTTAGCAGCGCCTCCTGCTGAGATTCATTTAAACCTAACTGCGTAAATGCGGAAAGCTGGTACTCATCCATATAGACATCGATAATTTCAGCTACCCGTCCATACACCTTATTGAGCCCAGCATCATTAAGATAAAGCGCAATTTTATGCTGTCCTGATATCAAAATGTCAGGGTTAAAGGTTTCAGGTATTACTAGCACGAAATCTAAGGTTTCGTTTTTAATCAGCGTTGCGTAGCCTTGTTTATCGGTAGCGGTGCCGTCAATAGCGACTTGCTCAAACTTATCCGAAGCTTGACTGAACGACTCAACAATATCTGGCGCATAAGCTTCACCAACAATGGCATATTTTAAAATTTCGTTTTCTGCCTTTTCAGCGGCATTACTCATAAAGAAAATGCCCACACCAAAGATCGCGGGGAACAGTAATAGCGGTAACAAGATCATAAAGATGATAGTTTTTCTATCCCGCAATAACTCTTTAAACTCCTTTTTAAAGATTAACCACATTGCTCTTCTCCTGTGATTCTGTTTCTAGTGTTTTAAGGAAACTCTTGTGCATTTGGCCATCAGACAGTGCACTGAACGCCGCTAATGAGTCATTAAATACCGTTTCACCTTGATTGATGACAGTGACTTTGTCACACAGCGTTTGCACTTCATCCAAATGGTGAGTAGAGAAAATAACGGGGGTGCCTTTATCTTTTAATCGCTGGATAAATTCCATTACGGTGCTGGTAGCCATAATATCTAAACCCGTGGTGGGCTCATCGAGCACAACAAGTGAAGGCTCGTGAATAACCGCTCTCGCTATTGATACTTTCTGCTTCATCCCAGATGAAAAATTTTCGGCTCGTCGCTCTAAGAAGCTCTGCATATCAAGTAAGTCTGCCATTTCTTCAATACGAGCATTAATCGTATTTTTCGATAATCCATGCAGTTCGCCGAAGTAACTGATATTTTCTCGACCAGTGAGTCGCCCATACAGACCAGTAGAACTCGATAGAAAACCGATTTTCTTGCGGGCAATATTCGGGTTAGCCAATATGTCTTGCCCATCTATAAATACGCTACCACTATCAGGACGAAGTGCAGTAGACAACATGCGAAGTGTTGTGGTTTTACCTGCACCGTTTGGACCTAACAAGCCAAGAACCTCACCACTTTGGCATGTAAATGACACCTCTCTTACAGATTGAAAATAACGCCCTTTTAAGCGCGGATCTTTTTTCTCTTGTTCGCTAAGCTTTTTTGGGTTTTCAACCTCAAAGCGTTTAGCGAGACCGGTAATTTCAATCATGGAACTTCCCTCTTCTCTTTTGTTAGTAAACGGTTAGCTTCAACAATTCACGTATTCGCTAACCAGTAAAGTCCTGTCGTCCTTACAACAAGCACACCCAAATTCTTCGTGTTTTCTATTTTAAATAGGTAAGTTTGCGCAGACCTACGCTATCGACACACGTTCACAGCTCATAGTCTTTTTTTGTGATTAATTACAGCATTCCTCTTATTCTCACTTTTCACAAGGATTATGCCGACTAAAAATGTTAGTAAATATTTTTACTCAGTGGCAACTCAACGTTTAAATCGCGCCGTTAACCACCGTGCAGACACAAAAAACCGCCATTACGGCGGTTATTAAACTACTTTTTTTAGTTTTTTACAGTAGCCAACGGTATGCTGATAGGCGGCTACTACTAAATCTGTTTAAAATTCTTCGCTCACATTTTTGTCTTTATCTTTGTCTTTGTCTTCAGCAAGCTTGCTCGGCAGTAGCATCTCTCGTAGCTTAGCTTCTATCTCATTCGATACCGTAGGATTGTCTTTCAAAAATTGCATACTGTTTGCTTTACCTTGGCCTATGCGATCAGTGTTATAGCTATACCATGCTCCGGCTTTATCAATGAGCTTATGCTTAACGCCTAGGTCGATTAACTCGCCATGCTTAGAAATACCTTCGCCATATCGAATAATAAATTCAGCCTGTTTAAATGGAGGCGCAATTTTGTTCTTAACCACTTTAACGCGAGTTTCGTTACCAACAACCTCATCGCCTTCTTTTACTGAACCAATTCTTCTAATGTCCAAGCGTACAGACGCATAGAATTTAAGTGCGTTACCACCTGTTGTAGTTTCAGGGCTTCCGAACATTACACCAATTTTCATACGAATTTGGTTGATGAAAATCATCATTGTATTCGAGCGCTTCAAATTACCCGTAATTTTACGCATACTTTGAGACATCATTCTCGCGGCAAGACCAACGTGTGAATCACCGATATCACCTTCGATTTCAGCACGCGGTGTTAGCGCCGCCACGGAGTCGACAACAATAACGTCAACCGCACCAGAGCGTGTCAACATGTCACAAATTTCAAGCGCTTGCTCGCCCGTATCAGGTTGCGATACTAATAACTCGTTAATGTTAACGCCAAGTTTTTCAGCGTAAATAGGGTCTAGCGCGTGTTCCGCATCCACGAACGCACAGGTCTTGCCTTGGCGCTGCGCTTCGGCAATAACTTCTAACGTTAAGGTTGTTTTCCCTGACGATTCTGGCCCGTAAATTTCAACAATTCGACCCAGAGGTAAACCACCAGCACCAAGCGCAATGTCTAGCCCAAGGGATCCGGTAGAAATCGTTTCCACATCCATTGTCTTGTTTTCGCCCAACTTCATAATTGAGCCTTTCCCAAATTGTTTTTCAATTTGGGAAAGCGCTGCATCTAACGCTTTGCTTCTATTTTGATCTGTCATCTTAACTATGCCTATGCTTATCTTTTGCGCATCACATTGCGTTTATTATCAACAAAAGTTGGAACATGAATGTGAATAAAAATGAAAATATAAGGATATTTTATTGCGTTCCTTATATTTTAACTTTCAAAACATCTTACAGCTTGTGATTCTCGCTTTGCTTACTACTTGTTTGCGCTGTTATTCGTTTACTTTGTTATTAATCTGCTCAGCTGCTTATCTGCCCAGCTGTTTATTTGCTCAGCTGCTTATCTGCCCAGCTGTTTATTTGCTCAGCTGTTTATTTGCCCAGCTATTTATCAGCCAGCAGCTTAACTATCTCAGGCTGCCTTGGGTTCATCCACAGTAAATACCAAACCATTACGACAACACCGTTTGTCAATATTAAAACGCTAGAAAAACAAACCACCTCTACATCCTAACAATTTCTGCATGCATTCTATACTGTACAAGCATACAGTTTCAACCAGTGTTTTGATTATTTTTTTCAACTCGGCCTAAGGTGTGTTGCTTAACTAGTACTAAGCACTTTCAGCACATAGTTAATTGCAAAGGCTACCGCTTCACCACGTACTTCATCCCTGTTGCCACTAAACACTTGCTTAACTTGAAAAGCATCATCACCACAAATGAAACCAAACCACACAGTACCTACAGGTTTGCTGTCAGTACCGCCACCAGGCCCAGCAATACCGCTAACCGTAACCACCACGTTTGCTCCGCATCGTTTTTGCACCCCAAGCGCCATCTCAGTTACCGTCTGCTGCGATACAGCCCCGTGTACTTCAAGGGTTTCAGTGTTTACGGACAGTTCCTGTGTTTTAGCCTTGTTAGAATAGGTTACCCAAGACTGATTAAACCAATCTGAACTGCCTGCAACGCTGGTAAACGCAAAAGCAATACCGCCGCCGGTACACGATTCAGCAGTAGATGCTGTCCACCCTTTTTGGCGTAACACATCACCAATGGCCATTACTTGGGTACTTAACGCACTATCAAGCATTAAGGGTATGGCGTTCGGCTTAGAAACCGTTGAAAATGGTGTGGTCATATCAATCTACCTTCAGTGCTTTTTGTTGCACAGAGTTTATCATTTATTTGTTACCATACGCACTAACACCATAAACCTATCTATCGAGGCCGTTTTTTTGGAATCACATACTCCTATGATGCGCCAGTACCTTACGATTAAGGCGCAGCATCCGAATATTCTCTTGTTCTATCGCATGGGCGATTTTTACGAATTGTTTTTTGATGATGCCAAAAAAGCTGCAGACCTTCTCGATATATCATTGACGGCTCGGGGCAAGTCTGGGGGCGATCCCATCCCAATGGCTGGCGTACCTTATCACGCGGTAGAAAGCTATTTGTCCCGATTAGTTAAAATGGGTGAATCGGTGGCAATTTGTGAACAGATAGGCGACCCCGCAACAAGCAAAGGCCCAGTGGAGCGCCAAGTTCAGCGTATTATCACACCTGGCACTGTCACCGACGAAGCGCTTCTAGAAGAGCGCCGAGATAATATATTAGCCGCCGTGTGTGGTCACACAATACATTACGGTTTAGCCACGCTGGATGTGACTAGCGGACGATTTGTGGTGTTTGAATGCGATAATGATGAGAACTTGCTCGCCGAGATTCAACGAGTCAACCCTGCTGAATTACTCTACCCAGAGGGATTTGAGCATGTATCGCTAATAGAAAACAGGAAAGGGTTACGACGTCGTCCTGAGTGGGAGTTTGACATTGATACCGCAGATGAGCAGCTGAATCTGCAGTTTAAGACCAAGACCCTTGATGGTTTTGGCCTTAAAGGCATAACCAAAGGATTAGGCGCTGCTGGCTGTGTGTTGCAATACGTAAAGGACACCCAGCGAACCGCCCTTCCCCATATCAGGCAAATTCAAACCGAACAGCAAGACAGCCGCGTTCAGTTAGACGCAGCAACAAGGCGTAATTTAGAGCTCACTCATAACTTATCAGGCGGTCAAGAAAACACGCTTTTTAGTGTGATGGACACCACAACAACGGCCATGGGTAGCCGTATGTTGCAACGTGTTATTCACTCTCCTATAACCGATCAACATGAGCTTCAGAGTCGATTAGACGCAGTAGAAGCCTTTATTGACGATAACCCTGATGATATACGCAGTGCCCTAAAACACATTGGCGACATTGAACGTATTATGGCACGCTTAGCCCTTCGCTCTGCGCGACCTCGTGATTTTGCCAGATTAAAAAACGCGTTTAACGCCTTGCCCGATTTACACGACGCATTATCGCGCTTCGAAACGGGGCAAATAAAGCAAATCAGTCAAACCGTCGGTACTTATCCCGAGCTGCAAACACTGCTTAATCACGCCATTATTGATAACCCGCCTGTTATTATCCGAGAAGGTGGCGTAATAGCGCCTGGCTACAACGAAGAATTAGACGAATTGCGAGCCCTCTCTCAGGGTGCTACCGACTATCTTGATGCAATGGAACGCCGAGAAAGAGAGCGCACTGGCATTTCCACCCTAAAGGTGGGCTATAACCGAGTACATGGCTTTTTTATAGAAATTAGCCGCGCCAACAGCGCAAATGCACCAGCGGAGTATATCCGTCGCCAAACGCTTAAAAATACCGAACGCTTTATTACCCCAGAATTAAAAGAGCACGAAGACAAGGTGCTTAGCAGTCAAGGCGCGGCGCTTGCACTTGAGAAAAAGCTGTACGAAGCACTATTTGATGCGTTTACGCCGCACTTAAATAACCTAATAGACAGTGCCGCGGCGCTAGCAAAACTCGATATTTTGTGTTGTTTCGCCGAACGGGCAATTGCTTTGGATTGGCACAGGCCAAGGCTCAGTAACGAGTGTGCACTTACTTACGAGGAAGGGCGTCATCCTGTTGTAGAAAATGTAATGAAAGCACCATTCATCGCCAATCCGCTTCAGCTAGATAGCTCACGGCGCATGCTAATAATTACTGGCCCGAACATGGGTGGTAAATCTACTTACATGCGTCAAACAGCGCTTATTGCTCTGCTAGCGTGCATAGGTAGTTTCGTGCCAGCTCAGCAAGCGCATATAGGGAAATTAGATCGTATCTTCACCCGTATTGGTGCATCTGATGATCTTGCCTCTGGCCGCTCAACCTTTATGGTTGAAATGACAGAAACGGCCAATATTTTAAACAACGCTACAGAAAACTCCTTGGTGTTAATGGACGAAATTGGTCGCGGTACGAGTACCTACGACGGGCTTTCACTGGCGTGGGCATGCGCAAGTTACCTTGCCAAGCAGCTTAATGCCTATACCCTTTTTGCGACTCATTATTTCGAGCTTACCGAGCTGCCAGATACACAGCAAGGTGTTGTCAATGTGCATTTAGATGCTGTTGAGTTTGAAGATACTATTCGCTTTATGCATACGGTTTCAGAAGGTGCAGCAAGCAAAAGTTTCGGGCTGCAGGTAGCGCAATTAGCCGGCGTACCAAAAACCGTTATTCAAGCCGCTCGCCAAAAGCTCGCCGCGCTCGAATCTTCTCATATCATGACACAGGGGGAAGAGAGTGCGCCCGATAAGGCAGCAGGCACATCTAAAGCCACATCTGAGCCTGCATCAAAGGCAAAGCCAAAAGGCCAAGCAGAACTGCTGTTTCCAGATAAACCCAACCCTGCTGTCGATGCTCTAGCTAACATATCTCCCGATGAACTCTCTCCGCGGCAAGCGCTCGACCTTATATACACCTTAAAGCGCTTAAGTCAGTCTTAGCCGCAAGGCCAAGTTTAGGTCACAACTAGCCTAAACTTGGCGTAAATCTGGCGTAAATTTGCACATCATGTAGGCAAATAGATTGTCTGTTTACATGGTTTTGCGTATACTATCGCCCCGTCCAAAGTGTAGATGGTTTCTTTCTGAAATCGGCCTATATTTACCATACAACCCTAACGTTCTAGGTTTCGCATGACACATTATATTTTCGTCACTGGTGGTGTAGTTTCATCGCTTGGAAAAGGTATTGCAGCAGCATCTCTGGCCGCAATTCTTGAAGCTCGCGGTCTCACCGTTACCATGTTAAAACTCGACCCTTATATCAACGTCGATCCGGGCACAATGAGCCCTATACAGCATGGTGAAGTATTTGTTACCGATGACGGTGCAGAGACAGACCTTGATCTTGGTCACTACGAGCGCTTTATTCGCACCCGTATGACAAAACGCAACAACTTCACTACCGGCCGTGTTTACGAAGAAGTACTAAAACGTGAGCGTCGCGGCGATTACTTAGGCGCCACAATTCAGGTTATTCCACATATTACCAACGAAATTAAACGCCGCGTAATCGAAGGTGCTGAAGGTCATGATGTTGCTATTGTAGAAGTGGGCGGAACCGTAGGTGACATAGAGTCACAACCTTTCTTAGAAGCCATTCGCCAACTAGGTACTGAAGTGGGTCGCGAGCGTGCTATGTACATGCACTTAACACTTGTGCCTTATATGCCAGCGTCGGGTGAAGTGAAAACAAAACCCACTCAGCACTCGGTTAAAGAATTGCGCTCAATTGGTATTCAACCCGATATTCTTGTGTGTCGTTCTGTAGGTGCATTACCTACCAGCGAACGCTCTAAAATTGCGCTTTTCACCAACGTAGCAGACAAAGCGGTTATCTCGTTAAAAGATGTGGATAGTATTTACCGCATTCCAGCGGCGCTTAAAGCACAAGGCATGGACCAGCTTGTTGTCAACCGCTTTGGGTTTGATTGCCCAGAAGCCGATTTAGTTGAGTGGGAACAAGTACTTTACGCAGAGTCCAACCCAACTGCCGAAGTGAATATAGGCATGATCGGTAAGTATGTTGAATTACCCGATGCTTATAAGTCGGTAAACGAAGCATTAAAACATGCAGGCCTTAAAAATAGACTGACAGTCAACATTCACCATATCGACTCTCAAGATGTGGAGAGTAAAGGCACGCAAATACTTGAAAAGCTAGACGCTATCCTAGTGCCCGGCGGTTTTGGTGAACGCGGCATCGAAGGTAAAATTGCAGCAGCTCGCTACGCCCGAGAAAATAGAGTTCCATATTTAGGTATTTGCCTTGGGATGCAGGTTGCACTTATTGAGTTTGCTCGAAACGTTGCAGGCATGGCCAATGCCAACAGTACTGAATTCGACCCTGAAACTGCATATCCTGTAGTAGGTTTAATCACGGAGTGGTTAGATGCAGCAGGCACAACCGAAACACGCACTGAATCATCTGATCTTGGCGGTACCATGCGATTGGGTAGCCAGCTTTGCCATTTAATTGAAGGCACTAAAGTGCATGAGATGTATGGCAATGTGGAAATCTACGAGCGCCACCGCCACCGCTACGAAGTGAACAACAACTTACGCGATGAAATTGAAGCCGCAGGCCTTAAAGTAAGTGGTTTGTCCACTGATAAACGACTTGTAGAAGTTATCGAAATACCTGACCATCCTTGGTTTATCGCTGGTCAGTTCCACCCTGAATTCACTTCAACACCTCGCGATGGTCACCCATTGTTTACGGGGTTTGTTGAAGCCGCGGGTAAATATCAAAAAGAAAATCACTAGTTTCTAATAAAGGGAACGCTTTCCCGTTGCGTTCCCACATCAATTGTTGAGGAAATAACATGGCGAAAATTAGTCGCATCATCGGACGTGAAATCTTAGATTCACGCGGTAATCCAACAGTAGAAGCAGACGTTTATTTAGAGTCTGGCGTTATGGGTCGTGCTGCTGCACCCTCTGGTGCATCTACTGGTAGCCGCGAAGCATTAGAACTGCGTGACGGCGACAAGTCTCGTTACCTTGGTAAAGGTGTAACCAAAGCAGTAGCGGCGATTAACGACGCCATTGCTCCAGCGCTCTTAGGCAAAGACGCACTAGCACAGTCTGATATCGATCAGGTGATGATTGACCTAGACGGCACTGAAAACAAAGAAACCCTTGGCGCTAACGCTATTTTGGCTGTGTCTCTTGCAGTAGCAAAAGCAGCTGCGCTTGAAAAGGGCGTGGCACTTTACGAGCACATCGCTGACTTAAACGGTACGTCTGGTCAATATTCGATGCCAGTACCTATGATGAACATCATCAACGGTGGTGAGCACGCAGATAACAACGTTGATATTCAAGAATTCATGGTTCAGCCAGTTGGCGCGAAAAGCTTTAAAGAAGCATTGCGTATGGGTGCTGAAATTTTCCACGCACTTAAGAAGGTACTTTCAGCGAAAGGCCTTAACACGGCAGTGGGTGATGAAGGTGGTTTTGCTCCTAACCTTAGCTCGAACGCTGAAGCGCTTGCGGTTATCGTACAAGCCGTTGAAGACGCTGGCTACAAAATGAACGAAGACATTACCCTTGCACTAGATTGTGCCGCATCTGAATTCTACAAAGACGGCAAGTATGTATTGTCTGGTGAAGACAAAAGTTTTGATTCAGAAGCGTTTGGCGACTATTTAGCTGATCTTTCTGCACAATACCCTATTGTATCGATTGAAGATGGCTTAGACGAGAGTGACTGGGACGGCTGGGCAAGCTTAACGAAGAAAATTGGTGATAAAGTACAGCTTGTTGGTGATGACTTGTTCGTCACTAACACTAAAATTCTTAAGCGCGGTATCGATAACGGTATTGGTAACTCAATCCTTATCAAGTTCAACCAAATTGGTTCACTTACAGAAACACTTAATGCAATTAAAATGGCGAAAGACGCTGGCTTTACTGCCGTTATCTCTCACCGTTCTGGCGAAACTGAAGACGCGACCATTGCTGATTTAGCGGTAGGTACTGCAGCAGGTCAAATCAAAACTGGCTCTCTTTGCCGTTCTGACCGTGTCGCTAAGTACAACCAACTTCTTCGCATTGAAGAAGCACTTGGTAGTGCAGCAACGTATAATGGCCTTTCTGAAATTAAAGGTCAGTAATAGCAGCCTCATCCAACTGAGCAGAGTTAGTTAATAACTACCTCTTATAAGGCGTTAGCCGCTTTGAGCGCTAGCGCCTTTTTTATTTCTGGCCCCCCTCAATGGTGGTGAGCGAGTGTCTCATTGCATTTCCTTAAGTAAGTTTCCAAACCACTCAACTGAAATGTCTGCACAAAAACTAGCGAGTATTCCCCATTCTTGATACGGTTAGCGCAAAGTTTGCCTAGACGCGATATTAACGTGAGCAGAAACAATCATCCGCCAATAACACAATCAGGTTTTTTTAACGACTTAGGTGAGCTAGGTGGTAATCACGCACAGTTTTCTGAAGTGTGTACGGCGCTATACGAAAGAGAGCTTTTGTTTATAGCGCACAGCGGGATAAGTAATGCATCTATTCTTAAACGCCGAATCGGTGGCTTACCCTATCATATTAAAAGCGTCGCTCGATATCTTGTCACCAACCCAACGCCTCTATCTACCGACAACTACAACGGAAGCTGGTACGCCAAGCAGCCGAAATCTGCTCCCCGTCCGCCGCAGGACACCAATACAACAGCGCAGTGGTTTAGAAAAAATGCCGATTACGGGTTAATCGTTCCCGTATTAATCAAAACTATAGAAGGTATTCACCTTGAATTAGACGCTATCGACAAAACAGCGTTAGTAGATAACTTAGTTCATTTAAACAAACACGGTTGGTTTACTATTGAGGGGGCCAGTCAGGAGACTCAGCAGAAAACAAGGCAAGTCATTAAATCAGGTGAAGGTTCTGATGACGCGTCACATCAAAGCTCGTATGAAAGTGCACTTAGTCATGAGCGAGCATACGCACTTGAAAATAACGGAGCCTTTGATAGCAAAATCCTTCTTAAACCAACGAAAACCACCATGGCGAGCGCCTGCTCAGGTCATGCTTGGAACTTCAAATCTCGAGTATCACCTCGTGCACTGTCTATTAGAGAAATGCGGCTATCTACTCAAATAAACTGGAAAAACTTTACCTTATTGAAATAAAGGACTTGTCTATGCCCTTTTTTCTTTTAAGGCGACATTAGCAATGCCCTACCACCACAAACATGAATAAAAATACAAAAATAATAAGTATTAATTCATTTAATAACTTCTCACTTGCAGTCAAAAATAGTACAAACATACTAACCATTTCAAAAGCCAGACTTATAATCTGCATTAGCAGTAATCAAACAGGCGTTTAACACATAAAACCAGAGAGCTCGCACCACCAAATAGGACGCACATCCTAATATGAGCGTTAGGATCAATTTTTTCATAAAAATTTAATCAATATGGTAAACAATGGTTGACGTTCAGGGCTCACATGGTTAAATTGTCGCTATCAATGTTGGTCAGCAAAGATTTTCGAAAAATGCGTATTCGTTTTCTTCTAATTACTCTACTCCTCAAGGCAGCCAGACTGCACGGGTAGATTGCGACCAGCGATTAATCACATAAAACCCGTGCACAGCACGGGTTTTTTTTTAACTATTCTATTGAGAGAGCGTCATGACAAATCAAGTGAAAATCTTTGATACCACATTGCGAGACGGTGAGCAGGCCTTGCCAGCAAGTCTAAGTGCCAAAGAGAAGTTACAGATTGCGCTGGCGCTTGAGCGACTAGGTGTAGATATTATTGAAGCTGGTTTCCCAGTGTCTTCACCAGGCGACTTCCAATCAGTACAGTTGATTGCCAAAGAAATCAAAAACTCAGTGATTTGCGGTCTATCCCGTGCTCTTCCTGGTGATATCGATGCATGCGGCCAAGCCCTTAGCGTAGCTGATCAGTTTAGAATACATACCTTTATTGCCACATCGGAAATACACGTTGGTGCGAAATTACGCAAATCTCATGACGATGTGGTAGATATGGCCGTGGCTGCGGTAAAGCATGCCCGCAAGTACACCGATGATGTGGAGTTTTCATGTGAAGACGCCGGTAGAACGCATATCGACTACCTGTGCCGTATGGTTGAGGCAGCTATTCACGCAGGCGCTACAACAGTCAATATTCCGGATACTGTTGGCTACACAACGCCCACTGAGTTCGGCGGTATTATTCAGCAGTTGTTCAATCGGGTTCCTAATATCGACAAAGCCATTATCTCTGTACATTGCCACAACGACTTGGGCCTAGCTGTTGCTAATTCATTGGCGGCAGTAGAGCAAGGCGCGCGTCAAGTGGAGTGCACTATCAATGGTATTGGTGAGCGTGCGGGTAATGCATCGCTAGAAGAAATTGCAATGATTTTGCAAACTCGAAAAGGGTTGTTAGGCCTAGACACCAATATTAATTCAACGGAAATTTCACGTACGTCTAAACTTGTCAGTCAGCTGTGTAATATGCCGGTGCAATCAAACAAAGCCATTGTTGGGGCCAACGCCTTTAGCCATTCGTCAGGTATTCATCAAGACGGTGTCTTAAAAGCGCAAAATACCTATGAAATTATGACGCCTGAGAGCGTGGGCATTAATAAGAACAACCTAAACCTAACCTCTCGTTCGGGTCGCCATGTTATCAAACATAGGCTTACTGAATTAGGTTACAAGCCTGAAGAATTTGATTTAGAGGCCGTATACGATGCATTTTTAAAGCTGGCTGATAAGAAAGGGCAGGTTTACGACTACGACCTTGAAGCATTGTTGTTTTTCGATAAGCAAAAGCACGACCAGGCGCACTATCAACTGCTTTACCTACAAGCCAATTCGGGCAGAGAGATCATCCCAAGCGCTACCGTAAAAATGAAAGTGGGCGAGCAAGAGATTACTCAGGCATGTACAGGTAATGGACCAGTAGATGCCGCATTTAAAGCGATAATCTCCATTCTAGGTCATGAAGACTTGGAAATTGTTGACTTTAAACTAGATTCAAAAGGCGAAGGTGCAGATGCGTTAGCGCAAGTGAGTGTTATCGCCACTTATAAAGATCGTCGATTCCACGGTATAGGTTTGGCCACAGATATCGTAGAAGCCGGTGTAAAAGCATTGATATTTGTACTGAACAATACTTATCTGGCCGACCAGATTGATCAGCAAAAGAATCAACAAGAACGCGTTGTAGGAGTGTAAATGAGCCAGTTTTCAATTGCCGTATTAGCCGGAGACGGTATCGGTCCAGAAGTTATGCAAGAGGCCAACAAGGTCTTAGATGCAGTAGAAAAGAAGTTTAGCATTACGTTAAATCGCACCGAGTTTCCTGTTGGTGGATTTGCTATCGATACCGAAGGCGAAGCCCTTCCAGCGAAAACCCTGTTAGGTTGTGAACAAGCAGACGCGATTTTATTTGGCAGCATAGGCGGGCCCAAATGGGATACGCTTCCACTTGAACAGCGTCCCGAACGCGCTGCACTACTTACGTTAAGAAGCCACTTTGATTTATTCAGTAATTTGCGCCCTGCTCGTATCTATCCTGGGCTTGAAGGTTTATCTCCACTTCGTGAAGACATTGCTAAATCAGGTGTAGATGTGTTGGTAGTGCGCGAACTTACCAGCGGCATTTATTTTGGCCAGCCCAAAGGTCGTGAGGGTGAAGGCGAGGAAGAATTTGCTTACGACACCATGCGCTACAGCAAACGGGAAATTCGCCGCATCGCTGTCGCAGCGTTCGAAGCGGCGCAAAAGCGTCGCGGAAAAGTCACCTCAGTCGATAAAGCCAATGTATTGGTTACCAGCAGATTGTGGCGTGAAGTGGCAGAAGAAGTGGCCAAAGACTTTCCTGATGTTGAGCTAGATCATATCTACATCGACAATGCCACCATGCAAATAATGAAAAATCCTGCACAGTTCGACGTGATGCTGTGTTCAAACTTATTTGGCGACATCGTATCTGATGAATGCGCTATGATGACGGGTTCAATGGGGCTTTTGCCTTCGGCAAGTATGAATGAAGACGGGTTTGGTTTATACGAGCCAGCTGGCGGCTCAGCGCCGGATATTGCAGGCCAAGGTATTGCAAATCCCATCGCGCAAATTTTATCGGCAGCCATGATGTTGCGATTCAGCATGAACTTAAACGACGCCGCAGATGCTATTGAAAAAGCCGTGGTCAACACGCTTGAGAAGGGCGTACTCACCGGCGAGCTGCTGCCAGAAGATAAAAGAGAGCAAGCTTCAAATACATCGCAAGTAGGCGATGAAATTGTTAAACAATTAATGGCGCAGGAGTAGAAATACCACATGGCCAAGACCTTATATGACAAAGTATGGCAAGCGCATATTGTCGACCAACTAGGCGATGATAGCCTAATTTATATTGACCGCCACTTAATTCACGAAGTGACATCTCCGCAAGCGTTCGCTGGCCTTAACGAAAAAGGCCGTAAAGTGCGTCGCCCCGACAAAACGGTGGGCACCATGGATCACAGCATATCAACGCGCTCATTAGCCATTGATGCATGCGGCCCAGATAACGCACTACAGCTGCATACCCTAGCCAAAAACTGTGAAGATCACGGCATTCAGCTTTACCCTGTAGGCCACCAAAAACAAGGTATTGTCCATGTGATGGGCCCAGAGTTAGGGCTTATACAGCCTGGTATGACTGTAGTGTGCGGCGACTCTCATACTGCAACCCACGGTGCATTCGGTGCACTTGCCTTCGGAATAGGTACGTCTCAAGTTGAGCATGTCTTGGCCACACAAACGTTGAAGCAAAGCCGCGCGAAAAGCATGCTGATTAATGTGAATGGCAAGCTACCTGTGGGAATTACAGCGAAAGATATTATTTTGGCTATCATTGGCAAAATTGGACACGCTGGTGCAACAGGTCATGTGATTGAGTATGCGGGAGAGGCAATTCGTGGGCTTACCATGGAAGAGCGAATGACCGTGTGTAATATGAGTATCGAAGCGGGAGCTAAAGCTGGACTAGTAGCACCAGACGACGTTACCTTCACGTATTTAAAAGACCGCGAGTACGCACCGAAAGGCCAGTCTTGGGATGACGCGGTTGCCTATTGGAAAACCTTATATACCGAAGAAGGCGCAAGCTTTGACACGGTTGTCGAACTTGAAGCGGCCGACATAGCACCGCAGGTCACATGGGGAACCAACCCAGGTCAAGTTATTGGGGTGAATACGCCAGTGCCCGCTCCTGAAGATTTTACCGACCCTATCGAAATAGAAAGCGCGAAAAAAGCACTAAGCTATATGGGTTTGCAGGCTGGTGAAAAACTTTCTGATGTCGCAGTCAATCACGTTTTCATTGGCTCATGTACCAATGGGCGTATTGAAGATTTGCGTGCTGCTGCTCACATTGCCAAAAAAGGCAAGGTATCACCGTCGGTTACCGCTATTGTGGTGCCGGGTTCTGGAGCAGTAAAACGCCAAGCTGAAGCTGAAGGTCTCGATAAGATTTTCGAAGAGGCTGGCTTTGAGTGGCGCTTACCAGGCTGTTCAATGTGCTTGGGTATGAACGACGATAAATTGGTTTCTGGCGATCGCTGTGCATCAACGAGCAACAGAAACTTTGAAGGGCGTCAAGGCCGTGGTGCACGCACACACCTAGTGAGCCCCGCAATGGCGGCGGCCGCAGCCATTAACGGCCACTTCGCCGATGTTAGAGACTATCAGGAGTAATACATGTCAGAACAAGGTTTTACACACCACACGGGCACGGCAGCGCCGTTAGACCAAGCCAATGTGGACACAGACCAAATTATTCCTAAGCAGTTTCTCACGGGAGTTACCCGTGTCGGCTACGGCAAGCACCTTTTTCATGACTGGCGCTATTTGGATTTAAAAGAGCAAGAGCCTAACCCAGATTTCTCGCTGAACAAGCCTGAACACAAAGGCGCCAGCGTATTGTTGGCAAGAGAAAACTTTGGTTGTGGCTCAAGTCGAGAGCACGCACCTTGGGCACTGGCCGATTTTGGTTTTAAAACCGTTATTGCCACCAGCTTTGCTGATATCTTTTATGGTAACTGTATTAACAACCAACTCGTTCCTGTTGCGTTAGGCAGCGAACAAATGGACGCTTTGTTTGACGCTGTAAAAGCAGATCCGACGCTCGCCATTACCGTTAATTTGCCGGCGCAGACAGTGAGCTTTAACGATACATCGTTCAGTTTTGATATAGCATCTCATCACAAAACGAATCTGATAAAAGGGCTTGATGCCATAGGTCAAACTTTAGAGCTTGATAGCGCTATCTCTGCGTTTGAGGAAAAGCAGCCTAGTTGGCTGTAGGCTACGCTGGGGTCGCTAATAGTGGGTCTGTCATAAAAGCCCCAGTACATAAATCAAATTAAAGCGACAAACAAAAAAGCGAGGGTTGGCTTCTACCCTCGCTTTTTTATTCCATCTTTATATTTTAAACGGTATTTCTTTCAGCGTTCAAACGCCAAATCATTCGGTCACTGGCGTGCCGTCCTCATTAAATTTGGCAATATCAGCACCTGATGACTCCCACTCTTCCCGTTCTTTATCTGATGCCTTTGGTGAAAACAGGCCGGTATAGGCATAAAATATTCCTATCAGTGGCGCTGTCCAACATGCGAAAGCCAGCGGTATGTAAAGTAGGTTTTGTAAGTTATCACCGGATATACCAAGACCCAAAGCGGAGATAACAAACGCGCCCCCAGCATTCCACGGGATTAGCGGAGACATTAGCGTGCCGCCTTCTTCTATACCACGGGAAAGATTAAGCGTTGAATACCCCATACCGCGATAAACAGGAGAATACATACGCCCAGGTAAAGCAACAGATAAGTAGGGATCGCCGGCAACAAGATTCGTTGCAAACGCCGTTCCTACGGCTGCCGATTGAGTACCTGCGAATGTTTTCGCTTTACTTTTGATGGCGTTAATAATGCTTCTCAAACAGCCTGTTGTCTCAAGCGCTCCACCAAATCCAAGGGCAATAAGTACCAGCGAGATTGTCCACATCATGGACTGAATACCGCCTCGATTAAGCAAGGTGTCTATTTCGCTAATATTCGTTTGAATGGAATATCCATTGTTCGCATAGTCAAACACGGCCTGCAGTGACTGCCCCTGTGTGACCATTGCAAACGCGCCACCAACAACGACACCTGCAAACAACGATGGAAGAGGTGGGAATTTCTTTAATGCCAATACCATCACCACCAATGCAGGTAATAGCGCCCATGCTGATATATAAAAGCTGTCTTCTAACGCGGTGGTTATTCCTTCAATTTTTTCGAAGGACACACTTTGCGTATCAATCACAAAGAAGCCAACGCCAATATAAATTAACAGCGCAATGACCATGGCCGGTATGGTTGTGGCCATCATGTTCTGTATATGTGAAAAGACGTCTGTTCCCGTCACCGCTGGTGCAAGATTTGTCGTGTCAGAAAGCGGAGATACTTTATCACCGAAAAATGCGCCAGATACTACTGCGCCTGCCGTCCAATACATGGGAATGTCAAAACCCTCGCCAATGCCCATTAGGGCCAAACCAACGGTTCCAACACTTCCCCAACTTGTGCCTAAAGACACTGACACCACGGCACAAATGATCATGCCAGCGGCGAGAAATATCTCTGGCGATAACGTTTTTAGGCCGTAGTAAATAATGGTAGGAACGGTGCCGCTAGCAATCCAAATACCGATAATCATGCCCACCGTAATTAGCACGCTTACCGATGGCAACGCCACATGGATAACTTTAAATATGCCTGCGCGAATTTCTTCCCACGACAGGCCAAGGTATACACCCACGAAACTTGCAAGGGCTACGCCTATTGCAAGGGGAATATGAGGCTCAAAAACGCCAAAATAAAAAATCTGTGTTCCCAGGATTATCAGCGTTAACACGACGGGTGTTAACGCCATCAATAGCCCGGGCGTTTTTTGCTGTTCATCTTTCATAGGACATCCTTATACTAGAGCACTGATATAGACAATCAGACCCTGTGTCGTAAATAGCGAGTTAGGTATAGAAAAGCCGAACTAGACATGAAAAGTGCTATTACAAGAGTTAATTATTTATTGTGCAAAATAATTACGCTGCTTTACGTGTAAAAGATCGAATACTTGGAAAATGGTGGGGGGCCTTATCAACGATTTAGGCAAAAATTTGGGTTTTGCTTTTGGTTTCGATTTTCGATAAAACGACTGTTAGTGAGAGAATTTATTTTGCGTATACTAAAAAAAATTCCCCATTATTGGCATATCATCATACCTCACCCTATGCTAATTTAACGAGTCGACAACAATGCAGCAAACGGACAATAAAATGCTAGAACAGGTGCCTATTGATGAGCTAAGACCAGGAATGTATGTTACCCAAGTTATTGAACAATCCGGTAAACTTCATATGCGATCTCAAGGCATAGTTAAATCCCAGAGCATTGTAGACACATTGAAGAAAAAAGGCATATTACTTCTTGAGGTTAATATTGCTAAATCAAAACACCAACGCAATGAAGAAACACAAGCTGATGATGGTGTAGTAAATAATGATTTGGTAAATGAAGAGCAAACATTGTCTAACGATCCCTCCGTTCTTGGATCAAAAAATCCCAAGCCAAAATCGCTAGGTAATGCTTCCATCAACGAAGCTAACGACTTATACGAAAATGCACTGTCTATCCAAAGTAAGTTTGTAAAAGCGTTAAACCAAGGCGCCGTTACTGACTTATCTCCAATGACCTCGCTCTCGCACAGTTTGATAGAGAGTGTGTTCGATAATGGAGACGCACTAAGCTGCCTCACTCTCATTAAAGATACCGACAACTATCTACTTGAACACTCGATAAACTGCTCAGTGTTAACCGGAATATTTTGCAAGTTTTTAGGATATGACAGGGACAGTATTGAGCAAGCAAGTCTCGGGGCATTGCTGATGGATACGGGCATGTCGTCAATACCTGCTGATATTCGAAGGCCTACGGCAACCCTTTCTGAAGACGATCTCGCAGTTTTGAAAACCCACGTAGAAATTGGCACTACCCTTGTAGAGCAATGCGGAGATATTCCCGACTTGTCCTTGCAGGTTATTGAACAACATCAAGAAAGAGTAGACGGCAGTGGTTATCCCAACGGACTTTGTGACGACGAAATATCAGAGTTTGCTAGAATAGCCGCCATTGTTGATACCTACGACGAGCTAACCTCTCAGCATCCGTCTCAGCTAAGTCTTACGCCTATGCAAGCGCTGAAACGCCTTTCAGAGTCTTCTGGCTTAGACCAAACATTAGTCAACCAATTTATCCAATGTATCGGCGTACACCCAGTGGGTTCTTTAGTTAAACTGAAAAGCGGAAAGTTGGGGATCGTCAGTAAGATAAATCCTAAAGACCCTTTAAGCCCACAGGTGATGACGTTTTACAGCGTGACATCAAGTCACTTTAATGAAATCAAAAAAATTGACTTAAGTCGTTACAATGACGAGGTAGTATCTGGCGTACGCCCGGAAGAATTCAGAATAAACCTGCCGAAGTTTTTCAAGGAAGTGTTTGTTCATCAAGCCCCGCAGTAAGCAATAACTGAGAATCGATAATCAGGGCTTGGCCTGGCTTGCGCGCTACCAGTCAGTAAGCGCTGCCATAGTAAATATTTCATCTTCAAAGGCTAGCACCACCCGCTGCGCCTCAATGTTTACAATTTGGACTTTATCGGCAATCCAGTCGCCCTCTGAAAGCTGACGACCATTTACCCTAACCCACCTATCTCGCGGTTGAGACGCGTACATATGAGCACTGAAATTCATCGTAGGCAGCCGAGTTAATAATCTCACCGGTAATTGGTCTACCCGCAGTGTATCGTCACGTACCGTTACCTTTGTCTCAGGCTCTCTCGTTGAACCCGGTGATTTTTCATCAAGTGCTTCAACGGCAGCGTTAAATCGCGCCATTAGCTCTGGAGAAACCTCAATATTGTTAGCGTTATTCGCCTCGTTAAGCACTTTCCCTTCGTACTCGTCGGTAGAACCCTGCTCACCGGTAACATTTTGCCCAGTGCTACCCTGCTCACTGCTCTCCTGATTGCCAGTTCTGGCAGATTGAGAATTAGCGCTTCCAGAATTAGCGCCCCCAAAATTAGTGCCTGGCCCCGAATCGCTAGCATTATTGACAAAGCCATTTGACGCGGTTTGACTACGCGACGGTTGCGATGCGTTGTTATTCATCACATTCTGCGCATTATCTTGTGTATTACCAACGTATTGTTGTTGCGCTGACTGCTGACTTGGCTGTTGTGATAATTGTTGCGCTGCCTGCTGTTGAGACGTCATCTGCGCAGGCGCTGAATTGTCCCTCGTGTTGCTGGATGCGGTTTGATTACCACTAATACCGCTTTCGTTCGGCGCTGAATCTGATCTGGTATTTACCGGCGCATTTGAAACCGTATCGATTTTGCCCGCCGATGTTGAGGTATTGGTAGATATTGATGAGGCTAACGCCGGCCACCAATTGTCCTTATTCGCCGCGGTAAAGCCAAGTGCCAACCCACCCATAATAACAACGGCAAAAACCGCGGCTTGCTTCGCATAGAGCCAAAACGATGACGGAAGGCCTTCAACAGTAGGTAAAAATAGGCTGCGATTAAATTGGTCATTCAATGAGTTATCGAAGCGCGCCGACGTGTCGTGCTGTCCCCGCAACAATGCCTGCGTTTGTGTGCGATGATGCGTTGGAGGTGCAACTTCAACCGTTTGTTCAGGATCAATTTCAAGTTCTTGAACGCCCATTTCCGAGAGGCCTTGCACCATAGCATCACTTGATACTAATCCTGATTTGCGTATTTTAACTGGCCCATTTTGCTTGGTAATTTGCACAATCACCATGCCTGGCTGCAAATTTTCAATAGCAACAATACTAGACATACAAACTCCCAATGGCATACCCACACACCAACGCCAGTACAAACGCACCCGTCAAGTACCACCGGTTTTGGCCTTGCACTCTTTGGCTTACTACATCATCACCCAGAATTTGTTCTGCCGCTGCGAGAAAAATAGGCTTTTTCACTACCGCATGTTGCTTGGTAAAGGAAAGGGTCAACGCCCTATCGCATAGCAAATTAATAACCCGAGGAATTCCCCCCGTTATTTGATGAACTGCACGCAAGGTACCCTTGCTGAAAATACTGATATCGCCATCTGCCACGCTAAGTCGGTGAGCAATGTAAGAGCTCACCTCTGGCGCGGTTAGCGGTAAAAGATGGTAACGAGCCGTAATTCGCTGTGCGAGCTGTCGAAGTTCATTGCGTTTGAGTAACTGCTGAAGCTCAGGCTGGCCAATTAACACCACTTTAAGCAGTTTTTCTCGGTTGGTCTCTAAGTTAGTTAATAAACGTAACTGCTCCAAAACCTCAGGTAATAAATGCTGCGCTTCGTCTACCATTAATACGGTATTCATTCCCGATTGATGGTTTTCAGCGAGTTTAGATAAAATAAGATCAGTGAAGTATTTAAGACTGGCTTTGTCAGATGAATACGACAACCCTAACTCGTCACACACTGTAGCGAGTAACTCTAATGCTGATAATGTAGGGTTTAAAATCATCGCCACCTGAGTATTATCCGGCAGCTGTTGAAGTAACTTTCGCGAAACCGTTGTTTTCCCTGTTCCAACCTCCCCAGTTAGCATGACGAAACCACCGCTTTCCCTTAAGCCGAAAGTTAAGTGTGCCAGAGCCTCTTTATGTCTTGGGCTCATATAAAGGTAATCGGGGTTTGGCGCTATAGAGAACGGGTTGTCGTTCAACCCGAAGTAATTCAAGTACATGATTTTCGCTATTTCATCGTAAAAACGATGATTAAACTACCAGAGCATAACGGTAAGTAAAAGCGCCATAGCACGCAGTAACAAATTTAATTGTAACATTGGTATACTAAGGCCAATTACCTTTACTTTTTAAAGAGCGAGAATACATGCAGGTTTACTTGGTTGGCGGAGCCGTTAGAGACACATTGTTAGGAAGGCCCGTTACCGAACGCGATTACGTGGTAGTGGGTGCAACACCTAACGACATGCTTGCAAAAGGCTTTACACAAGTTGGAAAAGACTTTCCTGTATTTCTGCACCCGCGCACCAATGAAGAATACGCACTCGCTCGCGTGGAAAGAAAATCTGGCGCTGGCTACACGGGCTTTGTCTGCGACGCATCGTCAAACGTAACTCTTGAAGAAGATTTGCGACGTCGCGACCTTACCGTAAACGCCATGGCGCAAGATGACTCAGGCAATATTATCGACCCTTATAACGGAAAAGCGGATTTAGAAAACAGGTGCTTGCGACATGTTTCTCAGGCTTTTAGCGAAGATCCATTACGGGTATTTCGCGCGGCCCGCTTTGCCGCTAGGTATGCCTACTTAGGTTTTTACATTGCCAAAGACACCTTCGACCTTATGACATCGATGGCAAAAAGCGGTGAATTAAACGCGCTAAGTGCAGAGCGCGTATGGCAAGAAACCAAGCGCAGTCTGTTAGAGCCATCTCCCGAGGTGTACTTTGCAACGTTGGCAAAATGCAAGGCCTTACCAAGTTGGTTTATCGAACTCAGTGACATCATCGACGACGCAATAGTGTTATTGGTTAAAGCAGTAGCCGCTACTAACAGTAACGGTAATAGCAACGATAACGGCGACAGCAGCAGCGACGGCAGTATCGATAGTAAGGCTGATGAAAACGTCAGCGCTGATAAAAAAGAACAGGATGATACCCAAATATTAATTACTCGGTTTACCTCACTTTGCATGTTATTGAATGAGCAACAAGCAGCGGCGCTGTGCAAACGCCTAAGGGTGCCAAACGAAGTAAGCGAGATTGTTGTGCTGGCCTGTAAATTTAAAACCTTATTGGTAGGAAATGGTATTGGCTTCGCGACTAGCCATAGAGCGAGCTCTACTGAAACGACTACTACCGAAACAAGTATAACCCCAGACGCCCTATTCACTGTTTTTAACGGAGCTGATGCATGGCGACGAGCTGAGCGCTTTGAACGATTACTTTTTGCCATCGGTCCAGCGGCAGAGGCAAGAGGAGTAAAATGGTCAGCCACGCACAGCCTCATTAATAAGGCCTTAGCCGCAGCGAACCAGGTTAATGTTAAAGACATTATTGCCAAGGGGCACAAAGGCGCAGCAATAAAAGAAGCTTTAGATAAAGAAAAGCTGCAGGCCATAAGCCATGCTATTGAGTCAGAACAGGGCGAAGGCGATAAGTAAGTCATTACATACAGCAAAGCTTATGTATTCTTTTCAAACCGCAAGAAAGTTCTGCCGTACAGCTTTTAACCGGCGATTAAAAGCTGCTCAACTCCGGTCAAAAACCTATGTGAACTGTGAAACTCTTTCACGGTTTTCTCCTCTTTTCTGTGAAATTTACGCTGGCACATCAATTGAATAGCTAATCACATCAACCGTGAACTATCACAGCTTCACGTTGAACTTCCCTTAGGGAAGCTAATGGAAAGTTATAAATTGAAAAGAGGATGTCATTATGAAAAAAACACTTGCAGGAATCGCAGCACTTTCATCGCTATCAACATTTGGTGCCCATGCGCAGTCCAATGATATGACAGCTGACGACAGTGGTTTTTATGTAGGCGGTAACTACGGATACCTTCGTGTAGAAGGTGAAGACGACTTTGATGACGACAAAGATGTATGGCAAGGATTGCTAGGTTATAAATTTAATGAGTACGTTGCACTAGAAGGTAGCTTCATCGATTTCGGTGACTACGGCACCGATCTAGCTGGTGGGAATACCGACGGGTATACGGCAGCGATTAAAGGTATTCTTCCGCTAACAGACCGTTTCTCACTGTATGCAAAAGCAGGTCAACTGTGGTCAGAAACTGAATATAATCTAGGCGGCATTTCAACTGAATCCGACGATGAAAGCCTTTTCGTTGGCGCTGGTTTAAGTTACGCCATTACCGCTAACTTTTTAGTAAACGCAGAATACATGGTATACGACGCTGAGTTAGACGCGGAAGAAGCTGTTGACGATATTGACGACACTAATTTTGAAACCGATTTAAAACAAGCGAGTATTGGTGTTGAATACCGCTTCTAAATAACCGTTTTCTAATATAAAAAAAGCCAGCCTTTAACAGGGCTGGCTTTTGTCTTTAACGCTAAGCAATTTGTCTCACAGTTGTTTACCTGGCAACTTTTATCTCACCACTGTCATTTCATCAATTAAGTTGTTCGCCCCATCTACATACTCCATTACCCACAGCATATAGCGAGTATCAACGTGGATAGTGCGGGTAGTTTTAGGGTCGAAATCCCAATCTGAGTTAACGCTCTCAAAGGTTCCATCAAACAATAAACCAATTAATTCGGCTTTCGAGTTTAAAGTAGCCGAACCTGAGTTACCGCCTGTAGAATCTAAGTCGGTTAAAAAGTTAACTGGAACGCTGTTTATATCATCCAATTTATACGGGCCGTACTGCGACTCATTGATGAGCGAAAGCTGCTTTTTAGGTGAGTTAAACGGCGACTCACCGGTGTCTTTTTCGGTGATCCCTTCAAGACGGGTGAAAGGCTCGTAGATGAGACCATCTTTAGGCGAACCGCCCATTACGTTACCGTAAGTCACACGCAATGTGCTGTTAGCATCTGGATAAGCCAAACTTCCCATCGACTTCTGCCATTCAATAATTGCCTTCATGTATTTAGGGCGAAGCGCTGTGGCTTTGCCGCTTAAGGTTTTGCTCTGATCTTCAATACTCATTTCAGTATCGAAAAGGGCAACCGCCAATTTAATAAATGGGTCATCACTTTTTTCGAAGTCTTCACGGCTAGCGGTAAGCCATGACAGTCGAGTTTCAGAGTCGGTTAATGAGGTGTTATCGTAAAACGCCTTCAACGTTTTCTGCAGTGTTTGACTGTCGGTAGAGCCGTTGATGCCAACCGCTTCGTCAAATGCAGCAACGCGATTTTCTTCAGGCTGCTCGAGGTACATGCTGATCATTTTTTGCCAAACGGCTTGATCAACAACCGGATCGAAACGACGCTCTATTCGCTCCATTCCTTCTTTCAAACGAATTTGATCCCGTTCTTGAAATCCAGATTCGCGCTCTGCATCAGGCTTTTCGCTCTCAATCGCGTTGCGGTATAGGGTCTGAGCAGACGACAGTAACTGAGCGCGGTTCAAGTTGTTGTACCAAAAGTTTTGCTTATTCATTTGCATCTGCTGTTCGCTTACCGCGTCTAATTCAGCTAGCGCCTGTTTAAGTTCGCTTTTGTCATTTTTATCAAGCCATGCCGACAGCTGTGCTTCGCGCTCAGCACGACGTGGGACTAACCCCACTCGTTTGGCACCAGACAGCTGGCCTAATGTGTTCTTATGGAAGTTATTTAAACCGGCAAGAGTCGCTTCGTATTTAATACGCGCGTCGCTTCCTTCTTCTGACGCTTTTTCGATAGTGTCAATCCACTCGCCTACCAAATCTAAATAAGTAGGGTACAACCAATCGAATGTATACGATACGCGAGACAAACGCGCATAGCGGTTTGTTGAGCCCGGGTACCCTGCTGCCATAACAAAGTCGCCATCGCTCAGCCCCGCTGCAGACACTTTTAAGAAATGTTCTGGCTTAAACGGTACGTTCTCTTCACTAAAATCGGCTGGCTTACCGTCTTTACCTACGTAGGCCCGATAGAATGAAAAGTCGCCCGTGTGACGAGGCCACATCCAGTTGTCGATATCACCGCCGTATTTACCTATGGAGTCTGCAGGTGCATACGCAATGCGAACATCCCGTATTTCCATTTGCTTAATTAGCTTGTATTCAAGACCTTGGAAAAATGACGGCACGGAACAGCGGAAACCCGGTTGCGATTCACACTCAGTGATTAATGCTTTACGGTTAGCTTCGATAGCATCGAAGCGCGCACGCCCTTCTACCGATTCTTTTATGCCACCAATTACTTTATCGGTTACGTCTTCAAACCCAACAGTAACAAACATACGTGTACCAGGTGCAGCAGGCAGCTCTTCATTCATTTTCTTGGCAAGAAAACCATCTTCTAAATAGTTGTTTTCAGGGGTGCTGTTGTATTGAACAGAGCCTCTCGCACAATGATGATTGGTAACCGCCAAGCCTTTATCCGACACAAAAGACGCTGAACAGCCACCAAGCGACACAATGGCGCCCATGGGGAATGCCGTTAAGTCGTTAATACTTTCAGCAGGAATGGCGAGCCCTGTTTGTTTTAGTTCGCTCGCTATTGATGGTAATTGCTCTGGCGTGAACATGCCTTCTTTGGCATTCACGTGCAGCGCCGCTCCAGCCGCACCAATAAATGCAGTTGAAATACATAACGCTTTTATTTTTGACATAGATTTTCCTTTTTATTGCCAACAGACGGTGTAATGAGCCGCCTTAAAATTCCGTGAAATCAAGTAACCGGTTACATAGATTTAGTACTTCTGCATTGTCGCAAAAGCGTTAGCATATAGTGAGCACACAATTGTTAACAAGTGTAACCAAAGGTGGTGAAGTACTTAGTGCGTGACAGCATCACCCCAAATTTCTTCTAAGCGAGCGTCGCGGCCACATCCCCAGCGATACGTTGCATAACGAATTGGGCTTTTTTTGTAGTAGTCCTGATGATAACTTTCATCACCTTTAATGGGGTAGAAGGTTGTGGCATCGAGAATTGGCGTAACTACCTGCTGATTTGGAAACTGGCTAATCACCGCCTGTTTAGACTTTTCTGCCAGCATGCGCTCGTTTTGGTTTTTCACAAAAATAGCACTGCGATAGCTAGGTCCTTTATCACAAAACTGGCCTTTGTCATCAAAAGGGTCTATTTTTACCCAGTAATGGTCCAGGATATCTTGATAACTCAACACGCTAGTGTCGTAAGTTATCAGCACGGCTTCATAATGGCCTTGATGATTGCCGCTGTAGGTTGGGTTTTTCAGTTTTCCACCAGTGAAGCCTGAAATAACGTCAGTGACTCCTTCCAATGTTTCAAAGTCTTTTTCCATACACCAAAAACAACCACCCGCCAGTATGGCCTGTTTCGTTTTCGCAGCCATCGCCAAAGGGCCATAAAAAAGTACGGCACATGATATTGCCAGCGTAAGTATTTTTTTCATAACAGCATTTTACCTATTTTGAGATGCTCTTTTGTTTAGCTATTTCTATCGGCTCTTGTCAAACGCGTAGGCGTGTTGAGCTAGCCCGCTTTGTGTTCGTGTTTGTATTTACGATGTGCTCTATACGTTTAAAACAAAATCGCGGTTTTAAATGAGCGACATCAGCCTAAACATTGCACTTGATGCAAAACGTGTAAACGAGAACGAAAGGGAATGCTGAGATAATCTCATTTGCTGTACAGTTTTTTTCTGTGTTTCGACGCATCAATGCTACAATACACACCATTCATTTTAAGCGTTTTTATACTATGACTTTCGAAGAACTCGAATTAGACGAAACTCTCTGTCACGCTGTGGCCGATATGGGTTATGAAACCCCAACCAATATTCAAGAATTGGTGATCCCACTTGCCATGGACGGGCGAGACATTTTAGCGTCTGCACCTACCGGCACCGGAAAGACAGCGGCGTTCTTGCTACCTGCGTGTCAATTTTTGCTGGACTACCCCCGTAAGCAGCCTGGCGCTACGCGTATACTAATTCTAACGCCTACTCGTGAACTTGCCCTGCAGGTTTACGAACAAGCTAAAAGCCTTACCAAGCACACACAACTAATCTGCGGTGTTATTACTGGCGGCATTAACTATGGCACCGACAAAGAAACGCTAAGCCAAAACTTAGATATTCTTGTAGCCACACCGGGACGCCTTTTAGAGCACATCGAAAAAGAAACGGCTGACTGCCGTGATATTGAATGCTTAATTCTCGATGAAGCTGACCGCATGCTCGATATGGGCTTTTCTACCGTGGTAAATCAAATAGCCACAGAAGCTCGCTGGCGCAAACAGAACCTTCTGTTTTCGGCAACGTTAGAAGGCGCTGGGGTAAAAAACTTTGCGAAAGACATCCTAATTAACCCTGAAGTTGTCGAAGCAAATCCATCGCGCAAAGAAAAAAATAAAATACATCAGTGGTATCACCTTGCCGACGACTACGCCCATAAACAAGCGCTGCTTATCCATATTCTTAAAGAGCAAGTAACCACTGCAGTGGTTTTTGTAAAAACGCGAGAGCGCTTGCAGACACTCAAAGACGTGCTAGCATCTAAAGGGATCAATGTTTGCTGGCTTCAGGGCGAAATGCCGCAAGACAAGAGAAACGCGGCTTTGGCGCGTTTTAAAAGTGGCGAAGTTCCCATTTTGTTGGCTACTGACGTGGCAGCACGGGGGATAGACGTGCCTAATGTAAGCCATGTGATTAATTTTGACATGCCACGTAAAGCGGATATTTACGTACATAGAATAGGCAGAACCGGCCGCGCTGGGGCAAAAGGTACGGCAATTTCACTGGTAGAAGCCCACGACTTTGCCATGGTTGCAAAGGCTGCCCGCTACATGGAAGAGCCTATTAAAGCCCGTGTTATCGCCGAGCTTAGACCTAAAAACAAAACGCCCAAAATTACTGCCAAAAAGAAAAAGGTAGGAACAAAGAAAAAGACAAGACCGAAGAATAAAGCAAAAGCGAGGGCCAGTTCAAAAACAAAATCTGCAGGCAAAAAACCTTCTTAAGTCAGACGTTGTTAAGCGCTGCTAGGGCATTTAAATTGTGCAATGGTATTGAGCCATCAAACTTAATAAGCATGGCTTGAAATTACAGCTAGCCATCAGATCACACAATAAAAAACGCTCTTCAGCGCTCGCTGTTTACCCAGTTCACTTGGTCCACTTGCTATGGTAAACCTATCTAATTCAGAGTAATAATATGACATTTCCCCAAAAAATTGTTCTAGCCTCGGGTAATCAAGGCAAAGTGCGTGAATTCACCTCTCTTTTTGCTGACTACGGTGTAGACGTAATTGCACAAAAAGAACTTGGCGTTGAAGACGTTCCAGAAACAGGCACCACCTTTGTAGAAAATGCCATTATTAAAGCGCGCCATGCGGCTCAGGTAACAGGTTTGCCCGCTATCGCAGACGATTCTGGCTTGGTGGTTGATGCATTAGGCGGTGCCCCAGGCATTTACTCTGCTCGCTACGCTGGCGAAAACGCTAACGACGGTGACAATATTGATAAGCTTTTGGCTGCCCTTGATGGCGAAGCGAACCGCAAAGCTCACTTCTTTTGCACACTGGTATTTATGCGTCATGCCGATGATCCAGTACCGCTTGTCAGCCAAGGTAAATGGCAAGGCGAAATTCTTAAATCTCGTCAAGGCGACGGTGGCTTTGGATACGACCCCGTTTTTAATCTTCCCTCGCACGGCTGCACAGCGGCGCAGCTAGAAAGCGGCGAAAAAAATCGTGTTAGTCATCGCGGTAAAGCGCTGGCCATTTTACTTGATACTATGAGATCTGCTTTTGCGTAATCCACCCCTTAGTTTGTATGTGCATATTCCTTGGTGCGTACAAAAGTGCCCATACTGCGACTTCAATTCACATGGATTAAAGTCGGCATTGCCAGAAAAAGAATATGTCGCTCATCTACTTGACGACCTTGCAGAAGATGCAAAGTCTATTGGCGATAGGCAAGTAGATACCGTGTTTATTGGTGGCGGCACACCAAGCTTATTTTCTGCAGACGCAATGGCAGATATTATCGCTGGCATAAAAGCCCGGGTAAACTTAGCACCTAATGCGGAAATTACCATGGAGGCCAATCCAGGCACCGTGGAAGCTGGCAAGTTTTTAGGGTTTTATCACGCTGGCGTAAACCGTATTTCTGTGGGAATTCAAAGCTTCCAACCGCAGCATTTAGCGGTGCTTGGGCGTATTCATAACGATAACCAAGCTATCAATGCAATAAAACAGGCGCACAGTGCTGGACTGCCTACATTTAATCTCGACCTAATGCACGGTTTGCCTCAGCAAAGCGTCGACAATGCTATGTCAGACTTAGATAAAGGCATCGCCCTTAACCCCTATCACCTTTCTTGGTATCAGCTGACCATTGAGCCAAACACGCCCTTTTACTCTCGCCCTCCTGAGCTACCGGATGACGACATATTATGGGAGATTCAAGAACGAGGCCATCGCGTATTAGAAACAGCTGGCTACAAGCAATATGAAATTTCAGCTTATGCAAAAGAAGGTCATCAGTGCCGCCACAATCTAAATTATTGGCGTTTTGGTGACTACCTAGGTATTGGCTGCGGCGCTCATGGCAAAATAACAGATATAGAAAGCGGAAGCATAAAAAGGCTAGTAAAGGTGAAACATCCCAGGGGCTATATGGAAATGAGCCGCCCTTACATTGATACCACCACAGTAGTAGAAAAAGACGATATTCCTTTTGAGTTTTTTATGAATCGGTTCCGTCTTTTAGAGCCCTGCCCTATCGAGGACTATTCCGCGCTAACTGGTGTTTCAATGAGTGATGATGTGAAAGCGGCGCTCGATGATGCAGCGCAAAAAGGACTGCTAGATATTAAACCGCAACATTGGCATGTAACTGCCAAAGGTCGACGGTATCTCAATACTCTGCTTTCGTGTTTTGTATAGCGTTTAACTAAACGTCTATATAAGAAAGTGTTGTTCCTCACTGTGAATTTCAAAGCGAAGAACAACCCCCTAACACTTATTCATTATCATTTTGCACATGTTGCGACGTAATAATGTTGTAAGGCTCAAATGCAGGAAGGCTCGCTCTTAATTTTTCTTCGGCAATGTCCAAGCGTTTCAGTTTGTTACAAAACCATTCTGCTTTTTTACGCAACGTCGTGGCTTTATCGCCAACGTCTACACCTTCTCCAACCGTATTCAACTGACGAGTAATAGCCGCGACTTTTTCTTCGTTCACATCGCTATTATCGGTGTTTATACCGCTAATAGCTGAGAGGATCCCGCCCACTGAGGTGGAAATAGCCTCTTCAAGCTGCGCTTCAATTTCACTGTCTACAAATTCGTCTACGCTCTCAAGAGATCCCGGCCCAATGAAATAGTGATTGCTAGCATGACGAAATTTATCTTTCACCCTGCCTTGCACTCGCTTCATTGCGTTGTTTAAGCGCTCATAACTGTCGTGATCGCTCCCTACCAAGCCTAAGTAAACGTGTTCAATAGTATCTATCGCTAAATCTACTCCTTCAGTAGCAAGTACTATCATCTTCGGAACAACATAATGCAGACCATTTGAATACTCACTTAGCCACACGCGCTGCTCTTCGGTAAGCGTTTGCCAACGCCCTCCAATAAAAAGCTGAGACCGATCGTTAATTTGTACGACTGTGCGAGTTTTATCCATCACTCTCAATTGATCGTTACTAACCGCAATGCCATAAGCAAAATCGATGTCACACGTATACTCAGCCTGCGTAGAAAAAGGCATTCCTGCTAACAAGCAGATTAGGATTGAGATAGTGTTTAAACGAGATAAATGTTTCATAACGTTATTGTGGCTAGCTTATGAGAAAATAGAAAGCCGTGTTGAGTTTAACGTGCTAAAAATCAGGTTGAACTTGAGCTAGATTGCATAAAAAGAAAGCACATAATTTTTATGTGCTCTTCGCTAATTAATTTATCTTGGGTCACTGCGTGCTGTCAACGAGAGGTTATTTTCGTTAAGTGAACGAATGTCAATTCAAGTGGAAGCATGTTAAACATGAAATGGTTATACAAACTAATCGTCGGTGGTAAATGTTCTTACTAAGCGAACATAAACAAACCGGTCTTTTTCTTTAATCGAATGGCTCGCATTAAAAAATGCGACTACCCAGGCTCTATCAGGATCATCTGCAGAGGGGGTAGATGTCCAAAAATCATCAGGGGGCGTAGCTGGGAAAAGCGAGCTATTTACAGCAGGTCTAACACAGTCTCGCTCGGTAATAGAAGCCAACTCTTTCACATTAGGTAGGCGCCACCCTAGCAAGTCTTCATCACTTGCTTGGTGGGCAAGTTGCAGCGCTTCTTGCCACGTGTATTTTATAGCTTCACCGCCGCAGGTTGAACCGTTCCACGTTTGCCCTTCTGAGCAACGACGCCAAACAAGGTCGGTGGTTACATCAAGTAGTGAGCTTGTGGTTACCGCAGTAAAGTTATCATTTGGCGTCGTTTCAAGCCCATCAGACAGGCATTCTTGCGCTACCACGACGTTGGAAGCTGTAAATAGCGCACCCAGCATAAATACGCCAGCCAGCGAATTGTTTACTGTCGCTTTTTTTGCTGCAGCAACGTGTGTAATAAAGGTATTCCTTATACATTGTTTCATCATGCTATCTTCCTGCTCTCACTAAACGCACTCTTGCTGCCGTGGACTTATTGAGAAAGTTATCAACACCCGAGTCAAAATCTAACGCCCATGAATTTTGTGCATCATCACTGTTTACACCATCAGCACTTGGCACTGACGACCAATACCATAGCGGCGTGCTCGATGGGGCTCCCGTATTGGGGAAGTAATCCTCATCGATTGCCGCCCCACTAACGTCGCCTAGGTGCATTAGTGAAAAGAGCTCTTTGTGCGTAGGAAGCCGCCAATCGAAAAAGCCACATAATCCTTGCGAGTTGACTTCGGCAACATAGGCTGCGGTATTACAGTTAGTGAGTAGACATGTTGCCGCCATACCCACTTGATCGCCTTCAAAACCGCCGTTTACCTCTTCGCTATACCAAGAATAAGTAAAGTTTGCGTCTCGCACTGAGCCATTGTCGGTTTTGACTTCCCACACTAAGCCAGTCACGTTGTCGCGAACGCAAGACCACATTTGGGCATCAGCGTCTTGCTCATCGCCGTTCGCATTTAAGCGGGTAAAATCAAACCCGGCTTTGCCTCGGCCTGCTTTTTCTATTAATCCGTTTTGTTCAATAACATCCGATCCGCGCTGACCGTCTTGACCAGGAAAATCATTTTGCTGTACTTGGGTTAATGCATTATTGGTCGCTTGTTGCAAAAAGCCAGTGTCATTCACTAACGCTGTTGGCATGGGTTGAATACGCACCGAAATAGTATCTTCAACGCTGTTGCTATTGGCATCGGTTACGGTAAGCGTGTACGTCACTACTGTGGCAGACGATACTGCAGGGGCAATGGCGAAGGTAGATAGCGCATCGCTATCGTCAACGGCTTTTATGCTTATCGGTGCGCTTTTAGGGTCGATATTGTTTAGGTCAGAGCCAGCCGCATCTGACAAAGAAGAGGTCGCAATACTGCTGCGCTCCCATGAATATTGAAGAGGCTCTGCCGACGCAATACTGGTGCTCGCTTGGCCATTTAATATAATGACTTCACCGCTAAATACCCCTTGCGAAAAGCCTGCATTGACTTCGGGTAATGTTTCCGTTTCAGACTGAATAGACAAACTCACTGTGGCTGTAGCGCTTGCCCCTTCGCTATCAACCACTTCTAACTGAAATTCGAGGGTTTGTGGATCGTTTGTAATTGGTGTAGTGATAACCAACGTAGGTGACTCGGTTTCAATGCCGGTTACAACATTAGTGCCGCTAGTTTGCGACCATATGTAGCTCGCTATTGCGTCTGTGTTGACTGGTGCATCGGCATCGCTGCTACCAGAGCCGTCTAATACAATATCCACACCGCCTGGAAAAGTGTTAGCTGGCAAACCACTCCACTGAGGAACAGAAATTCTTGCTACAGGCTCTATATTAATAGGCGCTACCGTGATAATTGTTGCATCACTAACCGAATTACCGCTGGCATCATTCACCGCCAACGTGATCGTATACCGAGTACTTTGGGTTACCGAAGGAGCGACGAAACTTGCAGAAGAAACCGATGTATTGTCGTGGGTTATATCAAGAGTGGGCGACGCGGTCCAATTAAAGGTATATGTGCCATCACCGCCGGTTACGCTGCCATTTAGTGAATACATAACGCCTTCGGTAACGGTAGCGTCTGGCCCTGCATTTACGGCAAGAGGCAAGTTGACTCCACTGCTGTCAGAGTCAGAACCGCCTCCACCGCAGGCGCTTAAAATAAAGACACCACAACACACAACAAAAAATCGTGTGGCAAAAGTAAAAAAGCGAAAGAAATGAATAAAAGGCGTTACTTGCATAAAAGCTCCGATCGCACGACAACCTATTTGCCGTGCTTTTAAAAAACAGTATGTTTTCAATAACTGAAGGGAGTAAGGAATAAAGTGATGCAGTCTTTTACGCTAGAGTACTCGTTTTGACTCCTGGGCCTCTGACACAGACACCTGCAACGCCTCTAACTGTTTTTTCCCTACTGCCACATCGGTCATGTCATAAATCATCATACTGATGTAATCCACTTTACCCGTTGCCGAGGTCAACGGTGAAAGCGTTATGTTTTGGTACATATATGGCTCACTACCTGTAATCGGCCGATAGTTGGGAAACTTAAACAAATAGGGGCGTTGCTCCCATGTCATAAATGCACGGGTTTTCAATTCAAACACTGGTTTGGCTTTCTTCATAAACCAGTCTTTTTTGATGGCAGGGAATAGCTCAAATAAGGATTTATCTCTCACTTCGCTAGGTAGCATTCCACTGTGGCTTTCCATAAAGCCGTTCCACACCTGCACAAAAAAGCTTTTATCTAACACCACAATACCTACATCAACGGTTTGCAGCATGTCCATCATCCAATGGAATTCTAATAAATCGTCGAGATTCTGATTCATTAAAAGTCCTCCAGCAAGTGGGCAAGTTTTGAATTCATCATTTTCATCGACTCCTCAGTGAAAAGAAGAATGAGATCGCATTGAACGTTGTATCCCTCTAGGCCATAGCTCAATTCAATGGCCAGCGTTCGCTTCCACTTAATTTGGTTCATACTGATGATTTCAGTAATCGCTCGATGTTGCCCAAGAACAATAGGATGTCCTTGACTAAAATTGACATCCATTTGGCTTGCCAGACCACTAAGACAGGTACCTATAAGAATACTGGCAGCATCCATCAACAGTTCTAGTTGAAGCTGGTCGTCTACCTCACCTTCCACATTTAAAATTTTGGCCACGTCGTCAAAGCTAGAGTCACTCAAAATACACAGTGCTTCGCCGCTTATTCCAGGCCCCAGAAAACCTTGACATACCGCAGTAACCTCTTCATGACTCTCAATGTCTGAGAGCATCATATGAAGTTCAGATACCTCGATAAGGTTTACATTAGGAATCGGTAATTCAACAAATACATCCATGGTTCTGGCTAAGTGGTCGCCTGCTTGGCCCATGGCGATATTAGTGATTTCTTGATAGCAATCGCGAATGTCGGGGTCAAGCGGGGTAACCTCATGTGCCTTTTCTTCTTCGACGTGCAGTATATTATGTTTGTCCAATACCTCGGCAAGCGCCTGAGGATCGACTGGTTTGCGAATGAAATCTAATGCGCCTAGGGAAATAACTCTGTCACGGGCTGCAGGCTGGATATCGCCAGACACCACGATAACTTTGGTTTTAAGGCCCTGCTGCTGAATCGCTTCTAAGGTGCCATACCCATCAAGCACCGGCATATTTAAATCGAGCAACAACAAGTCGCCTTTGCCGGCAGCAAGGGAAGCTAGTCCTTCTTGGCCATTTTTAGCAAAGTGAACAGCAACATCCCAATCTTGGGGAAGGCACTTAGCCACTTGCTTTCGTGCCACTAATGAATCATCACAAACGAGTACGGAAAACATTTAGCTTTTATACCACCTAATTTTATAAACCAGTTTTCACCGACGTTATCAATTGTTAATTAATGTAACCGTATCGGCAGAGCGACAGCAAACTAAAACGCACTTTTGCTTAAACGCATAATGATATGAAATACATCACTAAGAAATAGCACTTTTGGGGAATATTGCCAACGATAACACCAAATTAATGCTAACCGAGCTTTATAACACTATGCTGAACATGAGGGGTAAAATAAACGCGGTAAAAAGGCCATTAATACAAAGTCCAAGCGTTGCCATTGCGGCGACTTCTTCGCCCATGTGAATGGCTTTAGCGGTACCTACTGCATGAGCCACTATTCCTAGCGCAATACCTTGTGCTTCAAGACTTGTTACACGGCACCACAAAAATACCACATTTGATACTACAGCCCCCACAATACCTGTAGTGATAACGAAAACAGCAGCCAGTGCTGGTATTCCACCAATTTGAGCTGTTGCCTCCATCGCCAGTGGTGTAGTTATCGATTTAGTCAATATAGTAAGCTGCAGCGCTACAGGCGAGTCAAGAACATATAGAGTAAGCCAGGCCAATAGCGGCGCCAACACTCCACCCACGGTAATACTTGCAAATAAGCGCCAACCGTAATGTTTTAATTTTTGCCACTGTTTATAGATAGGCAGCGCCAAGGCAACAGTTACAGGCCCCAACAACCAGTGAAGTAATGACACCGATTGTTGATATTGTGGAACGCTCGTATCAGTGAGAAAAAGCCCTATACTTACCAGCAATACCGTAATAACGAGAGGATGTGATGCGGGATGGCCTTTTAAAAGGAGGTTCACCTTTACACTAATAACATAACAACACAGAGTAACGGATAACCAAATAAAGCCACTGGCGGTAACGGTATTAAGGATCGCATCTATCATTACGCTACATCGACTTCTTTTTCATTAATCTATTCGCTACCCACGCCGCTAACCCTAAGCTTAGTACAGTGGTGCCTCCAATCGCTAGAACCAACGCCACCGCATTTGTCTCAATTTCGCTCCAATAAATACCCACTCCCAATACAGCAGGAACAAACAGTACAGACATGTGCTTGAGAAAGGGCTGGGCGACTAATGTGGTGTGCTTTTCAATATTAGGAAAGGCAAAGAGCAATAACAGCAGAAATACTAGCCCTAACAACGGGCCAGGAATGGGAAGGCTGAGTGAAATTGAGATAAAGACACCGACGTAGTAGGCGAGCAAAATAACAAAAGCGCCAATAAACATATTCTTAAGCTGAAGCATTTATGCCTTTCGCCTCTTGGGATTTATCTGCAAAGTGTATTCTCATACTAGCATGCTGAAAAGCGCGACAATGGTCTTAACACTATCCAATCATTGTATTTGGTCTTGGGTTAGCCGGCGTTTAATAATGAGAAAAAATAAAATATTCAGATGAAAGCTGAAACATTAAGAATGGAGTATTAAAGAATGAAATGCTAGAAAAATAGACGTTATAAACAAATAAGAGCTAGATATACTAGCTCTTATTTCTTAAAAATCGGCACTTACTTTTGTTTATAATCAGCCTAGAAAAAACTGTCTTGATGGATTTTAATAAACATGCTGGTACCCACTTTTGAGTAATCTATTTTGTACTCTTTTCCATTAAGAGTTTGGACAAAGACCAGTGTCTTTTCATCGCCAAACACGTCGCTCATTGTTACATCAACCAATTCCATGTCCATCATTTTAGCATCGCGCTTGTTTTCTGGCACCTTACCTTCGTATTGCCTTATGCCTTTATAGGTAACAAGAATAGGGGGGTGATCGTCCCCGTTTATCACCAATAAGTCTAGCTTTCGAATTTTGTGGATAATGGTGTTACGGCCACTTGTAATAAAGGCTCTTTCTGTCATTTTTATCTCCGCGACAGCGCACCTGCTGTATAAGGCAATGCAATGTTAAATTTGTTTTAAGTTTACCACTTATTACATGTGTAGCACATAAGCAGTAAGCTCTTGCTTTATCTAAAGTATAAACATAAAACCAATAAAACAGGCAAATAAATAACGTTTTTTGTAGCTTCTGTCTTCTTTTACCGTAATCACATGCGTTTTATTGCTTCCCAGCGAGCGCTTAATGCCACTTAAGCCACGGACGATAAACTAAGTTATGTATCAGTTTGTCACAGGGGGCAACTTCAGATGACGAAAATTTGCAATCTGCCACCTCGTTAATATCTAACTGGGCAAATATATTGGACACTGAGATATCAAGGTCTAGATCGGTGTCTAACTGCGTCATAGGAAGAATAAATTCAACACGATTAGTAAATGCACACTTTTCAACTTTCACCTCATTAACACCAGTATTCTCACAGCCAGCACTACCTAAATGATATGACCATGTTGACGACGGATCGCCACTTTTTGATACGTCTAACCGAAGGAACATATGCCCGTCTAACTGATTAGCAAACATAGATTTATCATTTATTGGCGATGTCTGTTTATTAATGTCGGCATGATTTTGCTCTAAAGGCAGCCCCATGGTGAAACGCAAATTAGTTGATAACTTCAATAGCTCTTCGGAAACGTCTAGTACAATTTTATCATTTGCATCACTTGGGTTACTGCAGATGGTATGAAACTTTAACAGCGCAATAGAAGGCGTTTGCCAATGGGTTTGCTTAAATTTTACTCGCTGCCACTTTCCGTCTATTCGCAATTCAGGCTTACTTAAATAAAACCCAAAATAGTCGACGTTCCATCTGTCTTTGCCGGCGCGCACAATAACAGGACAGGCGTCAGTTTCAACGCCCACTAATTTAAACGGTATTTCACCAGCTTCTCTACTGCCAAAGTTGCCTATATCACAACCGCTTAACAACAAGGTAACTGTAAACAATAGCGCTGATAAGAAAGCAGACCGGAAATGCATTTTCATAGCGGGGCTTTTATCCTGTAAGAAAGAGACGAGACACCTGATAGACAAGCAATAAGGAAGTAAAGTTTAAAAAAAGCGTTATTAATTATTTTAAGTAAACATAAATAGCCCTAAGCGGCGATAAATAGCCCTAAGCGACGATAAATAGCCCTGAGCGAAAATATAAAACAGACTTAATAGTGATGCTTTAAGCCAGAGCAAGTCAAGAAACTTAACACAAGTAAAGCAAGGTCTCCCACTTGCTTTATCAAGATTGTCACCTCGTTTTGCCCTAATGTGAACAAAAATAAAGCAAACAATTCATAAAGCTATTGCCAAGGCGTGACAAGCCAAATAAAACTGCTTATACTTGCGGTCGCTTGAATATGTGAGACATTGATTGGTTATCACCATCGCTTCTCATCACATGATTAACGCACTTCAGTTCAAAATGGCCCCATAGCTCAGTTGGTTAGAGCATCCGACTCATAATCGGCAGGTCCCCTGTTCAAGTCAGGGTGGGGCCACCATTTTTCCTAGCTTCCCACGTAAGTAACTACTAATATTTGTGAAATAGCCATTCTTATGTAGCTAGTATGTAGCAAGTGCGCAGTAAAGCTGGGGCAAATTACTTTTGCATTCCGTTAGCGTAGTTTGTACGTATGGGTTTTATCTAATAAGCCGATTTTTAATAGTTTCGACTATGTTTCATTATTTCTTCAATCTCCTTATTAAATGAGAATTCAGTAAAAGTTTGTGATTTGGTTTGCCGAATTACTTGGTTTAAAGAGCCTAAAGAGTTTGAAAGTTTTAGGCTCCAAAACTACTAATCCTAAAAATGTTGTTACAACGTGATATGAATTTGGCCCATTATCTCTAACGTTTCTTCTATAGCTTTAATGATACGCTGATAGTGTTTAACATCAGCAATAGTAAGCTCCTGCCCCTTTCTATCTTTCAACCACTTTTGTAGAGGCTGATAACCGCCGATGTAAAAGTTCCAAATTCTTTCATTGACATTTGAAAAGTACTGACCTTCATTTATCCAAACCTTTTCATCTGAATAAGATCCTTTCCCTGTCGTCTCTATAATATTATGACCCATCCCTTCGAATAGGTGATTGCTGGTCTTGAGAACTTCGGCATTTAACAAATGAAGTTTACGAAGTTCTCTCCCTTGCCTAGAAACAGCCCAAAATTCATTAGCATTTGCTGGCCAAGGGATTTTGGGGAAATTAGATTTTAGAAACTCGTCGAACGAACTTCGATATTTTGGGCAATACAGAACTCCGTAGATGTAATCAAAAGTATCTAACTCATCAGGAGTATTGTTTTCACCATCCGCTGCTATTTTTCGTAGTTGAGAATACAAATCTGTATCAAAGTTAACTTGGCGTTCACCTTCTCCTTCTGGATATACATATAGCGGAAAATTCATTGCATTTGAACCAGTAGTTGCGGAGAAATAAATCGCCTCACTTGGGAGGTCAGTTACGAATGCATGCGCGAACTCTTTATCTTTGTGAGCTTTTGTAGTCAACAATCCAATGTTATCGCCTCTGATGTAATGTGACATCACATCAGCCACTGGCCAGCCGACCAAACCTCTAGATCTACCAGAATAGAACATGAACCTTTGGTCAAATATGCGATACCCCACTTTCTGAATGGGTATGTTTGAAATATTTTCCTCTATATCTTTTTTTGCCCACTCATACCGCCAATCCCGAACATCTGGCTTTAATTTATATTTAGTCCTAAGGTCTTGCTCGCTAAGTCTTATAAAATCTTGTACGACTTTTCTAACACCATCTGCATTTTTATGAATATTTAAGCCATCTCGCTTGGTAACAATCCCATTTCCATGTAAAGGCATAAATTCGTTCAAAGAAAACCCCTTTTCATAGGACTCATAGGTAGACCAATCTTGTTGCAGAAATTGGTAGAGAGGGGGCTTGGTATCGATCTTTTTGAAAATTTCACTACTTAAGGTACATTGATCTAATGCTGAATATTTACTTGCTCTGGAGCCCCATAAATCCCCTTTATAGACCTCTGCAAGTTCATTGGTATTTTCTTTTTTCTTAACAGCGATGATGATTGCGACACCTTGCATAATATCAAATACATTTTTGTCACTTACTCCGTTTGGAGCTGCTTCTTTTCTTTTAGCATTTCCATGTAAATCAAGAATCCAAATTTTTTCGAATGTTTTTAATAAATGCCAGCGCATCCCGCGAAATGTAGGGTTGTCTAAATATCCATGGTTGGAGATAAAGCCCAAAATGCCTTCTTCATTTTTCTCTATGAGGCTAGATGACATCCGCATGAACTTTACATACATATCATTCAGCCATTTCGAATTTTTTTCTTTTAATTTTTCCGTCCCTCCAGGCTCTTTCTTATAGTCTTCCATTAACTTTTCTAGCCAGGGGCTTGCTTTACTGCTTTCTCCCAAATAAGGCGGATTTCCTACCACGCACATAATAGGCATATCATTCTTTATCGTATTAGCTAATTTAGCTTCATCTGCTAACCAATTCATAAAAGGCAGTTCATAATTTGGAGGCGCCCCCTCTTCAAGCGAATTTGTCAAATAAACAGATTGACGAGGCGCTGAACTGGTCGGTCGATAACCTAGTTCTCTTAATATCATTTCAAGCTTTAAATGGCACATTGCATATGATGCCATTAATAGTTCAAAACCATGAACTCTAGGAATCAAGTCTCTCTCAATGTAGCTACTCCATAAACTTGGTGCGAAATCCTTAATCCTTGGTGCTATTGTTTTAATGACTTCAGCCAAGAAGGTTCCTGTTCCTGTTGCAGGGTCCAGTACCTGAACTCGATGAACCTCTTTTTTTATAAATGCATTTTTTCCATCTGCAGTCGGTTTTCCTTTTTGAGTTTTTTTTCGTTGACCTGTATCCCAGTCGATAGTTATCTTTGATATATCTGCGAGCCCATCTTCCAATTCGAACTCTTCGGTAAGGACCTGGTCTACAGCCCTTACGATGAAGTTAACAACGTGGAGTGGTGTATACCAAACTCCTTTCGCCTTTCTTTTATCTGGATTATAAGCTGATAGGAACGTTTCGTAAAAATGGACAAATGGATCAGAACGCCCAGACAGTTTTCCGAAACTATTCATTATCGAAGAAACATCTGTTGCACGAAATATATCTGCAAGGTCATCTATTATCCAAGAGATGCGTTCATCTAGCTCAGAACCTGCAACATAACCAAATAATTTTTTTAAAAATGGATTTGTATTAGGTAACTTTTCTAGCGCTTCATAACGACTAAAAGAATCTAGTGTGTCGTCATTCAGCCTGGCTGCGAACATGCCATAACAAATCGTTTCCGAATAAATATCCGCAAAAAGCTCGGGGGTCATGTCGTGTATTAAGCTATCTTTGAAGGCGTGAAACTGCGACACTATTTCACTATTATCTCTGTGGTGTAAGTCACTTTCTAATGCCCTAAACAAAACTGACTTTATAAGTTTAGCTTTGCCCGCCATTTTTTTTGCCAGCTCTTTGGGTCGCTTAATGGTAACGGGAGTCTGCTCTACAAAGTCTTCTAAAAATGCTTCAAGACTTGAATATCTTTCGACTTGCGGAGTAATTTTTTCAGAAATAGTTCCAATTGTTACTGATTGGATCAGCTCTCCATTTCTGTAAAAGTCCCAGTCCAGACCGTTGCTATAGATCAAGTTTGGTAGGGCTTCCAAATATCGATTCATCTGATTTTTTTGATAATCACCCTTTAAGTTGCGTATATCTATATAGAGATCTTTAACTTCCACGTGCCCCACAACAAAATCCGCCCTTTGTATGATAAAGTCTGGTGCTCCACACTCGACTCTTTTGGGCTCGTTAAGCGCTTTTACGTCGTCGCCAATTTTGTCAAATAACTGCTCAAAGCATGACCTGTAAGAGTGTTCTGTTGCAATCCCTGATGAGTGGATCGCGATCAGTTGTTCCATAAAACTTTGGATTTTCGACATATAATTTCCATATTCCCTGCTTTTCTCAATGTTATTAACCATAACAGATCATCTATCTAAAGCTCTATTCAAACATTCTAAATCTAAAGTCAGCTTTGTATCTTTACATTAAATAAAGTGTCGCAGTACACTTATTTACAGAACTCCAAGTAAAAGCATCTGACCCGCTATGCGGCTCTAGTTCTGCCATTTTCAATACGCCATTCGTGGATTCGAGTTATCACTTCTTTTTCGCCTAGCTTTACCCCTTTTAAAGAAACGGTGACAATACCGTCGAAGTAACTTTGTTTTAACTCTCCCGTATCAGTGGCAAATTGTTCTTTATACAAAGGGCGAATAGCCTGCTCGTTTCGCTTGCAAAACACGCCTCCCATTAGTTTCACAAATTCAGCCCATGCTCCACTGTCCGCAGCTTTGTGAATATCAATAAAGTGGTCATGTTCACCAAGGAGTTGCTTCAATCTTCGAAGTTCACGCCACACTGTTACTGAGCCAGCTCCAATTTGTTGAAATTGACGGATTCCCCAGCAACTTGCCCATGCTTCTACGCGTTGAGATGCATCGATGGAGTTACCACCGTCTATATCACCGTCTAAATCTGCGCCGTTGACGTTTTTGCTAACATATTTGGCGATATAGCCTGTAGCACTTCCCCTTGAGTAATCGATTTCTTTAAAGTCGCAGCGGTTTTCTCTTGCTCCCCTCTCATCACCATCCTCTCGAAGTGCATAATGCGCAATAATGTCTTTAAAGACTTGAGTATGATTCTGCTCCATGAAAATCAACATGTGCCAATGTGGTGTTCCGTCGTGTTGAGGCTCGGCAACACGAAAACCATATAATTTTATTTCTTTTCTATTTAACTCTGCGCGCACTAGGGCCCACATATCGTTAAGATATTGCTGTGCCTCGTATGGTGTTGAACCATCCCATTTAGGGATAGGGTCACCAGATTTTGCGTAGGTATTGTGGAAGCGCGATGGACAAGTAATCGTCACGAAGAGAGCCTTGTGGTTGAGCTCTTTAGATATTTCCTCGTAGCCTGCAATACGGGTCATTAATTCATTCTTTCTGTTAACAGGGTTTGAGACATTTTTGTCTGATAACTCTGCAAGTGAAAAAGACTCGCCGTCCTCGTTAACGATAACGAGTTCTTCTAGCATTTTTCGTTGAAGCTCTTTCTGAATTATTCTTTGATTAACAGTATAATCACTACAATATTTGCCTTTTCTACTATTCACCTGTCTTAGATGAATCAACACCTGTTCACGTTTGCGAATGATTACCTTGCGAATTTTTCTAAGCCACCAGTACTCATCCTGCATTCTTTTGATTGCACCCGTTACGTTAACGGATTTCGTTAAGGCTGGTGGGTTAATTCCAAACCCGTTAACGAATTCACAGCATGCATCGTATACGGCTGAAAACCCGTTAACGGGAATACTGCCCGTTACGTTAACGGACTCGGTATTTGCCAGTAAATTAAAATCAAAGCGCTTGCATCGCCTTGCGTTCTGCTTTGCTAGCTCACGGAGCTCACTATCTCCAGCACTAAAATATTCAAGCAACTTATTTGGTAACAATCCATCAATTTTTTCAACAACGTTTCGTAGATAGGTATTAGAATTATAAGGTCTATCAAATGATTTATATTGTTCGATAAGAATTCGTTGAACAGAATTAGGCAAGTGAGAAATTATCTGTCTAACGAATATTCGGTCTTCGACGTTCAATGACTGATAGTGTCCACTTCCCCATTAATGACACAGTTCTAAACTAGAGTTTTCTAGTTTTGCTCGGTATGCTGCCGGGGGCAGGTTACCCAGACTTTCATGTGTTCTTTCTTCGTTATAATCCAGTCGCCAGAACCAGGCCATTTCTCTTACTTGGTTGAGATTTTCAAACAAGTAAGCATCCAGAAACTCTCTGCGGAATGAACCGTTAAAGCGTTCAACAAAGCCATTTTGCTGTGGCTTACCTGGCTGGATATATATCAGTTCAATATCATTGGTCTCACACCAATCAGTCAGCGTCGCCGAAATTAGCTCTGGGCCATTATCCATACGCAGCTGAGTTGGTAATCCACGCTCAGCCTTAAGCTGTTCTAACACGCGTACTACACGGCCAGCGGGCAAAGACGTATCGACTTCAATAGCAAGGCACTCCCGCGTGCCTTCATCCACCACATTCAGTGTTCTGAACCGTTTGCCGCAATATAAAGTGTCATGCATAAAGTCCAACGCCCATTGATGATTTACCTGATCCAGCACTTCTAATGGCTGGGCTATTCGTTTGGGTAGTACCCGTTTAGTTCTGCGCCTCAGGTTCAATCCCATCTGGCAGTAAACGCGATAAACGCGCTTGTGATTGAAGGGGAAGCCTTTAAAGCGCATTCGGCCAAAACACTTCCAGAAGCCAGCTCGTGGCGACTTCTCTAGTACCGCGTTGATAGCATCAATGACAGCAGCATCTGCTTTGCGCCAGTCTCGTTCGGAGCGATAGAAGGTCGAACGGCCAATACCAACAAATAGGCAAGCCTTTACGATACTCAGCCCCGCATCAACCAGTGTGCTGACGCATTCTCGTTTCTCTGCTGTCACCAACCCTTTTTTGCGAAAAGCTCCTTAATGGCATTATTTTCTAAGCTGACATCTGCAAACATCTTTTTGAGCTTGGCATTTTCTTCTTCAAGCTCTTTCAATCGTTTGACGTCAGACGCTTCCATACCGCCGTATTTGGACTTCCAATTGTAATAGGTTGCGCTGCTGATACCGTGTTGACGGCAGACTTCCTCAACCTTCATACCTGCATCAACTTCTTTTAATACCCCAATAATCTGAGATTCTGTATATCGTGATTTTTTCATAGTCGTCTCCTGCATTAATCATTGCAGAAAACTCCAATTAAGTCTGTCTCAGTTTAGGGGAAGTGGACAATAGAAATTAGCTAAATCTTTATCAAGGTGATTAAGCGATTTGGCAATTTGAGATTCCCTAATAATTTTCATCAGCAATCACCCACTTTTTAAGTATATCTAGACCGCGTTGCGATATAACTACTTGTGACCAGCGTAAGCCGTAGCTACATTCTTCTTTAGCGACTCTCAGCAATCCGTACTTGAACAAAGAATTCATTACCAGCTTGTTAAACCTCATAGGCTTTCCCTTTGGAAAAGAAGTCGCACCGAGTTGACTGCCAACTGATGTGCAAAATTCTACAATCCCGCCGTCACCGAAGAACTCTAATAGCTCTCTTTGAGAAGGGCTAAACTTATTCATAAGTCTTGCCCTTGCTCAATGGCGAAACGCCCAAAATTAGAAATCTCGTATTTTATGTATTCGCTGTCATCTGCTAAACAATGGGAAACACGAATAAAGCCCTGTTTGCGGAGGTAGTTTATTACCTTTTTTCTGCAACCCCAGGGCGCATAAGCGGAGAACGTTAGATTACCGTGGCTATTCCCTAATGAAGTGCATTCAAGTATGTAATTATCGTCAAAAAGATATAAAAGAGTGGCGATTTTAGATTCGTTCCATTTACTAAAATTCATTACGCTAAATCTCCATCTTGATAGAGGTTAGTACGGCGAACAAAGCTGTCTAACCATGTATCAAGGTCTTCTCGAAGGTAACGAACAGAACGACCAATCTTTATAAAGGGGGGCGCTGGAGTGCGGTTTTCTCTGTTACCGTCCATTCTTGCTTGGCGCAAGAAAGAACGGCTCATGCAGATATATTGCGACGCTTCTATTTCGGTAAGTGCTTTACTTTTAATTTCATTGCTCATGATGTAGCCCTGTTTAGTTCTCTAGTACAGGGCCAACTTAACTATCCCATCTTTCCCGGGATCTTAGCCGGGAATAGTTAGTTTGTATTTTTTAGTTCTGAGCAAATATTAAGAAAACGTTTTTTAGACATTGTGTATTCGTTTTGCCCAGCTTTCCCCCAGATAACCTCATCTCTATCTATGCTTATTAAAATACTTAGTGGATCAGTGCTATCAATATCATTCTCAAAGTTTTCCAAAACAAATTTATAGAGCCTTGTTCCACTTAGGTTAGGATTTTCCCTCTGTAAAATCTTGATTTGCTCTTTCATCGAATGCTCTCTTTTAGAGCTAATATTTTTTTCGACATTTAACTGAATTTTGCACCATTCAATTAACTCTGCCTTGATAACTAAATCATCAAATGTAATATCTATCCCAGTTGGTAACGGTGTGTGATTTTGATGCAGCAGCTCTCGATGTTCATCATTTATTACCATTGCATCGCATTGGGATAAATCTAACTCTGAAGTACTCGAAGCATATTCAATAGTGAAGTTGTCACCAAAGTGCTGATTGAGCAGGTCTTTTGAGCATGACTCCAACGTTTGAATACCCCTTAAACTTGTCAAAAAGGCGGTATTTACCCTTACAGTGCCATCTTTCAGTAGCGACTTTTTATCGCTGAGGGTCAACTCTACGACACCGGTATAGTAAACTACTCCTCGAATTATTTTTTTAAACGACCGTGGTATACGCTCTGCCAATAAAAAGTATTGTGCATAGGAAAAAGTATGTAGAGGTACGTTTGAGTTTTCGCAAAGATAACGATAATCGAAGTGATTGAAATAGAAACGACTTTTGAGTTCTTGCATTCTATAGTACGTTTTATCAATCTTGGGCGTCTCTCTCCGTTGAAATTGCTCATGTTAAGGTATAGTCTTTAATTTAAATCGGCAAAGTTAACTGCAGACTAAGTAGTTGTCACCAATAAATTTTGTCCTTCATTCAAATGCACTAGGCGAGTCCAAAGTCTAAAAAGTACACGGAGCGTAAATAAGGAATGTTAGGCTTTGTCAGAAAAGTAGCGCTTTTATCAGAGCAAAAGCGAGCAAACGCACTGGAAAGTAAGCTTTTGGCTAGCCAATTAGAGCTGGCAGAAGCGAATAAAGAGCTATCCTCAACGAAACACCTACGTAGCGTCGAGCTGAATAGCATAAATACACAATTATCAGAATCCAAATCCCACCTTCGTGATTTAAAAGCACTAGCGAATAAGAGTAAAGACGAGGCACAAAACGCCGCAAATAAGCTTATCCAAAAAGCCGAAACACTTAGCAATGAAATTAAACAAGCTGCTATCGCTGAGGCTGAAGTAATTAAACAAGACGCTGAAAGAGAAAAAAAAGAAATTATCCGTTTAGCTGTCACTGCCGCAGAAGAGGCCTCTGAACAATTAAAAGCAGAGTTGAGCATTCTAGCCAGTCAGGAAGAGGCGCTGTTGAAGAAACTTTCAACTTTGGAAAAAAAGCTCTCTTCTTCAAAAGTCGCGTTCGAACATAAAACTGTTGCAGAAACAATAACATCATACAAATATCTCGTCGATGGACCTGTAAGTGAAAAAATAAAAAGCAAATTAGAAAAAGTAAAAAAACAACAAAAAGCACTAATTCTAAAGGGCAAGGCATACAAGATTACGAATGAAATAAGATGGAATAACAATCTTGCCAGCGGAAAGGCGATGCAAAAACGGCATGCTAAATTTTTGTTAACAGCATTTAATGCAGAAGTTGACAATATAATTACTCAAACAACATCTCGAAATTTTGCAGTTAACACTAAGAAAATTGAAAAGTGGTTCGAGCAAGTAAATAAAAATGGAGACGATAGCTATATCGTGTTGAGCCGAGATTTGTTATCCCTTCGGTTAGAAGAGCAACGTTATTTCTTTGAACACAAATACAAGAAAGATATGGAGCTTGAAGAACAACGATTCATGAGACAAACGCTAAGAGAAGAAGCCAAGGTTAAGAAAGAAATAGAGAAGTTTGTAAGTGAACGTGAAAAAGAAGAGAGGGCGTACCAAAAGGACCTTAATAAAGCGTTACTAGATATAAAATCGGCAAACCAAGAACAAGTAAGCACCCTAACCAAGTATATTGAAGAGCTACAACTCAAACTTTCGGTAGCGACTAAGGAAAAGGAGCGTGCTTTGAGTATGGCGCAGCTGACTCGTTCAGGATATGTCTATATTATTTCAAATAGAGGTTCTTTCGGAAAAGATATTTACAAAATAGGAATGACGAGAAGATTAGAACCACTAGACCGTGTTAAAGAGTTGAGCGGTGCTTCTGTTCCTTTTTACTACGACGTTCATGCGCTTATTCCTTCAGATGATGCACCTTCATTAGAGACTCAGCTTCACAATAGATTTGCCGCACAACGAGTGAATAAAATTAATCAGCGGAGGGAATTTTTTAGACTTCAGCCTTTTGAAATTGACGATGCCATACATGAGTTAGTGGAAGACGAAGTAAACATTATTCATGACGTTGTCTCCGATCAATACGAAGAAACTATGCTTATCGAAGAGGAATTGAACGAGTAATGGCCAAAGTCACAAATGGATTAAAGCAAATCCACCGCACTAGCTCTTTCATGACAAGAGCAATTGAGCAGTGTTTTACCAATGTGGAATTTTCTAAAATATTAGTTGAGTACGAGGCTGATACTTACAAGTTTCAGTTGTCTGCACATCTTGTTGACCACAATTTTTTTTTAAAAGTTAAAGCAGACGATCAAGATCCCTATAAGTGTGTGCTGTTCTCAATTGATCAAGCTTTAATCGACCTAAATACAGTCATTGTCCGGCTTAAATATGAAGAAAAAAAGCTAAGGAAAAATATTAAAGACTACGGAGTGGCTTTTGAAGATAGCTCTGCAGTTACGATGTCGTCTTTACTTATGTTGAAAGAAATAATATCCAGCCTCAAACCCAAATGACATTCATTGAATACTGCAACTGATTAATTTATACATCAAACAATTAAATCAAGGCAACGGCTTGTGCTTTATGCTCTGGAGCCAAGTGAGCGTACCTGAGCGTCATATCTAAGGAACCATGACCAAGCAGCTCCCTTACGGTATTCAAGTCAACTCCAGCCATTACAAGCTTGCTTGCGAAATGGTGGCGTAAGTCATGAAACCGGAAGTTTGAGATAGATGCTGCATGTTCCGGCCTATTCCGATCACCCATTTCGGTTCAATCCGATCACTGATTTCGGTCTAATCCGATCGCCTATTTCGGTGTTATCCGTTCAAAAATGACGTTTTTCCGAAATCACTGATCGGAATACCGAAATCTTCTTCTTTTTCTCATTAAATCAATTGGTAAGCTCAACTTCATCACTTGATTGAAGGAACGAGCTGCCATGGCGAGAAAGAGAACCGATATGAGAAAGATTAAAGACGTCCTGCGTCTCAAATTCGAAGTAGGATTAAGCCATCGAGACATCGGCCAATGTTTGAGTCTCGGCCCTTCAACCGTGAGTGAAATACCCTCTGAATACCAGACTCAAGTTGAGTTCTAGCCCGATCAAATACGGGTAAAACTTTATCCATATTTTTTTCGCCGAATTCTGCAAGCTCGAAGATCTTCTTCTCTTTTGACCACGCATTATTTTTGTTCAATGTGGTACGCGCACAATGCACAGCGTTAAGAGATTTATAAGCTAACTCTAAAGCGGCCTTTGCGCTTTCAACATAGCCAGCTGTTGTGTCGTCATACCCATCAATCTCTGTAATATTTTTAGGATGTAGTGAAGGAGAGATTTTTGAATTGATTTCCATTTTGTATTCCTCGCTGTTTCGAAAAAAATAAGCAAGGAACACGTGAAAAACAGTGTGGTTACGCTTGGTATCAGTACTTAACAATTACACATTACCTTAAAACAAAAAACATCTACAAATTTTTTATGTTGGTAACAATAGCTTACTTCTAAATATAAAAATTAAAGCACACTACTACCAATAAGTAGGGCAAAACTTTAACGCCCCTGAAGGTTGGAGATAATTGAACTAACCACACCTAATTGGTGCGTTATATAGGGTTAACGCACTAACGCCCTAGTTTAAAACCATCATTACCTGAATCAGAGATCTGCCCTTTGTTTTTAAGTCTTTTTATAGAGCTTCTTAAGCGAGCTTGAGGGATTTTAATGAACTGCTTTAAGTCACCTTTTTCAAGCCTATTTTGACTTACTTGATTTCCAGCTTTTAGCCGACTGTCAATGACATCGAAAACATGCTTGTCATCTTCTTCGTTTATATCCTCTACTTTATCTCCAATGTCATATCCAGCCACTACGCATGAGGTAATAGGCTCACCATCTTCATCATGCCCCAATACCACTGTGGTGAACTAAAATAATTAATCCGCCAACCTCCTGTTGGATTTTAGTAACTTCGCCTATTAGCTTGCCCATTCCCTCGCTTGAGTTCTCGTCTATGCCAGCTGCACTCGCTGCCAACGTATCTATGCATACAACACCATTCGTTAATGAATTTTCTTTCAGTTCAGCTATTATTTCCCTTCTATCATTTTCCTTGAGCAGGTTAATTCCGGCCGCTTCCACCACCTTAAAGTTACGAAGTACTAGGTAGTGTTTTTCGAAAGCCCGTGCTCGTAGCGGTATACCACCCATCCCTTCAAAAGCAACATAGGCGACACTACGTTGTTTGGTTTTCCGCCCAAACCAATAATCACCAGAAGATATATAAGCCAGTAAATCCAGTGCGAGAAATGATTTACCAGTACTTGGCGCACCAAAAATTGAGACCAATCCACTTTCTGGTAATACACCTTTCACCAACCAATTCATTGGTGAGCGCTTAGCAAGTTCCTGTAGTGAGTAGACCCGAATTCGGCTACTTTGTTTAGCTCTCCAGTTTTTTTAAAGCGTCTCAGCAAATTCTTTGCCTTGTTGTATAGACTCTTGCTTCCTATACGCATCTCTATTCTGATTTAACCTGACTCTTTTTATTGTTCGAGGGAGGTAATCAGGTCGATTTACTTTATCTCGCTGCCCTAACTTTGATTGCAAGAAAAGCCGCTTTAGTTGCTCGTTATTGGGGGTGTAAAACGCGATAATTTGCAGAAGTGCTATATCCGCTATTGTTAAAGGACAACGAGGGGCACTCGTATGTACCAAGCCAACATTCAGGCTGTAGAAAATTATGTTAAGCAAAAATTCACTCGCGAGACGCTTACTACCCTGATAGAATCGAAACTTGCTCATTGATTGGGCAATCAAATGGGAAAGTGATGATGTTTGCCAGATTTAAAAACGGCCAGACAACCAAATACAACTCCAGCCTGTCTGAGTTCGTCCGCAACGCCGACTCGTCTAAAAAGAAAAAGGTATACAGCCGTGTTATTGATAGAGCTGTAGAATCTCAGAATTCAGTAGTGAAGCAGGCTGAGCTACTACAAACTCGCTAATATTCTAGGGAGCCAGAAACCCCTTCTATTGTATTGTCGCTTTAATAAAATAAAAAGCCCGATCCCATTTCAGTAACCCTAATTGGCGGACCACTATTGAAATCGGGCCTTTTTCGCTGTTAACTCTCGATAGCGCTCTTCACTACTGTGGAAGACACTATCGAGCTCACACTATATGATGAAAAGTATTACTTATCTTCGAACTCAATCTCACGAGCTCGCATCAGATTGGCATTTTGAAAAATACCTTCGATATCCACTAGCGCGCCAATAACAATGTTACTGCGATTGCCATTCTCAAACTCAGTACGGCTTGTTATCTCCACTGTCACGCCATTAACAATGAACTGATTATCATCAATTACGTCAGTAATAGTTCCCTCTAATTCATCCTCTCTTTCTTCTTCTATATAAATGTCGTTGGCATTATAGAAACCATCAGTACCGAAATAGCCTTCAACTTCTACCCAAACGCCATTGCCTAAATCACCGATTGCGCCATTTTCTATATCTGTGGCGTTACTGAAGCGCACCACCTGATTATTGATATTAAATGTCTGAGCACTGCCATCAAAATTACTGATACGCCCCTCTATTTCGGTCTCATTACGACTATCATCATCGTCGTCATCATTATTACGAGATTCAAAATCGATGTGAATAGCGATAATCTTACCTTCTTCGTCTTCTCTTGCACGAACCTCAACCGTGGCTCCCTCGATGAGCCCCTGTTCATTGCCGTCGTCGTAACGCGTATTCTCATTGATAAAAACAGTCAATCCAGCCAACACAAACTCATTGTCAACAAGCGCTTGCGTTACTGCACCCTCAATTTCAAATGTATTATTATTTTTACTGCCATCACGCATATCTTTTTCAACTTCATACGCAACAATACGCTCATTAAGTAGATACGCGTCCATTTCTAGGTGATCGCCCTTAGTAAGCTGTTCATAAAAAGCGGCGCTTGTCACAAACCGTTCATCAAGGTAAAAACGCGTATTAGCAGCGGTTTCAATTGTCAAACCATTAACGAGTAATGAGCCTGAAGAATCAGCCGTTGGCACAGTGAAGCTTTCTAGCGCTCCCTCAAACTCAAGTTCACCCGCGTTTTCAGCGCCGCCACTTGCTGAGGTAGTTAACTCGATTCGTCGAGCGGTTAAATCACCGTCATAGTCATAAAAACCAGACACATTAACCTTATCGCCTAGGTTAATCGCATCCAGCACAATTTGCTGAGGAGGGGTAGTTCGCATATCGACAATTTGTGTGGTGCTATTCACATCGAATTCGGTAGAAAATACGCGAATTTCATTTGCGTCTAATTCGGTCACACTGCCAACGACATTGATGGTGTTAGCGGGAATAAATACAATTCGTTCAGCAACTAAGCCATCATCAGTATTGAGCGCTCTCATCGTAATGCGCACATCAACCGCCAAGTCAGCCGATGAGCCATTTACGTAGCTCGTGGTGTCGGTAATTCGGAACCATTCGCGGTTGTTCACGCGCACTTGCGTACCATTGAGCTCTGTAATAAGCCCCTCTCTGACCACTTTGCCATTTGACGGGCTACTGCTGTTTTCACCGCGTACATCTACCTCGTCTGCGATAAGGACATTATCCACTGGCACTTGCGAAGACTCGACACTAACTAACACATTATCACTGAGACTTCCGTCGACATCAGCCGAACTATAATCGATGTTTAGACTACCGATAGAAAATGTCATTGCTGCGGTGTCAAGATTAACTATGCGTCCACTTACGTCATAGTCATCATCTAACTGTGCATAATATTCAACACGGGTGGCAATAAGTTGGTCTTGCGAGCCAAACGCCGATACTTCTACTATATCGCCAGTTCGCAATTCTACGAAAGTACGGTCAATAAAACGTGTTTCATTGTTGATGTTAAATGTCTGCCCTAGCACTGTGAACGTATTCTGTCCGAAAGAAATTGACGTAATCGGACCTTCCGCTGACGCATAATAGTCAACTTGCTGCGCTGTTATCACACTGCCGTCAGCTGTGGTTCGGCCGGTTACCGAGACTACCATGCCTAAGTCTAAGGTTGACGCTTCTTCAACCCCCTCATTCGTGTTAATAGTAGCGGAAGAGGTGTCAAAACGCGTGCCGTTTACAACAACACTACCAAATCCTTCGATAGGGCCCTCACTAAGAATGGGAGTTTGATAGAGCACACTGAGTGTCTCAATGCCATCTACGTCGATAGCGAGCTCAGCGGGCAAACTATCGAACGTTCCTTGGGGTGTTGATACAGCATCTATGGAAACGGTGTAACTGCCATAGGCCAACTCATCGAGCATTGCATTACCCGTTAACGTAGTAGAAAAGTCATCGGGCCCGGTTATAACAATAGAGGGAACTGAATTGTCAGGAAGTCCACTAATGTCAACGTCCAAACTACCGGTAGGAGGGGTAGAAGCACCGGGAGGTGGAGTAGGTGACGTGTTATCGCCCCCTCCTCCACCGCACGCAGCTAACAAGAGACTTAACGAAAATACACTATATTTGAATGTCTTAATCATGATGCACCGTTTTTATGTTCAACCTACAAAGTTAACCGAAGATGTCAAAAGACCAACGTTATGAGCTGAGAGCCCAATTAAAGTTCAATAGTTTGAGCTCAGCTCTATCCATATCAATTATGTTATAACGTAATTAAATGTATCATAGCTCAAAATGTGCAATCTGCTCAATTTGCTGTAACTTCCCAGCACGATTGCAAGCTGACATTCATATCAACACTCTAGTGCAGAATCGCTTTCCCTCCTTTAGAAATCAATAATCTTAAAATAGCGATAGGCCTACGAAAACACGCCAGCAGCTGTAGCAGTACACAAATAGCACAGAGTTATTATCACTAAACCAATAAATACCGCGTGCTATATTACTTATGTAACTACTAGGTCTTGAATTGCCCTGCTTGCTACCAAAGTGCTCATTATTGCTAGCCACTGTGGTAGTCATTAATCTTGGTAGAATCTGGCTTTTATGTGGTTTTGTGCTCTTTTTGCTGCTCTTGTTGCATATTAATTGCAGCAATAGGAAATGGAATGACAATGCCTTCTTCGTCAAAACGCTTTTTAAGCAATTTGATGAACGCACTTTTGATAAAGAAGCGATTAAAGTATTCACGGGTTCGCAGCATTACCGTAAGGTTAATACTCGAACTATCGAAGGTATGAAAAAGCACAAACGGCTCGTAGGTATCGACTCCGTATTCATGCGTGTGCAGTGTATGTTTAGCTACCTCTAAACACACTTTTTCTACGTGATCTAAGTCAGAACTGTAGTGCACGCCCACTTCTACGGGCACCGACAGCTCCCGCTCGGGATAGTAATAATTGATAAGCTTTGAGTTAGACAACTTACTGTTGGGCACAATAACAATATTGTTGGGCAGCATTCTCACCCAGGTTGAACGCCAACCAATCTTTTCAACAAAGCCCTGCTCACCTGAATCTAGCTCTATGTAATCGCCTATTCGAATAGGCTTGTCCATCACTAACTGAATACCTGAAAAAAAGTTTTCAAGAGTAGGCTGCAGAGCCAACGCCACCGCCAACGAAGTAATACCAAGTGATGCCACAATAGGTGTAATGGAAATTCCCATAGCACTTAAAATAATGAGAATAGCCAAAATAGCTAATACTGCCCTAAGCGCGCCACCGGCTATGGCGCTGGTATTTTTAACTAAAGACGATTGGTCTTTGTAGCGGCGCAAAGAATAGGTAAGGAAACGTTCTAAGAAAAAGAACAGGGTAATGATAACGCTCGACTCAATAATCACGTTTAGCACAGTGAGTGTTCGTTCGTCGTCTAATCGAAAAACAGATACAACGCTTCTTACGAGCAACAAAAATATTACCCAAATAGTTAAGCTAAGGGGTACGTTTAAGGATAAAACGAGTACTCGATACATACTCGACATGCTGCTAGTTTCAGAGCGGGTTTTTTCTTTCAAACGCACCAAAACAAGGCGTTTCACCAAAAAAAGAACAACAACAGCCAACAATAGGCCAACTATCGCTGCTAACTGCTTAGGCTCTAATGTGCTTGCTATGTCCATGCTTGCCGCGTCCCCCGCTAATTGTTGGCGTATGCCAGTTCAAACTACCCAATTTTTTTAACAGCCTGGTTGCTTACTGGTTGAGTGATCGTATAGTGCGGTGCAACTTTTGCGCCGTAAGTTTTAGACTTAAGCTATCGAGATGTTTTATCGGCTATGCGGTGCAGGTGATTCTGTCACGACTGGCACTTTTTAATCATGTTGAGAGGGTTATCAAGGATATAGAAACAACAGAATACTGCACCGCCTAACTTTTTGCGGTAGTATACACAGCATTAGCCGTTTAATTTAACGCTAAATCATAGACTTACTGCAGCTACGGAGATAACGTTGTGTCGAGAATGAATTATCATCATTTGTATTATTTTTGGCGCGTCGCGAATACAGGTAATCTGACTCAGGTTGCAAACGAAATTCACCTATCGCAGTCGGCTATATCGGCTCAGCTTAAACAGTTTCAACAGCATTTAGGTATTGAGCTTCTCACCCGCAAAGGGCGTTCACTTATTCTAACGCCTGAAGGTAAACAGGTACTCGCCTACGCAGACGACATTTTTTCGAAGGGCGAAGAACTAGAGAGCTTGATTAGTAAGGGCCTTCCCACTCAACATAGGCACGTTTCAATTGGCGTATTATCCAACCTGTCTCGAAATTTTGTTGAGAGTTTTACACTACCGCTAATCAACGACAAATTCGCTACTTTCTCGTTGCAAACTGACAGCTTAGAAAACCTACTTGATGGACTCTCTAGCTTTAAATTCGACATTATTCTTACCAACCACAATGTTGAATTGGGCCAGCAAAACGCTATTTGGCACAGCGAATTGGTGTCGCGCCAAGCTATTGAAATTATTGGGCCTACTAAGCCTCAGCGAACTCGTAAATTTCCAAATAGCTATGGCGATGCCGCTTGGGTTCTGCCTTCTCAAAATAGCGAAATTCGCTCTGCATTCAGCATTGCTTGCGCCAAATTTCAATACACCCCCAGAATTAAGGCAGAAACCAACGATATGGCGATGCTTAGATTACTAGCACGTGATAGCGGCGCGTTTTCAATTATGCCTGAAGTCGTTGTCCGCGATGAAATTGCCAATGGTCTTTTACATATTCAACAAAGCCTACCCGATGCCTACGAACATTTTTATGCTGTTACTCTGTCGAAAAAACGCATTTCACCCCATGTTCAACAATTGATTGAGCAAATGAAAATTTAGCCCAAAGCTACTACTCTGCTTACTCGATTATTCAGTGCTAACCACGAGTCCGTTTTGGGTAAGGCTTCAATGTAAATGCAACTTAGCCCCTGCTTATCTAATTGGTGCAGTGCATCATAAAAGTCTCGACTGTATTGTTGAGGCGTTGAGCAAAGCTGAATATGGTTATGTTCTTCTAAAGGCCAAACACAGGGCGAAAGAGAAATTAGGCCTTCGTCTTTGGTAAACTGCTTTTGCGCTAGTGTGTCTTTGGAAAGCATACTTACTGGCGTTTTCGGCTGGTAGTGCTGTAAAACACTGCCCGGCACGGTGCGGCCCTCATTGTTATTGAAAGTGACTTTGACTTGCAAATCCCGTTCTAGGCTGTGGTGATCAATCGGCCCAGGTCGCAATATACAGGGCGTATCTCCTGTTACGTCGATAATTGTCGACTCAATACCCACCTCGGCCCTCCCCCCGTCTACCACTGCGGCAATTCGTCCATTTAAAGACGTCAGCACGTGGGCAGCGCTAGTTGGGCTTATAAACTTGTATTTATTGGCAGAGGGAGCAGCAAGTCCAACACCAGCGGCGTTTATTAATGATAAGAAATCATCACTCGCCGGCATTCTCAGCACCACGGTATCTTGTCCTCCGGTGACGGTATCGCTTACCCATGATTGCTTTTTTAGTAGTAAAGACAAAGGTCCCGGCCAATATTTTTCAGCCAGTAAATAGGCCCTCGATGGAATATCCTTTGCCCACTTTTTCATATCATCAATACTGGCAATGTGAACAATAAGCGGGTTAGTAGCTGGACGCGCTTTAGCTTTGAATATCGCTTTCACAGCATCTTCATTAGATGCATCAGCAGCAAGACCGTAAACAGTCTCGGTTTTAATAGCTACGCACTGACCTGCTTTAATAAGAGCGGTTGCCTGTGCTAGGTCGTTGGGAAAATGGAGTATAGGGGTTTTAGGTTGCATGCTTCGTTATACAAAAACGCTATTTGCGTAATGATCACTCTCAATGAAGATAAAATAAAATTCAAATTATCAAACTAAATCATTCATCAAAAAGAACGAATAAAAAACAGAAAATGAAATTAACTATAAAAATCAATTTTTTAAAACAAAACAAAAAATTAACAAGTAAATTTATTGCAACAATTATTAAATTTATATCTATTTTTTAAATGCGTTTTACCGTGCTTTACTAATTAAAACATAAAAGGAGTAAAGCATGTCACCTCAAACCAGCGCATTTTTACTAATTTCGCTGCCACTTTTTTGGGCCACACTGTCGTGGTTAACCGGCAAAAAAAACACGCTATTTTCAACAATGAATATTGAGAGAGTTGCTATTGTGGGAAGCGTTACTCTTCTCATCGCTTCTTTAGCTACTGGCCTTTCTAGTACCATATCGACTGAAAGCGGAGCGGCAGAGGTAGGTGTCATGTTAGTCTCTATTTCCCCTATGAAAGCCATTGTTATGCTTACGGTTGTGGCAATAGGTACTATCCTTATGCGATTTTCCCGCAACTACTTAGTCGGTGAGACCTGCTACCCTCGTTTCTTGCGCTGGATGCAGCTCACTTTGTCGTCTGTAGTTATTACTATTTTAGCCAACCACCTCATTATTTTCTGGGCGGGGTGGCTAGCGGTAAGCCTTTCTTTACATAATTTACTGCTGCTTTATCCCGAGCGACCACGGGCCATTATTGCTGCACATAAAAAGTTTATTCTGGCTCGCACATCAGAGTGCTTGATAGCGGGCGCTTTTGTATTACTGTTCCTTGCATTCGATACCTTATATATCGATGAAATTTTATACCTCGTCAAGCAACCTATTGCGCTTACCCAAACACAATCTGGTTTCACTAACACCCAATTAACTAACACTCATTTAACTACTTATGCCGCTTGTCTTATAAGTGCAGCTGCGCTGTTAAAATGTGCTCAACTGCCGGCACATGGCTGGCTTATTAATATTGTCGAAGCGCCCACACCAGTGAGTGCACTACTTCATGCAGGCGTCATAAACCTAGGTGGCTACCTATTATTGACCTTTGCTCCCGTTGTTGCAGCAAGTAGTCAGGCGCAGTGGATACTTCTAGTGGTAGCAGGGTTAAGTGTATTTTTCAGTGCACTGATCATGACAACCCGCGTCACAATTAAAGTACGACTTGCTTGGTCAACATCATCACAAATGGGGTTAATGCTAATTGAATGCGCCATGGGACTGTATTCACTTGCGCTAATCCACTTAGTCGCCCACTCGTTTTACAAAGCCTATGCGTTCTTAAACACAGGCTCGGCGGTTTATGAGACCTTAGAGCATGATATTAGCGCACACCGAGCTCCCTCATACACCAACTGGCTAAACGCGGTATTCATTGCCTTTCTTGTGGTTGCAGCCAGCTTCTTTTTCTCAAGTTATCACGGCCCAGTCAGCCCGTGGCTGCTTATGGCACTGGCGTTTACCTCGTTTGTTGCCATGCGAACGGCTTATTCAGACCGAACGCAAATCTACATATTGATTGCTATTACCATCGCCCTAGTTAGTTTTTACGCAGTGGTAAAAGAAGTCGTTGAGCGTTATATCGTGCCCACTTACCCAGCGCCAATTCCCATGTTTTCGCTAATGGATATATGGATAGCCGCACTCCTTATCATCCTTTTTATGCTGCATTTTGTGATGCAAAAATTTGCTAATCATATGGCGATAAAACGTTTCAAGCAGTTACTGTTTGCTGGCTTTTATCTCGATGAATGGTTCACCAAGATTACATTAAAACTCTATCCAATAACGCTGCGTGAAAAAGAATCACGGGGTAAATATGTAGCTACCGTTTCTAAAATTGGGAGTAAGTTATGACCATTGTCGCACCTAACGCCTATTGCCTAGATGAGAAGCGTATTCACAAAGCTGCCGCTAAGGCTTGTGAGGGAGTCGCACCAAACTTCCCCCTTGATAAATTAATTGCTGTAAACCCCTTTTGGAAGCTAATAAGCAGTTCACAGCAAGACGTATCAGCCAAAGTACATGCCCTAGCTGGAATATCGACAGTGATGCCAGTGTCTCATTGGGTAGAATTATATAAAGCAGGAGAGATCTCAGACCATGCGATTTCACGTAGCTTGGTTCAGTACGATCTTTCATTAGATAGCGCAACATTTTTATCTACCTTAGGCGATACGACAGTAAAGCAAGATCTGCCGCTTATTACTGCGCATTTCGACAGCTATCGCTCGGCCAATGAAATGACATGGCAAGAGGAATGTCTATTTCAAATAAGTCAGTTTTGTGCAGCGTATTATCAGCACGAATCACCGTTGGTGCAGGTTGAGGGCAACTGTGCCGCCGACACCCTGTATAAAAGTTGGCTGAATGGGTTAAAACACGACGCCGGCATCAACATCCTTATGAATACTCGTGGGCTAAGGAAGGTATTTGAGACGCTGCCTAGCAGTGTTGAGGCCCTGCTTATTGAGGCGAGTAAAACACTGACGCTAGATAGCAGTCAGGCACAAGACTATTTCTACTCACTTATTATGAGCATTAACGGGTGGGCTTCTTACATTGCTTATCGTACTTGGCTCAAAGAAGGTAACGAACTGCAGGGTTTACTTGCTATTCGTCTTGCATGGGAGCTCATTGTCTATCGGTATTACGAAAAGCACCATGCTGCAGAAGCCAACCAAGTGAGAACGCGTTGGTCTTATGTGTTGAATCAGCTACCAGCAAGAATAGCGCAATGTAAACAAGATGAAATAAATCAGTGGGTAATGATGTATGCCTACGAGTATGAGCAGCAACAGCGATTACAGGCTAAGTTGATCGGTTGTACACCAGTAGAGCAAACCCACGCAGATGTGCAGGCTATCTTTTGCATTGACGTGCGCTCAGAAGTTATTCGCCGCGTTTTAGAACTTCAAAGTCCTTCAGTGAAAACCATGGGTTTTGCAGGCTTTTTTGGAATGCCTGTAGCTTATGCACCGGCAAATACAGATGCAAAGCGTCCTCAACTACCTGGGCTTCTTGCTCCGCAGCTTTTAGTCTCGGAAAGTGGCACCGAATCTCATCGAACCGAATATATTCAGCAGCGTTCTACATGGCATAAATGGAGTAAGTCGCCGCTTGGTAGCTTTTCAATGGTGGAATCGGCTGGGTGGTGGTATGCCTTTAAACTTCTGAAAAATTCTTGGCTTCCGTCAAGTAAAGAAAACCCGATGAACACATTGAGTCATGAGCGCAATTGGGAAATTAAAAATGAAAACGGCCCTATTGGTCTAGATGACAAGGTGGCCTTGGCAGCGGGTGCGCTAAAAATGATGGGAATGAATAAGTTCTCTCCCACTGTGTTGTTAGTAGGTCATGGCAGCAAATCTAGAAATAACCTGCATGCCGCTGGTCTTGATTGCGGCGCCTGCGGCGGCCAATCTGGCGAGGTTAACGTGCGTGTATTAGCTCAACTTCTCAACGACGAAGCAGTTCGCAACGCACTAAAGGCAATGGGCCATAAAATTGCGGGAAATACGCGTTTTATCCCAGCTCTTCACAATACCACCACCGACGATGTGGAGTGTTTTGATGGTTCAGTACCAGAAAAAGTAAAAAACTGGTTGTTAAAAGCCAAACATCAGGCGCAAAAGGAACGGGCCAAACATTACAGTAAAAATTTACAGTTCGAGTCGGACAAGAAGCGGGATCAGCGTTTTCAACATCGCGCAAAAGACTGGTCTCAGGTTCAGCCTGAATGGGGCCTTGCTGGAAACGCGTCGTTTATTATCGGTCCTCGCCAGCGCACTCGAGGAGTAGACTTAGAAGGCAAGAGCTTTCTTCACGACTATACCTGGCAAACCGATCTAGACTCTTCCGTATTAGAAACGTTGATGACAGCGCCAATGATTGTTACCCACTGGATAAACGCTCAGTACAACGCATCTGTAACCGATAACGAGAAATTAGGCAGTGGAAACAAGGTACTTCACAACGCCGTTGGCAACAATATTGGTGTTTTTGAAGGCAATTCAGGCGATCTAAGAATAGGTCTATCAAAGCAGTCGCTGCACAACGGCGAACGCTGGGTTCACCAACCTCAACGTCTGAGTGTGTATATTATTGCGCCAAATCACAAAATTCTCGACATTGTGAATAAGCACACCATGTTGCAAGAACTGATTGATAACGACTGGCTATATTTGTTTAGCTGGGATAAACAGGCCGTAATCGAACGACTGTACAAAGGAAAGTGGTACAAGTCTCACGGCCTTTCTATGTAATTCTGCCTACCGGCAAATGTGTTTGTGTGTAAGTGTGTAAGTGTGTTGACAGGGACGTCTTTTTTGCACACTGTTCAAATTTCCCTCGACATATTGCCCTTATTTCCTTATAGTGCGCGCGCAATGCAAGCTGCCTCGGCGTACAAACGCGCCCAGCTTTATCTTCTGATTTACTCCCCTGGATACCTGTTTTGATAACCACCGCTAATATTACGATGCAGTTTGGCTCTAAGCCACTGTTTGAAAACATTTCTGCCAAGTTTGGCAACGGCAACCGTTACGGCCTAATTGGTGCCAACGGATGCGGCAAGTCTACCTTCATGAAAATTTTGAGCGGTGAACTTACACCGACTTCTGGCAATGTCTCTATGGCACCGGGTACTAAACTCGGTATTTTAAGTCAGAACCAATTCGCATTTGAAGAATTTAGCGCAGTTGATACCGTTATCATGGGTGACCGTGAATTATGGGAAGTAAAGCAAGAACGTGACGCCATTTACAGTAAGCCTGATATGAGCGAAGCAGACGGTATGCGTGTTGCCGATCTTGAAACTCAGTTTGCCGAAATGGACGGTTACACAGCTGAAGCCCGAGCAGGCGATATATTGAGCTCTGCCGGTATTGATGAAAGCTACCACTTTGGCCTAATGAAAGAAATTGCACCGGGTAAAAAAGTGCGTGTTCTTCTTGCTCAAGCCTTGTTTGCAGAGCCTGATATTTTGCTACTTGATGAGCCAACTAACAACTTGGATATTTATACCATAAGCTGGTTAGCGGAAGAGCTTAACAAGCGTAAATCTACCATGATCATTATTTCCCATGATAGACACTTCTTAAACTCAGTGTGTACGCATATGTCGGATATTGACTACGGTGAACTTCGTACTTATCCAGGTAATTACGACGATTACGTTCAGGCTGCAATGTTAGTGCAAGAGCAACTGCACAACGAAAACGCGAAGAAATCTGCTGAAATTGAAGAGCTTCAGGGTTTCGTTGCGCGATTCTCGGCCAACGCATCTAAAGCCAAGCAGGCAACATCTCGTGCTCGCCGTTTAGAAAAAATTGAATTGTCTGAGGTGAAAGCGTCGAGTCGCCGCAAGCCTTACATTGTGTACAAACAGCATAAAAAGCTGCATCGCTTGGCCATTACCCTTGAAGAGCTAGGTCATAGTTATCCCGGCCTTCCGCTTTTTAGCAACGTAAACTTGTTACTTGAAGCAGGTCAGCGCTTAGCGATTATTGGAGAAAATGGAGCGGGGAAAACGACGCTACTTAAAACTTTAGTGGATGATTTAGCGCCTACCATGGGTAACATCAAGTGGGCCGAAAACGCTGCTATTGGTTACATTCCACAAGACAACGCCAAATACTTTGCTAAAGACATGACTCTGTTTGATTGGATGAGCCAATGGCGAACCCCAAAGCATGACGACCTTCAAATCAAAGGCATGCTAGGGCGTTTACTGTTTACCTCTGACGACTTTAATAAAAAAGTGCAGGTGTGTTCAGGCGGTGAGAAAAACCGTCTATTGTTTGGCAAGCTAATGCTTCAAGACATCAATGTGCTTGTTCTAGATGAACCTACCAACCACATGGATATGGAGTCTATCGAAGCGCTCAACAATGCGATTTACAAATTTGATGGCACGGTTATTTTTGTTAGCCACGATAGAGAGTTTGTTTCTTCGCTAGCTACTCAGGTCATTGAAATTAAAGATCAAGAACTTAACCATTTTGATGGCAGCTACGAAGAGTTCTTATCGCACAAAGAAATAGCGTAAGTTTACGTTCAAACGTTATAAAAGAAATAAGGTGCCCAGCCACCTTATTTCTTTAAACCACGTATCTCTTACGCCTCATTCTGCTCAAATCTCCGCTAGCATAAGCTCTGTCTCAATGAGGCCTTTTCTACTTTACGCCCTCTTTACGCCATCATTTGCGCCATCAACTTGGGAAAAGTACTCTATTGCACCGCGCTGAGCGTTTGTCTTTGGCCAGCATAACGATTGCCGTATATTCTCAGGCAATAATGGAATATAGGTTTTTGCAAGGCCTCCAACCACACACACCGGCATAATCGATGACATTCCAGATGTTTTACAATAGGTGCGATAATAGTCGTTTAACGTATCAATAATGGAATGGATGTAGCGTGCGCCTTCCTCAATAATAGTAGAGGCTGTTTCGCAGCCTGTTTCATGACATGCTGTAACAATAGGTGCTAACTGACCATAATGGCTTGGTTTGTAAGAGGCGGTAATAGTAACAATATCGCTAGCTGTACGTGCTTTAAGATGCTTGACCACCCGCTTTGCAAGCGCGTTTTCTTGATAAACACCATCTATAGTAAGCAGGGTATTTTTAACTGCCTGCAGACCGAGCCAGGCGGCGCTACCGTTGTCACCTAAGTTTAGTCCATAACCACCAATATCTTTAAATATGCTGTCGGTGTGGCACGTTGCCGCCGAGCCAGTACCGCAGATAATTAAACCACCATTAGCGCCATCATGAGCACCAAAGCAGGCGGCATGCAAATCGCTCATCACATAAATGCGTTTAAACGGCATTGGCAATGACAAAAAATAGGTCTTTGCTTCAGGAATGTTGGCGCCGGCAAGACCAGCCATTACCACCAGTTCAGAAAGAGAAAGAGACAGGTTCGCATCGGCTACAGCTGCATTACAGGCACTCACTATCGATTGCAATGCCTGATGGGGATCGCTCATGATGTTTGACGCACCAGAGACTCCCTCCCCAACTAACTTTCCATCACTATTTTGCAACACAGCCCGACAGTGTGAACCTCCGCCGTCAATGCCGATAATGTATTCGTGTTTCACCATTTTCTCTTATAATTACCTCATATCTCTTCACTTTATCACAAGCGCTTCCGTCAGCTAAGATGGTTTTTAGCGCGAACCATGTTTTCTTTTTACAAAGTCTGCCACTAAAAATGGCTAGCTCAGCAACACTTGGTTACATTCAGCAGGTGCTATTGCTGATCAATAATGACCAAATAGATGTATTGTTGTTGATGCGCTAATTTACAACACCAATTTATAGGAGTCTTTAACATTGAAAATACAAACAGGCTTAATGCTAGGCGGCGTGCTGTCAGCATTGACAGCGTCTACGTTGACGTATGCTCAAGCACCACAACAACCACAAGGTTGGATGTATGGTTTTGGCGTTAACGCATCGCAAGATGTTTACGCAGGATTCGATAACCGAATTGTTCCTATTCCTATTATTGGTTATGCCGGCGAAAAACTCAGGGTGTATGGGCCTTTTGTAAGCTACCAAGTATTTCAAAAAGAGGGCTTCTCTGTTGATGCACAATTAGTGCCTGTGTTTGCCGGTTACGAAGAATCCGACAGCTTTATCTTTGAAGGAATGGACGATAGAGACTTTAGCTTTGCCGCTGGAATAAGCGCAAATTACAACACGCAAAGCTGGACCTATTCCTTATCCACCAATGCCGATATGCTAGGTAAATACGATGGTTTTCAAGCCACCGCGCGAATAGGTAAACAATTCAGAATAAATGGCTTTTTGATTGAGCCCTCTGTTGGCCTTAGCTTTCAAGACAGTAACTATGTGGATTATTACTACGGCGTGCGCCCTGAAGAAGTCAATGCATTTAGGGGTGTGTATGAAGGGAGCAGCGCGACAAATACCGAAGTAAGAGTAGCCGTGTCTACGGGGAAGTTTTTAGGCGGAATGACCCGAGTTGATGTGGGCGCCACATTTTTTGATAGCAGCATAAGTGACAGTCCACTCACCGATGACGACACCGCGCTTAGTGCTATGTTGGTTTATACGCGCATGTTTTAAATTGCACTTTAAAACCTAGCTCGAACTTGTTTACAGTGGTTGTGAGAACGCACGATAAAAATCCGATTTATCGTGCGCACTTGATAGTGGAATTTCGGCATAGGCTTTTTAGCAGCAATCGCTTAATTATTGAAAGCTGCAGTTTCCCATAACGGCACGGTTGATAAGCTATGTTTGTAGCTGCCGGATGTTTCCTTCGTGCTGTAAGACAAGTACATCAGTGTTTTGGACTCTTCGTCATAGATTCTGCGAAGCTTCATATTTTTAAAAAATACACTTTTAGACTTTCTGAAAATAACGTCTCCGGAGGGAGATTTATCGATATTCGCTAGCATTTCCGCGGTTATCGGCCCGGTTTGTCTGCAAGCGATGGCGCTATCAGACGGGTCGGAGAAATCTAAATCTGCTTCAATACTTGATATGTGACAGGTAACGCCGGTTACAACAGGGTCTACTAGCGCATCAATTTTAATATCTTTGGTGGTAAAAACGCCAAGAGAAACATCCCCTACTTCACTATCACTGCACCCTGCTGCGCCTCCAATCGCTAAAAAAGCGAGAAAGGTACTTCTACGCAACAACGTGCTTAATGAAGTTTCAGTACTCCCTTTTAACATCAAGTTTTTCATTTCTATCCTTATTTGCCTTTTAATTTGCATCTATCACCTTCTCTGGTTTAGCTGCTTTGTACTGCTGTGAAAACCAAAAACGTTTATAAGCGCGTGAAAAAGTGACGTAACAATCATTCAGCCTAATTGGGTTTGGTTTCTACCATTATTTTTTGCCTTATATAACGCGTTATCTGCTTTGTTAATGTTCTTGGCAATCACGTCTTTGTCTTCTAAGTCTCGAGGCTCTATTGCAGCAACACCAATACTCACCGTTAAATTTTTGCTATTGGGCAAAGTGATTTTTTGAGCCGCTTCGTGAATTCGGTTGCAATAATATTGAGCATCTTGAAGATTCGTATTGTAAAGGGCAACGAGAAACTCTTCACCTCCCCAACGGGCAACAAGGTCGCTTTCTCTTACGACATTGCTTAACGTAGACGCCAATGTTAACAACACTTCATCGCCATATTCGTGACCAAAATTGTCATTTATTGGTTTAAAAAAATCGATATCGATAAGCACAACGCATACTGGTACATACTTACGCTTCATGAATGTGATTATCTTGGTGAGATCGGTATTCAATGCCCTGCGATTTAGCAACGAAGTCAATGGATCTAAACGCGTTAAACGGGTAAGTTCCTCAGTTTTTTTCTCTAATTTTTCTCGCGCTGAGACCAGTTCTTGGTAAAGCTTATCCCGTTCCTGGGACGGATAAACTGCCCAAAATAGCTTATCGTCAACCAGGCTTATATTCGCCACTGCGGGGACTCTATCGCCTCTACGAGTGACCAAAGTTAACTGCACTTCCTTAAAAATACCATTATTCATAAGAATAGGTTTTACATAGCTTTCATAAAAAATAAGCGAGGCTTTCGATAGAATATCAGTCAATGCCAGCGAGAGCTCGTCAAAGCAAGCGTGTAAAAATTGCTCTGCATAGCAATTACCTGATAATACTTGAGTGCTTTCAAGATGAGTCACAAACAGCAAGCAGGGGAAGTGTTCTACCTCTACTTGTTTCAATCGAGAAACTCCTTGATAGCACACGCCACTTGCTCTGGCGTTGTCATATGCAGGCAGTGTCCTTTGGCTTCTATAACAGTGAGTACAGAGTGCTCAATGACTTTGTGCATGTATTGACCAACCTCAACGGATACTAGAGTATCGTCCTGACTTTGAAGTATGAGTGTTGGCGTAGAGAGTTTGGGCAATAAGTGCCTGTCGTCAGCAAAAAACGTGGCTTTCGCAAAAGGCTTAGCATAGCTGGGGTCGGTCGAACAAAAACTGCTTTCTAGCTCCTGTTTAAACGAATCAACATTCCCCTCTCCAATGACTAAGGGAGCAAAATAACTCGCCCACCCAAGATAATTCTTATCCATTAAATTGATCAATTCTTCTAAGTCCTCCTTTTCAAAGCCTCCCATGTAATCGGGCGGTAAATTCAAGAAGCACGGAGAAGGACAGACCATGATCAACTTGCTTATTAAGTCGGGACGTTCAATGGCTGCGTGCATGCCAATGGTACTGCTTACTGAATGCCCTATAAAAATAACATTGCTTAGTGCCAATGCATCACAGATTTCTTCAATGTCTTTCGCATAACCACTAAGCTGAGAATACCGTTTTTTATCGAATGCATTGAGGTCAGACTGCCCGCATCCAACATAATCAAACAAGACGATTTTGTAGCTTTCTTCAAAAAAGGGAATAAGGTAATCCCACATACGCTGATCGCAACCAAAACCATGAGCTAGAACCAGTGTATTCTCACCGTCGCCAATCACACGCACATTATTTCGCTTCTTAATGTCTGCTTCTAAGTACATACTTACCCTGCCGGTGTTGCCAAAAATGGGGAGGCTCACTGTAGCCGCTGTTTTAGTGAAAGACATCTCTATCTCACACCCACATTTTCTCTGTTTGATTAGTATTGAGTGTAGCGCAGTATTAGCCGAACAGCCCGTCCTTATTGGGTTTTGAATTAAAAAAACACTTAAATTCCGTAAAAATTATACTTAGGTAGCAGGTACTGAAAACTGTTTTTCTAACGCGCTTAAGCCTACGCCGTTCCGCTTGATTACCTTTAACTGAGTAGGAATACGCTCTTTCATGGCCTCGATATGGCTGATAACACCTATCATTTTGCCGCTAGCATTGAGGTTATCAAGTGCATCTAAGGCTACATCTAAGGTTTCAGCATCCAGTGTGCCAAAGCCTTCATCTAAGAACAGGGAGTCGATACTGGTTTTGTAACTCACTAAATCAGACAAAGATAAAGCAAGTGCCAAGCTAACAAGAAAGCTTTCGCCCCCAGATAAGGTTTTGGTATCTCGTAATACATCACCTTGCCAAGTATCAACTACGCTAAGCCCTAGACCTTCATTTTCTTTGCGAATCAATTGATAACGCCCGTGTAACTTATCAAGCTGCTGATTGGCCAGCACCACCAAATTATCTAAAGTAAGGCCTTGAGCAAAACGTCTAAACTTGTCACCGCTGGCTGAACCGATTAGGGAATGCAGGTACGTAATATCGTCGTAATAGGCTTCAAAATTCGCCATTTCCTTAATTAGTTTCTGCTGTTTTTCTTGCGCCTGCCCATTGGCTGCTAGCTGCTGAGCTATCTGCCCCTGGGTAGACAACAACCCGTCTTTACGCTCATTTTTCTCAGCGATATTCTCGCTAACCTGCAGCGGCCCGCGCTCTTTAAGTAACTGCTGCCAGCGCTCAGCATTCTCGTTCCCTTTAAGCTTTTTTTGCTGTGCAGTCGCATTAGCCACTAGTAGCTCAGCATGTTGCAGCTTTTGCGTAATCGAATGCTTAAGCGCAACAAGCTGCTCTCGGGTTTCTTCATCAAGCAGCGATTGAGTAAAGGCATCCTCGTTCTCGAAAGGGCTTTTTATAAGCAGGCGTTCAAAATCACTATGAGCAATGTCGAGCTGCTCTCGTTTAGCAGTTAACTGCTCGATAAGCTGTTCTTTTTCCGCATCTAGGCGAGCGGCAGTGTTATTGGCCACTTGCTGCTTAGCTCTATATTCAGTTAACTGTTGTTCAATACGCTCTATGTTTTCAGCGGCTGATTGTCGTACTGTTGTGATGTTTTGCTCAGGAAATACCTCCTGTCGTTTAGCGTTTAATGACGACAGGGAATCTTCATATTGCTTCACCTTTTCTGCATTGTCGTTCAACTGCTGTTTATAAGTCGCTATATCGCGGGTAAGCGTGGCGAGATTCTCGTTAAAGGCATTAATGCTTGGCAACAGTAACTCAAGCTCATGCTGCTTTGCTTTGTAAACGTTAAGTGCGTCGGCCTTTTCTTTTAACCATTGGGTTAAGTGTTGAGGTTCGGGAGCATCCAATTTGATTTCAGTGTGTTTACCTTCAACAGTATTAACACCAGAAGTGCTAAGGCCAGAGGTACTAGCGCCAGAAGTATTAGCACCAGAGATACTAGCGTCAAAAATATCCGTATTTGCTTGGATAACGTCGGCTATCGCTGCAATTAAGGCACCTTCTTTTTCATCGAGTGCTCGCTGCTTTTCCTCAATATCTTTTTCCAGCTCAGTAACGGATGTCTGCACGTTTTGCTGTTGCTGTAACAGTAACTGGTGCTCACCATTTGCATTTGATAGCTCACGTTGTGCATTGTGGTGCTTGGCTTTTTCGTCGGTTAACTGCTGCTCCGCCCGCTCAATATCTTTTAACTGCCGATTAAGAGAGTCGATACGCGCTTTGTATGCGTTGCTAAAACGTGTAAATTGAACGTTGTCTTCAACGGGTATTTCACTAAATGCTGAGTCGATGGCGTGGCTAATCACTTCTTGCTGCTGTTGCCACTGCACTTTTAATTCTTCTAACCGCTTAGTAATAGCACTTTTATTTGCGAGGGCCTGTTCAATAGCCATCTCTGCTTTTGCTAGTGCGTCTTTGGCTTTTGTTCCCTCGTGCTCTATATCTTCTAACTGTTGTTTAAGAGCATCGCGTTTTTGCACTGTTGCGGGTACATCAATATTTACCGAGTCTACTTTGTGTTCATTTGCACCGCATACGGGGCACGCCTCGCCGTCATTAAGTTGAGCACGTAAATGCGCTACTTCGTTGTTCAGCGATATAATCTCATCGATGTCTTTTAATCTTGCTTTTGTGTCTTTGTAGTCATCCACCAAACTGTCGCGCTTGGCTTTTTGCGTCGCTTTTTCGTTATTGCGGGCTTCATCGCCTGTCGCAATACTATTCAGCTCATCCGTTAGTGCTTTATATTGTTGCTGCAAATGATCGCACTGAATAATGTTATCCCAGTGTTTAAGCTTAACTGCAACTTCATCGCTAAGTGTTGCTTTTTCATTACCATTTAACAGCACGTTAAGTGCATGTTGATAGCTCTGCACTTGCTCGCTTAGCCGTTCACTTTCTACAGTGAACTTTGATACTTCATCAAAGCGCTGGCTTACCTTGTTTGCTAGCTGACTTAACGTGCGGGTGTTTTCATTGCGCTTAGTTACCCATGAGGTTATTAACCCTCGTTCGTTATTTATGCCTAGGGCAGATTCGCTCCAGCCGCTTATATGCTCAGCAATATTGCCAATGTGCTTGTGCGATTGTAAGTAAGATGACAATTCTTCTTTAAGTGCGCGCTGCTGAGAAAAGGCCTTTTCAATTCGCGACTTTTCTTGCTCTTGCTCGCCAAGAGATGCCGTTAACCTAGATATGGTGTTGGTTAATTCGCTCAGGGTGTCTGTGATCTGATGAATTTTATTGTCTATAGGCAACACCTGGTTATTGATGCGTTCTTCAAGGCGAATATTATGAGTCTTTGCCTCTTTCAGCGCCTCTTCGGCCCGCGCTACAGACTGTTGCGCTTCACTGCATGCCGCCTGAGCATGGGGTAACTGCTGCTTTTTTTCTTTCAGTCGCCCCTCATAAACAGTCACGTCATCTTGAATCGATTTATATTTAAAGTAAGGAACTCGTAGCACCTCGGCGGGTTCACTTTGCGCTAATTTATCCAGCTTATTTTTTGCCTCGTCTGCGTCACTCTGCGCTGCTTTTTGTAAATTCTGCGCTTCATTTACGGCGTGTTCATTTTCTTTAATCGCATCTTGCCACTGCTTTTGTTGGTGCAACACATGAAGCTCTGCAGATAAATCGGCAATGTGTTGCTTGGTCTGCGTGAGTTCTTCGTTTAGCATCTTAGTTTCAGGTTCGCTAAGCAGCGTTACGCCCTCTAGCATTAACCCAAAGTCTTTCTTTTTTTGTTTGGCTTCAGAAAATTGGGCATGCACTGCTTGGGAAATTTGACCATAAATTTCCGTTCCCGTGAGCTCTTCTAATAGCTCGGCTCTGTCATTTTCATTGGCATTCAAAAATGCCGCAAAGTCGCCTTGAGACAGCATCATCGACTTAGTAAAGCGGGCAAAGTTAAGCCCAGTCAGTCGTTCTACTTCATCACTTTTAGGTCGAACCTGGGTTGCTAGAACTTTGCCAGTGTCTACTTCGGCAAGTTCTACATCGGCACTTTGCAAATTGCCATCGGCCTTACCTCGCGCCCTGCGCATACTCCAAAACGCGCGATAGGCTTTGCCTTTAATATCAAACTCCACCTCGGCTAAACACTCTGCCGTGCCGCGAGTCATAATATCGTTGGCCGTAGAAGAGATAGTACCTAAACGAGGCGTTTGATGGTAAAGCGCTAAGCAAATGGCATCGAGCAATGTGGTTTTACCTGCACCGGTTGGCCCGGTAATGGCAAATAAACCGTTGTCAACAAAAGGTGACTGGGTGAAATCTATCTTCCACTCGCCTTTTAAGGCATTTAGGTTTTTAAGTCGCAGGGTTAATATTTTCACTTCGCCTGCTCCTTATTTGCTTTATTGCTAGTAGCTGCAGTGTTATTAACAAGAGCGTCATTATCCTCATCATTAGCGCGAACTCGCTCTACTGCCTCTGAAAACAATTGTGTTATGCGCGCTTTACGGTTTGCTGATGGTGCTTGAGTGGATGTGCTTTCATCTGGCTCAGGGCTGTTATCCCGCTCAAGGCTGTCGTTCAGCTCAAGGCTGTCGTTCAGCTCAGGGCTCTCGTTCAGCTCAAGGCTGTCAAAATCTTCGAGGGCCAACCGCGCCTCAAATACCTCTTTTACCGACAGCTCGCTCAGTTGCCTGTTTTTTGTTTCACTTAAGCTTTTAGTGGCGCTTTTTCTCACACGTTTGAGTTGCAAAATTTCGGCGTTTTTACCTTCTAGCAAGGTCTGTATACGCTGTTGCAAATCCGTGAGGTAATCTTGAGTTTCAACTTCAATACACAGCCACACGGGGGAAAGCTCTGTGGCATCAGCAATAGCGATGCTATTATTAATGGCTAACTCAATACTCGCTAAATCTCCTTTGATCACCTCCATGGCTTGAAAGCGCGGCACGGGGATTGGCGTGATAGCGGTTTGGCCTAATGTAAACTCCACCATAACAACCTGCTTTTGCGTATTGAGTTCATCAAAGCTTAAGGGTATTGGCGAGCCGGAGTAGCGAATATGTTCGGTTTTAGCCACTTTTTGTGGGCGGTGGATATGGCCTAACGCAATATAATCGGCTGGCGGAAAGCCACCTGCATCAAACCCTTCTAACGTACCGATATAAATATCCCGCACGCTTTCAGACTGACTCACTCCCAGCGCGGTTAAATGGCCGGTAGCAACAATGGGAATAGTCTCGGCCTGCTGCTGCGTTTGTGCTGCAATCGAATGTCGAAGCGCAATGGCTTGCTGATACAGCATTGCGTAATGCTGCTTTATTGCCTCCCCCAACGCATGACGCTTATCTAGTGCACTTTGTCCTGCTGTACTCACCAACACATCTTTTGGGCGAATAAATGGCACGGCACATAAAATAGCGCCAACCTCATCAGCCCTATTTTTAAGCGCAATAACCTGTTCGGCGCTATCACCAAACGTGCTGGCGATAACGTGACTATTTAAATACTTAAGCAGCGATTTACTCTCGTTGAGTACAGACACAGAATCGTGGTTTCCCCCCAGTACAACAAGGGTGCATTGACGACCTTGCAGCGCACCAATAAAGGCATGATAAAGCTCTCGGGCGTAGCTGGGAGGTGTACCTGTATCAAACACATCGCCCGCCACAATTACTGCATCTACTTCATGAATGTCGACTTCATTTAGCAGCCATTTCAAAAAGGCGTCATGTTCGAACTTTCGGCTTTTTGTAAAAAAGCTCTGCCCTAAATGCCAGTCAGACGTATGCAATATTTTCATGTAATTGGGAAACCAGAATGCGTTTGGAAAGAATAAAGTGACGTATATTCAACTCGCAAAGTACTTATCACCGTGTAGCCGAAAGCTCATAAGTCCAATTGCCAAGTTGTTACATACCAAAACTTTTATACAAGCACTTAAATACAAGCACAAAAAACATCTTCGAACTATAGAGATATTCTACTTTTATAACAATGGTGCATATACGTTTTCAAGGCAATGCAGCCCTGTGGCCAACTGTGCCATTTTTTCTCTGTATGCACTCTTGATGTTTTTTATTTACCCCTTTTCGTTCTGACTTTTGGCTTTCGGCTGACTTGATGAATGCTAGCTCGAGAAATGCAGACGGTAAGTGTAGGTAGAAAGTACAAACAAAAAAAAGCTGGCGTAGTTAGCGCCAGCCCCTTCAATTTTTTGTATTCCTTGTCGCTTATCTTTCTAGTCGCTTAGATTTCTTTTTATGTCCAAAGCTTCTTGCTATACGCATTTAAAAGAATAGGTACGACACGCTAAATCTTACGCTGCGAGGCATGATGAAACGGCCATTAGGTGCTTCAGGATTACGCGGATCACCCTCCGTAATGCCCTGTTCATCGGTTAAGTTATCAACCGACAGTTGAAGGCGAAGTGATTCTGTTGGGTCTAATGTCATACCCACATCAATTTTTTCGTACCCCTCAAGCACTACGGTATTCTCATTATTACCAAAGCGGTCGCCGACGGCAGACAAGGTTCCATATACGGTGGCGTACATATCGTTTATATCAAAATCGTAGCTTGGCGTTACTCGTACCTGCCAACTTGGCTGACGCTGAGCTTCGTTGCCTTCGTTAGTTGCGCTTGCTGTAATTTCAGTTTCTTGAAGTGTTGCATTCACGCTTAACGAGAAACCCGAGTTATGGCTATATCGACCGTCTAGTTCGACACCATAGGCTTCATTAGTAAGAATTTCAGCCGGTACGCCAGGTCTGCGCACAAAGGTATCGCCTTCCACTTCGTTCGCAAAAGCCGTAGCAAAAAACTGTACGCTGTCGTTCATGAACTTATAACCCAATTCCGCCTGCGTTATTTCTTGGATAAGGTCGTTGCCGCCAGTATATGCACCCCAGTTATCACGAAAATCATCGAAGTACGGCATTTTGTAACCGCGGTTTGTACGAATGAAAACGCCGCTGTTATCGTTTAGCGCGTAGTTCGCTCCTAAGGTCCACGATGTTTTGGTTTCATCGTATTCAAGGGCTTTGGTAATGGTGCCGTCTAAATCTTCATCCACAGAATAATTCACTTCGTGATTTTCACGGCGTAGGCCTAAATCAATGCTTAGGTCTGTAGTGGCATACCACTTTCCCGTTGCGTAAAAGGCCATAGTACTGGCATCGCCCACCGAATTAATATCGTAGTTAAAACCACATCCCTCAGCGCTGTTATTACATTCGATGCCGTCCAGCAACTCACCGCCTGGTTGCAATACGTGATAAGCCGTATTACCTATACTCCACCAGTCTTCTGACTTAGTCGACGCACTGTAAATACCAAATGACGCATCAAAATCTTCCCAGCTTTTCGATATCGCTAAGTCGTTAGTAAATGATTCAATGTTTTTGAGTACCACCCAACGACCAATTTGCTGAATGGGCGTATCGCCTGCATAAGTAGTGCCCGTTACGGCACCAATAGCCGATTCACCATTATCGGCTACGTCTGAAACCGTGACTGCAGCGCCTTCCGGTACAAGCCCAAACGTGTTTGCTTTACCTTTGGTTAGGTTAAAACGGTCGATAAGAAACCAGTCATTGCCAAGATCTAATTTTAAGCTTCCACCGCTTACATGACCGTCCCAGCCTCGCCCATCACCAAAATCGAACGCTTCGGTAGTATCGTCTGGACCATAGGTAATGGTGGCTTGTCTGTTAAGCGGGCCTATCTGAGTATAATTTGCATCAATGCCTTCAACATTCAGCGGCGTAGGTAAATACCAAGTGCCGCGATCATCAGTTTGGCGGGTATATAAATTGAGTTCGCCTTTATCGAACACCTTAGTAATGTTTACGGTAAACTGATTGCCCTGCTCAGAATTGAAGCCGGCGTCTCTGATCCCTTCAGAGCTTTTAATATACCCACCTACCATGTAGTACAGGTCATCAGCGAGTGCACCACTTGCCACTACATCAACACGATTAAGACCATAGTCAGACACCGTGTACTTTGCCATTGCCTCACTAGACTCGCCACCGCGCTTCATTCTGAAGTTGGTCGTTAAGCCTGGCTGACCGTTACTCACTACTGGATTGGGTCCACCGCGCAAACCTTCTACCATTTCGATGGTTTCATCGATACGGAAAAGCTGAGAATTCTCTAAAAACGATAGGGTTGGCGCGGGGTAAATGGGTGACCCATCCAGCGCTATTGTGAGAAATGGTGCGTCGCCGCCTCCAGGGAAACCACGAACAAACACATTGGCACCAGACTCACCGCCCGAGCTCTCGACCCATACACCGGGGATAGCTTTAAATAAGTCGGCGGTAGACTTAGGGGCTAACTTTTCAATGTCGCTTGCATCTATGTTTGTGACAGCAAAGCTTGCGTCTATTTTTCTTATTCCTGCGCCGCCAGGCGTTCCACTTACCACAATGACTTCCGCGTTTTCCTTTGCAAGTGCTTTTGTATCTTTTTCTGACTCTTGTGCGATTGTAGGTTGTGCAAGTGCCACTGCAATGGCACTGGCTAGCGAAGCTTTTGTAAACAACGTTTTCATGGTGTGTGCTCCCGAAAATGTTATATTGCGTTGTTAACTGAATGCGCATAACACGTTTATGAAATGTTACGTACATCACGAATTGACAACAAAATAGATCCGTTTGCAAACGATTGCAAACGAAAATTGAAAAAATTGCAATCGTTTGCATTTTTTTAATATTCGACAGAACGTCTATTTTATACAAGGTGGTTGTGCGCTATATTGTTAGCTTATTGATACGATAAGCTTTAATGCGTAAGAGTTGGCACAACTTGGCCGCTGTCGGGCTATCTACAATCAAAACACTCATCATGCAGAAGATGCCCTGCATAATAAGCAATTAACATTAGAGAACGTAAACATTGACTGCTGATACAAAACTAACGCTTGCTAGACTTGCCGAATTAGCAGGGGTATCTACCTCCACAGCTTCAAGAGCACTCAAAGATAACCCACTCATTCGCAAGGAAACACGAGAAAAAATACAGGCGTTAGCTAAAGAACATAATTTCAGTATTAATGCCGCAGCAAGTCGTCTTCGCACTCAAAAAACCAACGTTATTGCCGTTATACTCAACCTTATCGATAACACTGAACAAAGCACCACAGACCCGTTTTTACTCAAACTAGTAGGCGAAATGAATCAGGCGCTGAACGCCAAAGGTTATGAACTACTGCTGTCTAATTCTTTTATGGCCTCTGACGATTGGGCCAATTACTTTATTCACAGCCAAAGAGCCGACGGCATTTTGGTTATTGGACAAGGTAAAACTACGGAAAAGATTGATCGTGCTGCTCAAAGTGGCGTGCCCATTGTGGTGTGGGGAGACACCAAAACTGATGCTGGCTACCCTATTGTGGGTGGCAACAACTTTTTAGGTGGCTATGAAGCAACAAAGCACCTCTTAAATCAGGGAGCAAAACGGGTGCTATTTCTCGGTGATTCAGAACACGCAGAAATGCGAGAAAGACTTAGGGGCTACCTGCAGGCCCATGAAGAGGCCGAAATAGAGCCAGATTTTTCTCATGTAGGCGCTATTGATATCACGTCGAAAACGGCTTATCAGTATATGAATGATCGGATAAAAGCTAACGGCCTCGATTTCGATGGCATTGTATGTGTGAGTGACATGGTAGCATTAGGTGCGCTAAAAGCACTGAAAGAGCGCTACGTCGGCATTCCAAGCGACGTAGGCATAGTGGGCTATGACGATATATCACTCGCCGAGCTCATGCATCCAGCGCTGACAACAATTCGACAGAATACGCAGCAGGCCGCTACCCTTATGGTGGAGCAACTGCTTAATCAGTTAGAAAATAAGCCAACTGAAAATCAAGTGGTAGAAACGTCACTCATTGTAAGGCGTTCAACTAAATAAACGCTGTCGCTTTATTCAGTCTGTAGCGTTAACAAAACCGCCTTAACAGCATTTATCCGTAAACGCCCATCGCAATACTTTGTTAACCACTCATGCTGCGCTTGCGTATCACTGAATGAAACGCACTACTTAATACAAACGCTCCACTCAATACAAACACACCTTCAATGCAAACGTTTGCATTTTCATTTTCTTAGCATTACACTCCAGCTTAATTAAGTTAACAGAGTGTTTACACATGTCTCGTTTGATGATTATTGCTGCCATTGCGGTGAGTTATTATGTCTTCGCCATACTGTTAAATAGCGTAGGCACGGTGATCCTACAATCCATCAATAGTTTCGACATTAGTAAACCTCAAGCGAGCACCCTCGAGGGGTTTAAAGACCTGTCCATTGCCATTGTGTCTTTTTTGGTAGCCAGCGTTATTCCTCGGTTTGGGTATAAAATTGCCATGCTATTGGGTTTGGCCCTTGTCGCTGTAGCCTGTGCTTTCACTCCATCAGTCGCTAATTTTATGTTTATTAAAGTGCTGTTTGCTTGCATCGGCACTGCATTTGCCTTAGTAAAAGTGTCGGTATACGCCATTATTGGTCAACTGTCCTCGTCGACAAAAACACACTCATCATTGATGAACACCATAGAAGGTATTTTTATGTTAGGTGTTTTGTCTGGCTATTGGATTTTCGCCGGCTTTATCGACCCGAATAACGACGCCTCCCTCGCGTGGCTCAATGTTTATTATCTTCTTGCTGGGTTAGTTGCGTTTACGTTCGTTATTGTGATGTTTGCGCCAATCAAGGCGGTGAAGCTTTCTGACGACGCTACCATTGCAAGTGAATTTGCTAGCATGCTCAAACTTGCCTACAAACCGCTAGCACTAGTATTCATTTTTTCTATTTTTCTTTACGTATTAATTGAACAAGGCATAGGCTCGTGGCTACCAACCTTCAATAAAGAGGTGCTTGGACTGCCTACACAAGTGAGTATTCAAATGACGAGCATTTTCGCCATAGCCCTTGCAGTGGGCCGTTTGACAGCCGGTGCTGTGCTAAGAAAAATGCACTGGTATCCATTTTTAAATATCTGTCTTGTGGGAATGGCGATTGTCATGCTTATCAGCTTACCTTTAGCTGAAAATAGCGGCGCGCATAGCGATATCAACAGTTGGACCAGCGCCCCACTAGCAGCATTTCTTATTCCCATGATTGGACTAATGATGGCGCCCATTTATCCCGTTATAAACTCAGTTATGTTAAGCGCCCTGCCTTTGCAGCAGCATGCGCCAATGACTGGGCTCATCGTTGTGTTTTCGGCCCTTGGTGGCACAACAGGCTCGATCGTCACTGGCTTTGTCTTTGATGCCATGGGCGGCCAAAACGCGTTTTACCTATCCCTTGTTCCCATAGCGGGACTCCTTGCAACGCTCTTTTTCTTCAAAAAAGCATCATCTTCTTCTAAATTACAGGATGCCTCATCATCATGAACTCTTCTTCGCATAACTGGCGCGACAGCCTAACGTTTTTTAACAGCAGCTTATTTAAGCACGTTCAAATGGCCGAACTATTTTCTGATAGCAAAACCTTCGCCGACGCCATAGTAAAAACAGACCTAACAACTGTGCTTCACCAATACGAACAAGAGTTACAGGTAGCGACTGAGGAAGGAGGCGAGGTAGACTTGCACAACTTTGTGGACGCACACTTTACGCTGCCAGATAGCGACAATGCGAGCTTGAAATTGCCATGCGGCGATATAACTACTTATATTGCTAAGATGTGGGATGTGCTTACGCGCACCCCAGATACTCAACACAAAGATAGTTTAATAGCCTTATCTCGCCCCTACATTGTGCCGGGCGGTCGTTTTCGCGAGATCTATTACTGGGATAGTTATTTTACCGCGCAAGGTCTCGTGAATGCTGGACGCAGCGATATGGCAATTAATATGCTGGAAAACTTTGTCGATATTCTTAACGAAGTGGGCTGTATCCCCAATGGCAACAGGGCGTATTACCACTCTAGAAGTCAGCCGCCTATTTTAGCGTTGTTCTACAACTTGCTAGAAAACCAACTTTCAGAAAAGCAAAGAGCCTACATCATTGATGGGCTAAAAAAAGAGTACGCATTTTGGATGCAAGGGGCGAATAAACCCTATAGCGATGGTGATAAAGCCCTTAGCGGTGGTGATAAAGCCCTTAGCGGTAGTGATAAAACCCTTAGCGAAAATAGAAGAGAGCACGTGAAAACGCGGGCCGAACTTCGCACCGTAACAATGCCCTGCGGCGCAGTGTTAAATCGCTATTTCGACCCTGAACCAACGCCAAGGCCCGAGTCTTACCGGGAAGACATTGAAACTGCCAAAAACATCAATGTTGATAAAAGCGCATTTTATCAACACATCAGAGCAGCCTGTGAATCAGGTTGGGATTTCAGCTCTCGCTGGCTTGAAAACCCACAGCAACTTGAAAGCATTAGAACAACCGAAATACTCCCAGTAGATTTAAATGCCTTGCTAGCTTCACTTGAACAAACGCTCGTCAATGTCACAAAAGGCAACGATCGCGCACATTATCAAAAGGCGTTGAAAAACAGAAAGCAGGCAATTAATACATACTTGTATAGCTCAAAAAAAGGCGGTTATTTTGACTGTCACTTTCCGAGTATGGCGCAAACCGACGTTATCTCCGCAGCAATGAGTGTTCCCCTTTTTGTGAACATAGCAAGCAAGGCACAGGCAAATACAGTCAAGCACAAGCTCATGAGCGAGCTTCTAAAAAAAGGTGGCATAGTGACCACCACTAATACGACCTCTCAACAGTGGGATGCGCCAAACGGCTGGGCGCCTCTGCAATTTTTTGCAGCCATTGGCATGACAAATTATGGCTTTAACGACGAAGCTAAAGAAATTATGCAACGTTTTTGTAATACCGTTGAAGACAACTTTGCTAGTACAGGGGCCTTGTTAGAGAAGTATAATGTTTGCGTACCCACTGAGACCGCAGGAGGTGGTGAATACGATGTTCAACTTGGGTTTGGTTGGACAAACGGGGTTTATAGTTATTTCATCAACGCACTCAAACGCAAGCTATAACCCCAGTTGAATGCTCTGCCTCATACTTATCAGCTGACCCGCGGAAATAGGACAATTTGAAAGTCGCTCGCCTACCTTACGGTGGGCGTAGTCCTCATTTTAGTGCGCCGGAGGTTATCTACAATATTAACTAGCGTTTAAGCAGACTTTTATTCATATACAAAACAAGTATTTAAAACTACCCTCTTAAGTAGACTTACTGGTCATATAATTGCATGATCTGATGTTCTTCAGATAATTAATCAAGTAACCTGCCACACAGAGGACAGTTTTTTGTTAAATCATATTAAGGCTTTCGCTTGCCTACTTACCCTTAGCCTGTCTATCAATGCGGCGGAAACATCATCAACGTCTGAATTAACCATGTCAAAATGGTTTCATTCATTTAAGCAGAATGCGACACCAGCTGAAATGTATAACTTCTTGCACGCGATGCCCAAAGGCGGTGATATTCACCATCACCTCTCTGGCGCTGGCATGAGCGAATGGTGGTGGGATATAGCCACTGATTCAGCGCAAAACGGCGGTTATACCTATTACACAAAGACAGCACCCACGCTATGCAATGGTTACGGCACAAATGAATTTGGTTTGAATCCACAGCTGTTGATGTTCCACACTATTTCAGCGTTTACTTATGAACAACTCTCCACCTGCGAAAAAAACAATTACACCCTACTTACCAGTTTGAGTAAGACACAAAAGCGGGCATTTCAGAACAGTATTAGATTAGACAAGCCTCATGAGGGCCGCGACGAATTTTTTCAGACACATTGGCAACGCCTAGGCGACATGCTTCTAAACCCGCATATTCAAAACTATTTATTGTTAAAAAATATGCAGGCTTATCAAAAAGAGAATGTGCTGTACTTAGAAACCCAAATTCAAGTAACCGGCATGCGTTATCCAGATGGCTCTCCTTATTTACCTCATTCTGTCGCTGAATTATTGATAGCAATGTTAAAGAGCGAAGCTGCGGTAAAGACCAATGTTCAAGTGCGCTTTCAATTAGCGATTGTTCGCTTTTTACCTAACGCTGAACAGCAGCTTGAAGAAGCTTGGAGGTTTATTGATGGGCATAGAGACTATTTTGTTGGTATCAACTTCGTCGGCAGGGAAGATAACGACAAGGGTCACCCACTGCGGTTTTTATCTACCCTACGTAAGCTTCGAGCGCAGTCTCCTTCTATACCACTGAGCGTTCACGCCGGTGAATCAGATGAACCCAATACACATATTAAAAATACGTTGCTGTTAGGCGCAGACAGGATTGGTCACGGGTACAACTTAATTGAAGACCCGGATACGCTATTAATGATGCGCAACTCTCCCTATCTAGTAGAGATAAACCTGATATCTAATCTACTATTAGAGTACGCCGACAGCATTGATGATCACCCCTTTCCAGAGTATCTGCGAACAGGCGTGCCGGTGACGCTTTCAACCGATGATAGAGGCATGTGGAGCAGCAATTTAACTGATGAATACTACGTAGCGGTATCGCACTTTAATTTATCATGGAATGAATTGGTTGAGTTGAATAAAAACGCGATAACTCACAGCTTCATGTCAGATAAAGACCGCAAAACATTACTGCTTCGCCTTAATAAAGAAACTCAGCACTTTATTGATAGTAGGTTGAACAATACGCTAATAGCAGACGTACAGCAGCACTACACCTTTATTTGCAGCTACGCACCGGCAGTTTGCGGCGAATAGGAAAAGCGATTGGAAACAGGTGACGCAGTGGCTATTTGATCTTTGCGTCACCTCGCTATTAAGCTTAAATATGGCCTTAAGTCTAGCCTCAGATATTGGCCTTAGCTACAGTATTTAGAAGGGACTAAACAAACATGACATCTACTGGGAAAAAGCAGATTAAATACTGGGCGTTCGCTGCCGGCATACTCATTCTCGTGCTGTGGTTTTTAGGCGATGTGCTGTTACCGTTTGTTTTAGGTGCAGTGGTTGCTTACATTCTCAACCCAGTCGCAGAAAAATTGGAGAGTAAAGGATTCAGCCGACCCGCGGCTACTGCCCTGATAACGCTTTCAGCAACACTCATTTTTGCGCTCACTGCGCTTCTTGTAGTACCAGCAATCGTGACGCAAGCAATAAGCTTATTCGAATCTGGCCCAGATTTGTTCAACAGTTTGAGTGAGTGGTTAAGTAAAACACTCCCGTCAGTGTTTGGTGAAAGTACTACATTACGCTCAGTAATGAATTCTGCTGGTGACGTTTTAAAAGAGCGTGGCGGTGAGTTTTTAAGTACTGCATTTAGCTCTGCTGCAAACATTATCGATTTGGCAATGCTGTTTGTCATTGTGCCTGTAGTAGCCGTTTATCTACTTTTAGATTGGCACCGCATGAGTTCAACTATTTACGGTTTGCTTCCCCGCAAACATGAACCCGTTATTCGCGACTTATTGAAAAAAATAGATAAAACCTTAGCTGGATTTATTCGCGGTACCGGCTCCGTATGCATTATTTTGGGTGTTTACTATGCCATCTCGTTGATGCTTGTGGGCCTTAAGTTTGGTCTAGTGGTGGGGTTTGCAGCAGGATTGATAAGCTTTATTCCTTATTTAGGCGCCATATTGGGAGGCCTACTTGCGTTAGGTTTAGCCTTATTTCAGTTTTGGAGTGAGTGGATTTCAGTGGCGATGGTTGTGGGGATCTTCGTGTTTGGCCAGGCCGTTGAAGGCAACTTTATTACACCTAAACTCGTTGGGGACTCTGTAGGATTACACCCAGTGTGGCTTATTATGTCGCTGTCTATTTTTGGTAGCTTGTTCGGCTTTTTAGGGCTTTTAGTTGCAGTGCCGTTGGCCGCCATAATAGGTGTACTAATCCGCTTTTTCATCGGTAAATACAAACACAGCGACCTATATAAATAAAAGGGGGTCAGGTCTACATTTAACAACGCAGATGCCCGCCATATCGACGATAGAAAAAGAGATAAAGCAAAAGACACTCTTGTTATGACAATACGAGTGGAGTTTTCTATCTATAGAAGTTCTCTATTTAAAGAGGCTCTCTATCTAAACAAGCCCCCTCTCAACGGAGCACTGTGGCTCACGTTATGAATTACCAATCTGCTTTAAGATACTACCAAACGCTCTTCCACCGTTTTTCTGAATTTGCTTATCGAAATACAAACTGCCCAACAAGAAAATAGTGATATGGCCTTTTGAGCGCCACGTTGCGTGGGTTTTACCGTCTATTTCTTTTAGCGTTATTTCGCCTAATTGATGATCGTAAGGCAACGGTTTTGACTTTATTACCTTGTAGCCAAGTTTATAAGGAGGCTCAAACGCGACAATTTCTTCATGTAGATTAGCGCCACCGGCGATAATTTCACGCACAGCGCCTAACCCGTTTTTGTCGTCTTTACCATGAACGAGTAAGTTCGCTTCATCCACGCCTTTAAACTGCGCATAGTTTTCGTGATCGCTTAGCATCGCAAACACATCGTGGATAGGTTTATCGATTACTCTTTCTACATGAATTGAAAACATTAGATACCTATTAGAAAAAACGTGAGCCTATTGGTTGCTTGAATATAGAGCAATGTGTGAATAGCTCAAATAACCTCTTTTTATCTGCAACTATAGCCAATTCGGCCATTATGTGAATAGGTTTGTTTTTGGAGTAAGGTGTATCTGCAGAAGATGGACCTGCAAGAAATGCCCTCAATTGATGCACTTTTAACAACTAATCCTATTAAGCTAGGCTTGGTAAATATTATCCCAATATTCGTCTAATTCGTTAATGGCACTTTTTAACGGCTTAGCCGTGAATCGCACGTTATTTTTATCTGCGAGCTTGGTTTCTACGAACTTTGTTGCTACGAGCCCTGTTTCTACTGGCTTTGTATCTACCAACTTCATTTTAACCAATTTATCGATAGCATCAGACACATCAAAGTCTAAGGTGCAATTGTGAGTGTGCTGAAACCAAGCTTCAATCTCTTTATCGAGTTCATCTGCGCTCATCCCTGCTCCTTCATGTTTTAATAAGAAGGTATAAGCCAACAACGCTTCTTTACAGTCTTCCTCTTCTGCGGCATCTACCAGAGTGTGAAACACGCCAGCGTTGTTATCTAAATTCTTAAAATAAAGGTTGTCCGAAAGGGCTTTCATAAACCGTATTTTACGATTTTTAAACTTCGTCCATTCTTTAAAGACAAAGCTACCGAACACTCCCATACCAATACCAAAGGTAATCAGGCTTTGCTTGGTAAGCTCTACCGATTCATCTTTAAGCCCTAACCAAAACGCGAGAAACGACGACAGCAGTAATATAGACGCCCCTAATTTCGTCACCAGCACAACAATGCCACCTACCGTTGCCGACGCCCCAATGATAAGTTTATCGAGCGGACGCATTTTCACTTCACTGTTTGGAAATAGCATTTCCAAATCTGCTTTGGGTACGTTTTGAAACAGCTTAATGATGGTGGCTCCAGGGCTGAAAGTGACAGGGAGCTGTTTTTTAGTACCTTTCCGTTGCTCGAAGTCGTCTTTATCTTTAAAGGTAATATAAACCGCCACTCGTTCGTAGTTGGTAAACGATATCGATTTTTTACGTAACCCAAAGAACGTACGTAGCGTTTCTGTTTTAACCGATTCACCTCGACGATAAAACACGACTTCTTGAAAATCGTCAAAACTTACCGCCAAACGAACTTTAAACAGCGACTCTTCATGCAGCGCATCTTCTAAATCAGTATCGGTGACTTTTTCAAAGTTTGCAGAATCTAATAAAGTGGAAAACTCACTGGCGAAGTCTTTTTGAACGTTTTTGCGTTCGCTATCTGTAATATCTTTGAGCGTGCGGGTATCTTTGTTAGGGTCGAAAAGCGCGTAGCTATTTTTCAAGCGCTCTAGCTGCTCGTGATACTGAAAGTGAATACGGCTTACCAACAAGTTGCAAAACACCTCAAAGGAGTTAGCAGTGTTATCAGCATCAGCGGTTTCTTTGTTAATGAGGACATCGTGACACATGGAAACAACATCGGCTTTGCGAAAAGGAATAAATCGTTCTGAGGACATAACCGTTCTAACGTAGGTAATTCACTAACACTTGGCGCACCGTTTTTATCTAGTCAGTGGCGCTTTACAAGTGGCTAACGAAACAAAGTCATGTGCTCAGTAAACCATAAATGACTGATAACACAATGCATCTAAAGGCTACTTACAACAATCGCAAGAGCGCTAGGCTTTGTTTACAGAATGTCGATCGCTGCTTTAAACATGCTTTATATATATTCAAATCACCTTGCATGCTTATTAAATACTGCTAAAGTAGTCTTTAATTAATTAATGACTGGTTAAGTGTTCACTTATGAGATCTGAGCAAGCGTCAAAGTTGGCGAATAAATTGGGTGATTTAATACGTCAGCATCGCACTTTGAATTATACCCAAAGTACGTTTGCGAAAATGATAGGCGTATCCCGTTCAACGGTGCAAAAACTTGAGCAAGGCGAGGTGGTAAAAAGCGATATATTGTTTGAAGCTTTAGTTGCGCTTCAGCTACAAGGCTCGTTGTTAGACGAGGTTAATGAGTTAGTTGCGGATGCTGGTGGTTATAATGCAAGGCAGCGCAAAGGCCGTAAAACTCAGGAGATTAATGATGACTTCTGAGGCTTATGTTTTTATTGATGGTTTGGAAGACGCCCCCGTTATTTGTGGCTTTTTCAAGCTAAACACAAAAACAGGTCGTGGGGAATTTAACTACGGTAAAAGTTACCTCGCACGGCCAGATGCGTTTGCTCTTGACCCTGTGCATTTACCGCTACAGTCTGGCATTTTTAGCTATTCGGCGAATAAAGGTATATTTGGCGTATTAAGTGATGCCGGTGCTGACTCATGGGGTCGTAAGCTTATACTTTCACTGCATAATACTAGACCCAAAAACGAGCTTGAGTTTTTACTAGCTGGGTCTGGATATGGTGTCGGTGCGTTGGTTTTTAGTTTGTCGCGCAATGCATCAAAGCATAAAACAAATAAAAACACGTTAGCCGACTTAGCGTTTTTAGATCGAGCCAAGGACGATTTACTCGCTGATAAGGCTATTTCACTTGAGGCAAAAAAAGCCTTTGAGTTTGGCCAAAGTATGGGTGGAGCAAGGCCTAAAACATCAGTGAAAATTGGTGAGAAACTTTATTTGGCAAAGTTTAATCGTCAAGACGATTTGTTCAATTTAGTAAGGGCTGAGCACAGTGCTATGCGTATGGCTAATGAGTTGGGGATTCGTTCTGCAAATACCTATATTCATGAAACAGAAAATGGAGATGTTCTCTTAGTTGAGCGTTTTGACGTAAGCGGAGGCTTACCAACACATCATTTCTTGAGCGCTAATAGCTTGTTGCAAAAGCCTAAAGTCGCGTTAAGCGATTTAGCTACTTTCTATAGCTACGCTGAACTGGCTGAGTTTATTCGCCACCATACGGGTAAATTTGCGGATGATGCTACTGAACTATTTAGGCGAATGGTGTTTAACGTATTTATAGGTAATACAGATGACCACAGCCGAAACCATGCATTTTTGTATAATTTTGCTGAGCAAACGTGGCGCTTGAGCCCCGCTTACGATATTACTCCAATTAATAACTCAAAGCAGCACGGCCTAGGGCTTGGTGATGATGGCCGCTATGCGAGTATCGATAATATTCTGTCGCAAGCTAAACGCTTTGGTTTAAATAATGCTCAGGCCAAAAAAATTATTGCTGAGATTGAGTGTTATGTTCGTCAATGGCCTGCTCATTTTAAACGTTTTGCTGATATCAGCGAGGTTGACATAAAGCGTTTAGAAGGCGTAATTCCTTCCATAAGTTAGTGAGTATAAGGAGATTGAAATGTATACCTTATCCATTCAACAGCGTCTCATTTTGTTAGGTTCAGCGTCATTGCAGTCACTCTTAGAGCAGGACTGTAAATGAAAAATGTTCGACCTGATAGCATTCTTAAATCATACATTTCGCATATCTCTGCGCTAAAATAGGCCCACAGTGTTAAGCATTGCTTTCAATATCATCAATCACATCAATTTCGTATCCTATTGCATTTTCTATTGCACTTTCTATTGCACTACCACTACGACCCGCTTAATTGGGGCTGCGCAATGGGTTATACTTACCAAATGAATTATCCCGTTCCCGCCAATCAGGTTGAAGTCCTGTTTGAAGTAAAGAAAAGCAAGTTTATTGCGATGGCAGCATTTGCCAACTCTCGCGAGAGCGCAATGGCTGTGCTTGATGAAGTAAAACAGCGCTATCCCGATGCACGACATTACTGCTGGGCCTATATTTTTGGTCCTCCAAGCTCTCCCGTAAGCGCCGCTATGGCCGATGATGGCGAGCCAAGTGGCACAGCCGGCAAACCTATTTTAAACGTGCTTCAGCATAAAAATATTGGCGATGTAATGATTGTAGTGACTCGTTACTTTGGCGGCATAAAACTAGGCGCTGGCGGCCTAGTTCGCGCTTATTCTGCATCGGCGCAGCAAGCCATTGAACAGCTTACTGTACGAGAAGAAGTTACCCTTCACATGCTTACCGTTGATGTAGACTTTAAACACGAACAATTTGTTAGGCATTTGGTTCAGCAAGCGTCGGGGAATATTGCCGACTGTCGCTACGCACAACAGGTAAGTATTGATATTCAAATACCCGTTACCCACGTAGAAGAAATAAAGCAGCAGCTCGCGCCCATTGTTAATCAAGACATTGAAGGCCATTAAGTTGATAGCGCAGACGTTGAAAGCCCGCACGTTGAAAGTAGGCAAAGCAAATTGAATGATTCGTCAGTATGAGTGCCATTATGAAAAGCAGACTTCAATATCTCTCACACTACCCTGAGAGACTGCAACAACAAATTCAACAGATGATTGACGACAACGCGTTGGGAGATTGGCTGCGCGCCCGCTACCCTGCCACTCACTCAGTAGCAAACGACAACGACTTGCGTGAATATGTAATGGGGCTTAAAAACCAGTATATGAAGAAAACGCAACCGTTGAGTAAGGTCATATACGATCAAAAAATCCATATTGTGAACCACGCCCTTGGATTGCACTCTTATGTATCTCGGGTACAAGGCGGTAAATTAAAAAGTAAAAATGAACTGCGAGTGAGCAGTTTGTTTAAACACACGCCCGAGCCATTTTTGAACATGATAGTGGTGCATGAATTAGCCCACCTAAAAGAGAAAGAGCATAACAAGGCCTTTTACAAACTGTGCCAACATATGCTGCCCGATTACCATCAAATTGAATTTGACGTGCGAGTCTATTTAACTGAACTAGAATTAACAGGGTATGTTTATGATTTGCCCAAGGAGGCCTAATGGATTTTCAATTTCGCACTGATATGTTAGGAGAACCTTCCGCCAAATGTGACCTTGAATGCGAAGCTTTTGGCGATTGGTTAAGTAACGATTTAGGTACCGATCGCGAAAGCATTAATACAGTGCTAAATGCCATTGAAAACCTGCTGTGTCGCAACATTCCTGATTACCAATTTATTGGCAAGGAATACACGTTAACCATTGAAGACGACGAAGTGATACTTACCCTCAATCACAACGAAACCAGTCACAAAGAATTTGCCGAAGATTACGACCAAGAGATGCAAGCAGGTTGCGGCTTGGCAGATTTCAAGCATCTGCTACAAGAATGGAAGGCGTTTATTCGTTAATAAACACATTAAGAAAGCCATCGGTGAATAACGTCGTAGATGGTTTTATTACCCAGCAATCCAAGGTGACTGATGTTATTCCCCACCCACTGATTCTCCGGTTTAAAATTAAGAGTAAACGCTTCATTTTCATGAATGCCTAGTGCGCTATTAAGGGGCACTAAACCATCACCAACGAGATGCTTATTTATAGCATTTGGCGATGCCGAGGACGTAGTGGCAATAGCAAAACACGCTACCCCGTCAGGCAATGGAATGGGCTTGCGTTGATCACTCGCAAAATCAAAAAGCCGTTCAGAGTGGGTGTCGCTTTCAACGATGTATCCGTGCCGAAGGTCGGCAATACCTGCACTGCGAATTTGAGTAATGCGGGTTAGCGGAGCCGTGAACTGATGCATACCTAAAAATAGGTCTACCCAGTTGCCTGCTTTTTCAAGAGGCGCACCGTGATGTGGGGTGCCAAGAAACACTAGTTTTTTCACATACTCGGCCCATTGTACATTTTCTTCGGCCATCTCTGTTTTTGCGGCCGCTTCTGGTATGGCAGCTTTAGCATAATAAAGCGCGCTTCTTGTGACTAACCCGCCCATGCTATGGGCAACCACTGAAATATCTAGTGAGTGCTGGCTTTGTAACGAGTGAAACTGATTCGCTAACTTGCCTAAAAGTGCATTCAACTCCATCCCATTTTGATAGATATGTCGGCCCGTATTATAGTGCAAATAAGCCGTGGTACATGAAAGATCATTAGTAAGATAATACCCATGATCGTGCTCGCTTTGCCGCCACTGCACATCATTCATACATAAGCCATGCACCATAATAAGAAGCTTGCCTTTAGACTCTGCGATGTGTCGCGCCAATGCATTTAGCTCTATATCATTGCCGTGTTGACGAAATGTCATGGCGATGGACAGCGGGCTTTGCTGTGTATGAAGGTAATCGCCTATAACGCCATTTATGGCTGAGAGTAATGTAGGTTTTATTGATGAAGGTGATGGTGAATGCGTTGATGATGGCGGTGATGATGGCGGTGCGTCTTCGCTTACATTGCCGTTTGCACTATCACTAGCACTGCCACCGACACTGTCTTTGAGGTTGCTGCTGCCTCTGTTATTCAAACTGTCGTTTAATACCGAGAGCGGCATACTAATGCGCTTGCTTATCTCGCTGGTAATGCCACGTATACTGTCGTACACCATGCCAGTAATATCACTGCTAAGCGCCTGTTTTGATTTTGGTGTTGATGATTGTGTTGATGGTGCCAGCCAATTTAGCGGGTTAATACGGTTGTGCATTGTCTCAATTGCCAAGGTAAGTTGAATAACCGCCTCGGCAATTAGCCGATTAGCCTCTTGCGCCTGAGAGAGCTTTTTTGTTTGAGTTTGTTTGCCAGCATTTTGGGAATCAGTAGCTTTGGTATCAGTAGCTTTGGTATCAGTAGCTTGGTCATCTGTTTTTGGGTTAGACAAAGCATGCCCTTTCTATTATCAAGTTGATCTAAGCATAGCAGTAATAGCGCAAGGGCAATCTAATTATTAAACTGCACTGTTTTTTGATAAAAAAGTGCACTAAATAAGGACAAAAAAATTACTCGTCACCCAACATAAATTCGCTATCTTATTTTTAAAACAAGCGTATTATCCGCCGAATATTCACGCTTGAGTCTTTGAGCCAAAAATGGCCATAGGTTTTCACCACACTAAAGAAAAAACCTTACTGCGGGTATCGTTTTACGTAGCGGGTTTGTTTGTATTTATCGCACTTGGCTTTGCTTTTATTACCCATTCAGCCGCCATCCTGTTTGACGGCGCCTACTCACTCATTGCCTTTTTCATGTCGTTGCTCACGCTAAAAGTAGCAAATTTAGTGCAGTTGCCCGATGACGACCGTTTTCATTTTGGCTACACGGCCATAGAGCCTACGTTAAACTTATTCAAATCCATTATTATCATTGCCACATGCTTATATGCCGTGGTGGGAGCTATTGGTAGCCTTGCAGACGGTGGCATAAAGGCTGAGTATGGCTATGCCATAATTTACGGTGTTATTGCTACTACTGCGTGCTTTGCTGTGTCTGGCTACATGAAGTATCAAAGTAAGCCATTGCGTTCAGACCTAGTGGCAGTAGAAGCTCACACTTGGTTTGTCGATGGCGTATTGAGTGCGTCAATCTTACTCGGCTTTGCTATTGCATACGGTATTGAACAAACCCGTTTTGCTGAGTATGCCTCCTTTGTCGACCCTGTCTTGCTTATACTATTAGGCCTCGCCATACTGCCTGTGCCTTTTAAAATTATGCTCGACAGCCTAAAAGAGGTGATTAATAAGGCTCCGCCTGAGTCGGTGACAACTGTGATTGAAAAGCGATTAAAGCAAACCTTGATTGCAGTGCCCTATCAACATGTTGAAGTACGGATAAGTAAAAGCGGACGAGATATTTATTTACTCGTGCATATTATTGTTGATAAATCGTTTTCCGTGGCAACCATTAGTGAACTAGACGATATTCGCATAGCCAGTGAGACCGCCATGCGACAGTGGGATCCAGCCATTATTATGGATATATTGTTTATTGCTAATCCCGCGTTAGCTGATTAGCTGTTGGGTACTATGCGCTAAATCGTACTTACAACATTCTTGAAATCGGTCTCGACAAAAAGTGCTTCGCACACAAGATATTGATCAGCGTGATTAAGGAGAAAGTGACTGCGACGGCAATTAAAAAGTGCTGTCCATTCACTATATTAACCTGAAGGTTGTCTTCCAAAAACCGTCTAGATATTACTACGCCAAGCAAAACCACGGGCAAGGTCACGAAAAAAGGGACAACTTGTGCGAGACCGTTTTGAATACTCAACGCTTTCTTGTTCGCTCCTATTGCCAGTAATGCTCCCAAACGTTTCTCTTCTAGCTGTAAATTGGTTCGGGAAATATGAAAGATGTTAAACAACAATAGTAAAGCCAATATACCGGATACCAAAAGTGCACTCCGTCGCGTGGTATTCTCAAGGTATTCCATATTGAAAAGCTGTCGGCTTACCAGAGATTCACGCTCAATACTGTAAGAACCTGCATTTTCATCCGCCCATGAAGTTAAAAATTGCTCAAAATCGTCTGCATGTGGCTGTTGGATTAATGCAAAAAAACCTCTCTCTAACAATGTAGGAATAGTGCTAAACGGCTTATAAAGCATGGGCCGCTCACGATTCGAAAAACCATAATGTGGAACATTTTCAACAATACCTGCTATTTCCACGACTTTGGTATTCATAAAACCGCCAACCACCAGTTTCAGTCCCAGCAAATCGCCTAGGTTAGTTAGCTCAAGCTGCTTGGCAAAGCGCAGGGCAAGGTGCTGGTTTACCACCGCTTCACCTCGGCTCATTTCGCTCTTGCCAGCAAGTAACTTTATATTTGCCAGCGCGAACAAATTTCCAGAGACATGCAGCGAGGTGGCCTCCACAGCGTTCTTTGTTTGTCCCTCAATGGAAACCGTATCCCTCATTGCTACAGGGTTTACGAATGAATCAAAGGAAATAGCGGTTTTATTTGCAAATCTGTTATCGAAGTTACCCGCTTTGAAGTTTTCGCTTAACGCTACGTAGTTTTCACTTAACACTTGAAACTCAATCACATCCAATGAATACGTATTTGCATCAGCCACTTTTTTTATCTCGTGCACGGTAAGCGTCATTAAGAAAACGCTTGTTACCAGCATGACTTTTTGCAAAAACGCACTGTACTTTAAAACACGCAACTGCGAAGAGGTGAGCGAGTCGCTTTTGCTGGAGGATAACATCATTCTTCGCATTGCAGAAAGATAGGGCAGACTAAAAACAGCGCACAGCAATAAGCAAACCAATAAAGAAACTGGGATAAATAGCGCTAAATCTACTGCGAGTGCCTCTGTTTGGAAGTATGTGGTAAGCGTTTCAGAGTTTGACATTTGAGTAAGCGCAAAGCTATACAGGCCAAAACTCACTACTTGGCTAACAATGAGATTCGGTAGTAATTCTAGAGAGCATTCTTTGAATAGGTCAGCCTTTTTAGCACCAATGGCTCGTTTAATAGTAAGCTCTTTCTTTCGCTGAATGAGCTGCCCTATTTGGGAATAGAGCAAGCTACTGACAATAGCCAGTAACAAGATACTCGACAAAAATAGCAGAGCTTGCCATTGTGCCAATATTTTGTTTTTCGTGATGGGATTAAGCTCTACACCCTCTGTAATAAGCAGCTTGTGTTGCTCTTCTACAAATTCTACTGTATTTCCAACATCTAAATCGACTAACCCATATGCTCCCATCAAGTCTGGTATAGAAATACCGGGCTCTATTTTTGCAAATACATAGTACTGGGGCGCACCACGCAAATAATTGCGCGTATAAACAATATTATTCTGTAATTTTTGAGGGTCTGCCTTTTCTCTTTCAGTTAACCTAAAAGGAGCAAAGTGCTCTAATTGACTGTCGTGAGCATAAACGCCTATTTCTAATGTACTCCACCTCGACATTGAGTCAGGCACTATTCCAGCAACTATGTATGGTGTTTTGGTATCGTAGATTGTGATTTGAGGTTTTTCATCTACATTGAAGTCACTTAGGTATTTTTGCCAAAAACCCGCTGTAACAAACACAGACAGTGTATTGGTTTCGAGTGATTTCAAATCAGAAGGAAGTGTTAATAATTCAATAAGCGTTTCATTTAAAAAACCAATATTCACTTCGTCGCTTAAGGTTTTACCCACTTTAATTTGGGAACGTTCTACACCCAATTTTGCAACTTTAGATACGCCTTCTACTTTTTCTAATTTCTCAGCGTGGTACCCCTTAACCGCAGGGCAAGATCACGAACATTTAGTACGCACTTTAGCATAACTGATTGACCCCGATCTTCAGCTGTGATCAGATACTGGCTTTTACGCGGAGCCAGTTTATGAACATCGATATTTTTGCAGAGCACTTTTCAGAATTAGAAGACCCAAGGCAAGCCGCTAAGGTCGTTTACCCCTTGTTTGACGTAGTGTTTTTAACGCTTTGCGCAGTCATTGCTGGCTGTGAGGGCTGGGAAGATATTGAAGATTTCGGCGAAAACCGCTTTGACTGGCTGCAAGAACATGGCTTTTTTAAACTGGGTTTGCCGGTACACGACACCATCGCGCGGGTGATGTCACTGCTGGACAGCGAAGCCTTGCAGCGCTGCTTTGCCAGTTGGATGCAGGCTTGTACAGAGCTTACCGATGGTCAGGTGGTCGCAATCGACGGCAAAACGCTTCGCGGCTCCTACAACCGGGAAGACCGCTGCTCTTCTATTCATATGGTTAGCGCCTTTGCCAGCGCCAATGGTGTGGTAATGGGCCAGGTTAAAACGGACGAGAAGAGCAACGAAATTACGGCGATACCTCAGCTACTTAACTTGCTGGAGCTTAAAGGATGCCTGGTCAGTTTGGATGCAATGGGATGCCAGAAAGAGATAGCGCAGCAGATAGTAGATAAAAAAGCTGATTACCTGTTGACGGTTAAAGGCAACCAAGGTCATCTGCACGATGCAGTAAAACAAGTCTTTGCGGGTAAAGCGCATAAAGATAGTGCAGCGCAGTCACTGGAAAAGAACCGTGGGCGTCTAGAGTACCGTGAATTCCAGGTCTGTCCGGCCAGCGAATTACCGGAAAAACTCAAAGCTGCCTGGCCAGCGCTGACAACCTTAGGCATGGCAACGACTTACCGGGTGGAAAAGCACAAGCGTGCGGTGTTAGAGCAACGTTATTTTATCAGCTCAGCCGACCTTACCGCAGAAAGGCTGTCCCAGGCAGTACGCGAGCATTGGTGTATTGAAAACCAGCTGCACTGGGTGCTGGATGTGAGCTTAAGTGAGGATGCGTGCCAGATATACCGTGGTAATGCAGCAGCCAATCTTGCCACGATGCGACACTTCGGCTTGAATATGTTACGCGCTGAGAAGCGAAAAATGAGTATCAGAAGAAAGCAGCGTCAGGCATTGATGAATGAGGCTTATCTTGATGCGGTGTTGGAAGCTGGCATGAGTGTGGTGATTAAATGACCACTCGTAATCTCACCCTGCCCTTAACCGGCTTCACTATATTGCTCATATTGGTACGTACTAGCGTAACAAGCTTAGCCTTTGACCCTACAAAATCAGGCCTGTCTGAGCCAACCACAACGCCAACTTGTAACAACACACTTATCAAGGCTGTTAATAAGCTAACTGATAAAGCAATGACTAAGAATTGAAACTTTGCATGACGCCAGCGCCTAGCAGCGCCCTTGAGGTCGTGAACACTATTGGTATGCAAAGTCAGATTCATGGTGATTACACGTGCAGTCGCGACAATGTTCCATCATCCATCTGGTATTGGATTGGAAACATATTGGCAATGTCTAAATCATGAGTTACCACCAAAATAGTAGCGCCTGATTGGTTTAAACGCTGCAGCAGGCTCATAACTTTAGCGGAATTTTCTTTATCTAAATTGCCGGTAGGTTCATCGGCCAAGATTATGTCAGGCTTATTGATTATTGCTCGTGCAATGGCCACTCGCTGTTGCTGCCCCCCAGACAATTGGCTAGGGAATGCATTGGCTTTCTCTAGCATGCCTACTTCGGTTAACGCATCAGTCACCAGCGCTGTATATGCTTTACTGCTGAGACTTTTGTTGTATCGCAGAGGTGCGCAAACGTTTTGCGCCACGGTCAGGTCATTGATAAGGTTGAAATTCTGAAAAATCCAACCTATGTTTTTGTTCCTCAGAATAGACAGCTGCTTTTCTTTAAGCTGTGTTGTAGGAAAGTCGCACAAATCGTATTGGCCACCCGATAACGACTCTAGTAGCCCAATAATACACAGCAGCGTGGTTTTTCCACTACCCGAGGTGCCTCGAATTGAGGCCATATCGCCTTCATTGATTTGTAGGTTGGCGTTACGCACAGCATGGTAAGAGCCTTTTCCGCTTACAAAGCTTTTGCTGACGTTTTGCAAATTAATTAGCGTTCTAGGAACTGATTTCTGCATAACTGATTGACGCTCGAGATCCATATTCGTCTGGTGAGATAAGAAGTACCGTTTCGCCTACTTCAAGCCCGTCACTCACGTACATTTCGGTTTCTGAAATGGCGTTAATGAGCACATGTCTTAGCTCAAATGTCTGTGTGTTCTTATTGAGAACATACAGGGTATAGCGACTGCGCGTATCCGTCACATGGGATATTTTAGGTAAACCCACTAAAGCCTGTTCATCATTGGAGATGACTTCTCCCGATATATTCATATTAGGAATTGCGCCGTTCGGCAATGTCGCATCAAAGGCTGCGTCAAACTCAATCTGATTTTCCACAACATAAGGAGACACGCGTGACACTCTAGCGGTTACCCTTTCCCCTCTGATATTAATTACCGTACTCATGCCCACCTGTACCTTCGCGGCTTCGGATGCGGTAACGGAAAGACGTGCATACATATCCAGTGGATCAGCAATTTGAGCAACAAAGTCTGCCTCTTGAAGCGTTGAGCCAACGTCCAACCCATCGTTCATCAGTGTCACAACGCCACTTTCTTGGGCAAGAATATCAAGCGATTTCACTTGTTGCTCGACGTAATCCTTTTTACTAAGCAGGATTTTTAACTCTGCCTGAGCGACTTCTGATAACGCTTGATGTGTATTGGCTAATGACTGCAGCTTTCTCTTTTCTGCTTCCAACGTAACCCGCGCTCGCTCTACACTCGCCTTTAGTTTGACGTAATTGAGATGAGAAACGATACCTGAATGATAAAGCTGCTCCGTGGCGTTCAATTCAATTTCAAGTGAATTTAAGTCAGAAGTCGCAAACGTAACGTTATTTTTTTGCTCTAGCAGAGCCTGCTGAGACGTAATTACATCAGATTTACCTTTCACTTTTTTCGATAAAATAGACAGTTCAAGTTCTTCTATTTCTCGATTAAGGGAAGGGTTCACCAGCCTCACCAATACATCACCACGACTGACGACTGACCCAGGGCTCACATTAACTTCTGCAATCTTGCCAGAAACATCAGTAGTCACCATAGAGGAAAGCAAAGGCTGCAATTGGCCAAACACGCGAACGGCATTACTAGCAGTTACGGGATAAGCTTCAATAAGTAAGTTACTTTTAGTATCTCTATCGCTAGTGACTAAGTATTGCCAAAGAAATAGACAGGCGCAAATAGCAAACAAAACGACTATGGGGCCTTTCAGCCATGTCGCCCTACTTACTTTTTCTAGACTAGGAATTTCCATACCCACTCCTTGGCGTATAATTTTAGAGGGTTAGAAGGTTAAAAGTAACTGAATATCAGAACGCCCAGAAACGGCATTCACTAAAAAGGCATGGTCTTCTTTAATAGTGGGGTGATAGGCAACCACAGCTCCATATGCATCTTCAGGCATGTTGAAATAAAACATGACATATTGGTGGTCTGCTTCAAGTTTAAGCACTGAAGACGGGACGGTCACCGATTTAGGAAGGTCAATAGCATCGCCAATAAAGTTTTTGACTTTGTCTACGTCAGAAGGCGCTAAGCCAAGCACTTCAATGACTTTATCTCGTGCTAGAAGAGTATTAGTTGTTGTATCAAGTAAATATAACTTTGGCATTTTGGGATTACTTACCCCGTCACCAACAATGTAGTCTTGATAAATGCGTGTCATCTCAGCATAGCCGACGACTGTGTTTGCAACTGCGACATTCGAGGCGAAAATAGCGAGCGCACAAATGGCATAAATATTTTTCATATAGATTCCTTCCCATAACGTTGCAACAACTCTATGCCATCATAACGTGTACCACTGTTTATTTTTTTACCGTACCTCATTGGTACCATGAATAAAAGAATAATGAATAATGAATAATGAATAATGATGCAACAGTTCAATTTATTCAGCAATACCGGTGATTAGATTAGAAAACATTCTTCACATCAGATATGTGAGCTACCCATTTTGCTGCCGCTTTCTTTTATCAAAAGCATTAAAAACTTTTTCAACAACGTTAATAGCGCCATAGTTATCACCAGATATTGTTAAAACCGTCTTTTTGCACAGATTACACATCAATTTAGGAATGCAAAAATAACTATTCTTTGGCAATGGCGCTATTGAAAACAGTACTTAACATTGGAAAGTGTAATGGAAATAGTAAAAGATAATCAGGTTAGAGATCTCTCAATTGACGAAACTTATGAAGTAAATGGAGGTAATCCATGGTTATGGATGGCACTTGGGTATGTAGGAGGAAAAATTTTAGATTCAGCTATGGGTATGTCTTGGGATAGTGGCCGCACAAGTTCAGGCGGACAAATGAATAGTAGTCTCAGAAGTAACATGTTTCGATAGTACATATCTTTATTAAACAATTAAGCAGCAGCTTGTCTAAACTTATACTCAGTAGATAATGTAATTTTTATCATTGAGTCAATTATTGAAGCTTAATTCAAACTGACGTTTGTGATTTGCTTCTAAGGCGATTCACATGAATAAATACTTCTCTTTGGCATTGATAAGCACGATTGCAGGAATGGCTTCAACAATTGCAAGAGATATGAGTGTTGATAGCCCCCCTGTTGATTTTCTTTTAGGCAGCGCCCCTTCATTTTTCTTCATTATGGGAATGCTATTTTTTTCGAAAGTAATGGTTGCCAACGACAAGTATAACCAAAAATATCCTGCCTTTGTTTTGCTTGGAACCCTCCTTTATGAGATCGAGCAAATTTGGAGCAGCAGAGTTTTTGACATATACGATATTCTGGCTCTGCTATTAGGGTATTTTCTATTTTTAATAATTATTTGGGCATTGGGAGTAGAACTAAAAAAACAAGCATCTACAGAATAGTTTGCCTGGTATCGCGACAAAAGCTATCAAGCTGCTCAAAGTCGTGTTTAAACTGAAGATCGCCAATGACTGTCGCAATAAGGTAAGAAGGAATTGGCTGCGGCATGGTAAAGGTTTATTCACCATCGCGCTGCGTTTGAGGATCGTTTGTCGCGCTCATGACAGCGAATAAGCTTGGCGGTGTCTAAAGTGTGGCCTCGTAAGTCACACGCTCGCGTGGGGAATCTTGCAATGGATTAAAGCCTCGGCCGTGAACGGCCTGGGCTTGAGTAAATCAGAACGGATGCTTTTTACCTGCGGTTTGTGTAGGCTTAGTGGCCACTGAGAAACAGTGGCAATAGAACCATTATAATTGGTTAAGCTAGCGCTATCTCTACTTCAATATTGCCGCGAGTTGCATTTGAGTAGGGGCACACTTGGTGCGCTGCATCTACTAGCGCCTGCGCTTTGTCTGTTTCCACATCACCAAGGTCAACGGTAAGCTTAACGGCAATGGCAAAGCCTTGCTCAATAGGCCCAATAGACACATCGCCAGTTACGCTAATGTCGTCTGACAATTTCATTTTTTGTGACGCCGCAACGTGCTTCAGGGCGCCGATAAAACAGGCTGAGTACCCTGCTGCAAACATTTGCTCAGGGTTTGTCCCCTGCCCACCTGCGCCGCCAAGTTCTTTTGGTGTAGAAAGCCCAAGCTCAAGTTTTCCGTCACTAGACTTTGCCGTGCCTTCTCTTCCGCCTGTTGCCGTTGCTGTGCCGGTATAAACGATCTGTTGTAATGTATGCATCATAAACTCCATTGTTAAAAAGAAAACTGCAAAACAATAAGCGAAAACTTTACTTAGTCGCACTTACTTTGCATGCAAAGTAAAATAACACTATCTCGGCTTGAAGTTCAAGTACTTTGCATACAAAATATAAAACTACTATTGGATTGGAGTTGCCTGTGTCTGAATTATTAAAATTAGAAAATCAGCTTTGTCATCGCTTTTATACGCTTTCCAATGCATTTACACGTGCTTACAGGCCGCTGTTGAAAGCGCTGGATATTACCTATCCGCAGTACATTACGCTTATGGCTTTGTGGGAAGCGAATAACATCACCATTGCCGAACTATTAGAGCGCACTGCGATTGATGGCGGAGCTATGACGCTCATTCTTAAAAAGCTTCAAGAAAAGCAGTTCCTCACAATTGAGAAAGACGAACACGACAAGCGGGTAAAACGGGTACTGCTTACCGAGGAAGGTAAATCGAAAAAGCACATTGCCCAAGACGTACCTTCGCAAATGCTGTGTAAATTAGACGGCATGAGCCACGAAGAAAGCGTGCAGCTGCGCCACTTACTAGACAAACTGGGCAGTTGCTTTGACGCAGACGACTAAAGATAAAGAATGAAAATGGATTCTTGACCTGTCTATCACTTCATAGTTTACATTCACGTCGCAATTAACAATGTATGGAGTTATGCGTGTATCGTATTTCTGAGTTAGGTGAATTAGTAGGTTTATTGAGAACCACGTTAGTGTACTGCTTTTCAACGCCTTCAGCGCTCGTTTCCATACCAAGACTTCGCGCCATCTCCAGTGTCATTTTCATAATTTGCGATAACGCTAGAAATGGTCAGACGCTCATGAAGCAGAAGAATACTGCGACATTTCAGCATCAACTTCTTGCGCATATTGCGTTAGGTGATGCGCTAAAATGTTTTCCACTCTTCTCATGATGTCTTTGCGTTGGTGATCAAAGCCACGCCTATCAGCGTGTTTGGCCTGTGCAAGGTAATATTCAATTCGGTTTTTACGTAATAAGTGAGTTTTTCTATTTACGTTAAATTCCATGTTGGTGTAAGTCTCTTCCACATCCGTAATGTCTGTATGATAAGGCTTCGCATTATCCTCAGCAGTAGCTTGAGTTACAAAGGTATTCCCATTGCTTACTACCCCTATCATGACGATGAGTAAAGACACGACTATTCCTGAAGAGATCCATTTTAGAAAAGACATTTATTGCTCCTTGTTTCTGGCTTCCATTTCATCAGCGCTATAATTTTTGGCTTTATCACTTTTTGCCATCGCTGGTTTACATACTTGCGACAAAACACCTATTACCTTGCATCAGTAGTAGCACTGAAACTGTAAATTGCTTGGTTAACTTTTATGCGTTATCAACCCATTGCTTCCTCGTTATTGCAGATTTCGAATGCAGATTTCGAACCAGAAGAAAAAATAATTAAAATCATACATTTATTAAAAACGGAGTGAGATAACTGTGCTGATATTGGAAGTTTCTACACAAGAAATAGTAAAAAACACCGAGTAAAATATACCCTACCGAACTGTAAAGAAGGCATTGATAGGCGGGGCCGACTGCTCTGAAAGAAAAGCGTAAGAAGTAGCCTTTAGAAAGTTGAAAACTAGTGTCAATATCAGCCCGTTTTCTGCTATCATCATCTCAGCGAACACTTGTTCACTGAAGCTCACAAAAATGACGATAAAAAAGCAATAGGATTAGTCATGTCAGAAATGCGAGACCAACTTGAAAGCATACCCGCAAGGGCATACTCGGTAATAGAGGAATGGCTTAATAGTATTAGTCATGGCGTCGGTTTGGTTGCTGCCATCGTTGGCTTGGTATTTTTACTCTACCGCGCTGAAGGCACACTTGCCCTCGTTACCGTAGCAATTTATGGCATCACCCTTATTCTGATGTTTTTAAGCTCTACACTTTACCATGCTACTTCACATCATAAAGCTAAAGAATGGCTTAAGCTTTTCGACCACAGCGCAATATATTTATTGATAGCGGGTACTTACACACCTTTGCTTTTAGTGTCTATCGGTGGCGTGTTGGGTATGATAATGACCGGTGTTATCTGGAGCCTTGCATTTGGCGGCGTCGCCTTTAAGTTAGTAGCGCAGCATCGCTTTCCAAAAGTGTCTGTTATCACTTATCTGCTTATGGGCTGGATAGCCATTGGACTTATTTATCCTCTTTATATGGCATTACCTGGGGCTGGATTGTGGCTACTCGTAGCAGGGGGGCTTTGTTTCAGCGTGGGCGTCTGTTTTTACGTGGCAAAAAAGGTAAAATATACTCACGCCATATGGCACGTATTCGTTATCGGCGGATGTGGTTGCCATTACTTTTCAATTTATTATTTTGTGGTTTAACACTCGCTGTGAATACAACTGAAACTGAGACTAACATTACTGGCAATAACACTACTGGCAATAACACTACAGATAGGTCACCCGCCATCGCCTGGTTCTCACTGAAAGCGGGCAAGATATGTTTGGGCAAGAAGCCTGTTGCCGAAGCCTATGGTGCATTAAAGGGCTTAGGTGTGACTCACGTGGCAACGGTTCAAACCGGCGAAGAACAAGCACCAAATGTTCGAGACAGCGCATTGGAAAATGGTTTGGAATGGTTGTGGGTGCCCTTTAGTCATCCTTCATCTCAGTCGCCAACAGATGATGTTCACTTACATCATTACCTCCATGAGCTATCAAAAATGTTATCTGAAGGTGCCAGTATTTATTTGCACTGCGATGGCTCTCAGCATCGCTGCAGCTTACTGTTTTACGCACTTTGCCACTACGTAGGCATTCCATCAAACAGCGCTTACAATGCTCTGCATAGCTTTGGCCGAAATGCGGCGAACAACCTATCACGATCTGAGCTAACTTGGGCTGCTGCACTGGGTCATTCAGCTCCGCATATCTAATGTTAAATAGAGCCACCTAGCAGCTGGTGGCTCAACACTAACTTTCTAAGGTCATCTTACTAACTTTTGCTCTTTATAGTGTTTGCTAGTTCTATTATTTGAGCGTTGGTATTGGCAATAATGGTGACACAATCTCGCCAATACGACGAAACAGCTGCATACGTGTGGTGCCTGAGCGCCATACCAACCCAATCTCTCTAAAGCCTTTTTCCTCCGCCGGATAACTTTTAAGCCCCGTGTGCTCCAAAATAGACTGGTTAATCGCCAGCTCTGGTAAAAAGGTATAGCCCATTTTACTGTTTGCCAACTGCACCAAGGTATACAAGCTACTCGCGGCAACACTGCTTATTTGGTCGCTATGCTGTAAGTTACATGCACTTACCGCATGCCCAGTCATACAATGTTCTTGCTGAAGTAAGAAAATACTTTTCTTAGGCAGCGATGATATATCAACTGGATTAGGCAAGGTAGGTAGCATATCTTCATGGGCGATAAGGTGAAATGGGTCGTGCCCTAATACCATTTGCTTGCACCCTGGGGTTTCCATTGGTAACGCGAGAATAAGCAAATCTAATCTACCATCTGTTAGCTGTTGAAGCAGCTTTTCAGTCGTATCTTCCTGCATCTCTAGATTAATCTCTGGCAAAAATGCCTTAAAAGCCCCCAACATGCCTTCAAAAAGAAAGGGCGCAATAGTAGGGATAACCCCTAGCTTTATCGTACCTCGTTGCCAATTCCCCGCATTTTGTGCGTATTCAACCAATTCACCCGCTTCTTGCAGTATTAACTTACTGCGCTCCACAATGTCTAACCCTAGCGACGTAAACACAAACGTTTTATGTTCGCGCTCTAAGAGTTGACTACCGAAATGCTCTTCGAGATTTTGAATAGCAGTACTTAATGTTGATTGGCTCACATTGCAACGCTGAGCGGCACGATGGAAATGCTGCTCTTGATGTAGAGTTACAAGGTAGTGTAAATGCTTAAGGTTTGGCCACTTCATACTCATCTCATAATTGATTAATAATATAATTCTTAATCTAGCATAAAGATTACGAACAGCACATTAAAAACCGATAATCGTTATAAAGAATTCTCAGCTTCTCTCTGGCTAGCGACATATTCTGAGTTTACGATTACAATGATATAGGTTCTGCAAATACACCAATACATAGACAATAATGCTAATGAGGACACTATGAAGGGACACTATAAAAACATTCTTTGCGTGCTGGGCGATTCTCACCGCCAAGATGATACAGTGGCACAGGCATTACATATTGCGAAAACCCATCAAGCTAATATTACTGTTGTGCTGGCACTGGAAGCGCTGCCTCCTAATGCCAATATGATTATGGAGTCGTTTTCCTACATCGAATCTCAGCAAAGTATGGAGACTCAAGCTCAGCAATGGTTATCAGAACAGTGCAAAAACTGGAGTCAGCATTATCATATAGACACTAAGGTGATGATAGGCGACCCGCTTATTGATGTTGTGAGCTACGTCGTGAATAACAATATCGACTTGGTGATTAAGCGCGCAGAGGAAAGCTTTTTAGATAAGCTATTCGGCAGTTTAGACATGCGCTTGTTGAGAAAATGCCCGTGCCCTGTTTGGGTTGTGCATCGCAAACCCAAAAGCCAATATAAGAATGTGGTTGCTGCACTCGACCTCAACTATCACTACCCTAAACATGAAGTCTCCGTGCGAAAAGAGCTCAATCGCGACATACTTCGCCACGCAAGTCAGATTGCTTTACTTGAATTCGCTCAACTGCATGTTATCCATGTATTCGACGCAGTTCCTGAAAACATAGCAAGAGACGGGTTTATCACCGTCGACAACGATAGAATGGAACACGACCTTGCCAAAATATTTGAGGAGCGTGATACTGAACTTGCTTATCTTCTCAACGAGCTGGCTGAAGAGCTAGATGATGACGTTCTAGATTACCTCAAACCGCAAAAGCATATTGTCCATGGCTATCCTCGTCGAGAAATTGCGGCCACTGCAGCGTCTGTTGGTGCAGACGTGGTTATTATGGGTACTGTGGCAAGGCTAGGCGTCCCGGGTTTTATTATGGGAGGCACCGCTGAAGAAACTATACATCAACTGAACTGCGCGGTTGTCGGTATAAAACCTAGAGGGTTTCAGACGCCTATTTCCATAGATAAGAAATGATCGGTTGGGCAAATTAGTCCGAGCCAATCCTGTATAAGAAATTAGATTAAATGCCGGCTCCAAGAGCCGCGCATTCGACTAAGTAGCTTTGACCAACCAGAGAACCTGTTATTAGTCATGTCGTAGACTATATTTGTATGTCGGTGGCTATTATGTAACGCCTTAGTGCTTGATTTTTACGTTCCAAGAGCCCTCTTTTTAAGCTTCATAACTCCTAACCACACAAGCAATCCGACGGGGATAACTGATATGCCGATGGCTGCATCCAGATTTAAAGTGGGGTAGAGTTTGTGAACCGACTTAATAAGATACCCAGTTAAGCCCACCAAATAATAAGTGATGGCAGCAATAGAGAGCCCCTCAACGGTTTCTTGCATGCGAAGTTGCGTTTGCGCTCGCTTGTTCATTGCCTCAAGAAGTTGATTGTTCTGATTTTCGACAATCAAGTTTAATCTGGTTTGGAGTAAGTCAACAGACTTCGATGTCTGATCAGCAAGCTCCTCAAGCCGTTTATTCACCGAGTAGCATGTTCGCATGGCGGGCCACATTCGGCGTTTTAAAAACTCACCTATCGTTTGGTAACCACTCACCGGCACTTCATTGAGATCGACAAGCCTGCTTTTCACCAACTCAAAGTAAGCATCTGTAGCGGAGAAGCGAAACTTTGTTTGTGCAGTGATATTTTGTATGTGCATTGAAATGTCGGTAAATTCTTCTAGGGTCTGACTTTCTGAGTGAATACTTTTATCGGCACGTTTTTTACTATCACGGTGTTTATCTGAACCTTGAATTTGATCAAGAGCACTAAACAAGCGGTGTTCTAAGCGTGTAATTTCAGCACTCGCTTTGTGCGCTTCTGGCAATGCTAAAAGGGCCATATTTCTATAAGTAGATACATCTAGCACCCTTTGGGTAATTCTGCCTAATCGCCACCCCTCAAGGTGCGAGCTAAGAATTAATATCCTATTCATGCCTTCTTCGTGTATTCGTAGGTCTGTCCATATTTGGGCATCTCCTTTGGCCACTTTCGAACTGGCAACGGATTCCGGCGAAAACTGAGATTCTATAACTGTATCAATATCATTGAAATCAGACTCACATCGAATGGATAAATGCGTAGCAACTAATATTTCTCCCTCTGTAGAGGCTATCCACTTTGAAAAAAATTCAGGTACAGACAGCGTAAAAGGCCTTGATACACCAACGGGAATGAAAATATTGTATGCAGTAAACTCGCCGTGCCTTTCCCACTTGATGCGATTGCCTTTTAAACTCTCGGTGTAGTGTTTACTGTTTTCCTTTGGCATGACAAGAGCGTGGTCTTGGCAGAATCGCACTAAATGTGAATACTCACATGCAGAAGCCGCCTCACCCGTAAATTTGACGAACATGAAAACATCCATTGGCGCCTGAATCGACTCAAAAGGACGGGCATGAATTTCTTCAGTTAAGGTTTCTCTTAGTGGGTGAAACCGTTGATTTTTTAACCACATACAGTATTCTCCTTAAACAAGGCATGCCCTAGTTACCTGTCTTTTCGTGCTTTACATTAAGTCTTAAAAAACATCAGTAATAAAAAAACGTACCTGAAGGCTTAAGCGCTGCCAAAACGTAAAATGCCACACGCGCAGATGGCCATGTACTAGAGCTTATCCATTGCCCTTTTAAACCCCAAATCGGCAGATTTTCGCATCCATTGATTACCTATTTCTTGGTTTTGAGGCTTTCCTTTCCCCGTCAGATACATAACAGCAATAGCAAACATGCCTTCGGGGTCGCCAAGCTTTGCGGCTTCACTGAAATAGGTCGACGCCTGATTTAAATCGGGCTCAACCCCTTTACCCATTTCATAAATCAAGCCCAATTGCGTAAACGCCTTTCCCCTTACTTTATTATCGTCGTCTGACCCATGAATTAACTTGTGCAGCGAACCTATGGCCTTGCCGTACTCCTCTTTTCCTAGCAGTATTCTTGCGTTAGTAAGAGGGTCGAGTTCATCGGTATTCATAGCGGTTAATAGCTCAATGGCGTCGTTGTCACCTAGCTCGGCGGCGACCCCCAACCAATGAATAGACTCTTCTTTACTCACATGCTCAGGAGCCGTCATGTGCATAAGCCCCATTTGATAAGCGCCAGAAAAACTGCCTAACTCCGCTGCCTGCCTGTAGTAGCTCACCGCAGTGGGAAAGTCGCTATCCACTCCTTTACCCAATTCATACACAATACCCAAATTAAAATAGGCTTCTGGCTTGCCTTTGCCCTCAATGTTTTCCCACATCAACTTTGCCTTTGCATAATGCGCCATTTTGAATTCCGCATAAGCAAAATATAATTTTAGATTATCGGGAGCCCGCCTAAAATCTTCATCGAGTAATTGTGTACTCGCGTTAACGGAAAACCCGCTGCAGATGATCATGAATGCCATACATTGATTTACTAACGTCATAACCGCTTACCTTGATTAGGTGCCACAATATGTTCGATAACATTGAGTGAACTGTTTTGTGGCAGGAGAGCAATATTTACTATCATATTCAAGAGGTGCAAATGGGTGCATCAGTTTGTTATACAGCAGGTTAAATTGCGACAGGTCACCGTCTTGTTGCGCTACATCCAACGCTTCTTCAATGAGATGATTGCGGGGGATAACCGTTGGATTAACACTACGCATTTTCGCTACAATATCAGTTAATGAGTGCTTAACACTGTCATCACCACTATCTAAGCTCACATGATTTAATACTGCGTAGTGAGCAAGCCACGTGTTCAATCGTTCCTGATCGGCAATGTGCGAGCGCAGCCGCTTGTCATTCCCTTCAAATAACTCCGCCAACTCATGCCAAGCGAGTGTGAAATCCATGTTGTGATCGTTTAATAACGCCAACCATTCATCCACTAACTGCATTTCCGCAGCGTTATCTCGTGTCGTACGACCAACATCGAGTCCCAATTTTTCACACATGTTTTCATACCACGCCGTCTGATAGCGCTGTGTGAACTGGTTTACCGCCTGTGTAGCAACGTCAACGGCGGCTTCCATGTCATCGCCCAATAAAGGGAGTAGGGTTTCGGCGAAACGCGCTAAATTCCATTGGGTAATGCCAGGTTGATTACAATACGCATAGCGCCCTTCATGATCTATCGAACTAAACACTGTTTTGGGATGGTAAGCGTCCATAAACGCACAGGGGCCATAATCAATAGTCTCGCCAGCAATCGATACGTTGTCGGTATTTAACACGCCGTGGATAAAACCCACCGACATCCATTTAGCAACCAGTTGTGCCTGCACAGACACCACTTCATGCAGTAAACGTAAATAAGGTTCGTCGTGGTGTGAACACTCAGGATAATGACGTTGGATAACGTAATCTGCTAGCTGTTTTACATCTGCTTTTGTTCCTTGATGTGCAAAAAGCTGAAACGTCCCCACACGAATATGGCTTGACGCTACTCGTGATAACACCCCACCAATCTGCCTTTGTTGTCTGAATACGCCTTCATTAGTCTGCACTACGGCCAAACTGCGCGTAGTAGGAATATGCAACGCATTCATTGCTTCAGCCATGATGGCTTCCCGCAGCATGGTGCCTAACGTAGCTTTCCCATCTCCCCCTCTGCTAAACGGCGTTCTTCCTGAGCCTTTTAAACACAAATCGAATCGCCTTTGTTGTTTACCGACAAATTCCCCCAGAATGTGTGCACGTCCGTCACCTAGCTGTGGGTTGTATTGACCAAACTGATGGCCTGCATAACCCTGCGCAAAAGGACTACAGTCAATCAAGGCGGTATTACCTGATAAAAGAGAGGCAAGCTGTGGCTCGCTAAGGTGTGTGAAAGACAGACCATGCTCAGAGGCTAATGGTTGATTAAAAAAGACAAGCTCGGGGTTTTCTATCTTGTCGGGCTGACAAGGGGCTATAAAGCTGCTAAACAATTGTTGGTAGGTGTTACCTAATGTGAACGGCATGATATCTATCGAAAACCTCTAGAAAATAAACCATAACATGTTCGGACACTAGCAAACGAAAGATCCCGTTGACACCCAACACTCAGCATAATAATGCTGTTGCTAGGTACCAACGCGGAAAATATACAGTCAGACGTATCTGCCAATAACAGCGCACTAGGCGCAGTTAGTATGCTTCAATCTCGCCTTCTTCAAGTGCAACGATACGCCGTGCTTCAACATAGGTTTTAATTGCCCACAGGGTTTCTTGGTCCAAAATAGGCTCATCTTGACCTTCTGGGATCCCGCCTAGCGCAGGCATACCCTTTGCTGAACCAAAACGAAGGCGTTCAACGAACCATTCGTCGTCTTCCATGCTCTCAGGATCTAGCTCGCGAAGGTCAGGGTTAATGCCACCCGATTGGGCGTGTAAACCATGACAACCCGCACAGTTGTTTGCATAAGCAGATTCGCCGAACTTGATCACGCTCGTCTTAACATCGCCGTCTAAACCGCGGTATGGGTTTGCAAATACCCATCCGTCATCAGATTCGTCACCCTCGGTGATTTTTGGCATCTTAGAACTGTCAGCGCCTTGTGGAATAACATTCCCATGCGCCGCTACGTGACTTGCGCTTATTGAGAATAACGCTGCTGCAATAAATAAATATAACTTTGTTTTCATAATTCATACGTCCTATAAAGCCAGTGGAGAAAGTATAACGACCAAGCAGAATGACGTAACTCTACTTTGGTTTTGAATAGGTCCTCCTTTCGGAGGAGTCATTTTAGGATAGTTACTACGTAAAAGCCGATGCAATACTGCACCGGCTCATAGGGATATAACAACGTATATCACTGGGCTACTTGCACTAGTTTTTTGCCACGCGTTGGTCAAGCTCATAGCGCTTAGGTAATTTAAACGTCCACACCATGCCGCCTTGATTAAACTCTTTTACGCGCTTCGCTACCTCGCCCCCCCACAATGGCACTGCACCGCCCCAGCCAGACAGTACTGAAATGTACTGCTCGCCATCCATGTCCCAGGTAACCGGTGAGCCCACGATGCCAGAGCCTGTTTGGAACTTATAGAGTACCTCGCCGGTTTTATCGTCAAAAGCCATTAAGTAACCTTCAGGAGTGCCTGTCCACACTAGACCACCACCGGTAGTTAGCACGCCACCCCATAACGGAGAGAAGTTGTTGTAACGCCATACCACTTCCCCAGTTTTAGGGTTAATGGCTTTAAGCACGCCAATAAAGTCTTCACTTACCGATTTAATGGTAAAACCTGCGCCTAAATAAGCTGCGCCCTTTTTATAAGCTGTTTGCTCATTCCAGATATCCATCTCCCATTCATTTGATGGAACATAGAACAGCTCAGTATCTTGCGAATATGCCATTGGCATCCAGTTCTTACCGCCAAGAAACGCTGGGCGAGCAGTAACTTGCTCTCCTTTTTTGCCGTCAGCGGAACCCGCTGGACTGCCTGGGCGGTTATTCTCGTCATAAATAGGACGACCTTTTGCATCTAAACCCGTTGCCCAATTAAGCTTGTCGACAAACGGGAATCCTCGTATAAAGTCACCGTTTTCTCGGTTTAGTACATAAAAGAACCCATTTCTATCTGCCGTGGCTGCCGCTTTAACAGTTTTTCCATTTTCTTTATAATCAAATGAAATAAGCTCATTTACACCGTCAAAGTCCCACCCATCATGGGGCGTAGTTTGGAAATGCCAAACTATTTTTCCTGTATTTGGATCTATCGCTAAACGAGAAGAAGAGAAATAATTATCACCGGGTCTAAGGTGTGAATTCCATGGTGCAGGGTTACCCGTTCCAAAAAATAATAACCCTGTTTCCGCGTCGTAGGTTCCACCTAACCACGTGGCAGCACCACCTGTTTTCCAAAGGTCCGCAGGCCATGTTTTACCCGGCGCCCCTCCTGAAATACCATTTTCAACCTTTTTACCGTCTTGCCAAGCATATCCCATGTGACCTTCAACGGTCGGACGAACCCACAACTGTTCACCAGTCTTGGCGTCATAAGCGTAAACTTTTCCGACAACACCAAACTCACCACCCGATATGCCGGTTATCACCTTTCCATCAACTATAATGGGCGCGGCAGTTATCGCGTACCCCGCGCGATAATCTTCTACTTTTTTCTTCCAAACGGTTTTTCCGGTGTCTTTATCTAGCGCTACTAGTTTTGCGTCTAGAGTGCCAAAAATCACTAAGTTGTCATACAACGCAACGCCGCGGTTGATAACATCACAACAGGGCATAATACCGTCGGGCAACCGGGCCTCGTACTGCCATAGTTCTTCACCCGTTCTGGCGTCAATCGCCCATGCTCTTGAATACGAACCGGTGACATACATCACGCCGTCTTTGATCATTGGCTGTGACTCTTGTCCACGCTGCTTTTCACCGCCTAATGAAAACGCCCATACTGGGCGCATATCTTCTACGGTATCTCTGTTTATTTTACTTAGTGAGCTATAGCGTTGAGCGCGAAGCCCCATACCGTAGGTAACAACATCTTCTGTAGTGGCTTGATCGTTCTGGATATCTTTATCAGTCACGTTAGCCTGCACCGATGTCGCTGCGCTTGCGCACACTAGCATAGACAACGCTGCTATTCTTTTGAGTGGTATTTTATTATTCATAACGTTTCCTAATTACATGTCGGCCATGAAATTGTCTGAGCATCAGACTATTCGTTACTAATAGAATAGCGATAAGACCTGTTCATCACTATCGAACAGCGGAGTGATTTGTCCCCTCCTTTAGGAGGAGGAATAAGTGGGAATTCTGCACATGGCTGCGCTCTTCGCGGGTACACGCTTTTGAAGCTACTCAGCATTCATTGACTACTGCGCTAAGTAATAGGGTGGCGTTTCATACGCCGTATGGTAGCTCGCAAATATGTTTTGCATTTCATTTGAGGTAACCATGTGAGTAATAATATCGCTAATCTCATACGCTAAGGCGCGATAGTCAGAGTGGGTCGCTAGCCCCAGATCCCATTTTTGCTTGCCAATTAACGGAAATGCATTACTTGCCAAACCAAATTTGTCTTTATCGACAAACTGATGCAAAAAACTTATTTGCGAACGCAGCCCCATTACCGCCTCAACTTCTCCTTTTTGTAACGCCTCAAATGCTAATGCGTTCGAGCCATAATGGGAGGTATTTTCTCGCAATCTCCCAGCAAAGGCTGAGGTGAGATAGAAATGGGGGATGCTGTCAATTTCCGCTCCAATCGTATGGTATTGAAACATGCCCATTGTTTCGACGGTGGGCAAAGTTTCCTTATTGTGAATAATCTGCCAGCTCTCGCGCTGATAAGGGGCAAACATATGTACCAGTTCATTCACCAGCAATCCCACGTCGTCCCGTTTTTGGGAAAATGAGCGATCGTAAGGTGCACGCATCATCAAATCTGCTTTATGACGATGTATAATATGGCCCTTCCAAAGATAGTTTCTAAAGTCGTCCTCGGCAGTCTCCCCTGGCGTCATCCATGTTATCGCTAAGTCAACGTTAAGCGAGGTAGCAATGCGTTTAGCAATATCAACATCTATACCTTTCGCCTCGTCGCCATCGAGGAAAGAAAATGGTGGGTAATCGTTGTACACAGCAATGTTGATAGAACCACTATCGACAATGTCGTCGAGTGACCGACCGAAAGCTGTGTTGACCATGCCAACGCAAAAAAAAACGGCCCATAGTGTTAAGGTAGTGAAGGGGAATCGCACAGCATTATACTCATTAAAACAACCTAGCTTACATAGTAAGGGCTAGCTATGAATTCGCTAATGCTACTTTAGCGGCAGAGGTTTCCTCCTTTAGGAGGATGTTATTCGGGAAAAATGCCCTATACCCTGTTGCGTAAGCTGAGCGAAGTAGGAAACCGGAGAGTGATACAAACTAAACACCTACGTGAATTTTCACATCAAAGTAAGTACTTGCTAGCTGTTATAGGCTTAATTATCGGCTTTATTTTTTCGACAGCAGCACTGGCACAGGAAGACACAGCGCCCCTATCCCGGGTTGCGGATAACGCGCCTTCACAGGATGCCCAGCACATACCCATAACCTACGTCAAAATAGCGCAGCCCGCACAATCGGGCATCCCCCGTTATCTCGAAACGGCTTCCAATTCAGGTACAGCCGGTGCACGCATTGCCATTACCGATGCCAATATTACTGGCCGCTTTTTAGGCTATAGCTATACTCTTAATGTTGTCGACATTTCTGCTGCTAGCGACCTTGCTACAGAGCTTTCGACACCAGAGGAAGGCACCACGGAACCAACAGAAAAAAACAGCGCTTACCCTATAATCTTGCTCGATGCACCTTCATCTGAGTTTACAGAAGCAATGGACATCATTGCGGCAAGAGCGCCAGAGAGTGTCATTATTAATGTATCAAACAGTGCACCAGCACTACGACAGACGTTTTGCGACCGGCCACTTTTACACACCATTCCTAGCTATGAAATGAAAACCGATGCGCTCGCGCAGTGGTTTAGAGTAAAGCGCATTAACGCTATCCTTGCCATTTATGGCAGTCATGATCACGATATGCTATTTCTCGATGCGCTTAAGACCAGTGCAAAAAAGTTTAAATTGAAGATTGTAGACACTAAACAATGGACAGCAAGTTTTGATTTACGACGTGCTGCGTTCTCTGAAATCCCCTTATTTACGCGCACCGATAAAAAATACCAAGCGGTGTTTGCGGCGGATATGGGCAATCAGTTCGCCTACAGCCTACCGTTTAATACAGACCGCATTGTTCCTGTTGTGGGGTCCGCTGGATTAAAGCCCTTAGGATGGCATTTTACCCATGAGCAATGGGGAGCGAGACAATTGCAGAATCGCTTTTTGACGCAATTCATGCGCTCAATGGATGAGACCGATTACGCTGCATATAGCGCAATCATTGCACTTTCTACGGCGCAACAACAGGGTACGCCTGCAAACGGACGTGCCCTTTACCGTGCCTTATTAAACGATAGCTTTTCACTTGCTGCCTACAAGGGGCGACCACTGTCTTTTCGTGCTAATTCCGGTCAATTGCGCCAACCTATTGCCCTAGCCCATGAAGATGCATTGGTTACCCATGCGCCTCTTCCAGGCTTTTTACATCAAACTAATGAACTCGACACGCTAGGCGCCGTCAACCTGACATGCAAGGACTTATTATGAAATATACGCTATCTCTTATGGGCTTGTGCTTTGTCACGGCAACACTACAGGCGCTACCTCATGCTTATGTAACTAATGAAAAAGACAATACATTGTCGATAATTGATATGGAAAATTTTCAGGTTATCAATACCATCGATGTTGGCGAACGTCCCCGTGGATTCATTCTCAGCGCCGATCAATCCCGTGCTTATATTTGCGCCTCCGACGCCGATAGAATACAAATTATCGATTTAGCGTCCCATAATATTATCGGTGATTTACCCTCTGGCGACGACCCAGAAACTATTGCTTTGCATCCTAATGGCACCACCATCTACACTGCGAACGAGGATGACGCGCTACTGACTGTCATCGATATTCCAAGCCGTGAGGTCATCGCTCAGATTGATGTTGGCGTTGAGCCTGAAGGACTTGCAGTAAGTCATGATGGTTCGATGATGGTAGTGACGTCTGAAACCACTAATATGGTTCACTGGGTAGATACTCATACCCATGAAAACACTGCCAATAGCTTAGTAGATGCGCGCCCTCGAGATGCTTATTTTTCCCAGGATGATCGATTTCTTTGGGTAAGTTCAGAAATCGGCGGCACGGTGTCTATTTTCGACACCCAAACAAAAGAAAAAGTCAGAACCCTATCATTTGCGATTAAAGGAGTTTATCGAGATAAAATTCAGCCTGTCGGCATTATACTTATGAAATCGAAGCCCTACGCCTTCGTGGCATTAGGCCCAGCAAATCGGGTGGCAGTGGTGAACACTGATACGTTTGAAGTAGAAGATTATATACTGGTAGGCCGGCGGGTGTGGCAACTTGCATTTAATCACGATGAGTCATTGCTGCTAACTACTAATGGTGTTAGTGGCGATGTTTCTGTGATTAACACCAGTACGCTCAATGTTGAACACACAATTAAAGTTGGTCGCTACCCCTGGGATGTAGCGGTGAAATGGCAGTAATAATAGTGCTGTGGATAACGATAAGGTAAAGCATGCAAATAGCAATGAGCGCACTTTCACATCGCTACGGTAGTATCAGTGCATTACATAATATCGAGCTCACCCTACCCGCTGGTTTTAATCAACTTCTTGGGCCCAATGGTGCAGGGAAAAGCACCTTATTTGCCCTGCTAACTGGACTTCAAAAAATAGACAGCGGCACCATTACCTTTGACGGAAAAACCCTGCGCGAAGCAAGATCAACCATAATGGCTAATATGGGTGTAGTGTTTCAACAAAGCTCGCTCGACATCGATTTAACCGTGAAACAAAACCTGAGCTATTTCGCTTCATTACACGGTATTGATAGTACACAAGCCCTACACGCTATCGATGATATATTGCAACAACTGGATCTCAGTTCGCGACTTAATAGTAAAATTCGCAGTTTAAACGGTGGCCACAGGCGACGAGTTGAGCTCGCTCGCTGTCTCATTCATCGCCCATCAATCTTACTACTTGATGAACCCACCGTTGGGTTAGATGTGGCATCTCGGCAGCTTATGCTCACGGTAGTGAAAGACTTGGCAGTACGAGAGTCGGTAACTGTACTTTGGGCCACCCACCTGTTTGAAGAAGTGATGCCTGATAATAGGCTTATTGTATTATCTAAAGGCAATATCATTGCTAACGCACCATGCAGTGAGCTTCTTGCACATTATCAGCAAGAGGATATTCAGGGATTGTGGCAGCAACTGATGGCGATAGAACAATGATGTATTGGCGTTGTTTTTTAGGCGTTCTCACAAGAGAAATGCTCAAGTTTTGGCAACAACGTACTCGGCTACTGAGCGCTATGGTGCGTCCTTTATTGTGGTTATTCGTCTTTGCCGCCGGTTTTCGTTCTACTCTCGGGCTTTCTATGATTGAGCCATACACCTCATATATTTTATATGAGGAATATATTGTTCCCGGACTGGCCGCGATGATTGTGCTGTTTAATAGTATGCAAAGTTCGCTATCGATGGTGTATGACCGAGAGATGGGCAGTATGAAAGTGTTGCTTATGAGTCCAGTGTCGCGAACCTTCTTGATGGGCTCTAAACTCATTGCAAACACCTTCGTATCAGCGGTTCAAGTGTACATTTTTCTTGTTTTTGCCCGCTTAGTCGATGTCGACATTTCGGCCATGGGTTACCTTTATGCGCTTCCTATTATTATACTGCTATCGCTGTTTCTAGGTGCGCTTGGGCTATTATTGGCAAATTATATTAAGCAATTAGAAAACTTCGCAGGGGTAATGAATTTTGTCATATTCCCGCTTTTTTTTCTTTCCAGTGCACTGTATCCGTTATGGAAAATACGCGAAGCTAACGAGTGGCTTTTTCGGATATGTTACTACAACCCCTTTTCTAACGGCGTGGAACTGCTGCGTTTTGGTTTGTATGAAAAACTCGCAACATACGATCTGCTGGTCGTTCTTACACTTACTACAATGACATTTACCTTGGCCGTGAGAAGTTTTCGCCCCAAAACCAGTAAAGGCCGTTTTTCATGAATGTTATCGCATCTCCACTTATTGGTGATTCAACGCTCATTGATAGTGACTGTCTAATAATATTGCTTACCTCATCAGCCAGCATCACATGGATAGATTCTCTTGAGAAAAACACCAAGGATTACGTTGAAAACGTCATCAGCGATGAGCATTTTACCGCTGGCATGGGGCAATATCTGTTACTGCCTAGGCCCTTAGGGTTTAGCGCAAAACGTGTCTATTTATGTGGATTAGGAGAGAAAGCTCTTACCCCCGACACGCTATATAAGTGTCTTATAAAAGGGTTTTCCCAATTATGTTCGATAACGAAAACCATAACACATACTCACCTGCTGCTGACCGATGGTTTACTCGATGACATCCATTTCCAGCGACGTTTATCGGGCATTAACCATGGCAGCGGTAACAGTCGCACATCCCTACGCCACGATATTGTCCGTATTACTGGCCTTATTGCCAAAAGTGCCTATGAGGCCAATTATCGGTTTCACGGCTATAAAACACAGCGCAACCACAACTCAACATCAACGGCATTTAGCCGCTTATGCCCCATGGAAATCGTTGTTCCTCAGCGATACAGCGATGATGACCTCGTAAAGCAAATCCTTAAGCAACAGTGTGCACTTAACAAGGGGATGACACTTGCTAAAGATTTAGCTCACATGCCCGCCAATATGTGCACGCCCCTGTATCTTGCTGAGCAAGCGTATACACTTCATAAAACGTTTCCCGCTATTACCACCGAGGTATTGTCCCAGGAAACCTTAAGTGAGCTTGGTATGCATGCTTATCTAGCGGTAAATAAAGGCTCCAGCTTTGAAGCAAGTATGCCCATAATGCATTATCGTGGCAGCGATATGCGCATCAATAAAAAAGCCAACAAGCCTATTGTTATCATTGGAAAAGGCGTTACCTTTGATAGCGGTGGTATAACACTAAAGCGCAACCCAGATATGCATCATATGATTTATGATATGGCCGGTGCTGCGTGTGTATTGGGACTGATGAAAACCATTGCTAGTTTGAAGTTACCCTGCAACGTCATCGGCATTCTCGCGACCGCTGAAAACAGTATTGACGGCACCGCTTATCGACCCGGCGATATTATTCAGACACATGGAAAAAAAACGGTCGAGATAATAAGTACCGACGCTGAGGGAAGAATGCTTCTGGCTGATGCAATAAGCTATAGTCAACGCTATAGCCCTGCCGCCATTATTGATATTGCCACGCTAACGGGTGCAGCTATTACCACATTAGGCCACCAATGCAGTGCGCTGTTTAGTAATACAGACAGTTTAACTCAACAACTTGTGCGCTCAGGCGAGCACAGCATTGATCAGGTGTGGCCCCTTCCTTTGTGGCCGGAATATTATGAAGCCATTGAATCGGCACATGCAGACATGAAGAATGCCGGTAATGACTCGCCCGGCGCCATTACCGCAGGGTGCTTTATATCGCATTTTGCGGGCGATACACCTTGGGCGCACCTTGATGTCGCGGGCACTGCATTTAAGTATGGCACTCAGCTATCGGCAACCGGACGCCCTATTCCGTTGTTACTGCATTACTTAATGTCGTTTTATACATAAAAAATCATCAACATTCATGGTACATCTCCTCCCTTAGTAGGATATCTGTTAACAGAGAACCAACCTATACTTACATTGAGTTTAATTGATTAAAAAGAGGAAACGACAATGTGGACTAAACCTCAATACACAGAAATGCGTCTTGGCTTTGAAGTAACGCTGTATATTAATAACCGCTAATTCCGATTAGCTGGTGACGTTATAAAGGCTGCATATGCAGCCTTTTTTAACGGGATCTATTTACTGCAACCATGGAGCTATTATGCATGTGTTAATATTGGGCGCAGCCGCTGGAGGGGGTTTTCCTCAATGGAACTGCCATTGTGTAAACTGCAAAGGGCTTCGCAGTGGCAGTATCGATGCCACCCCTCTCACGCAATCAAGCATTGCAGTCAGTGCAGACGGCGAACACTGGGTGCTCATTAATGCCTCTCCGGATTTACGCGAACAAATAAACAAACACCCGCAGTTGTGGCCACAGGACCATATTACACGGGGTACGCGCATTACCTCTATTGTCCTTACCGACAGTCAGATTGATCACACCACAGGCCTATTGACGCTGCGTGAAGGTCTGCCATTGCCCGTTTACTGTACCGACGTTGTCAACGAAGATCTCACCACCAGCTTTCCCTTATTCACTGTGCTTAAACACTGGCACGGCGGTTTACAGCAGCATACTATCAGCACGCATTTTGACGATAAATTTGTACCCAAGGGGGCTGAAGGGCTGACCTTTCAACCTGTTGTACTGGAGTCAAATGCGCCACCGTATTCCACCTATCGTGACAATATTGTGGCCGGCAATAACATTGGTTTAAAAGTAACTGACGAGAAAAGCGGCAATGTACTGTTCTATGCACCCGGCTGTATGCAGGCCAATGACACCGTGAAGAGAGTGATGGCTGAAGCTAATTGCGTACTTTTTGACGGCACCTTGTGGGTGAATGAAGAAATGATAGAACATGGCTTTAGCCAAAAACTGGGGACTGACATGGGGCATATGCCAGTGAACGGCGAACAAGGGGCTATCGCCTTGTTGAATCAGTTCAAGGTAGAAAGAAAAGTCCTTATACACATTAACAATACAAACCCCGTACTGAATAGAAATTCATCCGCTTATAAAGCATTGCGCGATCAAGATATTGAACTTGCTTTTGATGGTATGGAAATAGAGGTCTAGCATGTCAGAACACCCATGGACACAAAACGAATTTGAAGACAAGCTTCGAGCAAAAGGCGCGTACTACCACATACATCACCCTTTTCATAAGCGAATGAATGCAGGACAGTGCAGTAAAGAAGAAATTCAAGGCTGGGTAGCAAATCGTCTGTATTATCAAATGGCCATTCCGGTTAAAGATGCCGCTATTCTCGCTAATTGCGAGGAACAAGACGTGCGTCGTGGCTGGATCCAGCGCATTATCGACCACGATGGACGGGAGGGACAAAGCGGATTAGGGGGAATAGAGGCATGGCTGCGCTTAGGTGAGGCTGTAGGTCTGCAAAGACACACATTGTTAGATGAGACGCACCTTTTACCAAGCGTGAAATTCGCCGTTAATGCCTATGTAAACTTTGCCCGACGGGCTAGTTGGCAAGAGGCTGCCTGCTCTTCCCTTACTGAAATGTTTGCCCCAGAAATCCATCAAAGTCGATTAGACACCTGGCCGACCCATTACACTTGGATTGATCAAGCTGGCTTTAGCTATTTTCAAATGCGTTTGAGTCAAGCTCGCCGTGATGTTGAGCACGGTTTACAAATCACCCTCGACCATTTCATCACACGCCAGCAACAGGAGCATGCGCTCAATATCCTCCAGTTCAAAATCGATATTTTATGGAGTATTGCCGATGCTATCTGCTTTGCGTATGAGTATGGAAGAAAGCCCTTCGACGGCATAGCTGATCAGAGCGTATGTCATAAAGGAAGACTGTAATGACCAACCTTAGTCACCGTATTCCGAAGCTCAATCCGTTGTTTCGACTACAATTTGAAAAAGCACAGGCTTCCTACGTATTGCTCTATCCTGAGGGAATGATCACGTTAAATGATTCTGCGGCGGAAATTCTTACCCGTGTAGATGGTCAGAAAAGTCATTCAGTAATCTGTGCGGATTTACGCGACGCCTTTCCAAGCGCCCCCCCTGAGCTTGAAAACGATGTTGATGAATTTCTGGTTCATGCAGAAACAAAAAAGTGGATACTTTATGACGCCTAATAAAAACGACGCCCCTGACATTACTCCCCCCCTATGGCTGCTAGCCGAAATCACCTATCAGTGCCCTTTGCACTGCCCCTACTGTTCGAATCCTGTCAATATGGAAGAGACCTTTAACGAGCTGTCCACAGAGCAGTGGGAGAGCGTGCTTACGCAAGCGCGGGAGATGGGCGCGGTTCAATTAGGATTTTCTGGCGGTGAGCCATTGTTGCGCAAAGATCTAGAGCATTTGGTATCACATGCAAGAGAGCTTGGCTTTTATACGAACCTCATTACCTCAGGAATAGGTATGACGGAAAGACGTATTGCAAAGCTCAAAGCCGCAGGACTAGACCATATTCAGCTGAGTTTTCAAGCTGCTAATGCTGAAGCGAATGATTTAATTGGTAACAAACGACAGTCGTTTGAACAAAAGATGAAAATCGCTAAACTCGTCAAGCAGTACGACTATCCCATGGTACTCAATTTTTGTATAACGGCGCAGAATATTCATGAGATAGAAGACGTGATGGCGCTGAGCGAGAGTCTTAACGCTGACTTCGTTGAGCTGGCCACGGTGCAGTATTATGGTTGGGCCTATGAAAATCGCGACCATCTATTGCCCACCAAAGCCCAGCTCGTCAAGGCTGAGCAATCTATTAATCACTATAGAAGCGCGCAGAGTGACAACGGGCCTAAATTTATTTTTGTCGCCCCTGATTACTATGAGCAACGGCCAAAGGCTTGCATGAATGGCTGGGGAAGTACGTTTTTGACCATCTCGCCAGACGGCAGCGCCCTTCCTTGTCATAGTGCGAAAATATTACCCCTCACCTTTCCGAACGTGAAAGCGCGTTCTTTGCATGATATTTGGCATAACGACTTTAGCTTTAATCACTTCAGGGGAGACAGCTGGATGCCCTCTCCCTGCAAAACCTGTGATGAAAAAGATAAAGACTTTGGTGGCTGTCGGTGCCAAGCCTTTATGCTCACGGGTGATATGTACAAAACTGACCCGGTGTGCAGTAAATCCCCCGATCATCACATGATGAAATCGATTACAGACAAGGCCGGAATAAAAGGAAACACTAATTTAAAATATCGACAGGTGGAGCGTCGCATCGAGGTAGACGTGCTTGATACGTAAACAGGTATTGACCAGTAATAATGAAAGACGTTCGCTTTATTCTAACCTCTTCGCCATCGTCGGTTGACAGTGCAAGCGTTAAAGGGAGCAGTGCCCATGATGCACACAAGTTTGGCGCCACGTTTATAGTGAAAACACCGTCAACTGACCACAGTGGGGTATCTCACTTAGCCGAACACATGTGCTTTAGAGGCTCTTCTGCCTATCCAGCCGATCATGAATTATTTGTTGCAAACAGCCTACTTCCGTTATCGATCAATGCCACCACGTATGCCAATTTAACCTACTTTTATGCCACGAGCTCCAGTGAAGCGTTACTCGTAGAAGCCGTTGAGTACTTATACCATGGGCTGTTATGTCACCATTACAGCACACCTCAATTCGAAGCGGAACGCAGCGGTGTCATATTTAACGAGCTAAGCATGCTAGAGACCAATCATGCATACCGCCAGCAAGTTGCCATTCGGTTAAGCGATCCTAGTAAGCAGGCTTATAACCATGCTGGAGGCCTCTCGCATACCATCAATAGCGTGTCATTAAACGCGCTGCAACAATATAAGCAACGTTGGTACGCAAAGGACAACATGAGTCTTATCATTAGCGCTCCTTACCACTCAGTATTTGAGCGATGCCAGAGCGCAGTCAATCACATCAACGACCAACATGACCACGTAAAACGTCGTTCCAAAACTGACATAAAAACCCAAAAACCGACGCTCGCAACTGACAAGGCGCAAGATACGCGATGGCAACAAGGCACCAGATTTTGCGACGATGGGGCCAGCAAACAGCAACTCCTAGGCAGCACAACTTCCACTGACGTTATTACATGGTGGCTACCTGTACATTACTTAAGCGGGCTATTGGCCGTTGAAACCCAGTTAGCACAGGCGATTGGCAATCATGTCAGTTTGCTTATCGATGATGAGATTAACACCAATGGCAATATCGCCTTGCGGTTATTGATTAATCAGCCCGCTAATCAGGGGGTAGACAAGATAAAAAATACGTTCGTCAACGCTGTGCTAACGTATCATATTGACCCTAAAGTACCGCGCTTTAGCGATGCGAAATTACCAACGCTCATACAAGAAGCTATCGAGCACTATCACAATACTGAAGACACAAAAGCGTTCACGGTGAGGCCGTTGCAACATTACTTTGCTATTGCTTATCACAGCACCTTAGCGCCTGCGTGTATGAGGATGAATTCTGTTGTGGCACCTACGTTTACTCAACCTAACACGATGATGCCATCGCAGTTTGCCAGCCGCCACACCCCGTCGTTAAGCCTACGAGAGGTGCCAGCGTTACCCACGCTGTTTCACGTCGCTGCGCGCAGCGCGAGTACTCAACATCCCTTTCAATCACATCAGCAACATTGGGTTTATCGTATTGAGGTGCACAATGAAGCCGCGTTTATATCGCTGGTGTGCAACGCCGCATTTTGGCTCCCTCGTACTAATGGAGAGTGTTATGCTATGGGGGTAGCTCGTCATCACAACACACTGTATCTTTACGGAGCTCAAGATATTAATCTTTGTCACCGTGAAGCGTGGTGTAAGCAAGTTCTCATTATGTCAGCAGCAAGCTGATGTTTGACAAACAAAAATACCCATAAAACTAGCGATACATTCCCCCCTTAATACACTAACTCTCATCTGCATTGCGTGGCGTTTTGTTTGTGTATCTGTTTGCACTTTCCCACTACTAAAGAAGGGTCTTAACGCGCCTTACGTCCAATGGTGTGATTTTTATATCGACCTATTATCAGGCAGGCAGAACACAATTCCTGATGTATAAACACACTGAGACAAATCAAATGAAAACAACAACGCTAGCAAAATCATGCCTCTCTATCGCGATCCTATATGCAATGAGTACAACGAGTTATGCCCAAGAGGAGAAGTACACTTGGAAAATATCTGGCTGGATTAACGAAGGGTTAACATACTATGACGATGGGGTAGGCAGTGATGTGGCTCAACTATCAGATAATGGAACGACTCTGGGTAGCCGAATTACGCTATCGGGTAATTATGTGCTAAAAAGTCATGGTATAGATGCTGGATTTGAAGTCATTGTAGAGCCACTTTCAGGCTCGCCTAACTACGCAGGAGGTGGACAGCAAACACCTCTTCTTTTTGCCAACCAAGACAATTTAGACACTTTTAATGGCGGTGACATTGGTCTATTGGGAAGCAGCTTTTACGTTGCCGGAGAGTGGGGTAAAGTAACCATTGGATTACAGAGTATGCCTACGGATAATATTGCCGTACTAGCCGATCCTTCTGGAACAATTTGGTCAGGTATTTCTCCTCTTTTTCGCGCTAATGGTTTTTTTATTAGAAACGTTGACGAAAACGCTGTTAATGGAACATGGGGGCAATTTGCTCAATGTCTAGCAACGCCTGGCTTAGGTATAGGTCTGGACTGTAATGGTATTTTTCGTAACGGTGTTCGCTACGATCTACCTCAAATGGGAGACGTGAGTATTGCAGTGGGTTATGCAAACGATGAAATATTTGATATTGCAGTAAAGTACTCCTCTGAGCACAGTGGATTTAAAACGAACCTTCACGGAGGATATTCTGTCAACAAAGATGGTGGCAGCAATATTGGTGGAAATAGCTCGTCAACATTGCAAATCCAAGGGGGACTTATGCACATCAAATCAGGTGTTTTTGGTCTTGCAACATACCAAATGGAAGAGGCAGATGACGCTATTGTAGGATCGGGCGATGATACCGATTCTTACTATTTTAAAATGGGTATCAGAAAGCAGTTTAATAAATTTGGCGATTCAGCATTCTATGCAGAATATGCAAGCTATAACGACCAATATGGTATGGCACATCTTGATGGGGTAACAAGCTCAGCATTAACTCAATGGGGACTTGCGGCAGAGCAATACTTTGATTCACGCTTCTTAATCTATGTGAAGTACGAAAATCTAAACTTAAAGGTAGAAGGTACTGAAAACGCGAGGTCAATCTACAATGATGCCGAAGACCTCGCATTGGTACAACTTGGTGGGACCATCTTTTTCTAAAATATATTTCGCTAAAATATGCACTGTAATATGATTACATAAAAAACGAGGAAGCGACTATTCCTCGTTTTTTAGCTTGCCTTCTACAGCAAGGCTGCATTCACACAATTTTAAGCATTCCTCTCTAGAGTCAAATACCCTCACACGTTGCGATAACAAAACCACCGCCTGTCATCTGTGTAAAGTTTAATTTTATATAAATATTTAGTCTGAAAAACACCATAAATGTAATTATTATGTTAACTTTGGTGTATTATATTAACACTGATGTAACCACTAATGCAGTGACGTAAGTCGCTATTTTAGTAGAGGAAAAGACAATGCGCAGGATCCTTATTATCGATGACCACCCTATTTTTCGTCATGCTATGGTGACGATTTTAGGAAAGAAGTTTCCCGACTCAGAAACCCTAGAGGCTAATTCCATCGAGGAGGCTCTAAAGCTGCTAGCTCAGGACGCCGCGCTCGACCTAATCATGTTAGATTTAAATTTGCCCGGTACGTGTGGACTTAATGGCCTATTGGATATTCGAAATCAATTTACCAATATACCTGTGGTCATCATTTCTGCCGAAACTGAAAAACACAATATTCTTCAGACGATCTCATATGGTGCGGTGGGGTTTATATCGAAAAGCAGCACCATTGAAGACATTGCGTCATCAATAGAGTCTATTTTTGAAGGCAACGTATGCCTGCCATCTGAAATATTGAGAACACCATCTACACCCAATCGCCATAACAGAGAAACAAGTATATCGCCGGAAAAAATGCGCTCGTTGACACGAAAAGAACTTTCTGTTTTGAAATACCTAACTCAAGGCTTGGCAAACAAGGTTATCGCTTATGAACTTAATATTTCAGAAACGACCGTCAAATCACATGTTTCTTCTATTTTGAAAAAGCTAGGAGCGAGTAATCGCGTAAAGGTGGTAGCAAGTGCCGCTAACATCGATTTTAATCAATATCGTTTTTAGTTTAACCGCCCTCGCGTTTACCGGTGCTCCGCTTCCCGCCTTTACCAATTGCGTTAGCCGACGGGAGCATTTTAATTAGCGACGCTTTTAGTAATGCCGATGTAATGGGCTTGTGAAGCAGTTGCACCCCTGTCCCTTCTAGCTCTAAAGCTAGCGCTTTAGAGTGATTAGCGGTGCATATCATGATAGGTATGTGTGGATAACGTGACCGTACCTGTTTAGCAATATCTAGTCCGGTTATATCTTCATCTAAATGATAGTCCACGACTAACATATCACACTCATCAAAGCAGTCATCAGTCACAGCCACACACTGCTGATACCCCGAAAACGACTCAATCTCCATGCCCCAATTTGAAAACAAGGTCTGCATTGCAATTCTCATATTTGCATCATTATCAATATGCCAAACTTGCTTCTCCAATAAATCATTAGGTAGCAATTGTTCTATCGACTGCGAATACTCGTGGGCAGTAACTAGTGTCCGTGGTGTAGCAATGGGTACATGCACTGTGAAGCAGGCTCCTATCCCTTCTTCTGACCTTACATCAATATTATGCCCAAGCAGCTTCGTCATTTTATCGACGATATAGAGGCCCAACCCTAAACTGTAGGAATAATTAAAATCATTTTCTAAACGGGAAAATTCCTTGAAAATAACTTTTTGATCTTGCTCATTAATTCCAACACCTTGGTCAAACACACTTATTCTCAAGCAATCCTTGACCTTTCGCGCTGTAAGCAACACTTTGCCATTTGTGCCGTATTTCATTGCATTTACGAGCAAGTTACGCAATATTCGAGACAGTAGACTCAGGTCAGTTTCCACATATGCTTCTTGAAAACGGTACCTAAAATCAACCCGATAATCCTTGCTAATTTGACTAAATTCATCTGCAAGCTGCATTAAAAGTGGCATCACATTTTCTATCTGTCTATCCGGCTGCAACACACCTGCATCAAGTTTAGAGGTTTCAATTAGTGTGCGAATTAAACTGTTTAAATCTGAGAGCGAGTTATCCAACGCTTTCACTACCAAACTTGCTGAGGCATCCACTTGGTCTTTCAAGGATTCATTAAATAAAATGGCAGCGCTTAATGGCTGCATTAAGTCGTGACTAATAGCGGCCAAGAATTTACTTTTTGAATCGACGGCTTCTTGCAATGCAATGTTTGCTTGATTTAACTCTCTGGTGCGCTTTTCAACATTGTTTTCAAGCTGATTTTTAGCATCTTCAAGTGCCTTTTTGCTTTTAACTTGCTCTGAAATATCGGTAGCGAGAACAAAATGTCCCATGATTTCACCGTCTTCACTGAAGTGAGGTAAATACACTTTTTGTAAGAACCCCCATATACCCTGCGCATTTCTTTCTTGGCTTTGAAAACTCACCACCTCACCATCATTTACCCGTCTCAAGTACTGAATAAGGTGAGGATAAATATCCTCTAAATGGCTTTTTTCCATTGGCATATCGTTAAGGTTTTGCTCACTTACACCGTACCAGTCGCGATACCCTTTATTGGTATAGCGGAATTTATTGTCAGTACCTATGTAGGCAATGAGTGCTGGAACGTTGTCGGTCATCATGCGGATCCAACTTTCGTTTTGTTTCAGGGTTTCCGCATATTGATGCTGTGATGTCACATTCGTAAATGTGCATAAAATATTACCATCGGGCAACGCAGTAATGTCACGATCAACAACCAGATTATCATTGACTATTTGGGTATTGGGGCCGTCCGCATCAAAATTTAACCCATTCCATCCTTCAGCATTTTGTAAGGCATAAATATTATTGCAATTTATCAATACCGAGGGTGAGACATTAGATTGAACTAAAAAGGTGCGATTCCAAAAGATAATCTCACCGTTTCGTTTAATGAGCAAAATACCCACATCAATATTATCGATAAGGCTTTGTAATAGCTTACTCTTTTCCCTTATCACCTGCTCGTAGCGGTTAGACTCATTAAGCTTCACTTCGGTGATATCATTAAACAAAATGACCTTTCCACCTTCCTGAGTGCGGCGATTTGTCACCTGATACCAGCGCAAGTTAGATAATTGATAGATAGTGATGCCTTCGGGATCAGCGGGTAATACGCGGCGAATCACGCCCAGGCGCTTAGCTGACTGAGTAATCTCATGATAATTATCACCAATGTGGGGGGTAATAGATAGATTGTCCCACACGGTTTCAAAGTGACTGTTAAAGAAGACGATACTTTCGAATTGGTCTAACAACACCATTGCCTGACTCGTACTTTCTATGGCGTCGTGTAGGCGTTGTTTGGCTTTGTTATTTTCTTCATGAGCGCTAACAATTTCAGCATTTGATTGGGCTAGTTTTTGTAAGACGGCTTGCAGTTCTTCGGTTTTCTGGTTGACCTTTTCAGACAGTTGAACAGAATGCTCAAACGCTCGGTAGCTATGATGATTGAATCCTCCTTCTTCCATCCGGTACATAAGCGCCGCATTAATTTTCTCTAATTTTTCATTTTCCCGTTTCTTAAGGGAGAGCTCTTGACGCAATTCATCAAGCGCTTGCATTAGATCATTTGGCTGCAAAGTACACCCCGGTAAAGGTTTGGTTTAAATGTACCGAATGAATATGTTCACCATAAGCATTGAAACCCGCTACTTTATAGGCTTGCTGAAGCCGTTTAATTTCATCGTCTTTTTTATTTTGTTGGATTTCTAAACGCCGTAAGAAGCAATCGCAAGCATAAACAAACTCGGGTTCTCCAAGCTCTTCTCGTATTTGTTCCAACTTATTTTCCAATGCCTCAACACAGTCACCAAGTTGGATAAAGGTCAAAATTATGCCGATATCCACAGCGCAATAAAACGTAATAGCGTTGGTCATGATATCCACTTTTTGAATAGACCGAATGAAATACTTTCCTCCAACAAACACGGCGAGGGGAAACATAGAAAACACATCAGGTGTCAGATCCTTAGCCTTTAATCCTAATAAACTCGCGTAATATTCCGCTGCTGGCTCCCCGTTAATCTCAAAGACAGTGCGTGACTCAGCATCGGCGTCCGTCACTACCAGCTTAGAAACTGGAGACTGAATGTGGTCGATGGAAAATATTGAAAATGGCTTGTCCGTTCCAACCAGTAAAAGTATCGCAGCATCTCGGTGAAACTCACCATTGTAGTAAATATAAGTTGCTTCAAGCTGAAGGTCGTCTCCCGCACTTCCACCAAAGTGGGGAATATTACCAAAGGCTGTTGCAAAAGTTTCTAAGAAATGTTCCTCGTGTCGAGAGAGGCCGTCTAACAATGAAATAACAAAATGTTGTTTCGTGTCATAACGTTGTGTACGATTTTGTAGCGTATTGCGCAGACCACTTGCAATATTGTGTGCGTGATCAAAATTGACGTCACCTAAATGGGGCACTAGGGCAGTAGCGATAGAAAACTCGCTTTTTAGGAAGGCAACAGCCAGCAGCTTCCCAACGCCATAACCCTTTTTATTGAATTCGCCTGCGCTCGTGCATCCCACTATGTTTACCCGTGGAAAGTACTTTGTAAGCGCCGTCGAAATATCGTGTAATGTAAAAAGTGTCGAGCAATGAAATAGAACTAACTCTATATCCTGCGGATTAGCGTGGGATAAAATCTCTTTCGCCACTGCGTTACAAGCATCGATGGCGGTGTAGGGCGATGAATTACAGGCTTGTGCGCTTTCACTTAGCGCGGTAAGGATGGAGCTGTTTGACATGAGTCGGCACCTTTTTCTTTTTATATTTATCAATTTTACACATGTCAGGATTGTCTAACGTGACAACACATTCTAAGCATTGAATACACTCTGCATAATCGATGCTACCATCTAATTCAATAGCATCGACCCCGCATTTTTTTTGCTTACACAACTGACATGGGCTACCGCATTCTTTTCTCCGTGTAAGTAATTTTAATAACGGGAAACGTCCTAAAATAGCGAGTCCAGCACCTAATGGGCACAAATAGCGGCAATACACCTTGTGAATTTTCAAACTCACTAAAAGCAACAATACGGCATACAGTACAAAGGGCCAATAACGCACAAAATGGAGCGTAATGGCGGTTTTGAAGGGTTCAACCTCCGCAACCTTTTCCGCCATTGAGAGAGAATAAAAGGATAGCCCAACCAATCCAACCAGTATGAGATACTTTATCTTCTGAGCCCGTTTGTGGTGTTGAGGCTTAATGCGAATTTGTCTAATTTTAAGTTTATCAGCAACAAACGCAAACATCTCCTGTAACGCTCCAAAGGGGCATAGCCAGCCACAGTATAGCCCTCTTCCCACGACAAAAAGAGACACAAAAACGAAACACCACAACAAAAATATAACAGGGTCTAGCAAATACACATTTAATGAAAATCCGCTGCTAAGATTCAGTAGCAGGGTATAAATATTGACGACCGACAATTGCCCCTGTGCATAAAAACCAATGAAAAACAGCACAAAAAGCAAAGAAAACGCCCTTACACCCTGCACCAACTTCGTATACTTCGTTAGCCTTTTTTGAAAACCAAAAAACAACGATAACGCTACCAAATAAATTAGCGTAATGGATATCTCAAGCCACCGCTCGTACCATATTTTTTTCCAAAGAGGGATAGGCTTTTCCAATAATGCAGCCGGATTTTCAATGAAGAGCGCATCAGGTAATGTAAACGTGTGGGAAAAAAAATGTTCTTTGGTTTCAAAGAAACTCGGTTTGTACGGCAAACTGATCGCCATATTTATTTCTTGATCTAATGATAAGCCGCCGTTCGATTTTACCCGTAGTATTTTAATATCTTTAAAGTCAGGAACAGATTGGGCAAAATTTGGCTCGTAGAAGCTATAAAAATCTATGTCTCGAATGTCGATAGGAAAACCGCCTTGTGACAGCCGCAAGTATTCAGGTGTGGTCTGCGGTATGAATGCCTCACTGACAAAACTGAAGCCTTTTGTATTGATTACCATTAACGCCAATTCACCCAGCTCGAGGTTTTCTTTTAACCTCGCGTATTCCGCTTCACTGAGTAGGTTCTTGCCCACCATCGGCACACTCAAGAACGCATAAAAATGTTCGGAAAACAGGCCGTCTTCTTCGGTAATTACATTATAAGCCGCATCGGCGACTTCACTTACTAAACCAGTGAAATCGCTATCGGCAATAGAATGATGTTGAATGTAGCCCTTATCTACTAGTTGATTAAAGTTAAGTGACTCAAAATAGTCAGGGGCAATTATTTTATCGCTTGGCGCCATAAAACCGTCGAGTTTTGCCCTCGCTACGGCGAGTGCCGAGGTGACAATGGTGTCGTTGATAACCAGCACCGACACCGTTGCTTTAGTCACGCCATCAAAGTACGTAGCATCGCTGCCCGCTTTACTTTTGCCACCAACAATAAATCGTTCCCTCACGTTATGATTTTCGTATTGGCTTATAAAATCAAACATGGACTGTTCACCTAAACCATATAGAAATATAGGTTCACTGTGTTCTTTTACCTTTAAACCAGCAAAGTTTCCAGCGGTGTCTAGGCCAATTAGCACGTTCACTGGCTCTCCTGAAAAACCAATGAAATCGACAAAGTCGCTAGACTCGAATACATAGCCAAGTAACTGTTGAAGCTGATAGACAGGGGTCACCTTAATATCAGGGTCCATGTCACCAACCCGTGTGGCGGTAGGAAAAATTTGATAAATATCAGTAGGAATGTCGGTAGCGTCAGACTGCGCGAATAGTGGTGCGCATATGAGGTAAAATAGAATGAATAAAAGGCGTCTTGTGACCATAAAAAATAGGGCAGTACTATGCACTGCCCCTCTCACTTAATTAGAAGAAACCAAGTGGATTAATGTCATAGCTTACTAAGAGGTTTTTGGTCTGTTGATAGTGATCAAGCATCATTTTGTGCGTTTCACGACCGATACCAGACTTTTTGTAACCACCAAAAGCAGCATGAGCAGGATATAAGTGGTAGCAGTTCATCCACACTCGACCGGACTGAATAGCACGCCCTACGCGGAAAGCCACATTAGTGTCACGACTCCACACGCCAGCGCCTAGGCCAAAGCTGGTATTGTTAGCAATTTCAATGGCTTCTTCTTCCGTTTTGAATGTTTGCACCGCAATAACCGGCCCGAAAATCTCTTCCTGGAACACACGCATGTGGTTTTGACCTTTTAGTATTGTCGGCTGGATGTAATAGCCGTTGTCAAAACCAGATAATTGCTCTTTCTCTCCACCTGTTACTACTTCTGCACCCTCAGCTTTACCTATGTCGATATATTTGAGGATCTTTTCAAATTGTTCGTTTGATGCCTGCGCGCCTACCATGGTCTCGGTATCAAGGGGGTCGCCGCGTTTGATTTTATGGATTTTCTCAATCACTTTCTCCATAAACGCGTCGTAAATGTCTTCTTGAATAATCGCTCGCGAAGGACACGTACACACTTCGCCCTGATTAAAGTAACCCAATACTAAACCTTCCGCACATTTATCGATGAATTCAGGTTCATGATTCATAATGTCCGCAAAGAATATATTGGGTGACTTTCCGCCAAGCTCTACCGTAGAAGGAATTAAGTTCTCTGCTGCACAACGAAGAATATGCTCACCGATGGGGGTTGAACCCGTAAAGGCAATTTTCGCAATACGCGTGCTCGTTGCTAATGCTTGCCCGGCTTCGCTGCCGTAGCCATTAACGATATTCAATACGCCTGGTGGCAATAAATCTTGAATCAGTTCAGCGAAAACTAAAATAGAAACGGGGGTTTGTTCTGCTGGTTTCAAAATGACTACATTACCGGTGACAAGCGCCGGTGCCAGTTTCCAAGCAGCCATCAAAAGAGGGAAGTTCCACGGAATAATTTGACCCACCACGCCGTAAGGCTCATGGTAATGATAAGCTACTGTATTCTTGTCTATTTCGCCAATGGTACCCTCTTGACTGCGGATACAGCCGGCATAGTAACGATAATGGTCGGCACACAGCGGAATATCAGCATTGAGGGTTTCTCGAACTGCTTTTCCGTTGTCCCATGTTTCTGCAACGGCCAATAACTCGAGATTTTCCTCTATACGGTCTGCAATTTTTAAAAGAATATTTGAGCGTTCAGCGACGGACATGTCTGCCCAACCCTGCTTTGCAGCATGAGCTGCATCAAGTGCCAACTCAACATCTTCAGCGGTAGACCTTGGAATTTGCGTAATATCACTGCCATCGACAGGCGATGTGTTAGTAAAATATTCACCTTTTACAGGCGCTACCCATTCACCGTTAATAAAATTACCATAGCGTTCTTTAAAGCTAACTACCGAACCTTCCGTTCCAGGTTTTGCATAAATCATAATAGTACCCTTTGGATATGTAGTGCATGCAACGCACTTTCTCTGTGGTTTGTCGTGTGTACTGATAATCGTACTTTTATTGCGCATTCACCATAATTCCATAGGCCCAAATGACTCATACTTTAGGAGGGGAATACCTTGTTGTGCTATGTAACCTCCTCCCTTAAAAAGCGCTTCAAACGCTCTATTTATCTGGCTTTGCCGAGGTAACCGTGTTTATGAGCAATATCGGGAAATTCAGAGGGGGATGCCTTGAGTTTTCGTTTGATTACGGTCAGGGCATTCGACACGGTTTTAGAAGATACGCCTAACTCTTCAGCGATAACAAAACGCGATTTTTTCATTGCCGTTGCGATAAAAATCTCAAGCTCTCGTTTAGTTAACTTTGTAGCAAGATCAATATTAGTGTCGAGCAATTGATTGGCAAAACTAACTGCAACTGTTCGCTCAATATACTTTTGGCCTTTCGCAACAACTTTAATGGCCGAGATAAGTGTATCTGGGGAACTACTTTTACTGATATACCCCATGGCACCCGTTTGCATTGCTCGCTGTAAAATCACACAATCTTCAAACATGCTGAAGAAAATGATTTTGAGATCAGGCTGCTTTGATAAAAATTCAGGGGCCAGAACAAGCCCACTTTCATTTGCAAGATTGATATCTAAAATGAGAATATCTATACGTGTTTTAGCTAAAATTGCTTTCGATTGGGATCCATTTTCAGCGTCGAGAATATCGACGCTAGGGAGCATGGCGTTGAGTAAGGCTTTGTAGCCTTCTCGCACGACAGCGTGATCATCTACAATGAGAATATTCATGCAACGATTGCATCAAAGCAGTCAGACTGCGCTCTCATAGACAACGAGAGCCGAACATCAACCCCTCCCGACGAGGGTGACAACACTTCGCACGTTGCGCCAATACATCTAGCTCGGCTGCGCATTGATGACATACCGATATTTTCAACAGTATGTGAACCCAGCCCAAGACCGTTGTCTTTTATAGTAATGCTTAACCGAGACTTATCGCCGTATATATTAATATGAACACCAGTCGCTCTTGCGTGTTTAACAATGTTATTAATCGCCTCTTGAACAAACCGATAAATATGTATATCCCGTTCTTGCTCCTCGTCGTAGTGAGTGAGGTTGATTGAAATATTCCAGTCTGTATTTGGTAAGGCGAGTTCTTGCTCATGTACTAAACGCTCAAGAGAGGCTTGTAAGGAGACGCGGTCAAGAACAAGAGGATGTAAATGCACAGTGAGTTTGCGAATTGCACCACTTATTTGATGAGATATTTGCTGTACCTTTTGCGCTGACAGCGCAAGCATCGTGGGCTCTTTCGCATTCTCTAATATATAGGCGTGCGCCTTTATTGTGGTTAACAACTGCCCGACATTGTCGTGTAGCTCTCTGGCTAAGTAACTTCTTTCTTGCTCTTGCAATAAAGCCAATTGCTGATCAATTTTAATCAATTGCTTGTCTTTTTGTTCGAGCGCCTGCTGTAGTTTTTGAAACTGATTGATCACTTGATTCATTTCAGGAATATCGGAGTAGTGGACGACTCCCGTTGTCTTTCCTTCGCTCAGCTCCTGTAAAGCTTTCGCTAGCTGATTAAGCGGAACAAGACGCTGGCGAATCGCCAAACGCAGCGTAAGCAGTAACAGTACAAACGTGACAAAAAATAAGCCTGCAACCAAATAAAACAGGTTTAGATTCTGAATTAACTCTGCATCCTCATGCGACCTCACCATCAAGTATCGGTTTTCGCTAATAGGAATAAACACAGGGGCAGCATAATCAATGTCTTGCCCCCTATTCTGCGCAGACGGTTCGATGGTTAGTCGCCCCGTAACATAGCGAGTAGATAAGTGAGGACTTTGCGCTACGATGCTTTTCACATCTGACTCTGAAATATTCAGAGCTATCATTTTACGAACTTGATTAAGTGCACTGGTGGTTTCGTCAACAATATTTTGCTTAATTTGAAAATAAACCAGAAACGAAAACGCCAGAAAGCAACCAATAAACACGGCCACGATAGCATGAGATATTTTTGTGATTCCCGACATTGCTGCTCCAGTTAGCTTTCTGCACTCTTCCTAATGCTAGCGAACCTATCAACGAAAACACATCCTGCACTAGCGCTGTTTTTCTCATACCGAAGTAGGATTGAAAAACCAACATCTATCTAATGTCAATATCAACCGTCTTTTAACGTGAAAGAAACCTCGTAAAAATTGTATCTTGAATTGTGATGTCGGAAACTTAATTGATGCTAAGAAAGACTGTGTTCACATATCATAAGCGCGTGCACAACGCAGTTTAGAAGTTGGGAATACTGAAGTCTTTGTGAATGCAACAAGGGAAAAAAGCGCAACATTGTATGTTGCACTGTTTTGCAAGAAGCAGAAACGTTCAACTACATGTTAAAGACATCTGCGCCAATTTTATTGAAAAACATAACTGATACCAGCCATAAACAAACGTTCACGACCTGCTAACTTTCCTTCATTGCGACTTACCAAATATTCTCTATCAAACATATTTTCTACAGTCGCAAACAATGAAACACCCGTATTTTTGACGCCGTAGTTCAAGGTACCACTCCATACAGTGTAACTGGGGATGATCCCCTCTGTACCACTGCCATTTTCTATCGTTGTGTTGCTATCATCAACAAACTGCTCACTCACATGCTGCAACCCAATTCGGGCACTAAAACCACTGGTATGCTCATAGCCTACGTCTAAATTTAATAAGTGCTCAGGGGCGTACTGCATTCTATTACCGTTGTCTTCTGAACGTCTCGCTTTCTCATAACGTGCTGTCCAGATATTTGTATAGGCGGCAGAAACATAAAAATTATTAGTAGTCTTCATAATATCTTTAAAGTCTACTCTCGACGCAAACTCAAAACCCTGCTGCTCACTTTCACCGCTATTTTCAAACGTTGCCCCCAAATCCACGATAGTATTAGATATATCATTATGAAAAAATGTTGCTGATGCCCAGATACCCGTAAAGTAATCGCTTCTAATCCCTAGTTCAAATAGTGTGCTTTCCTCTGGCTCAGCGCGACCACCTTCGTCAGTAAACTCTCGATCTGCCCTTGCTGGCGAGATTCCAGCGTGTAGACCCGCAAAGAAGGTGGTATCGCGAATGCCTGACCAAGAAACACCTAAACTTGGCAAGAACTGAGTAAAACTTAATGTTTCAATATTGCCTGTAAACTCGTCCTCATCAGTTGATGTAACGTCTTCTACTCTAAAACCCGGCGAAATCGCCCACTCCCCCACATGAAGCGTATTTTGAGCGAAATAAGACACTGCCTCTGCGTCTAAAAATGTTCCTTCACGGGTATCTGCTGAATCATTGGCAAGTGCTAATTCGTAATCGAGTCTTTCTGAACGATTTGTCGCAAAAACTTGCTGGCGATGTGCACTTTCCTCGTGATAGCGAATACCGATAATACTCTCACTTTCATAACCAAAAAGTGTGTGGCTAAAATCGGCGCGAGACTCGATCCCAGTAGTGTAATATTGACGAGGTGCATGACGACCACCGCATACATCAATGTCGGTATTCCCCAAATCAGATATTGTTAGATTACCGTCATCATTGGTATCACCTACCGCATCACAGTTACGCAGACGGGATTCAAATTGACCGTTCACCTCTCTACCGCTATTACTGCCTCTTAGGCCATTGCGAAAGCTTTCCGTATAGTACGCACTAGTGCGCAGAGCAAAGTTGTCACTAACCCTAAAATCGTGCTTAATTTGCACTACGTCTCTATCCTGCTGCCATTGATCGATGTCGGCAGTAGGATGCGTAAAGGGGTCTTGCGCGTATTCATCAGAAGTAAGATAATTTTCCGTTTGATTTCGACTGTCGTTGGTATGAACAAATTTGATACCTAGCGTCTGGCGTTCGGAAATGTCAAACTCGCCCTTTATACGATAATCTTTTATGTTGAACTCACTATTAGTAAAGATACCGTCACCTTTATGCTGTAAAAAATCTATAGCAAAGCCCCCCTGTTCGTTGCCAAACCCAACACTTCCGTTCAGCAATTGCTGGCTTTGATTGCCCACGGCGGCACTCACTTCGCCCTGAACACCGTTGGATCTGGGAACCGCTTTTGTTACAAAGTTTATTGCGCCGCCGAGCGTTTGAGGACCATATAATATTTGCCCGGCGCCTCTTATCACTTCTATTCTGCTGACGACAGGCGTCGGCGTTGTATAGTGAACGACAGGGTCAGTGTAGGGTGCAAGTTGAAGTGGTACACCGTCTTCCATGATCATTGCTTTAGCACTTCTTCTGGGATTTTGCCCCCTAAAACCAATATTAGTATCGAATCCCATACTGCCATCAGCCACTATATTTATGCCCGGTATCAGTCGCATTCTCTCTAAGTTTGAAATAGGACGACGCTGCGCTAGTTCTGCTTCATCAATAATTGAAAACGAGCCAGCAAGGCTGTCTGTTTGCTGCGGTAAAATACCGTAAACCGTAACAATCTCAACATCGCTGATTTCTGAAGAATCGTTCTGTTTTTCCGCATCATCGGCGTAAGACGGAGATACTATTGAGAAAAACGCAGAGAAGATGGCGGTGTTAAGGACTTTTCTTTTGAAGTGCATTCTATTTACTCTGGTAACTTACATATGATTAGTCTGTTAAGAGTATGTTAATCGCCTCCTAATAAAACTCCTCCTTAAGTACTAGGAATACTCATTTTTTGGTAGCACTACATATTCCCATGTCGTGTTAACGTGTTGAATTAGGCCAACGAAAGAGCTGATAAACGCCCTCTTCATCACAAGATGCCCGCGAGCGATAACTAGGGCCTTGGTTATGTATAATAAGACCTTAAGTGGTGAGACCTAGATACAAAAAAAGCCGCGATAAGTTTTTCACTTATCGCGGCTTTTTTTTAGTGTTCTACATTCACACCAACATCAATAATTGCCGTGCTTTCGCTATTTACGTAAACTCTGCGGTGTAACTTTGCTAGCGTAATGCTGTTATGGCTTTACACCCCAAATGATGCTCTTAATATGTAGAACGAAATAATTGAAAGAATTGCGCCCGCGGGTAAAGTAACAACCCAAGACACTACAATATTTCTTACAATTCCAAGGTTAAGTGCAGAGACACCTCTTGCTAGACCTACACCAAGCACTGCGCCAACAAGTGTTTGCGTGGTAGAAATAGGTAGACCTGTGCCTGACGCAATGACAACGGTACAGGCTGCTGCTAATTCCGCAGCGAAACCACGACTAGGCGTAAGGTGGGTAATCCCCTGCCCTATGGTCTTTATTACTCGATGGCCAAATAGCGCTAAACCAGCAACAATTCCTAAACCACCAAGCGGTAAGATCCACACTGCTAGTTTGGCGTTTGCATTAATTTCGCCGCCACTGCTAACTACACTCACTACTGCGGCCAATGGTCCAATAGCGTTAGCTACATCATTTGAGCCATGGGCGAAAGCCATACAACACGCCGTGACGACCATTAGCAGGGCAAACACTTTCTCTACATTTGCCGCCTGCAAATCTGCATCTTCAGAGCCGCTAAATTTCATGCGGCTAATGTACCACTTACCTAAAACGCCTAATAACACTGCGATAACAACAGCAAGGATATATCCATTCACTGCGCTCATTTCTAAGCCAACGTGCTTGAGCCCTTTTTTAATGGTAACGAGTGACATGACAAAGCCCGCTAGCGCCATGTAAAATGGAACATAACGCTTAGCGCTCTCAAAAGGTGAGGCCGTTTGGAATATGAGTTTGTGCGCACTCATAAAAATTAAGTAAGCAATGACACCAGAAATAGCGGGCGTAATTACCCAACTCCCTACAATACCAGCCACTTTATCCCACGACACCGCGTCCATACTTACGCCAGCTGCAGTAAAACCGATAATCGCGCCAATGATGGAATGCGTTGTTGATACAGGCCAACCTAGCCAAGACGCCACAGCCAACCAAATACCCGCAGCTAATAGCGAGGATATCATGCCCAACACGAGCAATTCGGGTATGTCAACAAAGAAGCTTGAGTCGATAATTCCTTTGCGTATGGTGGAAGTTACTTCTCCACCAGCTAGGTATGCACCAGCGAACTCAAATATCATCGCAATAAAGATTGCTTGTTTTATTGTTAATGCTTTCGACCCTACTGATGTCCCCATGGCATTGGCAACATCGTTGGCACCAATTCCCCACGCCATGATGAAACCTACACCAGCGGCAAGAAGAATTAGAATTAGGCCATAACTTTCAAAAAAATCCACTAAGTATCGCTCCCGAGCTAATGCGATTTGGGCTTTACGCTACTTCACTGTGTAGCAATTCCCTGAGCCAAATAGGCTCAAGTGTGATGTTAAAGACAGATTTTGTTTTAGCAAAATGTTCGTTTTTTGCACGACCCGTCCTCGGCTCCGGCGCATGATAACGTAATCATCTTCGAAGCCATAGCGAAAATCATCGAAATTCGGCAAAAGTATATCTCGACGCTGATAATTCAATCAAATGTTTCATTTTTATGACAACTATATTTCAAAATATACGCTATGCCACGTCATGCGTGCCTTATAGCGACATCTGCGAATTATTTAAGTCAGATCTTCTATCTTCTGATGTATGCTTTCTAGAGAGGTATGACGTACATCGGTTCCTCGAGTGAGGTATACAACATACTCGCAAACGTTTTTACATCTATCGCCTATACGCTCAAGTGAACGCAATGCCCAAAGTACGTCGAGCCAATCCTGCATATCTTCGGTGATTTTTTCCATCTCAGACGTGGTGTATGTTATTAAGCGTTTGTATTCACTGTCTATTTGATTGTCTTGACGATAAACTTCAAGTGCTGCTGCTTCATCTTGTCGCGCGAAAGCATCAAAAGTGCCACGCATCATATCGATAACTTGTTCGCCTATCTTAACCATACTGCTTTTTATCGTATCAGAGGAAGGTAGCTTGTTCCGTGTTACCAACTTGGCAATGCGTTCTATTTCGTCTCCCATACGCTCAATGTCAGTAATGGCTTTAGAAATGGTCATGATCAATCGCAGATCACTTGCTGTTGGGTGCCGCTTAGCAATAATTCTCAGGCACTCTTCATCTATCTGAATCTCCATTGAATTTATTTTTAGGTCGTTCAACACTACTTTTTCAGCAATAGCCGCATGGTTGTGCTTAATGGCATAAAGCGTATCGACCATTTGCTGCTCTACTTCGCCTCCCATGGTCAACACGGAGTTACGCAGGTTTTCTAATTCAACGTTAAACGTACCCGAAATATGATTATTTAAAGCAACTTGACGCATTATAGTAACTCCAGTGAACAGCAAATGTAGCACAAGCAAAACAGGTAGTTCATAAAGGTAGCCCGCCTTTGCATATACGGCTAACGGGAATAAAAAAGCCGTTCTTAGCCATACCGACCCGTGATGTAATCTTCTGTCTGCTTTTTATCAGGCATGGTGAAAAGTGTGTCGCTATCGGTATACTCCACCAATTTACCTTGATGAAAAAACGCTGTGTAGTCGCTAACGCGAGCAGCTTGCTGCATATTGTGAGTAACAATAACTATCGTACATTGCTTTTTCAGTGACTCCATTAGCTCCTCAATGAAAAGCGTAGTAAGAGGATCAAGGGCAGAGGTTGGCTCGTCCAGTAACAACACTTCAGGCTTTAAAGATAAAGCGCGCGCAATAACTAACCGCTGCTGCTGACCACCCGATAAGGTCATTGCAGGCTCAAATAATCGGTCTTTCACTTCATCCCACAGTGCGGCTTGCTTTAATGCGCTCTCTACCGCATCGTCTAAATTCCTTCTTACACGCACACCTTGAAGCTTCAACCCGTAGCACACGTTTTCGTAAATACTCATGGGGAATGGATTTGGGCGCTGAAACACCATCCCCACTTTGGCTCTTAGTCGCGATACGTTAGTTTTTTTACTGTTGATGTTTTTCCCATCAATAATAACTTCACCCGTGTACTGACAGCCGTCGTACAGATCGTTCAAACGATTAAAGCAGTTTATTAATGTCGATTTACCGCACCCGCTTTGACCGATTAGCGCCGTCACTTTGTTTTTCGGGATCCGCATAGTGATATCTTTTAAGACATGCTTTTCACCAAACCATAAGTTGAGATTTTTTACCTCAACCGCTGTCTGAGCGCTCGCTAATTCACTAACGGGCTGTATATTATGTTTGAACAACTTTAACATGACAGCGTTTACCCTTTTAAATACCGTTTACGTAAGCGTGTTCTAAGTAGTACCGCTAAAATATTGAGTACAAAAACAACCACTAGCAATAGCAAGCAAGCGGCAAACATCATGGAGGCACTTTTCGCATCGGTTTGACTGTGAAAAGCACTGTCGTAAATTAATACGCCAAGATGCATAAACTGTCTATCGAGATGGAGAAATGGAAACTCACTATCGATAGGTAAGGCAGGCGCAAATTTGACGGCCCCCACCAACATGAGCGGCGCAACCTCACCTGCTGCTCTAGCAATAGCCAATATAACGCCGGTCATAATTCCGGGCGAAGCAATGGGTAGTATAGTGCGTACAATAGTTTCAATTTTAGTGGCACCCAGTGCATAACTGCCCGCTTTTAGTCCTTCAGGCACTCGTCTTAGCCCTTCTTCGGTAGCAACAATAACAACAGGAAGTGTGAGTATTGCCATGGTTAATGCCGCCCAAAATATACCTGGGCTACCCATGGTTGGCGCAGGCAGCGCATCACTGAAAAAGAAGCTGTCTATACTGCCGCCAAGGGTGTACACAAAGAAACCAAGACCAAACACGCCATACACAATTGATGGCACACCGGCCATATTGCTTACACTTACTCGAATAATAGTGGTTAATGCTGTGTTTGGTGCATACTCGCTGAGATAGATGGCCGCCATAACGCCAAATGGAGTCACGATAATGGTCATAATGAACACCATTAACACAGTACCAAATAACGCAGGAAAAACACCGCCAGACGTATTGGCTTGTTTAGGCGACTCAGTGAGAAACACAAACACTTCACCAATGACCACCTGCCACTTTTCAAATCCTGTCAATCGACTAACAAAATCGACGCTTTGAATTGTGAATATCGGAATACTAAAGGGCTGACCGTCGGCAAAACTCACTGCGAGCTTGTATTGATCTCGTTGGGTTTCAAGTGTACGAACCCGCTGTTGGTGAAGATTGAACTGAGCTATTAGCTTTTCTCGTGCCGGCGCATCCTCTGCTACATCTCTATTATCAAAACGAGAAAGCGATTCGTGAATGGGCGCTAAAAACTGTTTGTTTAACTTTGTAATTTCATCTGAGATAAGGGCTACTGATTCCATAATCTGTGGTAATTTAGCCAGCGGAATATTCACTCCCTCTGGCGTCACTACATTTTCAGGTACAGCCATTATCTGCCGTCCGTCATTAAGCTTTATCTCGGCGCTGTTTTTGGCTAACTCAATGTGCTTTATACGCTCGCGATCGACTAATAGTTGAGCCCCGTATGGATTTAGCGCATCGGTATACTTGAGCCGTACCACCAATTTAGCTTCATCATCGAATACGTTGGCCAACAGAGTAACAGACTGCAGTCCCGCCTCTGTAGATAAAACCTGGTGAGTAGCATTTACTGGATCAATTTCCGAATAAGACGTAGGAGTAAATTCAGAGGTAGATGCAGAATCAGCTTCGCTATCAAGCGTAACACTGTATATGGGTTTCGGCCAAAAGTAAGCACCTCCCCTTGCTGTGATCAGCACAAGTACACTGATAAGGGCAATCACCAATAGGCCGGTAAAAAAGGCGGTTAAACTAATCACCAACGACTGACGCTGCACCGCATTTAAGCCAGAAAGGCGAAGCTTAGCCATGCTCTCTCCTCCTTCCCAGTCGCTGACGCAACACCTCAGCTATAGTATTTACCACGAAGGTGAATGCAAACAAGATACAGGCGGTAAAAAAGAGAATTTGATAGTGTGCCGATGAAACGTCAGCTTCAGGTAGTTCAATGGCTAAATTAGCGGTTAACGCTCTCAAACCTTCAATAAGGCCCCAGCTAGATATGGGGGTATTACCCGTTACCATTAAAACAATCATTGTTTCACCAAAAGCCCGTCCAAAACCCAGCATTATGGCGGCAATAATGCCCGGCAGCGAAACGTGCAACACCACATGCATCAGCGTTTGAAGGCGGGTTGCTCCTAACGCAAAAGAAGCATTTTTCAATTCCTCGGGCACACCGTTAATGGCGTCTTCCGCCAAAGAATAAATACTGGGCGAAATTGCGATACCGAGCGCAATGGCAACCACAATGGTGGTTTTGCCTATTGGACTATCTGACCCCGACGCCAACAAAGCAAAACCATCAACGCCCATAATAGAAAAAATAAACTGGGGCGCAAACTCCACGCTGACAAAAGCAAGTAGGAAAGTACCGAGTAATGCAAACACTAACTCGCTGCCATGGCGAATCCGCTTTGGTAGGTAGTGTGCCACTTGGCGCTGAAACAGCGACACGATGATAAGCGCAATTGGCACAAAGACCATAAAAAACGCAACGGAAAATAGAAACTGCTCTGCCTTGGGCGATAACCAGATAGCAGCAATGAAGCCAATGAGCACGCTGGGGATCGCTTCTAGCATCTCAATGGAGGGCTTCAACAAGTGACGCAGTCTCGCTTTTGCAAAGTAAGCAGTATAAATGGCCGCACCAATGGCAACGGGAATAGCAATGACCAGAGCCAGCAAAGAAGCTTTAAAACTACCAATCATTAGCGGAGTTAAACTGAATTTAGCTTCTTGGTAGTCTGATGCACTAGTGGTTTGCCATACAGTTTCCTCTGTATCGTAGCCCTCATAGTGCTGAGGCTCGAACAACGATGACCACGTAGTAATGCCGCTTAAGTACTTGCCCTGCCATGCTGTTACCGTGTTGCTGCTTCTTCCTATTAACGCATCGCCATGCCAGTCAATATCAGAAATAGCCTTTTCACTTTGACGAGAGCTTATTATTTCTCCCGTAATTCGGTTGATCAGCAATAGCCTGTTGTGACTCGTTAGCACCGAAATCATATTCATGCTGGCATGCTCCGCAATATCTAGCGTTACCTCACCATCGCTTAACACAATTGCATATGTTTTTTGAAAATGTAAGCCCTCACTTCCTTTACTCAATACCCACCGCGCTAATACATTGGTGTCGTTATTGTGCAAAAAGAATGAGCGCTGCTTGGCCAAGGGGAATACCAATGACACACCGCCTTCGTAGGGCACATTACTGATAAACGGGTCTGATGCGCTTGTTTTATCATGAAGTCGATTAAGATAAATACCGTCATTTTTATGCAGCAGTAAACTTTCACTGCCTGGCATCAGCGTTATATGATTTACATCCGAGAAATGCTTGTCGATGAAGGTGGTAGGCGCTTTCCGATTAACCCAGCGCACAAAAACACCGCTGTCAAGGGTAACTTGTGTCACTACCCACTGATTGGATAATTGAATTTGCCATTGCTTTTGCCCCTGCCAAATCTGTTTGGGAAGCGCAAACGCAATAGTATTAGGCGGGGTATTTTGTATCGCTTTTTCATCCAAAATTTGGTCCGCACTATAAGTACGCACGGGAATAAGACGCACCTGCCCAGCCGGAGAAATATCAATAATGAAATTTTCACCCATCACGCTCATAGCCGAAAGCGTGTGCTCACAAGGCTTTGTATAATCTTGCGTATTCTTAAGAGCGCCCTCAGAAAAAGCAAGTAGCCCTAATTGGCAGTTTGTTTTTTTTGCCAACAGCGGTTGGCCGTTAAAAATATCACCCGTGCTAATAATAGATTCACTATTGGGTACGGTTACATGAGCAACCAGCTTAAGAGTAGGCGTGTAGGTAAGAGGAATTGCTTGGCTTATGAGGTGGGAAACTAGAACGACCAGCGTCAGTAAAACGAGACCGCCGAAACCCGTCACCAAAAAACGAGCCCTTCTGTCAGTTCGTTGACGTTTACTATTTATGCTGTCGGTGTCGAGAGTCATTCTACTTTTTAGTATTTATATATTAAAAACGCTTCTTTAGCGAAGAATTTGGAGTAAATTGCACTGGTGAGCAGTGTAAGTTTTGTTATGCTAATAGCAAGCTAAAATTTTCCGTGCAATCTGTTTTACACTACCTGTTGACAGCCATTAACCATCATTGAGCACTAGCACACACGTTAATAACCAGCAGAAGTACGACCAGCGTATTTCGCACCCATCCATCAAGGAGTTTTGCATGCAATCAATAGTTATAAACATAATGGGGCAAGACAAGCCTGGGTTAGTCGATGCGCTTGCGAAATGTATCTATGCACATAAAGGGAACTGGTTGGGTTCAAGCTTTGCGCATATGGCGGGTTTATTCACAGGGTTTGTTGAAGTGCAGGTAAGTGCAGAAGGAAAACAGCCTTTAATAGACGCTATTGAAGCGTTACCTGATATCACCGTTCAACATGTAGCGGCACTTGGTTCCCAAGAAACTAACGTGGTTAAGTATACCGTTGAAGTAATGGGTAACGATAAACCGGGTATAGTACAAGAGCTTACCAATGTTCTTAATCAGTTCAACCTCAACATACTTACCTTTGCTTCACATTGTGAAAGTGCGCCTAACTGGGGCAGTTTAATTTTTAAAGCTAAAGCAGAAATTGGTGTACCAGCAAAATTTGACGATGGCGCATTACAAGATGCTCTTGAAGCTCTGGCTAATGATCTAGTTGTTGACATCACCGCAACGCATTAATGTGAAGAATACACCGTTTCACCGATTGCCAAGCATTGCCTTGTCATCAAAGTGTAATTAATAGATGACAGCCTTTGACCATTTTGTGGATCATAAATGAGAAATTATGGATAACAACGTTTTATATTATCCTGCGGAACTGAGTTGGTTAGCATTTAACGAACGCGTGTTGCAGGAAGCCGCCGATCAAAACACCCCAGCCGTTGAACGTATACGCTTTTTAGGTATTTACTCAAACAACCTCGATGAATTTTACCGCGTGAGGGCGGCGGGCGTAAAACGACAGATCACAATCGCACAAAACGACGGTAACGATGAAGAGGCTGAACGTCAGACAGCACTGATGGAGCAGATTCAAAAAAAGGTCGTTCAGCTTTCAGAAAAATTCGATAAAATTCATAAAGAAGTCGTAAAAGGGCTAGCTCGATACCATATTTATATACTTCGAAAAAACGACTTGAATGACTATCAGCAGCAATGGGTTCGCAACTTTTTTGTGAATAAAGTGCTGCGTCACATTGCGCCTATTATTATTGATAAAAAAACAGATTTGCTAAAACGGCTAAACGGCACTTCTGTTTATTTATATGTAGCCCTTAGAAGAAAAGAAAAAAGCACACGATTCGCAGTCATTCAGGTTCCTACCACTGAAATGTCTCGCTTTATGCTTATTCCGCCAGAAAAAAGTAGAAAGAAAAAGCATATTATTATGCTCGACGACATGATTCAGCTTTGCCTTGAAGATATTTTTCGAGGCTTTATCAAGTTTGACGAAATAGAGTCATTTTCATTTAAGATGACTCGGGACGCCGAGTATTCTATCAACGACGAAATAGATGAAAGTTACGTTGAAAAGATGTCTGAGAGCATGAAGCAACGCCTTATTGCTGAGCCGGTTCGGGTTATTTATGACACCGACATGCCAGACGATATGATGCAAGACCTGCGCAAGCGCCTTAAAATTACAAAGCTTGATACCATGCACGCTGCGGGACACTATCGTAACTTTAAAGACTTTATTGGCTTCCCCAACGTGGGCCGAGAATACCTTGAACATACGCCGCTGCCGGCTATTGATAGCAAAGCGTTTTCGCAACACAACACTGTATTTGATGCCATTACTGCTAACGATATTTTGCTGCATTACCCTTATCATCGTTTTTTGCATTTCACTGAATTTTTGCGTCAGGCTGCCTTTGACCCCAATGTTCGTACCATACGCATCAATATTTACCGAGTGGCGAGTAACTCTCGTATCATCAACTCACTCATTGACGCGGTGGACAATGGTAAAAAAGTGACCGTGGTGGTAGAAATACGCGCTCGTTTCGACGAGGAGGCTAATATTGAATGGTCCAAACGAATGACCGAGGCGGGAATTCGCGTTGTACTTGGGGTACCTACTCTCAAGATTCACTCGAAGCTGTGTATTGTCACGCGGGAAGAACGTGGAAATTTAGTTAATTACGCTCATTTTGGTACCGGCAACTTCAATGAGAAGACCGCTAAGATATACACAGACTATAGCTTGTTTACGCGCAACCAAGAACTAGCCGACGAAGGCGTAGCAGTATTTGATCTTATTCAATACCCATACCGCCGTTACAAATTTCAGCATTTACAAATTTCGCCGCTAAATTCTAGAACCAAAATCCAGTCGTTAATTCGTCAGGAGATACAGCATTTAAACCAAGGGCAAAAGGCAAAAATAACGTTTAAAATTAACAATCTTGTTGATAAAGAGCTCATTGACGATTTGTACAGAGCCAGTCAAGCTGGAGTTGAAATTCGCGGTATTGTAAGGGGAATGTGCTCTTTAAATCCGGGGATAAAAGGGGTAAGCGACAACATAGAAATCATTTCCATCGTCGACAGATTCTTAGAACACCCTCGGGTGATGATTTTTGAAGGCGGCGGCGACCGTAAAGTCTTTATCTCTTCTGCCGATTGGATGACACGCAACATGGACAATCGTATAGAAGTGGGCTGCCCAGTTTACGATAGAACCTTGCAGCAGCGCATTGTTGATATTATGGAGCTACAGTTTAATGATACGCTGAAAGCGCGCGTTATCAACTCTGAGCAGACGAATAATTATGTGCTGCGCGGTAACCGCAGAAAGGTACGCTCTCAAATAGAGATATACGACTACCTCAAACAACTTGAAGACAACCTGTAGGATAACCTAATCACTAATGACTGAGCATGAATCCATCTTTGACGGTGTAGAGTCCCGGGAAGTAAGTAAAGTTGCCGCGCTAGATATTGGCTCAAATAGCTTTCACCTTGTAGTGGCAAGAATTGTAGCGGGTTCCGTTCAAATTCTTCATCGAGTAAAACAAAAAGTACGACTTGCCGAGGGGCTCGGCAATGACAATATTTTGTCTGATGATGCCATGGAACGTGGACTTGCCATGCTCAAAGTCATTGCTGAAAGTTTAAAAGGCTTCGAACCAGATTCAGTCCGTATTGTGGCTACGCACACCTTGCGTAAAGCGAAGAATGCTCGGCAATTCATTCGTGCAGCAAGAGACGTACTGCCCTACCCGATTGAAGTTATTTCGGGAGTGGAAGAGGCTCGTTTAATATATTCTGGCGTTGCCCATACCAATCATGCCGATGGCCAACAGCTGGTGGTTGATATCGGTGGTGGGTCAACAGAGTTTGTTATTGGTAAAGGTTTTACCCCCCTACTTTGTAGAAGTTTGCAAATGGGGTGCGTGAGTTATACTCAGAAATTCTTTGCAAACGGCGAACTCAAACGCAGTGCGTTTAATAAGGCAATTACCAATGCCGCTCAAGAGCTTGAGATGATAGACGGCAAATACCGTAAACTGGGTTGGGTGCAGTGCGTTGGCACCTCGGGGACTATTCGCTCTCTATTTATTTTATGTCAGCAAGATAAAACCAACGAACACGACATTCCTGTTACGCTGAAAGCTTTGCGTAGCCTGATGGACCAATTCATTGATGCGGGGCATGTTGATAAGCTGGACTTTCCCAATTTAAGCGAAGATCGCCGTGTAGTAATAGCCGGTGGTATTGCTATTTTGATTGCAGTGTTTAAGGCTTTAAATATTAAAGCACTTGTGTACTCTCCTGCGGCATTGCGTGAAGGTGTGCTTTACCAAATGGAAGACGAGCTGCATCACGCCGATATTCGCGGAAGAACGGCAAGTAGCCTAGCAACCCGTTACGACGTTGATACTGCTCAAGCAACCATGGTGTTAAACACCTCGTTAATGCTACTACGAAAAGCAGAAAAGGCGTGGAAATTAAAAGGCCAAGACTTTAAGAACATGCTGGGTTGGGCAGCGCTGCTTCACGAGGTAGGCATTCAGATAAATTCCCGGGGTGTGCAGCGTCACAGTGCCTACATTCTTGCTAACGTTGATATGCCCGGCTTTACTCAAGAGCAGCAGCTTTTATTAGCCACATTAGTGCGTTTTCACCGCAAGAAGATCCGCATTAGCGACTTGCCTAATTTTAATCTATTCGACGGCTACGCCGTGAAGCGTCTTATTGCATTATTGCGACTTGGTGCATTACTTAACATAAAACGCCAAGAGCAATTCTTGCCAGACATGACGGTTGAGGTTACCCAATCATCTCTATTGTTGGGCTTTCCAGATGGTTGGCTTGAAGAAAAGCCTATCTTATCTGCTGATTTAGCCAGTGAGAGCCAGCATTGGCAAGCACTAGACTTAACGCTATCGATTAATAACTCACTGGCATTCTAGCTGAAGTAGAAAGTAGCTAGCGGAAATACTAGCTACTTACTTGATTTAAAACGTAAGACGCAGGAAATCAGCTGTCACTCACCGGAGTCGAAAACACTGGCGGCTTAATAGATTTAGGAGGCAATTGTTTCAACTGCATAAGCAATTCTTTCACCGCTCTTTGTAATTGAGGATCTTCGCCTTTTGATAGTGCAAGAGCATTTTGATAAACGGGTATATCCGGAGCAATTCCCTTATTTTCTCCCACCCATTCGTTATTGATTGGGTCAAAAACGGCATTGTCCGGTGCGGTTAGCCCGCCTCCATCGACCAAATTGTAGTGGACAGAAGATTTTACTAAACCTCCCCAAGTTCGAGCGCCTATGAGTTTACCGACTTTTTGCTGGCGAAAGGCCCATGGAAAATAGTCACCACCCGAACCCGCAAGTTCATTTATCAACAACACTTTAGGTCCTTTGATACCCGCGGGTAAAAGCATAGGCTTGCCATTGGGGACTTCATTTGTGAGCGCTGCACGCAACTCACGCTTCATAAGGTCGACCATATAGTCGTCGAGTAAACCACCGCCGTTGAAGCGTTCATCAATCACTGCGCCCTGTTTATCTTGCTGAGCAAAATAATAACGATTGAAAGACACAAACCCTTGATTCGAGGTATTAGGAACCCAAACATAGGCAAGTTTGCCGTCGGATAATTTATCTACTAATCGACGATTATCCTCTACCCACGCACGTTGACGAATACCGCGCTCGTTGCTAATTGGTTTAACAATCACTTCTCTCGCATCGGCAAAATCAGTTGAATCACTCACATGCAGTACTGTTTGCTGATCTAAGGTGCCATCTAAATATCGATAGAGGTTATCTGCGCTGGTAAGCTCTTTGCCATTAATACCGAGTAAAAACTGGCCCTCCGTAACATTTAGCCCTGGCTGGTCAAGTGGCCCTTTTAAGTCGGGATTCCAACTTTCAGCGGTAAATATGCGTGAAAGCTGCCAACGCCCCCGCTTAGCAATAAAATCGGCCCCCAATAGTCCTGCCACTGACTTTTCCGTTTCTGGGTAATCGCCGCCAAAAACAAAACTGTGCCCTACGGATAATTCGCCGTTTACCATATCAAGTAAATAGGTCAAATCAGCGCGATGCTTTACATGGTTTACCAATGGCTCGTAACGGCTAAACACCTCGTTCCAGTCACGGCCATGCATATTTTTATCATAAAAATAATCTCGCTGGTAACGCCACGCCTCAACAAACATTTGGCGCCATTCTTTTTTCCGATCAAGATTCATCATCAGCTCTACTTTTAACGGCTCTTCAAGCTTTGCCTCTTCACCGCTGGCATCAACAACAAACCAGCTTTTACCTTTTTTTAGCAATAGTTTTTTAAAATCTGCCGAAATACTCGCTGACTCAATGCCATCAACAAAAGGAGCGGATTTTCTTTTTTCCAGGTTAAATTTTATCAGGGCTATTTGTTCGTCTTCTGCCGTTGCAAAGAACGCTTCACCTTTCCCCGCACTCAATACAAAATCATAGGGCCCGGCTGGCATTGGGAGGGGCAATATACGTCGTTCTATATTCGTAAAATCAATTTCAACGTTGTTATCTTTGTCTTCCTTTTTATCCTCTGTGACTTCATCGTCACTTTGCGTAGCGGCGTTAGTTTCTTCTTCATCACTCTTAGGCGCAAACGGTGACACTTGCCCAGCTACCAAGCTAACCAAGTAGGGGGCATATTCCGGTTTGGAAGACATGGCACTGGTATTCGCCCAACCACTATTCAATCCATAATCGGTACTCGCAAGAAAATACAAATAGTGACCATTTTGGTCCCATGCAGGGGATAAAGAATTGGCAAACTTATTGGTTAGGAAATGGGTCTGCTCACTATCTAGGGTATACACTTTAATTTGCTGAAAACCATTTTCAGCGGTTTTTACATAAGCCAACGCACCTGAATCAGGTGACCATGTCAGGTCGTTATATCCTCGCTCAAGGTTGGTGCCTCCTACGTCGATCGTTTTAAGACGTTGGGTAGCTAGCTCAATAATACGAATGCGGACGTCGTCATCCACAAATGCAATATAGCGTCCGTCAGGCGACCAGGTAGGCTCCCACGCCATTTTTGACTCTCCGATCGACATTGCCTTGACAGGCGATATACCATCTTGGTCTTGCAACATTAATTGATAGCCTTGCTCTTGATGATCAGAAAACCATGCAATTTGATCGCCCTTAGGTGACCAAATTGGGGCTCTGTCGGCTGCACCTGAACTTTGGGTAATATTGCGCACACTACCGTTTTCTGCCGGAATGGTGAAAACTTCACCGCGTGCTGCCATTAATACACGCTTCCCTGTGGGCGATAAAGAAGCCGCCTGCGCTTTGTCGCTGACATTTTGCCATTTGGTTTCTGCCCAAGGAAAATCACCAACTAAACTGATTGAGAGTTTCTGGGTAGTTTCAGACGCTATGTCGTAACGATGCAAATCTCCATTTTGTTCGAATATTAATACCTTACCATTACTGGCTAATTGCTTAATATCGGCGCTTTTAAATTCGGTTATCTGTTTCAGCTCTTTGCGCTTTACTGAATATTCCCAAACATTTGAGACCCAGTCTCTATCAGAAAGGAAATAGATTTTGTCACCTACCCATACAGGCTCTACATCGATGGTCGAGTCATTGCTAATCATTGTCTCCTGAAGGCTTTTCAAATCGACAATAACCAAGGGAGTATTTTGCCCACCACGATAATTGCGCCATTCTGTATCCCACCGCGCCATTCGGTCTATGACCAAATGCTTGCCATCATCAGAATAATCGCCGTTAAACGCCCACTGCTTCAGTGCCAATTTCGCCGGCCCACCAGCGGCAGGAACCGTCCATAACCGATTGATAGGGCGTGGTGCAGTGTCTCTCCCCGACGTGAACAACACCTGTTTACCGTCTACAGTCCACCCCCGTACCGAGCCGCCTGAAGCATGCCATGTCAGTCGTTTTGCCTGACCGCCTACCGTGGGCATTACATAAACAGAGTCAGTCCCTGAGCGGTTAGATGAGAAGGCAATATGCCGACCATCTGGCGAAAACTGAGGGTGACTCTCTACCGCGGCGGTACTGGTTAGGCGTTGACTGTTTTGACCATTCAAATCCGTTAACCAAATATCACCTGCATGAGTAAACGCAATGTGCTGCTCACTTACTGCTGGCTGCCGTAACAATCGCGTTTCTTGGGCATTTAAGTAGGTAGATAACACGGTGAGTTGAAGTATAGCGATACTGAGCATGAGCTTCATAAGCCGCAGTTCCTTGTAAATATGAGCTAACAGAAGGCTGTCTGTTTATTAACTTCATACTGTACAATGTTAACCGGACAAAAAATAGACAAGAAATTTATTGATTAAAGAATGCAACTTTCTCAGCATGATATTTTTGCAACTGTGACCGAGATAGTAAAAGCAACGCTTTTCTCTACATTGTGTATTCATCAGCCACTCAGCGTTGTATTAGTTCAAGCCGCGTTAACATCCAATTAGCATTATCGTTAAAAGGCGGATCTTGTTTATTCAAACGGGGCATATTTGGTTTGACATCCAGTAAAGTAGAAAAAAAGGGGTCACTTACAAACAACGATTGGGCAACGCGCGGTGCTACCCAACTTATTTTCATGTAAATGTTGGTTATAAACACCCCTCTAGTAATCAGCATTTTCTAATCACACACGAGTTGATACTACTAGTCTCTAGCACTGTATTTATTTACAGAGCAACTACATAGTAGTCTTATTAGCATCGCTGTACTTTTTAAACCACGCTAAAATATTCTCTACCTTTGCGATCATTCGCGACGGCTTCGCTGCTATACCGTGAGATGATTCAGGTACCTTGACTAATACCGTATCCACTTTCTGAATTTTTAGCGCTTGGTAAAACTGCTCCGTTTCAGACATAGGAGTACGTTTATCATCCACTCCGGTGATAAGCATTGTAGGTGTAGTCACATTCCCCACTAGCGACAGTGGCGAGCGCTTCCAATAATGCTCTACGTTATCCCACGGCTTGCCAGGAAACTGAAACGGTATTTGATAAAGCCCAGAGTCAGCGGTAAGTACTTTAGACAGCCAATTAATAACAGGCTTTGCCACTACGGCAGCTTTAAATCTGTCGGTGAGTCCAATGGCATACGCAGATGCAATTCCCCCCGCTGAACCACCGGTAATATAAAGTTTCTCAGGATCGGCAATGCCTTTTTCAATCAGCGCATCCACACCCGACATGTGGTCGGAAAAATCATACTCTGAACTGTACTTGCCCTGAAGTAACAAGGCAAAACGCTCTCCGTAGCCAGTGCTGCCTCGATGATTATCATAAAACACCACATACCCCTCAGCCGCCATTCGCTGTAACTCTGCGGTGAACACCGGGCCATAGGCTAAATTTGGACCGCCATGAATTTCTAAAATAAGTGGGTAAGTTTTGCTGCTGTCGTAATCTGGCGGAAGAATATACCAGCCTTGTATCTCTTCTCCATCTATTGATGAGTTGTACACAATTTCCTTCACCTCACCTAGCGTTTTATGGCCAAGCACATCTTCATTCAGTGAAGTCAGTTGACGCTCATCACCCTTGGTAACAAAGAGATCGGCAGGTCTGTCGGTTGCCCCTTTTGTGTAGGCAATTACATCACCCGCAGCATGATAAGTGGCAAATACGTATGGTCTACCTAACGTAGTACCTCCTAACCCATTGGCTTTATTCGTTACTTTACCCATCAGGGACACACTGTCGACTTGCGCTAAACCTCTCACCGATTGCTGAAAGTAGATGTTTTTGTTATCTTTCCAGACAAAGTTAGACACCGCGTTATCAATCGTTTCAGTCAGGTTCTTGTGTTCCGTTCCATCGGCATTCATCACATACAAATAGCTGTTTTTATACATGACTTTTTCATCACTACGGCGTTCGTAAGCAACATATTTACCATTAGGCGATACAACCGGTGACGCTTCGCGACCTTTAAAACTGGTTAGTTGCTCAATATGCCCCTGCATGTCTACCGTATAAATATCCGCTTCTATTGGCTCGTATTCCCAGTTGCTGCTTCGATTGGCAGAGAAGTAAATCTTAGTTGCGTCGCTTGAAAAACTTAAGCTACCGCGGTGGTGATAGTCACCAGAGGTAAGCTGTCTTGCAGTACCACCTTCAAATGGCACCACAAATATGTGGGTATAGGCAGGTTCTAACACGCCTCTTCCGTCGGCCTGATATCTTGCTTTCGTAATATATTCAAAACTTGGTGACCAGTTAGCCCCTTTCGGCTTTTTAGGCATATTGACTTTTAGCGGTTTTTCTTCTGCATCGACGCTCATAGTAAACGCAATGTGCTTGCCATCAGGCGACCACGTTATGTCATTGGGCGATGAGGTGACGTTAGTCACTAAGGCGGTTTGCCCAGTATCCATCCAGCGAACATACAACTGTGGCTTTCCTGCCTCGTTCGACAAGTACGCCAAACGCTTTCCATCGGGAGACCAGCGCGGAGAATAAAAGTTATGCTTAGACGACAATAGAGGCCGGTGCTTACTACCATCTGCACTGGCAAGCCAAATATTTGCGCGTGTACTGTCTGACATTATGTCATTAGAGCGGCGCACGTAAACCACCTGCTTTCCATCGGGAGATACTTGGGCTTCGCTTACATACTCCAGATTGAAAATATCTTCTGACGCAAAGTGGTTTGCCTTATTTGGCGTCTCTGTCGCAGTGACCACTGAGTTACTAGTAGCTGTATTCTCCTGCGCTACGCTAGTAGCTGGAAGTAAAGTAGTCAGCAGCGAAGCACTTGTGAAAAGCAGTAGGGCCGCCGAAATGCGGCTTGGGATAAATGATTTCTTTGTTGTGGTGCGATGTGGGTGTAGGTGATTCTCTGTCATTGATGCCCCATTCTTTTTCTTTTAAATGATTAGATTAGTGAGACATTCATACTAGCGCAATCACACCCCGTAAAGAAAAAGCTAGGCTAAATATGCGGTCACTCACTCTATATAGTCGATAAAATGTACATTGTGATTGATACGCATTGCACGATAGGACATCTGATGACGAAATATTCAAAACGAAGAAGGAGAGCTATGCTCTCCTTCTGATAGTATCTAATTGCAGTGTAGCTGTGCTTATAACGACAAAGCAAAACCTTTTATGCGTGTTAACCTACGATTTAGATGCCGTGTAAATACCGTCAATTGCAGTATCTAACAGTGCTTCAAATTCTTCTCTAGACTGCTTGGCAGAGGTACCCTCGGTAAGTGCGCGAGAGAAGCTTGCGATCATGCCTTGGTTTTCTGACAGTTTTGCATTAGCGTCATTACGAGTGTAACCACCAGATAATGCAACAACTTTAAGTACACGTGGGTGGTCTACTAACTCTTTGTAGAAGTTAGCTTGATCAGGTAACGTCAGCTTTAACATTACCTCTTGCCCTTCACTTAACAAATTAAGCTGGGTAAGGATCTCAAGCTTAAGGAGTGCTTCAGCTTCGGCTTTCTGCGGGCTGTGAATATCAACCTCTGGCTCGATAATTGGCACAAGTCCTGCGGCAAGAATTTGCTTACCTACTTCGAACTGCTGCTCTACAACGGCTTTGATACCCTGCTGGTTGGCTAGCTTTACTACGCTTCGCATTTTAGTGCCAAACACGTCTTGCGCCACGGCCTTCGCTAGCAGTGCATCTAGTTCTGGCATCGGCTTCATGAGCTGTACGCCATCGCTTTCTTCTTGAAGCCCTTTGTCTACTTTCAAAAAGGGAATAACACGCTTTTTCTGCCACAGGTAATGAGCCGTAGACAAACCTTCAATTTCTCTATCTAAGGTGTTTTCAAACAAGATGGCGCCAAGAACGCGCTCGCCACTAAAAGGTGCACTAGTAATAATACGAGTGCGCATATCGTGTACAAGGTTAAACATTTCTTCGTCTGAACTGTATTGTGACTCTTCAATGCCGTAAAGACGTAGCGCTTTCGGTGTACTGCCGCCGCTTTGGTCTAACGCTGCAATAAAACCGATTTGTGTGTTGAGTTTATCCAGCATAGATTGCTGAGCTTGTGATGCCATTGCAACACTCCTTTTATATTGTTCTGCCTATACGACAGCTGTAGGGTTTATCGTTATTTCGTCAGCAAACATCACTGTAAAGCTAACCAGTTCTTCTTCACAAAGAACCTTTTTTAAAAAAGCGTTTTTCGAAAAGCGTCGTTTTCAAAGAAGGTTGCTCTTTAAAAAGGGGCATTTGTGAAAGGCGCTTATCTACACCATGTTATTGCTGTTTTCAGTATAGATAAGCACCTGTAGCATACTAGGCGCTATTTCTTACGTTATAGTTTCAAGTTAATTAATTTGATTAGCTAACTTGAGGCAACGACAGCGCTTATTTATTTTTTTCTTCTAGTATCGCTACTGCAGGCAGTGTTTTTCCTTCAAGAAACTCAAGGAATGCACCACCGCCTGTTGATATGTAAGAGACCTTATCGGCAATCCCATACTTATCCACTGCTGCAAGTGTATCACCGCCTCCTGCAATAGAGAATGCGTCACTTGCTGCAATTGCCTCAGACAGGGCTTTCGTACCTGCGCTAAATTGTTCAAATTCAAATACACCTACCGGGCCATTCCACACAATAGTACCCGCATTCTTAATAATGCTCTCTAGTGCTTTCGATGAGTCTGGGCCGATATCAAAAATCATGTCTTCATCGGTTACTTCAGACACGTGCTTTAACGTGGCTTCGGTATTTTCATCAAACGCTGCACCTACCACTACATCGGTTGGTACAGGAATATTCCCGCCGTTGGCTTGGGCGTTGTTCATTAGCTGAGTAGCTTGCTCCGTCAGGTCCATCTCAACCAGGGACTTACCTACATTGTGACCCTGGGCAGCAATAAATGTGTTTGCTATACCGCCACCTACAATAAGCTGATCGACCTTTTCTGCCAGTGTTTTTAATACGGTTAGTTTAGTCGATACTTTTGACCCACCAACAATGGCCACCATTGGGCGCTTAGGGTTATCAAGTGCTTTACCTAATGCATCGAGTTCAGCCGCTAAAAGCGGGCCAGCGCATGCTTGCTTTGCAAATTTCGCTACACCATGTGTAGAAGCTTGTGCACGGTGAGCCGTACCAAATGCATCCATCACGAAAATATCACACAGTGCAGCGTATTGTTTGGAAAGGGTTTCGTCGTCTTTCTTCTCGCCTCTATTGAAGCGTACGTTTTCTAGGATCACTAGTTCGCCATCGGAAAGTTCAACACCGTCTAAGTAATCTTTCACTAACTTTACAGGTACATCGAGGGCGTCGTTTAGGTAATCGACAACGGGTTGGAGTGAAAACTCTTCTGCCGGCTCACCTTCAGAAGGACGACCAAGGTGAGACATCACCATAACAGCTGCACCAGCATCGAGCGCGGCTTTAATGGTTGGAATTGATGCTTTAATGCGAGCATCGGAGGTGACTTTACCGTTTTTAACCGGTACGTTTAAATCTTGTCTGATGAGAACACGCTGACCGTGCAAGGCCATATCGTTCATACTTGGAATTGGCATCATCTTTCCTATGTTAATTTAAAAATGTTGTCATTCATTAACGTGTGAAAGCTGCACGGGTTGGCGCCACCAACCCTGGCAGCATTTACGATTTATTTTGCTTCAAACATCACTTTGGCTGTATCTAGCATTCGATTTGCAAAGCCCCATTCATTGTCACACCACACCAGAGTTTTCACTAACTGCTTGTGGCTTACGCGAGTTTGTGTGCCATCTACAATACACGAGTGCGGGTCGTGATTGAAATCTACCGATACGAGAGGCTCTTCAGTGTAGTCCAAAATTCCCTGCAAGCGACCGTTTTTTGCGTTTCGCAACGCTTGGTTAACTTGGTCGATAGACACTTCACTGTTAAGACTAACGCTTAAATCCATCGCGGTGACGTTGATGGTAGGTACCCGTACCGCTATTGCTTCGAACTTGCCGGCAAACTTGGGCAAAATACGCTCAATACCCGCTGCCAAGCGTGTATCTACAGGTATGATAGATTGGCTTGCAGCTCGAGTTCGACGCAAATCTTCATGATATGCATCGATAACCTGTTGGTCGTGCATTGATGCATGAATGGTGGTAATTGTGCCACTGAGTACACCAAATGCCGCATCGAGAGCCTGAATCACAGGAACAATACAATTTGTGGTGCACGAGCCGTTAGAGACTAATTTATGGTCACTGGTTAAGGTATCTTCGTTAGTACCGAAAATAACCGTATTGTCTAAATCGGGCGAACCAGGAGATGAAAACAGTACTTTTTTAGCACCTGCATTGAGATGAAACTGCCCTGAAGCTCGATCATCAAATTTACCAGTACATTCAAGCACAATGTCTACACCTAAAGCTCCCCAAGGCAAGTTGCTAATGTCGGCTTCAGCAAGCAGTTGTATATCATCGCCCGCTACCGTCAACGTCTTATCTTTTAAGGCCACATCGAAACGAAACCGCCCGTGGGCGGTATCGTATTTCAGTAAATGTGCAATGCCTTCGGGCTTGGCAATATCGTTAATGGCCACAACATTAAACTCGCTATTGCGCCCGCTCTCATAGAGCGCACGCAACACGTTGCGACCAATTCGACCAAACCCATTTATGGCAATATTTACCATTGGCTTTTATTTACCTCTTACAGAGACAACGCGGCCTCTACGACGGCGTCGGTAGTAATACCAAAGTGCTTGAACAAGTCGCCCGCAGGTGCCGATTCGCCAAAGGTATCCATACCGATAATTGCGCCATTAAGGCCAACATATTTGTACCAGCTGTCTTTTGACAATGCTTCAACCGCCACGCGCTTAGTGACTGACGAAGGCAATACGCTCTCGCGGTAGTCTTTCGACTGGCGATCGAACACGTCTGTGGATGGCATTGATACCACGCGCACGGCTTTGCCTTGCTCGGTTAATGCAGCGGCGGCTTCTACAGCCAACTGAACTTCAGAACCCGTCGCAATAAGAACAATTTCAGGCGTGCTGTCACTATCGATAAGTACGTAGCCACCTTTCGCAATATCGGCCACTTGCTGTGCAGTTCTTTCTTGCTGCGCTAAACCTTGGCGCGTAAAGATAAGTGTGGTTGGGCCGTCAGTACGCTCGATTGCCGATTTCCACGACACCGCTGATTCCACTTGGTCGCAAGGACGCCAGTTATCAAGATTCGGTGTAGAGCGAAGTGCAACCACTTGCTCAACAGGTTGGTGAGTGGGGCCATCTTCGCCCAAACCAATTGAGTCGTGTGTGTACACAAAAATAGCAGGCTGCTTCATTAGTGCTGCCATGCGCACGGCATTACGTGCATATTCCATAAACATCAAGAATGTAGCACCGTAAGCTTTAAAGCCGCCGTGTAGGGTAATGCCATTCATCATGGCAGACATACCAAACTCGCGAACACCGTAGTAAACGTAGTTACCCGATGCATCGTTAGCTTCAACGCCTTTACTGCCTTCCCAAATGGTTAGGTTAGAACCTGCAAGGTCAGCAGAGCCGCCTAGTAGTTCTGGCAACAATGGACCAAACGCATTCAGCGCATTTTGAGACGCTTTACGCGACGCAATGTTTTGCGGATTAGCTTGCAGCTCTGCAATGATTGCATCTGCCTTGTCACTGAAATCAACTGGCAGTTCACCGTTAACCCGGCGCTTAAATTCTGCGGCGAGCTCAGGGTATGCGGCTTCATAAGCTGCAAAAGCATCGTTCCATGCCGACTCTGCTTCACCGCCTTTACCTTTGCCATCCCACTGAGCATAAATGTCATCAGGAATGTCAAACGCGCCGTGCTTCCAGCCTAGCTTTTCACGTGTCGCTACAATTTCATCATCACCTAATGGTGCACCGTGACAAGACTCAGTACCTTCTTTGTTTGGCGAACCAAAACCAATGGTCGTTTTACAGCAAATAAGGGTTGGCTTAGTGCTGTTTTCTTGCGCTTTTTCAATAGCAGCTTTAACTTGTTCTGCATCGTGACCATCTACACCTTCAATCACATCCCAGCCGTAGCTTTTAAAGCGTGCTGGCGTGTCGTCGGTAAACCAACCTTCAACTTCACCGTCAATTGAAATGCCGTTGTCATCCCAAAACGCGATAAGTTTGCCTAAACCCAAGGTACCCGCAAGCGAACACGTTTCGTGTGAGATACCTTCCATTAAGCAGCCATCGCCAAGGAATGCATAGGTGTAATGATCAACAATGTTGTGACCATCGCGGTTAAACTGAGCCGCAAGTACTTTTTCAGCTAGCGCCATACCGACGGCATTGCTCACGCCTTGGCCTAATGGGCCTGTGGTGGTTTCTACACCAGGCGCATAACCATATTCTGGGTGACCCGGGGTTTTAGAATGCAACTGGCGGAAGTTTTTAAGCTCTTCAATAGGCAATTCGTAGCCCGATAGGTGAAGCAGTGAATACAGAAGCATTGACCCGTGGCCATTCGAAAGCACAAAGCGATCGCGGTTGGCCCATGATGGGTTAGCTGGGTTATGGGATAAAAAGTCCTGCCATAATACTTGAGCAATGTCGGCCATCCCCATTGGGGCGCCTGGGTGACCTGATTTAGCTTGTTGAACCGCATCCATACTTAATGCACGGATAGCATTGGCGAGTTCGCGACGAGAGGGCATATTGTCTCCTGGTTTAATTCGTATCTGAGCGAGCGTGGAGGTAAGTCGCGCATCCGACTTAAGCTCTGCTTTTTATGTACGTTTGAATGTGACGTTATTCTTACCCATGCCACTGCACAGTTCAATGGGTTTGTCGTGCCAAAATCGAAACTACTCATAAAAAATGGTCTATTACGCAAAACACACGTAAATGCTCTACGTTAAAACACAATGTTGTACCTAATAACTCATTTTTCTCAGTGCAGTAAAAAAGGGGGATCTGATCGTAACGTGTCAATAATTCGTAACGGTTTTTAGCAAAAAGACTTTTAGACGTCTAGAAGTAAAGACTGGTATTTGTAGTTTGTTTTAGTACAATGCCAAATAATTAGATAATTAAACGCAAACGGAGTACACATGGCCACGAATCTATTCACTTCTGAATCAGTTTCTGAAGGACACCCGGATAAAATCGCTGACCAAATTTCAGATGCAGTGCTTGACGCTATATTAGAGCAAGACTCTCGGGCACGTGTTGCCTGCGAAACCTATGTAAAAACCGGCATGGTTCTGGTGGGTGGTGAAGTGACCACATCAGCGTGGGTTGATATTGAAGAAATCACACGAAACACAGTGAAAGAAATTGGCTATACCCATTCTGACATGGGCTTTGATGCCGATTCGTGCGCCGTACTTAACGCCATTGGAAAGCAATCTCCCGATATCAATCAGGGCGTAGACCGCGAAAGCTTAGAAGAGCAAGGTGCAGGCGACCAAGGTTTGATGTTTGGTTATGCAAGCGACGAAACCGACGTGCTTATGCCGGCACCCATCACCTACTCGCACCGATTAGTACAAAAACAAGCCGAAGTGCGAAAATCGGGCAAGCTGGATTGGCTGCGACCTGACGCAAAAAGTCAGATAACCTTTAAATATGAAAACAATAAGCCTGTTGGTATTGATGCGGTAGTGTTATCAACGCAGCACTGCGACTCAGTGTCTACTGAAACTGTTCGCGAAGCGGTAATGGAAGAGATAATCAAACCGGTTCTGCCAAGCGAATGGATTGATGGAAATACCCAATTTCACATTAACCCAACCGGTCGATTTGTTATTGGCGGCCCAATGGGCGACTGTGGTTTAACAGGCCGCAAAATAATTGTTGATACCTACGGCGGTATGGCACGTCACGGCGGTGGTGCATTCTCAGGCAAAGATCCTTCAAAAGTTGATCGCAGTGCGGCGTATGCTGGACGTTATGTGGCAAAAAACATTGTGGCGGCAGGATTAGCAAAGCGGTGTGAAATTCAAATTTCTTACGCTATTGGTGTTGCACAGCCTACCTCTATCAGCATTGATACGTTTGGGACAGGTGTGGTAGACGAAAAGACATTGGTTGCGCTAGTGCGCGAGCATTTTGACCTTCGCCCATACGGCCTAATTAAAATGCTAGACCTAGAGCGTCCAATTTACCGCGCAACTGCGGCCTACGGTCACTTTGGCCGTGAAACTTTCCCTTGGGAAGCGACTGACAAAGCTGAAGCGCTTAAAGCATCGGTGTAAACACCTAAAGCTAGTTGTCGTGCCGTTAAATGTAAGCTCTCGTAAAATATACGGTATCAAAAATCGTTTTATTAAGCGGTTCGTCTCGCTAGCATGCCTCGCTATTGTAAGAAAAACAGCAATAGCGGGGCTTTTTATTTTTATAAAACAAAAGAAATTTATGTAAAGTATTTTAAATGCATTTCCGTAACCTGCATTTTTGTCTATTATTAAGTGACGCCAGAGGGTTGTAATAATTGGCCATAAAAATACGTACCTCATCAACGTGATACCGTAGGCGACTAAAAACAGTGCCATAATAAGGTTGTTAAGCAAAGAGGCTTCTTGTCTTCTTTACTCTTATCGTCTTTATTGCTTAGTGTGTTGTAGCAAGCAATGAAATTAACACTTAAAGTGAAACATAATGACAACCAAGCGCCGCTGCGTTTTATCGCTACTATGCACACTCTGCTTTGCCGCGAGTAATGTGAGTGCGCGTGAAAGCAGTGTAGAGCCTGACTTAAGTCCTATTCATTTTAAAAGTAAAAAGGTGGCTAATTGGCAGTTGAAAAGCCGATACAGGCTTCACTCCACCACTGAAACCCATCAATACGATAGTAGCTTTACTTACCCTGCTGGCTCGCAAACCTACGTGAGTGCTAAACGCAGTTTTGATACACGATTTCCTCAGCAGGTTTACGCTACATACAATACGAAGAATACTGCATTTAGCCATTACGCCGAGTGGCTGTATGTGCCAACAGATATTGGCACGTTTACCCGGTTAGGATGGCTTTTAGGAGATAATAAAGGGCTGAATATGGCAGTAGAAATTGAACATCGACAGGTTGGAGAAGAAGAAAACATGGCCCTTTCTCTAGGTGTGCATTACCTCTTTTAAAGGGCTGTGTTGCAAAAGCAAGCCAGCAGTGCGCTTTGGCTTTATTCGTTTCGTCCTTATTTGATTTGCTTTGGCGACTGATTGGCCTTTTTACTGGCCTTAATCTGAGTTTGTATAAACGTCTGCTGGATTAAAAAGGCGTCAGCACTAGCTCTATGACGCTGTGTATCTAAATTAACAGATAAGTCATCCTTAACCTCATGCCACATGTTCATCTGCGCCTCGCTCAAAATGTATTCCATTGCCCTACACGTGAATGCCATTTCAACCTGAGCGGCGCTAAACAGCTTAATCATCCATGGGTTATCGACCACCCAACCGTCGCTGTACACTATTGTGTTGCCTAAAAAATGATTGAGCTCCTGGCACACTCTCACAGGCTCTATTCCGCGAGTGTGAAGCATCTCTCTTGATATACCGTGCAGTTGTTCGGCCTTGTCATCCCAGTGGATCCACGAATCAAATGGGCGGATCAATTTACACCATTTTGCACCATCATAGCGCACAATACCAACCTCAATGGGGTAACTCGCCGCCCCAAAACCACTAGCTTCAACATCGATGATAGAAGGGAGCCATTTATTTTGCACTTTTTCTCCGCATAATTAATTACTAGCACGTTATATTGCCCACACACTGCTCCTGTGTCTTAAAAGGTAGCAGTACATTTTTCTTTTAGGCTACTAAAAGCCGACTCAGCCGGATATACGCACTTTTTCTTATTTTCTACTTCTAGCATCGCAATAGTAGAATCATGCCACTTTTCATCATCGTTTATTTGCACTACTCTGACCACACAGGTTGCGTTTAAAGCGCCCCGCTTATTAATAAACATTACCTAAAAAAGCCTAAACAAACGATGCAAGCACTGTTGATAGAGCCTTTAATCATTTTTATAAATGTGCAGTGTTTACGAGCGATTTTTTACGATGTGGATGGACCTAGTGAAACGACGAATATATCGAATTTTAGTCACGATGTTGCTGCTCTCGTTAGCCTCTTCAGCCTGTATTGCCGAGGAGTCAATGAGATATAACCTAGGTACTTCAGGCAGCTCAATACCCTATGAAAATGCGGTTGATGATCTTCGTCCTGGCATACTGGTGGAATTACTACCATTAATTATGGACACTGCTGGGTTTAAAACAGAAAAAGTCATGCTATCCACAAAACGAGCTGCGCAGGCGTTTAAAAATGGGGCTCTTGATTTTGACTTTTTCAGCCCAGAGTGGGTGCCATCAAATAAAGCAAACAGTAACTTTGTTTTCACCGACGCTATCATCGACGTAACAGAGTACTTTATTTCGCTTCCAGAGAATGTAGACCGTTACCGTACTCGCAATCAAATTCATAAGGACAGTATTGTAGGTACTGTAGAAGGCTATGTTTATTTTGACGCTGATACCTTTACGCCGCTCGCCTTTCAATCAGAAAGTGACCTCATATTGGCCTTGCGTAATCAACGGATAGCAGTGGCCATTATGGAGGAAGCTGTTGCTCGCTATTGGTCTGCTAAACACGGTATTGAAATTAGTTTAGGCGCTATACACACTAAAGGCTCCCTCGCTCTTCGTTTGCACAGCCGACATAAAGATAAAGTAGGTACGTTAAATAACGTGATACAGAAGTTAAGAGCTGAGGGGAAGATTCAATCGGTAATCGACAAATACGCCGATTTCTCTGTCTAGCTGCTATCTGGCTATATTTGCCAACGAGTTATTGTCTTGCTATTTACCTTGCAAAGGAGTTTTTAAGAAGAGCGTTTAAAAAAGCGTCAAATAAAGGCGGAGTTGGCCGATAAGCCGGGTTCTGTCGTGGGCAACCATTCCTCTAGATCAGCAATCACTCACTGATTCAAGCAACCTACCCGATCCCCATGCGGGCCACACGTTAAGGGATCCTATTTGGTCTTGCTCCGGGTGGAGTTTACCTCGCCACACTCTGTTACCAGAGGTGCGGTGCGCTCTTACCGCACCCTTTCAGCCTTACCGGCATGTAAACATGCTTAGGCGGTCTTCTCTCTGCTGCACTTGTCGTCGGCTCGCGCCGCCCAGACGTTATCTGGCACCCTGCCCTGTGGAGCCCGGACTTTCCTCCCCTTTCTTACGAAAGCGGCGATTGCCTGGCCAACTCCGCGGCGCATTCTACAGTAAGGCAACATGAATAGCGATAGGGCGTGTTAATCTTTGCTGTACATTTTTACAGCAAAGTTCAAAGCGCCCTAGAAAAAAGTGGCGGATTCATCTTTATTTGTATTCGTTTCGACTTCTACCGTAGAATTACCGTTCTACTTTTTTTATAAGCGTATAAATTCATGTTTAATCTAGCTAAATCAAACTCTTCACGCGTTGTAGGTATTTTAGGCCTATTAATGGCAAGCACCGTGCAAGCCACCGTGGTTGAAGTTCGAACCGTATTAGGCAATGTACAAATAAACCTTTTCGATGAAGAGACTCCTGAAACCGTAGAGAACTTTTTGGACTATGTAAATTCAGGGGCTTATGCAAACACAGTGGTACATCGTTTAGAGCCTAGCTTTGTTGCGCAAAGCGGCGGCTTTGTTTATAACGATGCATTTCCCTTCGATAGCGTGCCCACGGGAACGCCTGTTATTAATGAGCCAGTGTTATCTAATGTTCGCGGTACTATTGCGATGGCGAAGCTCGCCAGTTCACCGAATAGCGCCACATCACAATGGTTTATTAACCTATCTGACAACAGCGCAAACCTAGATGTGCAAAATGGCGGGTTTACCGTGTTTGGCCAAGTGTTAGGTAATGGCATGGAAGTGCTTGATGCTATTGAAGACCTACCACGTTTCAATTTAGGTGGCGCAGCAACGTCTATTCCGCTGCGGGATTATACCAGCGCCGATGCGAATAATGATGTTGAGGTAACAGGCGACAACTTGGTGATTATTACTGACGTAGTAGTGACAGATGGCGCAACGGTGACCAATCCAGATATCGTTCCTGTTAAAAACACCCTGTTAGGCGCAGGCTCACCAGATGTACCAGATTCTGGTAACAATTCATCTGGCGGAGGAAGCTTAGGCTTTTTTCTACTTAGCTTAGCGCTGGTGTGTCGCTGCATTAAGTTTAAGCGTTCATAAACGTCTAGCTGCTTTTGCAAAGCCTTTAGCGATATAGAAAAGCCTTTAGCGGACAAATAAAAAGCCACCTCTTTTGTAAAAAGGTGGCTTTTTTAATATTGCGAAAACAGTTTTTGTAAGCTCAAGAGCATTTAACGCTCAGGGCTATTTTCGTGCTCAGGGCTATTTTCGTGCTCAGGGCTATTTTCGCGCTCAGGGCTATTTTCGCGCTCAGGGCTGTCAATACATTCTATTTCTGAGGATTGATTAAATACTTCTCGCCCGTTTTCTTTGCATTGTATTGAGCTATTTTTTCAGGCTGCAATGCCTCTTCTAAACTTAACACATCAGTAAAGTCGCTTTTAAACGTGGTGTTAATTTCATTGGCTACACGCTGATGTAGCGCACCCACTTTTTCAGGGGCTAATTTGCCTAAGAAGCGCATTAATAGCCACCCGCCAATTCCCCAAGTCATGCCGTAGGCACGATTTAAAACAGTAGGTGAAAAGTCTAGGCCGCCGTAAATATACACTTGTTTGTTGGCGTCTGAGCCATAAGTATTAAAACCTTCAGCGTCTTTGCTTCCAACCGCTTCCATTGCCGTTAGAATGTCGCTAACTAACTCCCCCCCACCAATGGCATCAAACGCCAATGTAGCACCGGTTTCTTCAATGGCTTTGTAGAGGTCTTTTTTAAAGCTATCGCTTGATGAATTGCACACGTATTTAGCGCCAATTTCAGTTAACAAATCAGCTTGAGACTGCTTGCGTACTATATTGACCAAGGGCACGCCTTCGGCAATACAAATTTTGTTGAGCATAACACCTAAATTAGAAGCCGCTGCAGTATGAACCAATGCACTATGGCCCTCCATGCGCATGGTTTCTACCATACCTAATGCCGTTAGCGGGTTAACAAATGAAGATGCGGCTTGCTGTGGCGTAGTCTCTTCTTTATGAACAATACACGCTTGAACCGGCACACAGCAGTACTGCGCAAAACATGCACCTGATAATACTGCTACTGTTTTACCTAACATAGACTGCGCCGCTTCACTTTCACCAGCAGCTACCACTACGCCAGCCCCTTCATTACCGATGGGCAATGACATATCCAAGCGTGATTTTATACGAGGTAGTAAACCAGAGTGCACGGGGGCCGTTAGCTGGCCCTTGCTTGCATCAAAGGTAGCTTCATTTAAATTTGCTGGACCAAACATGGGCCACATGTCCGAGGGATTGATAGGCGTGGCTTCAATTTTAACAACAACTTGATGCGCTTTAGGTTCAGGGATTTCAGCGTCAACGAGGTTAATTTCTAACTGACCTTGCGAAGTAATTTTTGTTAGTAGTTGTTTTGATGTTGTCACAGTAATTCTTCTCCGAGTGATTAATTTAAGTAGTAGCGTTTGCTTATTTCCTTACGCTAGCACTAAGAAAAGCTGCACGCGAATCACTTAGGTGGATAGGCAACCATAAGAATTTTATTGATAGTGACTATCGCAGAGCGAGTAAAATCCAATTAAGAGTAAATAGAGGGGTTTACTTCATGAAAGCAGGCATATCGCTTTTTGGTAGTATTGCTGTGGCAACTGCGGCAGGCGCATGTACGCCCGCTGAATTGCAATATTGTGAGTAAGCCGAAAACCGCAGTATGCTTTTCGGTTTTCACTTTTTAGCTCTCTGGCATAGAAAACGCTAACATCGAAAGAGCATAGGGCCTTTTCTTTGTGTAAACAAAGCTCAATAGCGTTAAAGTTTACAATCCACATGACAAAGATAATTTCCTTTTGCACATTCTTTTAGCAAACAGGGTAATTTTTGATAAACTCATCGCAGCATTTTTGAGAACACATTAACAGGAAACTCCAATGGCCGTATTCGGTACCGTATTCATGCCTGAAATGGCGCTTACCCGCTTTGAAAACGACGCATGGTCTGAGACTGAGTTTGTCAGCTCAGACGCCATACAAATGCATCCTGGCGCTCATGTTCTTCACTACTCGAGCACGTGTTTTGAAGGTCTTAAGGCGTTTAAACACGAAGATGGCAGTATTAACCTTTTTCGCATGGACAAAAACATCGAACGCTTTGCGCAAAGCAGCCGTTTGCTTAACTTGCCTGAAATAGACAAAGCACAAGTTGAAAAGATGATCCTGGATGTAGTAGCAAAATACGGCTCAGAAGTACCAGAGCCACCTGGTTCAATGTATATCCGCCCAACGCATGTGGGTACTGAAGCGTCTATCGGTAAAGCAGCAGCGCCTTCGGCCACATCAATGCTGTACGTGCTTTTATCACCCGTTGGTGATTATTTTGCCGGTGGTTTAAAGCCGCTGCGTTTGTTGCTAGATGAAACAGGTATGCGCTGTGCGCCGCACATGGGTATGGTGAAAAGTGGTGGTAACTACGCCAGCGCATTACCGCCCATCTTAAAGGCCAGAGAAGAAGTTCAGGCCGATCAAATTCTGTTTTGTCCAAATGGTGACGTACAGGAAACAGGCGCGGCTAACTTCTTACTGATTGATGGTAACGAAATCATCACAAAAGCCTTAGATTCAACATTTTTACACGGAGTGACGCGAGCCACCGTGCTGCAGCTAGCAAAGGACCACGGCATGACAGTGAGCGAGAGAGAGCTTACCGTTGATGAATTGCTGGAAAGAGCGGCCAAACCAGGTACTGAAGCAGCATTATCTGGCACCGCAGCCGTGCTTACGCCAGTTGGAACACTCATTCATAATGGACAAGAGTATCAAGTAGGTAACGGCGAGGCTGGCCCAATAACAATGAAGCTTCGCCAAGCGTTGAACCATATTCAGTGGGGCAAAGCTGAAGATACACATAATTGGTTAGTGAAAATTAAGTCTTAATGCATCGCGATTAGTGTTCGACTTTTAAAAGACAAGCCCATAGTGGCGGTGTTGTGACAGGTGTGAGGTGACGAGTGAAGCGTTACCTAACTCTTTTAACTACAATACAGCTTGCGAGAGTTTGCTAATGCGGTTCTGACCCCCTTTATGTGCTATTCCGTTGGAATAAAAATGCCCTCGTAATTGAGGGCATAAAGCGTTTGTGCAGATTTACCGTCGACTTTTTCAAATCGAATGCAGTCTTAATACTTAACTTGGCGTTATTGCGTTGTGATAAACGTCCTGTACGTCGTCACAATCGTTCAGCATGTCCATGAATTTTTCAAACATGGGCATATCTTCTTCGCTAATCTCTGTTTCAGTTTGCGGCATCCAGCTCATTTCGTCGGCAAGAAAATTAATATCTGGATACGCTTCTGTAAGCGCAGTTTTAACCTGATAGAACTCAGTGTGTGGGGCGTATACCGTTACCTTGCCGTCTTCTACTTCAACGTCAGTCACATCGACATCGGCTTCCATCAATACTTCTAAAACAGCGTCCTCGTCATCACCTTCAAACTGAAATACAGCCTGATGATCAAACATGTGTGATACTGCACCCTGTGCGCCAAGCTTTGCATTCGTTTTTGTAAAGCAGTTACGTACTTCAGTGATGGTGCGATTTGCATTGTCAGACAAGCAATCGACAATAACCATGCAATTGCCTGGTCCGAAACCTTCATAACGCATTGGTTGAAAGTCTTCTCCAACGCCACCCGCTGCTTTATCTATCGCTTTGTCTATAACATGGCCCGGAACTTGGTCTTTCTTGGCTTTTTCCATCAGGCGACGTAGGGAAAGGTTAGTATCTGGATCGGCGCCGCCATTTTTGGCACACACGTATATTTCTTTACCATACTTAGAGTAGACTTTGGTTTTTACGACAGCCGTTTTTGCCATGGCGTTTTTTCTTACTTCGAATGCTCTTCCCATCTTAAAATTCTCTTCCTCGCAATTTTAGTGCAACTTTGCGTATTTTATCGGGTAACTGCGTTTGACTTCATCAATACACTAAACTGATGAACAATATGTGCCGTTTAACACGTGAAACACAGAAAAATAATGTAAAATTTTACCTAGTTTATGCACAACAATACAGTGTTTATAGCGTTTTACTTTACCCAGTTTACACTATGGCAGGTGCTCGGTAGCTAGATATTCATGAGATTGCATTTCTTTCAGCCTACTTAAACATCGCCTAAACTCAAAGCTAAGCAGGCCTTCTGTGTAAAGTTCCTCTAACGCAACTTCTGCTGAAATAATTAACTTAACGTTTCGCTCGTAAAACTCATCAACCATGGCGATAAAACGCCTTGCAACGTCATCCGTACCCTGCCCCATCTGTTCAACGTTAGCCAACAATACCGAATGATAACAACGACTAAGCTCTATATAATCACTTTGACTCCGCGGCCCTTTACATAAACTGCCAAACTCAATCATGAGTACGCCATCGGCGTTTCTCATTGTGGGAATGTGACGATGATTAACATCTATTTCTTCGTTTTGCGTGCCTGCTTCTGGAGCAAGCTGAGTAAAATAGTTGTTAAGATTTTCCGTTGCTTGAGCATCTAATGGGTAATGGTAAATTTCTGCTTGCTCAAGGGTTCTCAATCGATAATCGATACCACTATCTACATTCACCACGTGAGTGTTTTGATTGAGCAAATCTATCGCTGGTAAAAATCGTGCCCGCTGAAGCCCATTTTTATAAAGCTGGTCGGGAATGATATTAGAGGTAGCTACCAGCACAATACCGTGACCAAACAACTCTTCCATCAATGTACCAAGGATCATGGCATCAGTTATATCTGATACGAAAAACTCATCAAAGCATATTACTCTCGCTTCTTTGGCAATTTTGAGCGCAATCGTTTTAAGCGGATCTTGCGCATTTTTCAGCAATTTTAGCTCGTCATGAATTCGGTGCATAAACCGATGGAAATGCACTCGCATTTTACGCTCAAAGGGTAAGCACTCAAAAAAGGTGTCTACAAGGTATGTTTTACCCCGCCCGACGCCACCATAAAAATAAATACCCTTAATGTCAGTCTGAGCATCATCTTTACCAAAAGCTGCTTTTAACCTGCTTCTCCAGCTCGCTTTGCTTTCAGGTCGAGTAAGTTCATCGTATAGACGTTGAAGCTCTTTCACTGCCGTTTCTTGCGCTGCGTCGTAATGAAAATCGGCTAATTCAAGATCTTGCTGATATTTTTCCCAGGGCGTCATCGCCAAAACTACTCCGTACGAATGTCAATAGTGGTGCACGCTGCACCGACCTGCTTGAATTTATCAATTATGACCTTAATTTTAATGAAAATCACGGTAGAATCACACGTTGGGAGTGCCCCATGTCGTAATCATCACAATTAATGTTTACGAACAGTGCGCTTTTCAGGTTCGACCTTGCTATATTCAAGGTTGGTCGAAAGCAGTAGAGCCCACGTATACATGCTTGTGCTGTGGGATGTAGATTGATTCGGAGAATATAATGGAATTGTTAGTATCTCTTGCGTTGTTAGTCGTCGGCTTAATTATCGGCTTTTTTGCCGGTGGTTTTGCTCAGTCGAGAAAAGGAACAGGTAATGCTGCGCAAACAGAGAAGCAAGTAAAAGAAATTCTTGCACAGCAAGCACAACACCATATACATCAAACCCGTCAAAGCCTTGAAAGTATAGAAGGCCAGTGCGATGTATTAAAACAACAACTTCAAGACTATGAAACGCTGCTTGAGCAAAGCGGTGATGATAATGACAGCAAGGTCCCTTTTTATGGGGAGCAAGCGACAACGTATTTACGAAATAACTTAAAAGGGTCTGATGGGTCGAAGGTTAAACGTGTCTCAGATACTCAACCCAAAGACTTTGCAAATTCAGGTTCTGGGCTGTTCGTCGGCGGTTCTAGTAAAAATACCGCAGAAAAACAGTAACATCAGGAACTTTTGAAAGGCCACAGACTCTTTTAGTGAGACCATGCTTTATTGCATATAATATTAAGGAGTGTAAGCGAACATGAAAATGTCTTTCCGCCATTGTGTTTTGGCGTCAGCCGTTGTTATGAGTTCATTTGGCTTTACCGCTACTACGCAAGCGGCGTTGCCATTTTTTTCTGATAAAAAAGCAGAGGTGCCCTCTTTAGCCCCCATGCTCGAGGAGGCCACTCCTGCTGTGGTGAGTATTGCCGTAGAGGGAACGCAAACATCCCGCCAACGCGTACCCGAAATGTTCCGCTACTTTTTTGGCGCACCGCCTCAAGAACAAGCACAAGAACGTCCTTTCAAAGGATTAGGCTCGGGCGTAATTATCGACGCTGAAAAAGGCTATGTGGTAACTAATAATCACGTTGTTGATAACGCTGATGAAATTACTGTCAAATTAACAGACGGCAGAGAGTTTAATGCAAAGAAACTTGGTGCTGATGAACAAAGCGACATTGCCCTTCTTAAAATCGATCCGAACGACTTAAAAGCGCTGCCGTTGGCTGACTCAGATGCCACCCGGGTCGGTGATTTCGTTGTAGCTATTGGTAATCCATTTGGACTATCACAAACGGTGACCTCGGGTATTGTGAGTGCGCTGGGGCGTTCTGGACTGAACATCGGCGGCTATGAAGATTTCATCCAAACCGATGCAGCCATTAATCGTGGCAACTCCGGTGGTGCCTTAGTCAATCTTAATGGTGAACTAGTGGGTATCAATACTGCTATCTTTGGACCCAATGGCGGCAATGTGGGCATTGGCTTTGCCATTCCTGCCAACATGATGAAAAACTTAGTCGACCAAATTGCAGAGTACGGCGAGGTTCGTCGTGGTCTACTCGGTATATTGGGAAGCGACATCGATGCGGGTCTTGCCGAAGCAATGAATACCGAGATCAACCTTGGAGCATTTGTTAATGAAGTGCAACCAGAATCCGCAGCAGAAGATGCAGGCCTTAAAGCAGGCGATATCATTACAGCTATTAATGGCAGAAAGATAAGCACGTTCCAAGAGTTACGAGCGAAAATCGCTAGTATGGGAGCAGGTGCAGAAGTCGAACTAACCGTAATGCGCAAAGGCGAAGAGATGAGCGTTGACGTAACGTTAGACGACGCCACAGAACAAACGGTTACTGCAGCACAAATTCATCCAGCATTAGAAGGCGCGACGCTGACTAACGGAACCGATGGTGCAGGTAACGCTGGGGTCGTTGTTTCTGATATTGAACGAGGTGCTCCAGCCGCTCGCATTGGCTTACAGTCTGATGACGTCATTATCGGTGTTAACCGCGTTCGCGTAGCGAGTGTAGCAGATTTCCGTAATGCCCTAGACGAAGCAAAAGGGGTGATAGCACTTAATGTGAAGCGTGGTAATTCAACCTTGTATTTGGTGATTCGCCAATAAACACATTTCGACTTGCCGTGATTTGAAAGAATCGACATTGACGAAATGAGCATTGAGAAATGAAAGCAGCGCCTCAGGGCGCTGCTTTTGTTTCTAGTATTACTTTTATTCCCTCCCTAATCCCACATGCCTATAAAAAATAATCTGGGTTAGAGTAGTTGAGTAAATAAAATGATATCCTCGTTTCACAAGTTATAATAAATAGCTGTTTCTCGTATCGGTGAGACTTTGAGTGAGTGGACAATTGTTTTTTGACAATTAATCCCTAACTACAAATGCGCTAACGATAATAGAACATCGTGCTAACTAACAAAAAAGTGTGACCAGTGACAAGCCGCTCAATTATTCGTTTTTTCATTAAATCTGTTGTTCTTGGCGCCGCAGTAGCAGCGCTTCTACTCTTATTCTTGCCCGATTTACGTCAGGGTAACGGATTTACTAATGGTTTGTTTACTGAACCGTCGGTGAGTGCGAGTAGAGAGAGTTACTTTGCATCACTAAGTCGTTCAGCGCCAGCTGTGGTGAACATATATAGCGTCAGTATAGAAACTGATGCAGGCTTATTTCGAAACCAGCCTCGTGAGCGAGCAAGCTTGGGTTCCGGCGTGATAATGACAGAAAATGGCTACATTCTCACTTGCCATCATGTTGTAGAGAATGCAGATAGTATCTACGTTGCCGTTCAAGATGGACGAGTGCTTGAAGCACAAATAGTAGGCAACGATCCACTTACCGATCTCGCTGTTTTAAAAGTCACTGCAGAAAGCCTGAACATCATTCCGCAAGTTGCCGAACCCGATACACACGTGGGCGATGTGGTGATGGCTATTGGTAATCCTTTCGACCTTGGTCAAACAATTACACAAGGCATTGTAAGCCGTGCAGGTCGCAATGGATTATCGAACTATGTCGATTTTATTCAAACAGACGCTGTTTTAAATCAGGGTAATTCCGGCGGCGCGCTTGTTGATAGTAATGGTATTCTGTTAGGAATAACCAATGCTAACTTTCAGGTGAGAGACTCACGCAACAGAGTACGAAACGTTGATGGGATTAACTTTGCAGTTCCTTATGAATTGGCAAAGCGGGTGATGGATGAAATTATTAGCAACGGCAGGGTTATTCGCGGACAGCTTGGCTTTATTGGCAGTGAAAGGCGAAACTTAGCTGGCATATTGGGTATTGATGTCACTGCTGTTGCTAAGGGCAGCCCTGCTGATATCGCAGGATTACAACCTGGAGATATTATATTATCTATTGACGGCGTAAGGGCAGAAAGTGCGTCGAAGACCCTAGACATGATTGCTGAAACGGAGCCTGGAACCAGGCTTGAGATTGAAATTAGTCGCAATGAAAAATCGATGATCTTAACGGCAACCGTCGCAGAACTTCGCACTGGTCAGTAAGCGCAGCAGTCTTTAAAGCAAAGATGGCCTGTAAGCGGACATGTGTGAACTCGTCTTGAAAGTGCTGGGTTTTGTTAGTACGCCCTTTCTTGTAAAAACGCGTTCATGTAAGTGCGTTTTCCTGTAGTACCTTGACTCTAAAAAGAAAGCATAAATAAGAAATAGACATAAAAAAAGCGCCTAAGGCGCTTTTTTTATGTCTATTTTACAGTGGTAATACCTGCGTATCACCACTCTATTATTTAACTCTTTATTCCTTTACGCGCTTAATGATAGCGCCAAGGCCACTCAGCTTTTCTTCTATAGCTTCATAGCCTCTATCTAGGTGGTAAATACGATTAACGTGAGTCTCACCCTCTGCAATAAGACCAGCGATCACCAAACTTGCCGAAGCACGTAAATCGGTGGCCATTACAGGTGCCCCTTTAAGTACTGAGCTTCCTTTAGATACCGCAGAATTTGCTTCTAGCGCTATCTCAGCCCCCATACGCTGTAATTCTGGCACATGCATAAAGCGATTTTCAAAGATGGTTTCTGTAATAACACCCGTGCCCTCGGCAACGCAGTTAAGCGTAACAAATTGCGCCTGCATATCGGTAGGAAATGCAGGATGAGGGGCAGTTTTCACTCTAACTGCTTTCGGCTTTTGCCCTTTCATATCAAGCTCTATCCAATCCTCACCAACAGTGATGAGCGCACCGGCTTGTTCAAGCTTGTCAATAACGGCATCGAGGGTGTCTGGCGCTGCATGCGTACAGCGCACTTTACCGCCCGTCGCTGCTGCCGCCACCAAAAATGTCCCCGTTTCAATGCGATCAGGAAGTACCGAATAATCACAGCCATTTAACGTCTCTACGCCTTCAACCGTAATTTTGTCAGTTCCTGCACCTTTAATTTTAGCCCCCATTTGTATAAGGCAATTGGCGAGGTCAACAATTTCGGGCTCCCTTGCGGCATTTTCTAGAATAGTCATGCCGTCTGCCAGTGCTGCCGCCATAAGCAGGTTTTCAGTTGCGCCTACGCTGACCATATCCATAAAGATACGGGCACCTTTCAAACGACCGTCAACGTGTGCACGAATATAGCCCTCTTCCACCTCAATAATAGCCCCCATTTTCTCAAGGCCAGTAAGATGAAGATTTACCGGGCGAGCACCAATGGCACACCCCCCAGGCAAAGACACGTTTGCCTTACCTTGTTTAGCAAGCAAAGGCCCAAGTACTAAAATAGACGCACGCATAGTACGCACAAGGTCATAGGACGCCGTCACACTCTCAAGTGAGCTTGCATCAATTAATACGTCGTTAGGAGAAGGCTGTGCTACTTCAACGCCAAGCTGGCGCAATAACGCCGTTGTTGTGTTTATATCTCTAAGGCGAGGAACGTTGGTGTAACGGCAAGGAGAGTCTGTCAGCAGACTGGTCATTAGTAGCGGCAAAGCCGCATTTTTGGCACCAGAAATTCGCACTGTTCCATTAAGGGCAGGACTCTTTTTAATAACAAGTTTATCCACGAAAAGCGCCTATTACTGAGGAATATTAAACTGGCGCTCGCGCTCCCAGTCCTTCACTGAAAAAGTTTTGATTGAAATCGCATGCATTGAGCCGTCTGCGATTTTATCGGCAAGAGGCGCATAAACAGCTTGCTGACGTTTAACACGACTCATTTCGTTGAAAGCGTCGCTAACGGCAATAATGTTAAAATGAGACCCTTCGGCTTTTACATAAACTTCGTGAAGGTCTAGTGCATCCTTCAAAATGCTTTCGATTTCTGACAATTCCATAATGTACTTCTTTATCTTAAAAATGGGCGTTATTTAACCGGCAAAAAGCTATCTACATCGCTTATTTTTGCAAGCTTGTGTAGCTTTGCTGGCATGTGCTGTAAGACCATGCTAACACCGTTTTGGTTCGTATCCCTAACAGCATTTATTAGCCAAGCTAATCCAGCACTGTCTACACGCTCCACATCGCCAAGATCAACGATACAAGTGCCTGCGCTTTTCAGGCTATCTTGCTGCTGCAAGCTCAGACGCTGCCAAAAGTTAGTAGATAGTGTGTCGCGGTCTAAATTTCCGTGAATGACAATATCGCCATTTTCGCCAACGTCGAAAAGGCTCACACAGACTCTCCGTCAATGTCGATAGACTCACCGGTATTAAGCTCAACAGGCTTGCCAATCTTTTCTCTCATTAGTGAGATAACTGCATCGATACCGTCCGTGCGCAAGATAGACTCAAACTCACTACGCTTACTGTTAAGCATGCTGATACCTTCAGCGACCATATCGTAGGCTTTCCACTCATTGGTTTTGCTATCTCTGCGCACTTTAAACGCAATTTTGATATCTGGACGTGAAGGATCTTTTATCACGGCACGCACAGTGACTGATTTTTCTTTAGAGAAATCGGACTCGGGCTCAAAAATGACTTCTTGATTATCATAATACCCCATTGCTACCGCATACGTAGTCACAAGGTACTGGCGGAATACACTGATATACTCCCCCATCTTTTCTTTTGGCACTGATTTGAAATGTTTGCCTAATACCATAAATGCGGCGAACTTATAGTCGATATGAGGCACTAACTCTTCTTGCATTATTGTACGCAACATTTCAGGGTCAGCTTTTATTTCAGACTGATTTGCCTTAATGCGTTCAAAGGTAGTGTTAGCGACGCCGTGCACTAATTTATAAGGATTTTGCTCGTCTACCTCTTGTGCATTTACCGCACTCGACAACGACAGTACAACCATACCCAATATGGCGATTAATTTTTTCAACGTGATTCTCCTAACCAAAACATGCTATAGAGCAGACCGGACTAATGCGTAATAAGTTTCATCCGCTCTCCTCATAAATTTTTAATAATCTTCTACTCTATTCATCGCTACCGCGATTGAATAGGAACTGGCCAATGAGGTCCTCAAGTACTAATGCCGATTTCGTGTCTTGCAAATAATCACCATCTTGCAAATCTGCCACACCATCAAACGAAAATCCCGGCTGGAAACCAACGTATTGCTCGCCAAGTAAACCAGACGTCAATATCGATACTGAACTTGTCTCAGGAAAGCCGTCGTACTGCTTCAGAATGGATAACTCAACGATTGGAGTGAAATCATCTTTATCCAGTTCAATAGAAGCAACTCTTCCCACGGTAACGCCACCTACTTTCACGGCAGAGCGCGCTTTTAAGCCACCAATGTTGTCGAATTTTGCGTAAAGTGTATAGCTATCACCTTCAGTGGAAACAGACTGCTCGGCAACTTTCAGTGCCAACAACAGTAATGCGCTAATGGTTAGGGCAACGAAGAACCCCACCATGACTTCCGTTTTATACTTGTTCATTCGATCCTCTACTCGATACCAAACATGAGGGCGGTTAGCACGAAATCCAGCCCCAATACTGCCAATGATGAATAGACCACTGTTTCAGTAGTCGCTTTGCTGATCCCTTCCGATGTAGGAATAGAATCGTAACCTTTAAATATGGCAATCCACGTTACCACCAAGGCGAACACGACACTCTTTATTACGCCGTTGATAACGTCTTGGTTCCAATCTACTGTGGACTGCATGATAGACCAGTAGCTTCCTGAATCTACGCCTAACCAATCAACACCAACCAAGTGCCCGCCTAAAATACCAATGGCGCTGAAAATAACAGCTAACATTGGCATAGCGAGCATACCCGCCCAAAATCGCGGAGCGACTATTCTGCGCAGTGGATCTACCGCCATCATCTCTAAACTGCTTAGCTGTTCAGTCGCTTTCATTAACCCAATCTCTGCCGTTAACGCAGAACCTGCTCGCCCAGCAAACAAAAGCGCCGTTACTACAGGGCCAAGCTCCCGCAATAAAGACAGGGCGACCATGGGGCCAAGGCTTCCCTCTGCGCCGTAATCCACCAAAATAGTATAGCCTTGCAAAGCCATAACCATGCCGATAAACAAACCCGATACCATGATGATAAGTAAAGACTGCACGCCCACTACATAAAGTTGCTGAATAATAAGAGGGATATTTTTAACCCGAGGCACAGCCACTAACGCACCAACAAGCATTAATGAAGCCCGTCCGATAGCGGTTAACTTTGAAATAGTAGAAGCGCCTAAAGACTGCAAGAACCTCATTTACGCTCTCCCAAGAAACTCTTTTCTAGCTCTGGAGCTGGATAATGAAAAGGAACCGGCCCATCGGCTTTGCCGTTCAAAAACTGCTGCACTAATTCAGAGTCGCTGTCTCTGATTTGTTGAGCAGTTCCTTCGCCAATGACTCGCTTGTCAGCCAAAATATAAATGTAGTCGGCGATAGTCAGTACCTCTTTCACATCGTGGGTTACCACAATGCTAGTCAAGTTTAGGGCATCGTTGAGCTCCCGAATAAGCTTAACCAGTACGCCCATAGAAATAGGATCTTGGCCTGCGAAGGGCTCGTCGTACATAATAAGGTCGGGGTCTAACGCGATGGCCCGTGCTAACGCAGCGCGCCTTGCCATTCCTCCAGAGAGTTCGCTTGGCATCAAATCGGCAGCACCACGTAATCCCACTGCCTGTAGCTTTAATGCAACGATAGTAGCGATAACATCATCAGATAACTTTGTATGTTCTTTAAGTGGAAAAGCGACATTGTCGAACACAGTCATATCAGTAAACAGCGCGCCGCTTTGAAACAACATACTCATTTTACGCCGTGCTTTGTACAGTGATTTACGAGACATAGACACGATAGATTCGTTATCAAAAAGAATATCGCCCTCATCTGGAGTCAACTGCCCGCCAATTAAGCGCAACAGGGTGGTTTTACCTATTCCGCTAGGCCCCATTACCGCAGTGATTTTGCCCTTAGGGACGTTTAGCGTTATACCGTCGTAAATAACGCGGTCACCCCGACTAAAGGTTAAGTTATCTATCTCAACTAAATGTTCCATAGTGTTTTATTGTCGACCCTCGACTAGACATCGCTGCTTGAATAACGCGCCATGTGAAAAACGCGCTGTGCAAATTAGATATTATTTGTCCAAAGGCTATACAAAATTCATGCCTTCGAACATTAAGTGACCCCAATTTAAGTGGGAAGTTTAAATTTTTCAGTATTGTACGCTTTTTTGAATCACTCGCCAAAGTCAAAAAGTTACAAGTTATGTTCGATGGAGACGAATGATTCATAACATAAGCTGAATCTCATTAACGAAAGCTGAACACGAGTTTTTTTACAATTCAGTTCGATTATGAAAAATAAAAGTCTATCAGCATAGGCAAAGTGCACCGTTTTTGCGACAATCCTACAAATTACAATTCCAAATATAGGTCGTTGTGCTTTTAAACATTGTCGTTTTCATTATCGGATTGATCGTTTTGAGCTGGAGTGCTGATCGCTTTGTTTACGGCGCGTCTGCGTTAGCAAAAAATATTGGCATCTCCCCCATGATGATAGGGTTAACTATCGTCGCTATGGGCTCATCAGCTCCTGAGATTGTTGTATCGGCTATTGCCTCAATTAACGGTAATATGAACACTGCCGTGGGTAACGCTTTGGGTTCTAACATCACTAATATCGCACTAGTACTGGGAATAACCGCACTCGTCAAACCCCTTCTTGTCTCATCAACAACGCTCAAACGAGAACTTCCCGCCTTGCTGATCATCTCACTCATCGCCATCGCATTTATGTTCGACGGCGAGCTAAAGTCTTATGAAGGCGTGATTTTACTCGGTTTATTTGTTTTTATACTGGCACTGATGGCGTGGTTGTCTTTGCAGGTAGATAAAGAAGACCCTCTTATTGCAGAAACTGCTGACGAAATTCCAAAAGGAGTATCTAACTCGGCAGCCTTAATTTGGATTGGTTTGGGTTTAATAATACTACCTATCAGTGCACACTTTTTGGTTAACTCGGCTGTTGAAATAGCGCGATACCTGGGACTTTCTGAATTAGTTATAGGGCTTACGATTATTGCTTTTGGCACCAGCCTCCCGGAGCTCGCTGCAAGTGTTGCTGGCGTTTTGAAAGGCGAAGATGACTTAGCGCTTGGCAATATTATCGGGTCTAACATTTTTAATTTGCTTGCGGTTTTAGGCATGCCAGGTCTCATCGCGCCCGGACTACTCGACCCAGACGTACACAACAGAGATATGTACGTGATGTTGGGATTAACACTTCTGCTGTTTCTATTTAGTTTTGACCTGATTGGCAAACGCAAAATATCTCGCACAAATGGTGCAATACTCTTAGCCTGCTTCGTGGGTTATCAATTTTGGCTGTTCGGATAATGACAAATAAACAAAACGACTACATTACCTCGGCAAAGCGTGTCATCGACATAGAGGCTCGTGCGATTAACCATTTAGCACAGCGGCTAGACGAAAGTTTTGTTACTGCCTGCGAAATGCTTTATGCCTGCTCTGGTAAGGTTGTAGTGAGTGGTATGGGCAAGTCGGGCCATATTGGTAATAAAATTGCGGCCACTCTGGCGAGCACTGGTACACCCGCATTTTTTATGCACCCAGGAGAAGCGAATCATGGCGACTTGGGAATGCTCAGTAAAAATGATGTTCTCGTAGCCATTTCAAATTCGGGCGAAACCAGTGAGTTGGTGAATTTGCTACCCGTTGTAAAACGACTTGGCGTTAAAGTTATTGCCATGACCAATAGTGTGTTAAGCACTCTTGGTCAGCACGCTGATGTAGTACTTGATATAAGTGTAGAGCAAGAAGCCTGCTCGTTGGGATTAGCGCCAACAACAAGCACTACCGCTACATTAGTGATGGGCGATGCCCTATCGGTAGCATTACTCGACAAAAAGGGGTTTACGTCTGACGATTTTGCACTGTCACACCCTGGTGGCTCCCTTGGGCGAAAACTACTGTTGAAAGTGAGTGATATTATGCTGACTGGCAGTGATATTCCATTGATAGAACCGACAGCAACCGTTGCCCAAGCGCTGCTGGAAATATCGCGAAAAGGCTTGGGTATGACAGGTATTGTGAATGAATCAGGAAAGTTAACGGGTGTTTTTACCGACGGCGATTTGCGGCGCATCCTTGATGCTAGAGTTGACCTACATGAAGCAACCGTGAGTGAAGTAATGACTAAAGGTGGCAAAACAACCAGTGCCGATCAACTCGCCGTAGAAGCGCTTAATGTTATGGAGAGTTTTAAAATTAGTGCACTCATGGTACTTGACCAAAATGACAAGCCGATCGGCGCATTTAATATGCATATGCTGTTAAAAGCAGGAGTGCTGTAAATGAACAAACATCGGGAAGTAAACGAGAAGCGAGAAATGACGACCACGTTATATGGCAAACTTGATACAGCCTTATTTGACGCATTGGGTAATATCAAATTGTTGGTGTGTGATGTTGACGGTGTTTTTTCTGACGGACGGATCTATCTTGGCAATGACGGTGAGGAATTAAAAGCCTTCCACACCCGAGATGGATACGGCGTAAAAGCATTGGTTAGTCACAATATCGATGTTGCGGTTATTACTGGTAGACGCTCAGTTATTGTTGAAAACAGAATGAAGGCACTGTCTGTAGCGCACATTATTCAAGGTGAAGAGAATAAGTTTGACGCGCTAAAGCAGTTAATGAATCACCTTAAAATAACATCCGAAAATGTTGCCGTTGTTGGTGACGATATGCCCGATACAGGCATGTTTAAGCACGCTAGCGTTAGGATAGCGGTAGCCGATGCTCATCCATGTGTTATTAATGAAGCTAATTGGATCACTACTCTGCCAGGTGGTTTTGGAGCAGTGAGGGAGATCAGTGACACGATTTTACAGGCACATGGCGTGACCAATGGTATATTTGGATCCAGTGTATGAATCATTTCGGTTTCAATCGTCTTGGCGTGAGTATATCAGCGCTATTCATTTTAGCCATGCTCATGTACATTCCAACCTGGATGGAAGACGAACCGGTATTAAATAACGCTGAAGGACCTGATGCGTTAAAGCCTACTTATAAAGCAAAAAACCTAACCACAACCCTGTATAACATTGAGGGTCAACTAAACCATAAGGTTTTTGCCTCTTCCATGGAGCATTATGATCAGCTTGGCTTTGTTTCTTTTGAAAGGCCAAACTACACTCTCTATACAAATGATACAGGCTCACCGTGGAGCGTGACAGCGTTAGAGGGAACCTTGTATAACAATGAATTAATTCAATTGGAAAACAATGTAGTCATTGAAAATCAAAGCCGGGACGATTTTGTAAAATCAATTACCACCGAATATATTCAGATTAATTTGGATAACAAACAGATGACGTCAGACCAACCCGTAGAAATACGTGGCATGCAGTACGTTATCCAAAGCAACGGATTCAACGCGAACTTGCGTACTCAAAAATATGAGCTTATCGACCATGTACAAACTACGTATTCTCCTAGCAACTAGTGCACTGATAGTGCTGTGCACTCGTCCTGCATTCAGTAATGAAAGTGATTTCACTCTTCCCATCGAGATTGGCTCTAATTCTCAATTCATCGATGGAAAAAATAAGACGGCGCTGTACAAAGATAACGTACTTATTTCACAAGGCTCGCTTATTATCGAAGCTGACGAAGTTGAAGTAATTGCTTCACAAGGGAGTGGCCGCGAGATTTTTATCGCTCGTGGAAATCCGGCGAGCTACTCGCAAGAACTTGAAGACGGTAACCTTGTATCTGCAAGGGCGAACGAAATTCGTTATGAAGTAGCTAAACGCACCATTTCGCTAACTGGAAATGCGGAGCTTAAGCAGGACACCAGCCAAGTTAAAGGCAACAGCATTACTTTTGATATGGTCACTGAACAACTGCTAGCTACAGGCGGCACTGATGATGCTGGTGGACGTGTAACCACCGTGTTTACCCCTGAGTCTATTCGCAAAGCGAAAGGTGAAAGCAGCAAAGATAATGACAGTAATCACAACGACAGCAGCAATAACGACGGTAAAGGCGAGCAGTAACAATGGCAACTCTCAGCGCAAAAAACCTAGCTAAAGCCTACAAATCACGGCAAGTAGTGATTGATGTTAGCCTGTCAGTTTCTACCGGGCAAATTGTTGGTTTATTGGGGCCTAACGGTGCCGGGAAAACGACCACTTTTTATATGATTGTAGGCTTAGTTCCCTCAGATAAAGGCCAAATATCTATCGATGACAACGAATTAACTCATCAGCCTATGCACGAGCGTGCAAGAGGTGGTATTGGCTATTTACCGCAAGAAGCCTCAATATTCAGAAAGCTGACTGTGCACGAAAATATTATGGCGATTTTGCAAACTAGAAAAGATTTAAATTCACAGCAACAGGAAGAAGAAGCCGATGCGCTACTTGATGAATTTAATATTAACCATATACGTAATAGCATGGGCATGAGTCTTTCGGGTGGGGAACGTCGCCGAGTGGAGATAGCACGAGCTTTAGCAGCAAAACCTGAATTTATTTTGCTTGATGAGCCTTTTGCTGGTGTTGATCCAATATCAGTTAATGATATAAAGAAGATAATACAGCATTTGCGCGACAGAGGGATTGGTATACTCATTACCGACCACAACGTGAGGGAAACGCTGGATGTCTGTGAAAAAGCGTACATCGTAAGTCATGGTGAACTTATTGCGCAAGGAACGGCGGAACAGGTTTTAAGTAATCAAAAAGTAAGGGATGTATACCTAGGCGAACAATTCAGGCTATAGTTATCATATGTTACCTAATTGTGATTTTCATGAGCGCTCAGGTTCATTCTCTCAAGAGTATTAAAATAAGATATAGATGAAACCATCTTTACAATTAAAATTTAGTCAACAACTAACGATGACTCCACAATTACAGCAGGCAATTAAGCTGCTGCAGTTGTCTACACTCGATCTTCAACAGGAAATTCAAGAGGCCCTTGATTCCAACCCGCTTTTAGAAATAGAAGAAGGCAATGACGAGCCTCAGGCAGAAAAAAACAACATTGATAATGACGACAGCCAAAACGATACTACCGCTTCAGCCTCTAGCGACACTTTAGAATCAGGCGATGCGCTTGAAAAGAATGACTTACCCGATGAACTGCCAATTGATAGCACATGGGACGAGTATTACTCAGCCTCTTCAGCGCCTGCACCAGGTCCATCAAATAATGACGATGACCATGTTTTCCAAGGCGAAACAACTGACGACATTCAAACACATCTTCTTTGGCAGATGCGTTTAACACCCTTTTCTGATATCGATAGAGCCATCGCTATTGCCATTATTGACTCGATTGACGAGTCAGGATATCTCACCGCTACGCTAGATGAAATATTAGAAGCGGTAAATTTTGAAGATATCGAAACAGAAAATATTGAAGAAGAAATTGAGCTAGATGAAGTTGAATGTGTGTTAAAACGCATTCAAATGTTTGACCCTATCGGGTCGGGCTCTCGCTCGCCACAAGAGTGTTTGATGGTGCAACTACGCCAGTTTGCTGACGATACTCCTTGGTTAGACGAAGCAAAAAGACTGATTGAAGACTACTCAGATCTTTTGAGTAGCAAAGATTACAGAACCCTGATGCGTAAAAGTCGCTTGAAGGAGGATGAACTTCGCGAGGCAATACGTTTACTTCAAACCTTGAATCCTCGCCCGGGTAGTGCTTTAGTTACTAAAGAGCCCGAGTATGTTATTCCAGATGTATCAGTGGCGAAGAAGAATGGCCGCTGGACGGTTGAACTCAATCCCGATAGCTTACCTAAGCTAGGTGTAAATCAACAATACGCAGCAATGAGTCGAAAAGCGAAAAATAGCAGTGACTCACAGTTTATACGTTCTCATATGCAAGAAGCTAAATGGTTTATAAAAAGTTTAGAATCGAGAAACGATACCTTAATGAAAGTAGCTAACTGTATCGTTCAACAGCAAATGGGTTTTTTTGAGCACGGTCCCGAAATGATGAAACCAATGGTGCTCAATGATGTCGCAGAAATGGTGGACATGCACGAATCGACAATATCGCGGGTAACGACTCAGAAGTACATGCATACGCCGCGCGGTATTTACGAATTGAAGTATTTCTTTTCCAGCCATGTGGCAACTGAGTCTGGCGGTGAGTGTTCGTCGACTGCTATTCGTGCATTAATTAAGAAATTGGTAGCAGCAGAAACACCAAGCAAACCATTAAGCGATAGCAAAATTGCTTTATTGTTGGCAGAGCAAGGCATAAAAGTCGCTCGGCGGACAATAGCAAAATACCGGGAGTCTTTATCGATACCCCCGTCTAACCAACGCAAAAGCCTTACTTAAAGGCAATATATTAAAAGGAAGACGAAATATGCAAATCAATTTAACTGGTCATCATGTGGAAATCACCGATTCTTTGCGTAATTATGTCGATACGAAGTTTAGTAAACTTGAGCGTCACTTTGATCACATTTCTAATGTGCATGTCATCCTAAACGTAGAAAAAATAAATCAAAAAGCAGAAGCTACAATGCATTTAAGTGGTGCCGAAGTATTTGCATCCTCAGAAAATACCGATATGTATGCGGCGATTGACAGCATGGTTGATAAACTCGACAGGCAAGTAATCAAGCATAAGGAAAAACTGAAAAAGCATTAGCAGATAATTGAAAATGGACATTAAAGCCATCGTAAGCCTGGACCGCACCGAGTGTGCGGTTCAGTGCAATAGCAAGAAGCGAATGCTAGAAATTATTTCCGATATTGCTGCCCAAGACAATGCCAGCATTGACCAAATCACCGTGTTAAATAGTTTACTATCGAGAGAACGGATGGGCAGTACAGGAATAGGTAACGGTATTGCGCTCCCTCATGGTCGCTTAGCGAATTTAGAACACGTTATGGCCATTATTGTAACCTGCATTCCAGCGATTAACTTCGACGCCCTCGATGAAAAGCCTGTCGATATATTCTTTGCACTACTAGTGCCTGAAGAACAGACAGAGGGACATTTACAAACCTTGGCCACGGTCGCTGGCAAACTCAGCGATAAAGATACGGTTAAAGCGATACGCAGAGCCAAAACGAACGAAGATATTATTTCAGCACTAGGTATGTAAATAACCATTTTTAAAGGTACATTGAGGTTGTCGTTATATTTTTGTTTTAGGGAGAAATATCGGTGAAGCTGATCATTATCAGTGGTCGTTCAGGCTCAGGAAAGTCTGTGGCGTTAAGAGCGCTCGAAGATTTGGGCTATTATTGTGTCGATAATATTCCCGTAAATTTACTACCAACACTCACCCATACGGTGGTTGATGAATACGATCAGGTAGCGGTGAGTATTGACGTACGTAACTTGCCAAAGAACCCCAACGATTTGGTAGAAATATTAGACTACCTTCCCTCTTCTTGGTCGATGACAATCGTTTATATTGATGCCAGTGACGATGTGTTAGTTAAGCGTTTTAGTGAGACAAGGCGCTTACATCCCCTTGCTAAATTGAATAAGTCGCTGTCTGAAGCCATTAGAGCCGAGTCAACCTTATTGGGACCCATTGTTGAGCGCGCTGATCTTTACTTAGACACAGATAAGCTCACCATACATCAACTGGCCGAAATTATTCGCGAGCGAATACTAGGTAAAAAAAGCTCTCGTCTGGTACTGGTCTTTGAATCTTTTGGCTTTAAGCATGGAATACCAAAAGACGCTGACTATGTATTTGATGCCCGCTTTTTGCCCAATCCTCATTGGGAACCTGACTTGCGACATTTAACGGGTCTAGATGCGCCTGTGGAAGTATTTCTTGGTTCACAACCTGTAGTGACTAAGTTTGTTTGGCAAATTCAAAACTTAATTACCACCTGGTTGCCTCATCTTGAACGGAATAATAGAAGCTACGTCACAGTAGCCATCGGCTGTACTGGTGGACAGCACCGCTCTGTCTATATTGCGCAGACGTTATCAAAAACATTTGGTGAAATTCATCCGGATGTACAAATACGTCACAGAGAGCTAAATTAATCACTTATATTGTTGAAAGAGAGCGTAACTAAGAGTGACTATTGATAAAACACTGACAATTGTCAATAAACTTGGCCTTCACGCAAGAGCGGCAACCCAACTGGTGCAGCTTGCCAATCAGTTTGATGCCAAAATAATTCTTGAAAAGGGTGATAAACAGGCCGACGCTAGTAGCGTACTTGGGTTGATGATGCTTGAAAGCCATCAAGGTGAGCAGGTTAACGTAATTGTTGAAGGCAATGATGCAGAAAACGCCTTAGCCGCTATCGAGAAACTCATCGAAGGACGCTTTAACGAAGACGAATAATCTCATTGGCTTAACCACAAACCCGCTGCTCTTCGGCCGCTGGCTGAGCGCTAAGAAAACCAATGATGTAACTGCAGACAAGGCCGCTAGCATAACCTCTAACAGTGAGAAACTCATTCTAAAACAATGTATTTATCGTTACACTGCTAAGGTAAATACGCTATCCTATAAACTCATAGTTACTTAGTCATTGCCTATGGCGCAAGTTGCGCTTTCTTTTTGCACACTCTTGGTTAGGAATCGCTTTTCATGGCAGAAGCTCTCGTTTCTAAATATGTACAAACTCAATTGCGAACCCTCAACAATGCACTGAGTAATGGTCAGTTTGTGTCGGTTAGAAAGCTCCTGCTTGAACTTCCTCCTTCTGACGTTGCCCACATTTTAGAGTCTAGCCCAAGCCGCACCCGTGACGAGCTATGGGAGTTGATTGACGGCGATTTTCACGGCGATATTTTAGAAGAACTGTCCGACGATGTTCGTAACGGCATAATTACTAAAATGCTGCCTGCAAACGTGGTGGACGCGCTTGAAGAAATGGACACCGATGACTTGGCAGAGACCCTTAGCAGCCTGCCAGAAACTGTCCTTCTCGACATCCTAGACTCCATGGACGCACAAGACCGATTGCGCGCCGAACAAGCATTATCTTATGGTGAAGAAACTGCCGGCTTCATCATGAATACCGACACTATCACCTTGCGTCCCGACGTCACTATTGATGTGGTGTTACGTTACATCCGCCTCAAGGGCGAGCTGCCAGAAAACACCGATACCTTTTATGTGGTCAATCGCACCGATAACCTCGTGGGTATCGTACCAGTAACACGGCTTCTCACCGCAGACACTAGCGACAAAGTCTCTGATGTGATGGATGAAGAGTCGGAAGCTATTCCGGTTAACATGCCAGACGATGAAGTAGCGAGCCTATTTGAACGCTATAACTGGCTTTCAGCACCTGTTGTTGATGAAAATAATCGCCTCGTCGGGCGAATCACTATTGATGACGTGGTTGATATTATTCGCGAAGACGCCGAACACTCCATGATGAGTATGGCGGGTCTAGACGACGATGAAGATACCTTTGCCCCTGTTATGCAAAGTACCAAGAGACGTTCAGTGTGGCTAGCGGTGAACCTAGCCACGGCATTGATGGCAGCAATGGTGAGCGACTTATTTGAAGCCACTTTAAGCGCTTTGGCTGTACTCGCTATTTTAAACACCATTGTGCCTAGCATGGGTGGTGTTGCAGGTAACCAAACACTCACTCTTGTTATTCGCGGTATGGCATTAGGCCATGTAAACGCGAATAACTCCCGCTGGCTGATCAGCAAAGAGATTGCCATTGGTGTGTTAAACGGCATTATTTGGGCGGTATTAATAGCGTCTGTCATCGCACTGTGGAAACAAGACTATATGCTAGGTGTCATCATTGCATTTGCTATGCTTGTTAATATGATTGCGGCTGCATTAGCCGGCGCTACACTGCCCATGATAATGAAACGATTGAAGATAGATCCAGCACTTGCGGGAAGCGTCATTTTAACCACCATCACAGATGTGGTGGGTATTTTTGCATTCTTAGGTACCGCCACTCTGTTTTTGGTGTAGCGCCAAAATAAGATTTTCAGCCATTCAGGGATATACTCATGAAACGCATAATATTAGCAGTTGGTTTACTTATCCCCATATCGGTTGAAGCTACCGACGTTAACTACACGTCAACGCCTATTCACATTGACGGTGTATCAGAGGATGCTTGGAATAAAGCTACATGGCACGATATGCCCCATTTAATGGATGGAACGCTTCCCACATCAGATAACGACTTTACAGGCCGCTATCGATTATTGTGGGATGAACAATATTTATATTTGCAGGCTGATATTAGCGATGATGTGCTCATTGACACTCACCCTAACCCCACTAAAAAATATTGGGATGATGATGCGCTAGAGGTATTTATAGATAGCGACGCCTCTGGTGGCAATCATCAATTTAACCATACCGCATTTGCCTATCACATAGGCCTTGATAACCAAGCCGCCGACTTTGGGCCCGACAGAAAACCCCACCTGTACACAGAGCATCTTACAAGCCGATGGCAGCGACAAACATCGCCCCCTTATAACATTATCTGGGAAGTGGCGATTAAACTCTTTCCCAACAGTTACCAAGAAAATAGCAACAACACCCCATTAGTGTTGGATGAACATCGAGTTATTGGTTTCATGCTGGCCTACTGTGATAATGATGGCAGTGAAGCACGTGAGCATTTTATGGGCTCTCATGAGATACAGGCGGTAAACGGTGACAAAAACCGTGGATACATCGATGCTGATGTCTTCGGCAAGTTAACCTTACTACCTAAAGAGTAGCAGTTGTGACTTAACGCTTTAACAAAAAGAACTGCCGTAGACAAAAAAGCCGCAGTATTAAATGATACTGCGGCTTCTAAATAGTCCGACCTATTCCGGGCTGATAGTTTTCGCTAATGCTACTTAATCACCTTTAGCGTAGGCTTACCCTTTTTAGGTGGCACAGGCGCATCAAATGAGGCAGAAGAATCAGCATCTTCAATGGATGTTGGCCCTGTTGGTTCTGGCTCGTTTGAGATAGGCTCTGCCGATTCCATAGCGTCAGAAAGAGCTACGTCTTCTTCTGTGGCAAATACAGTACCCGCGCCATTCTCCCGTGCGTAAATGGCAATTACCGCTTCGCAGGGCATGCTAAGACGACGAGGTTGCCCCCCAAAACGCGCTTGAAAAGACAATCCGTTTGTATCAAGGTTAAAACCAACGCAGGCACTCGGTGACACATTAAGTACAATCTGGCCATCTTTAACAAATTCTTGCGGAACTTCAACCAATTCGTTTGTTGCATTAACAACAACGTATGGCGTCATATCGTTATCCACTATCCATTCATAAAAAGCCCTAAGTAGATAGGGCTGGTTTGACGTCATAGATGTCATAATGGATTGTGGATCTCGCGCTCTTGGTCAGTCAAAGATGCTTTGAACGAACTGCGAGAGAAAAGACGGTTCATGTAAGTAGTAATTTCTTTGCTTCCTGTACCACTAAGCTCAATGCCTAATGCAGGTAAACGCCAGAGAAGCGGTGCTAGATAGCAATCCACCAAGCTGAACTCTTCACTCATAAAGTAAGGCATTTCAGCAAAAACAGGCGCTAAAGATAGAATAGCTTCACGAAGTTCATTGCGCGAGGACTCAACATCACCTTCACCGCGGAAAATTCGTGCAGCAAGTGAATACCAATCTTGCTCGATGCGATGCATCATTAAACGACTTGTACCACGGGATACTGGGTATACCGGCATTAATGGTGGGTGCGGGAAGCGCTCATCAAGGTATTCCATGATGATGTGAGACTTATAAAGTACGAGTTCACGATCAACAAGAGTGGGTACCGTACCGTATGGGTTTAACTCCAACAGATCTTCAGATAAGTTACTAGGATCTGTGTAGCTGATTTCAACACCCACACCTTTTTCTGCCAACACAATACGAACCTGGTGGCTATAAATATCAATTGTGTCAGAGAACAACGTCATGATAGAACGTTTATTCGCGGCTACGGCCATTCAATTTCCTCCGTCGAGAAACAAGTTAAAGCTCACCGTTACAATGAGCGAATTACAAATGCCAAAAAAGGGGGCGAGATGCCCCCTTTTGGTATTATACATAAATCTGTGCGATTAGTGCACTTCTCGCCAGTAATCTTTCTTGAGCAAGTAAACAAACACAAACAATACGGCAATAAAGATAAGTACCCATTTACCGATTTTGTGCGACTCAAGTTTAGCTGGCTCGCCGGTGTACTCCAAAAAGTTCACGATATCGCCAACGGCTTGGTCATATTCATCCGGAGACATTGAACCAGTTCCGTCAGATTTGATACCCACATAACGCTTAACCATCTCGCCGTCTACCATTTGCTCTTCATAAGTACGCGTTGGCGTGCCTTGAAGAGGTTGTAGAACATGAGGCATACCCACTTCTGGGAATACAGTGTTGTTAACACCAAACGGTCTGCTTTCGTCCACATAGAATGCACGCAAATAGGTGTATATCCAGTCTGTACCGCGAACACGAGCTACTAGCGTTAGATCAGGTGGCGCAGCACCGAACCACTGTGCTGAGGCATCTTCAGGCATAGCGCGCGTCATATAATCAGACACTTTCTTGCCGGTAAACTGCAGATACTCTTCGCCCAACTCGTCTGGAATACCCAAATCAGTGAATGAACGCTGATAGCGTTGATACTTCATTGAGTGACAGCCTGAACAGAAGTTCATGAACAACTGCGCACCGCGCTGTAGTGACGCCTTATCTGACAAGTCAATTGGCGCTTCGTCTAGATGCACGTTCCCACCTGCCGCCATCGCGACGCCAGGTAGAAAGAATGCTAAAAAGCACATCATTTTTTTCATTTAGGGATCCTCTCTGGCACAGGTTTAGTATTTTCGTTTTTGCTGTACAAGAACAATGCAATGAAGAAACCAAAGTACATGATTGTAGCAACCTGTGACGCAATGATTTTCCAGTTCTCTTGTGGCGTACCACCTAGGTAACCCAGGAAGATAAACACAATCGCGAACACGATAAGGTTCACTTTGTGTAAACCACAACGATAGCGCCATGATTTGACGCGACCACGGTCTACCCACGGCATTGCGAACAATGCAGCTATAGCGCCAAACATAGCAAGTACACCAAACAGTTTGTCAGGTACTGCTTTCAAAATTGCGTAGAATGGCGTGAAATACCACACTGGGAATATATGCTCTGGCGTTTTCAGAGGGTTAGCAATTTCAAAGTTAGGGTGTTCGAGGAACTTACCGCCCATTTCAGGCGCAAAGAACAATACGTAAGTAAATAGCGCCAAGAATACACAGAACGCCACCATATCCTTCAACACAATGTGAGGGAAGAACGGTAGAACGTCGTCAGCAATGTCATACTTGCTAGTGTAGTACTCGTGAATTTTGTACTTCGTTTTCTCTGACTCTGGCAGTGAGCCTTTCTTGTGCTTAATGGCTACGCCATCAGGGTTATTAGAACCTACTTCGTGAAGCGCAATAATGTGCAAGAACACAAGTATGACGATGACTAATGGCAATGCAATAACGTGCAAGGCGAAGAATCGGTTTAGCGTGGCGCCTGAAATAACATAGTCGCCCTGTAACCAAATAACGAGGTCAGGACCCACTACCGGAATGGCACCGAATAATGAAACGATTACCTGAGCACCCCAGTAAGACATTTGTCCCCATGGAAGTACATAGCCCATGAAGGCTTCAGCCATCAGTGCAAGATAAATAAACATACCGAACACCCACAGTAGCTCACGTGGCTTTTGATACGAACCGTATATCATTCCGCGGAACATGTGCATGTAAACAACAATAAAGAACGCTGACGCGCCAGTACTGTGCATATAACGGATTATCCATCCGTAATCGATTTCACGCATGATGTATTCAACAGAAGCGAAAGCGCCCTCTGCTGAAGGTACAAAGTTCATGGTTAGCCAAATACCAGTAATTATTTGGTTGACCAGAACAATAGTGGCTAAAAACCCAAACACATACCAAAAGTTCATGTTTTTTGGCGCTGGGTATTGAATAGCGTGCATGTTTGCAACGCGTCCCACCGGGAGACGGTCTTCGATCCAACCTAGAAAAGCATTCATATCATTAAGCCTCCGCTTCTGAACCAATGATGATGTTTGTATCATCAACGAACTGATAAGGCGGCACTACCAGGTTTAATGGTGCAGGTACGTTTTGAAATACGCGGCCTGCCATATCAAACTTAGAACCGTGGCACGGGCAAAAGAAACCTTCAGGTACACCTTCAACGTATTCTTCAAACGCACCGTCTTTAAGATGCTGTGGAGAGCATCCAAGGTGAGTACAAATACCCACCAAGATTAAGTATTCTTCTTTCATGGAGCGGAAGCGGTTTTGTGCAAACGTAGGTTGCTGCTCGGCTTCTGAATTTGGATCTTTAAGCTGATCTTCGTGTCCGCCTAATGCCTCTAGCAGCTCAGGGGTACGACGCACAATCCACACGGGTTTGCTTCGCCACATTACACGCACTAACTGTCCAGGCTCAATCCCGCTGATATCAACTTCAACGTCAGCACCGGCAGCTTTCGCTTTGGCACTTGGATTCCAGGACGCAATAAAAGGCACTGCAGCACCAACGACACCCACACCGCCAACTACCGACGTGGCAACGGTCAAAAACCGACGACGGGTGTTGTTCTCAGGCTGATTTTCGTTGTGTGCAGACTTTGTTGCATCTACAGATACATTGCTCATCCACATTTCTCCAGGTTTGGATAATTATGATGCCATTTAAAAAGGCTTATACTGGTTTTATCTCGCCTGTATTACCGCATCATATGGCTTGTCGTGAGAGTGAATAAACAGCAAAACACGCTGTTTTACGATTCCACGAAAGTTATTCAATTTTTCGACTGCAAATGATAAAAGAAAAGCCCTTATAAACACAAGGTTTTACTGGTATTTAAGCATAAATTTAATTCATCGAAGCTGACGGCAAAATAGGTGATAAGTGCTTTAAATCAGGGTTTTACCTTGAATAGCCCCTAAAAAGCAGAGGAAATTAAACCTTTTTTATTTTGCTCAATATCTTACAGGCAATAAAAAACCCGGCAGAGCCGGGTTTTTGCAAAACAAAAAACGTGAATTAACGTTTTGAGAATTGTGGACGTTTACGTGCTTTGTGTAGACCCACTTTCTTACGTTCAACCTGACGTGCGTCGCGAGTAACGAAGCCAGCTTTACGTAGTGCAGGACGCAACGCTTCATCATACTCCATAAGAGCACGAGTGATACCGTGACGAATTGCGCCAGCTTGTCCGTTTGAACCACCACCTTTAACAGTGATGTATAGATCAAACTTTTCTAGCATTTCTACAAGTTCTAGAGGCTGACGAACAACCATGCACTCAGTCTCACGACCGAAGTACTGATCTAGAGCGCGTTTGTTTACTTGAATGTTACCTGAGCCTGGACGCAAGAACACACGAGCGGTAGAACTTTTGCGGCGGCCGGTGCCGTAGTATTGAGTATCTGCCATGTCGATTGCCCCTTAGATGTCCAAAACTTGTGGTTGCTGTGCTGCGTGCGAGTGTTCTGCACCAGCGTAAACTTTCATTTTACGGAACATTGCACGGCCTAGCGGACCTTTTGGCAGCATTCCTTTCACTGCTTTCTCAATAACCATTTCTGGTTTGAAAGCAAGCAGCTTTTCAAAGTTAGTTTCTTTCAGACCACCTGGATAGCCACTGTGCGCATAATAGATTTTATTCAACGCTTTACGGCCAGTAACCGTAATTTTGTCAGCATTGATAACTATGATGTAATCACCGGTGTCCACGTGAGGCGTGTACTCTGGCTTATGCTTACCACGAAGGCGCAATGCGATTTCTGAAGCCAAACGGCCCAGTGTTTTGTCTGTGGCGTCAACCACGTACCAGTCACGTTGTACCGTTTCTGGCTTTGCAACAAAAGTTTTCATTTAAATATCACCCGAATAATATCGTCGTTACTGATTTCTGAACACCAGAAATCACCATAAAATCAACACAAAGGCCCCTTCGAGCCGGTCGATTCTTCCACCTTCCCAAAGGTGGGCGTAACTGGGCAGGGCGCGAATTATACAGATTTTATGGCAAATGCGAACCCCTACAATGAAAAAATGTACACTTTTTCTGCTTTAAACGGTGACTTCCGATTAAATATACTATAACGTTTATTCGCTTTATTTTTGACCAAAAACAATAACTCTAAACAACGACAAAATATCGACCAAATCATGAATCGCGTTACTGCATTGATTATCACAAACCTTGTGGCATTTGCCATCACGTCATGTGTTATGTGTTACCCCGTAAAAGCCTTCTCTTACGATACAGCTCACGAAGCAGTGCATGAGATGGATAATGACGCATCCAATGAGACAGGCACTACGGTGGACACAGTCGTCATAGCTAAAGCCTTTGCGGACGATGACTTTGGAAAATACCAAATATCAGTGTTATCACGGGCTCTAGAGGTCACTTCAGAGTTCGGCGACGTAAACATATCCCTTCATCCACAGCCGATGTCCCAAAGCCGCCAAATGCGAAGCTTGCTTGAAGGCTCTGCTGATGTAATGTGGAGCGTAACAAGCAAGTCGAGGGAGCTAAGGCTTACTCCTATACGCCTGCCTTTACTGCGTGGTTATTCTGGCCACCGCGTTATCGTAATAAACACAGAAGAAAAAGCACAGTTCGAACGCATAACTTCCGTAGAAAGTTTAAAAGCCAAGAAGTTTGTGCAGGGTTCTGATTGGCCAGATTTTGAAATTCTACAAGCAAATGGGTTTGGCGTAGTTAGCGAAGACTGGAGCACATGGTTTCGTTCTATGTACCTCCTTGTTGAGCGCAATGTGGTAGACGGCTTTCCGCGAAATATTATTGAGATACACAACGACATTCAATACTTTGACAATAACTTGTTATCTGTCGATGAGAAGCATCTTATTAGTTACCCTAACTACGAGTATTTCTTTGTACGCTCTGATAGACAGCAATTGGCCAACAGGATCCGGCTTGGTCTTATAAGGCTCATACAATCGGGAGAGCTAGAAGAGATCTTTTATAGTTTTGACACTCACATACTGGCAAATGAACTGCTTAGTGACACTAAACGCCAGGTACATAAACTCAATAACCCTCTTATTCCCGGACCTCTTAACTATGCCGATTGGATTGCGACCCCGCAACTTGCGGTGAAAGCCATCGAAAGTGAAATGGGCTATTCTTCTTTTGCTATTGATATGAATGATTAGGATATATAAATCCTTAACAGTTCACATTTAAATAACGCGCTTCTACTATAATCATAACGTAGAAAGGATTGATTTATGCCAAAGATACCACGCACTCCAACACTTGATTACACCCGTGAAATGAGCGAAAAACGAAGACAGTTTATCGAAAACGAAACCAAAACCTCGTTTACTCATTTGAGTCATTTTTCTCTCGAGCCAAAATCTCTGGCTGGAAATATTGAAAACTTTACCGGTGTGGCGCAAGTACCTATCGGCTTTGCGGGTCCTATGTTGGTCAATGGCGAAGCAGCACAAGGTGAGTTTTATGTGCCCATGGCTACCACCGAAGGTACGTTAGTGGCGAGTTACAGTAGAGGAATGCGTTTAACTCGGGAAGCGGGCGGCATTAAAACCACCGTGATAGATGATGCTATGCAGCGCGCGCCTATGTTTGCTTTTGTTGACGCGCGAGAAGCGCTTGCCTTCGGAAAATGGATTGAGGCTAATTTTGACCAAATAAAAGTTGCAAGCGAAGAAACCACGTCAGTGGGAAAACTTAGAGACATCGAACAATATGCAGTATCAAAACTGCGCTGGCTGCGCTTTAACTTTACCTGTGGTGACGCAGCAGGTCAGAATATGGTAAGTAAAGCAACAAAAGCAGGGTGTGACTGGGTACTAGACAACTATCCTGGGCACGTTGACCACTTTGTACTTGCCGCTAACTTAGACACCGATAAGAAGCACTCACACCTCAACTCATTACACACGAGAGGTAAGCGGGTTGTTGCTGAAATCACCTTGCCTAAGCAATTGATGACAGAAATTATGCATTGTCCGCCTGAAGCGCTTTTTAAGCAGCGTCAGTATTCCAACATGGGAGCCCTAATGGCGGGCAGTGTTAACAATGGCGCTCACTTTGCTAATGGTATTACCGCGGTATTCATTGCCTGCGGTCAAGATGTGGCGAATGTTGCCGAGTCATCTGCTGGCTTCACCTATGCTGAAATTTTGCCAAACGGCGACTATTACTTTTCAGTTACTATACCATCGCTCATCGTTGCGACCTATGGCGGAGGAACCGGCTTAGCAACGCAACAGGAGTGCCTCAGCGTACTGGGCTGTGCTGGTAAAGGAAAGGTAAATAAGCTCGCAGAGATCATTGCGGCAACTGTACTATGCGGCGATCTCTCTCTGGGTTCTGCCGTTGTCGCAAATGAGTGGGTGTCTAGTCATGAAAAATTGGGCAGAAACCGTTAAGCATTAGCGCATTCAGGTCGAGATATAACAAAGTATGCGCCTGCGATCATAAACACCGCAACGCCAGCATATGCATAAAGCGGCGCGTTGGCGAATATACAAAATACGATGAAGCTTAGTAGCATGCTGCAGCACGCCACACACTTTGTCCGTTTAGATATTGCGCCATTGTCGCGCCATGCGCGCAAGGTTTCACCGAAACGAGGGTGTTGCAACAACCAGCGCTCAAGCTTGGGTGATGAGCGTGTAAAACAATAAAGTGCACCAATGAGAAAAACGGTGGTGGGCATAACGGGCAAGAAAGCACCAATGACACCTAAGAGTGTGAATAATGCACCGAGAACGGCGAAAAATGGCTTACCCACTTTTTTAATGATGCGAACGCTCAATTAACCCCCCCTTAAGACCGCTGACAGTGACGAGTGAAAGTAGCAAGTCAGCACACTGACGATTCAACAACGGTCAAATTTCGATTCGATAATAGTATAAGCGTAGCATGGGTTTGTTATGACAGTGCTGAAATCTAGCTACTTTTTTACAATTTTTCCTTCGCTTTTACTTTCACCCATAGCGACTCCATCTCTTCAAGCGATAAATCGGTTAATGAGTGATGCTGAGCTCGAGCCAGCTCCTCTACCGCGGTAAAGCGCTTTGCAAACTTAATACTGGCTTTACGCAGTGCGGTATCCGCGTCTACGTTGCAGTGCCTAGCTAAATTCACCATCGCAAAGAGTGCATCGCCAATCTCTTCTTCAATGGCGTCTTGGTTTCGGGTTGTGGCGATAAGCTCTTGCTTAACCTCTTCTAACTCTTCTTCAACTTTATCTAACACGGGCAGTGTATCTGGCCAATCAAACCCTACTTTGGCACATTTTTTTTGCAATTTTTGTGCGTACATCAGTGCAGGCATTCCTTTAGGCACACTATCTAAAAGAGGCTCATTGTTTGCTCGATGAGGCTGACTGCTGTCTGTGTTGGCCTGCTTTGCTGCTTTTCTCTCTGCTTTTTCTTGGGCCTTAATGGCCTCCCACTGCTGAGATAAGTCTTGTTGAGATAGCCCTTCTTGAGATAATCCTTGTTGAGAAAAGACGGGTTGACTGGTTTTGGCGCCGGTATTTACGCTGGCCTGTTCCTGAGCGAAGACATGAGGATGGCGACGTACCAGCTTATCGCTAATGGCTGTTGCCACATCGTCAAAATCAAACTGCCCGTCTTCTTGTGCAATGTGGGCGTAAAAAACGATTTGAAACAGCAAGTCACCGAGCTCGTCTCGAATATCGTCTATATCGCCATTAGCTATAGCATCGACAACTTCATACGCCTCTTCCATAGTAAACCGCGTAAGCGACTCCATGGTCTGCTGTTGATCCCACGGACACCCGCCGTCATCAGAGCGCAACGTTTCCATAATTGACAACAGACGCGCCACGCCAGGCAAGTTAGCTTTGCTTACGTCGTGCATCGTTGACTCCTTTTAACTGACGTAGGCGAGTGATGACTTTAGACAAGCTGTCTAACGTGAGCACTTCAATGGATATTGTGATTAGCGCGGTTTGGCGGTTTTTATCACTTAAACTGTTTACCCCAAGCAAAGGCACGTTTTCGTTTGCTAGCACGGTGGTAATATCGCGAAGTAGTCCGGTTCTGTCGTGGCAATGAATATCCACCGCAGTCTCAAAGCCCACCTTGAGCTCTTGAGACCAGTTAACTTCTATTTGACGTTCGGGGTATTGAACTAACAAGTTCTGCAATTGATCACAGCTTTCTTTGTGAACACTCACTCCCCTGCCCTGTGTGATATACCCCATAATAGGCTCACCTGGTACAGGCTTACAGCAGTTCGCCAATTGACTCATCAGGTGACCAACGCCTTGCACAACGACAGCATCTTTTTTACCCGTTCCAGCAGCGGTTTTGCGTGTTTTAACTTTAGGGCTAATCTCGGGCTCTGCCTGAGGTGGCTCTTGTAAGTGATGAATGAAATTAACAACTTGCATCACCCTTACATCGCCTGCCCCTACTGCAGTGTAGAGGTCGTCTTTCGTCTGTAAATTGAACTTTTCACAGGCTTCAGATGGGACTTTCGTTGATAAATGGGCTCGATTCAATTCTCGCTCAAGCAGTTCTTTACCAGCGGCAAGGTTCTTTTCTCTGTCCTGTTTTTTAAAGTATGAATGAATGGTAGCTCGTGCCCGAGAAGAATGAACATACCCTAAACCAGGATGCATCCAATCTCTACTTGGGTTCAGGTCTTTTCCAGTGAGCACTTCCACCTGATCGCCACTTTGCAGCAAGTAAGTAAAAGGCACGATCCTGCCATTAATTTTTGCTCCGTTGCAGCGGTGCCCTACATTACTATGAATGTAATAAGCAAAATCTAGAGGCGTCGCTCCTTGAGGTAAATCAATAACATCACCTTTTGGAGTGAACACATACACTCTATCATCAAAGACTTGACTGCGAATCTCCTCCACTAAGTCGCCAGACTCTGCCACTTCTTCTTGCCACGCTAAAATACGACGCAGCCAGTTTATTCGTTCATCGTAACCAGATTGCTTGCCCGTACTGCCCTCTTTGTACTTCCAATGAGCAGCAACACCCAATTCAGCATCTTGATGCATTTGCTGAGTGCGTATTTGAATTTCTATTGGCTTGCCCTCTGGGCCAACCACAACGGTGTGAATAGATTGATAGCCATTAGGTTTTGGGGTAGCGATATAGTCATCAAATTCCGTCGGTAAATGTCTGTAGTTGGCGTGAACTGTGCCAAGGGCGGCATAGCAATCTTGTAACCTGTCAGCAATAATTCTCACCGCACGAATATCAAACAACTGCTCAAAGGTGAGCCGCTTTTTCTGCATTTTTTTCCAAATACTGAATATGTGCTTTGGTCTACCGTACACCTCTGCGCGGATATTTTCGGTATTCATCATTTGCTGCAAATCGTCAACTATGGAATCGATGTACTCAGCACGCTCTTTTCGTTTTCCATCAAGCTGCTTGGCGATTTGTTTGTAGGTAACCGGATGAAGATAGCGAAAAGCTAAGTCTTCTAACTCCCACTTTAGTTGCCCTATACCTAATCTATTCGCCAACGGTGCATAAATGCTAGCGCATTCTCGAGCCACCATAACGCGCGTTTCCTCATCGGCAGATTTGGCCTGCTGCAACGCACATATTCGCTCTGCCATTTTAATTACGACGGCGCGCACGTCCTCGACCATGGCCAGCAGCATTCTGCGAATACTATCTGTGTGTTGTTCATCTGAAGAATCTGCGTGCTCTTTGCCGCTCAACCTACGTGCATGAAGAGACTTAATCGCGTCCATTCTGCGCACGCCAACAATGAGCTCTTTTATCTCAGTGCCAAACTCATCGCTAATATCGTCTTCATTGAGAACGTGCTGTTCGCAATAGGGAAAGACGAGGGCGGCCTGAAGCGTTATGTCGTCCATATTGAGTTGGCAGAGTATTTCCACCATTTCTTGACCCACAAGCAGCCGCTCGGGGACAGCAGACACCGCTCGTAGCTTTTCTTTCGTATGACGTTGAAGCCCTAAACTATCCAACCACGCCTCAAAGGGAGGCCTGTGGGCTTCGTGTACCTTTCTTGTTGATACCATATCCGTAACTCACTGCAACTGCTAACGTGTGAAAAGAGCCATCATTTCCATATGATGGGTATAAGGAAACATTTCCACTGCCCCTGCTTTTTTCATCAAGTACCCTCCTTGTATCAATACATTTGCATCTCTTGTAAAGGTGCTTGGGTTGCAAGAAACGTACACTATTGTGCTTGGTTTCGCATTAACTAATGCCTGACAAACGATTAAGGCCCCCTCTCTTGAAGGATCTAGCAGGACTTTATCAAAGCCGCCATTAAGCGCATCACTTACGTTTTTATTATTGCTTAAGTCTAAATGCAGCCACTCAATGTTATGTACGCCCTGTTGTTGCGCATTATCTCTTGCTCGCTGCACCATTTCAGCTACACCTTCAACTGCCTGAACAACGGCGACGCGCTTTGCAATTGACAAGGTAAAATTACCCAACCCGCTAAACCAGTCTGCTATTCGCTCTTGTGGCTTTGGCGCTAGCCAATTCAGTGCTTGCTCTATCATCTGGTTATTAACGTACTTGTTTACCTGCACAAAATCGTTGGGCGCTGGGCTTAACGTAAATTCATCAAAACTACTCATCGTCAGCGTGGCTTGGCGATGCAGTATGTTACATCGTCCTTTCTTGTTTTCTAGGACCACATTAATGCGCTCTTGTTTAGCAAACACGATGAGCTCATTATACAACTCGTGGCTGATGGCTTTTACATGCTTAATGGTTACCTGACACACATTATCGCCTGCAAGTAGGCCAATATGCCCTATCCATTTTGTGCTTTCACAGCTGGATAATACTGCCCGTAGGGGCGTAATTAGGCGGCTTAACTCATCAGTAAGTACGGGGCAAGAAGTAATATCAACGATCTCGTTACTCGCCTGTGACCGAAAACCGAGCTTGAGCTTATCCATTCGTCTTGCGTCTACTGCCAAACGCGCCTTTCGTCTATAGGCCGGTTTTGCGCCAGAAAGGGGAGCTTGCCACACGCCGTCTTCCATCGCCAACTGGCGCACCATCATCGACTTAAGCGCATTATCTCGCTCTGTTAGGGCATATTGAGCGTCTATATGTTGGAGCTGACACCCGCCGCATTGGTCAAACACAGGGCAAAATGGCGTTGCTCTCATAGAAGATGGATGAGTTATCGCAGTCGCTTTAGCGTTAACCACATTCTTTTTCGCTTGTAAAACGCTGATATCACAGGTTTCACCAGGCAGTGCGCCCTCTACAAAATGCACCGGCGTAGTTCGCGCTATTCCCTGCCCCATCCAATCAAGACTTTCTATAAGAAGTTGTGTGTGCTTTTGACTGGGAGAACTGTTTAAAGAGGAGTTATTTCCAGATGCTGCGGGGTTTGAGGCAGCAGAGCTAGTGGCTTTGGCTTTAGAGACCTTGGTTTTAGATGCCTGGGTTTTATCAGAAAAACGCAGGTTCGCCACTTGTGCATTAGCGCTGGTTTTACGCTTCAGCGTTGTGGTATTGAACAGCCCATTTTGTTTTTTGCCTTTTGCAGGCTTGTTGGGGTTTGACAAGGATAGCTCCGTAAGGAAATTATATTTTATGCTGATTCAAGAATAACCGTAGCAACAGCATAATGCTGTTCGTCAGAAATGCTAATAACGCTATTGGTTATTCCTCGCGTAGCGCATTGGGCGGCAAACTCACCATTAAACGCAAGTGTAGGCGCACCCAACTCGTTGTTTTGAACCTCTATATGCTGCCAGCTGATCCCATTGCCAATACCTGTACCCAACGCTTTTACTGCCGCTTCTTTCGCTGCAAAACGCTTGGCTAAAAATCGCTGTGGTGTACGGTGCTGTTCAAACTCCTTAAGTTCGCTGGCGGTTAACACGCGTTTGGCAAGCCGCAGCATTGCTCCCTCGTCTTTACCTAAGCGCACAATTTCAACAATGTCGGTGCCTAACCCTGCTATGGCCACTCAACTTTCCTTTTTCATAAAACCAAATAATAGGTATTAGCAGATGCTAAGCGCTGACTCAACGCTAAGCGCTAATGCAAAATAAACACCCCTCGTACCACAGTGCATTAAATACCGGCTCTTGCTTCCAACATAAGCTTGCGCATGTCGGCAACGGCAGTGTGCAAGCCATCAAACGCGGCGCGGGCAATAATGGCGTGCCCAATGTTAAGCTCTACTAGCTGCTTAATTGCGGCAATAGGTTTAACGTTGTGATAGTGCAAACCGTGTCCGGCATTTACTTTTAGGCCCAAGCTATCAGCATACTCAATACCTGCTACCAATCGAGCGAGCTCTATTTCTTGTTGCTGCTCGCTTTCTGCCTCGGCGTATTGACCCGTGTGAATTTCGATAAAAGGCGCTTTGCATGCTACTGCTGCATCAATTTGTGCTTTGTCTGCATCGATAAATAGTGAAACCTGAATATTAGACGCGGCTAAGCGCTCACAGGCCGCTTTCATAACATCTAGGTTACCCGCTACATCAAGGCCCCCTTCTGTAGTAAGCTCTTCGCGCTTTTCAGGCACAAGGCAGCAAAACACGGGTTTCACTTCTTCTGCAATAGCCAGCATTTCATCGGTGACTGCCATTTCTAAATTTAGACGTGTATTGATAGTTTGAGCAAGAATTCTTACATCTCTATCCTTGATGTGTCGGCGATCTTCACGAAGGTGAACCGTTATCCCATCGGCGCCCGCGCGCTCCGCAATGTCTGCTGCATGCACAGGATCGGGATAGTGTGTACCTCGTGCATTTCTCAGTGTTGCAATGTGATCAATGTTTACGCCTAACAAAATTGAGCTCATATACCTGCCTAATAAGTGATTGTTTAACGAGTGAAGTGTATCAAATTTTCGCTGATAGTTAGCTTGCTAACGGCTTGTGTTAACAGAAAATAATGTCTGAACTCCGCTATTAAAAGAGATTTCACTCGCGCTTAGGCGCCATGCGGCTAAAAAGCTCTCTACTTTTTAGCGGTTTGTCGCCAATTAATGGCCGCAGTAAATCACGACAAAGGACTTTCGCCACTCGTTTACTCAGTGGTGTGAACTCACCGTGTGCAAGGTCTAGTAAAGCTTCTCCTGGAAACCCTTTAAGATGTAATACGTCTTCAGGAATAACCACAAACCCAGCCTCTGCTTGAAAATTGTACTGGCGAGACGTTTCTACAGGACGTTCGTATTCTACATCAAAGGTAAAATCGGGAAGTAGCCCCATTTCATCAAGAATGGCAAACTCGAATTGACGCAGCGTTATCTCTACGTCGCCTTGCTCACTCAATGACACAAGGGCGTCTTGATAAGCCTCAAAAACCAGATCGCTTGCTAACCCAATGGGCATAATGCGATTGCAAAGCTCATTGACATACATAGCACAAAATAAGGTTGTACCCGGTAGAATAATGGAAGGAGCAGTACTTTCTACGTGGCGTAAGTTTTTTAATTCCGATTTGCCACTCAACTGAAGGCGCAGCGCTTGAAAAGGCTGCAACAAACTTTTCTTGTCTGATTTACTATTTTTAACGCCTTTTGCTACAGCGCTTACCCGACCTTCTTCTAGGGTGAAAAAATCCACAATGTAGCTGGTTTCTCGATAAGGACGACGGTGGAGTACGTACGCAGTTAACCATTCACTATTCATTATTTTTCACTCAACCGTAACGTCTTCAACGTGTATACGTTAATCTGCCTCAAGCCCTTATCTGGCATTCATTTAGCTTGTATTTGATTTGAATTCACTGTGTTAACTCACTTAACGGAATTAACTGCGTTTTATCCGAACCACTTTCATGGTTTCAAACTCCATGCCGGCAACCTCTTCAACGTGTCGATAGTAGGTTAGGTTGACCCTAGCACCTGTGAGTGATTTATAATTGCGCTTGCGCCGATAAATAAAGGGCACATCAATGCCTTCTAGCATAATAGTGTGTCGGATCCATTCAACGTCTTTTTCTTCCCGTTGAACGTGAGACACCACTTTGGCGTGGTCCGTTTGGTTAAGCTTGCTATGCTTTTCTACAAGCTTTTCTCTTTCACTTTTCATCTTTAGCAACCTTTTATGCATGCTTTACTCATACAAGCTTAGTGCTAGTGGCAAAAACGTAATCAACAGATACAGCAGCTATGCAGCTTCAATCTGCTCAATAATAAGCTGTACAGACTCCTGGCCTCGAAACACGTTAATATCGAGTCTATAGGCAATATGCACATTTTTCACCATGGCATTTGGCCACGTTGTTAAATCAACATTAAACGCAATGGCATCAATTTCCCGGCCCTCTTTTGACTTAACAACCATTTTAAGGTGCTTTTGCCCTACCAGTCGCTGATCCACTAACTGAAACTCACCATCAAAAAGCGGCGATTCAAAGCCTTGCCCGAAGGGCCCGGCTTGGCGCAGCAGATGAGCAAACGGCAATGATAACTCCTCTGAGCCCAAGTCTCCGTCGGATAACAGCGCATGCGCAGTGTCGAGTTTATCCATGTGAGATTGAGTAATTTCCACAAAGGCTTGTTCAAATTCTGCAAGCTTATCTACGGGCACACTCAGCCCTGCTGCCATCGCGTGGCCGCCAAACTTATCGATAACATTGGGGTAACGGGTGTTAACTTCATCAAGCACGTCTCGAATATGCACACCTGGAATAGAGCGGGCCGAACCTTTAATTACCGCCTCGTCTTGGTGAGCAAAGGCAATAACGGGTTTTAAATACTTTTCTTTTAATCGCCCTGCCACAATGCCGATGACGCCTTGGTGGAAGTCTTCGCGGTATACGACCAGCGCTGCTGGCATATCGCCTTCATCAATGGACATTTTTTCAATTGCTTGTTCGGCCTGCGCCTTCATGCCGGTCTCTATTTCCCGACGCTCTTTATTTAACGCGTCAAGTTCAGCTGCAATCATTCTGGCCTGAATCTTATCCTCTTCTAGCAAGCAGGCAATGCCTTGAGACATGTCGTCTAAACGCCCAGCAGCGTTTAAACGTGGCCCCACCACAAATCCTAAATCGGTAGACGTCAGATGTGAGCACTCTCTATTAGCCACTTCCACCAGCGCTTTTATACCCGGTCGGCATTTACCGGCACGTATGCGCTGTAAGCCTTGGTGGACCAGAATTCGATTATTTTTATCGAGAACCACCACATCGGCCACCGTGCCTACTGCAACAATATCAAGTAATGTGGCTAAGTTGGGGGGCACTACACCGTGGCGTTCAAAGTAACCCCGTTGCTGTAGCTCAGCCTTAATGGCCAGCATAATGTAAAAAGAAACGCCAACACCGGCCAAATTTTTTGATGGGAAGGTACAGCCAGGTTGGTTCGGGTTAACAATGGCATCAGCAGGCGGAAGTATATCGCCAGGCAAATGATGGTCGGTAACGATTACCTTTAAACCTTTCTCTTTGGCATGAGTAACACCGTCGATACAGGAAATACCATTATCGACGGTAACAATCACATCGGCATCGCGCTCTATGGCCACATCGACGATAGGCACACTCAACCCGTAACCAAAATCAAATCGGTTAGGAACCAAATAATCGATATTATTAAAGCCCATTAACCCCATTGACAACAAGCACACGGCGATACTCGTTGCCCCATCGGCATCGAAGTCTCCCACAGTAATAACACGCTTATTCTGCTCTATTGCATCAGCAAGCAGCGCCGCTGCGGTTTCTATTCCTTTTAGCCCTTTGTAATGGGTAAGCCCTTTAAGGCCGTTTTCAAGTTCATCGGTATGATTAACTTGCCTGCCTCGATAAATTCTATCGATAACAGGGTGTAACTGTGAACTAAGCATTGCTGGGCTTAACTCTCGGCGCACAATAGGCAATATCATGGGGTACCACTAAATAATCAAGCGTTGTTTCGAGGCATTAATACTAACGCAGACGTTGAAAAGGGTACAAGGATTCAATAAAGCCGATGTGCCCTTACACTTGCCGCTCAGCATGGGCTGACTTAAAAATCAATTCTATTTGATGTATTAATCAGCTTGCTCAATGGCTTTGATGATGAGTGATGCTGGCTGATAGCCAGGGATCAGTGAGCCATCAGGTAAGATGATATTAGGCGTACCGTTTACACCAAGCTTCTTACCTAACTGATATTGCTCAGCCACTTTATTTTTACACGAAGCCGATACAACATCATCGCCGGCTTTCGCACTGGTTAGGGCTTGCTGTGGATTTTTAGCACACCACACAGACACCATATCTTCATAATTTTCACTATCTAACCCTGAACGAGGAAAGGCTAAATAATTCACCGTAATGCCGCTATCGTTTAACTCGTCAATTTCGTTGTGCAGCTTACGGCAATAACCACAGGTAATATCAGTAAATACAGAAATTACATGCTTCTCATTCTTGGCTTTAAATGTAATAGACGACGCTTCCATTTTTTCCACACCTTGCAGTCTCAAGGTCGCCATTGCCTCCTCAGTCTCATTTCTCATGCCCTCATCTATATTTAACACGCGAGCTTGAATAAGAAACTGACCGTTTTCGCTTACGTAAAAAAATCCGCGGTCGGTAGACACTTGAACCAAACCTGGTACTGGCGAATCAGAAATAGACTCTACGTCTAGCCCTAAGACAGAATTAAGTTTTTGCAGAATGGCTTCATTATCAGCAGCAGCATGAGTTACGCTACTTATCATGACAACTGCAACAGCAATGGCGTTAACTACAATGTTTTTTACTACTTTCACTTTATACTTCTCCAATTGGACACACGTAGCCGCTTATGATGGGAGGGCGTTGACGCATTTTATGTGGTACGTGCCAACGACGCATTACAAAAATGTAGATCTGACCCCATTTATTTGGTTAATCGTAACACAGGCGGTTGGGGATAAGGTAGATGGGAGTATCCGTTGGTCGCGGCTTTTGCCATCTTCACAGCTTTCAGTGCTTAGATTTTGTGCACCTTTACGATATCACTCATCACCCACTACTAGCCTCTTGGGTGATGACTATGAATAAGTGTTTGCAGTCGTTCGGTGGCAACGTGCGTGTATATCTGCGTTGTCGATAAATCGCTGTGCCCTAATAGCATTTGTACCACCCTTAAATCTGCGCCATGATTTAAAAGGTGAGTAGCAAAAGCGTGTCTTAATGTGTGGGGAGACAAATGCTGCTCTATTCCCGCTTTCACCGCATAATATTTAATTCGATGCCAAAAGGTCTGCCGGGTCATTTGCTGCCCTCGGCGACTTAAAAACACCACGTCAGATTGCTTGGTAGCCAGCATGGGCCTCGCCGTTTTGATATACACCAAAAGCCATTCGATGGCTTCCTCACCAAGGGGCACCAATCGCTCTTTGTCTCCTTTACCGACTACGCGAACCACGCCTTGCTGTAAGCTTATCTGATCCATCGTCAGTCCGATTAACTCACTTACTCGAAGGCCTGTGGCATAAAGCACTTCAAGCATACTTTTATCCCGACACTCGATAGGATCGTCGGTAAGGGGGGCAGTCAAAAGATCCACTACTTGCTGTTCGCTAAGAGAAGTCGGTAATGCTTTAGGCGTTTTGGGGTTGGACAAAGTAGAAACCGGACTATCCACTCGAACCTGTTTGGCAATCAAAAAGATATAGAACGACCTAATCGCGCTTAACGCTCGCTGCGTACTTCGACTCGATAAGCCCTCATCGTAGCGATAGGCAAGATAGTCTTGCAGCTGCTCGGTGGTAACCACAGCGAGGTCTTTAACTCCCTCGTTGTTAAAGTAAATCGCCAGTTTTTTTAAGTCGGTTCGGTAACTTTGCTGGGTATGCTCAGATAGTCCTTTTTCCAGCCATAACATCTCAATAAAGTTATCAATATGCGCTTGGCTAGCGGCAGGAACATAAGTTAACCGTTTTGTTGTCTGAGTCATGAAAATTTCACAATAGCGTTGGCATTCGAAAACCTCAAAGCAAGCCCATTAAAGGCCCCGTTTAAAACTCTGTTCCCTCGGCACGCCATGTTAAAAGTCACGTCGCTGTTTAATAAGCTCATACGCAGACTGAATATCCTGCGCTTTTCTCTTCGCAATCTCCATAGCCTGCTCGGGTAAACCTTTCGATATTAATTTATCTGGATGATGCTCTGACATTCTCTTTCGGTAGGCCCGCTTAATGGTTTTTTCATCATCTGATGCGCTAACCCCTAAAATACGGTAAGCATCATCAAGAGTCTGCTGCGCTGAATAAGGCGCTTGCTGCTGGCGTGAATGCTGACGTCTACTGTTTGTTTGTCCTCGCTGGCCTTCTTTCTGACCTTCCCGCTGGCGAAAGCGAAGCTCAGCTTCAAACATAGAAATTAAATAGTCGAGGTCACGGCGTCTAAAACCAAGGGGTTTAGCGATCTTCTCAAGCACCACATACTCTTCTTGCGATAGCTGACCATCTGCAAATGCCGCTTGAATTAATATCTCCATGAACACTTGAAGAATATCTCGTCGACCATGCGTTGCCTCATAAAAGCCTTTAAGCATATCGGTAAGCGGAAAGTCTCGTGCTTTACCCTCTCTGAATGCGTCTTGGGCCTCGCGGCGAGCATCTCCGGTTAACTGCATTTCGTCCATTAGCGAGGTGGCTATCTGAATTTCTCGGTTTGTCACTTTCCCGTCAGACTTTGCAAGGTGTCCTAAGGCGCTAAACAAACTATGAAAAAATACGGCCTGCTGTTTAAGGGTATTCTGATCGCTAAAAAGACGGCCAAAGCCTCCCATTCTATCGAAATTTTGGCTGTAGGCTTTATCGAAGAAGTGACCTACTACTAACCCTAAAATGATGCCAGGGAATTTTAAAAACATGAAACCAAAGAGGGCTCCGAGAACCTTACCCCAAAAAGACATTAAATTACGCTCCTGTAGTGTTACCTTTGGCAACATCGGCTTTGTGATTGTCATAACAACTATATCAAGAACATGCCTACAGTGAAGTAGCAATATTTGACGTATTTGCCATTGTAAATGGTTTATTGTGCACAAAAAGCTCTCCTTCAACCTAAAAAGACGCATTATTGTGATATTTTTTTGGGCGAACGGTTGGTAATTGGCACAGAAGTGCTTAGAATTGTGCGGCTGTAGTCTACATCAAAACGTTTGCAGTCTCTCAACATGGGGCGCTGCTATGTTAAACGTCTGCTTTCAGCACTTTTAACACAACGCTGAACTAAAAAAGACCTTTAGCGTCTTACACGGGGTTAAACGCATCATCTTATTTAACAGGCCGCCTTTAAACGCATGAAAAATACCTGCGCCTTGCTCGTTTTCGCGACTCTACTGCCTATCGTCGCGTTTGCTCAGGACACCTCCACATCGTTAGCCGTTCCTTTGGCTTTTTGTAGTGCTGAACCGGTCTCGTTCAGTAGCGATAGACTGATGGAAAAAGGCCACATAAAGGTAGAAGCAAATCGCACAGAAATTATTGAAAACAAGGTTGCTCTATTCTCTGGTAACGTTGATATAACCTCAGATACTGCCGTTATCAGCGCATCTCAAGCACAAGTGAACCGAGGCGGTAGAGATGTGATTGCCACTGGCGATGTCACCTATCAAGATTCAGCGTTAAAAGTGCAAAGCGATACTGTGTCGCTGCGTTCTGACGAAGAGCGCCTAGAGATGAAAAATACCAAATATGAACTTACCGGGTTTGTTGGACAAGGCGCGGCGAAAGATATCATGTTAGACACCGATAGCGGAATAGTGCTCAAAGAAGTCAGCTTTACCACATGCCCAGAAGGCGATGAAGACTGGTTAATCAGAGCCAGCGAAATAAGTTTAGAGAAAGGCACTGCGTGGGGCCAAGCAAAGCACACTCGCTTTTATATCGCTGACGTACCCGTATTTTACCTTCCCTATTTTGCTTTTCCTGTGAGCAACGAGCGTCAGACAGGTCTGCTTTTTCCAGAATTAACCAGCTCTAGTCGAACAGGCGTAGACTACACACAACCTTTTTATTGGAATATCGCCCCAAATTACGATATGACCATTTCTCCTCGCTTAATGACGAGACGCGGGGTTCAGCTCAATACTGAATTTCGTTACTTAACAGAAAAAAGCGAGGGGATGGCCTATGTGGAATACCTTCCAAGCGATAGCGATATTGATGGTAACCCAGACCGCTACTTTTATCGATTACAGCATCAAGGGCTTGTTGGTGATAACTGGCTACTCAATATCGATCTCAATGGGTTAAGCGACGATAACTATCTGCTCGACCTTGGTTCTGATTATTACAGCCGTGCCGACACTCACTTATATCGCAGTGTAGGACTTAGCTATTACGACGAAAATTTATCGGTAAGCGTAAACGTGAAAGACTTTGAAGTGCTCGGAGATACTGCCGACAGTTATCGGGCTGTGCCTCAGGTAAAAGTTAATTACAGTACTGCAATGTGGCGCTATTTTGAGTTCAGCCTAGACTCTGAAATTGCCCATTTCGACAACACGCTGGATACCGCGCCAACCGCTACACGTTTTCACATAGCCCCTACTTTAGCGCTACCTTTGCGAGCGGCATGGGGAGAAGTGGTGGCCGAAACGACGCTGTTTCAAACCGTATACAAGCAAGATAATGTAGAAGGAACAGCGCTAGAAAAAGATGTTGAACGAAGTCTTGGACAAGCCAGACTTTACGGTGCGCTATATTTTGAAAAAGATAACTCTTGGTTCAATGATGAGCTTTCCATGACCTTTGAGCCAAAAGTGCAGTATTTGTACACCTCATTTGAAGATCAAACTGCCATTGGTCTATACGACTCAACAGCGCTTTTAACCGATGTTGAAGGCTTGTTTCGCGGGCAAGAATTCACTGGTCTCGATCGTATTAACGACAACAATCAAATCACTCTTGGCGCGACTACACGCATGCTAGATAAAAACAATCGGGAACAATTTGTTCTCAGTGTAGGTCAAATATTTTATCTTGAAGACAACAAGGTTATAGCAGCAACAAAAGATCAGGACCGTTCTGCTCTTGCCGCCGAGATAGACTGGCGCTTTGATCAAAATTGGTATTTCCACTCAGATGTTCAGGTGACCACTGATACTGATAAAGTTGACCTGAGCAGTGTTGGAATAGAATACAGAAAAGATGCATCTCGCTTTCTCCAGCTTAGCCATCGTTATGTTCGCAACCTAAGTGGCGAGACGATTGATCAAATAGGTATATCAGCCAGCTGGCCCATTGACAAAAACTGGCAGTGGGTTGGCAGGACTTACCGAGATTTAGAAAGAAACCGCAGTGTGGAAACTTACGCAGGCATTCAGTATGAATCTTGCTGTTGGGCTGTGCGATTTGTGGCCCAACGAACGCTCAACAATCGTTTTAGCGATAATGGTGAGCAAACTACAGACGATTTTGACTCAGGGATTTCACTGCAGTTTATTTTCAAAGGAATTGGCTCGATGGCAAGTAGAAGAAACATGCTAGAAGACGGTATGTTTGGCTATCGACAGCCTTATAGTTTAAATTAACCCGTAATTACGTACGCAAAAAACGTACGTTGATACATTAACCAACAATAAAAGAGTGTGTATGAAGTTCATTATCCGTGCATTGATGTTAGGTGCAATACTCTCATTTAGCAGTATGGCACAAGAGGTCATGCTTGATCGCGTTGCCGTGATTGTTGATCAAGGTGTAGTACTAGAGAGCGAAATTACCGCGCTAGTAAATGAAGTAAAACGCGGCGCTGAGGAGAACGACCAAGAGCTTCCATCTGACCGCGCCCTTAGAACGCAGGCCATTGAGCGCTTAATAACTAAAAACTTGCAGCTTCAAATGGCCGAGCGTATGGGTATTCAAATTAGCGATCCGCAGTTAGAGCAAACTATTGGCAACATTGCGGCAAATCAAAACGCTTCTATGGAGCAATTAAGAACTCAGCTGGCCGCAGAAGGCATTTCGTATGACGATTACCGTGAAGACATTCGCGAAGAAATCATCATGGGCGAAGTAAGACGGGCAAACGTTCGTCGCCGTGTTTATATCACGCAGCAAGAAATCGATACCTTGATGGGTCTCATAGAACAGCAAGGCGCAGAGCAAGCAGAATACCGCCTTGGTCACATTCTTATCGGTTTCCCATCCGACCCCACCGACGAAGATATCCAAGCATCTCGTGAAAGAGCCGATAAGGTTATCTCTTTGTTAGAGTCTGGCTCTGATTTTACAAAAATTGCTATCGCATCCTCATCAGGTAATGAAGCCCTTGAAGGTGGTGATATGGGTTGGCTTAACATTAACGCAATGCCAACGCTTTTTGCAGAAGCCGTGCAAAATAAAGAAGTAGATTCATTGGTAGGTCCCATTCGAAGTGGCGCTGGTTTTCATATATTGAAGGTGATTGATACTCGCGGTATCGAAAAGGTCACTGTACAAGAAGTTAATTCTCGGCATATCCTGGTTAAGCCTTCTATTATTCTTAGTGAGGATAAAGCAAAGGCCATGCTTGCTGGCTTTAAAGAAGACGTTATAGCGGGCGAGGCTGAATTTGAAGAGCTGGCGAAAGAGTACTCTGAAGATCCAGGTTCAGCCCTACGCGGCGGAGAACTAGGATGGTCTAACCCTGATAATTACGTACCTGCATTTAAAGACGCGCTGGCAAACCTTGAGCCTGGAGAGTTTAGTGAGCCTGTGCGCTCAGTTCACGGTTGGCATTTAATTCAGCTTATTGAGCGTCGTATAGACGATGCAACCGATAAGCGCAAGGAAGAAAAAGCCTATCAGCTGATCTTTAACAGGAAGTTTGCCGAAGAAACAGAAAACTGGCTTCGTGAAATGCGCGATGCAGCGTATGTCGAAGTTATCGAGTCTTAATTTATAAGTTATTCATGAGCAGACCAATTAAAATAGCAGTAACGCCGGGCGAACCGGCGGGCATCGGACCAGATTTGATCATCAAGCTGGCCCAAGAAGAATGGCAAGCTCAGCTTGTGGTGTTTGCCGATAGCGATATGCTGACGGCTCGGGCCAAGGATCTCGGCATTCCACTCACCCTTCTCGATTACCACCCCGATAATGCTGATGTTCAAGCCCCGGGGTCATTGTTTATAAAGCATATCGATAAATCAGCAGAAGTTGTTGCAGGTACACTAGACAGTGAAAATGGGCTTTATGTAGTAGAGACATTGCGCCAGGCCTGCCAAGCAAATATTGATGGTGATTTTGATGCTGTAGTAACCGGCCCTGTTCACAAAGGCATTATCAATAAAGCCGGTGTTTCTTTTAGTGGTCACACCGAGTTTTTTGCCTACCAGTCGAATACGATGGACGTAGTCATGTTACTCTCCACAGAAGGGTTAAATGTGGCGCTGGCCACCACACATATTCCTTTAGAATATGTTGCAAAAGCCATCACGGGCGCTCGCCTTCACAAAGTGATTCACATTATTCATACCGATTTAAAGCTTAAATTTGGTATAAAGGAACCACGTATTTACGTGTGTGGGCTGAATCCTCATGCGGGAGAAGACGGCCATATTGGCACTGAAGAAATCCGTACCATAACGCCTGCCCTCAACGAGCTGCGCGAAGAAGGGCTTGATATCATCGGGCCCCTCCCCGCAGATACCATTTTTCAACCTAAATACCTTCAAGATGCCGACGTTGTGTTGGCGATGTACCATGACCAGGGCCTACCTGTGTTAAAGTACAAGGGGTTCGGCGCGGCGGTAAACATCACTCTGGGTTTGCCCTTTATTCGTACATCGGTAGACCACGGTACCGCGCTTGATTTAGCCGGTACTGGTAATGCCGACGCCGGTAGTTTCAGAAAAGCATTGGAAAAAGCCATTGAGCTTGCGCAGCATCAACAATGAGTAAAACACACCTAGGCCACACGGCAAGAAAACGATTTGGGCAAAATTTTCTTCACGACGACTATGTGATTGGAAAAATTGTTGCGGCTATCGCGCCCAAAAATGAACAAAACTTGGTTGAAATTGGACCCGGTTTAGGCGCGCTTACCGACCCAGTATGCGAAGAAGTAGACAGACTCACTGTGATTGAACTGGATAGAGATTTAGCTAAGCGCCTGCGTCAACATCCGTTTAACGGTGAAAAGCTCAACGTCATTGAGCAAGACGCGATGACGATGGATTTCTCTGCATTAGCAAAAGAAATGCCTTATAGCGATCGCAAGCTTCGCGTGTTTGGCAACCTTCCTTACAATATTTCAACGCCACTTATGTTCCACCTCTTTGATCACGCGCCCTGCATTGAAGATATGCATTTTATGCTGCAAAAAGAAGTGGTAAACCGATTGGCCGCAGGTCCTGGCTCAAAAAGCTATGGCCGTCTTTCAGTAATGGCGCAATATTACTGTCACGTTATTCCTGTGTTAAATGTACCACCAGGTGCATTTAACCCACCACCTAAAGTTGATTCAGCGGTGGTTAAACTCGTACCTCACAGTGTGCCTCCGGTACAGGTAGAATCGTTAAGCACTCTTGAAAGGGTATGTGCTCAAGCATTTAACCAGCGCAGAAAAACAATTCGTAATTCTTTGAAAGACTGTTTAAGTGAAGACGAAATAACTGAGCTTGGTCTCGATCCGAAGTGTCGCGCTGAAACACTCTCACTGACAGATTTTGCTACTATTGCAAATGCCGTCTCAAGCAAAGAATACCATCAAGAGTCTTAGTTGTTTCTATGCATGAATTAGATATCCAAGTGCGAGTGAAAACTCGCCACTTGCCTGAACATCTCCCCTCCGATTCCAAGCAATACGCATTTGCCTATCACATTACGATTGAAAACAAGAGTGATGAAACCGTTCAGTTAATTAATCGCTACTGGCGTATCACTGATGCAAATGAAAAAACGTCGGAGATAGAAGGAGCAGGTGTAGTGGGAAAACAGCCCATATTAAAACCTAATGAAAGTTTTGAATATACCAGCGGAGCGGTAATCGATACCCCAGTAGGTAATATGGAAGGGTATTATGAAATGGAGCGTGAAAATGGTGAACGCTTCAGACTCCCTATCGATGTATTTAGACTCGCAGTGCCCCATATACTGCATTAAGGACGAATGATGTCTAACGGCAACACTTATGTCATTGGCGATATTCAGGGCTGTTATGATGGGTTAATACGCATTTTAGACAAAGCCAAATTTGACCCTTCCAAAGACACGCTTTACGCTGTGGGCGATTTAGTGGCTCGGGGAGAAGATTCCCTCAGCACATTGCGATTTTTAAAGTCCCTTGGAAACAGTTTTTCAAGCGTACTTGGCAATCACGACCTCCACTTTTTGGCCACGCTAAACAATATTCACAAAGCCAAAAAGTCTGACAATTTAGACCCTTTACTAAACGCCAGCGATGTCAAAGAACTAGAGACATGGCTGCGCCAGTTTCCGTTGGCAGCCAAGTTAGATAAACATACGCTAATTGTCCACGCTGGACTCTATCCCAATTGGTCAATGAAAAAAGCGCTATCCCTAAGTAGAGAAGTTTCTGACGCCTTAAAGGGGCCTGATTACGTCAACTTCTTAAAAACAATGTATGGCAACACGCCAGTGAAATGGTTGAAAAAGCTCAGCCAAGAAGAGCAGCGCCGCTTTACCGTCAATGCGTGCACGCGAATGCGCTTTGTAACAGAATCTGGGGAGCTCAATTTTGACAATAAATCCCATCCTGATAGCGCTACAGATGACATCAAGCCATGGTTTAAATTGCAAAACTCTAAGCTAAAAGCCAAACAAAAGGTCATATTTGGTCATTGGGCAGCCCTTTCTGGTGAGACACATTCGCCTCAATTCATTGGTCTTGATACTGGCTTCGTGTGGGGGCAAACATTAACATTACTAAACCATACTTCTGGAGAGCTCATCACGCTTAGTGCTTGAGTGTTTAACGCCCTTTTTTACTAAGGCATTCCGTGCGGGATAAAGTAAAAGTAATAGATAGCTCGACTCCACTAAGCGCACCTGAATGTTACTCTTTGGTCAATATTTGGCCACGCTCATATGATCGACTTTTAGTAATGTCTCTGGTCTGACCGAAAAATAAATGTCATAAATTTAAGAATAGGGGTAAACATTAAGTCGTTGTAGTCGATACATTATTTTAATGTTCCACTGTAAAAGCGCTCATTGAACAAGCCCAAAGCACAGCCATATCCTAAATAATGAGGTATATTTTGAACGGTTTGCGAGGTAATATCGTGGAAAAGAAAAACAAAAACACCCATCAGGAGTTCCGATGAAAATAACCGTAGCCACTCGCGTCATTGGTGGATTTGTAGCGATAAGTGCTCTACTTATTGTTGTGAGCATTGTGTCCCTTGTCAATCTCAACTCCATTGGTTCAGCAACTGAAGAAGTTAACGACGTCGCTTTACCGAGTGTTGCGGGAAGTAATGCCCTTAAAGCGAGCTTCCTGAATATGGGCCGACTTACCTTCGAAAGTTATATAGAAGAAGAACTATCTGGCCTGACAGAAAAGCGTAATTCTTTTAATGGGGCAAAAGATTCCTTTGATTCTGAATACAACCAGCTAGCCCAAGCTGTCAGCAACGACGCTGAGCTAAAGCGCTCCCTCAATTCAGTTCGCGACGCCTATGAAGCCTACACCAAGAACGTGGATGCTATGTATGCCAATCACCAGCAGTATCTTGATCTGCGCAACACCATCGCTGACCGTTTAGGTGACGCAGAAGAAAATGCCGATGACGCATCAACCTACCTTCTCGATTTTTCTGATTTAGACTCGGTTCAGCGTATTCCTGAGCTGCGCCGTGCGTCTGAAATTGGTAGCGAACTTGAAACATCGCTCCTGTCTTTGCTCACTGTATCCTACGAATACATTAAGACGCAGACATTACAACGCTCTCAAACGCTGGGTAATGAAGTTGATTTAGTCGTCGATAAGGTGGTTACTCAATTAAGTGAAATGAATGCAGCAGCCGATGGTCGCGATGATTCTGGAACGCTTAATGATATTAACGACCTAGTGAACGACGCCATTAATGCTATCAAGGCGAGCGATGGTGTAATGCAGCTTCACGTCGACAGACTTGAACGTCGTAACGACGCAGAACGAGCGCTGAACGCCTCTGACGCTAATATAAATCAAGGTATATTAGAACTAGGTCGTTTGTTGAATCTAGCCGACAAAAAAGCCAGCGATATAGAAACACAAGTGAATTCAGCCATCTCCACGGGCAACACTTTTGTCATTATTGTTGTACTTGCATCAATCGCCGTTGCTGCATTTATTGGTTACATCACCGTTCGCGCTATCACGATCCCATTACGCAGAGTAAACGAGCTTCTAACCGTGGCATCCTCCGGTGACCTTACGCACCGTCTTGATGACTCTGCTCAGGACGAATTTGGATTACTGGCAAAAAACTGCAACACACTTATCGGCAATCTGAAAGAACTTATCACCGGTATTAATGTGCGAGCAGAGCAATTAGCCGCTGCATCGGAACAAACCTCTGCCGTTACTGCGCAAACAACTCATTCAATTCAAGATCAGAAGTCTCAAATTGGCCAAGTAGCCACCGCGACAACTGAGATGCATTCCACATCTCAATTAGTTGTGCAAAGCGCTGAAGATACACTGAGCCAAATTCGTCATGCTGACAAAGAAGCGGAAAACGTGCGTTCAATCTCTCTTGAAAATAAAAATACTATTGAGATACTGGCGAAAGACGTTCAAGACGCTGCAGACGTCATCAACAAGCTGCATCAAGATAGCGCGAGCATCGGTGGGATCCTTGATGTTATTCGCGGAGTTGCAGACCAAACCAACCTGCTTGCACTAAACGCTGCCATTGAGGCCGCTCGTGCTGGCGAACAAGGCAGAGGCTTTGCGGTGGTTGCTGATGAAGTAAGAACTCTTGCAAGCCGTACCCAACAATCTACGCAGGAAATCAATGCCATGATTGAAGTGCTTCAGGCAGGCGCTGAGCGCGCAGTGGCTGTGATGAATCAAGGTAAAGAGCAAACCGCCGCTTGTGTTTCACAAACTGAGAAAGCAACGCAGGCACTTGATATTATTTCTGATGCGGTTCACAGAGCCCACGATGTCAGCTCCCAAATTGAGCAGTCTGCCCGTGAGCAAAATACCGTTTCCCAAGAAATCAGTCAGAAGCTTGAAACGATTGTAGGTATTGCTGAGGAGACTACCGCGGGTGCTCAACAAACCTCTGAGTCGAGCCATGAGGTTGCGAGGCTTGCTGATGAACTTCAGCAGTCTATTCGCCAATTTAAGGTGTAGATTACTTTCTACTAATGCGAAAAAGCCCCGTATTAACCATGTTAATACGGGGCTTTTTATTGTAAACGCCTTTCGGCATTCGACTGCCTACATCCGTCACCTCTATCGCCATCCCCCCGCTCTCGCCATCCAAATGCAATCTAGTTACCATCTTCACCTGCGCAGCTATGTGACCAAATACCGATGCAACTGCGTATAAGCTTTAAATATCACTATCGTATAGCATCACCGTGAAACTTCTAGCGCTTACCTTACTTTGTGGATTATTCATGTCTAGCTTCTTTGCCCATGCCGATAAAACCTACTATAAAGACAGCGAAACCATCGCCTACAAAACGATTGTCTCTCTTGCAGAGAAAATTGAAGTGAGAGAGTACCCTGCTACTCTTGCGGTAATGTCGAAAGGTAACAGCGACAATGGCGCATTTAGGCTCTTATTCAACTACATATCTGGCGAAAACAAAGCACGCAGTGAAATTGCGATGACATCACCGGTAGAAGTGGGTAACGAACAGGTAGCAAGTGCAAAAATCGCCATGACGTCGCCCGTTGAGGTTACCTCAAAAAACACCATGATGTTTTTCCTGCCAAGTCAATACAACGTGGATAACGCGCCGATACCCTCACACCCTGCGGTATCACTAGTAGAAATTCCGGCAAGGAAAGTGGCTGTCATTCGTTATTCGGGATTAAACAGTGACGATAAGCGACAGGCGTATGCAGAAACGCTACTGCGAACACTTAAAGAGCAGGGTTATGACATTGCCGGTAAACCAAGTTACCTAGGCTACGACTCCCCTTTTACCCTACCGTGGAACAAACGTCACGAGGTCATTATTCCGGTAAAATAAAGCAGTGTAAGTAGCGCTCTGCATCGCTATAGAGAGCTAAAAAAACGGCCCGGAAAGGGCCGTTTTTGATGTGTTTTATAACTACTCGCTTTTACCTACAAGCTTTTACTCACAGGCTTTTATCCAAAAACTTTTATCCATAAGTTCTCACCCACAAGCACATAGCAGCGAGTGAGTAGTCACACTACGCGATAACGCTATTCAAATAGCGCTTTATGAAGCTTTCTTACCACATCATCACTATTCGTTTCGTTAACTAAAAACGACAAATTGTGCGGGTTCGCCCCAAAGCAGATCATGCGTAGATTAAAATCTGATACCGCAGCTAAAATTTTACTGGAAACGCCCACCGCAGTTTGCATATGGTTACCAACCACTGTGACCAGGTCGTACCCTTTCTCAACGGTAACGTCACAAATTGTTTCTAATTCAGCAATGGTTTCTTTATTGAGACGCTGAGCAACAGAGTTAGCCGGGTTATCTAACGTAAATGACACAGAAATTTCAGATGTCGTCACCAAATCAACACTTAACTTGTGCTTGGCAATAATAGCAAACACCTGCTGCAGGAAGCCCTGAGCGTACATCATTTTGGGCGTTTTCACCGTCACCATTACTTGCTCTTTGCGGCGTGTAATCGCTCGGTAAGGCGGCTCAAATTCGCAGTCACGAACAATCCAAGTACCGCCTTTCTCAGGCTCTTTGCTTGACCCTACAAACACTTTAATATCTTTGCGCAGCGCCGGTTCCATTGTGGCGGGGTGAAGCACCTTGGCACCAAATGTGGCCATTTCAGCCGCCTCTTCAAAGCTTAGTTCAGGCAGTGGTCGTGCGGTATCGGTGATGCGAGGGTCCGTGGTGTATACACCAATTACGTCGGTCCATATCTCACAGACTTCTGCATTCATAGCTTCAGCAAGAAGCGCAGCGGTAAAGTCAGACCCCCCTCGCCCAAGCGTAGTGGTATTGCCATTTTCGTCTGCGCCGACAAAACCCTGTGTTACCACAATGGCATTTTCAATTTCAGGTGCAAGCAGCTGCTCAGCTAAAGTGGCAATTTGTTCAATGTGTGGTGCTGCTTCTCCAAACTCGCTGTCGGTGCGCAGGACTTTTCTCACGTCAAAATTAATCGTCTTCACCCCTTGCTCAGCAAGTACCGATGAAAACATAAGAGAAGACATTCGCTCGCCCATTGACAGCAACTGGTCTTTTAAGTCATTGCGATGCAAAATTTCTTCATGAAACGCTAAAGCGCGGACTTCCTCTAGAAGATCATTCAGCTTAGTTTCTACCGACGGTTTGTCTTGTAACTTGTCGAGTATGGCAAGCTCAATGTCAGTGATAGCTTTGCATGTTTCATCTATCTGCTGCTGCGTCATGGGGGTATGAGCCAAGCTAACCAAGTGGTTAGTTACGCCCGCTGATGCGCTTACCACAACGATACGCGTATTCTTATTACCGGCAACAATTCGAGCACAGTTTTGCATTACAGTATAATTGGCAACACTGGTTCCGCCGAACTTAGCTATCGATAAGGCATTTGTCACTTTATTTAACTCCAGATTAGCACCAGTTTTTCACTGGCGTACTGCGCATTGATATAGCGCAGCTTAACGATGAATTGTTATTTGGTCTCCAACCTTCACGTTGTGATTGGCAAACCACCCTTGGTTCATTTCCAGTGCGTACAGTACCTTTTTCGATGAGCCTACAGATTCTAGGCTATGAGGCATCAAAGGTTTTATATCAGTAATGACACCGTTTCTGTCGATAAATGCTACGTCTAAGGGTATAAACGTGTTCTTCATCCACATACCCGCGTACTTCGCGGTATCAAAGGTGAAAAACATTCCGCAATCTTCACATAATTCTTTTCTAAACATAAGCCCCTGAGCACGCTGCTCAAAGGTTTTTGCGTACTCCACGTCGTATTTTTTATCACCCATGGTAATTGAGATACGATCAAAACTGACTTCGTTCATTTTAGCGACAGGATCCACTTGCGCCTGCACACAACCAGCAGATAAACAAAGAACCATTAATACAAAGAGAAGCTTGTCCATTAGACGTTCCTATAAGCTAAAAAAGCCACCAAATTCGACTTATTATTTGATATGTAGTTTATACATTAATCTGGGTAACATCCAATGGTGTAGTTACCTCAAAAACTTCTCAATAACGGTGCACTCGTTGCAACGCCAAAAGATAAAAATGCTTCATTTAACGCAATTGACACTTCGCATAGCAACTCAGGTTCCCCAACATATGACGCGGCAGAAGCAACCACATCTATGTAGGAGTCGTTTTGCTCGCGCATTATAGACAGCACCTTTTGAATATACTCTTGCTGAGTCTCTTCATCCATAACGAGATGGGCTTCCTGATAAGTGCGGATTAACGCAGTCATTCGACCGCCTTGGCTATGATGTCATTTTGTGATTGGTTAAGTTGCCCTATATCGTTTTGCGTCACATCTGAGCCATCGTGCCGTAAAGCAATTTCTTTCAGTATGTGTTGCACACGCTCTAAATGCGCTTCTTTACCGATATTTGATAAGACATCGTTGTGCTCGTGAAGCGAATATTCAGAATAGTTAGGATGGTCCAAGTTAAATTCCATTTGTTATTTTAATCAGGTGGTGTAGATATCGTTTCTGGTAAATCTTTATGGGGGCGAATATGCATAAAACTGGCAAAACGAGGCTTTCCCGAATTGGTATACCCATAAAATTTATACGTAACCCACTCACCAATCTCTGGCGGGTGCCGCCGCTCGTTGTTCGAAAATCCGCTACCAAGCTTAAATTGAACACCATCGGCCCGCTCTACTAACAACGAGCCCATCATGGTTTTAAATTTGCCCTTTCCCTCAATATGAGCAATTACCTTTGCCTCGCTATCTTGGTGGCGCTTCAGTTTAAGTAAATGGGCGCTGCGACCGTTAACGTATCGAGCTTGGCGATGATGAAGCATAAGCCCCTCGCCACCGGCATCGACCACACTGTTTAACTTTGCCTGTAAAGCTTCATGGGTGTGCAGCACAAATTGAGGCATTGACAGTAGCGCTGGACTGGTTACTGCGTCAGTAAGTCGCTTTATCTCTTGTACTCTTTGTTCAAAAGGTTGCATGAGCAGCGGCATATCAAACACCATAAATTTTATTTTTTCCCAGCGCTCATCAGGAATGTCAGTAAGCACAATAGACGCTGTATCTTCAAACTTACCTCGCGCAAACCACAGCTCGCCGTCTAGCGTGGTGTTTGGCCAGGCCTGCGTAAACCACTTTGGGGCATGAATAATATTACCCTTTCGGGTTAGAAGCTCTGTTCCCGTCCACCTTGCACGAATGCCATCAAGCTTTTCACTTATCAAATAATCGCTAAGTGCTACAGTATGGTGAGACGCGGTGTATAAATTTGCCGTCTGTGTAGGTGCGCGCTGATGAACATCACCGAGCGTCTCGGCACTGACGCTTGCGACCGCTGCTATCCATACCAGCCCCCCTAATATCCATTCTAATAATAATGCTCGTTTTAATTTGCATGGCATAAATGCCAGTGCATTCCCTCGTTTACTTGTGCTCACGCCTCAATCCTTAAAAAAACTGTTTAGCCAGGTTCAGCGTATTACTATTACTGATTAAAAATACTGTGCTTCAGGTGGGTTTTACCTGTTGCCCCTTAACTTTGCACAAATCAGCGAATGGAATTAAGGTGGAGCTAATTAAATGAAAACGGATATGAATATATGAAAGCATTTAAAATGCAACAAGCACTTATCAACAGCCTAACCGCGCTCACGGTAGCAGTCTACGCGCCATTGTCGTTGGCCCATGACTTTTGGCTTGAGCCAACGCAGTTTTATTTTGAGGAAGCATCGCCAGTAGCAGTGCAGTTTAAAGTAGGTCATAAAGATGATATTGATAGCTGGAATTTAACCTGGGATAAAATAGTGGCTCTTCGTAACTATACTTCAACAGGTGTTGTGGATATGGCAGCAGGTATTATTCCCAAGTCTAGCTTACTACCGGGCGTTGCCAAAACTTCTACGCTGCAAGCAGGCAGTTATATCATCGGCTTTGAAAGCTATCATAGTGTGAGTGTGCTAAAGGCAGATCAATTTAACGACTATGCAAAAAAGGAAGGGCTTAAGGAAGTCGTTGAATATAGAAAAGACAAAGGCCTTGAAGGTTACGATGGAGAAGAACTGTACTCCCGAAAAGCAAAAGCGATTGTACAAGTGGGAAAAACACTTACCGACAACGTTACCAAGCCTATTGGTCATACACTAGAAATTGTCCCCCTTAGCCACCCTTTCACATTAGGGGAAGATAACAGCCTCACCGTTCAAGTGCTTTTCAAAGGCAAACCTTTACCAGATGCATTAATAGATTCAGTTCCTCTTAAAAATGCAACTCACGAAACCCAGTCATTTCTCACTGATGAGAATGGACACGCTACATTTACATTCAAAGAGTCTGGCGCAGTTAAGCTAAATTGCGTGTGGGGAGTGCCGCTTAAAAGTAATATTAAAGCTGACTTTGAAACGTATTTTTCAAGCCTGACGTTTACTGTGAATCGTGAAAAATAATGCAATGACAGTGCGCTGACGCTTCAATCCGCCATCTCGATGTTGAGTGGCGGAGATCACACCACAACCTGCCCTAATTAGGATGAGCAGTCAGCTTTTGTTTGTAATCACTGGATACCCACTGTAACGCTTCATCAAAATCGGTGAAAAACAAATAATCCATATGGTTCAATTGAGGTACCCTTTGAAACATCATTCCGCGGATAACAGGCCCTTTGTACACATACGCCTTGGCTATTAGCCCCATCTCAGGTAAGCGATTTACAATGTGCTTTACCATATCAAACGCTTCAGGCGTTGCACCTTCAACCTCACTTATATCTGCAAGCAAAGCCCCAACACGTGTTGGAGCTTTTTATGGGTTAACTGTATTTCAATAAAACGTTTTAGATTATACGTTTTGAATCGCTACGTCTGGCGTAAACTTAGGCGCAACGGCCATGTCTTCAGCCGGTGGAGCGAAGTCTGTTAAGTTAATACCCTCAACCGCCGCTTTGTACTCGTCCATGGTTGGGAAGCGACCAAGTACAGCAGATAGCACTACCAATGGCGTTGAGCCTAGTAGAGATTCACCTTTCTTCTCACTAGAGTCAGCAACAACACGACCTTGGAACAAGCGCGTAGAGGTAGCGATTACCGTATCGCCAGGTTCTGCTTTCTCTTGGTTACCCATACAAAGGTTACACCCTGGACGCTCTAGGTACATGATGTTGTCGTACTTGGTACGCGCAGATTCTTTTGGTTTCGCATCATCAAACTCGAAACCAGCGTACTTGGTAAGAATATCCCAATCGCCTTCCGCTTTTAGCTCATCAACAATGTTGTATGTTGGTGGCGCAACAACAAGTGGCACGTTAAACGACACACTGCCATTTTGCTTTTCTAAGTTACGAAGCATTTGCGCAATAATCTGCATGTCACCTTTGTGAACCATACAAGAACCAACAAACGCAAGGTCAACCGCTTTGCCATCGTAGTAAGAGACTGGACGAATTACATCATGGGTATAACGCTTAGAAACGTCTTCATTATTTACGTCTGGATCGGCAATCATTGGCTCGTCGATTTGGTCTAAATCAACCACCACTTCTGCGTAGTATTTTGCGTTGTCATCGGGTGCAAGCGCAGGCTCTTCGCCTGACTTGATTTCAGCAATACGCTTATCTGCAAGGTCGATAAGCCCTTGAAGCATATTCGCGTCGTTGTCCATGCCCTTGTCGATCATGATCTTGATACGCGTTTTAGCAAGCTCTAGTGACGCAATCATGGTCTCATCATTTGAGATACAGATTGACGCTTTCGCTTTCATCTCAGCCGTCCAGTCAGTAAACGTGAACGCTTGGTCGGCAAGCAAAGTACCAATTTGCACTTCAATAACACGACCTTGGAACACGTTCTCACCGCCAAATTGCTTAAGCATTTGCGCTTGCGTTGCGTGAACAACATCGCGGAAATCCATGTGGCTTTTCATTTCGCCTTTAAACGTCACTTTTACCGACTCTGGAATTGGCATTGCCGCTTCACCAGTTGCCAGTGCTACCGCTACCGTACCCGAGTCAGCACCAAACGCCACACCTTTCGACATACGCGTATGTGAGTCACCACCAATGATAATAGCGCGATCGTCAACCGTGATATCGTTTAATACTTTGTGAATTACATCAGTCATTGCATGGTAAACCCCTTTAGGGTCACGTGCCGTGATTACGCCAAAGTTATTCATAAAAGACATCAGCTTAGGAATATTAGCTTGGGCTTTCTTATCCCATACCGATGCTGTATGACAGCCCGACTGGTATGCACCGTCTACAAGTGGAGAAATGGTTGATGCAGCCATTGACTCTAGCTCTTGGCATGTCATCGGACCGGTTGTATCTTGTGAGCCTACGATATTTACTTTAACGCGAACGTCTGAACCTGCGTGCAGCGGGGTGGCAGATTTAACGCCTACCGCATTGCGGTTAAAGATTTTTTCAACAGCCGTTAAGCCTTGGTTCTCTACAGATACTTCTTTTGAACGTGCGTAAACTTCAGGCACATCAATGCCTAATACTTTCGCAGCGAAGGTTTGTAACTGCTTTCCAAACGTTACCGCATATGAACCACCGGCTTTCATAAACTCCATTTTCTGCGGGGTGAAAGCGCTTGATATGTCTGCAAGCTCTTCTGAACCGTTGAACAGTTTCTTCGCTTTAGTATCGATAGTAAGCACGGTACCGGTCGCAACAGAATATGCTTCTTCTAACACTGGGTCGCCGTTAGCATCGCGAACCACTTCACCATTCGCATCCGTCTTTTTAACCCAGTTTTTAAGGTCTAAGCCAATACCGCCGGTAACGTCTACGGTGGTTAAAAAGATAGGAGCGATACCGTTAGTACCTGCCACTACTGGTGCTTTGTTTACAAATGGAATGTAAGGACTTGCTGGCTCACCGGCCCATAGTGCAACGTTATTCACACCAGACATGCGCGAAGAACCTACGCCCATAGTGCCTTTTTCTGCGATAAGCATGACTTTGGCATTCGGGTGCTTTTTACCAAGCTCAACAATTTCTTGCTGTGCTTCAGGGGTGATCATGCATTGACCATGTAGCTCACGGTCTGCACGAGAGTGCGCTTGGTTACCTGGAGACAGTAAGTCAGTAGAAATATCGCCTTCTGCAGCAATATAAGTCACTACATCAATTTTTTCTGGTACGTCAGGTAATTTAGTAAAGAACTCTGCGTTTGCGTAGCTCTCTAGAATGTCTTTTGCTATTGCATTGCCTGCGTTGAACGACGCTTCTAGACGCTCTGTATCAGCTTCGTATAGGTAAACCTGTGTTTTCACGACTTCAGCAGCGGGCTTAGCCACCGCTTCGTTGTCTGAAAGCGCCAAATCAAGAAGCACTTCCACAGACGGGCCACCTTTCATATGAGAAAGAAGTTCTAATGCAAACTCAGGCGTGATTTCGTCCACCTTTTCTTCGCCAAGTACAATTTCCTTCAGGAAAGTCGCTTTTACGCCAGCAGCACTAGTCGTACCTGGAAGGGTGTTGTAAATGAAGAACTTAAGAGAATCTTCGCGATGCTCATTACCTGTATCTTTAATTTGAGCAATGATTTCTGATAGTAAATCAGCACTATCAATGGGCTTAGGGTGTAGACCTAATTCCGCTTTACGGGTCTCGATTTCTGCCAGATATTCTGAATACAAACTCATAGGGTTCTCTCGGTCATAGTTTTACGTGGGCGTAGTGTTAAGTCGGTCTTAGCTATACGCATATAAAATTGCTGATTATTTTAACTGATTTTTGCTCGTTACGTAATCTTTGAAGTAAATCAGCTCATGTGGCTGACTAGCGACTTCATCACATATTGACGCTAGCGGTAACAGTGCCAGCGATTTCCCTCAAACAGCAAAAAATAAATTTATTCCTTATTATTCATAAATTTAAATAATAGAAACATACTAAACCGTGCAAAAACCGGCCAAGTCACTTGCTGATGATAAATAAATAATGGTGTTATATTTATGTCAGACATTTTTGCTGGTTATGGTTGTACCAGTTCAAATAACACACAAAAGCGCTTGTTTTGGCCCTAATCAGACTTGATTAATTCCCATCATTGATTGAGTCACATTTCATGTTACTGGTGAAATTCTAATTACCTTACCGTTGTCGCCATCGGTCAGCAGTAAAATATCGCCGTTTGTATCTACAGCCACGTCTCGCATACGCGTTTCTATTGTATCTAGCAGCAACTGTGCGCCTTTTAGCATACTGCCTTTTCTCAATTCACTTAAAGGCACCGCATAAACGCGCTGAGTCTTGAGTGCTGTAACAATAGCCGTGTTTTTCAAAACCGAAAAGGCTTCATGGTTATACACGGCCATCGAGGAGGGCGCGATTGACGGGGTCCAGTCAAGCAACGGGTTTACCATGCCTTCATACTCATTAAAGGGCGAGATTTTTGCACCTGAATAATCTATCCCAAGAGTAACTACCGGCCAACCGTAGTTATTGCCGCGGATTATTTTATTAATTTCATCACCACCGTCTGGGCCATGTTCATTGAGCAAAACCTCACCTTTATCGGTAAGAACAATTCCTTGAGGATTTCGATGCCCTAAAGAAAAAACATACGGACTTTCAGGAAATGGAGCATTGGCAAGAGGCTGACCGTCAATGGTAAAGCCCAGTACTTTTCCAAGGTGCGAGCTTACTACCTGCGCCTGTTCACGGTAATCAAAGCCATCACCAGAGGTGAGAAGATATTCCTCATTACCTACACTTAGTAATTTAGCGCCGTAGTGCACAGGAGTGTCTTTCAACGTATTAACTTCAAACACTGGCTGAATATTGGTGACACCAGATAGTGAAGAGTAGTGACCAGAAACCACCACTAGCTTGTTTTGTGAATCTGTCCCTTTTGAGTAGGACAACAACAAGATTGATGATGTATCAAAATCGTCGGTGGGAATAACATCTAACCAGCCGCCCTGCCCTTTGGTATAAAGATCGGGAAGGTTCACTTTGACGCGAGATACTTCATTCCACTGATTGATAGTGACCAACTGGCCGTCTCGTTGCGTGATCAGGATGATTCCATCTGGCAGTACTTCAATCGACTTGGGAAATGACAGCCCGTCAATAACCACATTGGTTGAATATTCCTTGTCTGCCAGCAACGCCTCTTTTGATAAGGCTTCTTGAGCTTTTGTATTCATTGACATGCAGGCTATTAGCAGCGTAGTTGCCGCAACAAGGGCACTCGTTATGTTCATATTCACTCTCGCGATTAGTTTCTTTAACAACACTATCATGGTATACCCGCTTTATATGCTAAATTTATACACACTCAACGTGGTGCTTCATGCTCGCTTTTTTACGACATACCCTTTTTTGTTTTATCCCTGCTTGGGTTATTGCTTTTATTGTCGCGAGTGTAATGCATTCTCATTTTGTACTGTTTGAACTGATGGCACTGAATATCGACATTCCCGCATCTAAGTGGCTGTCCATGGTCATAGACGATTTATTTGGTTTACTACCATCTTACGGTGGCATAATTGCAGTCACTCTCATTATTAGCTTTTTTATCGCTAGTACACTGAATAACGTCTTAAAGAAACGTACTCTCACACTGACAACCAGCAGTAAAGCAGGCGTTTATGGCGCGGCGGCCATTTTTGGTACTGCTGGCGCTGTTGGTTTTTTCTTCATGCTAGCAGCCATGCAACCTGTTTTAGACGTGACGCTTATCGCGGGTGCTAGAAGCCAGTTAGGCATTGCTGCACAATGCATCGCAGGCTTCGCGTCGGGAATAACCTACAGCCGGTTACGCTAAGCCACAGTGATAGTTCACTCGCATTAACATTACTTTTATTTATAGTAATTTATAAACCAACAAAGATGTAAATGAAAAGTTAACTTTGCTAATGTTACGCTATTATTGAATAACTGCGCCCTACTAGGAACAAGCAATATGATAACTTATCCTGAAAACGTAACCTGTTTAGCTGATTATATCGAAAGTGTTTTAACCAAGTTTGCTGATAAACCTGCATATACCGCTCTGGGGCAAACGCTTACGTTTAGCGACATTGATGAAAAATCATCCGCACTTGCCCGTTACCTTGTTAATGAAGCCAAGCTTGAGCCTGGCTCTCGTGTTGCTATTCAGCTTCCAAACCTCATACAAAATCCTATTGCAGTATACGCAGCCCTTCGTGCAGGTCTTGTGGTCGTGAACACTAACCCGCTCTACACTGAGCGTGAGATGAAACATCAGTTTACAGACAGCGGCGCCACGGCACTTATTATTCTTAGCGACTTACTTCCTAAGTATCACGCCATTAAAAGCGATACCAATATTCGCACTGTTATTGTAACGTCTGCCACCGAACTGCTGGACCCCAGCACAGCACCTTCTATTGAAGGCACAATATCGCTAACTAGCGCTATGGCTACTGGTGCTGCAACAGCAGAGTTTACACGCCCAGCGGTAGAAAAAGATGAATTAGCCATGTTGCAATATACCGGCGGAACCACAGGCGTAAGTAAAGGCGCGGCACTAAGTCACAATAATGTGCTGGCCAACTGTATCCAAATGCTCGACAGAATTGGTCAACAATTTAAGGATGGTGAAGAGGTCGTAGTGTGTCCTCTTCCGCTTTACCATATATATGCCTTCACAGTGTGCATGATGGCGCTGTTTTCAAAAGGCAGTCAAATTGTACTTATCCCGAATCCAAGAGATATTGATGGCTTCATTCAAACGCTTAAGCCGCATGCGATAACCGCCTTTGCAGGTATTAATACGTTATTTGTTGGCTTAGGTCGTCATCCTGAATTTGCTAAACTCGACTTCTCTAAACTACACCTGACCATGTCAGGCGGCACCGCGCTCACGCAAGCCGCTGTTTCTATTTGGAAGGGAGTTACTGGCAACACCATCACTGAAGGTTACGGTCTGTCAGAAACTGCACCAGTGGTATCGTTTAATATCCCTGGAAAAGAAGAAATTGGCACCGTCGGGCTTGAGCTAGAGGGTACTGAAGTTGCACTTCTCGACAGTTATGACAAGCCAGTGAGCGATGGAGAGTCGGGACAAATAGCGGTAAGAGGCCCGCAAGTTATGCTAGGGTATTGGCAGCGCGACGACGAAACTGCAAAAGTAATGACCGAAGACAACTTCTTCAAAACCGGTGATATTGGCATTCGCACTGAGTCAGGCGCGATAAAAATAGTCGACCGACTTAAAGACATGATCATCGTATCAGGCTTTAACGTTTACCCTAATGAAATAGAAGAAGTTCTCACCTCTCATCCAGACGTTATGGAAGCTGCAGTAGTCGGAAAACCAGATGATAAAACAGGTGAACGAGTATGTGCGTTTATTACGGTAAGTAATGAGGTTAGCGTAGAAGATGTCACCGCCTTTTGTAGGGAACAACTCACTAACTATAAGGTACCGAAGTCAATTGAGATTTTAGAGGAGCTACCAAAATCGACGGTAGGCAAAATTCTTCGCCGCGAGCTACGAGATAAGAGATAATAACTAAAAGCCGGCAAACCGAAGCCAACGCTTAGCTATCAACAACCAAGGACCGCTCCAAATCCATTCATGGCATGCCGCTGACTACTTCAGAGGCATGCCATGTTGAGTCTCTCTCGATCCCCCTGTACACCGGTGAATATAGACAACCGAAAGTAGACACGCATTAAATAGATAGCATTAAAAACTAAGAATAAGCCCTAATAAGTTGATGCGCTTAGTATTTGTCACTATAAATAACTTATAGATAATATAATAGAACCCTACCTATGCTCTCCATGTCGCTTACCTTTGAATCATTTGAAGAAACAATTGCTCAACTGACCGCGCTAGAAGCGTTTAATCCTTCCTTGATCATCATTTATGCCGCACCGGTATTTTTCAAAGCCAACTCAAGCTCTACGAGATGCTTCGACGATCTGTTAGGCGAACTGAGCCATATTACAGCTAACATTGTGGGGTGTAGTACGGCAGGGGAAATTAATTCCGACCAAGTTTCAAACGACACTATCGTTATGATAGCGATGAAGTTTGAACACGGTAGTTCAGTAAAAATTCACACTGCTACGCTAACAAGTATGCAAAATTCCTTCGATACAGGAGAAAAGCTCGGACAACAAATTAAGCCATCAGGTTTGAAAGGCGTTTACGTTCTGGCGCCTGGCCTCGCCATTAATGGTTCTGCACTTATTCACGGGCTCGCACGTTCACTTGCATCTGATATAAAAATTAGCGGAGGTCTTGCTGGCGATAACGCATCTTTCGAAAAAACGTTCATTATTAGTCCTGAAGGTTTACGTGAAGATATTATTGTTGCGGTATGCTTTTATGGCGGCAGCTTATCCTTTGGCTATGGCGCATCTGGGGGATGGCGCTCTTTTGGCCCTTCTCGCAGCGTAACTAAAGCCAAAGAAAATGTACTCTTCGAGTTGGACAATGTGCCAGCACTATCCATCTACAAAGAATATCTTGGTGACTATGCCTCAGACTTACCTGCTAATGGCCTGCTGTTTCCATTAGAGGTTATCGGCGAAGATCAAAAAGGTACTGGGCTTATCCGTACCATACTTGGCATTAATGAAGAAGACGGAAGTTTAATACTTGCAGGAGATGTTGCCGAGAAACAGTATGTCAGGCTTATGCACGCCTCTACCGACAATCTGATTGATGGTGCGCAATTAGCGGCGATTAACGCCTTTGCAACCTCAAATTCGCAACTAGCACAAAGCGTCGCGTTAGTAACAAGCTGCGTGGGCAGAAAGTTAGTAATGGGCGATCGGGTCGAAGAAGAACTGGAATGTGTGCAAGAACATTTACCGGCGAACACCTGCATCGCAGGTTTTTACTCCTACGGCGAAATTTGCCCTTTCAATAATCAGTCTGATAGCAAGCTTTATAATCAAACCATGTCGATGACGCTAATTCAGGAAGTAACCTCTTGAACTCATTACTCACTCGGCAACTGAAAAAAGCATTTGGATTGAAAAACGCCAAAGAGTTTGACGAATGGCTGTCTTCTCTAGATGACACGAAAACGAGTGAAATGTCCCAGCATGCTTTTCAACAGGGGTTAAAACGCCTTATCAAGCGGGTTGACGACTCCTATCAATTTCACGAGCGAGATATCACGCTGCGCGAGCGAAGTTTGGAACTCAGTTCTAAAGAACTTTTTGCAGCAAACGAACAAATACGCAATGAGCTAGCGGTTCAACAGAAAGTGGTAGATACACTGTGCTCTTCTGTAAACTTATTATTAGTCGATCAGAACAAGCCTCATATTAAGGGTAACCTTACCAATATTTCTACGCTATCAGAAATGATGCTTGAACTGATAAATGAACAAAAAGCGGTCGAGAGGAAGGTACAACGCGCACTGGCCGATGCTGAGAGTGCGAATAAGGCGAAAAGTGAATTTTTAGCTACCATCAGCCATGAAATAAGAACGCCGATGAATGCCGTTATTGGTCTCACTCATTTAGCGCTCGATACTGACGATGCTGAGCACAAACAGACTTACCTAGAAAAGGTAAAAAAGAATGCGGCCTATCTACTCGACCTTATCAACAATATTTTAGATTTATCAAAAGTAGAAGCGGGCAAAATTGACGTTGTCAATGACACTTTTTCACTGACTGACACCATAGAAAAATTGGCACATGTGTTCCAGGTAAAGGCAAGCGAAAAGCGCCTTCAATTGCTGTTTGATATACGCATAGATCCGCAGTGGTTATTTAGAGGGGATAGTGAAAAAATTTATCAAGTGTTGCTCAACTTGCTTAGCAATGCGGTGAAATTCACCTCCACAGGCACTATTATTATGACCATATCAGCACAAGCCGAAAATGTATTTTTCAGCGTTGCTGATAGCGGCATGGGGATTAGCGATAACAATAAGGCTAAATTGTTTGACGCCTTTGTGCAGGCCGACACCTCTATTTCGCGACAATTTGGAGGAACAGGATTAGGGCTTACTATCTGTAAAAGCCTTGTTGAACATATGGGCGGCCAGCTTAATTTTACAAGCGAGGCAGGAAAAGGCAGTGAGTTCTATTTTTCGTTACCGATTATCAAAGAAGCTATGACTCTCCCCCTTTCTCCGGACATAGCACCTAAGTCCATTTCAAACCCAGACGCAAAAGCGGCTTCTCCTAAGAAAGTACTATGTATCAAAAGTTGTCCAACTGTTGCGCAAGGATGCGATATTTTAAAACAGACGCTGCATCGCTTGCACATAGAGTGTGAGATTATAGACAGCAGTCAAGATACGCTTCCAGATAATGCCGATGCATCAGCGATTTTTTTACCCGACGACAATAAAGCGTGGCAACGCTTCATGACTCAATTGCGTATGGGTGAATTCGACAATCTTAACTTGAGCACGGTGATAAGTTCTCGGAGCAAAGTTAACGTATTGAATAAACTAAGAAATGCCAATGTTGAGCACCTCGATGTTATTGAACTTCCCTTTACCGATTTAGACCTCTTAGCAACCCTTTCTCCATCAAATGATCCCAAGATAAATCTTAATCACGACGGTCTAGAGACCAATAAGTGGCGCAAAAAAAGGCTGACAAACAAACGCGTTCTTATTGTTGACGATGACACGATAAGCATTGAGATAAGTCAGCAAATACTTCGAAATATCGGTATAAAGGTAACCTCTGCATTAAACGGCCAACAGGCGCTCGCTATGTGCGATGTGAATACCTTCGACGCCATACTCCTCGATTGTCACTTACCCGATATGTCGGGGCAACAGGTTGCCAATAAGCTTTCCATTAAGGATGGTTGGTCCACTCCTATTATCGCGCTGAGTAGCGATGAGTCTGTAGCGAAAAAAGAAGAAGCTCTCGAATCTGGAATGTGCCAATATCTTGTAAAGCCCGCTATTGCAGATTTAATTATCCATACCATAGATAAACATATCCACTCAGGTTACAAGGAGATTAAAACACCGCCCGCTGATAATGTCTTTTTACACTCATTAAGTAGTTTTTATAATGCCTATAAACACCCTTCCATAATAACGGCGTTACTCGATATTGCTGATAGTTCAGAAAACACCATTTTGGAGAGCACACCGTTTATACGCAAAATACTAGATGATACAAAGCAAATCGGTGCTTTCTCACTGCATCATTTCTTAATTGAGTTACTGAATAAACACTTTGATACTAAAGAGGGTATTAGGCATGCCGTTGTCGCCCTATCTCAACATCTTGACGCAACCCTTCGCCTTATAGTCCATACTATTGAAGTTGGGCTACCTGTTCAGGCGCTCACATCATCAGAAGAAGTAAAACAGCCACTGATTGAGAGTATGCGAGAACTTGTCCTGTTGTTGGAATCTTTTGATGCACAAGCAATAACACAAATTGAAGATATACGCAGAGCATTTAGCAAGAGTGAGTATCTCGATTATATCGAAAACATACGACACCGTTGCTCTGTGTACGATTTTGAGCGAGCACTTGAGTTTTCAAATGAACTAGTGGAAATACTGAGTAATGAGAAGTAATTTGCAGATACCTAAAAAGCAATTTAGCGTGCTCGTGGTTGACGACGAGCCTGCCAATATCGATTTACTTAGCGGGATATTGACCCCTTTTTACGATATAAAAGTGGCTCCATCAGGCAAGATTGCACTAAAAATTGTTCAAAAATACCCCCCTGATCTTATTCTACTTGATGTCATGATGCCCGAAATGGATGGTTTTGAGGTGTGCCAAAGGCTAAAAGCTGATAGACGATTATCAGACATACCCGTGATTTTTGTCACAGCACTGATTCAAGCGACTGATGAAGAGAAAGGCTTTGCTTTAGGCGCTATCGACTATATCACTAAACCTGTTTCGCCCAGTATCACCCTAGCCAGAGTAAAGACTCATATCTCTCTCGCACATCAAATGCGTACAACCGAAGCGCTAGTAAAACAACGTACCGCTGACCTACAACTCAGTCAGCAAAGCGCTATCACTATGCTTGCCGCTGCAGGACATTACAACGATAACGACACAGGGCATCACATATGGCGAATGGCCGCTTACAGTAAATGTGTAGCGCTAGCGAGTGGCTGGGACTATGACAGTGCATGCCTTCTTTCTCAGGCTGCACCTATGCATGATACGGGAAAGATAGGCATTCCCGATAATATTTTAAAAGCCCCCAGAAAGCTAAACGATGATGAAATGAGCATCATGAAAACCCATGCTGAAATAGGTCATAAAATACTGTCGCAAAGTAAAACCCCACTGTTTGATATGGCTGCTGAGATTGCGTTGTGCCACCATGAAAAATGGGACGGCTCAGGCTACCCGAATGGACTTAAGCAAACAGACATACCAGAAAGTGCAAGAATAGTGGCCATTGCTGACGTATTTGATGCACTTACCATGAAACGTCCCTACAAAAAGGCGTGGGGTAATAAAGAGGCGTTTGACTATATTCTCAAAGAGTCGGGTAAACACTTCGACCCCAGCTTGGTAGACGTGTTTATAAATATACAAGAGGAATTACTCAAAACCAAAGCGTATTGGAACCGCCTTGAAGCGCGTGGCATGCTGCCATCAGTCACAGGCTTTTTACCTGACGAGCAATGCTAAATACGTTGCCGTTACAAAACGAAAGGCCACAAAACACTCTCTGTTTTGAGGCCTTTAAGCGTTATATATTAAGCGATTAGCTACAGCCACTTCGAACTGTCCAGCTCACCCCCTCTAGCTAGTACCTAACTCTTCAGCAATTCTCTCTGCCTGATTTTTTTCGCCCTGCACGAATGACTTCCATTGCTGAGCCATAGCGCGGCTCTTCTGATGTTTTTCAGCTTCTGCAAGTTCATTTAACGCAAGTGCGTATTGTTTTTTGTTGAACAACGCCATGCCTTTTACCAAATAAACAAGGCCGGGATTTCTTAGATCACCCTTTTCAATTGCTCTATCAACTGCGTCGATAGCATCGTCCCAACGCTCTTCATTCAAGAGAATTTGAGCAAGTTGTGCGTCAAGCTCGCCATCGTCAGCAAGATTTGCCGCCTGCATCATGACAGGTATAGCTTTATCTTGCTCTTTTGCTAACGACCAACTTTGACCTAAGAATTTGAGGTTACGAAGATTCTTTTCCAATACACCTTCGTTCATCGCTTGCTCCATCAGCTTGGCGCCTTTGTAAGGTGCACGATGGTAGTAGTAAAGCTGCGCAAGATTAAAGATATCTGCCGAAGATTCTATGAAGCCTCGTTGGTAGGCGGTTTCCATCATGGCTAGCTGCTTTCGCTCTTCGCCAAGTTCGCCGTACATGCCTGCTAACTGGATCCAATACTTTGGCTCGTCAAACAACTTGACCATTTTTACCAAAACATCTTTTACCTTTTTAGGCTGCTTTAGCTCATAAAATACGGCCCGCTGAAGAATTAGCCAGCCCTCATCGGGCAGCATGCCTTCGGCTTCATGGTCGGCTATCGCCTGTGAAATCCAATCTGCAGCTAACTCATACTGCTGACTTTGGTAATAAGCCTGTGCTTTGATCACCTTATTTTTAGGTGGTATTGGGCCCGTATTCAACGACTCCCAGCGCTCAAGATACTTAATAGTCTCATCAAAATTACCCTGCATAAGGTTAAGCTGGGCAAGACTGAAAAGTGTCGTCATCTCAAACTTTTCTGGGATTGGCTGTTGCTCAACGACTTTAGCGAATGACTCAAGCGCTTTGTCGTAGTCTTCATCGTTGTAGTAGATGAAGCCATAAAAGTTATACATCATGGCCTTTTCATAGGCGTTCATTGAATAACTTTTTTCCTCAACCTCTCCTAATATAGCAAGAGCCTCTTCCACATCACCCGACTCATCCGCTGCAGCCTGCGCGCGCGCCAGCTGCTCGTACACTTTGCCTCTTAGCGTTGGAACACGACGCGTTTTTTTCTCACTAGCCTTCTGTTCTTGAGCTACTGCTTCGGTTGCCAGTAGTAAACCTGGAATAGAAACAGTCGCTGAGGCGATAGTAAACGCGATAGCGCTAAACAATTTATTCGTCTGTTTTCTCATCTTGTTCTACTACCCGTCAATTTGGAACGTAATACGGTTTTGAATACCGGACACTTCTGTAGGCTCACCATTGACTACTCGCGGCTTGTATTTAAACTTCATTGCCGCATCTATTGCCGCTTGCTCGAACAACCCTTCTGGATTGGCTTCGATTACGATTGGGTCGCGCACCGCTCCCTGTTTCGTAACGGTAAACTCAACAATCACAAATCCTTCGATACCGCGCTGAAGCGCACGTCTTGGGTAAACCGGCGCAACCTTAACGATTGGCAAGTATTCCCCATCCCCAGATTCAAGGGCTAAGCCGCCATCTAGTGATATTTCGTCGCCTACTTCAGCACCAAAATCCATCGACGTACCTTCTGCATCAGGCGAAGGCGAATCCATTTGAGGCTGCTGCATCTGTGGCGGCGGCTGCTCAGGCTTCGGTGGCTTTTTGGGCTTGCGATCTTTTTTCTCAACCTGCTCATCCTGCTTAACTCTTACGAAATCAAGCACGCTTCCCTGCGGCGGCTCAGTTAGTGCGCTACCACCCATCTTGATCAATGACTGCATCAAGAAGAACAGGCCTAACGTGATCGCAAGGGAAATTACAAATGCGATTATATATCGTGGCATGATTTATTGCTCTTGCGCTGCAATCGAAACATCAAATACACCTGCCGCACGCGAGGCGTCCATCACCTTTATCAGCGTTTCCGTTGTCGATTCTTTATCAGCCTGAATCACAACCGTGCCCTGAGGATTTTCTGCGTGCAAACGCTCGATGTTGGCCTGAACGGCACGAACATCGATTCGGCGTTTGTTGATCCAAATTTCACCTTTGTCTGAAATAGCGATAAGGATATTCGCGCGATCCTTTTTAACAGCGGTCGCTGCTTCTGGGCGATTCACATCGATACCGGCTTCTTTCACAAACGATGCCGTCACGATAAAGAAAATCAACATAATAAATACGACGTCCAGCATGGGCGTCATGTCGATGGTTGCTTCTTCTTCATCGATCAAATTTTGAAAGTGCTGCTTCATAATAAATACCTTACCTTAATGCGAAGGGGCATTAACGTTGAATAATCAATGCATCCTCAAGATGCGTGCGTTCAGATTTCACCATACGATTTAACCAGGTAGCCGCGAAGACACCAGACAGTGCCCCAACCATTCCTGCCATAGTAGGAATGGTCGCTTTCGATACGCCTGAGGCCATAGAACGAGCATTACCCGAACCAGAAATAGCCATAACGTCGAATACTTCTATCATACCGGTTACCGTACCCATCAAACCCAACAGCGGACAAAGCGCTACGAGTGCCTGAATAATCGGGATACTGCCGTTTAGCCGTATAGTTAACTGTGAAATCGTTTTCTGACGAACTTGCTCAGCAAACCACGAGGCACGATCGCTACGTGCTTTCCACACTGCGACCGCCTCTTTTTTTGCTTGCTTGTGCCAAACCAACAGATACATTGCACGCTCGAGGATCAAAAGCCACATAACGAATATCAGTAGACCGATGACCAGGAGAACCTGGCCACCCGTTTCTGTAAAATCGCGAATTGCTTCTAGAAACTCGATCATAATTAGCCTCGCTCAGAACGCTCTGCGATAACGCCAGATGCTTGTTCTTGAAGAATGTACACGATGTTTTTAGAACGTGTATTAAGCATCGCGTAAAGTAATGTCATCGGAATGGCTACTACCAAACCAAGTACAGTTGTTACAAGCGCTGTTGAAATACCACCAGCCATTAGTTTCGGGTCACCTGTACCAAACAAGGTGATTGCCTGGAAGGTATTAATCATACCGGTTACCGTTCCGAGTAGACCCATAAGCGGTGCAACAACAGAGATAATCTTAATGATAGTTAGGTTGCGACCTAGCTTAGGCACTTCGCCCAAAATGGCTTCAGTTAGGTGAAGCTCTAACGCTTCAACATCGGCGTTAGGGTGATCGTCACGTACTTTAAGCACACGACCAAGAGGGTTGTTGGTTTTTACTTCCTTGCTCTTAAGTTGCTTGTTCACTTTCATGCGAATAAGAGAAAGAGATACAAGGCGCTCTATGGCGAGTAAAAGACCAAATGCACCAACAATGAGAATGATGTAGCCAACTACGCCACCCTGTTCAACACGCTCTTTCATGTTAGGCGCTTGAACAAGAAGACCAAGGATAGAACCACCGGTTGGGTCAATACCAAACTGCACTAGTTCGCCACTTGATGCTTGAAGCTCTGCCGCTGAATCGTTGTAACGGTCAGCTGGCTGACGGGTTAGCTCAGATACGGTGCCAGTCACTCCGTTGTAATCTAGGTATTTACCGTCTGATACCAAGGCAAATGGACCTACACGAACCACTGGCTTGTTCACTTTTTCGCCACCGGCTTCAACAACGTCAGTTGTGAAGGTAGTTACTTTGCCCGACTCCGTCATTTCACGCTGCATTTCGAACCATACGCGCTCAATTTCTTCAATTGATGCTAGCTTCGAGCTTGAGCCCATGTCCTGGGCCATCTTGTCTAAAAAGTCAGAACGCCCCGGAATTTGCGCTGAAATAACCGAGTTATAGAATTTATTCTTAGTGTCGCCAGCAACTTGCTGTAATACACCGAACAACTCTTTCAGTGAACCAAGACGCGTGTCTAAGGCTCCGTTAAGGTCAGCCAGTTTAAACTCGTTTTCTTCGAACTGTGTTTCAAGCTGCTCTGATTGCACTAGCATTTGATCGCGCTTTTCACGGGTCTCGCGAAGAATGCGGTCTTGCTCTGCACGCTGCGCTTGGAAGTCGCGCTCGCGCTGTTTGTTTTGTTGTGATTGTGCAAATTGGCCTTCTTCAAGCTGCTTTAGCAGGGCATCTAGGTCCATTGCACGGTCGCTTTGTGCCATTGCACCAGCGCTGATACTAAGGGCTACTAGACCAACAGCGATACGTTTTACTGTATTAAACATTCTCATCAACCTCTTAGTCTGTAATTGCTACTGGCAGCATTAGCAAGTCTGGGGCAAGCTGTTTCTTCGCCATGCGCAGACCTTTTGTGATTTGTGTACGGTAGCTGCTATCAAGCTCTTCCCACTGACGGGTTTGCTTGTTCCACACGCCCTGCATGCTCGCGTCGCGTGTTTGATAAATAAGTGCAGTGCGACCAAGTCGTAAAAACTCTACGTCACGTTCTTGACCGCTAATTGAATGAAGGCCGCTGTACGACTCCATCGTGCGACCGTAGTCCATTTCAACTTGGAATGCTTCCATTACACGACGGAATTTTTCAGACGCCGCAACATCCGCTCTGTCCATCATGGCACGTAAATCAGCTACGCGGTTAGCGCGCTCTTCTGGAAGAAACGGCATGTCTAGCTCGATAAATTGCGACAGACCATCAATCATGCGCATCATCAAAGGCGTGATTTGACGCTCAACCACAGACACTTCATCGATTGCTGCATTCAAATCATCCATTTCTTGGTTTTGACTGTTAATTTGCTTACGAAGCTGAGTGTTATAAACCTCTAGGCCTTCGATTTCTTTCATTAACGTTTTGAACTGTTGAAGTTTGCTGTCAATTTGATCGGTGATTCCGTTTATCTTTTCCTGCGATTTTGCCGCAGATTCGTTTATTTTCGCTGCCTCATCGACAACGGGTTTTAAGACTTCATCGTCTTGTGCATGCACTGATGTTGCTGTAAGCACACCTGCAACAAGTAAGGCGTTGATAAGCTTCATACGTTCAAACCTTTCAAATTAAAAGAGATCGGAGATTTCCGACTATAAAATCAGCGGGTAGGATAGGAGTTTTCCGTGACAGTTTTATTACAAAAGAATGTAAGTGTCATAAAAAAGGGGCTTGCGCCCCTTCAGAAATATTAGAACTCGTAGGTGTATCGCACACTTACGTCAACGCCCTCTTGCTGGCGAAATATTGGTAGATTTTCTTGCAATACTTCCTTTTGCTCGTCAAATATATTTCGCACTGCCAAGCGTATTTGAGAGTTAAAATCTGGGAAGTACGTGTAAGTTAGATCCAACGAGTGGAAGGTTTCTTCCTCAGCATCTGCGTTGCCACGTGTGCCCGGAACGATAATTCGCGGACCAAACGCGTTATACGCAAGTGTCGCCGTGTGTTCACCGTTATCAGAATCCCATCCAAGTTGTAAATTCACAACCCACTCACTGTGACCCACTAAGCGACGCTCATTGTTGGTAACAATGTTAGACGCGCTTGTTGCGTCTAGCGCGTCAAGTACTTGGCTTTCAAACAACGTAATTTCGTCGTCATCAATCGCACCAATAGTCACGTTGGAATCTGACAGCGTAAAGTTTCCAGATAAGAAGAAGTTATCAAACGTCTCTCCAATCACATTTAAGCCTTGAAGAAAATCAACTTCAACACCGTACAACTCACCCTGTTGCGCATTCGCTGTAAGCAAGTTAGGTGCTGCTCCACCGACTGTTCCTAACTCGATGAGTTCGATAGGGTTAGTGATATCTTTGTAGAACAATGCTACAGATAAGTTATCACCGCCGTCTCGATACCACTCCCAACGTAAATCGGCGTTGTCCAGCTTCGAGCTTTGTAACAAAGGCGAACCACGGACTAAGAACTGCGTTATCGGATCGATAAAGAAACTCGAACTTACATCACGCATATCTGGACGGATCGCAGATTGGCTGATGTTGAAACGGAGCTGCATTTCATCGTCAAGAATGTAGGTTAAACCCAGCGCTGGGAAAAAATCATCTTCTTGGAAAGTAAAGTCGATTAAATCTTCAACAGACTCGGAAAACTGATTCGAATGTGCAGTAAATGGAACAGAAACCTGACGAAAATCCTCGTAACGGAAACCACCACTGATACGCCATTTCTGATCGATAAACGCGTCTGCCATAAGATAATAAGCATCTAGCTTCATACCTGCAGAATAGTCGTCGCCATCAGCCATACCAGACAAAAACAGCCCCTGGCCTGAACCGCTGCGGTAGAAGTCTGGATTATTAATGCGCTCCGGGGAAAATATCTCGTCAATTCTATCACCCCGCGATAACTCTTGGTCTAATGAGCGATGAGTCACCTCAATGGGAATGTTTGCTGCTTTGCGTCCTTTATTGTAAAAGTCGGCACCCGCTTTAAGATCGATTTCAGCACTTCCAACGGTAAACGGATAACTTCCCGCCCAACCCCAGTTATCAGCAACATCTCTAAGATCCTGCCATTCAAGATTGACACTGGTAGCCGATACGTTTTGTAGCTGTTTTTGTACGACGTTTCCGTCTTCAATGCTCAGCTCAAAAATTAAGTCGAGGTTACCAGGTGAGTATCGACGTGCACGGCTAGTACCCACGTACCAGTCAAACGTGGCAAAGTTATACTCAGGGAAGGTATGTTCGCCTTTCAACTGTGTTGAAGACATGCGACGTTCTTCATAGACAATATCTACGCGCTCGAATTCTCTTACACCGGCAACAGTTTCGTTTACGTCGGTAAAATCACGCTGTCTCAAACGGTCGCTCATATCATGAAGCAACACGTTATTTAACGAGAACCTATGGTTATTGCTATATTCATAACCGAAGTTGAGCATGCCACTCCACGTGACTGCTTGCTCAGTCTGCACGCCGTCAAAGAACTGTGCAAAACACTTGGTTCCGCTCACTTGTTCCTCGGGTAACTCAGAACACCCAACGGTTCCCATATTGGCACCGATAGTTTGATCCTTTACATTCCATTCATTGCGATAGAAAACCGATGACAGAAAGCCAAACTTGCCGTATTCAGTCTCATAGGAATTACCTAATGTTGCACGGGCTGTGGTATCGGGATCAACACTGATTTGGTCCGGACCAATATCCCAGTTGATGTCGGACAGCATTTGCTGACGGTCTTCTAAAGTTACAGGAAACGACAAGCTTCCTTCAATACCAGCGCTTGACTGCGCAGCATCTAGACGGCTGCTAATGCTTGTTGGTAGCGCGCGAGTTCCATCATCACGCCCAGTCCAATCATCGCTTCCACCGTCGTAAAAAAAGCCATCGTCAAAGTTATTTGTATTGGTACCAAAACCACCAGAGAGCCTGAATATAAACTCCGATGGGATTGATTTGGTACGAATATCAACGTTACCACCACCAAAGTGTGCAGGCATGTCAGGAGAAAATGATTTCTGTACACTTAAGCTTTCGATTATATCCGAAGGAAATAGATCGAGAGGTACTACTGACCTTGTGGGGTCGGGGCTTGGCACGTACATCCCGTTTAGCTGTGTGCTTGAATATCGCTCACCTAAACCGCGAATGTAAATGAATTTGCCATCTACCAGCGTCAAACCTGTCACACGTCGAAGTGCAGCACCAGCATCGCCATCACCCGTACGGGCTATCTGCTCAGCACCCAGGATATCGGCAACAAACGCTTGGTTTTTACGCTCTTGCATCACAGCAGTAGCGGTGCCTTTGAGGCGCGAAGCCGTTGCTACAACTTCTTCTATAACTTCGTCTTCAGATGCTTCAGCTTCCTGAGCTAGTGCAAGAGACGGTGCGGTTGTGCCAAACGCTAAGGCGGCGCAAACTGCCATACCAAGGCGAGACGGCCTCGATAAAAAGCGGGAAATATCACTCATTATTAAACTCCGAAAATCTAGAACAACACGTGCTTTAACGCATAAAACGTGGCGCTCTTATAGAGCGCCACATTGCGTTGTGCGATTGATGTGACTATTCCAGACCTACCGTAACCCACCCTTCAGTCCAGTCGTTTTCTTCGCCTACCGCGCCAACAAAGTCAACACTGTCGAAAAAGCTGTTGATTTCTTGAACGTCAGTAGCGCCTTCTAGAAGAACCGAACCTGCAGCAGGCTGGTAGCCGTTTGTGGCTAGTCCAAGACCATCTGGAGCAACAACTCTGTTTGACGCTTCACCTGTGAACCAGTCACGAGCGAAATCTGAATCAAAGTTGTTCGCCTCAGAGCAAGCCACTATAGAACTTTCCATTGACAGAGTGCCGTTAGTCGCTAGTGCTTGAGATTCTGCGCCGTTCACACGAAGGCAGTTAGTATAGTTCTCAGGGCCAGTTACCAGCACGTTATAAAGTGAACCTGCAGTACCTGCGCGTAGACGAACACCATTGTTTGTATTGTCACCGATAACAGTTAGGTTAGCCACTGTGGGATTAGTCAACGGTCTTGCAGCAGCATCAAACTCACTGTTATCCGCTTCAATACCGTTGTCACCAGCAGCTTCGTCTTGCTTGATAAGAACGAATTGGATGTTGCCATTCCAGCCAAAAGACCAATCAAGGCTATCATCGCCGTTTGCAGTTAATACTACGTGCTTAACGCTTACTGTGCCGCCGAAGAACTCAAGACCATCGTCTAGGTTTTTGTGAACCTGGATGTAATCTATTGCAGTACCAGAACCTACGCCCGCTAGCGTGATGCCGTTAAGCTCATCGCCATTACCTAGTGTACGTCCAGCGTGCTTCACTACAACGTAGTTAATCGTACCTGAATTATCGTCAGCAACGTTGCCACCAAACTGACCAGCATCACCTTCTGCGGCAACACCACAGTTAGCCAGTTCATCTGGCGTAGTGTCACCCACTTGGTCGCCGCAACTGTTAGCCGGTGCACGACCTAGCACAACTAAGCCGCCCCACTGACCAATGTCAGTCTCTTGACCGGTAACATCTTGGATAGAAGTCATAACGATAGGTGCAGCAGCTGTACCTAACGCCTGAATTTTAGATCCGCGACGAACCACTAAGAAGTCTTCACCTGCTTGACCGATAATCGTTGTGCCTTGCTCAATCCAAAGGGTGGCAGGGTCAACGTTATCGTTACCCACTGCAGTACGACCGTTCAAAACCCAGTGTGCATCATTAGTGAGTGTAACGTCGGCAGTGAACGTACTGTCAGCGTCAAGCAAATAAACTGGCTTGTCGGTGATTTGCGGAAAATCAGCCGAAACATCAGTCGCCAAACCTTGGTCAAAAGCGTTTTGAAGGTTGGTTGGGAAGTTACCTGGTAAGAATGCCCAGCCTGCTGTCCAATCGTTTTCGCCGTCAAACGCACCTTGGTAGTCAGTAGGCACAAAGAAACCATTCGTTTCAGAAAGGTCAAGACCCGTGCCTAGCAGTGGAGAGCCATCAAGTGGCGTTCTGCCGTCTACGCTAAGGCGCAGTGCATTCGCTGTGCTTACCGTGTTGCTGTTTTGGCCAGTAAACCAGTTGCGAGTAAAGTCATTGCCAAAGTTCGTTGCTTCAGTACATGCAACTGTTGAGTGCGTCATTGTTAGGTCGCCAGATGTAGCAAGCGCCTCTGACTCTGCACCGTTAACACGTAAGCAGTTTTGATAACCTTCAGGACCGGTTACCACTAAGTTGTGAATTTTACCTGCGGTACCCGCACGTAGACGTACACCGTTGTTTGTGTTGTCACCAACAATGGTCATATTTGCGATAGTTGGGTTAGTAAGAGGGCGTGCGCCTGCATCAAATTCGCTGTTATCAGCTTCTATGCCATTGTCGCCTGCTTCTTCGTTCTGACGAACGTAGATAAACTGTGCGTTCCCTGTCCAACCGAAAGACCAATCTAAGCTATCATCGCCATTATCTGTTAATACCACATAACGAACGCTGACCGTGCCGCCAAAGAACTCTAGGCCGTCGTCTAGGTTTTTGTGTACTTGAATGTGGCTTACATTAGTACTAGAACCTACACCCGCAAGCGTAATACCGTTAAGCTCGTCACCGTTCCCCAGCGTACGTCCAGCGTGTTTCACGACAACGTATTGAATAGTACCTGAGTCATCAGTAGGGTTATCGCCACCAAATTGACCTGCATCGCCTTCGGCAGCTACACCGCAGCTTGCGAGCTCTTCAGGTGTTGTTTCGCCTACTTGATCACCACAGCTGTTTGCTGGTGCACGACCTAGTACCACCAAACCTCCCCATTGACCTATATCCGTCTCTTGCCCAGTCACATCCTGGATCGAGGTCATGATGATTGGCGCATTTTCCAAACCCAGCGCTTCAATTTTAGAGCCGCGACGCACGACAAGGAAATCTTCACCAGCACGACCAATAATAGTAGTACCATTTTCGATAAATAATGTTGCACTATCGACGTTATCACCACCCACGGCCGTGCGGCCACTTAGTACCCAGTGAGCATCGTTGGTTAAGGTAACATCTGATGTAAATGTCGTGTCAGCGTCTAATAAATAAACAGGCTTATCGGTAATTTGTGGATACTGTCCAGATGCATCGATTGCGAGTCCTTGCTCAAACGCATTTTGTACATCTGTTGGGAAACCACCGTTAACGCCGACGGTCCAACCGGTCATCCAGTTGCTTTGACCGTCAAATGCACCGACGTATTGGGCATTTTCTAGCTGCGTGTCTATATCGCGTGGGTCAACACCGCTGGTTAGCAGTACAGAACCTGGCAAAGGTGCGTAACCGTTTGCAGCAAGATCTAGCTGCGCAGTAGGAAGCACTTGGTTGCCTTCTTGCGCTAAGAACCACTCTTGGGTTGATACGCCGCCAATATTATCAGATGTAAACTGCTCAGCATCGTCTGCACAAGAAATAATACTGCCAGTGATAGCCAGCTCGCCACTTTCGGCGTTTGCTACGCTTTCGTCGCCATTTATACGAAGACAATTGTTGTACCCTTCAGGGCCAACAACAAGAAGGTTACTGATGAGACCTGCTGTACCAGCGCGCAGACGTACACCATTCGTATCAGCTGCACCAACAATCGTCACGTTAGATACCCGTGGCTTGGTTAATGGACGCGCCGCTGCGTCAAATTCGCTGTTATCTGCTTCGATAGCATTATCACCCGCGTTCGCATCTTGTTGAATATAAACGTATTGCGCATGACCTGTCCAACCGAACGACCAATCTAGGCTGTCATCACCGTTAGCAGTAAGCACAACGTGGCTAACGTTAACCGTGCCACCGAAGAACTCAAGACCATCGTCAAGATTTTGGTGTACTTGAATATATTCCACTGTGGTCTCAGAGCCTACACCCGCAAGCGTGATACCGTTAAGTTCATCACCATTACCTAGTGTACGACCAGCGTGCTTCACGACAACATAGCGAATTGAACCAGAGTCGTCGTCAGCAATGTTGCCGCCAAACTGACCTGCGTCACCTTCTGCAGCTACACCACAGTTCGCTAATTCATCTTCTGTGGTTTCGCCAACCTGATCGCCGCAGCTATTAGCAGGAGCACGACCAAGAACCACTAAGCCGCCCCATTGACCGATATCCGTTTCTTGGCCCGTTACATCTTGAATTGAAGTCATCACGATAGGCGCATCAGCGCGGCCTTCAGCTTCAATTTGTGAACCACGACGTACTACTAAGAAATCTTCACCCGATTCACCGATAATAGTGGTGCCTGCTTCAATAGTAAGCACTGCAGAATCTACATTATCGCCGCCTATTGCCGTACGACCTTGTAAAATCCAGTGTGCATCAGCGGTAAAAGTAACGTCTTCTACAAAGGTAGTTCCGTCATTAACACGATAAACTGGCTTATCGGTAATTGAAGGGAACTCTGCAGAAACATCTGTTGCCAAACCTTGTGTGAACGGATTGTTCGCATCAGTTGGAGTCGGTGTTGGCGTAGGTGTCGGAGTAGGCGTTGGGGCTGGATTGTTAACAACAGAAGAGTTATCTGAGTTGTCGATAACGTCGCCTTCGCTAATATTGATGTCACCACCACAACCAGCCAACACAAGTGCTGCTGCTACTGCAGAAATTTTGAAGCTTTGCTTGATAAACATTAATTTCTCCGCTGGAAATAAGATCTTGTACTAATCAGCGGAGAAGACTACATAACATTAATGACACTTTTGTTACATTGTGACAGTGTAATAAAAGGTTCATTATTTATTTGGTACGCGACACCATTGCGTAATAACGACTTTTTCGCCGATGTGGACAGGGTGTGCTTGGTGAAGACTGAGAGGATTTGTGCTGCCGTCTTCATTGAGATTATTCCACACCAACACATCCCCTTCAGAGGGCGAGAACCGCTTACCTAAATGCAAAAACTCTGTTTCACCGCCATGCGGAACAGAATTAAGATAGACCATACACGTCCAACTGCGCTGCCCACGATTACCAGCAAACTTACTATATTCAGAAGAGCCCGGCTCAAAGTAATCAGTGTGCTGTTTAAATTCCTGACCTCTATCGTAGTGTTGGGCCTGAATAGGTTCGGACGTATCGTGGACAATTCCCATCAGTGATTTTAAACGTTCGCTTAAACGTTCAGCCAAACCTTTTTCAATGCTTGCAAAGTCGCATGTTTTTGATGTGCGATAGGTCTGGAGTTTATTACTGCCTACTGTGGTGATAGTTGATGGCCTAAGTGCTTTCTTAATGCTGCCGACAGCATCCTTACATAGCGCTGAATCAAAAAAGCGAGAGAGCCTGTAAACACAAAAATCGCTATCGCCAAACATTTCAACTTCAATGGTATCATCGCCGATAAAAGCTGGCTGTGGTATTAACACCTTATGTCTAATTGCCAGTTGCTCTATTTGTTCTAGCGATAGATTTGCCCCCAATAAAGGAATAATTTCATCGTGAACGAATCCATGCTTTATTAGGGTTAAATACAGTTTTTTGCCGCTCACGCCTTTCAGCGTATTTTCCAACACCCATCGTTTCCATGTGTTATTCACTAACAACTCCAACGCTTTGTACATTTCCCTCCAACAGACGACGCTGTCGCAACAAAACATCTTCGCGAATGGGAAAGTATCCATCACGGATAACTTGGTTTTGTCCTTGCCGCGATAAAATATAGCGGATAAATTCTCGCTCAAGGGTAGGCAATGGCTCACCCGGTTTTTTATTGACCACCAGATAAAGAAAACGCGCGAAAGGATAGCTCTCATCTCGCACAGTATCTATAGATAGTGGGATTAGGCTATCTAAACTTTCACCTAACGCTAGCGCCCTCACTCCTGCGGTTTTATAACCATAGGCTGCATAGCCAATAGCGCCCGTTCCACTTGCAACTGAAAGCACAACCGATGCCGACCCCGGCTGTTCATTCACCGTATTTTTAAAATCGCCATCGCATAAAGCTGTCACTTTAAATAACCCGTAGGTACCTGATACCGAGTTGCGCCCGTAGAGCCGAATTGGTGAACGATACCCAGTGTCATCCACGCCTAGTTGTGACCAGCGGCTTATTTGCTCTTCTGCACCGCAATATAAGGTTTGAGAAAAAATGGCGTCAACGTTTTCTAACGTCATACCTTGAAGCGGGTTTCGTCTATCCACGAAAATAGCGATGGCATCCATAGCCACTTTTAACACCGTGGGTGGATACCCGTGAACATTAATAAAGTCTCTAATTTCACTGGGCTTCAGCGCCCTACTCATTGGCCCGACAGTAGCTGTGCCTTCAATAAGCGCGGGCGGCGCGGTTGATGAGCCGGAGGCCTGAATTTGAAAACCTACCTGAGGATACAGAGTTTTGAACTCTTGAGACCAGAAAGTCATCAAGTTGGCAAGCGTGTCGGACCCCACCGACGACAGTTTTCCGGCAACGCCAGGCACTCGCTCGTAATTGGGTACAGATGACGTTCTTAGTGCTACTGATGCGCTGGTATCTTCTGCGGATAGATTGTTCAAAGCGTCTTGTGCCGTATCTGACGTGTTAAAAGAGTCGACACTAGGAGGTGCATTATTCATCTTTGCGCCGCTAGTTTGTGAAAGTGCAGCGTGCATGCTAACCGTTTGCGAGCCATTAACTTGAGAAAAAGTAGCCTGCGAAAAAATAGCGATTGAAAACGCTATTACTGAAGTAACTGTATGTGCGGATCGCATTACCCTCATTTTCCCACCTTTAATTATCCACCTCTATCTGCATACTTTTATAATATGGCTCTTATGTTCTCGCATTTTTTCACCAACGTCATGAGCTAGTGATTACGATTGTTCGGCTATAAGTTCGTTATCTAACACAAATGAAAAATGGCTCCCCTTTCCAATCTCACTCGTTATCTCAAGAGAGGAATTATGATGGCTGAGCACGTGTTTCACAATAGACAGCCCGAGCCCAGAACCACCCGTTTTTCTTGAGCGGGCTTTATCAACTCGATAAAAACGCTCGGTAAGTCGATTTAAATGGGTTGGCTCAATGCCATCGCCATTATCAATAACAGAGAACTGAGCGCCGCCAGACTCACGACTCCAATAAACGTTAATTTCACCGCCTGGTGGTGTGTAATGAACGGCATTGAATACTAAATTAGAACAGGCACTGCGTAACTCTGTTTCCACGCCATACACTGACAAGTCATTTTCGATGTGAAATTTGATTGTATGATGCTTTTCTTTATTTAGCGCCTGAGCTTCCCGCTCTATTAATGCAAGCATAGAACTAAAATTGACGACGTTTTCATAAATCCTTTCTGAACTGGCTTCTATTCGAGAAAGCACTAGAAGATCTTCTATCAGATTTTGCATTCGATGAGTTTGGGTTTCCATCTCACGCATTGCTTTTTTCATGAAAGGATTAGTATCGTCACTTTCCGTCATAATCTCTAAGTAACCATTAATCACCGTTAATGGGGTGCGAAGTTCGTGGGAAACATTAGCCACAAAGTCTTTTCGCATGGCCTCTAACTGGGATACGCGAGTAATATCTCGGGCAATGAGCAGTAAATGCTCTCCACCATATGGCATAATTCGATATTCGAAGGTTTTATTGGCATTGGTAGGCGACGGTACTTCTATGGGGTATTTATAATTTCCCGCGTGAAAATATTGGATAAACTCTGGGTGTCTAATTAAATTATCTAGCCGACGCCCTGCGTCTTTCGGCCACTTCAAACCAAGTTCGAGTCTTGCTAAGCGGTTACACCATAATATACACGCTTTAGAGTCAACAACCACGGCAGCATCAGGCAATGCCTCTGACCCTTCCCTAAAGCGCTTTACCAGTTCTCCAAGCTCTTTTCGCTTATTGCGATTTCTGCGCTGTAAATAGTAAATCCCCTCATAAATATGCTCCCAAACGCCACGCACTGTGGGGGGAGACATTTTTCGGCTATGCCACAACCAACGATTTAATTTGTACAGATGCCAGTAGTTAAATAGTAGAAGAATGACGGCGCCAAAGGCCACAGCAAATATCATATCGTTAATTAACCATCCTCCAATGGCAAACGCCACCAAGAATAATAATAAACGAACCGTACTCCTGAACCATGAGAAGGGATAATACATAGTGGAACTCGTGTTACAGACATTGACGGACACATCGGCGCTAGCCCAATGTGTCCCTAGCATGGTGCGTTAGGCCCTACCTGAAAAGCGGTATCCGGCACCTCGAACGGTTTGAATCATAGCATCATGACCATGGCTGGAGATAGCTTTGCGCAACCGTCGAATATGTACATCCACCGTCCTATCTTCAACATACACATTAGTACCCCACACATTGTCGAGCAGTAACTCTCGACTGTACACGCGCTCTGGGTGCGTCATGAAAAAGTGCAGTAGTTTAAACTCTGTTGGCCCCATATCTAGTGGCTCGTCGTTTGCTGTAACGCGGTGAGAAACCGGCTCCAGCTTTAGGCCGTTAAACTCAATAGGCTCTTCGTTTGAGGTTGGCGTTACGCGTCGCATAACAGCCTTAATGCGGGCAACCAATTCTTTAGGGGAAAATGGTTTAGTAATATAGTCGTCTGCACCGGCGTCTAAACCACGAATTTTATCCTCTTCTTCGCCTCTTGCGGTAAGCATTATAACCGGAATATCTCTTGTGAACTCATGCTGCTTGAGGCTTTTAGCCAGCTGCACGCCGCTTCCACCGGGTAACATCCAGTCAAGCAATATAAGATCAGGATATGGCTCACACACTCTCTCTTTGGCAATATCAAAATCTTCTGCTTCAATTACATTGAAACCAGACTGCTCTAGAACGAATTTTAGCATTTCACGAATAGGGGCTTCATCTTCAACCACCAATATTGTGCGAGACATGTTTGTTTTCCTAGTCATTTCTAATTTTTCGCTATTATTAATGTGGTCTGTGACAGTTTTATTAAAGTCATTACAATTATGTGTCAAGTTTTGCATATATTCTACTCAGTACATAGTTTGAACACATAATCTTGTTAATTAATAGAAATTTGCATATTCTTACGAGGCAAAAAGTACATAGAGCGACACGACTCGATTTTAGACAGGGGCAAGTTTATCGATGGCTGCGGTTAAAACAGGGTTATCAAGGAAGCTCTTAACAAGAGTACTTTCAGTCTATTTTGCGCTTACACTCATTGTGACGGTGGGCCAAATATTCACCGAATATCTCAGCACAAAGAACCACGTTGAAGAAGAACTCCAAACCTTAAAAAATACGTTTTCTTCTAGCTTAACGCGCGCCATGTGGGAAATTAACGACGACCAAGTTAGAGCCATTGCCGAGGGCCTAATGTCCATTCCCATTGTAGAGGGTTTGCAGGTACGTGGTGAAAACGGCAACTTTATTACTGAGCAGGGTATACGAAGAAGTCGCTCACCCAACCCAGTGGAACGAGAGGTTATTGAAGACCATTCCGGTGGCGTATTTAGTTATAGCTTTCCCCTCGTGTTTAAATTCGCTGGCAGAGAATCTACCGTTGGCGATGTCACTTTGTACTCTAGTTTCGACACTATTTTCAGTCGAATCGAGGTCGGTGTATTTTTCCTTATTGGCAACGCCATTGTGAAAACCACTTTTCTTGTCTTTCTTTTTATGACCGCGTTTCGCACCATGTTGTCTGAACCTCTGCAAAATATTACTGAGCAGATGGGCATGTTCGACCCTGAACATCCAGAGGAGAGTAAACTGAATCTCGAAGTTAAAGACGACAACGAATTACTGCAATTAAGAGACTCGTACAACGGCGTCATTGATGACTTAATTGCCTCAAACCATAAGCTGAAAAGCGCCCAGGACGAACTCACTGCTGCAAATTCAAAACTGGATAACCAAAATCTGGTTCTCGAACAGGAAGTAGCGAAAAAGACGGCATCTTTGTCACAAATCATGCTGGACCTGGAGCAACAAAAAGATGAACTTATTGCCCACCAGCGAGAGTTACGTCAAGAGAATAAAAATCGACAGTACATTGAAAGCGAACTTCGCAAGAAAAACGACGAACTTGCCGGGTCAATGCAAACGCTGCATCAAGCGCAGCAACAATTGGTTGAATCAGAGAGAATGGCTTCGCTAGGTGGCCTTGTTGCAGGCATTACTCACGATATCAACACTCCATTAGGTGTTAGCGTTACTGCGGCAAGCTTTTTACAAGAACGACTAATTAACCTCAAGCAAGACTTTGAAGACACCAGTTTAACAAGCAAAAGTATGGCAAGTTTTATTGACGAGGCGGATCAGACTGCTAAGCTATTACTTAGCAATCTCGGTAGAGCATCCGATTTGATCGCCAGCTTTAAGCAAGTCGCCGTTGACCAAACCAGCGAAAATGAACGAGATTTTGACCTTGGCGAATATATTGAAGAAGTACTTCAATCCCTTAAATCCGGATACAAACAAACAAAACATAATATTACAGTAACATGCCCCTCTAATTTAGTGGTTACCTGCGCACCTGGTGCCATCGCACAAATTGTTACCAATCTTATCGTAAATTCCCTCAATCATGCGTTTGAAGACAAAGCAATTGGAAACATCAACTTAACTGTAGAAGCAGTTGATGGACAAGTCGTAATGCACTTCGAAGATGATGGTAAAGGCTTAACAAAAGACGAGCTTTCGCAACTATTTGATGCATTCTTTACCACTAAACGAAGCTCTGGCGGCAGTGGGTTGGGCACACATATTGTGTATAACCTCGTCACTCAATCGTTAAATGGGAAAATTGATGCGCAAAGCGAACCTGGCAAAGGTCTTTGCTATACAATAATGTTTCCAATCAATCAGCACTAGCACGTAATAACGTTTCCTGCACCTTACCGTTACTAGGTTTGATCATTACTAAACATCTGCGCATTTCCAATTGCGCGGTGCCGCGTAGGTTGTTACGCTTGCGACCTAATTTTTGACTGAGATATTCCCTTTTATGTGGTTTAAAAATATAAAAGCGTTTCAATTAACACAGCCACTGTCGTTAGATGATGACGACCTAGAGCGCATGCTTAGCGAGCATGCTTTTAGACCTTGCGGCAGCCAAGATATGGCAACGATGGGATTTGCTTCACCCTTTTCGCAAGCAGGCAAGTCGGGCACCATGTTTCACTGTGTTCAGCAGCGCTATTGGATAACATTAAAAAAACAGGAAAAGATTTTACCTGCAGCAGTAATCAATGCTGAACTTGAAGAAATGGTTGCCAAGATAGAAATGGAAACTGGCGCTGCGGTTGGCAAAAAAGCCAAAACAGATTTAAAGCAAGAAATTCAAACGCGCCTATTACCGCAGGCCTTCACCAAGAACAGTTATACCCATGGCTTTATATCGTTACCAGATAACTTAGTCGTGGTTGATGCATCCTCTGATGGCAAAGCCGAGGCGTTTCTTGCCATGGTGAGGAAGGCCATTGGTTCATTACCTGTAGTGCCATTTACCCGCCATAGCTTGCAAAGCGAATTAACTCATTGGGTAACAGACGCGACACCAGATAACATCGACTTACTTGAAGAGGCAGAATTGAAATCTGCTGACGACACAGGCAGTGTCATTCGATGCAAAAACCAACCTCTTGATAGCGACGAAATTAGTCTGCATTTATCTGCGGGTAAGCTGGTCCAAAAGGTTGCGTTTGAATATGCTGAAAGCCTGTCAGCAATAATGTGTGAAGATGGTGCAGTAAAGCGTATTAAATTTACCGACCGCATTAAAGAAGAAACTGAAGACGTTCCAAAAGATCAAGTTGAAGCTCGCTTGGACGCAGAATTTGCCCTGATGTCAGCAGAAATTACCACACTGTTAACGTTCCTTCGAAATATATTAAAACTTAATGACAACGACCTGTAGTTTTCATTAAGGCCTGAGTACCCCCAAAAGCCGTTTATTGGGGGTAATGTATTATTGCTATAAATCGAGTTTTTCCAGCATCATCTCGGTAAGCATGGGGCTGATCTGCAGCTAATACGCATTGCTCCCCTGCTTTTAGCGCTTCCCACTGACCATTTTGCATCACACTTAGCACACCGGACAGAACATGAATACGCTCTGTTACACCTGTTTGGTGGGCTGTGGAGTGTTGCTCGTGGTGTTGTGATAATACCAATTCAAATACCTCAAATGACGTTAGCGGATCAAAGGGGAATAAGGTGACAACCTGCATATTAGGGTCGGCTATCAACTCAACCTGTGGTTGTGGGGCGCTGTCTTCTTGTTTGTTTTCTTGGCGTTTTTCTTGTGTTGTTGTAGAACTACCTAAGAACGAAGAAAAAGAGCACTGCAGCCCAGTGGCAATTTTCCACAGCGTGGCAATGGTTGGGCTCGACTCCCCTCTTTCTATTTGCCCTAACATTGCTTTTGATACGCCGGTTAATTGAGACGCACTATCGAGTGATAGCTTTATTTCGCCCCTAATCCGTCGTAAATTTTGCGCGACGTTATGGGTAATTTTGTTTCCTCCGTCTTCCAACATACCTGGCCTTATTGTCAATTAATTAGAAAAACCTCGTAGCTCAGTATACGCTACTTTTACACTTGTGCGCTATAACGCACAAGTGCTACTCTTACTTCACTTTAAATGTGCGTTATAACGCACGACATATTCAGTAACGGTGCTTACTTTTCAAAATAAAAATAGTAGCCACGTTTAAACAAAGGCATATACGATGAGAGGATTTTCTATACAGCATATTAGTGCAGGTGTAACCGCTGTTATTGTTGGCTACAGCAGTGCCGTTGTTATTGTTATTGACGTAGCAAAACGCGCCGGTGCGTCAGACGCTATGGTAGTGAGTTGGCTGCTTGCCTTAGGGCTTGGAATGGGATTAACCTGCATTGCCTTTTCATGGCTTACAAAAGTACCTGTTGTCACTGCTTGGTCTACACCAGGCGCCGCATTTTTACTAACTACCATTGAACAATACTCTTACAGCGATGCGCTTGGTGCTTTTATTGTCTGTGCTTTTTTATCACTGATAACTGCGCAAAGCAGACCTCTACTTAAGCAAATTAGCCGCATTCCCCCCGCCATTTCAAGTGCGCTCCTTGCAGGTATTTTACTGCCCTTGTGCCTCGCTATTTTTAATGATGTGAATGAGTTTCCCTATATCGTCGCACTATTTTTATCCGTATACATAGCTGGCAGTCGGTTTTTTCCTCAGAAACTAATGTTGGTGTTACTAGCTCTATCTTTGATAGTGACCGTTTTCATGCATAACCAGGCCAGCAATCCGAGTTACAGTTTCCTGCTCGCTGCTCCTTCCCCTGTATGGGTTACCCCCACATTTTCATGGTCGGCCGCCATGGGCTTAGGGGTGCCTTTATTTATAATTACAACGCTTGCGCAGAACTTACCTGGCATCGCCATTCATCATATCAACGGCTACTTTCCAGACCATAAACCCATACTTTCTGGCATCGCTGTTGTGCAGGGAATACTTGCCCCTTTTGGCGGTTTTACTTTTAATCTTGCCGCGATTACTGCTGCAGTCTGTATGGGAAATGAGGTAGACAAGGATAAGCAGCAACGTTACAAAGCTGCCATAGCTGCTGGAATTGCCTATTTGATAGTCGGTCTCTGTGCATCGGTTATTGTGGCATTATTTGTCAGCATGCCTAAAGTCATCATTCATCTCTTGGCAGGATTGGCTTTACTAGCGACACTTCAGGGGGCGTTTTCCAAAAGTATGGAAACTCAGTCTCATCGGGCACCAGCTCTGTTAACGCTATTGTGCACCGCATCTGGATTCAGTTTGCTTTCTTTACCATCTGCAGTGTGGGGGCTTGGACTTGGGATCGGATTGCTTTTTGTACAAACAAGGAAGGATAAGTCCGCTTAATTCGTTCTTTTTTATTTAGCAGTACAACGCTTCGCTAAATAAAAAGCCAGCACATGTTTGCTCGAAGGCGTTTTCTGCCACAATCACTGTGTGCTGGCTCTCATTCAATTTAACATCACTTCAATAAGGTGCGAGATTTTAAAACCCTTGGCTTTACATAAATATTTGTTTTGCCGAATTTGACAGCTCTGTAAACTCATCGCTATGCAATACACCAATATCGTCTACCACGTTGCGCTGCATTGCTAAATTCAGTACGGCATCTTTTTGACTATCCATCGCGCCAGACAGTGCTGCACCCACGCGAACAAAGTCAATATAGTCGACGTTTTCAGGAATAAAGCTTAGATCTTTCCAATACTGTGAAACGTTAACAAAGGTCTCGCCAAATCCCCATTCTTTCATAATGCTCGCGCCCACCCGACCAGCTAGCTTATCTATCGCTACATCGAGAAACGAGGGGTTAGCAAAGACTTCAGGGTGGCGCTCAGCTTCTGTTAATACAGGAAGCACACCTATGTTGTGAACCAATGCCGCCAGAGTCATAGTATCCAGACTCATCTCACGTTTTTTTGTTCTCGCTACATATAACTGCAACACCGCCATGGAATTCGCAACGATACTTACGGTACTCACCCATTCTTTTTGCAGATAGCGCGTGACGATGTCATTTTTTGACACAAACAGTTGTTCCATGGCTAGCGCTGTAGAAATATTCTTTATTTGGCGCAGACCAATTCTCGTTACGGCTTGGCCTATGGATGTCACTTTGACGCTACGCCCCATGTATGCACTGTTTGCAATTTTAATCATACGGGCGCCTAGTGAAGGGTCCTGACCAATTACATCAGCCATGGCATTTAAATTTATATTAGGATCATCAGCCGCTTTTCTTACTTTTAACGCAATTGCTGGAAGCGTCGGCAGTACAAGCGTGTCATTATTTATTTTTTCAACAAGAATCGTTGAGAGCGCGTTCTGTGTAGACATAGTTCTACCCTTAGACTTTTTTGACTCATTCAAGTCAATCTCTTACTAAATATTAATATCGTTTATGTAGTAAAGCGATTTTTGCTGGAGACATAACCGATAGCCGTGCGTTCGACTTTCATTTTTATACTGCATTACCTCGTATTTTCAGCGAGACATATTTTTGCAAATAGTATAACCACACCATCTTATCGCAGTGTTTCAATTTCGACCAACTAAATATGCAAGTCAATAGGCCACCTATTGCAGTATAGATAATAGACAAAAAATACGTTTTATTTCAAACAATAGAGTGAACGTGAGAAACGGTTGTTCCCTAGTGTAAATTCACATTAGTACTATTTATAAATAACGAAAGACGGTAATTAACTAACGTTAGTCAGCAATGGTTAGGCCAAACTGCCGCTTTCTAGAATGTGCGCTATTCAACGTGCTTTTTCATATCTTCTGTATACGGAGGCCATCCTAACGGTTTCCCAGCCAGCACATGCAGGTGAATATGGTAAACCGTTTGACCACCAAACTCATTGCAGTTCATGACGGTTCTAAAGCCTTGCTCGGCAACGCCTAAATCGCTGGCTACCTTTGCCGCCACTACCGATAAATGACCCACTACTTCCCTGTCGTCAGCAGTGATATCGTTGACTGTGGCAATGGGCTTTTTAGGAATAACAAGAAAATGAACTGGAGCTTGGGGGTTAATATCCTTAAACGCTAAGGCCATGTCATCTTCGTAAAGAATGTCCGCGGGGATGTCTTTATTGATAATTTTGGTAAAAATAGTGTCCGACATACTTATTGCTCCTTTTATTCATACTTCAATTTACTGTGCTTTACGGCATTATGCCTATCTGGCGCAACGCAACCTTTCATGTCTGCCATTTAGTTATTTTTAGCTGGGTCTCTAACTGTTCTTTCTGGATAAAACACGGCATAGACTGATTATGGTTACTAATAAAAGTGTTCCCGCTAAACGCGGTCTACGTAAAAACAAACCATAATAGTATTGCACCTAGCGCGAGTCGGTATATCACGAAAGGAAGCATACCTATACGCGCAATCCAGCTTAAGAATAAGTAAATACAGAGATAAGCACTCACAAAAGAGAACATAGCCCCGTACATTAATGCTTGCCAGTCCACAGCTTCATTGGCTTTAATCAAATCGTAGGTTGCCAACAAACCCGCACCGAGAATCACTGGAATGGACAATAAAAATGAAAAGCGGGCACATGCTTCACGCTTTAAGCCAAGCATCAGTCCTGCAGTCATGGTTATTCCCGAACGAGATGTGCCGGGTATTAACGCCAACACTTGTGCCAAACCAATGAATATAGCTTGTTTGATGTTCAGTGTATCTAGCTCGTGCTTGCGCTTGGCGGTCGCATCGGCGTACCACAATACTAGGCCAAAAATGATGGTTGTTGCGGCAATAACCACTGCCGTACGAGCGTTGTCTTCAATCCAGCCCTTCATAAGAAAACCCACAATAACCGCAGGAATGGTCGCAATAATAACGTACCACGCCAACTTGCTGTCGGTGGACTGCTGCTTACTGAACCCTTGCGTACACCATGCAACCGTCATCTGCATAATTTCTTGGCGAAAATAAATCATGACGGCTAACAAGCTGCCCACATGAACCGCGACATCGAAGGCCAAACCTTGGCTTACCCAGCCAAAAAGCTCCGCCGGTAACAGTAAATGCCCCGAGCTACTAATGGGTAAAAACTCCGTTACCCCTTGGATAATAGCCAATATTATAATTTCAAAAAGTGTCATTCCCTTGTTTAGCTCCAAGTAAAGTCAACAGGCCAAAGTCGCTGCTTCTGCTTATCGAAAGACGCCCACATGTGGGCATAGGTTTGTTGTGTTTCAGGATGAATACTATGAGGTACCAGCTCTGCCAGTGGCCATAATACAAAGGCATTGTGACAGATCTCTTCTCTTGGTAATACAACCGGTGAATGAGTCACGGTGTCACCATAGGTAAGAAGATCTAAATCCAGTGTGCGAGCACAAAACTTTTTATCTGTGTGAACGCGCCCATTCTCCCGCTCAATGCCTTTCAAGATTTCACATACTTCCTCAATACTCAGTGAGGTATGTGCTTTTGCCACTAAGTTATAGAATGGACTGCCGCTAAACCCTACCGCTTCACTTTCATACACTGAAGATAGCGAGACGTCTTGAAAGTGCGTTTTTAACGCAATAACTGACTGTCGAGTATAGTGCTCACGCTCAATATTAGAGCCTACACTGATCAAAATCGTGTGTTGTGACATTAACTTCGCTCTCGACAAAGCTCGACGGCCACCGTTTGCGCATTGGGTAAAATATTCGGCTTTACAATTTTAACGGTAATAGCGGACACCGCAAAAGCGTCTAGCACTGATGTCATTACGGCGTTACCAAAGGCTTCTAACAGTTCAAACTCACTGCGCCGACCAACTTCAACGATACACTCGGCTACTTTTGCATAATCAATGGTGTCGTTTACATCATCGCTTTGCATGGCTGCCTTTAGGTCGGCGGATAGGGTTACGTCTAAAAGCAGCGCGGTTTGCTGTGTGCGCTCCCAATCGTAAACCCCAATTAACGTATTTACCGTCAATCCAGTTATGTATATTTTACCCATGAATTTTTTCAACTTTTTGTGTTTACTGGTCTTACTACTGCGAATTGAACAATATAAATCTTGCTCAAAGGTGGTATATCGTATTTGGATGAAGTAGCGTTATGCTGACGCAACGCCTACCGCAGTAGATGATGAACAACTATACCGCCCTATGGCAACAGTGAGCAACTCAGGTTTACAATTTTAAGGAAGACAAAACCGTTAAGTGAGACTAACCGTTATCAAGTGTAACCTTATTTTCAATAATGGGGGTCGCAACTTACAATCTTAAATTTATTAGCGTTGTAATAGCCAACACGTAAGGGAAGTAAAATGCCAATGAGTACTAGAACAAACTAATGATCTCTTTAACAATATTAATGGTTGCCGTTGCGTATCTTTTTGGTTCGCTGTCGAGTGCGGTACTCATTAGCCGAATATTTCATCTTCCAGACCCAAGAACTGCTGGCTCCAAAAATCCAGGCGCCACGAATGTATACCGGCTCGGTGGACGTGTACCAGCCCTGCTAGTTTTAGTCATGGACATCTTAAAGGGAACGATACCTGTTTATGGCAGTTACTTTTTAAATATTGAACCTGTGCTGTTAGGGCTAATTGCAATAGCCGCATGCCTTGGTCACATTTTCCCACTGTACTTTGGTTTTAAAGGCGGAAAGGCGGTGGCGACCGCTTTTGGTGCCATGTTGCCAATAGGTTTAGACTTGGCAGGGCTTCTCATTGTGAGCTGGGTGCTTGTGGTCTTTATCACCGGCTATTCTTCATTGGGCGCGCTTGTTGCTGTAAGCCTAGCGCCCCTTTTTACTTGGCTGGTAAAACCGCTCTATACAATTCCAGTGGCCATGTTATCCATACTCATTATTATTAGGCATAAAGACAACATTGTACGGCTTTTTAGCGGCTCTGAGAGTAAAGTGTGGGATAAAGGGTCGATCAAAGAATAACTTACCCCCAGTGTTAATGTTTCAGCGCTAATGTTTCAATGTTAGTGTTTCAGTGCTTATGTTTCAAAGTGAGTGCACTAGCCCTTGATTGAGTACATCAAGTTTGCCATCTATGGGCGTGAACGGCGCTATACCCATTATTTTAGCAAGGGCAGGATAAACCTCTAAGTTACTGAACACCGGCAGCGTAACCCCTTTTTTGAAAGCAGGGCCTGCAGCAATAAAAGTGGCGCCCATATCAGGCAGCGTATTGAGGTAACCATGACCGCCTTTGCTGATATGTCCTGTTGCATCATCAATAAAACGCGCTGGGGGTGCCACCTCTAACAGGATGTCTCCCGTTCTACTCCCCTTTTCAAATTGACGTATTGCTCGCTGAGCATCGCTAAGCACAACGAACTGTCCCTTGTACCGCTCATTAGAGATAGCAGATAAGCGGTTTGTCTCTTGCAATATCACTTCTTCACTCGCGTCTTTAGGGGCGTAAATATGAACTTGTGCACCCTCGTTCTCTACCGAGAATGTATCTGGGATAGACAGTGCCGACACATCAATTGCCTTTTTGCTGTCTACCGGAGTCATACCGTGGTCAGATACAATCACTACATTAACGTTTATGTCTAATGCCTGAATTCTGTCATACAACTCACCCACAAGGGCGTCCACTTCCACAACTGCATCTTTGGTTAAGGGCGAATAAGGCCCTTCGTCATGACCTACTGTATCAGTAAGCGAAAAATAGCCCGTGATAAAGCGCGGCCGAGATACTTCAGGCAGACTTAACCACTGAACCATCTGATCTATTCGCTGTTGATAGCTTGTATATTTTGAATAGGGAAAATAGTAGGTAGGAGTAGCACCGCCAATCCGCGCATCGGATTCTGGCCAGAAAAAGGTTGCCGCTTTTAGCCCGTTTAACTCCACTAAATTCCACAGCGGCGTGGCAGTAATCCACGTACTGTCAACTTTTCCCTTGCCCATGCTGTACTGAGCAAAACCGTCTTTCGATGGTCTCGATTTATCAAAAAAACGATTATTCACAATGCCATGGTGTTTAGGTAATAACCCTGTTATCAACGATAAATGATTAGGAAACGTATTTGCCGGATAAACCGGCGTCATGCTTGATGCACGCACACCCTCTTTGGCTATGCGAGCTAGATGAGTCGCGCCGTGTAACTCAATGTAATCGTGTCTGAAACCATCGAGAGAAACTAAGACAACATGCTGACTTTGCTGCGCCGCTGCATCGTTAGCACTGGCCGTATGTGCAAGTGCCAGCAGCCACCATGTGATTAACACAGTAGCAATTAATTTAGACATTTTCTTATTCCTTATCATTATCACTTGGAAGGCCAATAGTGAGGTCTACTTCAACACGCTAAGCGCTTACTGTTAAACACGTTCGTCTAATCCTGCCTCTATACTGCACTGAGACTATCTAGTGGCCAGCGGGGTTTCGCCTGAGAACTTAAGTCGAGAACCTCGTTAGCTTTTAATCTCTGCATACCGGCGTAGGCAATCATCGCACCATTATCGGTACAGTAGGCAAGGCTGGGGTAATACACCTCGCCGTGTAGCTCATCCATCAACACCGTCATTTTTTGCCGCAGCATATGATTGGCGCTTACTCCGCCTGCAATAACCAGTCTTCTCATGCCTGTTTGTTTCAGCGCCCGCTTGCATTTGATCATAAGCGTGTCCACCACTGCTTCTTGAAATGCAAACGCTATGTTGGCTTTAACTTGGTCGCTTCCGTCGGATGCCCGAATAGTGTTTGCGGCAAAAGTTTTCAGGCCACTAAAGCTAAAATCTAGCCCCGGCTTGTCGGTCATTGGTCTTGGGAATTTATAATGGCCAGGTTCACCCTTTTCCGCTAATTTGGCAAGCAATGGACCTCCTGGGTAATCTAAGCCGAGCAGTTTCGCGGTTTTATCAAACGCTTCACCTGCTGCGTCATCTACCGACTCTCCAAGGACTTCGTATTGACCAATACCTTTCACTTTGACAAGCATTGAGTGGCCACCAGAAACCAGTAACGCGACAAAGGGGAAGGACGGCGCATTTTCTTCTAACATCGGTGCGAGTAAATGACCTTCCATGTGGTGCACACCAACGGCCGGCACATTCCACGCATAAGCTAGGGATCGCCCAACAGATGAACCCACAAGCAGTGCACCAATGAGACCGGGGCCCTGTGTAAAGGCAACGCCATCAATCTCTTTAGGTGTTGTGTTCGCGTCAGTCAGCGCTTTTTCAATAAGGGGAATAATCTTGCGAACATGATCGCGAGATGCCAACTCAGGAACGACTCCACCATAGTCGGCATGGAGTTTAACTTGGCTATATAACTCATGAGATAATAAGCCCATCCCGTCATCATATACCGCGATGCCGGTTTCGTCGCACGACGTCTCAATTCCTAAAATTCGCATTAAGCGCTCACCTTTTTACAACAAAAATCCATAATTTTACTAGCGATCTGTGGCAATCATCTTTATGATCCACCCGTGATTATCTTTCTAACCCGAAATTCAAAATCCAGACACGCTCTAAAAAGGCAGCATTAGGGGCTTGAAAATGGGAAGCTTATATTCCGTAGGCGCAGAGTTTACCTGTAAACCTGCATTCATGGAATGCTAGCAAAGGAGTAAATGCACGATATTGACTATTTTTTAGCAATTCATCCTTTACTTTCTCTGTAGAAATGATTAGAATTTCGCACCATTTTTAACCCGGGTGGCCTTTTTAGCGCACAATTTTACCCGGATATACACAGTAAAGTTTTGAGGTGAGTGTTTAAATGCCTATCGTTAAAGTTAGAGAAAACGAGCCGTTTGATGTGGCGCTGCGTCGTTTTAAGCGTTCTTGTGAAAAAGCAGGTGTTCTATCTGAAGTTCGTCGTCGTGAATTCTTCGAAAAACCTACGTGGGAACGCAAGCGCAAGAAAGCTGCCGCTAAAAAGCGTCATCTTAAGAAGCTAGCTCGTGAAAACGCACGTCGCGTAAAACTCTACTAAACCAGGGTTTAATTACGAGTCAGAAAGGTGTTGCCATTGCAGCACCTTTCGTGTTTTTGAAGTATCAAAAAGGTCTTAGTTGGCCTTTTTTTGTATCTGCTTTATTGATTCGCATGCTACAGGTGCTTTTTTTGGTGATACTTTTTCATTTAACCCATCTCTTTTATCCTTCTTCTGTTCTTCTTTAAAATCGACACATTCCTTATCAGGATTAGTCGTTAGCAAAAGCAGCATCAATACCTATATGTGTACGCTTGTTAACTGTGCGCTTTTTATGGTGACGCGGCGCGGCGCGGTTTCACCTAACGCTAACATCATTAATAGTCCTTTCATTTTTAACCCTTCCATTTATCATTCTATTGATTATCCTATTACCCAATAGAACATACTCACTAACGACGACTACACAAAAAATACGGAAACTATCATGGCATTAATTGATGATTTAAAATCTGCCCAAAAAGATGCAATGCGTGCAAAAGAAAAACTGCGCTTAGGTACTATACGAATGGCTCTTGCCGCGATTAAACAAAAAGAAATCGACGAGCAAATCACATTAGATGATTCTGCGATCTTAGCGGTACTTACGAAAATGGTGAAACAGCGTCAAGACGCCGCGGCACAGTTTGATGCAGCGAACCGCGATGACCTAGCAAGCAAGGAACGGGAAGAAATTACCTATATTGAACACTTCTTGCCTCAGCCACTGACTGACGAAGAACTCAATGCGTTAATTGACGACACCATGGCCTCAACTGGCGCATCAGGTATGCAAGATATGGGGAAAGTCATGGGCGCCTTAAAACCTAAGGTACAAGGTCGTACTGATATGGGCGCACTGAGTGCAAAAATTAAAGCCCGCTTAAATGCGTAAGGATGCAAGCGCAATAATCACTGATTCGAAAACCATCAGTAAAGTGTGCTAACGTTTACCCATTACCGCAACCAATAAACTTGGGTGCGGTAATACATTCTCATTTTTCGCTATCCCTGTTAAAGTAACTGTCGTTTTATCTATACGAAATCCTCATGGCTGGAAAAATACCCCGCGACTTTATTGATGATCTCCTTTCTCGCACCGATGTGGTTGAAGTGGTCGATAGCAGAGTTAAATTAAAAAAAGCAGGTAAAAATTATCAGGCTTGTTGCCCTTTTCATAACGAGAAGTCGCCCTCTTTTACAGTCAGCCAAGATAAGCAGTTCTATCATTGTTTTGGATGTGGCGCCCACGGCAACGCCATTTCGTTTATTATGGAATTCGACCGCCTTGAGTTTGTTGAAGCCATTGAAGATCTTGCAAGATATCACGGCCTAGAAGTTCCCCGTGAAAAGGGCAGTCGGCCGGCTATGAGTGAGGAAAAGAAACAGCAACTTCAAGACGACTACAGTTTAATGGAGCAGGTTGCGCGCTTTTTTCAGCACCAATTACGTCAAAACGGAAACAGCAAGAAAGCCATCGATTATCTTAAAAATCGAGGTTTGAGTGGCGACATTGTCAAGCAGTGGGAAATTGGCTATGCGCCGGATGGCTGGAGCGCATTGCTTGATACATTTGGAAAAAGTCCTCAACAAATAAAGCAGCTTATTGATTTGAGGTTGGTCAATAAAAATGACCAGGGTCGAACCTATGACTTTTTCCGCGACCGCATTATGTTTCCCATTCGAGACAAAAGAGGACGTGTAGTGGGCTTTGGGGGGCGAGTTCTGGAAGGCGATGGCCCTAAATACCTTAACTCGCCTGAAACGCGAATTTTCCACAAAGGTAACGAGCTATTTGGCTTTTACTCTGCACGCCAACAAAACAGACAGCTAGATACAGTGGTCGTCGTAGAAGGCTACATGGACGTGGTGGCGTTAAGTCAGTTTGATATTAATATCGCCACCGCAGCCCTAGGCACCGCCACTACCTTAGAGCATATCCAAATGCTGGTTCGCGCAACATCGCATATTGTATGCTGTTATGACGGTGACCGCGCAGGTCGTGAAGCGGCATGGAGAGCGTTAGAAAATGCGCTTCCCGCATTAAAAGACGGCGTTCGTTTGTCATTTTTATTTTTACCCGACGGAGAAGATCCAGATACCATGGTGCGTCAAGTGGGCAAAGATGCCTTCTTAGCGTTGCTGAACGACGCTGTACCTTTGTCACGTTTCTTTTTTGAAAACCTTCTTAAAAGTCATAATGTGGGCACACCTGAAGGCAAAATAGCCCTTAAGAAAGCCGCGATGCCTCTTATCGAGTCAACATTAGGTGTCGATCAGAAAAATATGTTGCTTGAAGAACTTGCTAAGCACACTGGTGAGTTTGACCGCTTTAAGCTGCAACAGGACATCTCAAAAGCCAACCAAGGGAGCAAAAAAGCTTATTCACCAAACCTAACTCAGGTAAATAAACCTAAGTTATCTCCCCTTCGCATGCTTATTCGTCTACTTTTAGATTCACCAAGGCTGGCTGCTATTTGCGACGATGTGCAAATTGACATTTTTAACGGTAGCCCAGCAGCTGGTATGGATTTACTACGCGATGTACATGCATTTTGTTTGGCTAATCCAGACGCTAAAACAAGCCAGCTAGTTGAAAACTTCCGTGACCATCCCCACTCTATTACTATCGCAAAGTTACTGTTGCAAGAGCATTTAGTCAAAGATGAAGACGCAGAGCGTGTTTATAATGACAGCTTTACCCGTCTACTTGATGCTCATCTTGAAAGCCGCATAGAAACCCTATTGTCGCGCTCTCGGATTCAATCCCTCAGTAGAGCAGAGAAAGAAGAGTTAACGCTGTTAATGAAAGAACGCCAGAATAATTAGTGGTCTGTAATTTCGAATGGTGGCTGTTTAAAAAATCAGCCAGTAATCTGGTAAAATCACTGGTTTTTCTGTTATACTGACCAATTCGCTGTGTACAGTCGCAATGTATATAGATGATGCAACGCCTAACTAGCTTGTGAACGAAAAAACAGCAATATAAGTAAACAATACATAGCCGATAACACGAGCAAAACCAAACTCGGGCGGATGCGCATCGCACAAATAGGCGTCGCATTGGGCATAAACGGCATTAATACGAACACCAGTACTCCAGCAGATAAGACCGAACATACGTCAGCGTATGTGGTCTTTTCTATTGCAAACTAATTGAATGTGAGAAGTGTAGGTTATATGGCGCAAAGCAAGCAGTCTCAGATTAAGCTCCTGATTGCAAAAGGTAAAGAGCAAGGTTACTTAACCTTTGCAGAAGTTAACGACCACCTGCCGCAAGATATTGTCGATTCAGATCAAATTGAAGACATTATCCGCATGATTAACGACATGGGAATTCAAGTGTCTGAATCAGCTCCTGATGCAGATGAACTTCTCATGCAAGAAGCAAATGCAGACGAAGATGCAGCAGAAGCTGCAGCTCAAGCACTTGCAACCGTAGAAAGTGAGATTGGCCGTACTACAGACCCTGTCCGCATGTACATGCGTGAGATGGGAACAGTAGAACTGCTAACTCGTGAAGGCGAAATTGAAATAGCCAAACGTATTGAAGATGGCATAAACCAAGTTCAGTGTTCTGTTGCAGAATACCCAGAAGCAATCACGTATTTACTTGATCAATGGGACCTCTATGAAGCAGAAGAGATTCGCTTAAGCGATATTATCTCTGGCTTTGTTGACCCTGATGACGATCAAGACCTTGCTCCAACGGCGACGCACATCGGTTCTGACCTTTCAGAAGAAGAGTTAGAAGACGAAGACGATGACAGCGATGACGAAGATGAGGAAGAAGAAGACACTGGTGTCGACCCTGAGTTGGCCAGAGCGCGTTTTGACGAACTTCGTACTCAGTACATCAAGACGCGTGATGTGATTGAGAAAAAAGGTCGTTCGCATGCAGAAGCGCGTAAGCAGATCAACGCACTGAGCGACGTTTTCAAAGAATTCAGACTTGTTCCTAAGCAGTTCGATCGCATGGTGAAAAACATGCGTAACATGATGGATAAAGTTCGTATTCAAGAACGTCTTGTGATGAAGTTTTGCGTAGTTAACGCAAAAATGCCAAAGAAAGACTTTATTAAGGCGTTTGCGGGAAATGAAACGTCAACAGCGTGGCTTTTTGCTGCAGTTAAATCTGGCGCTCCTTACGCCGACGAACTTGCTGTGAACCAAGAAGAAGTAGAACGCTGTATAAGTAAGATGAATCAAGTTGAACAAGAGACTGGCTTGGTTATCGCTGACATTAAAGACATTAACCGTCGTATGTCTATCGGTGAGGCGAAAGCTCGCCGTGCGAAGAAGGAAATGGTGGAAGCTAACCTTCGTCTTGTTATCTCAATTGCTAAGAAGTATACCAACCGCGGTCTTCAGTTCCTTGACCTTATTCAAGAAGGTAACATAGGCCTTATGAAGGCAGTTGATAAATTTGAATACCGTCGTGGTTATAAGTTTTCAACATATGCAACGTGGTGGATCCGCCAGGCTATCACGCGTTCAATCGCAGACCAAGCCAGAACAATCCGTATTCCTGTGCACATGATTGAAACGATCAACAAGTTAAACCGTATCTCTCGCCAGATGCTTCAAGAGATGGGCAGAGAGCCAACGCCAGAGGAGTTATCTGAACGCATGCTAATGCCGGAAGATAAAATTCGTAAGGTGCTTAAGATAGCAAAAGAACCGATCTCTATGGAGACGCCAATTGGTGATGATGAAGATTCACATCTTGGTGACTTCATTGAAGATAGCACCATTGTCCAGCCTCTGGACTCAGCAACTGGCGGAAGCTTGAAAGGTGCTACACAAGAAGTATTAGCTGGTCTTACAGCCCGTGAAGCTAAGGTTTTACGGATGCGTTTTGGTATTGATATGAATACTGACCACACGCTTGAAGAAGTGGGCAAGCAGTTTGACGTTACTCGTGAGCGTATTCGTCAAATTGAGGCTAAAGCATTACGCAAGCTTCGCCACCCTAGCCGCTCTGAGCAGCTTCGCAGCTTTTTAGACGAGTAGCTCTATTAGCCCAAGTATTAGATCGACGTAACTAGAAACCTCAATTTAATGCGTATTTAGGCAAGATGAGTAAGAAAAAATAAAATCCCTGGCAGCAGCCGGGGATTTTTTTTGCCTGCGTTCATATTCAGTCACTGTATTACTGCAGCTAATAAGTGCATCCTCCATAGCTCATATAATAGCTAGTCTTAGTTTATTTCATAGGATGGGATAATTGGTGACTTAATTTCTAGAGAAAAAGTCCAAGCAAAATGCTTATTGAAAATTTTGAGAAAGACGATAAAAACTTTCGAAGAAATGAACGGAAAAGTCAGAGATGGGAATTAACGACTTTAGCGTTTAATAAGCGAAAAATAGAAAAGAAAAAACCTCCAAACGGAGGTTTTTTAAGATTGAATAATCTGACGGTATCGTTACACGCGGAACTGTTTAGCGATAGATTCTAAATGCTGCGCTAAATTAGCAAGCTCGTTACACATGCTTCCTAGCTCCCCAGAGCGAGTGGCTGTTTGTTCGGTCCGTTGGTGAATCTCGTCTACATGACGGACGATATCAACAGCAACAGTGCGCTGATCCTCGGTATTGTGCGCGATTTGCTCGTTCATATTATTTATGCGGCCAATCGTACTAGTAATTGTCTCTAGGCTAATACCAGCTCGATTCGCCGTTTCCACGCTGTTAGAAGCTTGCTCAGTGCCCTTCGCCATTACTTGTACCGCAGATTGAGCTGCACTCTGAAGCTGCTCAATCGTGTTTTGTATTTCTTCTGTTGATTGCTGAGTACGTGAAGCCAATGTCCTCACTTCATCAGCAACCACCGCAAACCCACGCCCTTGCTCGCCTGCTCGCGCAGCCTCAATCGCTGCATTGAGTGCAAGTAAATTTGTCTGCTCTGCAATCCCTTTAATAACGTCTAAAACAGACCCGACCTTATTCGAATCAGACTCTAAACGACCTATTACATCAGCAGTTTCTCGCACGTTGTTCGCAAGTTGCTGGATACTGGTTACCGTTTGCTGAACAATTTGACGACCTTCACTCGCTGCGTTTGTTGCCTCGTTAGCATCGTTTGCTGCTTGCGCTGCACTTCGCGCTACATCGTCTACAGAGCCGCTCATCGTATCGACGGCTTGTTTTGCATTAGTCGCTGAACGTTGCTGTACATCAATGGTTCGCTGTGTCTCCTCAGTCACACCTCGAAGGTTTTGCGCTAAGTTTGAGAGTGGAAGGCTAGCTTCAACAACATCCCTTACAACGCCCTGCAGCTTCTCCATAAATTGGTTGAACCAATGGACTAATTCACCAATTTCATCTTCACTTTTAGTGTCAATGCGAACAGTTAAATCACCATTTTCTTGTGCAATATCTTTTAGTGAGCGAACCACATCGTCAATGCTTTGCTTTATGCCTCGAACAATGGGTATTGCAGTAGCGAATAACAAAATGGAAACCACGATCGCTAAAATCACGCCCGTGCTAATGAGCGACGTATTTGCCGAGTCGGTATTTTCGAACGCTTTTTCAAAGGCATCTTGCTGGTCGTCTCGAAACCGAGTCATTGCGGCTATTACGCCATCATAGGACGTATTCATTCGGCTTGATAACTCCCCCAAACGACTAAAATCGGCAGTACCATCCACCATTGATTGGGAAACATCAAAGGCAACTTTAAAATAGTCGTCAAAGCCGTATAAAATTTTAGTCATGTCTGAACGAAAATCAGGGCTAATACCAGCAATTTGATTCATTCCGCCTTTTGCTTCTTTTGCCAAGTTTTGAGCTGCAACAAGAGTATCTTGATCACCTGTAGTAACCGCACTAGATAGTGTGTCTCGTACTTTTTGCATTTCAACAAGCGTGGTGGCAGAGAGCTGAAGTGCTGGAAACTGCACTGTTTGGACTTTTTCTAAAATAGCGCCATTGTTTAACGCAGTATAGACAGTGATTAGAAGGTAAATAACGAAACTTAAAACAGCAATTCCTGGGATCAGGAAAATTTTCGTCGCTATTGGCATTTTTTTAAGAAAACTCATCTGCTATCTCACTATTTTTATTATCGTCCAACTACTGCCCAGGAACACCTGACAAGACACTATTACTGTAGTATATCTACAAGATTAACGAAAACTTTAACAAATAGTTAAAGCTCGGCGCTCTACGTACTCTTTTAGTACTCACGCCGAGCCTTGTTAGCGTTTTAGAACGTATAGTTTACGCCGACTTTGAGCAACGTCGCGTCGTTTAAGTCGTTAAGGTCATCGCTGTACCACGTTACGTCAGCCTTTAGCGCCAGCCCCGGCTCAACGTCATAACGAAGACCAGCAGTTACCGCAGACACGTCAAGGTCTTGCAGTGCAGCAATGCCGGTAGCCGCTTGATAAATACCAGACCACGTGGCATCCGTTACAGCGTCACCAGTAGCAATGGTTGAAGGGAGCGCTGCCACTAAACCAAGTTGCGCGCCATTGTCCGCTTCTTCAACCTCATAGGTAATATGAGGGGTGAACTTACCAAAGCGTAAACCCGCAGTCACGTACCATGCTTTATTGTCAGCTATCACAGAACCATCTACTTCTGTTTGTGTATATTCGGCACCCACAAACCAATCGTATTTATCTATACCAACGGCAACTTCAAAGAAGGTCCCGGTGTCTTTTTCAACTCGTAAGCCAGACGCTAATGCCGATGCGCCAGGAACAACTGCACCGAATTGAGCGGCACCGTCAACAAAACCATCAAACTCTGGGTTTTCTGCGCTTGTGCTGCCGCGTGCTAGCAAAGTACGCGCACTAAACCAATCTCTTGTCGCTTCAAACGATACTGCCAAAACATTGTCTAACGTTAAAGCTGCTGGTGTTCCAGAAATGGTGGTGTCCGCTTGAGCACGCCCTGTAGTGAACTGAGCACCGTATTCCCAATCGCCAGAGTAATTAGAATAATCAACTCTCACACCATCAATGTTGTTGAAGTCGATACCGTATACCGAATCTGGTGGCGTTAACCAGTGATAAGAATAACCAACATCTAGAGATGCAGAGTATTTAAATAGTGGCATACGAATTCGGCCTGCGCTAATACTTGTCGTATTAGACACGTTGTATGTCATGTAGGCCCACTCAAAGTCAGCGTTGTAGTCGTCTCTACCACGTCCAACAACCTGCGCAGTTGCGGACAGCTTATCGCTAATTTCACCGCGCACTTGGAGACCAAACACACTTGCTGGGTCGAAACTAAAATCACTGTCGTAATCGTAAACCGATTCGTTGTCGTCCAGTGTCATTCCGCCAATAAGGTTTGCGAATCCATTAATTTGAACTTCAGCGATTGTTGGTGCGGCCACAAGACTAGCCATTGATAAGATAGCAAGTTTCATTTTCATACTTGTTCCTTTAATTCAGTGTAATACGGTAAAATTAAAACGTTGCTACTACGCGAACACTGTCGTTCACGGCACCTGCGTCTACAAATCCAATAGCTCCAGGATTGGATGCTACCTCTGCAATCACCTCTGCATCAGTGCCAAAAGCTTTTGGCGGCTGACCTTTGCCTGTAAATACGAGCTTTGACCAAAAGGCCGTTAATTGAGACGCTGTTTTATTGAGCACTTTACCGTTAAATTCGTCGGTTGCAGCCTGACCCTCATCAAGCGCCACAGGTTCAGCCTGAGTTCCGTTTGGAAACGCCTTGGCTTTGTTCAGGAACAAACGCGTGATCGTTGCTTTATCAAGCGAATCGTTATTACTTGGGTGCACAACAACCGCTACATCAGCAAATGCCATGTTGCAGCATAAAGCTGCTGCAAGAATCCATTTTTTCATAAGATATCCTCTTAACTAATTCACGGTGTCGTTCACCGTATCTGTCGAAATCAGCCAGCGTCTGATTTGTAACTCAGTTCAAATTTGGTGCGAAAAAACCGACTATTCAGTCGTAATTTAATCTTCGCTTAAGTATTGGTCACAAATACCTGTAGCGCCAATTAAGTTGTTAATTTTTAATAGCTAAAAATTAGTAATATAGGCCTGATAAACTGTGATGACGCGCAGTGTAAAGAGAAGGAGATATTTGGCAACTAGACTAAGGACTAAGAAAAGGTGGTAGAGGTACGATCAGTATTAGAAAATGGTGTAAAAAATAAAGAAGAAGTAACTTTTGCGTTAAAAAACAGAACCTTAAAATATACATATAGAAGTTCAAACGCATCAAAACCAATATCAACGTATAAATTGACATACCTAATCGAATGAACCACAAAGCCTTGATTAGGTGAAAGTTGTGCGAACAAGTCCATGCTGGACCCGTTCACACTCACATGAATTCAATTAAACGTCGCCCTTTTTATATGGAATATCGCTGTCGAGCTTGTCAATCTCCTGCGTTCGTTTGAGCGGAGAATCCGTATTCCTAGCAAGCCAACTGTACGCCGTTGGTACTACATATAGCGTCATAAAGGCTGAGACCAATACACCTGAGAATATCACCATGCCGATTACCATACGACTTTCGGCACCTGGCCCAGTGGCAATAACTAAGGGCAGCGCGCTGAATACGGTTGTAAATCCGGTCATCACAATGGGGCGTAATCGTTGTGTGGCTGCCCGCTTTAGCGCTTCTTCAAACTCCATACCACTGTCGCGAAGCTGATTGGCAAACTCCACAATGAGAATACCATTTTTCGCAGCAAGACCTATTAGCATGACTAGACCAATCTGACTGTAAATGTTTATTGTCATACCTGAGAAAAACAGCCCGATATAAGCACCAACGAGTGCTAAAGGTACCGTTAGCATGATAACGAGCGGATGAACCCAGCTCTCAAACTGTGCCGCTAGGATGAGATAGGTAATCGCCAGTGCAAGCATAAACACATAGATAAACGAGCTGCCAGCTTCCTGATAAAGCTGTGACTCACCTTTGTAATCTATCGAAACGTTGTCAGGCAACTCAGTACGAACAATATCTTCTAGGTATGTCAGCGCCTGACCAAGTGTATAGCCCTCGGCTAGGTTTGCTGAAATTGTCACTGCCCGCATTCTATTGTAGCGATTTAATTGCGAAGATGTTGCCTGCTCTTCAAAAGTAAGCAGGTTATCCATGGGGATGAGTTCTCCGGTTCTTGCTGAGCGAACGTACAGGTTTTCAATGTTATTTGGGCTTCTAAAGTCATCTTCGATACCCTCTAAAATAACATCGTACTCTTCTCCCCTATCGAGGAAAGTCGACACTCTGCGCTGTCCCAGCATTACCTCAAGCGTTCCACCAATATCACTGATGGATACCCCTAAATCGGCCGCCCTGTCGCGATTGATATTCACTAAAAGCTGAGGCGACGTCTCTTTATAATCTGAATCTAATCGGATAAGCCCCGAGTTTTCAGCTGCCTTCTCAAGCACGATATCACGCCACGCCACTAGGTTTTCATAAGTGTCGCCTTTTAACACAAACTGTACAGGACGCCCAAATCCTCCGCCGGACACACCGCTTCGCATAATGGAAAACGCTCTTACATCAGGCACTGCAGTGAGCTTTTCGCTTAGCTCATCCATAAGCTCAAAGGTGCTAAAATCTCTTACATCCCAATCAGCAGAGCCCACAATCGCAATTCCGGCGTTACCACCAAACCCAGGCGTTCTCACCAAAAGGCGATTAATTTTCCCATTCTCGCGGTAAGGCATAAGGATATCTTCAATCTGTTTAAGATTGTCGGCGTTACTCTTAAAACTCGCACCTTCTTGTGCATTCATCAGAATAAAGAAATTACCCCTGTCTTCTTTGGGCACAAACTCGCTGGGCACTTTTTCTGAAAATTGAATAATAGCGATAACGGCAAATACCAGCAGCAACACCATGAGAATGGGCTGATGCAGGGTTTTGCCTAAACTCGAAAAGTAACGATTTTCAAGCGCAGAAAAGCGCGAGTCCATCCAGCTTCCAAAGCCAGAGGCACGCTCTCGCTTTTTCAGAATTTTAGAGGCCATCATTGGCGTTAGCGTAAGAGCGGTAAAGCTAGAGAACGCTACGGCAGCGGCGATAGCCAATGCAAATTCAGTAAACAAGCGGCCAATATTCCCTTCTAAGAATACCAGCGGAACAAATACTGAAATAAGCACGAGTGTGGTAGCAATGACTGCAAACCCTACTTCTTTTGCACCTCGATAAGAAGCCAAAATGGGCGGCTCGCCCATTTCAATTCTGCGATAAATATTCTCGAGAACAACAATGGCATCATCGACCACTAAGCCTATCGCTAACACCATTGCTAATAAGGTAAGCAGGTTGATTGAAAATCCAAGTGCGTACATCACCACAAAGGCGGCAATAAGCGAGACCGGCACGGTAACCGCGGGAATTAAGGTTGCGCGAATATTGCCAAGAAAGAGATAAATCACGATGACAACCATAAGCATAGCAATGCCAAGGGTTTCGTACACTTCATCAATAGAGGCTTCAATAAACACCGAAGAATCGTAGCTAGGTACAATAAAAATGTTATCTGGCAGTGAAGCTTCTATTTTCGCTATTTGTGCTTTTGCGGCTCTAGCTACTTCCAATGTGTTAGATTTCGACTGCTTGATAATACCAAGCCCAATCATATTAACACCGTCGCCACGAAACTCAGTTTCATCGTCTTCTGCGGTTAATTCTACGTTGGCGATTTCGCCTAACCGAACTAAATACCCATTTTCGCCCACTGCTACGGTTAATGCTGCAAAATCTTCTGGTGTCAAGAATGTGCGTGCGACTCGCACTTCAAAGTCTCTGTCTACCGATTCTACCTCACCCGCCGGCAGCTCCACATTTTCCGCCCGAATGACTTGTTCTACGTCGGCTACGGTAATGCCTCGGGCAGACATTGCCGTTCTGTCTAAGAACACCTTCATGGCATAGCGACGACCGCCACCTATCTGAACTCTTGCAACGCCATCAACAATAGAGAGTCGGTCGACGAGAAAGCGCTCGGCGTAGTCCGTAAGCTCCATTGTATTGAGATTGGTGCTTCGCAAGTTGTACCACACTACGGCACTTTCATCTGAGTTTGCTTTCGATACTTCGGGAGGATCGGCTTGATCTGGCAAATTATTTAATGCCCGACTGACCCGCTCTCGCACATCGTTGGCAGCGGCATCAATATCTCGGGTGAGTTTAAACTCAATAGTAATGTCAGACCTGCCGTTTCTAGACGTTGAAGTCACGTTCTTAATGCCTTCGATGCCGGAAATTCTGTCTTCTAACAGCTGGGTTATGCGCGTTTCAACGATGTTGGCCGATGCACCGGCATAAGTGGTATTCACCGATACAATAGGCGGGTCAATATCGGGGTATTCCCTTAGCGACAGCATGGAAATGGCAACCACACCGAAAATAACCAGTAGCAGGTTGATAACGGTTGCAAATACTGGGCGTTTAACAGAGACGTCAGACAATAACATAGTGCTGCGCTCCCTTATCGATTCAGAACATTAACGGGGGATTCATCACGTACCTGCAATGTACCTTCGGTAATCACTTCGTCACCTTCATTAATACCTTCTATAATTTGTACTACGCCAGGTCTTCTCTCTCCAATGCTCACCTCGGTTTGATGCGCTACATCATTTCGCACCACGTAAACGAATTGTTTATCTTGTACAGGCACGAGGGCTTTTTCAGGAAGGACAAGAGTATTGAGGACACGTTTTTCTACCGTGACAGTAAGCAGCATTCCTGGGCGCAACCGATTGTCTTTGTTTTTTATCGTTGCGCGAACGTTGATGGCGCGAATAACCGGGTCTAATCGAGTATCTACATTACTGACAACACCCTCAAATTCTACCCCAGGATAGGCAATGGAAGAGGCGGTTAACCGCTGTCCTGCAGCAACGCTGGCAAGGTGAGTCTCTGCCACACTAAAATCGACTTTCACCACGCTAATATCATCGAGTGTGGTAATGGTGCTCCCTGGCTGGACCAATGAGCCTTTACTGATCATTCTATTGCCTAATAGGCCGGTAAACGGCGCGCGAACTTGCAGGTCGCTTAGCTGCGCCTTGGCAATATCTAACTGCGCTTCGAGTGCTTTTACCCGAGCGTTTTGCTCGTCGAGCAATTGCTCTGACGTGGCGTTTGTTTGGCGCAAGTCTGAAATACGGGCGAACTGACGTTTAGCTTCGTCAATATTTGCCTTGAGCTCTTCAACGCGAGCGCGCTCTTCAGCGTTATTTAACTGAACTAACAGCTCACCTTCCTTTACCTTATCGCCATCTTCAAAATTGATACTCGAAATGGTTTCAGTCACTTGCGCCGTAATGTTTACCGATTCATTAGCAACCGCGGTCCCAAGCGACTCGATTGTGATAGGCAGTGCTTCAATACTAGCGAAGGCAGTTTTGACGGGAGTAGCACGCTGGCCACCTTGTTGCTCAACAATGTCTTCAGGTAGGTTCAAATACACGACAATACCTGCCAACAATGCAACGCCAATTAACAATGGTGAAAAAGAAAAACGTGAAGACATAACCTTTCCTATAGGTAAAATAACAACCCGTGATAGAGTAGTCATCAGGCAACTATTTATAAAAGCAGTGCACAAAGAACAATGGCATCTACAGGTATCCCGTTTACTGCGTTTGTTGTGTACAGTACTACTATTTATTGATTTTATTTTGTTAAGAGTATTCTACCTTTTTCAATGACTTTCTTTTTTCGCTTATCACCTATTTTGGCAGTTTTAACGCTTTTAGGCTGTTCTCAACACTCACCGAGTGCCCCCCTGTGTCGACAATCTGCGTTACTTGAATCGCAACCCGTCGAGCAAAGATCCAATAGTAACGACACCCGAGCTGCGGTTTGCCTTATCAAAACTCAGGAAAAAGCGGTACTTATTCGCCATCGATTAAGCGGAAAACTCGATTTTCCCGGCGGTGGAGTGAATGAGGGTGAATCACTATCTTGCGCTGCACATCGAGAAACATGGGAAGAAACGGGCTTTAATGTACTTGTTCGAAAGCAATTAGGTATAACATCCAATGGACTTGCCCTGTTTGCCTGCGATTTAGACGCGGGAATCGAATTATTGCCAGAGCATTTTAGTCCGCCTTCATGGGCAGCGCTTGAAGTGATTGCAATTGAAAAGGTGGACCCGTTTTTACTTAACCATAAGTCGCTGCGCTATGCCGATGACCTTATTTCGCTTCGCGATGGGTTTATAGCCTTTGACACTAACTAATAGCCATACCAGAGTGAGATTTGAACCTCACTTTTGATACATTGTAAGCTGCGGTTATAGCATTGAGCAGGTTCTTATCTTGCTATACAACAGTAATAGAGAGAACAAAAGAGACAGACCGCCTCGATTTTTACTATTAAGGAGTAAAGCGTGTTTTCATTGCCAACACAAAGCCTTAAAGGCACCGTATCAGAACAAGAATGGCAAGCCCGTGTTGACTTGGCAGCGTGCTACCGCCTCGTGGCGGATATGCGCTGGGGCGACCTAATATACACGCATATATCAGCTAAGGTGCCGGGAACCGAGCATTACCTTGTTAATGCCTTTGGGTTAACATTTGACGAAGTGACCGCATCGAATTTAGTGAAAGTAGACCTAGACGGCAACATTCTTGATGATACGCCCTATGGCATAAACCCAGCTGGCTTTACTATTCATAGTGCGATTCACGAAGTACGTCATGATGCAGAATGCGTCATTCACCTTCACACGCTGGCCACTATCTCAGTGGCATCGGTAAAAGGCGGTCTAAAGCCATGGAGCCAGTACTCAATGTTTTCACTGCCTTCGTTGTCATACCACAAGTATGAAGGGCTTGCCGTTGACGACGCTGAGCGAAAACGACTTCAAGATGATTTGGGCGATACTAATCACATGCTGTTGCCTAACCATGGCGGCCTTACAGTAGGCCCTACTGTGGGTGATGCTTTTATGCGCTTTTACGACCTTCAGCGAGCATGTGAAATACAACTTGCTTTAATGCAGTCTACTGAAGAGATCATTGAGATCCCCCAACCTATCATTGACGGTATCTATGAGCAGGCCAAAGTGGTGCATAGCGGTGCAACCGGCGGACAAAAAGCATGGCCTGCTATGTTACGCAAAGCGTACAAATTAGACCCAGGATTTTGTGAATAATATGCTGGCGTACTTGTGATCACAGCCACCTGCTGATGTTTACAATGCAACGTTAAAGATTGAAATACATAACGGAACTGAACCTACATTATGAAAGTGACTAAAGTAGAAATATTCGACATCGAATGCCCGAAGCGCCCTCAGTGGAATCCTGTGTTTGTAAGAGTATATACCGATGAAGGTATTACCGGCGTGGGCGAAGCGGGTCTTGCCTACGACTGGGGCCACAGCGCCGCCGCTAATATGGTAAAAGAAATTGCGGAAGCCTTGCTGATTGGCTTTAATCCTTTTAATACCGAACTTTTATGGTCTCGCATGCTGCGCGAAGGTTTCTGGGGACTAGGTGGAGGCCCGGTTTTCTATTCCGCAATGAGCGCTATCGACACCGCGCTTTGGGATATCAAAGGCAAAGCCCTTGGCTTACCGGTTTACGAACTTCTTGGTGGTAAAACTAACGGTAAACTTCGCAGTTACGCCAGCCAGCTTCAGTTTGACTGGGATACGGAAATCACCAAACTTAACGACCCTGCCGACTACGCTCGCGCTACTGAAAAAGCGTTAAAAGATGGCTACGACGCGGTTAAAGTTGATCCAATCGTTTACGACAAAGACGGCAACACCCATTTTGACAGAACCAAACTATTTACTAAGCCGGAGCTCAAATTGTTTCGCGCTCGTTTACAAGCAATGCGTGACGTTATGGGTGAAGACGGTGATATCATTTTCGAATGCCACAGCTTGCTAGGTGCCTCTACCGCTATTCAGTTAGGCAGTATTGTAGAAGACATTGGCTGTTTATATTACGAAGAACCAGTGAACTACTTGAACTCTAAGCTACATGACAAAGTAGCGAAAAACGTGAAGGTGCCCATTGCAGGTGGCGAACGTTTATATCATCGCTGGGACGTACGGCCTTATCTTGAAGACCAATCCATCGACGTACTGCAGCCTGATGTGGGTCTTTGCGGTGGCTTTACTGAAGCGAAAAAGGTGTGTGATTACGCTGACATTTACGATGTACGTATTCAAGCACATGTATGTGGTGGTCCGGTGGCAACGGCAGCAAGCCTACACCTTGAAACAGCCATACCGAACTTCCTGATCCACGAGCATCATACCTATGCCACTAAAGCGTGGAATAGAGAGTTATGTATTCAAGACCCTCAGCCAGTGAACGGCTTTATTGAGGCACCGGACACGCCGGGAATTGGCATCGATTTAAATGACGAAATAGTTTATCGCTCTCCGCACATGACGGTAACTGAGCTGAAATAGTGGGTGATATGCCAATACGTCTTGAATCGGCGCATGTATGAGCGCGCTTTTACCGCGGGCACTTTTCGAAGCTTGCTTTACGAAAAGCGCTGACTTATTTCACGCTTACCTTGTTTAGACGCTAAATATAAAGACCGAGGCACCGAAAAAAGTGAAAAACTTTACTTTTTTCGGTGCTTTTTATTACTTCAGAACTTAAGCCTACAGAGTTTTTGCCCTTCACACTTTTTCGCTTTAAACCTGTATTACTAAAACTTGCGCCTTTAAAATTTATACCAATCATACGCATTTTTATAACGCAGCTTCTCTGCATCATCCTTGCTAAGACAAAAAAACCCAGAGGCTGGTCGCGACGTCATACGCTTGAGCATGTCGTCATACCCTTTTAATAGTTGAGCATGAGGCATTCGCCAGGTACACAAGGGAAAATTGCTCGCCAACATAATGTTGTCGACAGGAAGTATATCTAGAGCGGTATTAAGCAATCGCTCAACACAGGGCCACGTCCATTGCCTGTCTTGCATCTCCATACCTGAAAATTTAAATGCCATATTGCCGCATTGCGCCAGTGCACGTAAATTACGCTGCCATTTTGTGTAAGCAAGGCTGGAATAAAAGTGCCGGCTTGAATTAGCGTGCTTGCTGCAAGAGCCCTCAGCGGGTAAGGAGCCCTCAGCGGGTAAAGCGTCAGCTAAAAAAGGCGCTGCCGCGACATGATTAACTATTACCGTCAGTTCTGGAATACGCTCAACCATATTTAATAAGGCACTAACGCTTGTCGCATCGGTAATATCGAATTGCGCATCAAAAGATAGGTTATTTGCAGCCATATGTTTTAGGCTATGCAGCACCTTAGGGCTTCGCAATAGGGTGGCCGCATCATCATCGAGAATATGGCGAAGCCCAACTACAGAGCGAAACCGTTTTAATCTATCAATGTCTGATAAAGAGGTAGACGACTGCAAGTCGATATTAGCCACACTGCGATACGGTCTTATGCAATGCTGCTCTAAAAACGCCACCTCTCGCCAAGGTCGCGTGTTATCAAAACCTGCCTCTATATGCACAAACCCGCTTAGCGTTGCGTGATTTCCTTTAAACAAATCCCTTTCGTATACACTTTGTGCGATGACAGACTTGTCGTGCCAAAACGGCGCATTTTTCGGCTTGAGCCAGTCGTATTGACCATGTTCAAGTGCGAAAAAATGTATGTGAGGGTCAATCCAGTGCATGGTTTTTCGTCCACATCGTTATTGCGCAGTATATCCGCCATCCACAGCATGAAGGCTTCCTGTGATAAAAGACGCTTTATTGCTACAAAGGAAATAGGTGAGTTCGGCGACGTCCTGAGGTTGACCTAGCCTGCCGATGGGCTGGGCTGCCGCTTCCTCTGCTACAACGTCATTTTTATTGGCCCCAGAGCGAGCGACATAGTTGTCAATGGCGTTGTGAAATAACGGGGTTTCGATAGTGCCAGGACACACTGCATTCGCCCTTATATTATAAGAGGCATAATCAAGGGCGGTACTTTTTGCTATTGAAGCCAATGCAGATTTTGTTAGTCCGTATGCGAAGGAACTTTTTTTTCCAACAAAGGATTGATCAGAGCCCATCACCACTATCGCACCTGATTGCTGAGCTTTCATAACGGGTAACGTATTTTTTATTGCGGCGTAAGCCCCTTTAATATTTAGGCTTATTATACTGTCGAGTAACGCTTCGTCAGTCTCTTCGATAGTGGCTGATACGTGTTTGCCCGCATTGCACACCAACGCATCAATACGCTTATAGTCTTGTGCCACAGACGCAAGTGCTTTTTCTACCTCGCTCACGTTGCTTACATCGCACTTTACCCACTCACAATGAAGGGGAGCGACGTCAAAGTGCCTAATGTCTAAATTCACCACGCGATAGCCGTTTTCAGCAAATGTTTTACACACGGCAAGGCCAATTCCCAAACTGCCACCCGTTACCACGCAGACTGGGCTATCATTAAGCTTAACGTCAGTATTAACGCTAACGTCAGTGTCAATTTCGGTATTCGTTGTGGTATTGGTCATAGCTCACCTTGCCCCTAGTCTATTTCTGTTTTCTCTGTGCTTTCTTTGTGATTGCGCTAGCTTCTGTGGCGTAAGCATGCCAGCGAGTAGGATAAATGCAAGGAAAAGCCAAAAGGCCATAAGTAATAGTTAACCTGAGTCCTGTTTGAGAAACGGAATATAGGTAATTAATTATTAACTTTCAGTTAACGGACTACTCTGACCACTTGTTTTATGGCTATAATAGGGAAATTAAAACACTTGTTTGAAAAAGGAGTCATCCATGCCTCTACACCATGCCCCTACCGCTGATTTTCAGTTTCTTTTAAAAGAATGGCTTGGACTTGATGCCCATTATAAAAAGCTCGGTATCAGTGATTTTGACAGCGACCTAGCGAATGAAATTATTTCGCAAGGTGCCAAATTTGCACTCGATGTTGTTGCTCCATTAAACCGAGAGGGCGACGAAGAAGGCTGTAAGCTGGAAAATGGCAAGGTTACTACACCAAAAGGTTTTGCCGACGCCTATCAAGAATATGTGGCTAATGGCTGGAATGCCATGCTTGGCTCTGCTGAATACGATGGTCAAGATTTACCTTACACCATGGCGGTACCGGTTCACGAAATGCTGAATGCCGCTAACTTGAGCTGGCGTTTAACAACCATGCTCACCGAGAGTGCGACACTTGCGGTCACCAAGCATGCAAGTAAAGCGCTTAAAGATAAATATCTTGCGAAGCTTATCAGCGGCGAATGGACAGGTACAATGAACCTTACCGAGCCTCACGCTGGAACAGATTTAAGCTTACTAAGCACTAAAGCGCTGCCACAAGACGACGGCAGCTTTAAAGTGACTGGTAACAAGATATTTATTACTGGTGGCGATCACGACTGGAGCGCTAACGTTATCCATCTCGTGCTAGCTCGCCTACCCGATGCGCCAAAAGGCGTTAAAGGTATTAGCTTGTTTTTGGTACCCAAATTTTTACCAGACGCGAGCAATGAGCCGGGTGAAGCAAACAGCCTGTCAGTGGGTAGTATTGAACACAAGATGGGTATTAAAGCCAGCCCTACCTGTGTAATGAACTTCGACGGTGCCACCGGCTGGTTAGTGGGTGAGGAAAACCAAGGGTTAGCGTGTATGTTCACCATGATGAACGATGCGCGTTTCCAAGTAGGCCTGCAAGGCTTAGGTGCCGCTGAAGCGTCTTACCAAGGTGCCCTTACGTACGCGCGCGACCGTCTTCAATCTCGGGCGCCTCAGGGCATTCAAAACCCTGAAGGCAAAGCCGATCCTATTGTATTTCAGCCAGATGTAGCAAGAATGCTGCTAACGCAAAAATCGTTAATTGAGGGTTGCCGCGCTCTGTCGCTTTTCTATGCCAAATTTATGGATATAGAGAAGCACACAGAAGGCGAAGCAAAACACAACGCAGAGAATGTGCTTCAGTACTTAACGCCTATCTGTAAAGCCTTTATGACTGACATGGGTCTTGAAACCACTAACATTGGTGTACAGGTATACGGTGGTCACGGCTTCATTCGCGAATGGGGAATGGAGCAACTGGTGCGTGATGTGCGTATTGCCATGCTGTATGAGGGAACCAATGGCATTCAAGCCCTCGACTTAATTGGCCGCAAGCTTACTCGAGATGGCGGTAAAATGATGGAGTCGACCTATTCTGCATTTAGTGAACTGGTTAACGACATTGATAACGGTGAGAGCAAAGCACTAGCACAAGGTCTATTAGACGACTGGCGCGCTTCTTCTGCCGACTGTTTAGGCATGGACCCAACCACAGCTGCATCAGCGGCATGCGACTTCCTTAACTACAGCGCATACTCACTTATTGGGGTATTATGGTACAGCATGGCTGACAAGGCGCAGCGCTCAAATAATGCGGTATTAGCAGCCTCTAAAGTGAAAACCCGAGACTTTTACATGCAGCGTATTTTACCTCGCCGCGACGCACACAAAGTAGCGTATAAAGCAGGGCCGGATAGTACCTTAGCGATTAGCGGTGACGAGTTCGACTACGTGTAATGCTACTGGCTACTGGCTATTGCCTGTTAAGTGGTAGGTGAAATGCACCTACCACTGGCTATTATCTTCGCGGAAGCTGCCACCAGGTTTTGGCTAAAAATATACGCTAAGAGTACTTGCTAAAAGGTATTGGCAAGAAAAACAAAAAGGTCGGCTAGAACTGCATAGTTAACGCTATGCACTCAAGCCGACCTTTTTTTGCTGTTTTCCATGTACTTTTAAATCTTATTAGCCTTCGTTCTTTAAGCTGTCAGCGTCGGAAAACGTATCGTCAAACCAATCATCCAACATGGATTTTTCGTAGAAAAGATTTTCATTTCTGATGTTTCTAATATTTGATTCCATAAAGCCCATATCTTTCAGCTGAAAATCATCTTCACTTTTCAGTACTTCGCCACTGCTATCGGTTAACGAATAACTAAATGTCATTCTTGGTATATCGACACGCTGTATGACACGCACATCGGTGGCCATGTTATTGCCAAAACCGATGAATTGACTTGGCCATACTTGGCCGGCTAAATCAATATTGGTGACAACCATTGATAATGTCTGAGACTCGGGTAAGGACGCTGCCAATTCCACTAAATGGGCCTCTAGCGCCTCAAGTGTACGCTTGCGAAAACGAGCGCGAGACTCGTTTGACGGGCGAACATCGGTGAAAGATTTTGGCTCTTTCCACGTTATTTTTAATTCGCCAGCATGAGACGGCAATACGACGGCATTACTTAACAACACCGTGCATATTAACGTTGCTATGGTAGGTAACTTATTCACGTTTACTCTCCTCGTGTCGGTCTTCTCGTAAACGCTCTCCGTGTTTCTAGATATTAATCTGGTTTTCGCATTAGAGAAGACTGCATAATGATATGGCAAAGTTGAGCGCGTTTGGTTCCCGAAAAGTTAGGGTTTATTTCGTCTTTTTCACAATAATTCGCATAAAACTGCTTAACACTCTCTTTAGATACGGTGATTTTTTCAACATAGTTTTGTTGATAGGGCTTTAGTGGCCTTAACTGAGTTGTTATATCGCTGCGTAACCTCTCTAGCGCGCGCTGTTCTGGTAGCGTAGAAAGTGAAATAAACCAATCTGATACAGAGTGTTGAATATCTTCAAACAAGTATTGAACAAAGGGAGACCGCAAGATTAACACCAGCACAATAATTTCAGCAGTAATGATAAAAAACCGTAGCATAACGTGTTACATAACCTGTCTTAATGGCGGCTTTTAATAGCTGTGATTAACGCTGACATATTGATAATACCTCTTACAAATGCGTTTAAACTAACGTTATTTTGCGCGTTGTGGTGTTTAACGTGCCGCCAAAATCCATTCTTGATACTTAGATCGTAGTAAAGCACATTCGCTGATATTACACTATCCTGATCACTTTCTAGTACACAATTAATAATACGTCAGTATGCGATTGTGCTTTTTATAAATGGTTTAGGTTTACACTCTATGCATTGTCAATCTATGCAGAAACTTACTTTCTGAACTTTCAGTATTGACTGAAAGTTTAAAAAATACGATCATAATGAACATTCTTGATCTACATTAATCATAACAATCTTGTTGCTGGTATACTCCACGCGCCATTTAGGGTTGTTAGCTAAGGTTTATTTATGAACGAACAGATACCGGTCAAAAATGTCACACCGGTAAAAGTGCACAAACCAAAGGGAGACGGTCAAGGTAAACGTCACGACTCCCGCAGTCGCATTTATGTACGAGCAGTAAAAGGCCCGCTAGAATCGTTTCGTCGATTTTTTGGGCTTATTTTTCTTGGCTTGTTCGCCATCATTCCTTGGCTTCAGTTTAACGGTCAGCAGGCAGTATTGCTCGATATTGGCGAGCAGCGCTTCACCATATTCTCGCTAACACTGTGGCCTCAAGACCTTACGTTATTAGCTTATATATTTATTGTGTCGGCATTTGCCCTCTTCTTTGTGACCACCTTTGCTGGTCGAGTGTGGTGCGGTTTTATGTGTCCGCAAACTACCTGGGTATATATCTACACCTGGTTTGAAGAGAAATGTGAGGGGCCCCGCAATAAACGAATTAAGCTAGACGAGCGCCCAATGGACGCCGATAAGTTTATGCGCAAAACAGCAAAGCACACTGCATGGGTAGGCGTTGCTCTGTTAACGGCGCTTACTTTTGTTGGGTATTTCACGCCCATCGGCGCGCTATTTGTTGATTTCTTTACCTTCAACGTAAGCTTCTGGGCTGGCTTTTTTGTTATTTTCTTTGCGGTGTGTACTTACGGCAATGCCGGTTACATGAGAGAAATCATGTGCACTCACATATGCCCTTACGCTCGCTTTCAATCTGCCATGTTCGACAAAGATACCTTTACCGTATCTTATAACGCCAATCGTGGAGAGAAGCGAGGGCCACGCCCGCGTAAGCTTAGCCACGAAGAGGTAAAAGAAAAAGGGTTAGGCGATTGTATAGACTGCAACCTGTGCGTTCAGGTCTGCCCTACCGGCATCGATATTCGAAATGGATTGCAGTACGAATGCATAAACTGTGGTGCGTGCGTTGATGCGTGTAACGGTGTCATGGACAAAATGAATTACCCCAAAGGACTTATTAGCTTTACTTCTGAAGAAGAGCTGTCTGGCGGTAAAACACATATTATTCGACCTAAGCTCATTGGCTACTTTGTGGTACTCGTGATCATGATTGGCCTGTTGTTCGCCAATATCTACACTCGCAGCCCTACAGAAGTGGATATTATTCGCGATAGAAACTCTTTATATCGCGAAACCAACGAAGGGCTGATAGAAAATGTCTATACCATCAAGGTATTGAATAAAACGCAGCAGCGTCAAAGCTATACCGTAGAGATAAAGGGCCTTCCTGATTATGAATATATTGGTAAGCAGGAATTTGTCGTTGAGGGCGGCGCGGTGTATTCAACGCCGATATCGGTTGCAACCGACGCCTATAATCTGGAAGATACGGTCACTGACATATTCATTAGTGTTACCACCACCGTAGACGGTGATATTGTAACTATTGATGAGCCAACTAAGTTTCTTTATCGATGACAGATTTTTCTTTCTCGGGCTTGAGCCCAGATACGATATTAGATGCCCTGGAAACCCAGGGCATTTTTCTTCAAAGCGGTCTATTAGCCCTTAATAGCTATGAAAATAGGGTTTATCAATTTATTGCCGAAGACGGCAAACGTTATGTGGTGAAATTCTACCGACCGGGCCGCTGGTCTGACGAACAAATTCAAGAAGAGCACAATTTTGCTAAGGAATTAGCCGACAACGAAATTCCCATCGTCGCGCCCATGGCCGTTAACGCAAAGACGCTGCACCACCATAGCGTTGGAAGTACAGACTACCGTTTTGCATTGTTCCCCTCGGTGGGCGGTCGTCAATTTGAGAACGACAATTTAGATCAGTTAGAATGGATGGGACGGTTTATTGGCCGCATTCACCTTACGGCTCAGTCTTCTGCATTTTCTTCTCGCCCTGCAATTGATGTTGAAAGCTACTTATTTGAACCTCAACGGGTTTTAGAGCAAAGTGAGCTATTGCCTGAAGGCCTTAAAACGGCATTTTTCGCTATTCTTAACCCGGTGATTGAAGCTACACAAAAAGCGTACAAAAACGTTTCTTCCCCTATTCGCCTGCATGGCGACTGCCACCCTGGCAATATCTTATGGCGCGACGGGCCTACCTTTGTTGATCTAGACGATTGCAGAATGGGGCCTGCCATTCAAGACTTGTGGATGATGTTAAGCGGAGACAGGCAGCAGCAGTTACTTCAGCTAGACACATTAGTAGAAGCCTACGAAGAGTTTCAGCCGTTTAATAAGGCGGAACTTTCGTTAATAGAACCCTTAAGAGCCATGCGAATGGTACATTATATGGCGTGGCTTTCTCGTCGTTGGTCAGATCCCGCTTTCCCCCGTGCATTTCCTTGGTTTGCAGAGGATAAATACTGGGAAGGACAAATTTTAGCGCTCAAAGAGCAAATGTCAGCACTGCAAGAACCCCCGCTAAAATTGGGCATGTAGTTTCGTCACATTATTTCACTCGCTACATGCATCAATACTACGACTGCTGTCGTAAGTCGCCGTTAAAGCCTATATACTCGCCCCCGCGTAGGTGCACATGAAACGGCCTTGCTAGCCCATTTCTGCCAGTAAATGGCGAGACTAGGCTAAGCGATAAAAGGCAAAGCCGATAATTGTGTTAAACGGGAAATCAGTTAAATGCTGATGCTGCCCCCGCAACGGTAATCTCAGTACTACATAATCAGTACTTCTTTTTACACGCCACTGTCGCTAAGCCAATGTAATCGTTGACTTATTCGATGGGAAGGCAAAAGAGTATCAGTCTCATAGCAACAGCTTTTGCAGATGAGCAGATAACGAGAAAGCCCGGATACCGGCCTGTGCTTCACGGCCCCTGCACTATCAATGAGTGTGCGGTGCTTTCGCTTAATCATGTGCTCGGGTGGAGCACATAAGAGACTATTATTGATTATGGAATTATCTTTACTACAGGCTGCTTTTACTAAAACTGCAACGGCCGCTGCAATCCTAACGTGTATCACTTCAACTTCTGTTTTTTCTCAAGAACGTTCTAAAAACACCGACGACGTAGAAACCCTCACCGTAACAGGCACGCGCCTACCGATAACGCTTACAAAGCTACCTGGTGCGGTATCGGTATTAACCGAGAGCGACATAAAAGCCTCAGGCGCATTGCAACTTACCGAACTGTTACGCGGACTCCCCGGCGTCAGCTTATCTCAATCAGGAAGCCCAGGTGGTCTCACCGAAGTGAGAGTGCGAGGCAGTGAAACGAATCATCTTTTGGTACTTATTGATGGCGTTATTGCTAATGATATCGGCCAGGGTAGCTTAATTGATTTAGCCCATTTAACCGCAGCGAATGTAACCCGCATCGAGTTATTGAAAGGCCCACAAAGCGCGCGTTGGGGCAGCGGCGCTATTGGTGGTGTATTAAGTATTACCACCAAAGCCGGTATTCAGGGTGACATTACGCCTCAGCTAAGCATGTCGGCAGGTCTGGGCACGCAAAACACCTACACAGGAAGCGTCAACACATCATCACAACACGACAACCTCGGCGTGTCGGCTTACGCGAGCTACATGCAAACCGATGGCGATAATATTGCAAGAACGGGGAGTGAAGACGATGGTTATGACAACCTTACCGCTGGACTGAACCTTCGCTTTGACGCCAATGATGAGCATACGTTTTCTGCCTACTTGCGTACGGTAGATTACGAAAATGAGTATGACGCTACAGACTTTGCTACCACGGGGTTGCCCGTAGATGCAGACAACGTTACAAAAGGGGTCCAAGTTAGCTCGAAACTCAAGTGGGATTACCAAGCGAATAACAGTGACTATCGCTCAGCGCTCACCGCACAATACAGAAAAGACGAAAATGACAACACCACGTCCGGCGCAGACGCAGGCGGCACTACGGGTGAGCGTATTGAGCTAAATTGGACTAATTTCTATCGTTTGAATGATTGGCAGTTAGCCGCTGGAACTGAATATCTTCAACGTTTATTTTCACAGCGTGGGCCTGTGGTGTTCGGCGATCCTAACCAAGATCAACGAGACGATACCTACAGCGTTTTTGCCGAGGCTACTGGAGCGTTAAGCGACAATGTATTCACCTCACTTAGCGCACGCTTCGATGATAATAGCGAATTCGACAATGCATCTAGCTACCGCGCTGGCCTCACATGGCAACTAGACCGCCAAATCGCTTTATTCACCAGCTACGGTAAGGCAGTTAAAACCCCCACCTTTACCGAACGCTTCGGATATACACCTGCCAGTTTTATCGGCAATCCTGATCTCATCCCGGAAGAAAGTGAAGAATTTGAAGTAGGCGTTAAAGGTCGCTGGCAAACCGTAACGGCCCAAGTCAGCGTTTACAATACTCAGCTACAAGATGAAATAAATGGCTTTGTGTTCGATGCGCAAAGCGGTGCGTTTACTGCGGGCAACGTAGATGGTGAAAGCCAGCGAGACGGTATAGACGCAGAATTTAGCTGGCGTGGCGACTTTGCTGCTATTATAGGGTCTTATAGCTATCTTGATGCAGAGCAAACCAGTAACTCACAAAGCGCCATTGAGCTTAGACGCGCTCGCCATCAAGGTGCTATTACTGTGACATCAGATTTTGGCCTTGAGAAATTTAGCTTTTACACAAAGCTTGCCTATACCGGCACACGCTTTGATACGTTTTTCCCTCCATTTCCTGCGCCTTCAGAAACCCTTGCGCTATCTGCTTACACGCTGACAAGCGTTAATGTGAGCTACCAGCTTAGCAATCAATGGCAAATGTCACTGAAAGTGAATAACCTGTTTGATGAAGAATATGAAGATATCATTGGGTATGTGGGGCAAGAACGACGCGCCTTATTATCAGTGAGTTACACGCATTAAATTACCCACAACGAGGGCACGCGTTAACTGGGGCGAGCCTTCGACAACGCTCACTGAATAGCGTAAGTAAGAAATAGCGCTTAGTAGCACCAACGTGGTTGAACATGTTGGTGCTACGTTGTTTAGTTTGCGTGTTGTTCAGATGACGTATTGTTCAACTAATGTGGTGTTCAGCGGGGGTTAAGCTTTATACCGTATCATTTCATTGTATTTTTTAGCTTGCTGGTCGTTGAAATTAGGGAGTGCTCTAGTTAACGCACAAAGCCTGTGATAATCTTTTGCCGATAAAAAATCTTAAATACAAAGGAACTTATTCCATGAAAAAGTTTGCAGTAATGTTTGTCATGGCAATGCTTTTGCCATTAGCGGCCTGTGCTCAAGAGTCAGCGTCAAAATGGAAAGAAGGTACACACTATAAAGTAATTGGTGATGAAGCCACTGATAAGCCAGTAATTACTGAATACTTCTCGTTCTGGTGCCCGCACTGCTTCCAGTTTGAACCTATCGTAAAACAAATAAAACAGAAAAAAAGTGAAGGCACAGCATTTAATAAAGTGCATGTGAACTTCATGCGACTTTCGGGTCCTGACGTGCAAGACGCAGCAACAAAAGCCATGCTTATTGGCCGTGCAATGAAACAAGAAACTGCTATGAATGGCGCAATTTTCAACTATATCCACAAGCAAAAAGCCTCGGTAACTAATTTGAAAGACCTGCGCAACATCTTCGTTGTAAATGGGGCTGATGGCGAGGAATTCGACAAGCTTGCAAATAGCTTTGGTGTCAATAGCATGCTGCGTAAAAACCAACAGCAAATTGATGCTAACCGTGAGTTTCTAACCGGTGTTCCAAGCTTCATTATCAATGGAAAGTACCAACCTACTTTCACATCTGACATGTCTTTTGATGATATTGCCGATTTGATTGTATGGTTGTCTGAACAAAAGTAGGTCTGAACAAAAGTAGGTCTGAACAAAAATAGGCCTGAACAAAAATAAGCTCATAATAGGCCTGCGCAGTAACGGTAACTGAGCAAGGCATAGGGCAAGAGAAAATACTACTCACTTAAATGGGCGCTTTGAAAGCGCCCATTTTTATTAAACCTGGTTTTTTATTGAGCCTGTTTTTATTAAAGAAGGAACCTTATGACACCAGTAGATTCGTTTGCAGACTTTATTTGTGAACTTGATAAGCTAAAGGCTGTTAAGCGAAAAATAACGCTACCGGCAGACAAAGATCGCGAGGAAAATTCTGCTGAACATAGCTGGCATGTCGCGCTTATGGCCTCGATGCTAAGCCAATACGCTGCAAAACCTATCAACATCCAACGAGTGATACACATGATCCTCATTCACGATGTGGTAGAAATTGATGCGGGCGATATGTTTGCCTTTACTACGCAGCAAGACCACGCGGCTCAGGCTGAAAAAGAAATAACAGCGGCCAAACGAATTTTCGGTCTTCTGCCACCACCGCTCAATGAAACGATGCTGAAGCTATGGCTTGAATTTGAGGACGCGGCAACACCTGATGCCGAATTTGCCAAAGCGATGGATAGAGTACTTCCCGTATTTCAAAATATGAAAAACCAAGGGGGAAGCTGGGCGACCCATCACATCACGCGTCAGCAGATAGAAAACCGCAATGCACACCTTAAAACCTGTGCACCGGCACTGTGGGATTACGTGAGCAGACAGCTAGACGTTGCCGTTGCAAATAAATGGTTGGTTGACTCACGCTCAAACTAATAATACGCTTCCTATAGAGCAGCGCTGCTCAATGCCGCCGCACTAATCCGCTGCCTATTCCGTCGCTTATTCCGCCAAAATGACATTGCGTGATTTCATTTTGATTGAACGTTTTTCAATGGTCTCTTAAATTAGCGCTTTCTATTTATGGAGCAACGCAAATCTATCGAGGCTTTGCTTTTTTAGTTTGATTCAACAAAATCATCGGCCAGTATCAGCACGGGTGCATCCCCCGCATTGGGTCCGTTAACCGCGAATGCCGTATAAAGCTTGTTAGCTTGTAGTGACAATACACCCGTTTCAATAACTTCCGTTTTGCTGCCGCTAGGCGTGACAGTAACTACATACTCGCCTGCGCTTATCTGAGCATACCCAGTGTCTGCTAAGTCTCCGTCTAGATAGGGAATGTCGGTAAAAATAGGGGTCGCATCGGCAATCTCTCCGTCGGCGGTCAGGTAAATATCAATATCTGATGTCAGTGACGCCGCATGGAAGATGCGAACTTGTACCGCAGTAGCGACCCGTCGAGGTCTATCGGTTATTAAATCCAAATCGATAGTCGCTAGCTCATTGTTCGCTACGGCCGTGTAGTACATACCCGCTTCCAAGCTTACATTGGCATCATCAATTGCCACGGTAGCGTTGTCAGAAGCTACGGCAACATCAACATCGTAGTCGCCCGAAGCTACATTTAAGTAGTCAGTCACGTTGGTGTATTCAGCGCTATCAAAAAGCGCAATATCGTTATTTGCGATAATATCCACAGCAGGGGCATCAGCTACACCATGAACGGCTCTGAGTGCTGCTGGTGTATTGGTATCTAATACCACCGAAGACGTTGTACCATTTGAAATAGTAAGCGCCACTGGAGAGTCACCTGGCGCAACGTTACTGGTGGCTAATACCAGAAACTCATTATTAGCTGGCAATTCAATTGCACCAGAGTCAAACACCACTGTCTTAGACCCTGCCGGAGTGATGCGTATTTGATACTCCCCTCCTGGTACTTCAATACTTCCAGAGTTTGCTTTGTAATCGAGGGTGACGTTTGCTTGAGCTGCATTTATATCGTCGTTAAACGCCGTTATATACACATCAACTAAAGGGGCATTTTCCGCTACATGCACCACCGTAGCTCGGACATTCCCCTCGGTTAATTCTTCACTTGTTTGAGCCAATGTTAATAGCTCTAGCGTCTCATCCACCACACTGCCAATCGCTACAGCGTTGTATAACACGTCAGCGTCAGGTGATAACACAAGACTCAAGACCTCAACAGGTCCAGCTGGTGTATTTGCTTCTACCGCAATATCGTAGCTTGCCCCTGTATCAATGCTTAAGCTTTCAGATGCCTGTTGATAATCGACACCAGTTAAAAAACCAAGCAGCTCTCCATTGGCCGTTACGTTAACGGTTGGAGCATCAGGAGATGCATGCACAATTCTCACGCTCGCAGTCTCAGCTATCTCGTTAATCCCATCTTCATTGCTTTGGTCATTGCTGTCATCATTGCAGGCTATTAAAAATAGGGGGGTGAGTAGAGAGATGCTTCACCATGAATATTCATTACTACTTGCGATGCTAAATTGATTTTAAAGTAATCAATTATTAATAACTTTTAATAATAGACCAAGTAACGAAGAACTGTGTCAACATGAAGTTAGGAGCATCCAGCCTGAAGTTAGCAAGCGCTTATTAACAAAGCATTCTCAAGGGCTTGAGAGGAGTGGTCTAATAAAAAGTGTTAGCGACCAAACGGAAGGCTGGTTTTATCACGGTGCTGCCACAGTAGTTTGGCTTCTTCTATGGCGGTGTTTACGTCAATACTGCGTAGCAAAACGAGGTAACTTGCCAGCGAGCTAATAATAGCTTGCTCACCGTAATCGCTTTCTGCTTTGCCGTGCCACACCTCTAGCATATCGCCCACGGCCATGGCCTTATCTTTTAGCGCCCAGCGCTTGGCAATAACAGGGAGAACATATTCATCGGTCTTGCCGTCACGGGTGACAAATAACTCTGTTTCCCGCTCACCATTTACCTCAGGATCGCCGCCGTCACCGCGAAAACACAGTGCATCAATGCTGTCGTAGTTTTCGTTCACTCGGCAATGTTTATGGTCAAGGTGCATGTGATACACCCCTTGCACACAATACTTCGCGCCAGTGGGGTTTAACAACCGAGCCAGCGTATTGGCACAAGAGCGCAATCCAAACACCTCTCGCAGTTTAATAATACGGTCTAGCGCAGGCAGCAGACACGATAGGTCGAGGTACGTCACCAAGTGTTCATCCATCTGGGATTTAGCTTGTGCCACCGTATTCACTGCTGGCAAACCTAGCGTTGGTAACACCGTACTTGCATATAGTCGCCCCGAACCAGGCTCATGGGCGCCGTGCAACATAACTCGCGTACCGTTTTTTACAAGCACAGACACGGCGAGTAAGTACCACGGGAGTTGTCGCCGCTTTCCTGCATAGCAACCAATATCTAGCACAGGAGATAGTGTTTGCACCTCAGGCTCAATAAGTTCTCGACAAGCATCCACAAACCCAATCACTTCCTCGGGCGTTTCTTCTCGGGTACGTAGCAACATTAAAAAGGCACCACGTTGATCGCCGGTAACCTTATTGGCAAGCACCATTTTCATGGCGTGGTAGGCCTCTTCGCGCGTTAGGCTTCGACCGCCCCGCTGGCCTTTTCCAATAATTTTTATGTAGTCACTAAATGGAAGCTGCATGGTGTGTTAAGAACGCTTTTTATTAAGTCATTAATGCTGTTCACTTTATCATTTTTAAAAAAATAAGGGGAAATAAACCTGCGCTCAGTAATTCATTATATTCTCACCTGCAAAAGTGCGTTTGCATAGATACGTTTACATTGCTAACTATAAGAAGCTTGCCACGCTCTTGCCTTTTACCCCCATTATTAGATGATTCAGCGGTAGATAATTTTCCTAATCATTACTGGTATAAAAACAAAAATAAGGAATTTGCGATGTCTAATTGCTTACATCTTGCTATCCCTGCAGGCGACCTAAAAAAAGCCAAGGTATTTTATTGTGACGTATTGGGCTGTAAAACGGGTAACAGTGAGGACGGGCACTGGATTGACATTGATTTTTGGGGCAATGAACTCACTTTGCATGAAAGTACCGAGCGGTTACCTTCTGTACGTCATGACGTAGACATGGGTACGGTTTCCGTTCCGCACTTTGGTGTCCATATGAGTGACGATGAGTTTCAAGCGTTGAAGAAGCGTATTGAATCGGCAGGCTTGCAGTATCTAGATAAACCCTACCGCCGATTTGAAAATACAGAGTTCGAACAAGAGACGTTTTTCATTGAAGATCCCAATGGCAATGTACTTGAAATGAAAACAATGACTAACCCTGAAGTATTGTTTCGCGCCACCAAATAAAGCACGCATACAGGGACGTAAATAAACATCAAACCTAGCTACGAAGGAAAACAGATGACGTGCTAGCGACTTACTTGCTAGCACGTTTATTTAAGCGCTTAGGTTGTTGTTAACCGCTATTTACTAGAAAAAAACTAGCCGAAGAAGTTGAAGCATATCTTATTACCGTCAAAGTCTCTTACGTAAGCCGCATAAAACTTTCCGGGTACTCGTTGTCCTGGCGCGCCATCGCACGTTGCCCCAAGAGACAGTGCTTTTTCATGCATTTTATCTACTTTCTGCTTATTTCCTGGCGCGATGGAAAACATATTGCCGTTGCCCGGTGAGGGCTCTTTTTCATCCCACGGAATACACACGGCAATCATTGGCTCTTTCATCGATTTACCAATGTATTTAATCCGGTCCATATTCACTAACCGCTTAACGCCAAAATCTTCCAGCAGTGACTCGTAGAATGACGCTGATTTTTCTATATCGCTCACACCCAAGGTTACGTAATTAATCATCAAGCTTTCCCCAAAAAGTAGGTTAAAAGTAATTTGAAATATACTGTGTAATAAGGATTACGGCAGGCGTTACGATATTGTTCAGTTAGAGATAGCTCAGTGAAAAATAGCTCAGTGAGGAATAGTTAATAAAAAACCGCACTAGTATGCACTAGTGCGGTTTTGTGTTTTTCATATCGCTCTTCATCTCTGTCTGAGCAATCATCTTGCGCTTATGACTTTGCGACTGTCCTAATAGGAGGCCCCAATAGGAAGCCTTAGGCAAGCTTATCGGTAGCAACGCGATAACGAGGGTCTTCGTTAACGTTAATTTCTACAAACTTGTCGGCTTTGCGCAGCAAGCTGCGACACTCGTCGCTGATATGACGTATATGTAGCTTTTTGCCCTGCTCGAGGTATTTATCTGCAAGCGTATCTAGCGCGTCGATACCCGACGAATCCCAAATACGAGACTCTCTAAAGTCGATAACCACATCTTCTGGATCGTTGGCAATATCAAACAAGTCTCTAAAATGAGTGACCGAGCCAAAGAACAGCGGCCCTTCTAACTCATATACCTTCCAGTTGTCATCGTCGATATGCGATTTCACAGCGATATGGCGGGCGTGCTTCCAAGCGAATACAAGGGCAGATACGATAACACCAACAACGACGGCAATGGCTAGGTCGGCAATAACAGTAACGCCAGTGACCAAGAAGAGTACAAACGCATCTTCTTTGTTAACACCACGCACAATGCGAAACGATGCCCATTCAAAGGTAGCAATAACCACCACGAACATAACGCCAACCAACGCTGCTAATGGGATCATTTCAATAAGTGGCGCTGCAAAAAGAATGAAGCCAAGCAGTACAAGTGCAGCGCTTATTCCTGATAAACGACCACGGCCGCCAGAATTGATATTAATCATACTCTGACCAATCATGGCGCAACCGCCCATACCGCCAAAGAAGCCGTTAACAGTGTTAGCAACGCCTTGTCCAACACACTCTTTATTGCCGCGACCTCGGGTATCGGTCATTTCGTCAATAAGCGATAGGGTAAGCAGCGATTCGATAAGACCAACCAAGCATAAAATGATAGACGTTGGCAGCACAATCATTACCGTTTCCCAGGTGAAAGGCACCATTGGAATAGCAAAGGTTGGCAACTCACCCGCCAAGGTGGCGCTGTCTTTTTGATCAGCCGGCAGTAAGTCTCTTACAAAGTCGATAACCGTGCGCGCTTCCAAGTCTAATCCGTGTACTAAAGCGGTAACCGTTACAATTGCTACCAACGACGCAGGTACCGCCTTGGTAAGCTTTGGCAGTATATAGATAATTGCCATGGTAAGGCCTACAAGACCTAGCATCCAGTACAGCATTGAACCCTGCATCCACTGCAGTTCGCCAAGTGAATTGACTATTTTAAACTGTCCCAGCTGCGCTAAGAATATAACAATAGCAAGCCCGTTCACGAAACCTAGCATAACCGGGTATGGCACTAAACGGATAAACTTACCGAGTTTAAACACGCCGCAGAGTATTTGCAGCAGTCCCGCTAAGATGACGGCCGCAAACAGGTACTGCACGCCATGCTGCGCCACAAGTGCCACCATCACAACGGCCATGGCCCCTGTTGCACCTGAAATCATGCCTGGACGACCGCCAATGGCAGAAGTAATTAGGCCCATCATAAATGCAGCGTATAGACCAATCATAGGTTCTACACCTGCAACAAATGCAAAGGCTACGGCTTCAGGGACTAGCGCTAAGGCGACAGTAATTCCCGAAAGCACGTCATTTTTTACGTTGCTATCTTTACTGGTTATTAAATCGAACATGTTTTCTCAGAATATAAAGCGTGTTAAACAAAAAGCCCCATTGGCTAAAAGGGCTTACTGGAGAATTGTTGGCGATTCTATCACCATTACAGCTTAAAATCTTTTAATAGAATGTTAACCATGAAGGCGTGTTGACACGTATTGAAGGCGTATTTGCTAATTATAGCGCTAGACCAAAATTTGGACATGCTGGCGATATTATTTGTTAAGGCAGCCGAATGAATTGGCCAAACCACTAGGCCTACAGGGCTGTTTCGCGATTAAAATGCTTCCATTTAGTCCAAAACTCAAACAACAAAGATCAACATGCCCTAATATAAGAGCAGGCATAAAATCTGACGATCTGACATAAAAGCTGACACAGGCACTTTGACGTGGCATCGTATCGGGCAAAATTAGCTGCTTATCCTTATTTAATTTCTTATCGCTCAAATCCTCTGTAGTCTGTCGGCTAGAAAACTGCGCAAAAGAAATACACAGCAGCTTTTGTTTTAGAGCAGCATCAACATCAACAAGAATATCAATTAGGAGTTATTGTGGTCCCTTACATCCTTACTATTTTATGTGTGCTTGTAGCTGGTGCAATTCATTGGGTTTCGCCGAAGGCGTATTGGAAAGCGACGTTTATGTCTACCGCCGTTATTCTACTTTTCTCAGTAGCAGCACTATTCATATTTAAAGCGTCGGGAATGCTTGTGAGTGAAGAAACAGGCGCTAACGCCGACTTTTCCGGTCAGCTTTTAACAATCAACATGCTAGTGGCTTTTTTCGGATTTCTGATTTCGTTGTTTGTTGGATGGTTTCTACGGGTAGTGAGAAATTAAGGCGAGAAATTAACGCTTTACTGTAAGCGTTGGCCAAATCTCACACCAACGCTTATTTTGAATCCGCTCATTAAATACGTCTGGCCGCGGGTTCTTGGGGTTTATACTGATGGTGCCTGCAAAATTACCCTGCAAACCAAAGGGTGCGAGTATCTCAAACGGCCCTACTGTTTCAAACGACGAACTAGCGCTAATATTGCCACCGGCACTGGCACTGGCACTGGCACTGGCAGATAAAGCTACACTGTCTGCACTTGATAACGCTATCGCCACACAGGTTTCTTTCTCTATCCAGTATGAAATAGCGTCTTCACAGCTTTTATAAGGCGCATGCCCGTGCAGTACATGCATACGCGTCTGGTTTTTTACCTGCCACTTAACTTGCGGTAGCACCTCATTTAACTGCATCTCATAGAAGGTGTCTTTGCCTGGCTGTGTGTTGTTTGCATCAAAATAGATAACGTCAACGTCGTTTAACGGCGTGGGTGTGCTCTTGTTGTGTAAAAAATCCCAAATAGCGTTACGAAGAAAGCCTGCACCTAAGTAACTTTGTGGCAACGCGAGTTGTTGAAGCGCATGTAAGCACAACATGCGGTGAGAGTCTGCCTGTATAATTTCGCAAACGCGCTGATAAAGTGTAAGGCGTTCCACATTGTGCAAAGGGTCTTGCATTGACCTTACTGGCGTTTTGATTGTTGTGGCTCACTATTGTGAATATGCAGCTTTTGCTTCCATTTAATAGTGTAAAGGCATAGCGCCACAACACTGCCACCAGCAAACCAACCTCCAATTACGTCGCTTGGCCAATGCACTCCTAGCATCACTCGAGATAACCCTATGCAAAACACCAGTAATGCCGCAGTGGAGTATATCCATGTGCTGACCACCCTTTGGCCAGAGAAATGACAAATTAGGTAAGCGAGATAGAAGTACACCAATGTAGACAGGGTGGCATGAGCAGACGGGAAACTGTGGGTATATACATCCACATCGTGCTGACTAACCGGTGGACGAGGTCTCGCGATACCCGCTTTAAGGGCAAAGGCAACCAATAGCCCCAACGCTACTGCCAGCACAAAGGTATACGCCTTATTACGCTGATTTTGCATGGCGAGGCCAACCGTAACGGTAATAGCCACAAAAAGCAGCACAATATTACTGCCAAGCGCGGTAACATCTCTTAATGCATCTGATACCCATTTAGGCGTGGAAGCATCCAGTTTAAGGGCTTGAAATAATGCTTCGTCCATCGGCTGCGCCACACCTAAATGCACAAATAGCATAACCAATACAAAGCAGGTTCCAAGAAGCAGAACCTGAACTGAAGGGGTTTTAAGCATATTGATATAGTGACCAACTTCACTGTTTTGTGTCATGACAAACATCCATTTGTTGCATTTTATTTCACTCGCTGTGTTTTATATCACTAGGGCGTAACGATCTAGTCGTGCTTACTTCCGCCAAGACACTTAGGCGATGACAAAGGCTCCCCTCCCCTTTTCACCCACTCTTCAGGGGTATAGGTGTGAAGCGCCAACGCGTGAACCGGCCCCTCTAAGGCAGGTGCTGCCAATGCGTTTATTTGTCTATGTCTGCCAATTAAACGCTGACCTTCAAAGGCATCACTCACTACCGTTACCTTGAAATGACTTTGCGCTCCATCGGGCACATTATGCATAAAGCTTTCATCAACCACCTCTAAATAGCGTGGCGCAATAGCATCAGTGATGGCTGTTTCTAGGAAATCTTTTACTTGCATACCGCTTACTTGCATATTGTCTACCTGCATATCTTTTACCTCAATCTCTTTTATTCGCGTGACTGGCGAACCCGTTGAAATTTTTAAGGTGAATTCGCGACTATTAATCGTCTGAAAGTGAGATTTATTCTACCACCTATCGGTTTAACCGTCTTCGAAATGCCGTGTAAATAATGGCTTTGGGTAGCGCCGGCCATCACTAACAAGCTGCCGTGTTCTAGCAAGTGCGTATATCGCGCCTTCGTTTCTTTATGCTTAAACACAAAAGGGCGCGCCTCTCCCAACGTTACAGAGCCAATAACGGGGTTTGGCCCAAGCTCGGGTTCATCATCAGCGTGCAGGCTCATGCTGTCTTGCCCGTGCCTGTACCAATTAGCAAGGACACTATTAAAACGGCTACCGCATGCGGCGCTACAACAATCTCGTATATCCGCCAGCGTTGAGGTCCACGGGTTAGGCACCATGGTTAGTCCTGAATAGGTATAGGTGCACTGTGGGTCGCCATGCCAGCTTTGTAGCCGAGGTATGGAAATAGATTTACCAAACATGCGCAGTGAGTCTTGTCTCCACGGCAGCTCGCTTTGCAGGTTGTCGAAATACGTATCGGCAGTAGACTGACTGAAAAAGCGAGGATAATACACAACATCCCCCTCAGGCAGCGGCAGGCGCTGGGGCTGTGCCACCTGCTTGTGTTGCTCGGGCGTTCCCTGATCAGACGCTCCTTGTTCAGGTTTAAACTTCTCAGGTTGATTAAAAAGTGAATATTGCATGTCTTCGCTTAGGTCGCTCTTTTATCCAGTTTTAGTGAGTATGATTTTTTTACCGCCAAGGTTATTTACGTGCATTGCACCAATCTGATCATGCTCTTTTTGCCCGCGAAATGTTATCCTACGCCCATTGCTAACTCCAAAGCACGCCAAGGCATGACACACGTCATTGCTGTTGCCGTCAGAATTTTCGCTAATGAACACAGAATTTATCTTTGCAGACCGAAACTTGTCTCTAATTCGCTATCCTGAAAAGCATCAACATGTAAGCTTACAGGCATGGGACAGCGCCGATGAGTTGCTCATCGACCATGTAGAATCGTTGCTCAACGACAATGTAGTTTCTACAGACACTGCCGAGTCTCAGCTAATGATTTTTAATGATGACTTTGGTGCATTGGGGTGCTGGTTTGAGCATTTAAATCCACTTTGGGTGTCAGACTCATACATATCTCGACGCTCTTTGCTGGAAAACTTAGGGCGTAATGCAATAAGCGCAGAGACATCGGTATCAGAAACGGCCCCCGTCAATACTATGACCAGCGTTGACAGCTTAACGTTTTCTCCGCAAGCAGCCCCGGCTATTGTGGTGTTGAAAGTGCCAAGAGCACTTGCGCTTTTAGAGCAGCAGCTTATTGATTTAAAGCGTTATATATCTGCTGACACACAAGTGATTGCCGGCGGCAAAGCAAAAGCCATTACCAAATCGGTGCTGGCATTGTTTGAAAAGTACATTGGCCCCACCACCACCTCTCTGGCAAAGAAAAAGTCGCGACTGGTGTTTTCTCGTCCCGACCTTACCCTTCCATCGTACCCGTCGCCCTACCCAACTCGATGGGAATGCAAGGGAACCACCGGCGCGAAAATGACGTTAGACAACGAAGCAAATGTGTTTTCACGTCAGTCGTTAGATATCGGTGCCCGTATTATGATGAAACACATGACGGTGAGCAGCAATGATACGGTTGTCGATGTGGGGTGTGGTAACGGCGTTTTAGGTATTAACGCGCTAACACTTGCCCCAGACTGCAAGGTCATTTTTACCGATGAATCTTACATGGCATTGGAGAGTGCACGTTTAAATGTATTGACTAACCACCCAGATAAAATAGATCAATGCACCTTTATTGCTACCAACTGCTTGGAAGGCCTTCTTAACGAGCCGAACACGCCTGCGGTCACTAAGGTGTTGTGTAATCCTCCTTTTCATCAACAAAATGTGATCACCGACCACATTGCATGGCAAATGTTTACCGACTCTCGCGATTTATTAGTACGAGGCGGACATCTTGTTGTGGTAGGAAATCGTCACTTGGATTACCACATAAAATTGAAAAAACTGTTTGGTGGTGTTGATATACTGTCAAACGATAAAAAGTTCGTTATTTTTAGCGTCGCTAAACAGTAAGATTATTTAAAGGATTTACTATGCTAAAGAAGATAAACAACATTCTTTCTAGCCTATTAATGGTGTGTGTTTTTTTAAGTGTTAGCCCCCTTGTTGCTGCGAAAAAAGACGATGGCTCTCAAATACAGCCTGACAACTATTACCCTCGCGTAAAAATTGAAACCACCATGGGTGATATTGTGGTGGAGTTAGATAGAAGGCGCGCCCCTATTACCGTAAATAATTTTTTGCGCTATGTAGACAAGCGGGCTTACAACGACACTATTTTTCATCGCATTGTACCCGGTTTTGTAGTGCAAGGTGGCGGCTACACCTCTGATTTTAACGGTAAGTCGAACTTTCCCGATATTTTTAACGAGTCGGGCAATGGGCTCACTAACGACTTACATACCATTGCACTGGCACGTCAAAACGGCCCTCACACCGCTAACCGTCAGTTCTTTTTTAACGTTAATGACAATGAAAGCCTGAACCCTGGACGGGACTGGGGCTATGCGGTATTTGGCTTAATTGTAGAAGGGTCAGATGTCGTTGATGCTATGTCAGAAGTGGAAACCGAGTACTCAATTCGCTTAAACGCGAACAACGTTCCCATTGAGCCCATCGTGATCAAAAAAGTGACCGTGCTTCCGCCACTCTAGTCACACTTATTTGCATTAAATGCGGTGCGCTAACCGCACTGCTTTAACTGCACTGCTTTAATCACAAATACTGCCGGTTTACAGTAGCCTTAACAATACAAACGCCACCGCCTTGGTTATGTAACTTTCCAAGGCTGGTGGCGTGTAAAGCGGTGTTTACCAAAGTTCCGTCAAATTCCTGTAAAGACGGTATTCATTAGATACACGCCAATTGATAGACACACCAAGCCTAACGTGACCATGGGTATCATCATTGTCGCAACCACTTTTGCCGTTTCTTTACTCGTGTCGTTTTTCTGTTTAGTCATGTCTTAGCCCTCACGAATTAGGCTTTAATTATACGTGATCACGACCTGTAGCCTTAAGCGCTAAACCGCTGATTTTGAGACAATAATTTTTAACTTTTGTTTATGAAATGTTAAAGATAATCGACTAGTTTTCTGACAAGTGCTCATTGCTGCCATTTAGCCTACGGGCGAGGCACGTTGTTATTTTATTAATTGCCCATAAATCTGACAAATGAAAACGTCGTCACTCAAAAACAGTATAGTAATCACCGCATTCGCCGTGGGTTTTATTTGGTGCTTTAAAGCTTTTGAACTCAACTTTAACGTCGACCTAAGTTGGCTCGGGGTTTATCCTTTAGCCGTGCATGGTTTGGTTGGAATTGTAACAGCGCCCCTTATACACGGTTCATTAGAGCATATTTTCAACAATACATTGCCCATGTTAGTGCTTGGCTCATTTCTCATCTACGGTTACCCCAAAACACGTTGGCGTGTACTAATAACAGTGTGGTTACTATCTGGAATTGGTGTGTGGTTGTTTGGACGCGAAAGCTATCATATTGGCGCTAGCGGTTTAACGCATGGTGTATTTTTTTATTTATTCGTGGTGAGTATATTTCGCAGAGAAAATACCACTCCGCATAGATACTTATCCACTCAGCGAGACTTAAAATGTTCGTAATCGCGGTGTGTTACCGCAGGTATAGTGGTTCTACATCAAGGTGACACAACAAAGAGTACGGACATTGTAAACTCGCCCTTCGGGAAGGTGGAATGACGATGAGTATATTTCCCCGCCAAGAAGGGATTTCGTTCGAATACCATTTATTCGGTGCTTTGGCTGGTGTTCTTTGTGCCTGTTTATGGCATTCGCTCGATCCAAAACCGACAGTTAAAGCATATTCTTGGGAAGTAGAACCTAAATCGGAAGACCCTATTATTGGTGACCAGTGGCGTCTTGATGGACAAGCTGAAGAAAATGAGGGGAATATAAAAACAGTGCAGAATCAAAAGGAAAACACGAATGACCAAGGTTAAGCCTAATGCATTTAAATTACTGCTAAGAGTTCGATATGCCGAATGCGACCCTCAAAATGTTGTATTTAACGCACGATATGCCGACTACGCAGACTTAGCCGCCACTGAATTTATGCGAGCGCTAATAGGTGGATACCAAGCACTAACAAACCAAGGCTTAGATAATCAAGTCGTCAATCTCAATATATCATGGCAAAACTCAGCCAAATTCGACGACATTTTGTGCTTGTCGGTGCATGTGAGCAACGTTGGCAATACCTCTTTTACGATGCAAATTGATATGCTGAATTGGCAAACTAACCACGCGGTAGCATCAGCTGAAATTGTCTATGTGATGGTCGATTCACTGACATTTGAAAAGAAACCCGTACCCAATGAATTTAAAGCAACGTTACTGAAAGGGGCCCCAGGAAAAACAATGAACCTAGCAGGCATTGTGCTTTAGTTTTCCGCTTCAGCAGCAACTCACCTCGCAGCTCGTTAGAGAGGTTTTGTCAGCGATTAGCAGCAAGCCTACTCAAATACTCTTTGCCATTTTATGAATAAGCAAAGGGCGAATGCTTTGCAAGCCTAAGTTTGTAAGCCCAACTTACTAAAGCGACAGCCAGTAAAGCGCCTGGACAGGGAATGACTTATCAAAATACCATCCTTGTTTTTCATACCCTAACTTCGTCAGCAGAGCCTGAGAGCGCGTGTTATCTGGGTGAGTCATTCCCGTGAGAAAGCGATAACCTTGATTTCTTGCCCAGTCAATCACGAGTTCACAGGCTTCTTGGCAAATGCCTCGTCCTCGCGCTTCTGGCAACAGGGCAAAACCTAAATCCGGACAGGTGAATGCAAAGCGATTAAACAGCCCGCATACCCCTAATGGAAGTCCAGTCTCGCTGTCCTCAATAGCCAGCAGTCCGTAGCCCCATTCTTTGCATTGCGCATTGGTACGGGCAATATAGTCGCAGGCGTCTTCAAGTGAATTGACTCCGCGGCTTCCAATGAATTTTACCCACTGAGGGTCTTGCTGCAGCGCTAACACCCACGCTTTGTCGTCAAAGCTGAGCGCCCGCATCCGAACTCGCGTCCCCTGAAATTCAATATTCATCTTAATGACGCCCTCTGCTTTTGTTGTCTTTTTACTGTCTGTTGAAATGCCCGAATAAAATACCTAAAAAGAGCTCTAGGCTAACCGTTTAGTATAGGAGAGAAGTCAAGATAGTAGATTATTTGATAATATAATGTCTATTTTGTCACGTGTTGCCTTATCTACGTTGGCAGCCCGTGGATATTTAGGCAACGCTCTGTCGTCGACTCGTGGGTGATCCCACAATGAGGTATGCGTCACAAAATCCGTGGCGGCCTTTTCGCCTGCGTGCTCTAAGCATCCGGCTAAACAAGTATCAACATAAGTTTGGCTTACCGGGAACTGATCATTCGCAGGGCTACAGTGCAATGTCTCGCATACCCATAGTGTGCGACCGCTAAGGGCTTCATAAAGGGCTGTTTCGCTATTTATGTCCATTGTAGCGTCGAAGGCAATTTGCTCTGGCGACACTTGCGTAAATCGATAATCTTTTTCTCGTTCTTGCAGCGCAGGATTGAGCTCGGCGGGGATCAGTTGCGCATTCAGCTTTTTAGCGGCGTTTTTGATTGCCCCAACGTAGGTTTGCTGCTCTTGAATACTTCTGGTTACCCAAGCACGCTCAAACCCATCCACCATTACCGGAACGCCGTAGGTTTTTATACCCGAGAAGCGCTCTCGGCTGTCGCGGCTTAATAAACTTCCATAACCAAGAACGATATGAGACTCATCGAGCCCGTTTAAATAATTAACAATGTCATGTGCAGAGGGTGCATCAGCGTTGTTCACACTATCTCCTGTATGATTTTATGATGTGGCTATTAATGACAGAACTTACTCGTTCGCAACTTAAGTTTACAGCCTCACAGCCCAACATGCTTGCTCTGATCCATTAAGACGAGGTCATAAAAAAGGCGGTACCTTTTGAGTTTACCTTGATGCGATAACCTCAAAAAGTACCGCCTCTTCAGCGTTTACCTTATGGCATGTTGCTGTCATTTAGCGAAAAACTAAAGACAACCCATCCTAAAGTGACTAGAACAAGGCTCTTACACCCACGCTGATATTTCTACCTGGTAGCGGCGCTTGGTCTTTAAGGAAAGAGGTGTGCACTCGCGCTTCTTCATCGGTCAAGTTATCACCTCGAGCAAACACAACCCAATCGATGCCTTGACTCGCAAATTCATACTGAACGCTGGCGTTTAACAGGGTGTATCCGTCTGTAGCCGTTTCAAAAGACGCGGTATCAGTTTGGTCGTCAACCCAAGTAAAACCTGCATCAGCGCTAAGCCCGCCGTTAACGTAACTTAGCTCGCCACCCATTCGCATTGGCGGAGTACGTGGCAAATTGTCGTCTTCTATTTCTGCGCGAATATAATCAGTGAACACGGTTAAACGGAACGCATCATTAAGGTCGAAATACGCTTGCGCTTCAAGGCCCCAAATGTCGGCATCGGCTTGCTGGAAGTAGAAAACAGGCAAGCCTTCATCGCTGTGCGACTCATGACCTTCTTCATGTTCACCTTCGTGCTCACCTTCAAGTTCTCCGCCATGATCATCATCATGCTCTTCATGCCCAGATAACGCGATTAGGCCCGTGTTGGTTTGGAAAATATAATTATCAGCTTGGTTATAAAACAAGGAAACGCTGTAGCCCCAATCGCCAGTGAACTTACGGAAGGTCATATCTAAATTAGTACTAACTTCCTCAGTTACTCCTTTTAAGTTTTCTTCGATATGGCCTTCCTCGTCTAAGTCGAATACTAATCCAACTTCATAGCTTTGTGTTGCCAAATGCTGACCTGCAGAAAATAGTTCCTGCTGACTCGGCGCACGTTCGCTTCTTGAAAGTGTAATCGCTACTGACTGACCGTCGGTGTACTCCCAATTCGCACCTGCTGAAAGCGATACTGCTGAGAAATCATATTTTGGGAACGTAAATGCTGTGCCATGAGCTTCGTGCTCCTCGCTTTCATGCTCCTCACTTTCGTGTTCTTCGCCTTCGTGCTCTTCGTCATGATACACATCAAGCTCAATGTCACTGTCTGCGACATCGATAGTGGTTGATTCTAGACGACCACCAATTTCGAAGGTCACGTTACCCACTTTCTTTTGCTCAATGAGGTATAGCGAGACGCTGTCCGTGACGTTGGCAGGCGTAAACGCCTCCTCACCCACGGCAGTATAATCGCTTGATGTAAACTGCAGACCAAACACACCGTGCCAGCCTGCCACTTCTTCATGATAAGCCGATAGGCGAATATCAGTAGACTCGTTGGTAAACACGGTTCCCGGCATGCCGTCTTCAATTTCAGCATGCTCGTAGTCGGTATAGGCAGCAGCGAACTTCAGGTTAGTCAGCCCTCTAATAGGCGAGTGCCACTCACCTGCCGCTTGATAGCGAGTCATATCCACATCGAGAAAAACACCTTCTTCTTCGTGCATGTGCTCTTCATCGTGCACGCCGTCGTGGTCTTCATCAAGAGCACCATCGTGTTCATCGCCATGCTCATCACCATGACCGTGACTGTGGCCTGGAACACCATATTCATTATCGAGTTTTTCAACAGCGAAACCGAAATAGCCTTCCTCGGCAACGTAAGAAAGACCCGCGACAATGTTAGTTGTCTCCATGGCACTACTTTCCAATTCGCCGCTTTCCTCATCATCATCTGGCTCAAGTGATGCAAAGCCCGGGATGTCTGCGTTTTCGGTATTACGGATAAAACCATCAACATGCCACACAAAGTTGCCTTGGCCGCCAGTTACATCACCGCGAGTATATTTGCCCTCATTTACGGTGCTGTAGCTTGCCTCGACTTCACCCTCAACACCGTCCACCTGATATTGCGGTATGCGCTTATCAACAACGTTAACTACACCACCAATTGCACCACTACCGTACTGAAGTGTCGCGGGGCCGCGAAGCACTTCAACCTGAGTGGCACTTGCCAACGAAGTGGCCACATTATGATCTGGACCCACGCGAGACACGTCAGAGACATCTAAGCCGTTTTGTACGATTTTCACTCGCGGGCCATCGTTGCCACGAATGATAGGGCTGCTTGAAACAGGGCCAAAGTAGGTACTGTGCACCCCTGGCGTATTCTTAAGCGTTTCACCAAGGGTAGGCGCTTCAATTTTGCGAAGTTTTTCAGCACCGATAACGGTAACGGGCGTGACTGATTCAAGCACAGATGACTGTAGCGCTGTTGCCGTAACCACAATATTCTCTACCGACGCAGGCTGTAAAACAAAGTCAGCTTTTTGATCGCTACTCACATCACCAAGGTCGTTATCACCGTGAATATAGTTGCTTGAATATACATGTAAATGGATATGAGGTTGCTTTACATCGTTAAAACGATAGATGCCGTTTTCATCAGTAACGGCTATGCGGCGCGTGCCTTCAATCTTAACTTCCGCGCCTTCTACTGGCTTGCCTGATGTATCTGTGACGGTCCCAGTGACGGTGGTTGCGAGAACCGGAGCACTGAGTAATGCCGCTATCGTAGTGCTTAGTAACGAACGCATTTTCATTATTATCCTCTGGTGAGTATTTTTAGCTATATTGATACCGTTTCTGCGGCATTGCTAATGTAGGCTGAAACAGTGTGTAATGTTATAACATGTTTCAGCATGAGTGTTATAAGGTCAACAGTAAACAGCCGCACCAATAAAGCAGTTTGCCGATGAAACGTGCTGAATTGTTAGCGAACAGTTGAGGTGCTTAGTGGTGATATCGCAAGAGGCAGCAAAGGAGAGAGCACAACAAGTTCCGACTCATTGAAGAAATGAACAATGGTTTTCCTTTGCTATGCGCGGCTCACCGGAAAGTTAATGACGTCTTGAATATGTGAGACACCGGTTTTCAACATCAACAGTCTGTCTATCCCAAGGGCAACACCTGCACATTCAGGCAACCCTGACGCGAGGGCCTGCAAAAAGTGTTCGTCTAAAGGTTTTTCCGGTAACCCCGATAGTGCACGCTTTTTGTTGTCTTGCTCGAACCTAGCGCGCTGCTCAGCAGGTTCACTCAATTCATTGAACCCGTTCGCCAATTCAATACCTTTAAAATACACTTCAAAACGCTCGGCAACACGGCTATCTGAGGGGCTTATTTTTGCCAGTGCCGCTTGGGAAGCGGGGAAGTCGTACACAAAACAGGGTGCCTGAATGCCTATTTTAGGTTCAATACAGTAGGAAAACAGAAGCTGCAACTGACTGTCTTTTGATAAGTGCTCCATAGCGTCAATATCAATATCGCATTCAAGCATTTTTTGATGAATTGAGCGTGCTGAGCTATTAAGCGGGTCTATCCCAAGATAAGTGATAAACGCGTTTTGGTAAGTAATCATGTCACTATCTGATATTGCACCTAACACCTCATGTAAAAGGTCATCCACTTCTTTCATCAACATGAAATGGTCAAAACCGGGGCGATACCACTCTAGCATGGTGAATTCGGGGTTGTGCCACCGCCCTTCCCCTTCATGGCGAAATGCTTTGCCAATTTGGTAGATTGCACCGCTTTGTGCGCACAGCAGTCGCTTCATTGCATATTCGGGCGAGGTTTGTAGAAATAAAGAAACGGGTTTTCCGGTATTAGCGTATAAAAATTCGGTGTTAAACGCGTCAAGGTGCTCATCGGTAACGGTTCCGGCAGATAGCACTGGGGTTTCTACTTCAAGCACGTCACGGCTGTGGAAAAACGCCCTAATCTGGCGAAGTAATTCAGCTCTCGCTACTCTGGTTTTGTGGGTAGTAGTAGGTTGCCAAGATTGCCCATGTTTCATAGTTGTGCCGACGTTTTTAAGAAGAAGATGAAAGCCAGAAATTAAAAAACCGGTACGTGAACATACCGGTTTTCGAACGTTGCTAGTAACGTGCTATTTGCTCATGTCACTTATTTTTACACGATACTTATTTTTGAACTCGTGACACATATTCGCCAGAGCGTGTATCTACGCGAACAACTTCACCTGTTTGAACAAACAATGGTACACGTACAACTGCACCTGTGGTCAAGGTTGCTGGCTTACCACCGGTTCCTGCTGTATCACCCTTCAAGCCAGGATCAGTTTCAGTAATTTCTAACTCTACAAAGTTAGGCGGTGTTACCGTGATTGGCGCACCGTTCCACAACGTGATAGTACAAACGTCGTTTTCTACCAACCATTTGATATTCTCGCCCACCGCTTTTTCGTCAGCTGCGATTTGTTCGAATGTATCGTTATTCATAAAGTGGTAGAATTCGCCGTCGGTGTATAGATAGGCCAGCTCCGTATCCATAACGTCTGCGCCTTCTACGGATTCACCAGAGCGGAATGTTTTTTCTAAAACTTTACCTGAAATAAGCTTGCGAATTTTTACGCGGTTAAACGCTTGGCCCTTACCAGGCTTTACATATTCGTTTTCTAAAATGTTGCAAGGTTCGCCGTCCAGCATGATTTTCAGGCCGCCTTTGAACTCGTTAGTGCTGTAATTAGCCATAATTCCTCTGTCTAAACATAAGGTGCAAAAAGTTTCGTGGAACAAATAATACCTAAAAAAGCGATTTCTGTAGAGCATAACTGGCAAAAAGAATTATCAAGGAGCTTTACGGACCCCTCTACGCTTATTAATTATTTACACTTAGATGAGAAAAAATACGTACAGCACATAAAAGCACGACGCTTATTCCCTATGCGCGTTCCCCGCCATTTTGCAAAATTAATGGAAAAAGGGAATCCAAACGACCCACTTCTTCTGCAGGTTATGCCGTTAAGCGATGAGTTTTTAACGTCGCCTCACTACAATGAAGATCCGCTGGAAGAACATAACACCGCAGGTAAAGGGCTGTTGCACAAGTACGACTCTCGTGTGCTGCTGATGGTTCGCACCGGATGCGCAGTGAACTGTCGATATTGCTTTAGACGTCACTTCCCCTACGCAGAAAATGCCGTTAACAAAGCACAATGGACAGACACATTATCGTACATTGCCAACAATCCAGATATTAACGAAGTTATTTTTTCTGGTGGCGATCCATTAATGGCGAAAGACGATCACTTAGCATGGTTAGCATCAGAAATTGCAGCAATCGAGCATGTAAAACGTTTTCGTATTCACACCCGACTACCCGTAGTATTGCCTGAGCGAATTTGCAGTGCCTTCGAAGATTGGTTTACCGCGCTACCCATTCAAAAGGTATTAGTACTTCACGCGAATCATGAAAATGAAGTCTCTGATAAATTAGTAAATGCACTGGCGCCACTAAGAAGTAAAGGGGTTACCTTGCTTAATCAGTCTGTATTGTTGAAAGGAATTAATGACAGTGCTGATGCCATTTGCGCACTGAACGAGCGGCTTTTTGAAGCAGGCGTACTACCTTATTACTTGCATGTACTCGACAAAGTACAGGGAGCGAGTCATTTTTATGTGAGTGATAACGATGGGAGGGCTATTATGGAGCAAGCGATAAAGCGCCTGCCGGGATTCTTAGTGCCCAAGCTCGTAAGAGAAATTGGGGGACAACCCGGCAAAACGCCTATCGACTTACATTTGCATCCCTGACCTACGCGAAAGTATCAATATTAGCGCCTAACGCGGGGTTTGAAGAGGATACCTTTGGTACGTCAGCGGCTGATTCCAGCAACTGAAGCGACGCTTTTCCCTCTTGTTCTTGCTGGCTTTTTGCCAACTTAAGAGAAGCTAACTCAAGCGAAGCACCGGACGCTGCAGAGGCGTTTACACCTTGTAGTTCCATACCGTTTTCCTTTGTTGCTTGTAGCAAAGTGAAAAAATAGGCAAAATTGCCCATCTTTGGGTGTATCGGCAAAAACCGTCGAAACTTTAATCAGTTTTTGAGTCAAGTTCAAAATCAAATTTTCATCAAGCAATTAAAGGCGTTCTCATGCAAGAAATGCAAACCGTAAACCAACAGCTTCAAGAGACCATGCAAACGCTTTACCGAAAAGCCGTGGATGCCGACCAGGCATTGGATGTGTTACAGCGGGATAAGAAAGGTAAATTTTCCGCCGTATTCGCCTCTGACAGTGGCTTTACAACGTCGTCGAAACGCTTTGTTCCTTATGTGGAAGAAATCGCGTTAGATTGGCAAGCAATGAAAGACATGAACGAAGAGCAAACAAAAGCGGCACTTGCCCCGCTAGTGAAGAAAATAGAGTTAGCGCTTATCACCGTTACCCAATTTCAACAAAGCCTAGCAAGCAAGCCTCATAGCTAACGCCTATCTCAATTAGCTGAGCATATTGTCTATGGCGCGCCCATTTCGCGCTCATCTATCGCCTGCGTTGTATTTAATTTGAGCTCGCTAGTTAGCATAAAGCGGGATGCGCTTTATGCGCTGCTTTAGCCCTTCGACTTCACGTAAATACGCATCACTGTCTACGCGTTCATATTGCTCGGTAAACGCTCGTTTGCTGAGCCCTTCTGGTACATCGTCAATAGCAGGAATAATGTCACTTTCACTGCTAATTCGGGCAAGAGCATTTTGAACGTTTTCTGCTTGTGCTGGCGACACGGCCGCTTTAGCAAAAGCAGTACCTGACATATCGGCAACTAAATCAACAAAGCTGTATCCAGAACCACCGGCACCGCGGTCCATCAACTCTTTGAATTCCCCAATGGCAAAGGACATACTTTGCTCTGATAACAACTCGAGTGCTGCAGAAATAATAAAGTGTCTCGCCAAATCATTGCGATTATGCAAAACCGCACCAGAACGAGGACGAAGGGCCTTGTCTTTATCCGGCTGAATGTCACCCACGAGATTTCCAACTCTGTGGTGCCCAACATAAGCGGCTAGCGCAAGAATTACCGCCTTGTTGTGAAGTACTGCTTGCGCAGCTGATGAGCTTTGCTCGCGGGCTCTGGCCATACCTTCACGCAAGTATTCGCTAAGGGAAACGGGACTTGAAGATAGGGCAATATCTCTACCCGAAATATACCTGAGGTAATAGGCAGTAAGGGTTTGCAGCTCGGTTTCTTCCTCCACAGATAAATTCGATGCTACCGTATTTAGCTCCACAAGCAGTGTATCTAAACGCCCTACATCTAATGTGAGCTCTCCTTGCTGCATAGATACTTTCTCTACGCGGCTTAACGCTATAGACGCAATTTCTGTATCTGTGTAGCTGTTAACCGCATATTCAATCACGTTGAGTAAGAATTTACCGGGAATGCTTAAACTGCCCACTTGTACATATTCAATACGAAGGCTATCGCCGGGCAACACCAAGGCTGACGCATTAAAAAAATAGCCGGTATCTTTCAATGCATAGGTAATGCTTACCGTACCGCCCATCGATGTAATATTTACTTGCCCTTTGAACTCTGGAAGCGCGCGCTGTAAAACGCCTACCAAACTCTCCACCTGTGTTTCGCTTAAAGTCAATTGGTGGCCTTCTTCACGGCGGGAAAAAGCGCGTTGTAGCTGGCTTAGCAATACATTCACACTGTCGGCACCATCAAGCTGGATTGATGCATTACTTGAAACCAGTGGTGCAGTTTGAATAACCATAACAGTAAGAGTTGTGGCCCCTAGAAGAGCAACACAAACAACGATAGCCAAGCCAACAGAAAGCCATTTTATACATCGCAAGATCATATTTGTGGTAGCAAACCTTTACCAATCGTGACACGGAAACTGACTTGTAATACATTTAAATCAATGTTGTAAAGATTGCTCCATCACAAGTAGCCATTAATAGCTATACATTACCATACAAGTGTTTTTACACGCGGTGATAAATTCTGTTTTATCGTATTATCAAAAAGTATTGCACTATATTGCTCACTATCAAAACCTATTTTCTGCACTTTGTATTAACAAGCAACGTGCTAATTCTCTGCATGACCACTTCAGTCTACTGTAATGGCGGTAAAGCTGACTATGCTCAGCGGAGTTATAAAACACGTAAGCCGAAACGTAAACTGAACAACAGCATCATGTCAGTTTGGCTTAATAAAAAAAAGCCCAACGTGTCGCGTCAGGCCTTTTGCTCATCAATACATTGTTAACTTGAGACTTAGTAAATAGGCAGTACCGAAACTGATTCAGGTGCCGTGAAAGACGCACTGTAACTAGGCGCTATATCGCCTGAGTCTGCGTTCAAAATATTATCGAATCGCAAGATAGCGCCGTTCGATTTTTCTGCCACATAAACATGCCCGTTGCTCAGCATTAAATCCACCGGGTTGCCAAGCATAGAAGTTGGTCCGGCTATATTTACCGATACGTCAGTAATGCCGTCTGCCGACTGCGCACCTGAAATAACATAAAGCTTGCCATCGGTAGCGTCAGCCGCACTGCCTACATCAGAGATGACCAAGCTATCACTTTGACTGTCATAGTCGATGCCATGAAGGTTAGTAGGCGCCGAAAACGCACTACCACTGCTTGCTGGTACAATTAACCGGTCTTCGCCAGTCAGTACTGATTCACCGCTATTTAACCGTCTTATTACTTCTTCAAATACGGCAACCGTACCATTTGTTAGCGCTAGATAAGCGCTGTCAGTTGCTGGATCGTAATCTACATCCCATGGACGAGCGCCATTTGATGCTTCAAGGGTTAATAGCGGTGCTACATCACCTGATGCGCATGGTGAAAACACGCGTACCGCTGGTGTTGCCTCATTCACGTCAGCAACAAACACTAGACCCTCTGTTGATGCAACATCAAGCCCTTTAGGGGCAATGAGTCCTGTATTCGCGCCTGCTATCATGTGATCGTAGCTGCCGCTGTACATCATGCCGTCGCGACTTGAGGTGAGTCTATTTACCACTAACAGCCCGCCTGTTGAAGTATCTGGGTTGTCGAAGGTGATAACGCCATCGCCTTGCGCTGTATAGGACGCACTTTCTATGCTCATGCCGCTATCAAAGCTGCGTAATTCGCTGCCTAAAAGCGCACTAAGTTGTGCAACTTGCCCAGTGGTATCGCCTTCTGCAGATGGATTACTCGATACAGAAAGCCCTGAGATTGGCATGGTGGTTATACCGTCATCCGATGCATCCCACTTCACCACCGCGTCAGTAAACTCAACAAGGGATTCTGGCTTAACAGATGGTGTAGAAAGCGTTGGCGCGACATCGCCACTCGCACTGGTAAATATATTTGAAAAGACTAAAATGGCGTCATTCGATTTTTCGGCAACACGAAGGTCTGAGCCAGATAAAATGATATCAACCGGGTTACCTAATTGCGTGCTTGGACCACCCACTACTCTCGTAGGCACTACCATGCCATCAGCAGATGCTGCACTTTCAATGACAAATAACTGACCATCGTCCGCCACGCTTGCGTCTCCCACGTCTGACAATATGAGTCGGTTTGACATTGCTTCATACACAATACCATGAAGGTTGATTGAGATTTGGTTTCCGTCGGCATCTGATGGAACTATCGTTCTGGTTACCGTTGGCGCAAAGCCAGAAGAAATTACATCGTCATACACGGCAACCGTGCCGTCGGTCAGGGCAACAAATAAGCGGTCGGCACTTTCGTCGAACGCTACGTCCCAAGGGTTCGCAGATGTCATGATTTCAGCAATTGGCGCTGCGTTTCCAGCAGCCTGACCGCCGAAAATACTGACTCTTTGAGCATTAAAATCAGCAGCCATAACAAGGCCGGCCTCTTCGACAAATACAATACCTTTAGGGTTTACTAAACCAGTTGCCGCTCCGGTGATATCATGACCAAAATTTGCATCAAAGTCGCTATTTCCTGTAAACGAGCAAAATGAGCGAATAAGAGGAAGGTCGCTATCTCCTGCCTGGAAAAGCGTATTGCTTTGAGATAACGCGACGCCTTCGTTAGCGCCTGTTGATACGGTGTTGATAATATTGGCGTTTTGATCTACCGTCGATACGGTATTGCGATTACTATCGCCATTGTTGGCAACTAAAAATGTCGCTGCTGCAAAACCTGGGCTACCATCTTGTCCGGGTGCACCGACTTGACCATCGGCACCGTCTTGACCATCGGCACCATTTGCGCCGTCGATGCCATCATCGCCGTTACAAGCTGATAGAGAAAACACAACTGCCGCTGCAAGCAGTGAAAGTTTAATATTGCGCTGTGAAGTATGTGATAAATCCATAACCGTCTCCGTTGTCTTTTTGATGTAGTGACGCTGTACTGCTCACGTCCTTTTCAAAAAGCCAAACGACCGAAGATAACGATTGGATGCAACAGAGGTTAAAAAAAGATAAAAAGATAAAAAGATAAAAAAAGAAAGTACACCGCTGTACTTTCTTTTTATAAGGCTCTGAAACTACAGCACGACTTCAGCCATATTCCCCTTACTTTCAAGCCATGTTTTTCTATCGCCTGAGCGCTTTTTCGCTAGCAGCATGTCCATTAATTCCATCATGTCTTCAGCATCATCAATAGTTAATTGAACAAGACGACGGGTATTGGGATCCATGGTGGTTTCGCGAAGCTGAAGCGGATTCATCTCCCCTAGCCCTTTAAAGCGCTGCACATTTACCTTACCGCGTTTTTTCTCTGCTTCGATACGATCTAGAATGCCTTGTTTTTCGCTCTCATCCAGCGCATAAAACACCTCCTTGCCAACATCAATTCGAAACAAAGGAGGCATAGCAACATAAACGTGACCTTGATTTACTAACGTTCTAAAATGCCTTACAAAAAGTGCACACAATAAGGTGGCAATATGCAGTCCATCCGAGTCGGCATCTGCCAGAATACAGATTTTACCGTAACGCAACCCAGACAAATCTGTTGAATCTGGGTCGATACCCAAAGCCACCGATATATCATGAATTTCTTGCGACGCTAACACCTGAGATGAGTCAACTTCCCAGCTGTTAAGAATTTTTCCTCTAAGCGGCATAATAGCCTGGAACTCTCGATCACGGGCTTGCTTGGCAGAACCACCCGCTGAATCTCCTTCCACCAAAAACAATTCTGATTGATTAATGTCTTGTGATGAACAGTCGGTAAGTTTTCCCGGTAATGCTGGGCCCTGAGTCACTTTTTTACGGGCGACTTTTTTGGTTTGACGCAATCGGCGCTGGGCATTGTTAATACACATTTCAGCAAGGGCTTCGGCCACGTCCGTATGCTGGTTTAGCCATAAGCTAAACGAGTCTTTCACTACACCAGACACAAAAGCACTAGACTGGCGAGAAGATAACCGCTCTTTCGTTTGTCCTGCAAACTGAGGATCCTGCATTTTGGTTGATAAAATATAGGCACAGCGGTCCCAAATATCATCAGGGGATAGTTTTACACCACGAGGCATCAGATTTCTGAATTCACAGAACTCGCGCATTGATTCCAGCAAACCTTGGCGCATTCCGTTAACGTGAGTGCCACCTTGCGCGGTGGGAATAAGATTTACATAGCTTTCAGTAATAAGATCGCCACCTTCTGGCAGCCACATTACTGCCCAGTCTGCCCCCTCGGTGTTACCGCTGAAACTACCGACAAACGGCGTATCAGAGGGCAGCGTTTCGAATGCTTCAACCGCTTGATAAAGATAATCTTTTAAGCCATCTTCGTAATACCACTCTTGGCTTTCTTTCGATATTTTGTTGTCAAAACGAATGCGAAGACCTGGGCTTAATACGGCTTTAGCGCGCAGATTGTGCAGCAATCGACTGACAGAAAACTTGGCAGAATCAAAGTATTGGGAGTCTGGCCAGAAGTGCACGCGAGTACCTGTATTGCGCTTACCGCAGGTGTCGATAATCTTGAGATCTTCTACCTTGTCGCCATTTTCAAACGCAATTTGATACACGTTGCTATCACGGCGAATAGTGACCTCTACACGATGGGACAGTGCATTAACTACCGAGATACCAACACCGTGCAACCCGCCCGAAAAGGCATAGTTTTTATTTGAAAACTTACCTCCGGCATGCAGCTTACACAAAATAAGCTCTACCCCAGACACACCTTCTTCAGGGTGAATATCTACGGGCATGCCGCGACCGTCATCAATCACTTCTAAAGACTGATCTTCATGCAGGATAACTTTGATATTAGACGCATGACCAGCAAGCGCTTCATCCACACTGTTATCGATAACCTCTTGCCCTAAATGGTTAGGGCGTGAAGTGTCGGTGTACATACCAGGGCGGCGTTTAACCGGGTCGAGGCCATTTAAGACTTCAATAGCATCTGAATTATATTGATTTGACATAGTTATGGTTATTATTTAAGCCAGAAACATGAGTAAACGTACGCAGACTTCATCTGCAACGCAAGGTAAAAAGATGGTAGCAGGGCGATTTAATCCTGGCAACGACGTTGACCTGTTGCCGCCCCTACCATATTTGCATAAAGCTTAATCTAGAAGGAAATCTGCAATGCTGGGCAAATGATTTTCATACCCCACAAAGCTGTGATCGCCCCCTTCCTCTATCACTAATTCACTTAGGGCATACTTTGCCGCGGCCAAGCGATAGTCTAAGGTTTCATCATTGGTTTGCAGCAACACCTTATACGCTTTTTGCTCGTTCAGTGTGTTGGCATCTAGCGCTTTTATCAAATCGATATCACTTGCCTCAATAGTAAACTTCTCACCACTGTAGGGGTTAACATGAGCGCCGATAAACTGCTGAAGCAGTTCGTAAGGTCTCACCGCTGGGTTAATCAACACAGCTTTTCCTGAATACTTTTCAATTAAAAACGTGGACAAATACCCGCCCATTGAACTTCCAATAACTTTAAGGCCGTTAGTTAACAGCGCTGGCGTTTGCTCAATTAACGCGGTGAGCTGTGCTTCTACCTTACTCGGAAAATTAGACAGAGCAGGAATATGAACCTGAACGTCTGGATGATGGGCAGCAAAATAGTCTTTGGTCGTCTGCGCTTTTATCGATGATGGAGAACTAAGAAATCCATGAAGATACAAAATGTGCTGCATGTTGCGTCCCTGTTTGTATAATAAATGATGTTTGCAAAATCTAATTTTTTATAAGATGCAGTAGTAAAAAGCACGCATTACGTTGAAGACATGCAATTTTGAAATTAACTAAATCAGTCGTTTAATACTCACCGCGACATCACCATCATCATGAAGGCTAATGTGATGATAACCGGGCTTTTCTTCACTCACGGCGAAGTCGGTTTGCATTTCCCATTGCCAGCAGCTTGAGGGACACCCGAAACTAGTAATGTTGTCTTTGCCCACTTGCTGTCTGAGCGGCGAATGTACGTGCCCGTGAATAATATGCTTTATCTCCTTTACACTATCTAGCCACTCAATTAAATGCTCTGCATTCACCAAGTTATGCTTATCCATCCAGCTGTTCGACGGCAAAATGTGATGATGAAGGGCAAGCAAATGATGCTGTTGATCGGCAGCGCGAACCGCGCGTTCAATACAATCGAGCTCATGGCTGTCTATCTCTCCCTGCGCTCCTTTGGCCATTTGCTTTGGCCGAGTATCTAGGCCGTGAATACACCAGCTTCCAATGCGAAGGGGTAAGTCAGCTAACAGCATGTGTGGTACTAAATATTCGTCATAATGGGGGTTGGCGTCGTGGTTGCCTGGAATGACATACCAAGGTACATCCACGTAGAGTTCCATCAAGTTGAGAAAATGGGTATAGCTTGCAGGGGAGTCATCGCCACTGATATCACCGGTAATTAACACCGCATCAGCCACATCGGGTGACACTTTTTCCGTGTTACCGCTTTGGACTAACTGCGTAAGAAGGCGTTCTAACGAATGATAGGGGGAAATACCGCCATAACCTTTTCTAGAGGTGTCGTGCAACAAATGACAGTCACTAAATTGTATTACCGTTTTCACGCTTCAGAGGTTACCTTTGGAGTGTGTTTTAAACAAAAATCTAACCACTCAGCCAAAAATATGTTCACCATCTGCTTTTCGTTTCGCTGGCGCATTTTTAAATTAGGATACTCATAAGAAGGCTCTAGTGCGCCCGTATTTTGGCTATTGATCACTTCAGCCAGTCTGGCGTCGTGGTACAAGCGTACTGTCATCGACGGGGTTAGGTAATCCGGCATGTCCTTTGTGGTTTGTTTGATACGTAAAGAACTGGTGTAGCGAGATGACTCAACTATTTTAACTTCGTACGCCAAATGCTTACCTATCGAAAAGCGATAGCTCAAGTCTTCCGTGTCGCAATCGGGTAAAATGCGCAGAATATTCGCATAGTTAACCTCGCATACTGCCTGCATAGTAGGAAGATGAGGAACGTATTTTCGTTGTGTACGATAAGTCACGGTGTTTTCCACTGCTCTAGAAGTTGAGTTTTATGCATAAAAAACCATTGTAGCGCAATTAACGCCGCAGCGTTGTCTATGCGACCAGTTTCCAGCCATTCAAGTGCAGTATTTTCTTTGACTCGATGCACCTTAATATCTTCAGACTCAGTCTCTAAGCCGTGTATACCCTGTGCTTTAGTCGCATCGGTCTTCGCTATAAAAATATGTAACCTTTCTGTTGTGCCGCCCGGGCTCGATAGATAACTTAATGCTTTGGTGAGGCTATCTAGCGCTATCCCTGCCTCTTCCATCGATTCACGATGGCAAACATTTTCTTCGGTTTCACCTTCGTCAATCATGCCCGCAATAATTTCTATTAACCAAGGGCTTGAAGACGTCGTCAATGCCCCAACTCTCACTTGTTCGATAAGCACAAACTCTTGCGTTATTGGATCATAAGGCAACACACCGACGGCATGACCACGCTCAAAAATTTCGCGGCTAACCAAATCGCTCCATTCGCCGTTGAAGCATTTGTGCCTGAAAGTGTACCGATTCATAGTGAAAAAACCGCGGTAAACAGGGCTAATTTCGGTAATTTCAACGTCATTTGAGGTAAACGAAAGGATTTCTTTGCTCATTTGCTGACACTTATGGTTCAAATAGATTTATCATGTAGTCTACATTTGCACACCACACATGTATACGCGCGATGAACGCCGTATTGTAGATGTACAAATAACAGAAAACTCAAATTAAAAGTCATTTATATAAAAATAATGAGCGTGGGTAGATCACATATTCTGTTACAGTTAAACGAACACTGTTACGAGTTTGGACTTTCGGTTTGTGGTTGATTTTTCATACACTTGGTTTTAACAGGTCGGTACGATACTTTACAATGGAGTCAGTAAGCCGACACAACTCGAACACTACAGGAAGACGTAAGCATGAAACGAACACTTCTATCGCTGGTTATCGGAATATCGATGACTACGGGGGCGTTAGCCGATGACCTAATGCAGGTATATCAACAAGCACTCGCTAACGACCCACTAGTCAACCAAGCGAAGGCGCAACGCAATGCAGCGTTCGAAGGGATCAGCATTAGTAGAGCTAATCTTCTACCTCAAGTATCTGCATTTATTTCCTACACTGACTTTGATGCGACAAGCGCCAACACCGTACCTCAGTTTGATTCCAATGGTGAGTTGGTAGGGTTTAATTTCCCACTATTAGGTTTCCAACAAACCAATCTTCAGAAAGGCGTTGAAGCCACCCTTTCAATTTACGATCACGCCAACTGGGTCAACTTGGCTCGTGCTGAAAAAGTAGCACAGCAAAGTGATTCGCAGTACGCTCTGCAGGTACAAGATCTTATTGTACGTACAGTTACAGCATATCTTGGGGCTCTGCGTGCGCAGGATAATCTAGAGTTTATCAAAGCGGAAAAACGCGCTATTGAACGACAGTTAGAACAAACCAAACAGCGCTTTGAAGTTGGTCTGACTGCAATTACCGACGTTCATGAAGCTCAAGCTAACTTTGACAATACGGTAGCACGTGAAATACAGGCAGAAAACGATGTGGAGATTGCGCTTGAAGATCTTCGCGTTATCACGGGAAAATATCACTCTCGTTTAAGCGTGCTTAACACTGAGCGCTTCAGTGCATCTTTACCTCAGCCATCGACAGTTAACGAATGGCTGAAGCTAGCAGAAGAGCGTAATTTATCACTGCTGGTGCAGCGCCTTGGAAAAGATATCGCTGAAGACGACATTGACGCGGCACGAGCGGGTCATTATCCGACGCTATCATTCAGTGCGGCCTACACAGAAGAAGATGTGTCACAAAACATCGGAGCACAGCCACAAGCTAACCTTCCGATCCAGGATAACACGCGTTTAAATGCACGTTTGAATATCCCTATCTATCTAGGTGGCCGAGTAACGGCAAGCACTGAGCAGGCCCGTCACAACTTCGTGGTTGCCAGTGAACAGCTAGAGCAAGCGCATCGTCAAACTGTGCAAAGCGTGCGTCGTTCGTTTAACGATTTGCGAGCTGCAGTATCTCGAATTCGCGCATTAGAGCAGTCTGTAATCTCAGCAGATAGCGCTTTGAAAGCAACCGAAGCAGGGTTTGACGTAGGTACGCGCACGGTGGTAGACGTACTTGATAGTACTCGTAACCTGTTCGACGCTCAGCGTAACCTTGCAGGTGCTCGATACGACTTTATCCAGTCTGTCGTGACTCTTAAGCAAGCTGCAGGAACGTTAACGGGTGAAGGTATTGAAACATTGAACCGCGGCCTTAAGCCTTCGGACATGTCTTCAGATAGCTAGATTATCTGCTTAAGCTGTGCTTGAAGCCTAGAGCGGGAAACGGCAACCTTGAGCGGGTGACGGCAGCCTTGAGCGGGTGACGACAGCCTTGAGCGGGCGTGACAACACCGTTAGGATGATATTAGCAATGAGGGTAGCAATATGCTGCCCTTTTTTATGCCTTGAAGAAACTTCGCTTTTTTTTGAACATGCCGAAGTGCAATATAGATGACTTAGCAATTTTTCTTGCAACACAGGTCTCATTTCATCCATGATATTGCCCGCTTTATTTTGGGCGGATAAATGAAACTATTAATACATATCGTCCGTGATAAGTTCGTGCACGTTGGCGCATTGCTAAAACGAAGCAGCGAATTTTGATACTACCGCTAGCCACTAATTAACTTTAACTTTGTTTATTTAGAGTGATTTTAAACGATGCAAGCCTCTGTACTACAGAATAAATTTGAACGTATAAGAGCCAATAAGTGGTTCGAGATATTTGTTGTTAGCGTCATTGTGGTTTCAGCCCTTCTAGTAGGCGCTAAAACCTATGAACTTCCCAACACTATAGCCTCAGTTACGGTTTTTCTCGACTGGTTTATTAGTGCGTTTTTTCTTACTGAAATTACCATACGCTTTCTTGCAGAAAAGCGAAAAATGCATTTTTTCAAAAGCTTTTGGAATTGGTTCGACACCCTTATTGTCATCATAAGCTTAATACCTGCCGATGACGCAGAGCTTGCGCTTATTGCCCGCCTAGTCAGAGTGTTTAGAGTGCTCAGGATGATTTCTATTATCCCAGAATTGCGCATTCTTCTTGTGTCGTTAGTCAAAGCGCTTCCTCAGCTTGGTTACGTTATGCTGCTGATGTTTATTATCTTTTATATCTATGCAGCCATCGGCAGTACCTTGTTCGGAAATATTAACCCTGTGTTGTGGGGGGATATTGCAATCTCGTTGCTCACCCTATTTCGGGTAATGACCTTTGAAGATTGGACCGATGTCATGTACGAAACTCAAGAAGTGTATCCACTAAGCTGGATATTTTACCTCACGTTTATCTTCTTCACGGCCTTCGCTTTTCTCAACATGGTCATTGGTATTGTAGTGAACGTAATGGAGAGAGAAAACGAAAAGGCGCGAGCAGAGAAGCAAGCCGAGCTGCTTGCCGAGCTAAAAGCACAAGGTAATGAAGAGCCAACCTTAAAAGACGTAATGGCCGAACTGAACGCGATTAAGGCACAGCTCAAGCAAGGTGATAAATCGTAACTTTTGGTTGTAAGCAGTTGATTGCTGATAGGTTTGGCTGATAGCTTTACTTGTTAGTAATGACATCGAGTAGGGTGAGGCGTCACCGCCTCATCCCTCTCACAGAACCGTACATACGGGTCTCGTATACGGCTCATGCACATAGTTATTTAGCGTAATTGCTAAACACGTATCCCGTTGCAACATTCTCCAAGTTCATTAGCCCGAGTTCATCGAACCAACTGTTTGGCATCGCATAGCTTGCTAAGGGGCTGCGTGCACTGCGCCAACTCGTCATGTTGATATGAGCAAACTGACCTTTATATCCATGCTGTCTTAGCCAGCGATGGAGGCGGCTCGCCTTCTTCCATAACTTGAGTTGGATACTGCGCAAGCGCCTTCGTAGCCAGCTCGCAAGTTGCTTGAACGCCCTGCTCGCATTGGCTATCTTGAAGTAGTAACTAAACCCTCTTAGCAGTGGGTTTAGTGCATTGATGACTGATTGCAGGGGTTTTCCGCCATTGCGTTTCGTCATCTGCTTAAGCTTCGCCTTAAACGCGGTGAGTTTCTTAGGCTGTATGCGGGTATGTGTCGTCCCGATTTCAACGCCAAGGAACTTCACGCCATCGTCACTGTGTGTGATATGTGTTTTCTCCGTGTTTACGCTGAGCTTTAGCTTTCCTTCTAAGATATGTGTGGCTTGTGCTTTGGCATTCTCTGCCGCTGTACGACTGCAACACAAGATAAGGATATCATCAGCATAGCGCACTATTCTGTGCCCTCGCTGTTTCATTTCCTCATCGAACGCATCCAGATAGATGTTCGCTATCAGTGGACTTATTACCCCACCCTGCGGACTGCCTGTTTCTGTTTGCTGCCAATGTCCATCGACCATCACTCCACTTTGTAAGAACTGAGTAATAAGGCTCAGCACGCTGCCATCACGGACTCGTCTTTTGATGCTCTTAATGATAAGCGTATGGTCCAGCTTATCAAAGCACTTCGACAGGTCCATATCCACCACGTGTTGACGCCTATATCGACGGATAAACATCGTGGCTTTATTGATAGCATCGTGACAGCTCCGCTTCGGCCTATAACCAAAGCTTGATGGGTGGAACTACTCTTCGAAGATGGGGGTTAGGAGGTCATTTAAGCACTGTTGAACGACCCTATCCCTTACCGTTGGGATACCCAACAGACGCTCGCCGCCACCGTCTTTCGGGATAACTACCCGTCTTACCGGTTGCGCTTGATAGCGTTTGGTTTTGAGTTCGAGAAGAAGCTGCGTCAGTTCATTATCCAGATTTGAGGCAAACGCACTCAGGCTCTGCCCATCTATTCCGGCCGCGCCTTTCGCTTTGAATACCTTTTTAAATCCTTTGAACAGTCTGGCTTTATTAAGCAAGTGACCGTACAAACTATGATAAACCCGCACGCTTCTCCTCGAAGATGGTGTGCTGTGTGGGGGCCGATGACTTCTTTTCGTGTTGGTCTATTTCACATGGCGATTGAGCGTGCTAGCCAAATGGCAATCTACTCAACATTTCCACATTACTCCCATGTACCGTTTCGTAGCCAGTCTATCGCTTCCGCGACAAACCAAGTACGAAGACGTCGATAGCTAATCGATTCGTGTACCACTAAAAAAAAACATCTGCTCATCACAGACTGACTATGTACTTCCGCCCTTCGCCATCCTAATCAGCTTTTGGCTGATAAGAACGCCATCAAACACTGCTGATGGTCAGTTCGGTTTTATCCTCCACAGCATTACTGGCTTTCACAGGCCGAACTTTACTCACTACTACGGCATCATCTGCCACCTCACACCGATTAACATCTTGAGTCTCCCCTTGAACGTTAACCACTTACTTTAAGTAAGTTTAGGTGCCAGGCTTCCCCAGTTACTGGACTGGCTCCCTGTTAGAAATCCCACCCTCAAGCACAAAACAGGACTGACCGAGTATCGGGCTTCACGCTATTTTGCACGCTTACCCTCCTGTCTTGCCGAATCAGGTTCACTTGCGTTGTGTACCTCTAACTTCCTATGGCTTCCTTCGGACCCTGCCGTTGGCCAACAACGCCCTTGCCATTCGGATTATCTTCCCCTCAGTCAGGGTGATTCAGGTTTCTTTCAACCTGACGGGTTTGCCAGCTTCGCTGGGCAAACAAACAAGCCACGTTTTACTACGTGGCTTTGTTAACTAGCGCGTTTAATTAGCACTCATTCATTTAGTTATTCGTCAAGGTTAATACCAAGCCGAGCTTTCAGCGCTTGCGCTCGTTGCTTTGACCCTTCACTCTTAAACTCTCTTGCTAGCAACCGACGCTTCGCCAGTGTCGTTTTATCAAGTTCAGTAAGAAGCTCAATATGGTTTAAGTACACCTCGTCATTGGCAATCGGTCGCGTTGCTATTTCTTCATACAAAGAAAGCGCAGCGTCATTGTCACCTTTAGCAATGTAAATCTGGGCAAGCGTATCAACGGCATCAGCATTATCGCTACGCAGTGCAACCGCTTTTTTGGCCAACGTTTCTGCTCGGGACAAATTGTTATCTTCGAACGCGAGGTAGGCAAGGTTATTCAGTACAACAAAGTTATCGGGAGTTTGCGCTAGTATGGCCTCATAGGTTGCAAGCGCACTTTCTCTATCCTGCCTAATTTGACGCTCTGCCAACAGCATACTGCTTGAAATATCATTCGCATTTTCTGCTACATGCTTTTCTAAAAAGCGAAGGGCTTGCTTGCCTTTGTCTGACATCTCGTAGGACGCCACTAGCAGCATGGCATTATCGGAGTTTGGTGTGGCGTCGTAGGCAGATTCAGCATGACTAACGGCTTGCTCTGGCTTTTTATCGATAAGATGTAAGCGCGCAATAATCCCCCGTACAAAAGGTAACTCCTTCACCCCATCAGCGCTGGCATTAATAATATTCCACGCAGGCTTACTTTGGCCTATGCGACTGTGAAAATAGGCTTTTAATAAACTAATCTGTGCATCAGGTCGCTTTTCTAATACTCTACTAGATAACGCCAATCCTTCAGTAAACTGTCGTTGCGAGTCTAAGATTAACAACTTGCCTAATACGGCACTTTTATCCTGCGGATAGAATGACAGCCACCGGTCAAAAAAGGTATCTGCGGCTTTCACATCATTGGCAGCAATGAGCGCCTGCCCTTTAATATTCCAAAACGCGATGGGCGTCTCTTTATCTCCCTCAACGTTAGCTAGCAGCGCTACCGTTTTGTCGATGGCGTTATTGAACGCATAAAGCCGTGCAAGCAATAATCGCATTTCAATAAAGTCTGGCGCCTTATCAAGCTCACTCTTTACATGACTAATGACTGGCTGCACTGCTTTTTGCTCGGCAGCCAGTGCGTACCACATCGTTAACGCTCTTAAATCTGCCGGATTGTCATCAATAAAAGCGCGAATAAACGCCGTTGCAGATTGGTTATCGCCCTGAGCAATAAGCAATTGGGTGCGTGCGTAAACGAGTTGGTCTTTGGCCCCTTCTCGAGTGCTAGCATCATCAAAATAAGACGCTGCTTTGGTAAAGTCGCCCTCTACCGTCGCTATTCCACCTAAGAAAACCAGCGGAAGCGCTTCATCAGGGGATTGCTCTACCCATTTTGTTGCCGCCTCTTTTGCTTTATCTAATTGCTGGGTGGCAATGTAAGCCCGCACTAACGTGCTTTGAGTAGTGGCCGATTCTGGCGCCTGATTTACCGCCTCTTCTAAATTAACTAGCCCTGCTACATCGTTCAACGATAGTTGTAAAACGCCCAAACGAGCGAGGTCTTCAGCAGAGGTACTAATTCCTTGTGAGCGTTCAACCATTTGTTTTGCGCCCACCACGTTTCCGTCGATAAGCAACTGGTAGCTTGCCTTAGAAAATAACGCTGCGTCTGAGTTTTGTTCGCCCTCAACTCGCTCTAGAATTTCTAACGCATTATCGTTTTCACCTAATTGCAGCATGCTGTCTGCCAGCATACGAAGGCCTGGGTGATTATCAGGTAAGCTAGAGGCAATCATGGTGAGGTGGCGCTGAGCTGATTCGAAATCTTGTATTTGATAAGCACTGAAACCCGCTATTAAGCGCACAACCTGATCGCTTCTACCGTTTTGCACGGCAATTTCCAAGCGCTCTAGCGCTTGTGCATAGTTACCCTTTGCAGATTCAATAATACCTTTAAACGTATTTAGCAGCGGGTGACTTTCGTTAAGCGCGAGTAATTCTTCTACTACTGGCTCTGCGGTATCGAGGGCTCGCAGTTCAACTAAAAGTGCAGCGTAGGCAAACTTACTTGTTGTATCGTTTGGATAGCTTTTTAGGTAATCCCCGTATACCACGGCAGCTTTTTCAGGCGCACCGCTTTGCAAATAGAGCTTTGCAAGTTGCTGCAACACGTCTTTATTTGTGGGGGCCTGTTCGCGTAATGCTTCAGTTGCGGCGATGGCCGCTTCTGCATCGTTATTAAGTACAAACACGTAGCTATCAACAAGACCCTTGTACACTGAGCTTGTATCGATAGTAGATAGGTCGGCAATTAGCGCTTCTGCCTCTTCTCGTTTATTAAGCTGCAGCAGTGCCTGTAATTTATAAAAACCCACTTCGACAGACTCAACCGCCGTCATACCCTCTGCGCGATAATCCACTTCTGAAAGGGCATTTTCTGCACCCGACTGCTGATACGCAAGGGATAACAAAGGAATGACTTCACTGGCGGCGTAACCAAGCTCCATGGCCTTATTAAGCTCTTTTTCAGCAGCGACAAAGTTATTGTTTTGCAAATACAGTCTGCCAAGTTCGAAACGAGGTGTAGCGGCATCGGGAGATTTTTGAATAGCATTTTTATATTCGACTACGGCGGCGTCTAGCTGCTGCTCAGAGACATAATTGCGGGCGTCAGCCAAATGACTTTCCATGGATTTTTCACTGCACCCAGACAATAAAGCTGTTAGCAGAAGGACTGCCACAGAAGAGCGTTTAAATATTTTATTTGAATTGTTTTTACTCATGGTAATTCCTTGCCCTATTTCGAAAATTCTTCAAAAGCTTTATTGTTTTGCCGCTGCCACCCGCAAAACTTGGTCATTATTTCATCATTATTGTGCAATTTCATGGCAACCTGACCATTATTCGAATATAATACGTTTTTTTGCAACACTGCAGGCACACTTCAACGTTTTTCAGGCGTTATTCTCGTATGCCGCACCCTCCTTACTATTAACATCAGGACCCTTAATGACAACAACTGTCGACATGACATTTAAAGACCTAAATTTACCAGAACCTCTCTTACAAGCCATTGAAAAAGTTGGCTACGAGAAACCGTCACCTATCCAAGCTGAGAGTATTCCACTTTTGCTTGCGGGTCACGATTTACTCGGTCAGGCACAGACAGGGACAGGAAAAACCGCTGCGTTTGCCCTGCCCATGTTGGCAAATATCGATCCTGAGCAACGTAAGCCGCAATTACTGGTACTAGCCCCAACTCGTGAATTAGCTATTCAGGTTGCAGAGGCATTTCAGGTTTATGCGAGCTTTAGTCAAAAAATTAAAGTACTTCCAGTATACGGCGGTCAGTCTTACGACAACCAAATTCGTCAGTTAAAACGTGGCGTTCAGGTTGTAGTAGGTACTCCAGGTCGTATCATTGACCATATTAAGCGCAAAACATTGGATTTAAGCGAACTTAAATTCCTTGTGCTTGACGAAGCTGATGAAATGCTTCGCATGGGCTTTATTGATGATGTAGAGCTTATTCTAAGCCATGCACCCGCTGAACGTCAGACGGCGTTATTCTCAGCAACCATGCCTGGACCAATCAAGAAGATAACACAGCGTTATCTCAAGGACCCAAAACACGTAAAAATTGCGTCAAAAGTGAGCACGGCGAGTACTATTCGTCAGCGCTTTTGCCAAGTTGCTCCTCATCATAAACTTGAGGCGCTTACGCGTATCATGGAAGTCGAAAAATTCGATGGCATGATTATCTTCGTTCGCACCAAAACAGCCACGGTTGAATTAGCAGACAAGCTTTCAGCTCGCGGATTTGATGTAGAGCCACTGAACGGTGATATTCCGCAGTCTGCCCGTGAGCGAACTGTGGATAAGTTAAAGCAAGGTCACATCGACATTTTAGTTGCCACTGATGTTGTTGCTCGTGGTCTTGACGTTGAACGTGTAAGTCACGTTATTAACTACGATATTCCGTATGACAGTGAATCTTATGTTCACCGTATTGGTCGCACGGGCCGTGCTGGTCGTCAGGGTGATGCGATACTGTTTATCTCTCACCGTGAAAAGCGCTTGTTGTTCTCTATTGAGAAAACAACGAAGCAGGCTATCGAGGCAATGCCTATTCCCTCAATTAGCGAAATTAACCAGACTCGTCTCACGCGTTTTAAGAAGTCGGTAATGGAAGCAACGCAAGACGATAGCATTGAATCGTTGATGCCGATTGTTGAGATGATCAAAGAGGAAAATGAAGCCTCTCCAGAGGTACTTCTTGCTGCAATGATCAAAATCGCTCAAGGCGACGAGCCATTGGTGCTTAAAGAATCGGATCGTCCAGACCTTAATAGCAAGCCGCCTCGCGATAGCCGTGAGCGCAACGAACGCCCTGGTGGACGTGAAAGTCGTGACAGAAAGCCAAGAGCGCCTAGAGTCAATCGCAAGCCAGATGAAGGTATGCAACGTTTTCGCATTGAAGTTGGCCATGTACACGGTGCTAAGCCGGGTAACATTGTTGGCGCTATTGCAAACGAAGCTAACATTGACTCGAAAAACATTGGTGCTATCGAGATATATGACAACTTCAGTACGGTAGACTTGCCAAGCGGCATGCCTAAAGAAACACACTCTACGCTTCAAGGAACGAGAGTAGCGGGTCAACGTCTTAACCTTCGCGAGTGGTCGGATACACCGCCACCTAAACGTGAAAACCGTGGCGAACGACCAAATCGAGCGCCGCGAGAAGATCGTGGCAGTCGTGAAAACCGCAAGCGTAAGAACTAAAACACAGCTGTAAACACCTTTATATATCAATATGTAATATAAAGGCTGTTTTCGTTGTTTCTAAAAAAGAAGAATTGACGCAAAATAGTGTCAGTTCTTTTTTTTTATGTGCCCCCTATGGATTACTTCCCCCTATTTCTAGATGCTCGTTCGCTAAACTGCCTTATTGTTGGTGCAGGTGAAGTGGCTGCTCGCAAGCTTGAACTGATCATGAAAACGCCGGCAACTATTACCGTTGTAGCCCCGTGGGTATGCGATACAGTAAAAGCCCTTGCAAAGAGTGACAAGGTTACTTTGATAGAACGTGAATTTATCGATAGTGACCTAGCGCACAAAGACATGGTGTTTATTGCTACCGATAAACCCGATGTTAACCAATATATTCACGATTTAGGTCGCGCCCAGAAAGTGCTGGTGAATGTGGTTGATAACACGCCATTGTGCCAATTTATTACGCCTTCCATTGTAGACCGTTCACCTATCATTATTGCCATAAGTAGCGGTGGTGTTGCTCCTGTACTACTGCGCTATTTACGTCAAAAATTGGAAACCGTTTTACCCGCCAATTTGAGTCGACTCGGCTCATTTTCTGAGAAGTTTAGAGATAAAGTAAAACACGCCCTTAATGGCGTGACGGCCCGTCGGTACTTCTGGGAAGATGTTTTAGATGGCGACATTGCTGAAATGGTTGAAAAAGGACAAGACGAGAAAGCAGACAGCGCCTTTGAAGTTGCTTTGCAAGCGGCAGCAGAGAATAAGAAAGTGACAGGGCAAGTTTACCTTGTGGGGGCTGGTCCGGGCGATCCGGACCTACTCACCTTTCGCGCATTGCGCTTAATGCAAAAGGCCGATGTGGTGGTTTACGACCGCTTAGTCTCGCCACAGATTTTAGAATTAGTGCGGCGGGATGCCGAGAAAATTTATGTGGGTAAGGCCATGAGCAATCATACCCTCCCTCAAGATGACATTAATCAGCTGATGGTGGATGAAGCGAAAAAGGGCAACCGGGTTGTCAGATTAAAAGGGGGCGATCCGTTCATTTTTGGTCGCGGCGGAGAGGAAATTCAAACCCTTATTGAGCATGGCATTGAATTTCAGGTGGTGCCAGGTATTACAGCAGCCAGCGGCGCTTCAAGTTATGCAGGCATACCACTTACCCACCGAGATCACGCTCAGTCGGTGGTGTTTGCTACTGGTCACTTGCGAAACGGTACCATCGACTTGAATTGGTCTGCATTAGCGCACAAAAATCAAACCGCAGTGTTTTACATGGGGCTAACCGGGCTACCCATTATTTGCGAAAAACTTATAGAGCATGGCTTACCTGCTACTATGCCTATCGCTTTAGTACAGCAGGCAACAACCGATGACCAACGTGTGCTTATTGGTACACTAAGCGACATATGCGCTAAGCAAAAAGAAGCGCAGTTAAAGCCGCCGACGCTAGTTATTGTAGGTACCGTAGTAAACCTGCATGACGAGCTTAACTGGTTTCAACAATAGTCGAAACGGGCGGCTGCTCATTTAAATAGGCTTGTATTTTCTGGCATGAACGACATACTCAGTAAACGAGAGTAATACTCTGTTTCTTGAATATGTCGGTTATGGCGGAGAAATGACAAATTTATATGGCGTTTTATCTGTGCAATCTCGCGTGCTAGCCATGCTGCAACTCCTGCTGCTGTTTGTTGCTTCAGTTACCGTGGGTGTTAAAGCCAGCGCCGAGCAACTTGATTTTAGCATCACAGATAAACAAGACAGCGTTCGTTTTGACTACACATGGACAGACAGCAAGCAAACTATTCACTCAATTAGCTTTGCACTGCCTCGGGACACGATTAAACAAAACCCCACGCTGCAACCAAATTATAAGCCAAAAATAGCCCAGCGCTACGTAATGGTGGCTCTGCTAAAAGAAACCCAAAAGTTAAACCCGAAAGAAGCCCGGGTTAGCCTCAAGCGTCAGCAAGACGGTATCAACATTGAGGTGAAATCACCAAATCCAGAAAAAGCCGCTGAGGTGCTAGATAATTTAAAAGCCGTACAGCAAGCGGCGTTTGATGACTACCTTGCCACTCACTATTTTACTCGCTTCACCACTTTATTTAACCAACGTGCAGTTAAACCCGACCATCTGCGCTACATTAGTGAATCGGTGAAGCCAATGGTGCCCGTATCTCAAGCGTTTTATGAAAAGCTTGCGCCACAATCTAATTCGCGAGACTACTTTGCGCTTTTGCTTAGCTGGATCCAGAGTATTCCTTATAACGCCATGGACGACAGGGTGGCCAGTAATGGTTCAGGGTTTGCGCCTCCCATTGGTCTATTAATGCAAAACCAGGGCGATTGCGACAGCAAAGCTGTGCTGGCATCGTCTATGGTAAGAGCATTTTTACCCACAACGAAAATGATCATGGTGCTTTTGCCTGAACATGCTCTGCTTGGCGTGGCGCTTACTCCCATGGCTGATGACGAAACCATTGAGTTTGAGGGAAAAGAATATGTACTTTACGACCCCACAGGCCCCGCGCAGATCCCGTTTGGTGAAGTGTCTGACAGCACTAAACAGTTTATTGATACCGGTCGATTTCAAATAGAATTAGTGGAATAAGCCTCCCTGTGCCCGATGGCCTCTGCGTTTATAGGCAAGGGGTTAGATGAAGTTACAGGCAAGGTTTTCTATAAAGAAACCGGTGGAGCAAGGTGACTGATAATTTAAGGAAATAGGCTGCTTGAAGGCATAAGTAAACTTATTGCCTTCAAGCAAACGTCAGCTAACGCTACAAGTTCTCTTCCGCAAAGCTGGCAAGGCGGCTTCGTACCACACCATCAAGGTTAATGGTGGCGCTACCTGAGAAGTCTTTAAATTTCTCGACTAAATACGTTAAACCTGACGTAACCGCGCTAAGGTAGTTGCTGTCTATTTGCGCCAAATTGCCCCCCACAATAAGCTTTGTGCCCTCACCACAACGAGTAATGATGGTTTTAAGCTGTGATGCCGTTAAGTTTTGCGATTCATCTAGAATAACGATGGCGTTTTGAATACTGCGACCACGCATAAAGTTTACCGATTTATACTGAATATTCGCCTTCTCCATAATGTAATTCATAGACCCTTTCGTATTTTCATCGTGCTTGTGCAGCACTTCTAATGAATCGGTAATAGCGGCTAGCCACGGCAGCATTTTCTCTTCTTCCGTTCCCGGTAAAAAACCAATAGATTCGGCAATTTCAGGGGTACTGCGAGTGACAATGATTTTGTCATACATATTGCGCTCCACCACCATTTCAAGGGCGGCGGCAAGGGCTAGAAGTGTTTTACCACTGCCCGCAGGCCCAGTGAGAATACACATATCAATGTGAGGGTCTAGCAAGGCATGTAGCGCCATACCTTGGCCAATATTCTTCGGTGTTATGCCCCATGCATGACGGCTCATTAATCTTTCGTAGCCGAGGTCGAGTACCTCTAAATGATCATCAGAGATCTCTTCAACAAGACCAGCAAATTCCTTACTTTCATCAAGCAGAAATTCGTTAATGTAAGCCTCTGGCAGTATCGATTTTGGCACCGTGTGAATGGTGTCTCGTCCTTCGGTTCGGCTATTAACACTTTTCACGTTATCCCAAAAGTTGCCTTCAAAGGTATGAAAGCCTCGAGACAGATACTTAATATCGGTGATAAGCTGGTCGGTACGATAGTCTTCAACGTGAGCTAAGCCGGCGCCTTTAGCCTTCAACCGCATATTCAAATCTTTCGTCACCAACACTACTTTCTGCGGCGCGTACGTCTTTTGAATATGAAGCGCCACGTTGATAATGCGGTTATCGTTTTCATTACTTGTGAATACCTGCTGCGCTTCTGCCATATTCAAATCAGCAAAAATAGATAGCTTTCCAGTAGGCGCGTTATCACCAGCCCCCAACCCTTCCATTGAAACACCCACAAGCATTTCTTCAGGCGTGGCATCATGAAGCAAGTCTTCCATCGAACGAATAGAAACACGTGCGTCCCGCGCAACGTCTTTTTTACTGTCTTTGATGTAATCGAGTTCTTCAAGAACCGTCATGGGAATAACGACATCGTGTTCTTTAAAGGAAAGAAATGCATGGGGTTCGTGAAGCAAAATGTTGGTATCGAGGACGTATATTTTGGTTTCGGTAGAGTTTCTTCTTGGCATTTTTTACTCCGTAAAATAAAGCCAAGCTAGCCGTTGATTGGTAATGGCTAGCGAGCTACAGCTGGGCAACTACAGGGATGCCGCTCGAAACAGGACATCTCCCCTACTCGCGTCGACTGAGAAACAGCTATAATTAGCTGCTTCAAGCGTTCCATAACTTTTCCTAAACGCTAATTCCACCTTAATCCAGAAATACAGATTTCGCACTGTTTTTATCTTTTTATTTTCTCTAGCTTAAAAAGGTTAATACTCATTTAGGCAATGGACTTACCTTATGAAGTAGCCAATTGCTTGATAACTAGCGCTGGTCTTTACTAACGATAGCGTTTCTGTTGCTGCCAGAGGTTTTTCTTCAAATTTGGTGCTGAAAGTAAGAACAAGATACTCACCATCGGGCAGGCCCGGCAGTGATGTTGGCGCTTGTGTGAGTGCAAGTTCGCGAGAGTTCACAGAACCAAGTGGCTTTCGAACCAGCTGCAACGCCTCAACCCACTTTTCTCGTGAGATATTGGTGCGAAAGATAGCGCTGCTTGTTAGCCAACTATCGGCGTACTCTCCCCCATCTATCAGCGTTAACCAATTTGTCGCATCGTCTAAAGCAGCTTCACTTACATTAATTGGCGATCCAGCTTGAATAACATTTGCGCCCTCGTTGATAGCTCTCACAGACTGAGACCAATAAATTGCGATAAACACAGAAATAATGATAGCAATGCCAAGCCACATCACATTGGTTTTCTTGGTTATTCGTCCCAACTTCGAAACTTCTCCCTCAATACTGTTTTGCTCGGTTGACAATACGTGTCCCGCGAAGAATAAATCTTCGGGGCGTGTATCGAAAGCTGAGGCAAGGGCTCTTACCGATTCCTGTGAGGCCGAATGTGTTTTTTCAATGCGCTGAATAGTTCGCAAACTTAAACCAGACACGTCGGCAAGGTGCTGCTGGCTCCATGCTTTAGCATTGCGAAGGTTTACCATCTTGTGAGTATCTATTTTCATGTCCATCTCGTGTCTTCCCCTGTTAGTAAAGGCTCTTACGTTAGGAGATAAATGTTGTCAGGGATACGACAGTTTTACGTTAACCGTGTGCCGTTTAGGCTTGACGCTGCGTAATAGCATTAATATAGCAAACTTTTTATGCTCAACGAGAGGCCAATATACTCCCTTCTTTGGCTTTACAGCAAAAGTGATATGCTCACCAAATTAACAGAAAAGCGTGCCAAATAAGCGAGTATTAATGACTTATTACCATGCAATGCGTACAATACCGCCCCCGCAAAAAGGTGAGTGATTTATGAGTTCAGACAGTCAATTTTCTATTGGTCAGCGTTGGTTAAGCAATACAGAAACCGAATTGGGATTGGGCGCCATTGTTGGCATTGATTTTCGTTCAGTTGAGGTGCTGTATCCCGCCACTGGCGAAGCGCGTATCTATACAAAAACAGAAGCGCCGCTAACGCGACTTACCTTTGAAATTGGCGACACCGTAAAAAGCCAAGACGGCTGGGAAATGACGGTGACTGAATCCGAAGAAAGCCAAGGTGTTTTCATCTATCACGGTCTGCGGGAAGATACGAAAGCGCAGGCAAGACTGCCAGAAACCATGCTAGACCACCACATTCGCTTGAACCAACCTGAAAAGCGTTTGTTCAGTCAACAGCTCGACCACCCAAAGTGGTTTGATTTGCGAGAAAGCGCGTTGCGCTATCACTATGAATATCAGCGCTCTAATACCATTGGCGTAGCTGGGGCACGAATTTCACTGATTCCCCACCAATTGCATATTGCCTCTGAAGTAGGTAGCCGTCACGCCCCGCGAGTACTGCTTGCCGATGAAGTCGGTTTGGGGAAAACCATTGAAGCTGCGCTCATCATTCATCAGCAGATCAAAACCGGCCGAGCCTCTCGCATTCTTATTTTAGTACCAGACTCACTGGTGCATCAGTGGCTGGTAGAAATGCTCCGTCGTGTAAATCTCCCCTTTGCTATTTTCGATGAAAGCCGCTGCGAAGCGCTGGACGAAGAAGATATTAACCCGTTTGACAGTGAACAGCTTGTTCTGTGCAGCATCGACTTTTTAAGCAGCAGTGAGAAACGGCAGCAGCAGGTTCAGGCCGCCGATTGGGATTTGATGGTTGTGGATGAAGCACACCACTTGTCTTGGTCACAAGAAGCGCCGTCGCAAGAATATCGTTGTGTTGAGGGCCTTGCCGAAAGTACGCCAGGGGTGCTTCTGTTAACAGCCACACCGGATCAGTTAGGTCACGAAAGTCACTTTGCTCGCCTGCGTTTACTCGACCCTGCACGCTTTCACAGTTACGAAGAGTTTTTAACCGAAGAATCGCAATACGGTCAGCTTGCCGATGCGGTCGCTCCGTTGTTGTCAGACGCCGAACCGAACGAAAAGCAGCGCGCTACCCTTTGCAACTTTGCACCTGACGTTATGGAGCACGCTGGCGACCTCACCAGCTCTAAAAATAGACATGAACTGTTACACCAACTCATAGACTGCCACGGTACAGGCCGTATGCTGTTTAGAAACCGTCGCGCCAATATTGAAGGCTTCCCCGAGCGCAAACTGTCTGCCTACGAGCTCGCCATGCCACAAGAGTATGAGGCGGCCGTGAACAGCGACGATTTGCTCAACGCGCTTTATCCCGAACGTGTGCCAAGCGTGGTAAGCAGTTGGACTAAACTCGACCCCCGCGTTAGCTGGCTAGTCGATTTCATGCAAGACGTTAAGCCCGAGAAAATATTGCTTATTTGCGCCAGCGCCCGCACGGCGCAAGAACTCGGTGAAGTTATCCGTACGCAAACGGGCATTAGACACAGTGTGTTTCACGAGGGCATGAGTATTGTTGAGCGCGACAAAGCCGCTCATTATTTTGCTGATGAAGAAGATGGCGCACAAATTTTGCTGTGCAGTGAAATAGGCAGTGAAGGGCGTAACTTCCAGTTTGCCCACCACCTAGTGCTGTTTGATTTACCCATTACACCTGATTTATTAGAGCAGCGTATTGGTCGCTTAGACCGAATAGGTCAAACGCAAACTGTGAACATTCACGTTCCCTATCTTGCGAAAAGCGCACAGCACGTATTGCTCGACTGGTATCACGAAGGCTTGAACGCCTTTGAAAAAACCTGTCCCACAGGGTCTGGCGTGTTTGACGACGTTAAGCCGTTACTGATGAGCGCATGTCTGCACCCTAGCGATATGACGGCAAGAGACGAACTGATTAACTTAAGTGTTAAACTGAACAGTCAGCTAGTTGCTCAGCTAGAAGCAGGTAGAGATCGCTTACTGGAGCTTAATGCCTCGGGTGAAGGAAGAGTTGAAGCACTATTGGAGGACATTATTGCCCTTGATAGTGAGCAAGACCTTTCGCGCTTTATGGGCCGTGTTTTTGATGCCATTGGTGTTCAGCAAGATGAGAAAGGCAACGACTGCTTTATTCTGATGCCAACAGAGCAAATGGTGAGTCAGCTACCTGGGTTAGACCCCGAAGGTATGACAGTGACCTACAAGCGCCGCGTAGCGACGACGTTAGAAAACGTGCAGTTTTTAAGTTGGGACCACCCCCTTGTTCACACCGCGATTGACGTTGTCCTTACCGACGTACACGGCAAGAGCAGTATGGGCTTTATTGCCGACCCCGACCTGCCTAAAGGCGCTTATTGGATAGAAGCATTGTTTGTGCTTCATGCTCAGGCACCGAAAGCCCTTCAGCTAGGCCGTTTTCTTCCGCAAACGCCGGTACGCATATGCCTTGACGCCCAAGGTAACCCTGTGGATTTAAGCTTTGATGTAAAACGAAAAGTAGGACGAAAAATATCGTCACAATTGCTTAAAGCATTACAGCAGCCCCTTAGCATTGCGATAGAAAACACACGCAAACTTGCACACCAGGCAGCAAATCAAAAGCTACACGACGCGCTTAACACTATGCACACCACGTTAAACGGTGAAATACAACGATTAAAAGACTTACAGAAGCGCAACCCTGCTGTGCGCGACAGTGAGATTGTGTTTATTGAGCAGCAAATGAGTGCGCTAGATAAAGTTATTCAAGGTGCCGATGTACAATTTGATGCCATTCGTATCATAGTGAATAATCCTTAATGGCCAATCCATCGTTTGTTTACAACCCGCCTTACACCCCGTATCTCAACTTTTTGTACCGAGATGACTTTATGGTGGTGGCTCTTAAGCCAAGCGGGTTGTTGAGCGTACCCGGCAGAATAGAAGCGCATAAAGATGCGCTTATTACCCGCGTTAACAAAGTGTTGCCTACCGCTACTGTGGTACACAGGTTAGATATGGCGACATCTGGCATTATGGTGATGGCGCTGACTAAATTTAGTCATCGGGCCATCAGTAAGCAGTTCGAGCTTAGAGAAACGAAAAAGCGCTATTTCGCCAGAGTATACGGCCATGTTGACGCTAACAGCGGAGAGATAGATTTACCGCTTATCGTCGATTACCCGAATCGACCGAAGCAAATGGTTGACCACGAACGGGGAAAACCATCGGTAACACACTTTGATGTGATAACCCGTGCATATGATAGCGAAAATAGACCTTACTCTCTGGTTGCTTTGCGCCCGATCACCGGGCGCTCGCATCAGCTTCGCGTGCACATGCTCTCACTCGGCCACCCTATTTTGGGTGATAGGCTGTATGCTCACGACGCCGCATTAGCCATGGCCCCGCGCCTGCAGCTGCACGCCGAAAGCTTAAGTTTAAAACACCCAAAATCGAACAACTGGCTCAACTTTCAAAGCACTATTCCATTTAGTGATTACAAGCCCACGCCATTAACCACGTTTTCATCGGTAAAGCTTTTTGGGTAGCACGCTTTTCAAGTAAAAACCTGTGTAGATAGAAGCCGTATCCGGTAATAGCTTATTGAGTGAAGAGTTGGGCAGATAGTAAACTTGCTGGGTAAAATACGCTTTGGTATTTAGATTTTAGTGCTTTTGCCGATACGTTATTATCTGACTACTATCGTAAGCCGAAAGGTTTTTTGAAACATGCGTAAATGTATTGCCTCCACATTGTGCCTGCTTGCACTAGGCTTTTCGCCTTCAGCGGCCTTTGGCGATTACTTTACCGATATAAATCATGGTTTTGCATCAGGCGAAGTACAAGAGCTTTTGGTGGGCGAACGCATAGTGCCTATTATCGAAATTGAGCCTCAAACCCCGTTATCACAAGGCGTTGCTGTTATACTGGTGGAACCTTTTCTTTCCAGCTTTTCACTCTCTCAAAGCAAAGAGCTTGCGGGATATCTCTCAGAGAAAGGATGGCGCGTCGTCATAAGTCCTTTCAATCTCAACATGATGCCAGCAGAATCTGACATGGCATCGGCCGACACTTCTTTGCAAGAGGCTGAGGTTCAAGGGGCAGAGGATCCATCAGCAGCAGAGCAAGCGCTTGGTGGCAGTGAACCAAGTCATAGCGTTATTCATCCGCGAAGTACAAACCTCACTCAATACTTTGATTTTGAAAACACGTCAGATAAGTTAACTGAGCAGCTTATTGCCTTAAACAACCGTTTACAAAATGTGCAAGGCTATCGACTAGTGGTTGCGCAAGGTATGTTGGCGGCTACATTTTTGGACGCATCAAGTAATGATCTAGCATTTGAGCCAGATAGCTTAGTTGCTATTTCTCCGTATTGGCCAGAGGCCGATGTGAATAAAAGTATTAGCAATTTGGTGGCTAATGCGCCTTTTCCTGTACTCGACCTGTCCATAAATGGCCTAAGTGATTGGGAAAACAGTACAGTAGTGATGCGCAGAAATCGCGCAAAGACTAACTTAAAACTGCATTACCGACAAGTGCTACTTCCCTACGCAAACTCTGTCTTTAATCTAAATCAAAATCAGAAAACACCGTATATACAACTGGTTGCAAATAACACCATTGGTTGGACTCGCTATTTAGGCTGGTAGTTTTAAACATCTACCATTAGTCTAAAAAAATACACATATCAGGTACATATCAATACCAACGTAAAAAGTAACGACCAATTTGGAGTGTAGGGTATCTAATAGACTATAATACGCTGAGTAGTAAAAAAAACGGTTGGAACTTTATGACTGTCAAAGATTTCGTTGATGCCAAGTCAAAGCAACTGTGTTTTTACCTAAATGCTTTTTGGAATGAAGGCTTACCGATTGAAGAGCTCGAGCTTTTTTTTTGGGACTGCATGGAAGAATGGGGTCAGGTCAATTGCACACTTACGCAGCCATACACGCAGAAAGAACGGGTATTTTGGCATATATTGCATCAAATTCATTATTGGAACGAAGAAAAACTAAAAACCGACACTATTTTAGCCGCTGAGTTACAAACTTGCGTCAATTTTCTTGAGGACGCGGGCACATGCCCCATAGACTGTGTTGGCATAAGGCCCTAGCAAGGCCTTCCCTCCTGTAATACTGTAATACTGTAAAAAGCCCGCTCACACCAAGCACAAAACTACATCGGGTGCACCGCTTCACACTTCATTCCCGAAAGCACATACACATTTTTAAAAAATCCATAGCGAAATAAGGCACCAGCAAATACGACTCACATGTTGCCATTTCATTGATTACATGGCTCAATACTTAGCCCTGAAGCATCACTAGGCCGTATTTTGTTAAGCGCAATAAAAACTTATAACGATAAACGCTTTTTGAGTATTTTCTGTTTCGGTATTGCCAGCGGCTTTCCGTGGATCATGATTGGCTCAGTGCTGTCTGCCTGGTTAAAAGACGACGGACTGTCGCGCTCAGCAATCGGCTTATTTGGCATTATTTTCGCCACCTATTCGATTAACTTTCTTTGGTCTCCGTTGGTAGATAAGTTGAAGCCTCCGAGATTAGGTCAGCGCAAGGGGTGGATTTTTTCCATGCAGATTGGTATCACAGTGTGCTGTCTGGCGATGTCTCAACTCACCACCACTTCTCACCTTTTCTATATTGCATTAGTCGGTTTACTCACCGCTATTTTCTCCGCTACGCAAGACATTGCCATTGATGGCTTTCGCATAGACTGTATTGCTGAAAACGATAAAGACGGCATGTCAGCCGCATCTTCGGTAGCAACCGCAGGTTGGTGGACAGGCTATGGGGGCTTGGGTGCTATTCCTTTCTTTCTCGCCGACCTCACCGACTGGAGCTGGGCTAACATCTACCTATTGCTCGGCGCCTTAATGGGCCTACTGGCTATAGCGACTTTACTTGCCAAAGAGCCGGATATCGACAGAAGTGCACTGTTTGACCGTATAGACTCCAATAGCACAGGCACTAACAGTGCAAATGCCAACGCTAAAGACAAAATTTCACGCTGGATAAAGAGCACGTTAGTCAGTCCGTTCTCAGAGTTTTTTGCTCGTAACGGCGTAAAGCTTGCGCTTTCCTTCTTGTTGTTTATCTTTCTCTTTAAAATAGGTGAGGCCTTTCTTGGGCGAATGAGCATTGTCTTTTATAAAGAAATTGGCTTTAGTAACAGTGATATTGCCACTTACTCAAAGCTGCTGAATTGGTGGGTTACTATTGTATTTTCGCTGTTGGGAGGAATTGTCAACATACGCTATGGAATTTATCGCGGCTTAATGGTGGCAGGCATCGCGATGGCTGCGTCTAATCTGTTGTTCGCTGTAATAGCACAAACAGGGCCTTCTACTTCGTTACTGGCCTTCACCGTGATTGTAGACGGTTTTACAGGGGCGTGGAGCACGGTAGCCATGGTTGCTTTCATATCGCTACTGTGTAACCGCGCCTTTAGCGCCACACAATACGCCCTAATGGCATCATTAAGCGTGGCAGGAAGGACGTTTGTCGCATCGAGCAGCGGTATAGTTGTGGACAGTTTGAACGGAAATTGGAGTCTTTTCTTCATACTCACTGCGGTAATGGTGATACCAAGCCTGGTATTTCTCTACAGCATTCGCGAGCATATTGAAAAGGTGCAAAATCCAATGGCACCCAAAAGCTGAAGCTGCGACTGGCGATACGAATACTGAAATTGTGTGAATCGATGATCCTTTCAAGAGTATGCAGTGTGTGACTAACGCTGTATTTCTAACCACGAATCAGCTTCATGAATGCAATACTGGTTACGCCCGCTGTCTTTCGCGCGATAAAGTGCTTGGTCTGCCTGCTCTAGCCATACCATGGGGCTTTTCACATTCTGCTCAAATTGTGCAAGCCCCAAGCTTACGGTGAACGTAATGTTTTGCCCATCGTGCTCAACTTCAAGACGCTCGGCTAGGCCTCGTATTCTCTCGGCAACATGAGCAGCACTTTCTAAGGTGGAGTCGGTGAGTATAATGGCAAATTCTTCGCCGCCGTAACGCCCTGCTAGATCAGTTTCCCTCACGCAGCGCTTGATAAGCGCGGCCAGCATTTTAATGACCTTATCACCCGCTTGGTGACCGTAGGTATCGTTGACCCGTTTGAAATGGTCGATATCTAACATCATTGCAGTACTAGGTTTGTTTCTGCGCTTTGACAGCTTATAAAACTCTTCAAACCGCTCCTGCCAATAACGCCTGTTGTAAAGCCCGGTTAAGCCATCTACACGACTTGTAATTTTAAGCTCTTCATTTAGCGTTGCCATGCCTCGTTTACCGAGAGCCTGCTCTGTCACGTCATAAACCAAAATACAGAACTTTTCTACACTTCCGTTATCACCAACTAGGGGGAACATGGTGACATTTTGATACATGTGTAATGCTGCACTCGTTACCGGCCTGCTACTGCCAAATTTAAATAAATACGGGCGCTGCTCCCAAATAATGAATACGGGGCTCTTAAGACTAAAAACTGGGTCTACTTTAGCCGTTAGCCACTGCTTATCTATTTCGGGAAAATGGTCAAATAATGAGATACCCAACAGCGACGATTCTCGCTTACCGCTGTGGTTTGCCATAAATTTATTCCACACTTCAACTTCGAATTGCTTGTTGAGAATAACAATACCGACGTCAATAGAATCTAGTAGTTCATCAACCACATTAGGCGTGGATGAAAGCGTAACACTGCTATGCATGGCTATTGACGCTCACTGTCGGTGTTCATTAATCGCGCATAAATTTGATTCATTGCATCGCCGGGAAACAACAATAATAAATCAAAAGAAATATTCTTGGCTTTTATGGCATAGCCAATTTCAACGGCCATAACTTTGCCCCATTGATGCACATTGTCACTTAAAAGCGTAGACAGGCCTTGGTGCTGCCCTAGCAATACGGGGTGAGTGTGACTGAATGCCACTGTCAACTGCTCTGACAAACCGTTTAAACAAGCACCAATAAGAATATTAGACACATCCATAAGTGCCTCAAGTTCTAAGTTTTCTGAGCCTGCAGAGGGAGCGTACTTCAATAATTCAACGATGTTCTGCGATTTCGTGTCGTTAAATATGACCAAGGCTTCGCCACTTATCCCCTCACTAACGAACCCCTTTGACACAGCAGAAACGCGATCGCTTCGGTTGATATCGGCAACAGCCATCGAGAGTTCGTTGCTCTCTATTAAATTAACATTGGGAATAGGTAAGTCGATAAACTCACCAAGCATTTTGGCAAGGTCTTCACCTGCTCGTCCCATAGCAACGTTCACCATTTCGCGATAAGCGTCTAATTTCTCTTCTTCAGTAACGGCCGCTTCGATATTCGCAGTTGCACTTGCTTTCTCGGTATTGTTTTGGCCTGCGTGACCTGTGGCCAGGCTGTCGCCACTGTAAATACCGTAGGAGGTAAGAATGTGCATGAGCTTTGCGTTATCTATGGGCTTTCGAATAAAATCAATAGCGCCCAGAGCCAGCATTCGCTCTCGTGCTTTTTCTTGAACATCCCCTGACACCACAATAACTAAACAAGGCAGATCTTCTTTGCGAATAACCTCCATCGTTTCGTAGCCGTCCATTACCGGCATATTCAAATCTAAAAAAAGCACATCGCCTTTTCCTTCTCGAATTTGGGTTAGGGCATCTTGTCCGTGTTCGGCAAACGACACCTCAACATCCCAATTATCGGGAATACTGCGGGCCATCTGACGCCTTGCGAAACCGGAATCGTCACAAATCAAAATGGGAGTACTCATTGTATCTCCTCAGATAGCGACGGGGGCTTTTATATGCGGATGAGATTGATAGTTTTTAAGTTCAAAGTCTTCGTATTTGAATCCAAAAATGTCCTTAATGTCTGGATTGATTGCCATAGTCGGCCGTTCAAACGGTTCGCGACTTAACTGCAGTTCCACCTGTTCTAGGTGGTTTGAATAAAGGTGCGCGTCGCCCAAAGTATGAATGAAATCGCCAGGTTCTAGGTCGCATACCTGTGCAATCATCATGGTTAACAACGCATAGCTTGCAATGTTAAATGGCACACCGAGAAAAATATCTCCACTGCGCTGATACAGCTGGCAGCTTAGCTTGCCATCAAGTACATAAAACTGAAACATGGTGTGACATGGTGGAAGGGCCTGCTTGCCCATTTCGGCATTTTCTTTTGGCGAATACTGCGTATCAGGTAAAGCGGCGGGGTTCCAGCCACTGACAATAAGCCGTCTTGAGTCGGGATTGTGTTTAATTTGTTCGACCACATCGGCAATTTGGTCGATAGACGTACCATCACCACAATCCCAGCTTCGCCATTGCTTGCCATATACCGGTCCAAGCTCGCCTTCATCCGTGGCCCATTCATCCCATATGCGAACGCCGTTTTCCTTGAGGTAAGCAATATTGGTTTCGCCTTTAAGAAACCACAGCAATTCGTGGATGATAGACTTTAAGTGGCATTTTTTAGTCGTCACAAGAGGAAAACCCTCCTGTAAATTAAAACGCATTTGGTAACCAAAAACGCTGAGCGTTCCCGTGCCTGTGCGGTCTTCCTTTTTCACACCTGTATCGCGTACATGGCGCATGAGAGCGAGATATTCTTTCATCGTTTTTATATCTTCTTAGTTTTATCTGTAGTCTTGGCGCCCATATAGGCACGTACAATCAATCCTAATCCCAAAGCAATCATAGGTAAACACAGAAGTTGCCCCTGACTTAGACCCATCTGGTAAAGGCCAATATGAGCGTCAGGTTCCCTGAAAAACTCCACGATAAAACGGAAACTTCCATAACCTAGCAAAAATAAGCCGCTGACAGCGCCAACCGGTCGTTTTTTTGCCGAGAATAGCCATAAAATAACAAACAGCAGTACTCCTTCCAGAGCGAATTCATAAAGCTGAGAAGGATGACGAGGAACGTTGCCTGCATCAGGGAAAATAACTGCCCACGGTACATCGGTTGTTCTTCCCCATAACTCAGCATTGAGAAAGTTTCCAATGCGTCCGGCACCAAGGCCAATTGGAACCAGTGGCGCTACAAAATCGCCTAGTTCTAAAAAGGTGGTTTGCATTCGCTTGGCCTGCCATGCTAGGGCAGCTAACACACCAATAAGGCCACCATGAAATGACATTCCCCCCGCCCAAATTTTAAATAGGTAGAGGGGATCATCTAAGAACATACCAAACTGATAGAAGAATACGTAGCCGATACGCCCGCCCAGAATAACCCCAACAAAGCTCCAAAACAGCAAATCACTTAGCTGGTCTTTACTCCAAGGCGTTTGCAACAAACGCTTTTGTGCAAGTAAAAATGCGGCAATAAACCCAACGAGATACATTAAGCCGTACCAGCGTACGCTCAATGGTCCCAAGCTGAAAATTATGGGATCGATACTGGGGAAAACCAGATAACTGCTCTGTTCCATTTTATCACTCAATTCCTAAAATCATTCTAATACTTACCAGCACTAGTAGGCAGGCTAGCATTGCTTTTAACACGCGAACATTCACTTTTTGGCCGAGTTTAGCACCGATATTCGCGGTAATCATCGACGTTGTTACAATTCCTACTAGTGCGGGTAAATATACGTAACCCAAACTGTATTGGGGCACATCGGGCACATTCCATCCAGTAATAACAAAACTTGCAGTGCCAAATAAGGCAATAACCAGCCCGCATAACGCTGCACAGCCAATAGCCGAGCGTACATTTACCCGAAACCACACCAGTGCAGGCACAAGTAAAGCGCCGCCGCCAATACCCATCAAGGCGCTTATCAATCCGGTTCCACTGCCCACCGCAGCAAGAGAAAAACGAGTTGCGGTGTTGTCAGACGTCTTCTGTTTGCCAAAGATCATTTGCGCCGCAATCAGTATGACGAGTACCGCAAAAATGTCTTTTAGCAACTCACCAGATATGCGGCTCGCTATTTGCGCGCCCAGTATGGCCCCAACCGCTATACCAATACCGGTGAACAACACTGTATTTTTTTGGATATTACCCAAGCGATAGTGTGCAAATGCAGATGACATACTTGTGAAAATAATGGTGGAGAGCGATGTGGCAATTGCCACCGGCATCACCGTTTCTGTTGTCATTCCCAGTGTATGCACCAATAAATAAGACAACACAGGTACGATAATTAAACCGCCACCAATGCCTAACATCCCCGCTAGCAAACCCACTACCGCCCCTAATAGTACGCAACAAATTATGATGATAACGACGGGTTCCATGCAGAGTCCTTCAATTTTTTGACGTTGGCGAGGGTAGCATAATTGCACCCTCTTAGCGCAAGTAAGCGAAAACCCGACTCTGTGATTTCATGGAAGACGGTGTAGTTATCGCAGTGCTGTTCTACCTAATTAGCCTGCCATCGCAAGATTTAGCTACAGGGCCCTTACTTAATTACAAGCCAGCTAGGCGCCCGCACGAATGAGACCAGCCAACTCTTTTGTTTCTAGATATTCATTAATATACGTGAAAACCTCTTGCTGCGAGGAAGACGTTAACGCAAGAGACAGCAGCTGCTTACACTCTTCGAGCGTCACTTTCCTTAGTAACCAATTGATTTTGCGCAAATTAAAACCGTTCATACTTAAACGGCGGTACCCCATCCCCATCAACAATAGCGCTCCCGCTGGCTCACCAGCAATTTCTCCACAAATAGTGACCGGCGTTTGACTGGCGTTGGCTTTTTGCACTATATCGTAAAGCGCACCTAAAACTGATGGGTGATAGCTATTATACAGGCTCGCTACCCGTGAATTATTTCTATCAACGGCCAACAGGTATTGGGTCAGATCGTTACTTCCTACTGAGAAAAAGTCGACGTATTTAGCCAGCTGCGGCAACTGATAAAGTACCGATGGCACCTCTAACATAATGCCTAATTTAGGCCGACTAATAACGCTATCACTGCCGGACGCTTCATCAGAAACTTCTAGGAAGGCTTGGTTTATTAACCGCTTTGCTTCAACAACTTCCGATACCGTTGAAATCATTGGTAACATAATTTGCAAATTATTGAGCCCAATGTTGGCGCGTAACATGGCACGTATTTGAACCAAAAAGATCTCTGGGTGATCAAGGGTAAGACGGATGCCCCTCCAACCAAGAAATGGATTTTCTTCGTTAATTGGAAAGTAAGGCAACGGTTTATCGCCACCCACATCAAGGGTACGCATAGTAATAGGTAGCTCAGGCGCGGCTTCGAGTATCTGTCGGTATAAGGTAACTTGCTCTTGTTCTGACGGAAAACGCTCGCGCAGCATAAAAGGAATTTCAGTACGATAAAGTCCTACTCCAGCACCTATTTGCCCAGCATCGAGCTCAACCTCAGCAGACAATCCCGCATTAATGTACAAAGACATTCTGCAGCCATCGATACTCTCACAAGGTTTCTCTGCTTCAGCCTCAATTTTTTCAGTGATTGCTGATTCTTCTTCAATCAGTTGTATAAAATCAGATTTTACCTCGCGGTCTGGCGAAATGATGACTTCACCAGAGTAACCGTCGAGCAATATTTCTTTATCTTCCAGCAGCGCTGGCGATACGCTTTCACATCCCATCACTGCGGGCACCCCCATGGCTCTTGCTAAAATAGCAGCATGGGAGTTATTTGAGCCGCGGACAGAAATAATGCCCTGTAGCTTATCTCGAGGACACTCGGCAAGCATGGTGGCTGACACTTCGTCTGCCACTAAAATGCACGGCCCTGCTACGGTTTTTTCAGATACTTTATGACCGTTTTGCTCTTGAAGAATATTAACTAAAATTCGATCTGATAAATCGATAATATCAATGGCCCGTTCTTGCATGTACGGGTCTTCCATCGCGCGAAAACGAGCAGCATAGTCTTCTACCACCATTTTCAGTGAAGAGGCGGCATCCCACCCTTGGCGTATTTTCTCTTCAACTTCGCGGCCAAGACTGTTGGCATCTAAAAGATGATGATAAAGCTGAAAAATGGATTTTACGTCTTCAGGTAGCCCGTCGTCTAAACGCTGAGAAAGGGTATTTACATGCCCCCGCGTTACCTCAACGCCTTTGCGATAAAGCGCTATCTGATCGGCTGGCGAAAAGGTACGCTTAATCACCCAATTCTTTAAATTAATTGATTTGTCTGGCGAGAAGCCTATGCCAATAGCAAGTCCCGGCGACCCCGCTATACCGCGAACATTCTTTTGCTGTGCTATGTTTCCCGCAGTATGAGATAGGGTTAGCGCGCCTCGAATATCTGCATTAGTAATTTCAAGAGCAAGCTGAGCTGCAAGGGTAACTAGGAATGCCTCTTCATCCTCGCTGAAGCGTCGAAGATCAGTTTGCTGCAGGGTAATAACCCCAAGCACTCTGCGCTGATTGGTAATTGGTGTACCGAGAAACGCATTGTAATTGTCTTCTTTCACTTCGGGATAATGTTTGAAGCGAGGATGGTGCTGCGCATTAGCGATGTTAAGAGGTTCTTCACGTTGTCCTACGAGTCCTATTAGGCCTTCGGTAAAACCAATGCGAACATTTTCTACCGCGTCTGGATGCAGCCCATCGGTGGCTTTGAGAATGAAAACTTTCGCCTCGTTGTCTGCAAGATAAATAGAACACGAGTCAACGTTTAGCGTCTGCTTCACCCTAGATGCAAGTCGAAACAACGCGGTATCAAGCGCAGGAATTTGATTCATTTCCTGCACAATACGCTTAAGCGTGGTTAGCATTGCACCTGAGTTACTAGAGGTATTCACCGGTTACTCCTGTTTGTTTACCCACGCCTTTTTTTCTTGCCACGTTTAGTAGAAACATTACCCTGACGCTGGGGCGCACGTTGTTGCGCAGACATAACAACAGGAGAAAACTCTTTCATTACTCTGCGGTATACATCACGCTTGAACGACACAACGTTTCTAATGGGGTACCAATAACTTACCCACCTCCAGTCATCAAATTCTGGGTGACCCGTCTTTAATACATTTACATCACGATCATGACAATCGAGTTGCAGTAAAAACCATTTTTGTTTTTGCCCTATACAAACAGGATTACTGCCTTGTCGAATTAGTCGCTTTGGCAGTTTATATCTAAGCCAATTACGGGTAACACTTAAAATAGTCACGTCTTTAGACGTTAACCCTACTTCTTCGTGTAGCTCGCGGAACATGGCTTGCTCGGCAGTTTCCCCTTCATCAATTCCGCCTTGAGGGAACTGCCATGAATGTTGACCATAACGTCTTGCCCAAAATATTTGACCCATTTTGTTGCAAATCACTATACCCACATTCGCACGGAATCCATCGGCATCTATCACATAGACTCCCGGGTACGCAATACTGGTAATATGTTTTCATTCTTCCACAAACTATGCTCCAATCATAGTGTTAATATTCAACGACTCAGCTCAACGAAGGAATTTTCGATACCAATGAAGCCTCCTCAGCGTCCGCCTAACACTCCCGACGAATTACTCACGCGATGTCAGGCTATAGCGGGCCTTACGTTAGGTGAGCTTGCGCGCATGGCAAATGTGGCTATTCCGGCGAACCTGCAGCGTCACAAAGGGTGGCCGGGCATGTTGATTGAGAGATGGCTAGGGGCAAGTGCAGGTTCTAAACCACAGCAGGACTTTCCAGAGCTTGGCATTGAACTAAAAACCATTCCCATTGATGCCGCCTTTGCGCCTCTTGAAACCACGTACGTGTGCTTTGCTCCTTTATTAATGCAACCGGGCATTACGTGGAAAACCTGTAATGTACGCAATAAATTGCAGCACGTTTTGTGGCTTCCTATCGAGGGAGACAGACGAATACCCCTTGCAGATAGACGGGTCGCCACGGGGTTTTATTGGCGACCTAGCGAAAAAGAAGACGAGATACTCAGGCAAGACTGGGAAGAGTTAACAGAAAAAATAGTCACCGGGCATGTGGAATCGATAACGTCAAAGCAAGGCACTGCACTGCATATACGCCCTAAGGCAGCGAATGGTAGTGTGCTTACGGAGGCTAGAGGGATAGAAGGAGAGAGAATTAAAACTCGACCTCGGGGGTTCTATTTGCGCAAAACCTTCACTCACCACATTCTTGCTTCTGCATTTGGCTACTAAGGATTTGATATTAAACACTTGAAACATAGGTGTTTGAATGACATCAGACGAGCAGTAATGATCGTCCTTGCGCTAAACCCACTAATTCGACCACGCAGACAGCGAACGTTATTGCCCTCTGCTATTTTTCGTTAAATGCTTAACTAAATAATCACTTAGGAACTTTTCTGAATTCAAGCCTAGCCGCTTTGCCACTGCTGCCACCTTGGTGTCAGTTCGCAATAGCACCTTCTTGGCATATTCTAGTCGAAAATGGTAAATAAAACGTCGGAAATTCTTCTTATCTGACAAACGTAACGCAATGGCGAGCGATGTAGGATCAAGTCCAGCCTCGTCACAAAAATCAACAATAGTAAGGCGTCTAGCTTTATAAGCTTTGCTATCGATTGTGTGTCGCTCCGCCTTAGAAATAATACTGCTTATTTCGTAAGGGGTTGCCTTTCCCTCGTCCAAACGGCCATGATCGAATGGAGATGGCGACGTATTGCGAGTAATCAATAACGAAACCAATACCGATAGCAGCGCCGCCCCTAACATGAGGTGGTGGTAGCTCTCCCACGCTGCTAACTGGAAAAAACCAAAGGTTGCCGCTGTTACCAGTAGAATACTCATAAAAGCGACGCCCACCGTAATGCCCATTACACTGGCAAGCCCTGTTACCTTGAACTCGCTAATATCCACCGCTTGCTCAGGAAGGTGTCGATGATAAGTTTGCATATGTTCGGTTATTAAGATCCCGATTAACAACACGCTAAACCCAGTTACTAATGGCGCGGCGTAAGCTGGCCATAACACGAATGGGTGGCCAATGGGTGATGCTATCAACCACGTTTGTTTGTCTGTTGTCGGTATCAGCAGCATCGTTAATTGAAATAGAGCAGTGATCCCCGCGGGCAGCCAAAGGCGCTTTCTTGCCGAAGGCTGAAGGTAAAGCATTGGCTTTGTTGCGCGGTAAAGACAAGTAATAGCAATAACGGCGAAAGTATCAGATAAGCCGTAAAAGACAGCAAGCTCGTGCAGTCTGCTCATCCTTATCCATTCATCTAGCATAAACAGTGGCCAGCAGAGCATTGCAGACAACAACCACTTCGCTACATTGTTGCCCTTAGGCTGGCGAACAAACAAGGCAAAGCTTACAAGGTAAATTAACAGCAGCGAAAGCGCACAATAATCTTGTATCGAAAACGGCATCATCATCACCTATCCATGTGAGTTAAAGAGAAATAGCTCTGAATACTTCTAACCAACAGTTTACCAATATACATCTCGTTGCATTGCTACTTTTCGCGTTCGCTCCATGATAATGATTAACGTTGTTAACTTTTGCGCCGTCCATTTGCGCAACTCCTCCTGAGACTCAACCTCGGCATCATCTATCGACTTGTGTAACATTAACAGGGCGTTTAATTCGTCAATACCGGTAAGTAAATCAAGCCAAGGTGCTCTGAAGTTTCCCCGCTCTTCTACAAACAAGTCGCCAAGTAAGAAGCCACTCCACAGAGTTTGTCGAAGCATGACTTCTATTGCGGAATAGTTCGCTGGTCCCATGGTTTTATTTAATGGCATGCTCTGTTGAACAGTTTGCCACCCTTGAGAAAGCCAGCCTTTAGCGTGATCGAGTACTTTGTGGTCGTAACCGGTAGAGCCCCCCTGCCAGGGCCTTTTCTGTATCAAACGAATAGCTTCAATTTTGATATCGGTTGCATCGCTATTGAAGAAAAGCTGTCTTGGTTCGTGGGCATGCATTAAACCTGTCTTTCGCCCTTGTAAATAACTCACAATAGCAGGATGTTTACTTAAGGTTTTGCTAAAAAGACTTTTTTTAGATAACAAATAACGAAGGCTTTGCAAGTCATCCTGCCAGCTCCATTGTTGAGCATAAGCAATGAGCTTTTTGTGCAAGGCTAGCAGTTCTGGGCATTGCAATATTGGCAAATACAGCGATACGCTTTGCAGCAATAGATGTATACTTTTCGCAACTTCAGCCAACATTTTAATAGACTCGCTTTCACAAAACACATGTTCATGATGTTGCCAATGTGCCAGCGCTATCTGTACTGCAAGACAGAAGGCGTCTTCGGTAGTAGTAGTATCTTCTAGCGCAAGAAAATCCGGTAAGGGACGAATTTTCGCATTGAAGCCATGTAACAGCTGATAGCCTTGAGCGGCCTTTGACACATCGCTTAGCCGCACTTCCATGTTGCGGTTTATCAACAGCGCTAGCGTGAAAAGGCTGTCTATGTCGCCATTGAGTAGTTCCAACTCTATCTCATTAATAGGGGAACTGTTTTTGTCAGTTATTGCCTCACCACAATCGAGCACAATCTCAACCCGACTTCCATCAACCTCGACTTGGTAAGCATGCCGCGTGAAGTGAGTACTAAACTGGCGTGACAGACTGGCATTTTTGCTAGCAACATCCCAGTTTTGCGGCCAAACCGAGGCATCAAATAGACTTAAATCTGGCGTGGGATTTTGCAAATCCACATTATATTCAGAACGGGTGTGAAGCCCACCACTCACAACACCATTAGTTTTAAGTGTTTGTTCGTAACGACCGTTGTTTCCTCGCACGCGAAATCCCATCTTCTTTTGCTGAAAATCAAATTTTTCTGTGTCGTAGTAGTCGTTTTCCAAACGCATTTCTTTGTGCGAGATTACCGTGACCTGCTGTTTGTCAAAAACCGGGAGCACGTACTTAGAAAACCGATGCTGCGCATGTGCGCCGGTTACAAATTTCAATTCTATTTCGGACATTGTTCTTTTTCGGTCATAACTCTTTATAAGCCATAGTTCTTTATCAGTGATTTATGCTTTCCCACTATTAAAGCGTTAATGGTAAGAATAGCTGCGTAATGAAGAAACGTGACACTTTATGGAATAAAGGTGTGTAGGTACATCTGAAGATACAACACTGTACCCTTGTCACTACTTTTTGGCAATATTAGTGGACAGCATTACTGTCGATACTACACTCAGCAGACTCTTATTAAACGGAGATTAAACCGAGTCGACAACGAATCGCCCCACCTAATGGTTAACTGGATGCAAATATTCAGGTATTCATCACTCAATGAGGGAACAAACTTGCCTTTATGTCAGTCAACCAATACCATCATTAGGATTTAAACCGGTAATTGGACTTCATATGATTCGAAAGTGGTTAGCCGCAGCTCTCTTCACGTGTTCTTTTCAAGCCTTAGCGCTGCAAGACATCCCTGATTTGGAAGCATCATCATCTCACTACATCAAAGATGATTTGTTCATTTTTATGCATACGGGACCGAGCAGAAATTACCGTATTCTTGGCTCAATAGAGGCAGGAACACCAATAACGGTAGTATCGACAGATAGCGATGCTGAATTTACTCAAATTACTGATGACGATGGTCGCGAAGGATGGGTAGAAAGCAAGTTTGTATCAAATACAATGTCGCGAGCAGAAAAGCTGCCTATTATCAGCGAACAATTGGCTGAAAACCAGGCTGAACTGCAAGCATCCCAATCTGAAAATGCACGTTTACGCCAGCAGTTAAATGATGCTCGCCAACAAATATCTCAACTTTCTACAGAGAATGAAGCTCAGGCCAGTGAAATTGTTAGCTTGGCCGACAAAGTAGAAAGTGCCAATAAAGATGAACTGGTAATGTGGTTTACACGTGGCGGTTTTGTTGCCGGCGGTGGTATTTTATTGGGTGTACTACTAACTTACTTCCCCAAGCGAAAAAGTAGAAGCAATGAGTGGATGTAATGTGCTGACACCTCTATTTAGGATATAAGAAAAGCCAGCATTCGCTGGCTTCTCTTCGCTATGTGCACATAACACGTTAACGCTTAGCGACTACTCGTCATCTTCTACCATTGTCATTAACGACGTATTACCGCCTGACGCTGTTGTATCGATGCTTATCGCCTTTTCTGTTACCAAGCGCTGGATCAGGTTGTCATTATACTCGGCACTAATTACCGGTAAAATTGCCCCTTTTCTTGAAGACAGCATTGCCGTGATACGCGCCGTTCGCTCTGTTCTTGAGTCAACAACCACACCCGATAAATCTTCGTCCATCAATAGCGAGTCTAAGTGTGCAAGACGTGCTACTTGGAAAAGCCCTTTAGGTGCGCCAGTTGCTTCAAACTTGTTCTGAATCTCTACCGCTTCTTCATAGAAGATTTTAGAGACCACTGACACAACTGGGTTACCCGTTGATAGTGCCGTTACGATAGACAATAACCAGTACTCAAACGTCACTTCCTTATCGGCGAAGCAGACTAGAATTCCGCGCGGCTCGAGATACAGCTTATTTGACTCTCCCGTCGGTCCTGGTAATTCCAGCGGCTTAGCTAACTTACGTTCAATACTGGTTAACTGCTGACGCGCCGTTGCCAACGTTCTGTTTAAATCGTCAGCTAAATCATCAACAATATCTACTTTAGCAATTTTGGCTAGTAGCTGACGAACCATAGAAATACGATCATTAAGTGCAGTATGGCGCCACTGAGTTTCAACTGCTTTCGCTCTATCCATCATCACGTGAGCACGTTCTGCAATCTGCTCATCGCCAACAAGTGCTTCATCGGTGCTGTCCACATCGTCGATATGTGACGGTTTAGGTGTTGCACGCTCCATAAGCAAACGTGGCAAGTAATTGGGTCCACCTGCTTTTGGCCCCGTACCTGACAGACCACGGCCACCGAAGGGTTGCACGCCAACAATGGCGCCAATCATGTTACGGTTAATATATATATTACCCGCACGGCTCTTCGCGGCCAGTTCATGAGCACGCTCTTCAATACGCGAGTGAATACCCATCGTTAATCCGTAGCCAGTGCCGTTGATTTGTTCTAGCACATTGTCTAAGTGTTTAGCCTTGAAGCGCACCATATGCACCACGGGGCCAAATACTTCTTTTTCCAGCACATCAATGTTGTCAATCTCATAAAGCGTCGGCGCAAAATACGTGCCGTTCTCAACGCCTGCTGGAATATCGTTACGATGCAGTATTTTAGCTTTACCCTCCATATACGAAGCATGATCGGTAAGGCTTTTCAGTGCTTTTTCGTCGATGACTGGACCTACATCGGTAGACAGCTGAGTTGGCTCGCCTACGGTAAGCTCTTTCATTGCGCCTACTAACATTTCCGTTAGCTCGTCAGCTATATCTTCTTGTACAAACAGTACGCGAAGTGCTGAACAGCGCTGACCTGCACTCTGGAAGCCGGAATGAATAACATCATCAACCACTTGCTCTGGTAGCGCAGTAGAATCCACAATCATACAATTTTGACCGCCGGTTTCGGCAATCAGAGGCACCTGCTCTCCACCACGCGCAGCAAGCATTTGCGAAATTAATGTGCCGGTCTGAGTAGAACCAGTAAACATTACCGCTTTCACTCGCTCGTCGGGGAGCAGTGTGTCACCCACTTCTTTTCCTGGCGAAATGATAAGCTTAAGGGCATCTTCAGGAAGACCTACAGACTGCATGATATCTACAGCACGCTTAGCAATCATACTGGTTTGCTCAGCTGGCTTGGCAATAACCGTGTTACCTGTTACCAGCGCAGCAGCAACCTGACCTAAGAAAATAGCCAGAGGGAAGTTCCACGGACTAATACACAGCACAACACCACGAGGCACCAAACGCTGGTCTTCAGCAAGTTCTCTGCCTCTCACCGCATAGTAACGACAAAAATCTACTGCTTCTCGCACTTCATCAATACTGTCTTGCGCAACTTTACCCGCCTCACGCATACAAATAGCGATTAGCTCTGCCATATGACGCTCTAGGGCATCGGCAGTTCTTTCTAATATTTCTGCACGCTCGCCAACGTCTGTTTTTGACCATGCGTCAAACCCAGCATTGGTATCATCAAGAGCTTTAAGCATATCGTCAGACTTAGCATAGTAGTGATAACCCACAATATCGTTTTTATCTGCTGGGCTAACGACCGCGGTGGCGCCTTCAGGAACACCATCAGTCACCTTATAATACTCTTGCCAGCGCTCCAACTCATGCTTAAGCGCGGTAACAGCGTTGGTGTCAGTTAAATCCAAACCGCGAGAGTTATCACGTTCAGGCGCATACAAGCCGCGAGGTGTTTTAATAAGTTTGTTATAGCGAACTTTCAGGCGCTGCGTTTTTTCTACCGGATCTTCTAACAACGTTTCTACCGGTTTTTCATCATCGACAATTGCGTTTACAAATGATGAATTAGCACCATTTTCTAAAAGCCTGCGCACCAAGTAAGCCAACAAGTCTTCGTGTTCACCCACAGGGGCGTAAACACGACACTGTATTTTGTCCTCTTTTACGACTTGGTCATACAGGGTATCGCCCATGCCGTGAAGGCACTGGAATTCGAAGCCTTCTTTGTCGTCACCTGCAAGCTCTATGATAACAGACGCAGTGTAAGCATTATGCGTTGCAAATTGAGGATAAAGCGTCTCGCGATACTCTAGCAGTCGGTTGGCACACGCATGGTAAGACACGTCCGTTGATGACTTGCGCGTAAACACTGGGAACTCTTCTAAGCCAGCCTGCTGAGTCATTTTGATTTCCGTATCCCAGTACGCCCCTTTCACCAAACGCACCATTAGCGGACGACCCACCTCAAGGGTAAGCTCCCGCAAATACTCAATCACATGAATTGCGCGTTTTTGATAGGCCTGTACTGCAAGGCCAAACCCTGTCCAACCGTCTAAATCTTTATCGCGGAAGACGGTTTCAATGATATCCAATGAAAGCTCCAAGCGGTCCGCTTCTTCAGCGTCGACAGTAAGGCCAATGTCGTGTTCTTTAGCCATCAAGCACAATGCTTTCAAACGCGGAGGAATTTCTTCCATTGCACGTTCACGGTGAGAAAATTCAAAGCGAGGGTGGATGGCAGATAACTTAACTGAGATACCAGGTGAACGTTTCGGGCCCCTACCTTTAGCAGCTTTACCAATAACCTTTATCGCTTGAACGTAAGCGTCGTAATAACCGTCTGAATCGGTCATTGTGCGAGCCGCTTCGCCAAGCATGTCGTACGAATATACGTAGCCCTTCGTCTCTTTCTCTTTCGCTCTTTCTACTGCATCTTCAATGGTTTCTCCCATCACAAACTGACGACCCATTACGCGCATCGCAATGTTCATTGCGCGACGAATTACCGGCTCGCCTAAACGGCCCAGCGTTTTCTTCAGTAAGCCGAATTGTTCGGTCTTCCGCTTATCTGCGTAGTTCACCATATTACCTGTGAACAGCAATCCCCACGCAGATGCGTTAACAAACAGAGAATCTGAGTTGCCTAAATGCGGTGTCCATTGTCCTTTAGACAATTTGTCGCGAATAAGCTCATCTTGAGTGTCTCTATCTGGCACACGCAACAGCGCCTCAGCCAAACACATCAACACGACCCCTTCAGCAGTAGACAGGGAGTATTCGTTTAATAAAGCGTCTACCCCACCGTGCCCTTGCTGTTCGCGGCGGATTTGTAGCACCATTTTTCTTGCCCGTTCCCACGCCCTACTTCGCGCGCGAGGATTAACCTCTGCGATTGGTAGAATTTGGTCAACTGCTACCGACTCACTAATGCGATAGTAGTCTCTGATACGCTGGCGTAGTGGCGATGTTGTGTGGAGTGTATCGTTTATGAGCATTGCAACCCTTCGTAAAAAATAGCCGTAATAAAAACGCGTTTCCGCAGTAAAAAAAGTAGCCTACGTTTACATGTAATTAGCCAGAAAACAAGTGAAGTCGATACTTCACTTTTGCAATTTTTTGGTATCTCGGCTTACCACAATACACAAAGGTGCAAAACACCCTATCAACGCACGGTAAACAAGCAGGCAGTGACAAACTGCAACTCTCTGTTTATCTTAAATTTACTGATCATTTCAGCACATACAAACTGTGCATTTGAAACAAAAGAAATACTAAAAAATTTCATTTTTTTGATAAACATGAATAGCGTTCAAAAAAAAGCGACTACACTTGTCTTCAGAGATCAACAATACCTTCCAAACTCACTGACTTTGGAGTAATACGACGTTGTTGATATGGTCGCAGCAAGTTCTAAAAAAATAATTGAAAACTGGTGAACGTATTATGTGGTTAAGAAACTTTAGCTTGTTTCAACGTCTTGGAATGATCGTTGTTCTTATTGCCCTGTTATTTATTATTTTAACCGGCATTATTTTAACTAAGCACTATGAAGCTTTAAAAGAAAAGTCGTACAGTGAGAACAAACACTTAGTCGAAGTGGTACATTCGATGCTCATTAGCTTTGCGGCGAGAGAAGACAACGAGGCGATAGCGAAAGAGAAAGCACTTGCCGCTATTAAAGGACTGAGGTACGACGAAGGCAACTATTTCTGGATTCAAGATACCACTCCCACTATGGTAATGCACCCGTTGAAACCTGAGTTGGACGGTAGAGACCTGCGTACATTTAAAGATGGCAACGGCAAAGCATTTTTTGTTGATATGGCCAATAGTGTAAAAGCACGAGGAGATGGTTTTGTCGATTACGTTTGGCCTCTCCCTGGTGAAGATGTACCCACTGACAAAATTTCGTATGTAAAAGAGTTCGCGCCTTGGGGCTGGACCATTGGGTCGGGAATTTACCTCACGCACCTGAACGAAGATTACGCTCACATGCGCTCCCTAATGATCGTTTTTTGCATTGTAAGTGTGTTATTAGTTGTCGCATTGGTTTATATCATAGGCGGAAGCATAGCCAAGCCGGTGCAAGAAATTGCCGAGCGTATGAAAGACATTTCACAAGGCGAGGGAGATTTAACGCGCATGCTACCTGAGAACGGTCAAGATGAAGTCACTCGCCTTGCACGTTATTTTAATCAGTACACCGACAAAATGCGCCAGTCGCTTATTGGAATTCGCAGCAATATTGCACTGCTTAATGAGCAAGCAGAGCTTGTTCAAAACTCCAGTGATAGCAGCAATATGCAAGCCCAAACGCAAAACGAAAATATGATGCAAGTTGCAGCTGCGATGGAAGAAATGACAACTCAAATAAACGATGTTAGTTCAAACGCAGACTCCGCTGAAAAAAGCACGAGCAGCGCCAGAAGTAATGTACAGCACGGTGCTTCGGTTGTGGAAAGTACCGTTGATGATATTCGCTCACTGACGGCAGACATTGAAAGCGTGTCTACGGTAGTGACTGAACTTGCAGCCCAAACCGAAAACATTGGTGCTGTGCTTGACGTCATCAGAGGCATAGCAGATCAAACCAACTTATTGGCACTTAACGCTGCGATTGAAGCAGCTAGAGCCGGCGAACAAGGCAGAGGATTTGCCGTTGTAGCCGATGAAGTTCGTACACTGGCTAGCAGAACGGGCCAAAGTACAGATGAAATTCAAACCATGATTGAAAAACTGCAGCATCATGCAAAAAGTGCCGTAAACGCCGTCACAGTGAGTCAGTCTGCCTCCTCAAAAACGGTGGAAAAGGCCACACAAGCCAATCAAAGTTTGCAAGAAGCAGACCGATTAATGACGGATATTGCAGTTATGAGTAGTGAGATTGCCCGCGCTACCGAACAACAAGCCGAAGCAGCAAACGAAGCGAACATGCGAATAAACGCGTTATCGGGGGCTGCGGACAGTAGTCTTCGCACAGCCGACGAACTAGCGGCATCGAGCCAATCTTTGCGTGCCAGCTGTTTGGCAATAATGGAAATAGCCAACCGATTTAAGCTGTAATTTTTGCTTTTCGATAACGTAAAGCCTACCTCAATCGCACAGTTGATATGAGCACTTATATATGGAAGTGTGTTAGGTAGTGCTTTACACTAACTGAAAGAGGCTTTTTCTTCGTCAGCTTAGTGTTATCAAGGAGTGGAATATGAGTAGCAGTAGCAAGGGCAAATCATTATTAAAGTGGATTGCTGGTTTTTTTGTGGTTATTTTTGCGGTGTACTTTTTGTTCGCCAACACCATTATAAAAGCAGTATTAGAATCTAAACTCGGTGAATCTTATGGTGCCGAGGTGAATATTGACAGCTTCGATCATTCGCTATTTCCAACCACTGTTTCCCTTAAAGGTATCGCCCTTACCAATCCTACTAAGCCCGCTCGCAATCAAGTGTTCGTAGGCGACGCCAATGCCGATGTTGAGCTAGCCCCCTTGCTAAGCGACCAAGTCATTGTTAACAATCTCAATTTGCTCAATGTTCAATTTGACACTGAACGCGCTTCCCCAGGTGAAGTCTATCGCGTTCCTGAGCGCTCTCTGTCATTTGATGAAATGAAAGCAAAGGCACAAGATGCAGTGCCGTCGGTAGATGAACTCCTTGAGCGCAACCCATTAAAAACAGCTGCAGCAGTGGAAAATGCTCGCGCCGCTTACGACACCTACGGTGAGGCATTAAAGACTGATTATGCGTCGTTGCCTGACAAATCGCGAATTGACTACTACAAAACCCAAATCGCTCAGCTACAAAAAACCGACTTCAAAGATCCACAGGCCCTTGTTCAAGCAAAGTCAGCCTTCGACAAGCTGAAGGAAGAAATGCAGGCAGATCGTGCCCTCATCTCCAACTTTACCGAAAAAGCCTCGAAAGCGAAAAGCGTACTTAGCGAAACTGCCAGCGCACTAAAAAGTGCCCCGCAAGAAGATTATGCCTTACTGAAAGGGGTGATTGCAGGCGACCAAGAAGCCTTGTCTCAAGTTACCTACTTTGTATTTGGCGATAAGGCCGCTGAGTACACCGAGTACTTAATGGCTGCCATGCAAATTGTTATGCCGCTTATTCAAGGTGAAGAAAAAAGCGAAGCGCCTGCGGATATTCCATCCATATTGGTTAAAGAAGCGAATGTATCGGTACTGTGGCAAGAAGAATCCATTACAAGTAAGTGGAATAACATAACCAACGTACACGATGTGTTTGGTAACCCAACCACCTTTACTATTGAGGCCGCTGGCGAATTATTGAAATCCTTTACCTCAAGCGGTGAGTTTTACATTGATGGTGAGGGTGTAGACGCAAGTCAACAATGGTCTCTTGCCGGCGTAAACATGGCCAACATACCGCTGTCTGGCAATGAGTCGCTTTCTGCAGTGTTGACTTCAGCGCTAATGAAGACCGCGGGCTCTATGCAAATAACCGATAACAAGCTGACTGGTTCAGGAACCGTTGATTTACAACAACTTGTTATGCAAGCGACTGGCGAGAGCGACACCACAAAGGTTATCGCCAAGGCGCTGCAATCGCTGTCTAGCCTTAATATGGACATGTTTCTTGAAGGCACATTGTCAAATCCTGACTTTAAAATTAAATCTGACCTAGACAATCAACTCGCTAACATGGCCCTATCTGAGCTTACCGCGTCACAGCAAGATAAGCTGGATGAGTTGAATCAAAAGCTCAACGCCATGATAGGCAATGAGCAGTCTCTGATTAGTGGCGAGCTTGGCGATATAAGCAGTATGCTTAGCGCGGCTCAAGGTGATGGTGCGGCGATAGAAGAACTTCTTAAGTCAAAGTTGAACAACGTTGTTGAGCAGCAAAAAAACAAATTATTCGACAAATTAAAAGGCAAATTTGGGCAAGATGAGTAAAGCGTCTTTGACTCGACGCTGCTAAGCGGCATAATAAGAAAACGCAGGCGAAGACCTGCGTTTTCTTGCGCTCAATTAACTGTCAGGTGAACGTGTGTTAAAAGGTAAATGGCTTCCCATTGTGCTGTTATTATTTTTTGGACTTCTGCAGTACCGACTTTGGTTCGGTAAAAACAGCATTCCTGATTATTACAGTCGCAAGACGGAAGTTAAAATACAGGCCCTTCAAAATGCCAACCTATCTCAACGAAACGCACTGTTAAACGCTGATATTAACGATTTAAAAATTGGCTTAGAAGCAATAGAGGAGCGTGCCAGAAATGAGCTTGGCCTAATTAAGCAGGGAGAAACCTTTTACCGAATTCTGCCTGCAGACACGAAATGAATAGAATAACAAAGCCCCGTGTTATCGCGGTTATTCCCGCAGCAGGCGTTGGCAGCAGAATGCAAGCCGACCGCCCAAAACAGTACCTTACCATTGCGGGCAAAACCATATTAGAGCATACCCTAACTGCATTATTAACTCACAGTGATATCAGCCGCGTTGTACTTGCTGTTAGCCCTGATGATGCTTACTTTCCTACGCTTACACTGACGAGCGATGAGCGGGTTAGTGTTGTGCAGGGCGGCAAGGAACGAGCAGATAGCGTGCTAAACAGCATTAAAGCATTACACGGTGATGAATGGGCACTTGTTCACGATGCAGCACGTCCTTGCGTGTCACAAGACGATATTTCTGCGCTACTTAATGTGATTAACGACAGTACCGTGACTGGCGGCATTCTTGCCACGCCGGTACGAGATACAATGAAAAGAGCCGTTTCAAATCAAGAATGCTCTAATAGCCCTGCTAACTCTTCACTAAGCGTGGTGTCTCACACTGAAAGCAGAGCCAATTTATGGCATGCTTTAACACCACAGCTATTTCCAGCATCCCTACTGCTAAATGCGTTGGAGAAAGGTTTATCCGACGGCGTTGAGATAACAGACGAAGCGTCGGCCATGGAGTATGCGGGATACAGAGTGGGTATGGTCAATGGCAGTCCGGCGAATATTAAAATTACGCACCCGGCGGACCTACCATTAGCAGAATTCTATCTACATCAAAAATTAAAGGCACCTTTTGCATGCGAATAGGACACGGATTTGACGTACACAAGTTTGGTGGCGAAGGCCCCATCACCATTGGTGGCGTTAGTATAGAGCACACTCAGGGGCTAGTTGCACACTCCGACGGAGACGTATTACTCCACGCGCTCTGCGATGCCATATTGGGCGCTGCGGCACTTGGCGATATTGGAAAGCATTTTCCAGATACCGACGATGACTATGCTGGCGCAGACAGCAGAGTGCTACTAAGGCACGTTGTTAGTGTAGCGCGAGATAAGGGCTATGAGGTGTCGAATGCCGACATGACCATTGTGGCGCAAACGCCAAAGATGGCGCCATACATCGATGAAATGCGTGCACGGATTGCAGAAGACTGTCATGTTGATATCGACGACATTAACGTTAAAGCCACCACAACAGAAAAGCTTGGATATACAGGCAGAAAAGAAGGGATTGCATCACACGCCGTGGTGTTATTAAAAAAAGCATGAAACCATTAGATACCGAACACTGGCACTATTACTTTGCCAAACCCGTCTCCACCGGCATTTTTAAGTTTCAAGCAGATGATTTTCAAGTCGTTGAGGACTTAGGCTACGAGCCATGCGGTGAAGGCGAACATCAGTTCATCTTTATTGAAAAAACTAACACCAATACTGCTTTTGTTGCTGAGCAATTGGCCAAGTTTGTCGACCTACCGCTTAGACAAATAAGCTACGCGGGTCGCAAAGATAAATATGCCGTTACACAGCAGTGGTTTGGCATACACGCACCGGGTGTGGAAGATTTTGATTTTAGTGACTGGGATCTGGAAGGGGTAAGAGTGATAAAGCAGTCTCGGCACAATAAGAAGCTGCGTACGGGCCAACTAAAGGGTAACCACTTCACCATTACCCTTAGACAAGTGGTGCACCCTGAAGCCATTACAGAGCGTCTCGAAGACATTGCAACTCACGGCGTTCCCAACTACTACGGAGAGCAACGTTTTGGCGTTATGCGCTTAAACGACATGGGTGAAGTACAGCGCGGCGGCAACTTGGTGATGGCCGAACGCATGATAAACGGCGAAACCATACGTCATAGAAACAAACGCTCTATGGCACTGTCAGCCCTTCGCAGCTGGCTATTTAATGAAATGCTTTCTCAGCGCCTAGAACAGAATGTGTTTGATACGGCCATTACGGGTGACGCACTGATCCTGTCCGGCTCAAATAGCTTTTTTATCAACCGTGGCGATAAAGAACAAAGTCAATCTCGATACGTTGCAAAGGATGTAAGCCCCTCTGCCCCACTGTGGGGTAAAGGCAAACTTGCCACTGAAGAGGATGCAGCAAATATTGAACATACCGTAGCAGCAGCTCATCCTGAAGTAACAAGTTTTCTAAGCGAATGTGGGTTTGAACAAGAGAGACGTGCCATTAAGATTTGGCCTTCAGACTTAACATGGCAGAGTAAAGGCGATTCATTTACTATTTCATTTGGTTTACCTAGCGGGTGTTTTGCAACATCGGTGTTGCGTGAATGTGTAGAAACGCTGTCCCCCATAAACCGAGTTTAAAAAAAGTGTTTGCGCCTGTCGCAGCATAACAGACGTGTGATATATCATCACTAGCGTTGCCAAAACTAACAACATAGGAAAGTACGCAACATCATGAGAGCTTCTAGAAAAGGAGACGCATTAGCGCAACTGCTTTATAACGAAGGAATACGTTCACAAGCTGTGTTACATGCTATTGCTGGCACGCCGAGGGAAGCGTTTCTTCCAGACGCATTGCAACATAAAGCATATCAAAACACAGCCCTTCCCATCGGTCAGGGGCAGACCATTTCGCAGCCTTACATTGTAGCGAAAATGACTGAACTTCTATTAGAGAGCCCGAATAAGCCAGAACGGGTTCTGGAAATTGGCACTGGTTCGGGCTATCAAACTGCGATTTTGGCACAGCTTTTTAATCAGGTGTTTAGCGTTGAGCGCATCAAGTCTTTGCAGTTCCACGCGAAGCGGCGCATGAATCAACTGAACCTTCACAACATCGCCATGAAGCATGGTGACGGCTGGAAAGGCTGGGAATCTAAGGGTTTATACGATGCCATTATTGTCACCGCCGCCGCCTCTAGCTTACCCCAGTCCCTATGTGACCAACTGAAAGAGGGTGGCAGACTCATTATTCCCGTTGGAAACGAACAGCAATCGCTTCTTTGTATCGACCGCGTTGATGGTGAGTTGCAAACCACCACAATAGAATCGGTTCGATTTGTACCCTTGGTTGCAGGAGACCTAATGTGAAAATTTTTGAGCCATGTTACGACATGGCCTTGCGATGGGCTAAACACAAGCATGCATCCAAATACCTCGGTGGTTTAAGCTTTTCTGAATCGGTGTTCTTTCCTATACCTCCCGACGTAATGCTTGCGCCTATGGCAATGTCGCAACCTCATAAAGCATGGAAATTCGCCTTCATTACCACCATAGCCTCCATTGTTGGCGGAATTGCTGGTTACTGGCTGGGTTACTTTGCCTTTGAAGCTTGGTTAGCACCACTTATCGAAAAGTGGGGTTACACACATAGAATAGACACCGCTACTGGATGGTTTGAAACCTACGGGGTATGGATAGTATTCTTAGCTGGCTTCTCGCCTATCCCCTATAAAATCTTTACCGTCAGCGCAGGCTTTCTGCAGATGGCGTTTTTGCCATTTGTTCTTGCTTCTGCCGTAGGGCGGGGTGCGCGCTTCTTCTTAGTCGCGGGACTGATGCGGTGGGGAGGCGCCCCAATGGAACAAAAACTGAGGCAATACGTTGAAATACTCGGCTGGGCAGCGGTTGTTCTAGCCGGTATTGCGTATTTAATTTTGCGATAAAATGACAAGCACTTTTTACCGCCACCCTTTTATTTACATACTATTAACACTAATCATCGGCTGCGCGGGAAGAACTGCTCCCGCGCCCGTCGTGTTGCTAAATAGCCAAGTAGAAAGTGGTAGTGAAACGTATACTGCTAGCACGTATGAAGTACGCCCAGGGGACACCTTATTTGCCGTAGCGTGGTTTACTGGAAACGACTACCAAGACATAGCAAAATTCAACGATATTTCAGAGCCTTACACCATCTTCCCTGGTCAAAAACTAAGACTAACAGCGCCAGTTACCCCCCCCTCTTCCACTACGCGTTCGAATGTTACGACCACTCGGTCTACAGATCCGACCTCACGCTCATTAGACAAAAGAGTCATTGACCCACCGAAACCGCAGGCGTATGTTGAACGTGAACAGGATGTTAAAGCACAAAATAATACTGCCGTCAAGAAGTCGACAGGCATTGTCAAAAAGACAGCGCCAAAGACATTTCCAGACAAAGTAGAAAAGTGGGTTTGGCCAGCAGAAGGTAAGCTTGTCGGTACTTTCAGTAAGGCGGAATCGGGAAATAAAGGAATTAATGTAGCAGGTGAACGAGGTAGCAAGATAGTCGCTGCTGCAAGCGGTAAAGTCGTCTACTCTGGTAACGCACTTAGAGGATACGGTAAGTTAGTCATTATTAAACATACCGATACATTCTTAAGCGCATACGCATACAACGAGACCATTTTGGTAAAAGAGCGAGAATGGGTGTATGCTGGTCAAAAAATAGCCACAATGGGTAGTAGCGGCACTGATTCGGTAAAGCTTCATTTTGAAGTGAGGTATCGCGGGAAGTCTTTAAACCCATTGAGATATCTGCCAAAAAACTAACATAAAAAAAATAAATAATAATAATAAAAGACAAAGGAGAAATGTCATAAGGTAAACCTTAAAGCAGGAGATTCACCATGGGTAAGTCAAATAAAGCCTTAGAATCAAAATCTCAAGATGACTTAAATGTCATTGATGTACTAGAAGATGTTAAAGACTATGAAATAGTCTCTAACGATATTGATGCTGAAAGTAATGACGCCGTTTTCAACAAAAACGAGCAGCCGAAAAATTTAGATGCAACACAATTGTATTTAGGTGAAATAGGCTTCTCGCCGCTGCTTACCGCAGAGGAAGAAGTCTATTTTGCTCGCCGTTCACTCAAAGGCTGCGAAGCCTCCCGCAAACGAATGATTGTTAGCAATCTTCGCCTAGTGGTAAAAATTGCACGAAGATATAACAACCGCGGCCTTGCACTTCTCGACCTTATTGAAGAAGGTAACTTAGGCCTAATCCGCGCTGTCGAAAAATTTGACCCAGAAAGAGGTTTTCGATTCTCTACGTATGCAACGTGGTGGATAAGACAAACTATCGAACGCGCCATTATGAATCAAACACGAACGATCCGTCTCCCCATACATGTGGTTAAAGAGTTAAATGTTTATCTGCGTGCATCGAGAGAGCTTTCGCAGAAGCTTGATCATGAACCAACGGCTGAAGAAATAGCGTTGGCGCTAGACAAGCCAGTAGAAGACGTGACTAAAATGCTGCGCCTGAATGAGCGTATTACATCGGTGGACACCCCCATTGGTGGTGAAAATGATAAAGCGCTCCTCGATATCATTGCCGATGACAGAGAATTCAGCCCTGAAGAGACACTTCAGGATAACGATATTAAAGGCAACATTGTTACATGGCTTGAAGAACTCAATCCTAAGCAACGAGAAGTACTCGCACGACGCTTTGGTCTATTAGGTTACGAACCCTCTACATTAGAAGATGTTGGTGCCGAAATAGGGCTTACACGAGAGCGTGTTCGTCAAATACAAGTAGAAGCGTTACGCAGATTACGTGACATGCTCAGCCATCAAGGGCTGACTCTTGAAAGCTTATTTGATCAAATAAAATAACCCCAATCTGCTACTCAAACGTGAGCTAGCACACGAGAATAAAATGATAGGGAAATGCCGAGCTTATTATAAATAATGATCTCGGCATTTTTGTTTTATAGCGTCAATTTTTTGAAGCGTGTTTTTACCTAAGTGCTTTTTTCATTACCTTGGTTCCGTTAACGCCTCAACAAAAGTAGGTGGGTTCTGCATTTTTCTGAATCAGCGGCGACATTACTGCGAATTAGACCGCCAATGACAACCTACTTGCCGTCACGCTCAAAGGTAACAAAGGTATAAGCATGCTTATTCTTTTCATCGCTCTCGTGTGACTCTCTTTGCGTTTCTATCCAGCTTCCATTAGCGTGAAAGTCAGGGAACTGAGTGTCACCGCTTACCTGTAAGTCGATAAAGGTTAAATACAACGTGGTAGCTTCATGTAAAAATGCATCGTAAATAGTACCGCCACCGATAACCATAACTTCATTGATATTATCGGCAGAAAGCACCTTTGCCGCTTCTAATGCTTCAGCTTGAGTGTGCACTACAGTGGCGTCTGCCAGCGTATATTCCTTGTTACTGGTCATTACAATATTGGGTCTGCCAGGTAACGCGCGCCCTATAGACTCATAGGTTTTTCTGCCCATGATGACCGCCTTGCCCAATGTTACAGACTTAAAGTGCTTTAAATCTGCAGGTAAATGCCACGGCATGTCGTTATCGGCGCCGATAATACGATTTTCTGCCATTGCGGCTATCATTGCTATTTTCATCAATATCTCACTACAAGCAAACAGTTACTGAATTACATGTACAAAAAAGCACGACAATCATCGTGCTTTTTCGCTATTGAATACAAGGACGTGATGACCTAGAGTTAGCTTAGCGACGGTATTCTACGTCCACATCGTAGTCGTCTTCGTCCCAATCTCCATCGTCGTCTAAGTCATCAACCAAATCATCATGAGCTTCGAGGGTATTCCGGTGATAGGTATCCCACTTAAACTCAACGTCCTTCTTGTCACCTTCTTCCTCAACTTCAGCAGGAAGGGTTTCGATAAAGTCCATCACATCGCGGCAAAGCGGCTCAAGATTAAGCTTTTGGAATGCCGATATTTGATATACTGGGCCATTCCACTCTAGCGAGTCCACAACCTTCTGACAAATTTCCTCGGCTTCTTCCTCGAGTAGGAGGTCGACCTTATTAAACACGAGCCAGCGCGGCTTCTCAGCTAATTTAGGGCTATATTTTTCAAGTTCTTGCACAATAGCTCGGGCATTTTCTGCTGGGTCGGTTTCATCAACGGGGAATATATCTACCACGTGCAATAAAATACGGCAGCGTTCTAGATGCTTCAAGAACTGAATACCTAAACCAGCTCCCTCAGCAGCCCCTTCTATTAATCCAGGAATATCGGCAACAACAAAGCTGCGCTGTGCATCTTGACGGACAACACCAAGATTCGGTACCAACGTAGTAAACGGGTAGTCGGCTACCTTTGGTTTAGCAGCAGACACTGAGCGAATAAACGTAGATTTACCTGCATTTGGCATACCTAGTAGGCCGACGTCTGCAAGCAGCATTAGCTCAAGTTTTAAATTGCGAATTTCACCCGGCGTGCCGTTTGTTTTTTGGCGTGGTGCTCGGTTAGTACTGCTTTTGAAGCGTGCGTTACCAAGACCGTGAAAACCACCCTGAGCCACCTTTAGCTGCTGACCATGTCGCGTAAGATCGCCAAGGACCTCACCGGTGTCTATATCGGTAGCGCGCGTACCCACCGGAACACTGACATTGAGATCTTGGCCCTTTCTACCGATGCAATCGGAACCTTGACCATTTTTGCCCCGCTCAGCACGATGAAATCGCTCGAAACGATAATCGATCAATGTATTTAGGTTTTCATCAGCAACTAAGAATACGCTGCCACCGTCACCACCGTCGCCGCCATCCGGGCCACCTTTAGGTACGTATTTTTCCCTTCTAAAGCCAATAACGCCGTTTCCGCCATCGCCGGCTTCAACACGAATTTCAGCTTCATCTACAAATTTCATTTATCGCTCCGGGCAATGTTGCCTTGGGTTGTTACTTAACACTAGGAACCTTAAGTTTACACTACAATACCCACTTTCGCGTAGTAGCAAACTAAAGGATATAAAAACAATTGACGCTTATATACTCAGTGCAAATACCGCTATGTGTGTATGTGCGATATCGAAGCATGAATATGAGGTCTCATAAAACAAAAAACCCCGCAAACGCGGGGTTTTTGAAATCTTTCTTAGCTAGTTAGCGTAAAGCCTACTCGCCAATGATGCTTACAAATTTACGGTTTTTCGGTCCTTTAACATCGAACTGAACTTTGCCGTCTTTCAGTGCAAACAACGTGTGGTCTTTACCGATACCCATGTTGTCACCAGCGTGGAAGCGTGTACCACGTTGACGAACAATGATGTTACCAGCAAGAACAGATTCACCACCAAAGCGCTTAACACCTAGGCGTTTACTTTCTGAATCACGACCGTTTTTGGTACTACCACCAGCTTTTTTGTGTGCCATGTGTTCGTGCTCCTCTTATGCGTTGATACCAGTGATTTTCACTTCCGTGAACCACTGACGATGACCAGCTTGCTTGCGAGAGTGCTTACGACGACGGAACTTAACGATAGTTACTTTATCGCCTCGACCGTGTGTTACCACCTCTGCAGTCACCTTACCACCAGCAACGTTTGGTGTGCCGATTTTTACATCGTCACCGTTACTTACCATTAAAACTTTGTCAAATTCAACCGTTTCGCCTGGGGCTACTTCGATTTTTTCAAGACGAACGGTTTGGCCTTCGGCCACACGGTGTTGTTTACCGCCACTTTGGAAAACCGCGTACATAGTTAACTCCGCTCTGCGTCCACTGACGCGTCAATTCAAAAAACAGGGCGCAAATTCTACGTGAAACATCTGTAAATCACAAGCCCGATTCGTAGAAAAAATGATTATTTTTCCAACATGAGTTGGATTATGCCTCAATTGCTTATTTGATGCAGCTTCAATCACATCAATATGGATAAAAAATGCAAAAAATATGACATGGCGTTGTATTTACACTGTGTTTTATCTCGAATCTGTCACATATAAGTTCTGGCGATCGTTTTTACTTCGTTCGTTTTTGTATCTAAGAACGCACTGAGGCAGCGTGTCTATTGGCACCAAGAGCTCAATTTCAACTAAGAGACATCCCGACTCATAGCTGGGTACGACGACGCGCAGCCACGTTTCGATAATGTTAGGACTAATTAAGCTAGTAGCAATGTGATTTTGTGAGTGCACGTGCCATAAAGAAAAGTAATGATAAGTTAGGCGTCTATGCTTTCTTTAGTGCTGGAAAAAGTAAGAAAACAACCTATTTCGACAAGAAACATTGCGAAACCTGCAAATTTAACAATATTTGATGTTACTGCAAAGAGAGCATCATGAATGTGCGCTGTGCAGATGGTGTGGCTCCTCAGTATTTTATAAGAGGACGGCTTGAATCAACACCATATGAATATTGCGATAGGGCACGGCAAGCGCTGATATAAGCATTTGAATCTTCAAGGGCAAACCGTGCGTATTAAATTGCTACGCAACGCAGTTTTAACCTTTACATTTCAAATGCGTTAAACTGTGATTTTTTGGGACAATTTGGTGGATAGTATGTGGCATTAAGGTACAATCGCCCTCAACACAGCACCAATAGTAAGAGTAAGTATTTATTGCCATGCCTATGGATATAGACCAAATTCGCGCACTGTCTAGCGACGATATGCAAGCAGTCAACACACTGATTCAAGAACAAGTAGACTCCGACGTTGCACTTATCAATCAGCTTGGCTTTTACATTGTTAATAGCGGTGGTAAGCGCTTACGCCCTCTTCTAACGGTACTTAGCGCGCGAGCAATGGGGATTGAAAACAACGACCATCATACGCTGGCGGCTATCGTTGAATTTATTCACACCGCGACGTTACTTCACGATGATGTTGTTGATGAATCGACTATGCGCAGAGGACGGGAAACCGCAAACGCGGTTTTTGGTAACCAAGCATCTGTATTGGTTGGCGATTTTTTGTATACCCGCTCATTTCAAATGATGGTGAGCCTTAAGCGCATGCGAGTCATGCAGATTTTGTCTGAAGCGACGAACCAGATTGCCGAAGGCGAAGTGCTACAGCTTATGAACTGCAACGACGCCAACACAACCGAGGCCCGTTATTTTGACGTTATTTATGGTAAAACGGCCCGCCTGTTTGAAGCTGCCACACAACTTGCCGCAGTATTAACAGACCAAAGCGAGGCCATTGAACACGCCATGCAAGAATACGGTAAGCACTTGGGCACCGCTTTTCAGCTAGCTGACGATTTGCTTGACTACATGGCAGACAGTGAAGAAATGGGTAAGAACGCAGGTGATGACCTAGCCGAAGGCAAACCCACCCTGCCCTTACTATACGCCATGTGGCATGCCCAGAACGACGATGATAAAATGCTTATTCGAGACGCCATTGAGCAGAGTAATGGCTTAGCTCACCTCACGCGTATTCAAGGGATAATGGAAGCCACGGGAGCACTGGATTACACTAGACAGTGCGCACAAAACGAAGTTGATATGGCGATAGAAAGCCTAGCGTCTATTCCAGATTCGCAATACAAAGACGCATTAATTTCACTGGCTTATATGTCAGTAGAGCGGACTAGTTAGTCAATAGAATCCATTCGCGATTACCAGCAGATAGGGTTGCTTATTGGGTATAACAGGGTAGCCATTAGTTATGTCGTTTTTAATTATGTCGTTACCCATCCAGCATATGCCCGATAATGCCAACCAGAAAACCCAATATCCCCCCTAACGGCGGTAGCCAATGATTTTCCACCCGTATTTGCGGTGCAATATCCTGAAAAACCGAATACAAAATGCCACCCGCAGCAAACACCATAATGCCGCTAGTGATGACAGGAAACTGTGCCAAATAGAAGTAGCCCACTAAGCTGAAAATGGGCCCCAGCAATGCCATTATCACAAAGATAGAAATTAACTTTGTGCTGCGCTTTTTATTTTTCGGCACCATTTCACGATAAGCATTGAACCCTTCAGGTAAATTTTGTACCACAATTAACGCGCCCAACAGCATGGTAGAGCCACCAAGCGCGGCAGTTGCACCTAATGCTATAGACTCAGGCACAAAGTCACTTAGCATGGCCGCAAACTGACTGCCCGCGGTTTTCTTTTTCGCTAAGTAAATATCAAGGAACATAAACGCAAGTGCGCCACAGATAAAGCACGCTATGGCTGCAAAAAGAGGTAAATTCTCTACTCCCTTCGGTACAAGCACAAGCCCTACCGCCGATATCAAGGCCCCAGCTCCTAAAGCTATAATTCCATGCCGTATCTCCTGCTCTCGCCACTGTGGCTGAATATGCTCATAGGTTGCCAGCACGGCCCCTGCTGGCATAGCTAGACCCGCGATGGTAACAACAATAAGTAGGTTGATAATACTGGTGTCAAACATAGATTTACGCTTCCAACGTGCTTATCAAAAGGGGCTAGCTAACTCGGTTACAGCTGTTCATGCCCATGTACAGCAACCAAAAAGAGCAGCGAATCGCTGCTCTTTTTTACTGTTTATGACTATGCCGTTTAATTGAGATCGAGTTCCCGCGTCATATTTTCGTTCTTATCACGGTGCACAATAATATTGTCTTCAATACGAATACCGCCAAATGGCTTGTACTCATCCACTGTGTCCCAGTTGATGTATTTTGACGCTGGCGTTGCTTTTAAGTCGCGAAGCAAACTGTCAATAAAATACAACCCTGGTTCAATAGTAAATACCTGACGAGGCTCGACTACACGAGTACAGCGTAAAAACGGATGATCTTCTGGCGCCGTTTTGGGCGTGCCTCTGTCATCATTCACAAGCCCGCCGACATCGTGTACCTGAAGCCCAAGGAAGTGACCAATACCATGAGGGAAGAAAGTACGTGTTATCCCCATTTCTACAATATCTTGAGGCTTTAAGTTAACTACACCTGTGTCGTGAAGAATTTGAGCAATACCGTCGTGGGCCAGTAGGTGAATATCGGTATATGCCACTCCAGGCTTCAAGCTATCAGCTAGTGTTAGCGTGACCTTGTCTACCGCTTTTATCAAATCTGTAAATAGTGATGAGTTTTGACTATAGGTTCTAGTGATATCAGCCGCGTAACCGTTATAAGTGGCGCCCGCATCAATAAGAAACGAGCGGGATGCTTTTGGTGCAATATTGTCGCACTGCATGTAGTGCAAAATAGACGCGTGCTCGTTAAGTGCAACAATACTGGTGTAGGGCACGTCGTTATCGCCCTGCCTACATGCAGCAGCATACGCCAAGTTGATATCAAACTCGCTCTTGCCTTCGCGGAACGCTTGTTCTGCAGCTCGATGGCCGGCCACGGCAAGCTTGTTGGCTTCACGCATACAGTCTAGCTCGTAATCTGTTTTGTAAGCGCGTTGATAGTGTAAGTAATGCAGCACTCTGTCTGGATTCACGTTATCGAAGCCAAGGGCTTTCGCTACCTCAATGTATTCGCCAACATACGCCATACGAGATTTGTCATACGGAAGGTGCTTTTCTACTGCGTCGGCTTGCTGTAGCAGTACAATGTTAAAGCTGTCTGTCCAAAAATCGTTGGGCTCAGGCGGCACTTTGTGCCAAAAGTCTTCAGGGCGATAAAAGATAAGTGTTGGCTTATCTTCACCGTTAACGACCAACCAACAGTTAGGGTTATCAATTACCGGCAACCACGCTTTAAACTGCGGGTTCACTTTAAATGGATAGTGGTTATCATCTAAAAATAAACGCTTGCCTTGGCCTGAGTGAATGACTAGTCCGTCGAGTCCTTCACGCTGCAATGCTTCGCGTGTTCTAGCTTGTAACTCTTCTATATGCTGTTCGTAGGTTAATTTATGGTGCGACATAGCCCCTCTTATCTTATTCGTTGTTAGTTTTGTAATGCTTTGTTGTTGAATACCTAGCTTTTTAGCATAGTGCTATTGTTTATCATGTTAATAAATGACCGTGCTTTCAAAACTGAGTTTTTTGTTACTTTACTGAAATTGACTCAATGAGGAGTTTATCATGAGCCTTTGCTCTTATTGATACTCCTACGATTAACTGCAGTACGAAAGTGTCTACCTGCCGACTAAAGCCCAATCACACTGGTTCTTAGCACACATACCATCCGAAACTGGATCCTAGCCAAATCAAATATGGCACTACCAACTAACCTTAGATAGCAAAACGCTAGGCAGTGAATGTATTCTTTGTTCCGTGACAATATTGCCAAGGTTGGGCAATGCTTCTATCTAAAAATATGACAGCGCTTCTATTTTGGCGCTAACTGCATAACCCCCGTTACTGGATGTGTACTCACAGCGTCTGCCGATGGGATCATATCCGAAGTTAGCTGAGGAAAGATATTGTTACTGCTACCAAGCTGCTGCTCGTAGATATGTTGATATGCCATTACCGCTTTTACGTAGGCGCGGGTTTCCTTATAAGGGATATTTTCAATCCAGATATCCACCGGCAGCGCTTCGTTCACGGGCAGCCACTCTAACACCTTTCTCCATCCAGCATTGTAAGAGGCCGATACCAGTACTGGGTTGTTATCTAACTTATCCATCAGATAACGCAAGTACTGCACGCCGAATTCTACGTTATCATTGACATCAAAAAGCTGACTTTGACTTACTTTGGTTTGCGCTACATATTTTGCCGTACCGGGCATTAATTGCATTAAGCCAGCCGCGCCTACAGGCGATACAGCATCACTTCTAAACGAACTCTCTCGCCGAGCTATAGCCATCGCAAAAGAGGTAGAAATATTGTGCGCCTCTGCCTTTTCACTGAAAACGTCATTAAAGGCGAGAGGGAAACGACGCTCTACGTCATCCCAATAGCCACTTCTCGCAAAACTGCTAATTGCCTGATCGTATAATCCCCACTCGTAGGCCAATATCCCTGCGTCAGTTATTTGACCGTTCGGTATGTGACTTAACAAGTAATACCACTCTCGTCTTGCTTCGGTAGATCGGTTGAGGCGAAAAAACTCTACCGCTCGCAGAGTAGCCGGTGTAACGGCAAGCTTTGCAATAGCGCTACTATTTTTCGGTGCAGGATTATTTTTTAACGATGGTGAGGCGTTAATATGCGCACTTGCCATAAAGCCATAATAGTGACGCTCTTTTGCTAACAGTTGATACAGCACGGTAGCGCGCATGGGCTGCCCCGACTGTTCTAGCGACCGGGCAAGCCAGTAGCGATAGTTAGCTTTATTTTTCAACGTCTCTGGCGCGCTCTCAATAATGCGGACGACTTCATCGAACTGCTTAGTACGAAGAAGGTGTGCTACATGCCATAGCGTTATATCGTCACTAGCGCCAGGTGCATGTGCCTTCTCCAACCAATCATGTGCCTGTGGCGACTTCTCTAATGTATAGCTAAGCGCAATTGCACGATTTATGACATGGCGCTGCGCTGCTGAAAATATCCCTTTATGTTCGTATCGAGCATAAACCTCTGCCGCGAGGGTTGGCTGTTGCCACGCCAGTTTTTCGAGAGACCACACCAGCGCTTCTATTTCGCTTTGTTTGTTCTTTAGCGGGAATAGCCCTTTTTTTTGCACACTGCTGACATTGCGCGTAACCGATAGCCAGATATCTGCAATGTACTGGTCACTAGCAGGAAGTTGACGCTTTAGGTAAGGAATGATGCGCCTGTTTTTCTCTTTAGCCGCAATTTCAATACGCTTTATTACCATAGCTGGCGACATTAGCCCCGCCTTTTTCCACTTTACAAAGAGCGGATCGCACTCATCGGGTTGAGATTGACCATGTAGCCAAAGGGTGTCTACATCTCGTAACACTTGTTCTGCAGGCTCGCCATTTTGTAAGCGATAGTTTAGTGAAGTACAGGTAAGTTTGGCGCCCATTCCGCTGCGGTAACTGTCAAGAAATGCCCGTTGATGATTGCGGCTTGCCAAATAGTTGAGCCACTGATAACGCAAGCCATAGCTAACTGGCTGTTCGTGGTAATCGTGCAGAAACTGCTCTACATCGCGTTTTGTGTTAATGGACATAGTGCGCTCTAATTTCAAACGCAGTAAATAAGGGTAAAGTGGATAATCGGCCAGTGCATAAATTTCGCCGTTGAAATCGTTAATACGACGACGGGAGTAAGTGCGAAGTTTTTCTTCTAAAGTGAGAAACTGCTGGCGTTTTTCAGCGTAGATATCGTGCGGTAATGTGAGCGCTTGAGACTGTGTATTGTGCTGAGCAGCATACAAAGAAGATGGTGACAGTATACAAAGCAATAGCGTTGCGCAATGTGATAAAAGACTGGGCCGCACTATTTTAGTAGCTTGCAAAGGATGCAGACTAACAGCAGTGTCGCGAAGACGAAACAAACGCGACCAACGAAGAGATGTAGACACAAAAAGCCCCCTATCTTGTATTGAACTCAACCTGCTTTGCACTAACGTGAAAAACGTTGAGTTGCTCGTTATACCTTACCTGTATGAATCGCCGTGAACGCCCACGAGCAGCATATGTTGCTATGATGACCATATAAGTGCTTCTTACGCACCTAATTAATGCTTTTACTACGCCCTGTAAATACCTAGTAAAAGCTGTGTAATGCGGGTTAACAGATTGGCTCCATGCCGTTGAAGATGTTGTGCCGACTGCCCCTAATCATGTTTTACATCGTTAGCAATGCTTTACAAACATAGGAAGACTTATTGCCGTTTATTCTTATATTGGATTGGCGCTTTGCGCTGAATATGCTCATTATACAACCACCAACACCGAAATGAAGCGTGAATTCGATATTTACTCTTGAATTTAAGTCATCCGACCACTACCTTATGACACATTGAAACAGAAGTTTGAATTTTTGTTGGAATTTTGTGTGGCTTTGTAAAACCTGTAGCCACCTTAACGCGTTGGTAAATTGATACTGCCCTACGACACAGTTGGATTTAATTTACTAACATCCTGGCCAATGCCGAAGGAGATGATAATGATATACACAGGCAAAAGTCTTTCCGTCAGTCCGCTAGATGACGGCTTTGCTGAGCTAGTATTCGATGCTGAAGGTTCAGTAAACAAGTTTGACCGTCAAACGGTATCTGAACTTGACGAAGCAACCAAAGCGCTCGTTGCCAAAGGCGACGTAAAAGGCTTAGTAGTTCGCTCAGCAAAAAGCACCTTTATTGTTGGTGCTGATATTACCGAGTTCACTGGCCTTTTTGCCATGGACGATGCAGAAGTACTAGAGTGGGTGGCTAACACCTCACAAGTATTCGATCGCTTTGAAGATTTGCCTTTCCCTACAATTGCAGCGGTGAACGGTTTTGCACTTGGTGGCGGTTGTGAAATGGCGCTAGCCTGTGACCTTCGCGTTGCTGACACGACAGCAAGCATAGGTTTGCCAGAAGTAAAACTGGGCCTTATGCCTGGGTTTGGTGGCACAGTGCGTTTACCACGCCTTATTGGTGCCGATAATGCACTGGAGTGGATGACAACGGGCCGCGACAGAAAAGCAGCCAAAGCAATGGCCGAAGGCGCTGTTGATGCGGTAGTGGCACCAGAAGCTCTCGCAACAAGCGCGCTATCGATGCTCAAAGATGCAGTATCAGGCGACCTTAACTGGGGCGCTCGTCGTGCTCAGAAGAAAGCGCCACTTCAACTGAATAAAAACGAAGCCACTATGAGCTTCTCTACCGCGCAAGCCATGGTGTTTGCACAAGCAGGTAAACATTATCCTGCGCCACACAAAATGGTAGAAACCGTACAAAAAGCGGCCAGCATGGACCGTGACGGCGCACTTAAAGTTGAAAATGAAGGCTTTGTAGCCCTTGCGAAAACCGATGCAGCAAAAGCGCAAATTGGTATTTTCCTTGCCGATCAGCTAGTAAAAAGCAAGGGCAAGAAACAAGCCAAAGCCAACAAGAAAGACATCAAGCTAAATGCGGTACTTGGCGCTGGTATTATGGGCGGCGGTATTGCTTACCAAAGCGCAGTAAAAGGCATGCCGGTAGTGATGAAAGATATCAACACCGATGCGTTAGACCTTGGCCTTAATGAAGCGGCCAGTATTCTAGGTAAAGGCATGCAGCGTGGCAAAGTAGACGCGTCTAAAATGGCGAAAACACTGAACGCCATTACGCCAACCCTTGAGTACAGCGCCATAAAAGATGCTGACCTAGTTATTGAAGCGGTAGTAGAAAACCCGAAAGTAAAAGGGATAGTGCTTAAAGAAACAGAACAAAACGTTGCCGACGACGCCATCATTTGCTCTAACACATCAACTATCTCCATTAACCAGCTAGCAGAAAGCTTAGATAAGCCAGAGCGTTTCTGTGGTATGCACTTCTTCAACCCAGTGCACCGCATGCCGCTTGTTGAAATTATTCGCGGTGAGAAAACGTCTGAAGACACCATTAATGCTGTTGTGGCAACAACACTACGCATGGGCAAAACGCCTATTGTAGTGAACGACTGCCCAGGCTTTTTAGTTAACCGCGTATTGTTTCCATACTTTGCTGGCTTTAGCCAACTATTGCTTGATGGCGCAGACTTTGTCGCCGTTGATAAAGTAATGGAAAAACAATTCGGTTGGCCAATGGGCCCTGCTTATCTTATGGATGTAGTAGGTATTGATACCGGCGATCACGCGGCTGACGTTATGGCTGCTGGCATTCCTGAGCGTATGGCACGCCTTGGCGATGACCCAGTGACCGTACTTTATAAAGAAAAGCGTTTAGGCCAGAAAAACGGCAAAGGGTTTTATAACTACGGCAAAGACAAGCGTGGTAAGCCAACGAAAGTGGCTGCCGATGAAACCTATAGTCTGTTAGCTCCTATCGTTTCTGAGAAGAAAGATTTTGACGCACAAGACATTATTGCTCGCCTTATGGTGCCGATGGCTAATGAAGCTATTCGCTGCCTAGAAGAAGGTATTGTAGACAGTGCTGCAGAAGCAGACATGGCGCTACTTTACGGCTTAGGCTTCCCGCCGTTCCGCGGTGGTGTTTTCCGTTGGATTGAAACAATGGGATTAGCAAACTTTGTAGCGCTTGCAGACAAGTACGCTGACCTTGGCCCGATTTACCAAATTTCAGATGGCGTTCGCAAGATGGCCGCTGAAGGTAAATCTTACTTCGCTTAATCCTTAGGAGAATATAAATGAAAGACGTCGTAGTAATCGATTGCGTACGCACCCCTATGGGACGCTCTAAGGGTGGCGTATTTAGACATGTTCGTGCAGAAGACCTTTCTGCTGCACTAATGACTGCGCTATTAGAGCGCAACCCAAATGTAAACCCAGCTGACATAGAAGATATTATTTGGGGCTGTGTACAGCAAACCAAAGAACAAGGCTTCAACGTTGCACGTAACGCACAGCTGCTTACACAAATTCCACGCACCACAGGTGCGGTAACCGTTAACCGTTTGTGTGGCTCTTCAATGCAAGCCCTTCACGATGCCACAAGTGGCATTATGAGCGGCCGTGGTGACATTTACATGATTGGTGGTGTTGAGCACATGGGTCACGTACCGATGAACTACAACATCGACTTCCACCCTGGCCTTGCAAAATATACCGCAAAAGCATCGGGCATGATGGGTATGACGGCAGAGCTGCTTGGTCGTCAAAACGGAATTAGCCGTGAAATGCAGGACGCCTTTGGCGCACGCTCTCACCAGCTAGCACACAAAGCACACCTTGAAGGCCGCTGGGCTAACGAGATTGTGCCTGTGGAAGGTCACGACGCAGACGGTACGCTTAAGCTAATTAGTCATGACGAAGTTATTCGCCCTGAAAGTACAGCAGAAAGTATGGCGGCGCTTCGCCCCGTATTTGACCCTGTAAACGGTACGGTAACGGCGGGTACATCTTCGGCGCTGTCGGACGGTGCATCAGGCATGCTGCTTATGTCTGCCGATAAAGCGAAAGAGCTAGGCTTAACGCCACGTGCGAAAATTCGCGCAATGGCAGTAGCAGGTTGTGACGCCGCTATTATGGGTTACGGCCCCGTACCGGCAACACAAAAAGCACTTAAACGCGCAGGCTTAACGATGGACGACATTCAGTTGGCCGAGTTTAACGAAGCGTTTGCTGCTCAGGCACTATCTTGCGTTAAGCAGTTAGGCTGGATGGATAACCTGGATGATAAAATTAACCTTAACGGCGGCGCTATTGCATTAGGCCACCCATTAGGGTGTTCAGGTGCTCGTATTTCAGGTACCTTGATTAATCTGATGGAATCGCAAGATGTAGAGCTAGGCTTAGCGACCATGTGTATTGGATTAGGCCAAGGTATTGCTACTGTATTTGAACGCGTATAAGCGTTTGACTAAGCACTTGGATTAGCGCTTGGATAGCTAAGTTTTTGAAAGGGCCTTCGGGCCCTTTTTTGTTATATCTGAAATAGTGAGTTTAAAAAACAAGATTCGACAACGGACTTACCACACCATTGCCACCTTGCTGCAAAATGTGCGTATAGATTTGCGTAGTGCGCACATCGGCATGACCTAGCTGATCTTGCACAGTGCGAATATCAGCACCCGACTGCAATAAGTGCGTGGCAAATGAATGACGAAGTGTATGCGGTGTAACGTGTTTAATAATACCTGCGTCGTGAGCAGCACGAGAAACCGCACGTTGAATTTGCTTCTCATCGATATGATGCCGTCGTAGCAGTTTACTTTCTGGATCGATACTTAATTTTGCCGAAGGAAATAAATACTGCCACTCCATGGTTTTATTTCTATCTTTGTATTTTTTACGCAATCCATGAGGTATCCATGCACCCGCAAAGTCATTAACGTTGAGATCGTGAGATAAAAGGCTTTCGGCATGAGAGATGTGACTTTTTAACAAAGGTAATAAGGCTTCCGATAATGTAGCAACTCTATGTTTTCCACCCTTTCCAAACCAAATTCGAACGCACTTATAGTCAAAGTCGATATCGCCAACACGTAAACGTACACACTCCATTAAACGAAGACCACTTCCATACAGCATTGCAACAGCTAAATAGTGGTTTTGACTGACACGGGATAGCAACGCTTTTACCTCGTTTTGCGTTAACACCACAGGAAGCTTGCGCTCGCGACCACTGCCGACAAAATTCATGTCTTCAGGCAAAGGCTGTTCTAGAAACTTGTTGTAGAGAAAAACCAATGCATTCAATGCCGTAGCTTGGGTAGATTGTGCGGTTTTACGCTTTGTTGATAAGTAGGTTAAATACGCTTCCACATGAACTGCGTCGAGCTCTTTCGGATGTACCATATTGTGAAACCGGATGTAGTCTGAAATCCATGTAAGGTAGGTTTGAATAGTGCGCTTAGCATAGCGCTTCATCATCATATGGTTGTATAAAATGGTTAAGAAATTAGACCGCATACATACTCAAAAAATAAAAACAGCGTATCTAAAGCCTTTCGGAAACATAACTGACTACAAGCATAGTTTTTACTGAGCATGCGTGAAGTACACCTCTCCCACCTAACACACCATTTTGGTACTTTTAACTCATGAGCAAAAAACACCATTTAAATTTATTGTTTTATTATGAGAAGTTAGAGGGTAATCTAACAAAATTGATAAAATTAAAAACCCCATGATGGTGTGTTTAGACAGACCGTTTTGGGGTCTAGTAAAGTGTTATGGCTCAAGGATGATTTAAATTGAAAAATGATGAAAATTTAAAGCTTTATGAAAAGATGTATCTTTTTGAGATAGAGCGAAGGGAAAAAATTAATGCTCGTCTGAACCTACCCATGGCAGTCATTGTCGCCATTTTCGGGCTTATTTCATATGTGTTTAATTTTGACACAAACTCTTTCACTACTTGTGAAAACTTCGTTTTCTATATACTCCTATTCTTTGCATCTATTTCGTTATTTATTGCGTGCTATCATTTTAAAAATTGCTGGTCGGGACTGATCGATCAGTATATGCCTACGGCTAAAGACATACAAAACTACTACCAGACTCTAGAGTCAACTTACGCAGAGTTTGATGAAAAAGAAGATTTTGTTAAGTCTTACTTCAATAAATTCCTTTTAGAAAGTTACACAGAATATGGCTCCTTCAATGCCAAAAATAATGACTATCGCTCCGAGCAACTTTACTTTACGGTAAGGGCGTTGAGCGTTAGTTTGTTTCTAGCTTTAATTGCAACCATCGTTTTAAAAATAATGGCTTTAACTTAAGAGGTAAAATATGTCCAAACAACCGCCACCTCCGCCGCCACCGCCGGGACCTCGTAATGTTAGAAACCACAATTTGCCCAAGCCAAAACCCCCAGGGAAAAAGCCATAACAAAACGCTGTTGGCACTCCCTCCGGTCGCTGGGACGCTAACACGGGGCCGCTTCGCGATTATAGCCCCATGTTAGCGCCCCAAAGCTTAGCGTTATAAGGCTCTTAAATGGAAGAGGTAACTTGGCGCATAGTCGCTTTTGTTGTGTTTGGTTCTTGGCTGGCTTTCATTCCGCGACATATGGAATTCTTAATAGTTAAGTACCAAAGTTTTTTGTACAAATATATTCCGCCAGCACAACTTGTATTTAAGACAGAGAAAGAAGCAGCTACACCAATTTTCAATGAAAGAGCGATTAGAGCTATTGGGTTTGCAAACTATCTTGCAGCAGTTGTAGTAGCAACTACGCATCAGTGGTAAGCCCTTATAACAAGCCAAGTAAGCGGGACAATAACACGTGGGCTCCCGTCACTTCGTTCCTTATTATAGCCCCCGTGTAATTGCCCCTTCTTGGGGTGTTAGGCGTCATTTACTTACAGCATAAAAAAGTGGGTTTAACCGTGACATTCCAGCATCAAGGTTGTTTCATTAGGTTGTCTTTACGGCTTGCTTTTTCGGTAGTTTCATCGGCTTTAGCAACGCCCTTTTCATCAACATCGCAACGCCAACATTCTGCATCATCAGCTTTCTAAACTCGTTCTTTTATCCAGCATTGCCGTGAACATCTGGCTTTTCGCACAGGGTTGTTTTATCTTAAATTCAATAATTTAAACAAGCTGGCTAATTGGCTAGTGGTGGCAGCAAAGCTGCGTACTTTCAGTTGTACGCCTAACAAAACGCTCAAGCCACTCCCTTCGGTCGCTGGGACGCTAACATGTGGGCTGACTCACTTCGTTCGGATTTTAGCCCACATGCTAGCGCCCCTTAGCTTAAAGTTAGGCATTTATAAGGAAATAAATTATGAAAAATGTTGTTTTAGCTTTTATCTTCTTACTCGCTGGTTGCACTTCCACAACCTCGCACACTACATCTACGTTCTCAGATCCGATGGAAATAATAAAGGCCGCGGCAGATTCAGCGCCCAAAGGTGTTCCTGGTCAATACACTCTTCAAATAGTCGCAACTGGTAGCCAAGGGCAATATGTCTATTTAAATACTGAAAAAGACTATCGTGATCAGAGAGCAGTAACAGTCGCTCTACACCCAAAAGTAATTTCACAATTATCAGCTAAATATGGAATGCCGCCGCAGGAATATTTTTTAAATAAAGCAATAGTAGTTAATGGTAAGGCTCAGCGGGTTAAGATTGCATTTTTATCAGATGGCAAGCCTACTGGTAAATACTATTACCAAACACATGTAAGGGTTATAGACATATCGCAACTGAAGGTTGTGGACGAACATGCCTAACAAAAAAATCAAGTCGCCTGCTACGCAGGCTGGGACGCATACACGCGGGGCGGCTTCGCCATTATGCCCCACGTGCCTGCGCCCCTTATTTAAAAGTTAGGCGTCATTTACTTACAGCATTAAAATGTTGGTTCAGTTGTGACATTCCAGCATCAAGGTTGTTTCGCTAGGCCGTGTTCGCGGCTAGCTTTCTCGGTTGTTTCAACGGCTTTAGCAACGCGCTTTTCATCAACATCGCAACGCCAACATTCAACATCACCAGCTTTCTAAACTCGCTCTTTTATCCAGCAATGCCGTTAACATCTGGCTTTTCGCACAGGGTTGTTTTATCTTAAATTCACTAATTTAAATATGCGGTCTATTTGGCTAGTGGTGGCAGCAACGCTGCGTACGTTCCTTTGTACGCCTAACAAAACGCTGTTGGCGCTCCCTCCGGTCGCTGGGACGCTAACACGTGGGCTGACTCACTTCGTTCGGATTTTAGCCCACGTGCTAGCGCCCCAAAGCTTAGTGTTAGGTGACCGGTGTGATTGAGAATACCGCTTCGTTAGTCATTCTTTATCTTGGAGCTCTGTTTATTTTTGTTGGGGTTGTTTCCGCAATATTTAACCAGTTCTCTTTTTGGGCGCACCGAGAACAGTATAGTAACGACAAGTTTGTGGCAGGAATTACATTTTCTTTTTTACCCATTTTGTTTCCCCAATTTAACGATGAAAAGCTTCAAAAATCAGCATTGTTTCGCGCTAAACTTTTTATCTATTGCGTGCCTGCTGGCTTATTAGCTGTTATTTTAACATTAGTATTTGAGGGCGTTTTATAGGCATGTCACCTAACAAAAAAATTAAGTCACTCACTGCGTTCGCTGGGACGCATACACGTGGGCTGCTTCGCATTTTAGCCCACGCGTCTGCGCCCCTTATTTAAAAGTTAGGCGTCATTTACTTACAGCATAAAAAAGTGGGTTTAGACGTGACATTCAGACATCAAGGCTGTTTCGCTAGGTTGTCTTTACCGCTTACTTTTTCGGTAGTTTCAACGTCTTTAGCAACGCGCTTTTTATCAACACCGCAACGCCAACATTCTGCATCACCAACTTTCTAAACTCGCTCTTTTATCCAGCAATGCCGTTAACATCTGGCTTTTCACACAGGGTTGTTTTATCTCAAATTCACTAATTTAAATATGCGGTCTATTTGGCTAGTGGTGGCAGCAAAGCTGCGTACTTTCAGTTGTACGCCTAACAAAACGCTGTTGGCACTCCCTTCGGTCGCTGGGACGCTAACACGTGGGCTGACTCACTTCGTTCGGATTTTAGCCCACGTGCTAGCGCCCCAAAGCTTAGTGTTAGCTGCCAAAGTGTGAATCAAGCTTATCTAGAAGTTCCAAACCTTTCTTTTTGTCTCCAGTAGCAGCAATCGCCTTAAATCTTACCTCAGTATCAAATTCAGCTATCGCTTGCGTAGACAATTCTTCTATCAATTTATTTAAGCTCAACTTTTTATGCGCTGCCAAAGCCTTCAATCGATTATGCTTATCGTCTGGTAGACGTACAGTTAAAGTGGACATATTAAACTCCTCTCAAATAATCTTCAGGCGCTAACACTTTCAAACCATCAAATTGTAATTCCGCATTTTTCAGGTCTTTTAGGTTATTCGTAATAATGCTCTCGGCATTTCCTGCCAATGCAAGCTCTATAAGAAAGTTATCGCCTTCATCTTTTAAATTTGGCCGCCACAAATAATGTATCTGAACCCATACGCAAACACTAAAAAATGCTGCTAGCAACTCGCTCACTTCGTCCTCGGTAAGCGGGCACAATTCTTTAATTTTGTCTCGCTTGCTTACTGCTTCGTACTCCAAGAATAAGGTCGTGCTAATCAGCGGCTTTAAATCCCCCAACAAGCATTGCCTTATCACTTCTCGGGCTGGCCCTGTTTTGCCAATCAGGGCGCTAATAAGTACACTGGTGTCAATAACTACTTTATTCATGGTTTACATGCTAGCGTATATGCTATCATTTTTCAATTTAACAATGGCAGCTAACAACCCAATTAACACACTCACTGCGTTCGCTGGGACGCATACACGCGGGGCGGCTTCGCCATTATGCCCCACATGTCTGCGCCCGTTATTGGAAAGTTATACCGCTTGTTCATCTTAAAGGATATTTCATGGAAGGAAGTTGTAACTGTCAGAGTGTTCAATTTAGCTCATCGGATGAAATTAGAGCTATTGTTAATTGTCACTGTAATCTTTGCCGCAAAATGAATGGAAGTGCATTTTCAACATATGCAGTTGTTCCGAGTGAAAATTTTATTTTAAAAAGTGGCTCATTGAAAACTGTGCAAGTGTCAGAAAACGCTTCTAAAAGTTTCTGTGAGCATTGCGGTACGCCGATTTACAATCAAAATCCTAAACTTGCTGGCCTAAAGATTTTATACCTGGGCTCAATAGACAAGGCTCCGGATATTAAACCAGCAATCAATATTTATTGTGAGTCTCAACTTCAATGGGTTAATCAGTTGGATGCATTACCCAATTTTGAGCAAGGTGTGGTGTAGGCGGTATAACAAACGCATTAACACTCGCTGCGCTCGCTAGGGACAAAAATACGTAGGCTCCCTGCGCTTCGCTTGGTATTGTAGCCTACGTATTTTTGCCCGTTATGCGGGCCGTTAGCTGCCAAAGTGTGAATCAAGCTTATCTAGAAGTTCCAAACCTTTCTTTTTGTCTCCAGTAGCAGCAATCGCCTTAAATCTTACCTCAGTATCAAATTCAGCTATCGCTTGCGTAGACAATTCTTCTATCAATTTATTTAAGCTCAACTTTTTATGCGCTGCCAAAGCCTTCAATCGATTATGCTTATCGTCTGGTAGACGTACAGTTAAAGTGGACATATTAAACTCCTCTCAAATAATCTTCAGGCGCTAACACTTTCAAACCATCAAATTGTAATTCCGCATTTTTCAGGTCTTTTAGGTTATTCGTAATAATGCTCTCGGCATTTCCTGCCAATGCAAGCTCTATAAGAAAGTTATCGCCTTCATCTTTTAAATTTGGCCGCCACAAATAATGTATCTGAACCCATACGCAAACACTAAAAAATGCTGCTAGCAACTCGCTCACTTCGTCCTCGGTAAGCGGGCACAATTCTTTAATTTTGTCTCGCTTGCTTACTGCTTCGTACTCCAAGAATAAGGTCGTGCTAATCAGCGGCTTTAAATCCCCCAACAAGCATTGCCTTATCACTTCTCGGGCTGGCCCTGTTTTGCCAATCAGGGCGCTAATAAGTACACTGGTGTCAATAACTACTTTATTCATGGTTTACATGCTAGCGTATATGCTATCATTTTTCAATTTAACAATGGCAGCTAACAACCCAATTAACACACTCACTGCGTTCGCTGGGACGCATACACGCGGGGCGGCTTCGCCATTATGCCCCACATGTCTGCGCCCGTTATTGGAAAGTTAGGCATTTGGAGAAAACATGGAAGGTTTAAATAAACAAATAAGCACTCTGTTGATAACTGCTGCGTTAGTAGTTGGTGGCGTATCTTTGGGGCTTAATTATGTTCTAACTCAGTTTCAAGAAATTCAGGAGAACTTCGAAACAGAGTTACCATTTTGGTTATCTTGGGTTTTTCCCACTTTCGATTATTGGTTTGTTATTACTGGCGCGTTGATTGTTCTGTTTGTATTCTCATTAAAGCCCAGTATCAAACGTTCCCTTACGTTCAATCGTGCTGCTGTAAAAGCGGCTTTATTGGGTTATGCATGTTCAGTACTTTTTGTTGTTTTTTCGGTTCTCGCCATTTATTGGCCTGTGGTGCAACATGCCTAACAAAACGCTAAACTCGTTCCCTGCGGTCACTGGGACAAATACGCGGGGCGGCTTCGCCATTTTCGCCCCACGCATTTGCCCGTTAGCTTAGTGTTAGGCGTCATTTACTTACAGCATTAAAATGTGGGTTCAACCGTGACATTCCAGCATCAAGGTTGTTTCATTAGGTTGTCTTTACGGCTTGCTTTTTCGGTAGTTTCATCGGCTTTAGCAACGCCCTTTTCATCAACATCGCAACGCCAACATTCTGCATCATCAGCTTTCTAAACTCGTTCTTTTATCCAGCATTTCCGTGAACATCTGGCATTTCGCACAAGGTTGTTTTATCTTAAACTCAATAGTTTAAACACGCGGTCTAATTGGCTAGTGGTGGCAGCAAAGCTGCGTACTTTCAGTTGTACGCCTAACAAAACGCTGTTGGCACTCCCTCCGGTCGCTGGGACGCTAACACGTGGGCTGACTCGCTTCGCTCGGATTTTAGCCCACGTGCTAGCGCCCCAAAGCTTGGCGTTAGGCGTCATTTACTTACAGCATTAAAATGTTGGTTCAGTTGTGACATTCCAGCATCAAGGTTATTTCGCTAGGTTGTCTTTACGGCTTACTTTTTTCGGTAGTTTAAACGGCTTTAGCAACGGGCTTTTCATCAACATCGCAACGCCAACATTCTGCATCACCAGCTTTCTAAACTCGCTCTTTTATCCAGCAATGTCGTTAACATCTGGCATTTCGCACAGGGTTGTTTTATCTTAAATTCAATAATTTAAACACGCGGTCTAATTGGCTAGCGGTGGCAGCAAAGCTGCGTACTTTCAGTTGTACGCCTAACAAAACGCTGTTGGCACTCCCTCCGGTCGCTGGGACGCTAACACGGGGCCGCTTCGCGATTATAGCCCCATGTTAGCGCCCCAAAGCTTAGTGTTAGGTCCATACATACAACGGAGGTAGTTTTGGAAAATTTTAAAGAGTACTTACCACTATTAAATACTATTATTCTACTAATAATTTTTTTCTACCAAAAGAATAGAAATAAATTGCTAGTCGAAAGGATTTCACAACAAGAAAAAGTTATTAATGAGACAAAGGGCTTAATTTCTCAGCAATCAACAGCCATAGATAGTCAAAAGAAGGTTGTTGATACTGCTCTTAAGTACGCAGAGTCATTTTCAGTAGAAAAAATCGAGCAATCTGTGAGGTTGGCCGTAGAAGCAGAGCAAAAACAAGTACAAAAAGCTCACGCCTCCTTTGAGTCAAAGGAGTATGAGGAACTACTGGATGCTGCAACGCAATTGGGAAAAATTGCCGAACAATCAAATGAAAAAGCAAGTCAGTTGCTTAAGGAAGGAGTCGAGCCGTTAGCAGTACAATTGACCATGTTGCTTCAGGAAAAAACTAAAGAAGATAGAAACATAATAATCGAAAAATTAGCTCCCGGTCTGGCTCGCGAAATTATGCGAAACATTTTTTCCAAGATAGATGAAATAATTGCAGCTAAAAGTTGAGACCTAACAATCGCATAAACTCGCTCGCAAGCTCGCTGGGACAAAAACACGTAGGCTCCCTCGCTTTGCTCGTTATTTTAGCCTACGTGCTTTTGCCCGTTATGCGGGCCGTTAGTTGTACATGGAGTATCAATCACTTGAGAATATTAATATTTTTATTAACATCGTTATTATCAGCATGTAATGCTACAAATAATGCGCAGTCAACTGAAATTACTAATCCAAAATTATTTGCGGATGATGATTTCAAATCAATACCTGTTCGAATTCATGTATTAAAATCGAGTAATGCACAAAACCTGAATGCTAAAATATCTCATAATGAAGCAGTAGATGTTTTTAATATAGTAAACCTCATATGGCGACAAGCAGGTATACACTTTGAAATAGAATCTATAGTCAATTTGAAAGCTTCTAATGAGAACCAGTATGTCGCAGCGAGAAAAAGAAATGATAGAAATATGAAGGTCATGAGGGGAGTCTGCGATATTCCTAAACAAAGTAAAGGTGTCCTAAATCTTTGCGTAGTAGGTCAAATGTCAAATAATAGTGGAGGCGTATATTTTAAAAGCTCAAAACCCAAAGTAGTATGGCCGTCTCGTGGTAAAAAACCTTTAAACCCTGCTACATTAGCGCACGAGTTCGGGCACTTTTTAGGTTTGCCTCATAATACAGAAAAGGATATTTTCCTTATGAGGGGAGGTGGTAATAATATGCGTCGTAACAAACGATTTAATATGATCCAATTTACTGAAAGTGAAATAGTTAAATCCAGAAAAATGGCAACAAAGCTTTTTCACTAATAATGTAACGTACAACTAACAAGCTGTTAAACAAGGACAAAAAACAGTTGGCTTTTGCTCCTTCGTCGCTAATTTTAGCCAACTATTTTATTGCCTGTTAACAGGGCGTTAGGCGTCATTCACTTACAGCATTAAAATGTGGGTTCAGAAGTGACATTTCAGCATCAAGGCTGTTTCACTAGGTTGTCTTTACTGCTTACTTTTTCGGTAGTTTAAACGACTTTAGCAACGCGCTTTTCATCGACATCGAAACGCCAACATTCTGCATCTTCAGCTTTCTGAACTCGTTCTTTTATCCAGCAATGCCGTTAACATCTGGCTTTTCGCACAGGGTTGTTTTATCTTAAATTCAACAATTTAAACACGCTGGCTAATGGGCTAGTGGTGGCAGCAAAGCTGCGTACTTTCAGTTGTACGCCTAACAAAACGCTCAAGCCACTCCCTTCGGTCGCTGGGACGCCTATACGTGGGGCGGCTTCGCCATTATGCCCCACGTATCTGCGCCCCTTAGCTTAAAGTTATACCGCTAGTTTATCTTAGAGGATGTTTCATGGAAGGAAGTTGTAACTGTATGAGTGTTCAATTTAGTTCATCGGATGAGATCAGAGCTATCGTTAATTGCCACTGTAATCTTTGCCGCAAAATGAATGGAAGTGCATTTTCATCATATGTAGTTGTTGCTGAAGAAGGCTTTATTTTAAATAGTGGTGTATTGAAAACAGTGCAAGTATCAGAAAACGCATCCAAAAGTTTCTGCGATCGTTGTGGTACGCCAATATACAATCAAAATCCTAAACTTGCTGGCCTAATGATTTTATATTTAGGTTCACTAGACAACGCACCGGCTCTTAAACCAGCAATCAATATTTATTGTGAGTCACAACTTCAGTGGGTTAATCAAATCGCGACATTAGCCAACTTTGAGCAAGGTGTAGTGTAGGCGGTATAACAAACCTCTGTAGACGCAAGCGGAGCTTGCTGGGACAAAAACACGTGGGCTGTCCTCGCTACGCTCGATATTATAGCCCACGTATTTTTGCCCCTAAGCGGGGTGTTAGCTGCCTTTGGAAAGATTCATGGATGTAATGGATATAAAAACATTTGTTCCAAGTAAGGATTACGAGATTTCTAAATCTTTCTACTCGGAAATTGGATTCAAATCAGAATACGTAACCGATGACCTCACGCTTTTTGAAAACGGAGATTGCCTTTTCTTTTTGCAGCGCTTTTACAATGAGGACATGGCTAAGAACTTCATGTTGCAAATCTGCGTTTCAGACATATACGATGCGTATGAGATATGTTCTAAGTCGGAAAACAAATCCAAGATTACGCCAATACAACAAGAATCTTGGGGCAAAGTTTTTTATTTATGGGGGCCAGTAGGTGAACTGTTGCACATTACGCAGTTGGGCAGCTAACAAAACGCTCAAGCCACTCCCTTCGGTCGCTGGGACGCTAACATGTGGGCTGACTCACTTCGTTCGGATTTTAGCCCACATGCTAGCGCCCCTTAGCTTAAAGTTATAACCCAAATGTAACGTTTAACTATATAGGTATTTTCTTGCATACTTTCTCTTCGATAGATTCAAAAAACTTTTTTAAGTTAAGTATTGAATACTCATTGGTTCCTGCACTTTGCAGTTTGTTCTTAGGGTTGGGGGTACTAGTATTTGAATCGAAAGAGTTAGGTGACAAACTTAAGAATGCTATTTTCGAATTCATACAACTAGACGGCCTTCATTTAGCTCTTCTAATCGGAATAGTGATTGTAGGTGTCAAGTGTTATTTTAATTACATTGATCGCTTGCAAAATTTGCTCGCTTGGGCCGCGACATCTATTGCCGCTATTGGTTTCAATTTTGCCGCAGTAATAAGTGGTGTAGCTCTGGGTTTATCTATACCAGTTGCCATTGAACAAGGGTCATTTATTTGGTTCCTTCTTTCGCTGTTTTTATCAGCATATTTCGTTGCCGTTCAGTGGGTGTTCGCCGGAATGTCTGAAGTTGCTAACTTTAAAAGTGTACGAGAAAGAGAAATTAGCTTGACGTTGAGTGGTTCTGAACGTGAAGTTTATTTTGGTATATTTGTATTGGCTGGTTCTTTGCTGGCTGTTTTATATTTCGGGGCCGATTTTATACTTGAGTTATAACAATCACATTAAGTCGGTCGCAAGCTCCCTGGGACAGTAACACGTGGGCTCTGTCGCTTCGCTCGGATTTTAGCCCACGTGTTACTGCCCCTTATGTGGGTGTTAGGCGTCATTTACTTACAGCATTAAAATGTTGGTTCAGAAGTGACATTCCAGCATCAAGGTTGTTTCATTAGGTTGTCTTTACGGCTTGCTTTTTCGGTAGTTTCATCGGCTTTAGCAACGCCCTTTTCATCAACATCGCAACGCTAACATTCAACATTACCAGTTTTCTAAACTCGCTCTTTTGTCCAGCATTAGCGTTAACATCTGGCATTTCGCACAGGGTTGTTTTATCTTAAATTCAATAATTTAAACACGCGGTCTATTTGGCTAGTGGTGGCAGCAAAGCTGCGTACTTTCAGTTGTACGCCTAACAAAACGCTCAAGCCACTCCCTTCGGTCGCTGGGACGCTAACATGTGGGCTGACTCACTTCGTTCGGATTTTAGCCCACATGCTAGCGCCCCTTAGCTTAAAGTTAGGCGTCATTTACTTACAGCATTAAAAAGTGGGTTCAACCGTGATATTCCAGCATCAAGGTTATTTCGCTAGGTTGTCTTTACGGCTTACTTTTTTCGGTAGTTTCAACGGCTTTAGCAACGGGCTTTTCATCAACATCGCAACGCCAACATTCTGCATCACCAGCTTTCTAAACTCGCTCTTTTATCCAGCAATGTCGTTAACATCTGGCATTTCGCACAGGGTTGTTTTATCTTAAATTCAATAATTTAAACACGCGGTCTAATTGGCTAGCGGTGGCAGCAAAGCTGCGTACTTTCTGTTGTACGCCTAACAAAACGCTGTTGGCACTCCCTCCGGTCGCTGGGACGCTAACACGGGGCCGCTTCGCGATTATAGCCCCATGTTAGCGCCCCAAAGCTTAGTGTTAGGCGTCATTTACTTACAGCATTAAATGTTGGTTCAGAAGTGACATTCCAGCATCAAGGTTGTTTCATTAGGTTGTCTTTACGGCTTGCTTTTTCTGTAGTTTCATCGGCTTTAGCAACGCCCTTTTCATCAACATCGCAACGCTAACATTCAACATCACCAGTTTTTTAAACGCGCTCTTTTTTCCAGCATTACCGTTAACATCTGGCTTTTCGCACAGGGTTGTTTTATCTTAAATTCAATAATTTAAACGCGCGGCCTAGTTGGCTAGTGGTGGCAGCAAAGCTGCGTACTTTCAGTTGTACGCCTAACAAAACGCTCAAGCCACTCCCTTCGGTCGCTGGGACGCTAACATGTGGGCTGACTCACTTCGTTCGGATTTTAGCCCACATGCTAGCGCCCCTTAGCTTAAAGTTAGGCGTCATTTACTTACAGCACTAAAAAGTGGGTTCAACCGTGACATTCCAGCATCAAGGTTGTTTCGCTAGGTTGTCTTTACGGCTTACTTTTTCGGTAGTTTAAACGGCTTTAGCAACGGGCTTTTCATCAGCTCAGCAACGCCACCACTCTGCATCTCCAGTTGTTTAAACTCGCTCTTTTTTCCAGCATTACCGTTAATATCTGGCTTTTCGTACAGGGTTGTTTTATCTTAAATTCAATTATTTAAACACGCGGGCTTTTTGGCTAGTGGTGGCAGCAAAGCTGCGTACTTTCAGTTGTATGCCTAACAAAACGCTGTTGGCACTCCCTTCGGTCGCTGGGACGCTAACACGGGGCCGCTTCGCGATTATAGCCCCATGTTAGCGCCCCAAAGCTTAGTGTTAGCTGCCTTTGGAAAGATTCATGGATGTAATGGATATAAAAACATTTGTTCCAAGTAAGGATTACGAGATTTCTAAATCTTTCTACTCGGAAATTGGATTCAAATCAGAATACGTAACCGATGACCTCACGCTTTTTGAAAACGGAGATTGCCTTTTCTTTTTGCAGCGCTTTTACAATGAGGACATGGCTAAGAACTTCATGTTGCAAATCTGCGTTTCAGACATATACGATGCGTATGAGATATGTTCTAAGTCGGAAAACAAATCCAAGATTACGCCAATACAACAAGAATCTTGGGGCAAAGTTTTTTATTTATGGGGGCCAGTAGGTGAACTGTTGCACATTACGCAGTTGGGCAGCTAACAAAACGCTCAAGCCACTCCCTTCGGTCGCTGGGACGCTAACATGTGGGCTGACTCACTTCGTTCGGATTTTAGCCCACATGCTAGCGCCCCTTAGCTTAAAGTTAGGCGTCATTTACTTACAGCATTAAAATGTGGGTTCAACCGTGACATTCCAGCATCAAGGTTGTTTCATTAGGTTGTCTTTACGGCTTGCTTTTTCGGTAGTTTCATCGGCTTTAGCAACGCCCTTTTCATCAACATCGCAACGCCAACATTCTGCATCATCAGCTTTCTAAACTCGTTCTTTTATCCAGCATTGCCGTGAACATCTGGCTTTTCGCACAGGGTTGTTTTATCTTAAATTCAATAATTTAAACAAGCTGGCTAATTGGCTAGTGGTGGCAGCAAAGCTGCGTACTTTCAGTTGTACGCCTAACAAAACGCTCAAGCCACTCCCTTCGGTCGCTGGGACGCTAACATGTGGGCTGACTCACTTCGTTCGGATTTTAGCCCACATGCTAGCGCCCCTTAGCTTAGTGTTAGGTGCTTCCATGGAAGAATTAAAATTAAGTCACCCTTATTGGGTACGTATTATAGGATGGGTATTTTTACCCGTAATGTTGGGAGTTTCTATTTGGTGCCTATTCTTACCTGTTTGGTATCAGAGATATGAATTCCTTCTGTTTCTTTCAGCAGCATTTTTAGGCGGTGGGTGCTTATACATGACTATACATGGTTTAAAGACACTTCCATTTATGAATGCTGTTATCACTCTATCGGAAAATGGAATCTGTATTGATAATGGGAGCAAATTTACAAGTGTACAATGGAGCTCGATTTTAAAAGTTCGCCACGTAGCAAGCGCTCAAATACTCCATCTTTACGACTCTAAAGGGAATAGATTCCTATCCGTTACAGAACAGCTCAAAGGCTTTAGTATCTTAGTCGGCTGTTTAAATGACAAAAGCGGCTTGGAGCTCTAAAAATGAACGCACCTAACAAACAAATTATGGCACTCGCTGCCGCTCGCTGGGACGCAAACACGTGCGCGGCTTCGCCATTATTGCACACGTATTTGCGCCCCATATTTGGAAGTTAGGCGTCATTTACTTACAGCACTAAAAAGTAGTCTCAGCAGTGATATTACAGCATCAAGGCTGTTTCGCTAGGTTGTATTTACGGCTTACTTTTTCGGTAGTTTAAACGGCTTTAGCAACGGGCTTTTCATCAGCTCAGCAACGCCACCACTACTCTGCATCTCCAGTTGTTTAAACTCGCTCTTTTTTCCAGCATTACCGTTAACATCTGGCATTTCGCACAGGGTTGTTTTATCTTAAATTCAATTATTTAAACACGCGGTCTATTTGGCTAGTGGTGGCAGCAAAGCTGCGTACTTTCAGTTGTATGCCTAACAAAACGCTGTTGGCACTCCCTTCGGTCGCTGGGACGCTAACACGGGGCCGCTTCGCGATTATAGCCCCATGTTAGCGCCCCAAAGCTTAGCGTTAGGTGCTAAAGGAGTTCAAATGAGGTTCATCTTTCTAACTTTCTATCTAGTAGTGTTTAACGTATTTTGTGAGCAGCCAAGTCACGACTCATTTACAATATCTTCAGCTAGCTTTGAGGAACCCTGGGAACATTATAAAGCAACCATTTTTAGTGATGGTACAACGGTGCTTATTATTGAAAATGGTACTTTCGTAAGCCGAACATTTAAAATCGAAAATTCAGCAGATACTTTTTTAGAAATACTGCAACTATTAGATAGCTATCAGTTTACCCTGTTTTCAGATAGTTATGGTATGAATATGGAGGGAGTAGACCCTCAATGTAAGAAAATGGTGCCTCATAACCCATTCAGCATATTATCTTTTCAATATGCTGGACAAGATAAAACCGTTCGAATAGACCATGGCTGTAAAGGTTTTGAAAGAGAAAATGAGCTTAACACGCTTTCCAAAAGGCTTAAAAATAAAATGGGTTTAATGGACTATGTCGGCACCTAACAAAAAAATCATGTCGCCCGCAGGCGGGCTGGGACACAAACACGCAGGCGGCTTCGCCATTATAGCCTGCCTGTTTGTGCCCCATATTTAGGCGTTAGCTGCCAAAGTGTGAATCAAGCTTATCTAGAAGTTCCAAACCTTTCTTTTTGTCTCCAGTAGCAGCAATCGCCTTAAATCTTACCTCAGTATCAAATTCAGCTATCGCTTGCGTAGACAATTCTTCTATCAATTTATTTAAGCTCAACTTTTTATGCGCTGCCAAAGCCTTCAATCGATTATACTTATCGTCTGGTAGACGTACAGTTAAAGTGGACATATTAAACTCCTCTCAAATAATCTTCAGGCGCTAACACTTTCAAACCATCAAATTGTAATTCCGCATTTTTCAGGTCTTTTAGGTTATTCGTAATAATGCTCTCGGCATTTCCTGCCAATGCAAGCTCTATAAGAAAGTTATCGCCTTCATCTTTTAAATTTGGCCGCCACAAATAATGTATCTGAACCCATACGCAAACACTAAAAAATGCTGCTAGCAACTCGCTCACTTCGTCCTCGGTAAGCGGGCACAATTCTTTAATTTTGTCTCGCTTGCTTACTGCTTCGTACTCCAAGAATAAGGTCGTGCTAATCAGCGGCTTTAAATCCCCCAACAAGCATTGCCTTATCACTTCTCGGGCTGGCCCTGTTTTGCCAATCAGGGCGCTAATAAGTACACTGGTGTCAATAACTACTTTATTCATGGTTTATATGCTAGCGTATATGCTATCATTTTTCAATTTAACAATGGCAGCTAACAACCCAATTAACACACTCACTGCGTTCGCTGGGACGCATACACGCGGGGCGGCTTCGCCATTATGCCCCACATGTCTGCGCCCGTTATTGGAAAGTTATATTGCAAGGACGATTTAGCTTGGTAAAAAAAGTTTCACTGTTAATTCAAACCGCATCGCTGTTAACGATGCTGATGATGCTTTTTTTGAATATTGAGTTTTACTCTTTGCTCAGCGTCTACTGTTTTTTTGTTATTTGGAGTATTGATAAAGTAGTTCTCTTCTCACTTAACGAAGAGTTTGGAATTGCCAGTCAACTAAAAATAAAAGCAGATGCGCCACCAGCTCTAAGGGTTGCAGGGGTAGGCTTCGTATTTATTATTCTAGTATTCAGCCTCAAAGCGCTTTTTCAGCATGTTGCAATATAACAAACAAATTATGGCACTCGCTGCCGCTCGCTGGGACGCAAACACGTGCGCGGCTTCGCCATTATTGCACACGTATTTGCGCCCCATATTTGGAAGTTATGTTTCTAGGGAGAGAACACATGTTTTATAAACAACTTTTAAAGCTCACACTAACATGCACACTAGCTATGGCCTGTTTACCTACCAGTGCAGATAACCAAATTAAAAGAAAGATGTACAACCCTTGGGAAGCAGAAATTGGATATTCTCAAGTTGTCATTGCAGGTAAAAATGTCTATTTATCTGGCATCGCTAGTGATAAAACGACCATGGAAGAACAAGTTAGGGAAATTTATTCTCTAATAGAAAATACATTACGTGACAATGATTTAGGTATGGAGAACATTGTTAAGCAAGTTATATATACAACAGATATTGAAGCGTTCAAAAAATTGGGTAACGTTCGCAAGGAAAAATTCACTAATAACCAATACCCTAGCTCTACATTAGTCGAAGTCAGGCGTCTTTATAGTCCTAGGCATCTAGTAGAAATAGAAGTTATTGCATTCAATGATAAAACATAACAACCCAATTAACACACTCACTTCGTTCGCTGGGACGCTTACACGCGGGGCGGCTGCGCCATTATGCCCCACGTGCCTGCGCCCGTTATTGAAAAGTTATGTTCACAAGGATGTTTTATGAAAGGCTCTAAGTTTTTATTAATAGTTTTAAGCCTTTTAGCTCTTCCACTATTTTTATTTGCCACATACTCAATATACGACTATTTAGCGCTCCCTGAAGCGGACTTACGGCATGAGAATCTGTACATTGTTGCTTTCATGGTTTTATATGGTCTGTTTCTGTTTATCCCATATAGCATCGCAATGGTTGTTGGCTGGCATGTAAACACGCTCAAACTAAAGTTAATATCAGCTTTGCCTTTCATTTTGTTGTTACTTTGTGCAGTATTTGCCGAATTAGAAGGGGTGCCATGGTAAGTAAACATAACAAAACGCTGTTGGCACTCCCTCCGGTCGCTGGGACGCTAACACGGGGCCGCTTCGCGATTGTAGCCCCATGTTAGCGCCCCAAAGCTTAGTGTTATAAGGCGTCAGCCTAAACTGCGTTGGGCTATATAAAAACCTCAGTGCAACTACCCTCACCTATTTTCATTAGCATCGCTCTAGCTTGTGGTAGGTTTAAATCCGCCGCTTTCAATTCAAAGGTGGTGTAATAGGCGCTTTATCACCAAATTTTTATTTTGAGTCAGCAAGCGCCATTACACTCGACAGCTCAGATGGCGGCTAGCTTCAGCCAAATCAAAAACATCACTGCACGGTCGTTTTGCTTGTTTGTGTTAACAATCAATCGTATGCTGGCTTCAACAGTTTTTAAACAGACCAAAGGAAATGGCTCTGCTTCTAACAAAGCGCTAAAGACCACTCCCTTCGGTCGCTCGGACGCATTTACGCGGGGCGGCTTCGCCATTATGCCCCACGCAACTGCGCCGCTTAGCTTAATGTTAGGCGTCATTTACTTACAGCATTAAAAAGTGGGTTCAACCGTGATATTCCAGCATCAAGGTTATTTCGCTAGGTTGTCTTTACGGCTTACTTTTTTCGGTAGTTTCAACGGCTTTAGCAACGGGCTTTTCATCAACATCGCAACGCCAACATTCTGCATCACCAGCTTTCTAAACTCGCTCTTTTATCCAGCAATGTCGTTAACATCTGGCATTTCGCACAGGGTTGTTTTATCTTAAATTCAATAATTTAAACACGCGGTCTAATTGGCTAGCGGTGGCAGCAAAGCTGCGTACTTTCTGTTGTACGCCTAACAAAACGCTGTTGGCACTCCCTCCGGTCGCTGGGACGCTAACACGGGGCCGCTTCGCGATTATAGCCCCATGTTAGCGCCCCAAAGCTTAGTGTTAGCCGCTACCTGTCAACCCGACGTTTCACATCTCTTTTTTAGTGGTATTATCAAATCTTAACTAATGGGAGTTATTTTATGTCTGACGCACTAAAAGTTATGCTTGAAAATATTGAGCAACTCAGTACCAAAGAGAAAGCTCTTGCTGCCCACTGTCTTTTAACTGCTATGGATACAAAAATTGATAGCGATGTTGAGTCTGAGTGGGTAAAGCTCGCCGAAGCTCGTAGTGTGGAACTAGAGTCTGGCGTAGTAAATAGCATTAGTTGGGAAGAGATAGAAAAGGATCTCAATTAAAAGATGCTACCTGTTTCTTTTCACCCCGAAGTCAAAAGGGAAATAAAAGAGTCATTTAGTTGGTATCAAGAACAATCTCTCGGTTTGGGGCACGAATTCACCCAGGAGATTAAGGAAGCCATTGACTCAGTTCGCTCTTTGCCATCTGCATGGGCAAAGTTGGGGCAAACTCACCGACGCTTTGTATTAAGCAGGTTCCCTTATTCTATTATCTATAAAATCATAGAAGACAGGGAGATAAGTGTCGTAGCCATCATGCATAATCATAGAAAACCGGGGTATTGGCATGAGCGCGGCTAACAAAACGCTAAAGTTCACTCCCTTCGGTCGCTGGGACGCTAACACGCGGGCTGACTCACTTCGTTCGGATTTTAGCCCACGCGCTAGCGCCCCTTAGCTTTAAGTTAGGCGTCATTTACTTACAGCTTTAAAATGTTGGTTCAGAAGTGACATTCCAGCATCAAGGTTGTTTCGCTAGGTTGTCTTTACGGCTTGCTTTCTCAGTAGTTTTAACGGCTTTTGCAACGCGCTTTTCATCAACACCGCAACGCCAACATTCAACATCACCAGCTTTCTAAACTCGCTCTTTTATCCTGCAATGTCGTTAACATCTGGCTTTTCGCACAGGGTTGTTTTATCTTAAATTCAATAATTTAAACAAGCTGGCTAATTGGTTAGTGGTGGCAGCAAAGCTGCGTACTTTCAGTTGTGCGCCTAACAAAACGCTGTTGGCACTCCCTTCGGTCGCTGGGACGCTAACACGGGGCCGCTTCGCGATTATAGCCCCATGTTAGCGCCCCAAAGCTTAGTGTTAGGCGTCATTTACTTACAGCACTAAAAAGTAGTCTCAGCAGTGACATTACAGCATCAAGGCTGTTTCGCTAGGTTGTATTTACGGCTTACTTTTTCGGTAGTTTAAACGGCTTTAGCAACGGGCTTTTCATCAACTCAGCAACGCCACCACGCTGCATTTCCAGTTGTTTAAACTCGCTCTTTTTTCCAGCATTACCGTTAACATCTGGCTTTTCGCACAGGGTTGTTTTATCTTAAATTCAATTATTTAAACACGCGGTCTATTTGGCTAGTGGTGGCAGCAAAGCTGCGTACTTTCAGTTGTACGCCTAACAAAACGCTGTTGGCACTCCCTTCGGTCGCTGGGACGCTAACACGTGGGCTGACTCACTTCGTTCGGATTTTAGCCCACGTGCTAGCGCCCCAAAGCTTAAAGTTATACGCAATTGCAAGCATAGAGGAATGAATGGAATCTTCAGTAAATCATCAAACAAAGAAAATGGAAGTTTTACCTTTGCTATTTAGTTTCAAAGGAAGGATAGGAAGAATTCAGTTTACTAAGTGGTGGCTACCCTTAACTTTAATCACGCTACCTTTTTACTATCTAGATGAACAACTGGCAGGAATAATTGCGATACTCTTATTATGGCCGCTGTTTGCCCTAACGACAAAACGATACCATGATTTTAATAATTTCGGTTGGTTAGGTATCTTTCAGTTACTACCTATTATTGGGTGGCTCATAGTAATTGTGGGTTGCTGCTTTACGGTTGGTGACTTTAAAGACAATAAGTATGGTGAATCACTGTATAAATAGAAAATTGCGTATAACAAACCACTAAAGGTACTCGCGCTGCTCGCTGGGACGCTAACACATGGGCTGCGTCACTTCGTTCCTAATTTTAGCCCATGTGTTATCGCCCCTTAGTGGGAAGTTATGGTTCAAGGAGTATGAAGTGAAAGAAGTGTTCCCAATAATGTTCGGAGTTTTATTCTGCTCGGTATTTATCTGGTTTTTCCTTTGCTACCGACTATTCAAAATATTGGAAATTAGGCATCCCGAAAAATATGAATCTATGGGTAAACCAAGCCTCATCATGAACAATTCACTTTCTAGTAATATTACGTTCATGAAGTTTCTCTTTAAAAGAGAGTGGCGAGAGCTAAATGATTCAGGGCTGGCAACGTTGGGCAAGTCTATGTTGGTTTTCTTTGCCATCTACATGGTTGGTTTTCTAGCATTATTCTTTTCGGTGCCACTAGGCTATGCACCATAACAAGCAAAGGCAGCATCGCGCTGCGGGCTGGACGCGCTAACGCGCGCCGCTGCTTTGGGCGTTATGCCTCAGGTAAATGAAAAAATTAGTTCTCATTTTTAAAGTTGTCTTTTTAGTTTTGCTCGGAGTTTTTTCCGTAAAAATGATGTACGGTGATCCCGTACAGAAACCAATAGAATCACTTTTAGCACAGCGCATTGATTACGCCGAATGTCCTACCGATAAATATGCAAGGCCATTTTTTCAAGTTAAAGGCGATAAGACAAAATTTCATGTTATTAAAGATTTTGCGTATCGGACAGGATGCTCAGGGAATAAAGAAAGCGCAATTATTGGTAAATCCGTGTCCTTTAGTTATTTCAAAGATTCACCAACTTCTGGCAAAGTAGTAGAGGTATCTATAAACGGTAGTCAGATTTATTCACAAAATGAATTTGTGGGTAAATCAACTTCAGCGGGGGCGTTGCTGTTTATGGTTGTTGTCGCCTTCTCAATCTGGAGCTTTTTTGGGGTAAAAAGGCATAACAAACCACTGTAGTCGCCCGCAAGCGGGCTGGGACAAATACACGTAGGCTCAGTCGCTTCGCTCCAATTTTAGCCTACGTGTATTTGCCCCTAAGTGGGGCGTTAGGCGTCATTTACTTACAGCATTAAAATGTGGGTTCAAACGTGACATTCCAGCATCAAGGTTGTATCGCTAGGTTGTCTTTACTGCTTACTTTTTCGGTGGTTTCAACGACTTTAGCAACGCGTTTTTCATTAACACCTCAACGCCAACATTTAACATCACCAGTTTTCTAAACTCGCTCTTTTATCAAGCATTACCACTAACATCTGGCTTTTCGCACAGGGTTGTTTTATCTTAAATTCAATTATTTAAATACGCGGTCTATTTGGCTAGTGGTGGCAGCAGAGCTGCGTACTTTCAGTTGTACGCCTAACAAAACGCTCAAGCCACTCCCTTCGGTCGCTGGGACGCCTATACGCGGGGCGGCTTCGCCATTATGCCCCACGTATAGGCGCCCCTTAGCTTAAAGTTAGGTGCTACAGGGATATGAGCTTCGAAAGATTTCAGAAACATCGTCACATCGTAGCTGATAATAAGGTTTGCGTATCGTACGATCGCCTCACTACAAAGTTTGAAGTTAAGGTGGGCGACAATGTTGCTTACTCTAAGCACTTTTGGTTCTGGCCTCGACATTATGCCACCGTTCAAATCGGTTCTAGTTCTTATGCGCTCGGTGTATATTGGTTTTTTATATGGGGAGCGTCTTTAAAAAAAGGCGACTCCGTTGTTGTAAAAGAGCTCTTGCCTAAACGCCGTAGACGTTCTATTTCACTTCTCGGCTATGGTGTATTTATTATTTTACTTAGGTCTGCTTTTGTTGTTTTTGCTCCATAGCACCTAACAAAAAAATTATGTCGCCCGCAGGCGGGCTGGGACACAAACAAGCAGGCGGCTTCGCCATTGTAGCCTGCCTGTTTGTGCCCCATATTTAAAAGTTATGCATACAGGCAAGCAATTGAGCAGGCCGAAATTACATTATGGAAATCAGATAAAAATACGTGATAGATACTTTAAGCAACAATAATTCAAGAATCATTAACCAAGTTGGGCAGTATATTTACGATAATAGCGACCAAATTATCACCTTGGATGGCCTGGCAAGTTATACCGGCTTTTCCAAGTACCATTTTAACCGCATATTTTTTGCGGCTACAGGTTATCAATTGGGTGAGTTTATTCAGCGGCATAAACTTGAAAAGGCACTGCACTTAATTAAACAAGGAAACCACAATATTATCGATGTCGCTCTTAGTGTCGGCTATGATTCCCCTTCATCTTTTTCTAGGGCGTTTAAAAAGAACTTCTCTATGACGCCAAGCGATGTAGTCCAAGGCAAACAGCCGAACAATGAACGTGCTGGCAGCTTAAAACCTAAAAAACAGCTAACTAGCCAAAAATTGGAACCTGTTTGGAAAACACTAGCTGAGCAACAAGTGTACGGCTTTTATGGTAAAGGTTTTAATGAGCAATCTTTCTCCGCGTTGGCTGGAGAACTATACGGTCGTCTAACCGCTATGGCCGACTCTTTAAGTTATGCAGAGTTGCAGCCTATTGGCGTTTCTGTTGATAACCCGTGGACGGGGGAGCAGACTGAAAGCCGTTTTTTTGCTGGCTTTGTCGACGGCCTCTCCGTTCACCATGAAAAACTAGAAGCTTTTAAATGGCGTGCCGGTCGGTGGGCCTGCTTCACGCATAGTGGTCCACACGATTGTATGTGGCGAACTATTTCTCAGGTTTATTCTCAATGGGTTTTGCCAAATAACATCAAGCTTAAAGACCAACAAATTGTGCAGCTATACCTAAACAATCCTATGGAAAGTGATCCTGAAGCACTTAAGACGGAATTGTATTTTGCGGTAGAAGACTAACGGTAGCCGGGTTTTGGCAGAATATAAAGCTTAACATTCTGCTTGAAGCCACATTCTTCTGGCAAAACGCACTTTCTGCACAGCGCGGCTAAATAATGCATGTATATTTTGCGATATAGAATGTTCAAGGAAAAATAAATAGAGAACTATGAACCTAAATATAACTAAACTTTTCTGTACTGGTCTTGTGTTGCTTACTTCTTTTAGCAGTGCTCAAGCCATCGCTAGCAATGCAATGGAACTGAAGACTAAAGAAGTCGACTTTGTAAATCAAAACGCGAATCGACCAACTAAAATCAAGTTTTGGTATCAAGGTGGAGCAGAACCTTGTGAAGCCACTATTTGCTTATCACCGAAGCAAAGCAGTCACCGCATTGCGATTATCTCGCATGGAGCCTTTGGCTCTCCCCGTGAAATGAACTGGCTGGGCTATGCATTAGCTTCGCAAGGCTGGGTTGTTGCAGGGGTAGCCCATTTTGGTGAGTCCTGGGTTTATGGGGCTAAGAACATTGATCCGAGTTCGGCTATGCGCTTCTGGCAACGCCCACAAGATGTAAGCTTTGCTATCGATAGTTTATCTAAAGAGGGGCTATTTAACACCTCAGTTAAAACTAACAAGGTAATAATGCTTGGTCATTCGTCAGGCGGATTCACGTCTCTAGCAATGGCAGGCGCTAATTTAGAAGCGGGTAAGTCGGAAGCCTATTGCGCGTCAGGAAAGGCAAAGGATGATAAAGGCTGTAACTATGGTCAGCAAAGTAAGCGTAAACCAATGACTGAAGAAATGTTAACGAAAATTGGTTTGTTACAAGAGCAAATGCGAGACGAGCGAGTTGCAGCTGTTATTGCTTTAGATCCGGCCTTAGGCCATGCGGTTAGTGAACAAAGTCTAGAAAGTATAAAGATTCCTGCCTTAGTTATTGGCTCCTTAGAAAATGACTTTCTGCCGTACAGCACACATTCCAAATATTATGCAAACCATATTCAAGGTGCGGATTTAGTAGGCATTGAACAAGGGGCTGGTCATTTCGTATACATTGATAAATGCGACTCTGACAGGGAAGTAAAAGGCGTATTTTTGTGTAAGGATAGAGAAGGTGTCGATCGAAAGGCAATACAGAAACAAATACTTGAGCATGTATTTGGCTTTATTTATAGGAACGGTTTAAGCTAAAAAATCATACTTAGTCTAAAAACCATAAAGTTTGAAGAAGGTGATGTTAAAAAACCACCTTTTTTTAGCTGAGTAACAATAGTCTAAAAGTTTCTGATTATTTGAAGTAAAAAAGAACTAATAATAATTTTAGAATAAATGCATAACAAGCGCATTAAGAAACGGACGCAAAACACTTGGCTTGTGCTCGTCCCTCGCTAATTTTAGCCAAATATTTATGCGCCGCTTATGCGGGCGTTAGGCATATAAGGATATTTAGGGATGAATAGGATTTTTTGGTTAGCTACTCTTTTAATCGTTATCATGAGTTACATTAGCTCTGAGGGCATTGTGCAATCCTTTAGGGATTTAGTTTTCTTTATTGCACTTACAACTTGGGCGCCTGTCCTTTTTGCTTTTCTTCACAGCGCCCTTGGGAAAAATAAAAATGCGTTTCAATTCATCTTTGCTTCAGCTTTTATTGCCGTCGCAGGTGTCGCGTTTTATTATCTTTCGCTTGCAACACGGCAGGTCATCCAATCAGGTCCATTGGAAACATCGGGTATGCTCTTTGTATTTTTACCCTTCGTCTATATCCAGTACGCGTTTTTCGGTGCATTATTTGGTGGTGCAGTATTTTTGGTTATGCGGTTGTTTGGAAAATATGCCTAACAAGGCGCTCAAGAGGGACACATACATGGCGCGGCTTCGCCATTATAGCGCCATGTATGTGCCCCTTAGCTAAGTGTTATGTGCTAAAAGGGAATTTGAGAACCACTAGATTCTCAATTATGGAAATTTTGAAATGAGAAACCTAATTATACTAAGCTTTTCAATAACCTTATTTCTCTTGGGCTGCAAGGAGGCACCAAATGAAGAAACTTGGCACTGCTTACAAGAAAATCAGATAACCCCAGAATTAATTGCTACACAAAATAGTGTTATTGTTTACTCAACCCCACGAGCCGCCAAGTCCTCGGGCATAGTTACAATTGAAAACACCTTATTAGACAAAAAGTCTGTATTGAAAAGTGATTTAACTTTTAGTCGATCAGACTCAGGTAAAAAAATCAATTTGACGCTTCAAGCAGCAGATTTAGAGATCGTTAAAGACGAGCTAGATCTTTTAGCTGAAGGTCGTGCAAAGGCTCTCTTACCAGAGGTCGGAACTACTATTACTGGTGAAATAATTTATCAGGATAGTGGAATGCGTAGGGTAGAATATGAAAATGGCGAAATACTTGAGTGTACATTGCAGGATGTTTAGAGACGCACATAACAAGTCAATAAACTCGCTCACTGCGTTCGCTGGGACGCATACACGCAGGGCGGCTTCGCCATTATGCCCTACGAGCCTGCGCCCGTTATTGAAAAGTTATATGACAAAGGGACTTTTGTGTTTCCAATCTTCTTTTTAATTTCATTTCTTCTTGGAAATTTCATAGGCTTTCGAATTGTTCTCCGCCTACTCAAAGTGAATGAAAATGTGAACAAGCGTAGTATGCTACTTACTGGTTTGTTTTTAATTACACAGGCTTTTTCAGCTTCAATTGTCTATTTGGCAGATTTAGTAGAGCCAGCTTCTGTTGTAATATCCATATTGCTCTTTTCGTTCATTTTAAAACGCTTTATGGTTTTGAAACTCTGGCAAGTTATATTGATACCCATCGGTGTATCATTACTTTCTGGGTTTATATTGGCTATTTTGCTAATCTCTACAGTGCAATTATGGGGTGGCGCTAGGGTTTAATCAGCATGTCATATAACAACCCAATCAACACACTCACTGCGTTCGCTGGGACGCATACACGCGGGGCGGCTGCGCCATTATGCCCCACATGTCTGCGCCCGTTATTGGAAAGTTAGGTGTCATTTACTTACAGCTTTAAAATGTGGGTTTAACTGTGACATTTCAGCATCAAGGTTGTTTCGCTAGGTTGTCTTTACGGCTTGCTTTTTCAGTAGTTTCAACGGCTTTAACAATGCGCTTTTCATCAACACCGCGACGCCAAAATTCGGCATCACCAGCTTTCTAAACTCGCTCTTTTATCCAGCAATCCCGTTAACATCTGGCTTTTCGCACAGGGTTGTTTTATCTTAAATTCAATAATTTAAAAAAGCTGGCTAATTGGTTAGTGGTGGCAGCAAAGCTGCGTACTTTCCTTTGTACGCCTAACAAAACGCTCAAGCCACTCCCTCCGGTCGCTGGGACGCTAACATGTGGGCTGACTCACTTCGTTCGGATTTTAGCCCACATGCTAGCGCCCCTTAGCTTAAAGTTAGGCGTCATTTACTTACAGCACTAAAAAGTGGGTTCAACCGTGACATTCCAGCATCAAGGTTGTTTCGCTAGGTTGTCTTTACGGCTTACTTTTTCGGTAGTTTAAACGGCTTTAGCAACGGGCTTTTCATCAGCTCAGCAACGCCACCACTCTGCATCTCCAGTTGTTTAAACTCGCTCTTTTTTCCAGCATTACCGTTAACATCTGGCTTTTCGTACAGGGTTGTTTTATCTTAAATTCAATTATTTAAACACGCGGGCTTTTTGGCTAGTGGTGGCAGCAAAGCTGCGTACTTTCAGTTGTATGCCTAACAAAACGCTGTTGGCACTCCCTTCGGTCGCTGGGACGCTAACACGGGGCCGCTTCGCGATTATAGCCCCATGTTAGCGCCCCAAAGCTTAGTGTTATGTGCAGCAGGAGATTTAGCGCAATGAAAAGGAAGTTCTTAGCTTTTATTTTTGTTATTTTCGGTTTTCAACATGCTGCTCTGGCATCAGAAACAGCAACGCAACCAACCATTTCAGAATTAGAGCAAACAATTAGTAACCTTCCGTCGAAAGTGAGAAGTTTGGAATATGCGCAAACCAGTACAGAAACAGCCATTTCAAAGTTACAAAAGGCTATAAATAGTAATGGCCTTGCCATCGTATTTTTTGGTTTCTTCTGTGCATGGTGGGCAAAAACAACTGGGCGCAGTGCTTTGGGGTGGTTTATATTGGGGCTGCTTTTTCACGTTTTTACAGCAATCGCACTTTTAATAAAAACCGAGCGCAGCACATAACAAAAAAATTATGTCGCCCGCAGGCGGGCTGGGACACAAACAAGCAGGCGGCTTCGCCATTGTAGCCTGCCTGTTTGTGCCCCATATTTAAAAGTTAGCATACTTATTGTAGTTTCGGGCTGTAATACTATATGGAAATAATAAATGACATTTTTTAAGGTAAGTTTTCTTGGGGTATTTTTGACTGCGCTGTTAGCTTGTTCCGATAGCCCTCAACAAGCTGATCCAAACTTTATACCTAAAAATACCCACAAAACTTTTTCTCAAAACAATAGCCCTGTTGTATTTGTAGATGAAGCACACAATAATTTCCTAACAGCAAGTGGACGATATAGCCCATTTGTGCAGGTTCTTGAAAGCGATGGTTATACCGTTCGGCCGAATAACAGCCGCTTTTCATTAGCCACACTACATGATGCTGATTTATTGGTTATTGCCAATGCGTTAGATCGGAATAGAAAAGACTGGAATCCACCCTATACCGAAGCATTGAGCAATGAAGAAGTTTTAAGTATTAAAAAGTGGGTCTTGGAAGGTGGAGCGCTATTATTAATCGCAGACCATGCTCCTTTTCCCAGTGTCATTAAAAATTTAGCGGGTGAATTTGGCTTTGAATTTAGTAACGGTCATGTTGGTAATGCGATGTTTCGTGCTAAGGACAAGACGCTCGGTGAACATCCCATTACGTCTAAAGCCCGACAGCAAGAACAAAATTTTTATCTATCTACCGCTGCACCTGAAATGCCAGAAATAACTATGCAACCTAATCGCATAGAGCAGGTTAGAACCTTTGGCGGCTCAGCTTTCAAAACTCCGCCTGAGGCGACTTCACTTTTAAATCTTGGTGAAGGGGCTGTTTCTATTGTTCCTGATGTGCCTTTTCAAGTAAATGCTGATACAGCAAGGGTGCTTGTGCAAGGTTGGAGCCAAGGTGCTGTACTGGAGGTCGGTAAAGGTCGAATAGCTGTATTTGCTGAGGGTATGATGTTTTCATCTCAACTAGATACTAAAACAGGGAAAACATTTGGCTTAGCGTCTAAAGGTGCTGAACAAAATGAAGAGTTTCTATTAAATGTTGTGGGTTGGCTTGCAGGTGCCATTTAACAGTGCGAGTCAAAAAGTATGCTAACAAAGCATTGCACCGGACAAGCCGGTGAATGCGGCGTTAGGCGTCATTTACTTACAGCATTAAAATGTTGGTTCAGTTGTGACATTCCAGCATCAAGGTTATTTCGCTAGGTTGTCTTTACGGCTTACTTTTTTCGGTAGTTTAAACGGCTTTAGCAACGGGCTTTTCATCAACATCGCAACGCCAACATTCTGCATCACCAGCTTTCTAAACTCGCTCTTTTATCCAGCAATGTCGTTAACATCTGGCATTTCGCACAGGGTTGTTTTATCTTAAATTCAATAATTTAAACACGCGGTCTAATTGGCTAGCGGTGGCAGCAAAGCTGCGTACTTTCAGTTGTACGCCTAACAAAACGCTGTTGGCACTCCCTCCGGTCGCTGGGACGCTAACACGGGGCCGCTTCGCGATTATAGCCCCATGTTAGCGCCCCAAAGCTTAGTGTTATGTTTCTAGGGAGAGAACACATGTTTTATAAACAACTTTTAAAGCTCACACTAACATGCACACTAGCTATGGCCTGTTTACCTACCAGTGCAGATAACCAAATTAAAAGAAAGATGTACAACCCTTGGGAAGCAGAAATTGGATATTCTCAAGTTGTCATTGCAGGTAAAAATGTCTATTTATCTGGCATCGCTAGTGATAAAACGACCATGGAAGAACAAGTTAGGGAAATTTATTCTCTAATAGAAAATACATTACGTGACAATGATTTAGGTATGGAGAACATTGTTAAGCAAGTTATATATACAACAGATATTGAAGCGTTCAAAAAATTGGGTAACGTTCGCAAGGAAAAATTCACTAATAACCAATACCCTAGCTCTACATTAGTCGAAGTCAGGCGTCTTTATAGTCCTAGGCATCTAGTAGAAATAGAAGTTATTGCATTCAATGATAAAACATAACAACCCAATTAACACACTCACTTCGTTCGCTGGGACGCTTACACGCGGGGCGGCTGCGCCATTATGCCCCACGTGCCTGCGCCCGTTATTGAAAAGTTATATTTCAAAAGGAGTTGAGTTATGCGGCTTTGTTTTTTAGCTCTCTATTTCTTCTGTTCAGCTGTATTTGCCACTAGCTGTTATATCAGCGAAGAGCAAAGCGCTGAAAATAGCATTAAACATCAGAATAAGGTCGACATCGAGATAACGCTTGTAGACTCTGATTACTCTGTGATGATATCGCTGCCTGCTCAAATAGATAACCTTTCATTTCAAGGTGTCTTCCTAGTCGCTGATGACCTAGAAAATCCAACTTTTTTCACTCAGCTTCAACCTTTCGAAGAAAATGGCAGAAACGTAGCCTGGTACACAATAAATGCTGGTTTAATTCGTCGTCATTTTATCGTGGCCAGCTTCGGTGAGTGTGGTATAGATGTGTTCAAGGAAGTTTTATACCATGAAATATAACAAACAAATTATGGCACTCGCTGTCGCTCGCTGGGACGCAAACAAGTGCGCGGCTTCGCCATTATTGCACACGTGTTTGCGCCCCATATTTGGAAGTTAGCAGCCAGGTTAGGAGTTTGAGTTATATACGATGTTAGAACCATCAAGTAGTACCTACTTCGTAAGTAACGTGGAGTCCATAAGCGCTAGTTTCAATTCAATTGGCTTAGTAATCGCTGGCGCAGTCCTTGTTGCGATTTTTAAATTGACGCCTCTGCTACAGTCGCTCTCAACTCTAATCAAGTTAAAGCCTAAACACATCGTAGTTATTGCGTTTAGCATATTTATAATTGCTTTTGCCACAGAACTTTTCAACGGTTTGGGAATTCATCGCGTCCAAAATGCTATTTTGACTAACCAGCCCCAAATCGTATCAGGGTGTATAACCGAACATAAAATAGTACAGGGTAATAGCAGGGAAGAAATGTTCGTTGTTTCAGATGTAAAATTCAAATATAACGATTACGCTACTGAAAAATACTTTTTTGCCAATCGGAATCGCGACACATTCATTAAAAACGGACAGTGTGTGACTATTGTTTTCCTGCCTAAACAGGAAAACGGAATTTTAAAAATCGACAAGGTTTGAGTTACATTGGCTGCTAACAAACAACTGTTGGCGCTCACTGCGTTCGCTGGGACACAAACACATGGGCTCCCTCGCTTCGCTCGTTATTTTAGCCCATGTATTTGTGCCCCAAAGTTGGGCGTTATGTGACTTGAAGCTCATGCAAAATGTAAAAATTGAAGAGGATTTAAGACAACTTGTAAAAGACGCTAGGTGGGCTATTTGGGCATTTGTCGTCTTAAATGCTTTTGTCTTGGTTTTTTTCCTTGTTGATGGGTTGTACAACGAATTCGTTTTCGTTCTATTGTTTATCCAAGCATTCTTAGTTTTATTCTGGTTGGGGCCTGTTTTTCTGTATCAGGTGTTCATTAAAAAGGTACGGTTAAAATACGCGGTTTATAGAGCCTTGGCATCGTACAAAGAAGCGTTGGCTCACTTTTCTTGGTAGCGGCACATAACAAACAAATTATGTCACTCGCTGCCGCTCGCTGGGACGCACACACGCAGGCGGCTTCGCCATTTTCGCCTGCGCGTCCGCGCCCCATGTTTGGAAGTTATATGACAAAGGGACTTTTGTGTTTCCAATCTTCTTTTTAATTTCATTTCTTCTTGGAAATTTCATAGGCTTTCGAATTGTTCTCCGCCTACTCAAAGTGAATGAAAATGTGAACAAGCGTAGTATGCTACTTACTGGTTTGTTTTTAATTACACAGGCTTTTTCAGCTTCAATTGTCTATTTGGCAGATTTAGTAGAGCCAGCTTCTGTTGTAATATCCATATTGCTCTTTTCGTTCATTTTAAAACGCTTTATGGTTTTGAAACTCTGGCAAGTTATATTGATACCCATCGGTGTATCATTACTTTCTGGGTTTATATTGGCTATTTTGCTAATCTCTACAGTGCAATTATGGGGTGGCGCTAGGGTTTAATCAGCATGTCATATAACAACCCAATCAACACACTCACTGCGTTCGCTGGGACGCATACACGCGGGGCGGCTGCGCCATTATGCCCCACATGTCTGCGCCCGTTATTGGAAAGTTAGGTGCTCAGGCGTACAGAGTTTGACTAATAACAATTTTTAAAAGGAGTTTATTATGGGTGGCATAAGCATTTGGCAAATTTTGATATTGTTGGTGTTATTACCAGTTCTATTTCTACCTTCAATTATCGCGTTAAGTAAAAATCATCCTTATAAGATACCAATAATTCTTATTAATATTTTTGGCTCTGTTTTATGGGGACTTGGTTGGTTTATCGCATTGGCTTGGTGCTTTATATTGCCCGGCGGTAAATCATCAATACACAGAGATAATTCATCTAGTTCAGCCGACGAAATTCGAAAGTTGCATGAGTTAAAAGAACAAGGTGTCATTACTCAAGAAGAGTTTGAAAACAAAAAAGCAGCACTTCTTTAAAATGACCGCACATAACAAAACGCTGTTGGCACTCCCTTCGGTCGCTGGGACGCTAACACGGGGCCGCTTCGCGATTATAGCCCCATGTTAGCGCCCCAAAGCTTAGTGTTAGGAGCACGATGACGCATATGCCGTTTATAGAGTGATTTGTATATGGATGTGAATACTGTCTTTCTTTTATCGCCTGAAAGTATTTATTTAGAGGCTAGTAAAATTCCTTTAGGAATCGCTGTCATAATTCTAGGGCTTTACTTGATTATTCGTTTGAAATGCAGGATGAATAGTCCTATACAACCCATTAATTCTTCGGATACCAACCAAGTTGCAGATTCAACGATTAAAAAATATTCTTCAGCTCTTTTGGGATTATTCTCTTTAATAATTTTTTCTTATTCATATCACGCATATCAGCTTGCTAGCACTGAAATAGATAATTTAGAACGGAATTGGGCGACTTCATCTACTGTAGCAGGGCAATTCAAGAACCTACATAATTACGATGAAGATTGGGACTATGTTAGTTTTGAAATCAATGAACTAAAATTTGATTATCGCATTGAGAATTTAAATCTATTTGATTTTGACCGTAATCAAAAAGAATTAGAGCAATATGAAAATAAAACGGTCGAGATTGTATACAGTAACGATATGAGGATTTTGAAATTTTCATATATACGTTAAAAGCTCAAGCGAGTAAGAGGTTAGAGGGTTAGTGAATAGTGCTCCTAACAATCGCATTAAAACTCGCTGCGCTCGCGTGGACATCTACTTGCGGGCTGGCGCTTCGCGCAAGTTTAGCCCACAAGCAGCTGCCCTTTATGCGGGGCGTTAGGTGACCAGTGTGATTGAACATACCGCTTCGTTAGTCATTCTTTATCTTGGAGCGCTGTTTATTTTTGTTGGGGTTGTTTCCGCAATATTTAACCAGCTTTCTTTTTGGGCGCACCGAGAGCAGTACAGTAATGACAAGTTTGTAGCGGGAATTACATTTTCTTTTTTGCCTGTTTTGTTTCCCCAATTTAACGATAAAAACCTTCAAAAATCAGCCCTGTTTCGCGCTAAGCTTTTTATCTATTGCGTGCCTGTTGGCTTGCTAGCTGTTATTTTAACTTTAGTATTTGAGGGCGTTTTATAGGCATGTCACCTAACAAAAAAATTAAGTCACTCACTGCGTTCGCTGGGACGCATACATGCGAGGTGGCTTCGCCATTATGCCCCACATGCCTGCGCCCCTTATTTAAAAGTTATGTGCCAAGGAAATTTTATGGATAAAGGATTTAAAGCATTGGTGTATGCAACTATATTTTTTGCGACACTCTTTTCTAATGCCACTCAAAGTCAGGATGTAAAAATGTCAGGCCCAGCCCAAAATGGCGTGCTTATCTACTCAAGTAACTTGTCCCACCTCGCAGAATTCTATGAACAACTATTTGGTATGCGTGTTACCAAAGAAACCAAAGATTTTATCAGCTTAGATAAAGATGGCTTTAACGTCATTATCCATGTCCCACCTTTCGATACACCCAAAGATTCTTTCAGCCCAATTAAGCTATTCTTATCCGTCAAAAATATGGAAGCTACAAGAGAAAAAGCAGTTAACTTAGGCGGCAATGCATTCGATGGCGAATGGGCAAATCCAATTTTCAAAGTGTCTAACATTGCAGACAGAGAGGGTAATCATATACAGATTAGGGAATTCAAAAATACCAACAATGACTCATAGGTAGTTTTGTGGTTAAGGCACATAACAAGCAAATTATGGCACTCGCTGCCGCTCGCTGGGACGCAAACACGTGCGCGGCTTCGCCATTATTGCACACGTGTTTGCGCCCCATATTTGGAAGTTATGTTTCTTTTCAATTAACCAAGGCTCTTGAATGAACTCATTTTTAGTTTCGAATAAGCCAATAATTTATGCAGACATGAATGTATTTCGGTACTTGGCTTGTGGAGACATTTCTATTCTGGAACCAGAAAGATTCAGATGGGTTTACTCTCATGTTCATCTTGATGAAATCCATCGGAATGGAAACCAAGATGCACTCAAAGGGATGGTATTGCTGAAAGCAGCTGAGATATGTGATGTTCTGAATCAAAACTTTCAATCTGAAGGTAATATTGTAATAAGGGATTACATAGATCCTTATTCGAGATATGAGCAACACCTAGAGGCAATTGCTGGTTATGAAGGGGTGGCAGATCACATGGTGGAGCACCTCATACGTTCTTTTGGAGCAGATAACTTTAAAGAGCTAAGTAAAACTCCAGAGCCCCCTGTGTCAGGATAGATAATTGGACTCCCCTTTTATGAAGCTGTGAGTTATTTTACTCACGTCTAAGGTACTTATTTGGAGTCAAATTGTGAAAAATGCAATCGTAGGTGTAGATTTAGCTAAAAATGTGATTCAGGTTTGTGTTTATTCAAACCAAAAAGTGCGCTCTAACAAAGAGATGACAACGAACGAATTTACAGAATGGCTCGCCAATTCAACGCCTGTCGTAATTGTATTCGAAGCATGTGGTACATCAAATTACTGGAAACAAAAAGCAGGTTCACTAGGGCATGACGCTCGCCTTATATCACCTACTTTAGTTAAATCGGTTCGGCAGAATCAAAAAACAGACAAAAATGATGCGTTAGCGATCGTACAAGCATCCTTGTTACCTGATGTCACTTTTATCGCTGGTAAGTCTATTGAACAGCAACAATTGCAATCAATGATGCGTCTTCGAGAGTTATGTGTAAAACAAAAAACAGCCTCATACAATCAACTAATCGCTCTTTTGTCAGAATTTAATATTAAAGTCTCAAATAGAAATGGGGGCTTAAAAGGAACAATTGAAACTGTATTAGAAGATGCCGAGAATGGCTTTTCAGCTGAATTTAGGCAAGCCTTACATATGGCTTGGGAGCAATACTCGTCAATCGTTCAATCTATTGGTGTATATGATTCCTGTCTTGAAAATGCGCTTGAAAGTCACAGTGATTGTAAAAAACTACTACAGCTAGAGGGTGTTGGTCCTCTTAATGCCATCAATTTGTACATCGCATTAGGTTGTGCAGAACTAGGTGTATTTAAGAAAGGAAAAGATGCTGCTGCATGTATTGGTTTAACACCGATACAGCATTCATCTGGAGGCAAAGCTAAATTTGGCACTATAGGTAAGTATGTCAAAAATGGCTTGCTCAGGAGCCAACTTATTACTGGCGCTCTATCTGCTGTTAGTATTGCTATGAAGAAAGAGCCAAGAACAAAAAAAGACCTTTGGATAAGGGCGTTAGTCGAACGCAGAGGGAAAAAATGTGCATCAGTAGCATTGGCCAATAAAACAGTTAGAACTGCGTATGCTATGTTAACTAAAGGTACGGAATACGAAGCAGAGTTATTGCCGGATCCAGCAAGAGTTTAAGCAATAAAATGCAAAAATATTGATTTAAAATCAGCTAACTAATGCAGTGTGACAATGAGAGTTTTAGACTCGCAGGATAGGTTTGTAAGTTAGCCCGCGTAAATATCATAGAGTCGAGTTAGCTACTCAATATGAGCTCGTACATAAGTGCGCATTTAATTCTTTAGATTTGTTTTTATTGTTGACATCGGGGAGTCCACATAAGTTGTCGCCTCAGTAATTATAATAATAGAACAGGGAGCGGTAAGTTAGTTATGAGTGAAGCATTATCCAGAAGACCATAAGAAAGCCGTCATTAGAAAGCTTGTTGAAAGTGGCTTATCATTACGCCAATTCGCAAAGCTAGAAAGTATCAACTTATCTACTTTGTATTCATGGCGAGATAAGTATTTAAAAGCAGGTTCTAGTTTGGCAGATAGCAATAGTTCAGATGGTTGGTCACCAGAGCAAAAGTTCTCAATTGTTTTAGAAACGGCTTCATTAAGCGAAATAGAGTTAAGTGAGTATTGCCGTGAAAAAGGGCTTTACCCTGAGCAAGTTAAAGAATGGAAGCAAAGCTGCATTGCAGGCAATCAAACTAAAGCCCTGCAACGCAAGCAATTAACCCAAGAGCGAAAGGAAGATCGTAAGCGAATTAAAGAGTTAGAAAGGGAGCTAAAGCGCAAAGATGCGGCGCTTGCTGAAACAGCAGCCTTATTGGTGCTGAGAAAAAAGTTAAATGCCTACTGGGGGGAAGACGAGGACAATTAACCTCACTCGCAGATAGGCAGTATTACGCATCTCTGATTGATGAAGCAGTCTCCTCCGGTGCAAGAAAAGAGAAAGCCTGTGAAGAAGTTGGTATGTCTGTACGCACATTACAACGCTGGCAGGAAAGTGGTGAAATCAGCGGTGATAAAAGGCCAGTAGCTGTTAGGCCAGCGCCGAGCAATAAGCTCACAGAGGAAGAGCAGCAAGCGATATTAGCGACCTGTAACCAAGACGAATACGCTAATTTAGGGCCAAGCCAGATAGTGCCAATGCTGGCAGATAACGGGCAATACCTAGCGTCTGAATCGAGCTTTTATCGTGTGTTGAAAGCCAATGACCAGCTAACCCATCGAGGAAAAGCAAAACCCAAAGGTAGCCGAGCTAAACCTAAGGGGTACACAGCAACAGCGCCAAACCAAGTGTGGACTTGGGATATCAGTTACTGTCCGTCAACGGTCATTGGTCGGTTCTTTTATCTCTACATGATAATCGACATCTTCAGCCGTAAGATTGTTGGTTGGGAAGTTCATGAAAGCGAGTCTGGTGAACATGCAGCTGAATTGCTTGAGCGTACTCTCTGGGCTGAAAAATGTGTAAAACAAAACGTGGTATTGCACTCAGATAACGGCAGCCCGATGAAGTGCCTGACGATGCAGGCCAAAATGATTGATATGGGCGTAATAGGCTCTCGTAGCCGCCCCGGTGTAAGTAATGACAACCCGTACTCAGAATCATTATTCCGCACGGTCAAATACAGTCACCGCTGGCCAAGCGAAGGTTTTGAAAGCCTTGAAGATGCAAGAGCTTGGGTGAAAGGCTTCGCGCAATGGTACAACAACGAGCACAGGCATAGTCGCATCAAGTTCGTGACACCAGCGCAACGCCATAATGGTGAAGATAAAGGAATATTGGCAAAGCGCCATGAGCTATATAGTAAAGCGAAAGAGCAGAACCCCAACCGTTGGTCAAAGGGTATCAGAAACTGGGATGAAATCGGTGATGTGGGGTTAAACCCAGAGAACAAAAAAGAAGCAGCTTAACAGCTTAGGCGACAACTACCTTGAAAAACGCCGAGAGCAAATGCGAAATGAAATAGAACGAATAACTAGCATTATTCCTGACAAAAGACGTGAAGATTTAGTCGAGAAAGCATCAAAAGTATCCAGAGAAATGGAAGTAACAATTGAAAAGCACCTAAAGAATAAGATGCCAATTGATAAAACAAGAAGCGCATTAGGCGTTTCAAGTGAAGCTCGTAAAGCTATCGAGAAGTCTGAATCCGCAATTGATGAAGTTTGGGAATTGATTTCACCTTCAATACCAAATATCACAAAAGATCAGTTCTTTGGCTTTGAGTCAATTCCGGGTATTGAGGGAGTTCAGCTCACTCAGCACGGTGCAATTTCTGGGGCATACATTGTGCTCAATATGTTAGGCATAAGCCCTGACAAAGGTCTTGCGAAAAGAGACAAGATTAAGAATATAATTTCAGATGGGCAGCACGCTGGAATGGCATCTTATTGTAATGCTTTAGTTTCTGCTGACAGAGGAATAATTAATAAATCATCGTGTATATTTTCGTATCTGAATAATATTACCAATGCTTTGCATTTTGAGTACCAAAAGGGTTACCAGCTTAGCCTTGGCGTAAGCAAAACATAACAAGCGCATGTTGCCGGACTGGTTTTCCGCTGCGCTCCAAACCAGCCGCAAATGCGGGTGTTATGTGCCAAAAGGAATTTGAATGCACAAGAATAATCAACTAATAATCGCTGGCAGTTTAAGTATCCTGGCTGCATTACTTCATATTAGTTGTATTTTCGGCGGTCCTGATTGGTATCTTTTTTTTGGTGCTGGTCAACGTATGGCTCAACTCGCTGCCCAGGGCGACCCGTACCCCACGATTGCAACTTTGGTAATTGCTTCAATTCTTACCGGCTGGGGCTTATACGCATTTTCTGGTGCAGGTATCATCATCAAATTACCACTACTAAAAGCCTGTTTAGCTTTAATTACTGCCATTTACTTGTTGCGTGGTATCGCAGGCTTAGTTGGGCCATTTCTAACTTCAGACCCTGTGGTGCACCAAAATTCAATAACCTTTTGGTTAGTCAGCTCAATTATATGCTGTATTTATGGTACGTTTTATTTATTGGGCACAGTAAAGTTATGGCGGCAGTAGAAAGTGCGCTGGCACATAACAAAAAAATTAAGTTCGCCCGCTGCGCGGGCTGGGACGCTAACATGTGGGCTGCTCACTTCGTTCGGATTTTAGCCCACATGTCCGCGCCCCTTATTTAAAAGTTATGTTCACAAGGATGTTTTATGAGAGGCTCTAAGTTTTTATTAATAGTTTTAAGCCTTTTAGCTCTTCCACTATTTTTATTTGCCACATACTCAATATACGACTATTTAGCGTTCCCTGAAGCGGACTTACGGCATGAGAATCTGTACATTGTTGCTTTCATGGTTTTATATGGTCTGTTTCTGTTTATCCCATATAGCATCGCAATGGTTGTTGGCTGGCATGTAAACACGCTCAAACTAAAGTTAATATCAGCTTTGCCTTTCATTTTGTTGTTATTTTGTGCAGTATTTGCCGAATTAGAAGGGGTGCCATGGTAAGTAAACATAACAAAACGCTGTTGACACTCCCTTCGGTCGTTGGGACGCAAACACGGGGCCGCTTCGCGATTATAGCCCCGTGCCTGCGCCCCAAAGCTTAGTGTTAGGCGTCATTTACTTACAGCATAAAAATGTGGGTTCAGCCGTGACATTCCAGCGCCAAGGTTGTTTCGCTAGGTTGTCTTTACGGCTTGCTTTTTCGGTAGTTCCATCGGCTTTAGCAACGCCCTTTTCATCAACATCGCAACGCCAACATTCTGCATCATCAGCTTTCTAAACTCGTTCTTTTATCCAGCAATGTCGTTAACATCTGGCTTTTCGCACAGGGTTGTTTTATCTTAAATTCAATAATTTAAATACGCGGTCTATTTGGCTAGTGGTGGCAGCAAAGCTGCGTACTTTCAGTTGTACGCCTAACAAAACGCTCAAGCCACTCCCTTCGGTCGCTGGGACGCTAACATGTGGGCTGACTCACTTCGTTCGGATTTTAGCCCACATGCTAGCGCCCCTTAGCTTAAAGTTATGTGACATGAGAATATTTACCTCAGTTATACTCAGTATTTTATTGCTAGCTGCTGTTGGAGTTTTCTTGGGAATCGCAATCGACGATAGTCAGTCGAAACTGCAACAGCAGGCGCTATTATCTAACGTCGAATTTGGGACTGCACCAGAACAAGTGACAACAGAACAGCAATGTGAAACCCTGACGCAGCAGGTAAGAGAAGAACTTTTCAATAATTTCAAAGAGTACAAACGTTGTATTTCAGATCAAGACTGCGGCCTATTCGACTACAGCGACTACAAATGCCCTTTGGTGATCCGAAAGGAAATGACTCAAAACTTAAAAAATGTATTAGACAGGCAATTGTCGAAATCTTGTTTAAAACATTCAGTTAAAGATGGTTGTTGGGTATCTGAGTTCCAGTGTAAGCAATATAGATGCGTTGCTACAAATACTATGGCTGGCAGAGGCGTTCCTCCGCCACCACGAAAGCAAGAACTACCACCAAGCTCAGTTAAAGATGAATTTTAGATTTGCGGAACTGTCACATAACAAAGCACTAAAGATCGTTCGCGCTGCTCACTGGGACAATTACTCGCTGGCGGCTTCGCCATTTTCGCCAACAAGTAATTGCCCCTTAGTTTAGTGTTAGGTGTCATTTACTTACAGCTTTAAAATGTGGGTTTAACTGTGACATTTCAGCATCAAGGTTGTTTCGCTAGGTTGTCTTTACGGCTTGCTTTTTCAGTAGTTTCAACGGCTTTAACAATGCGCTTTTCATCAACACCGCGACGCCAAAATTCGGCATCACCAGCTTTCTAAACTCGCTCTTTTATCCAGCAATCCCGTTAACATCTGGCTTTTCGCACAGGGTTGTTTTATCTTAAATTCAATAATTTAAAAAAGCTGGCTAATTGGTTAGTGGTGGCAGCAAAGCTGCGTACTTTCCTTTGTACGCCTAACAAAACGCTCAAGCCACTCCCTCCGGTCGCTGGGACGCTTGCGTATTTCGGTGAATCCGATCGGTCGTTTCGGTTTTATCCGATCACTTTTTCTTCTTCTTTTTCGTCCTTGCCAGTTTTACCTTAAGTGATCGGATTGGTCTAGTTTTCTCATCGATTCGCCAGCCAGTTCAATTCGATGACTATTGTGCAGTAAACGGTCGAGTAACGCATCTGCCACGGTGGGGTTACTGATGAGTTTGTACCATTCGGTAACTGGCAACTGACTAGCGATAATGGTGCTGGTGTTTTGATACCGTTCTTCCATCACGTCAAGTAAATCATTGGCCTGTCTTGCACTCAGCTTTTCCATTCCCCAGTCATCTAGGATGAGCAGCTTTTTCTTAGCGAGTTGTGCAAGCTGTTGTCGGTAACTTCCATCGGCGTGGCCGATATTCAGCTCATCTAGAAGCTGGCCGAGCCGGTAATATCGTACTGTATGATGCTGTTCACAGGCTTGTCTGGCTAATGCGCAAGCGAAGTACGTTTTACCGCACCCCGTTGCACCAGTAACGATAATGTTATGGGCGTGATGTAAGTATTGGCCGCTCAACAGTGTGGCGACTTTATCTTTGCGTAGACCGCGCTCTGCACGGTATTCCAATCGGCTGGCGTGAGCCTCTAAGCGCAAGGTTGCCTGACGCAGTAAACGCTTCACTTTGCTGCTTTGGCGACAGTGGATTTCGTGCTGTGCCAGTAATCCTAAGCGTTCTTCGAAGCTCATCTCGTCGTAGGTTGTCGCTTGGCTTTGTTGTTGCAGTAACGCTTGAGCGAAGTGTCCAAGCCGTAAGCTACGCAGTTGCTCTTGTAATTGAGATTGTGTCATGGGTTGTCCTATTGATAGTAATGTTGGCCGCGGATATTGTGGTGGGTTACAGGTTGCTCATCGTGTTCGACAGCGGTGCTCGGTACGCTTTCTTGGTGATGTTTGAGTAAGTTCATCACAACGCTTCTGTGAGGGCGTTCTAGCAGTAACGCCTTTTGACAAGCGGCTTCAAGCCGCGCGGCACCATGCTGATTAGTGAGATTTAGAATGGCTAGGCAGCTTTTAATCGCTTGCTCTGGATGTTGACGGCTATGGATGTGCCACTGCACCACACCGCGCGTACCTACACCAATATTCTCCGCCCAGTGCAATAAGCGTTCAGCGCTGAAGCGCTGTTTTACATGGCTATCGGGCATGTGTTCTTTTTGCGTTGAGAAGCCGCCGTCTTTTGCTGATTTAGCGTGCTGTGTCACCAGTTGATTTTGGTGATAGATGCTGACCACACTGCCACTTGCCTCGATGGTCACCGTGTTGCCTACTAAGGTGTGCGGTACAGAGTAAGCGTGTTTTTGGTACAACACATGGTAATCAGGCCCCACCTTCGCCCGTTTACTGTCGATATACTCATACGTGGTGCCAGGCAATGGCATTAACGCGGGTTTGTCGAGCAGTTCAAACTGCTCTCGGCGAGAGCCTGGATGTAAGCGCTGCGGCCGATTATTTAACTCTTCCATTAACACTTTGATACGTGCGTTAAGGCCCGCTAAGGTGTAAAAGCACTCCCGTCGCAATCGCATTAGTATCCAGCGTTCAACAATCAGTACCGCATTTTCTGCTTTGGCTTTATCCTTCGGTTTGTAAGGGCGTGCAGGCACAATGGCACAGCCGTAATGCCGCGCCATTTTGGCGTAGTTTTCATTCAGCGTGGGCGCGTAACGGTGGGCTTTGGTAACGGCTGATTTCAGGTTATCCGGCACAAGTAAACGGGGGACACCGCCAAGATAGCGGAACGTTCTCACATGCGCCATTATCCAATCTTCCTCACGCTGAGAGCGGCCCGCTTCAACATACGTGTAGTTGGTCGCGCCCAAGGTCGCAACAAAGATTTGTGCATGATAACGCACTTCACCTGTATCGGGATTAACGATAGGGACCGTCGGCCCGCAGTAGTCAATAAACAACTTATCGCCTGCGATGTGGTGCTGGCGCATACTACGCTTCTGCTTTTTAAGCCACCGCTGATAATGCTCGCAGAACTGCGTGTAACCATAAGCTGACGCACTATCTTCGGCGCAATACTCTTCCCACAGCAACAGCTTAGTCATGCCTTTGCGCTTCAACTCTTGCTGCATAAGCATAAAATCAGGCAGCCGTTTCTGGCGCTGAGCTGGGCCAGTGCTATATAACTGAGCTTCGAGTGTTTTATCGTTGAGCGCTTCGGGCAACGGCCACGATAAATCACTGGATTTAAAGCGTGAGAGTATTTCACTCACGGTTGAAGGGCCGAGACTCAAACATTGGCCGATGTCTCGATGGCTTAATCCTACTTCGAATTTGAGACGCAGGACGTCTTTAATCTTTCTCATATCGGTTCTCTTTCTCGCCATGGCAGCTCGTTCCTTCAATCAAGTAATGAAGTTGAGCTTACCAATTGATTTAGTGAGAAAAAGAAGAAGATTTCGGGATTCCGATCAGTGATTTCGGAAAAACGTCATTTTTGATCGGATAACACCGAAATAGGCGATCGGGTTAGACCGAAATCAGTGATCGGATTGAACCGAAATGAGTGATCGGAATGGGCCGGAACATGCAACGCTAACATGTGGGCTGACTCACTTCGTTCGGATTTTAGCCCACATGCTAGCGCCCCTTAGCTTAAAGTTAGGCGTCATTTACTTACAGCATAAAAATGTGGGTTTAACTGTGACATTTCAGCATCAAGGTTGTTTCATTAGGTTGTCTTTACGGCTTGCTTTCTCAGTAGTTTCAACGGCTTTAGCAACGGGCTTTTCATCAACTCAGCAACGCCAGCATTCTGCATCTCCAGTTGTTTAAACTCGCTCTTTTTTCCAGCATTACCGTTAACATCTGGCTTTTCGCACAGGGTTGTTTTATCTTAAATTCAATAATTTAAACAAGCTGGCTAATCGGCTAGTGGTGGCAGCAAAGCTGCGTACTTTCAGTTGTACGCCTAACAAAATGCTCAAACCACTCCCTTCGGTCGCTGGGACGCTAACATGTGGGCTGACTCACTTCGTTCGGATTTTAGCCCACATGCTAGCGCCCCTTAGCTTAAAGTTATGCGCCCATTTGACATACCTTGCATTTATAGAATTTAAAGGAACCGTAAGACATGGAGTCAGTTATAATCAACAGTAACTCAACTGAAAGCAGAACTGCGGACAATAAGTTTTTTGGTCTATTTGCATTTTTTATTACTTTCATAGTATTTAGTGGCTTTGCTCTAAATTGGCTATCTAATCCGAGTAATATAAATAGAGTTACCTTTTGGACTGGATTACACGGCGCTTTCAGTGCTGCGTGGTATTTATTACTTCTTAGTCAAATAAAATTAGCGAGCAAAGGTAGCTATTCGGCTCATAAAACCTTTGGAAAGCTTAGCGTTATTCTAGTGCTTGGAATCTTGGTAACTGGGTCAATAATGGTATACGAGTTTTATCATCGTTTAGCAGGCTTTGGTGTATTCAACCCAGAAGATGCACAAGCCAGACTAAGGGCAGGCAGTTTTCTAGGTGGAGTTTTTTTACAGTGGCTAATTTTCTTAGTACTTTACGTTCTAGGAGTTTTAAATATAAAAAAACCAGCCCACCATAAAAGATTTATGATCGCAGCAGCAATTCAAATGATGCCAGAAGGATTGAATCGCGTTACACACTTGCTATCAATACCGGGCTACTCAATGTTTATATTCATGTTTTCAGTCTACATAATTCTCATGCTCTATGACTGGAAAGTACACGGCCGTTTATACGTCAGTACAGTATTATCATTGGTTTTATTTAGCGTTTTAGTTCTTGCCATGCACACTATTTTCAAATGGCAAGCTTGGGGGGACTGGTCAGTAAAAATGATCAGTAATATTTAACATTGGCGCATAACAAGTCAATCAACGCACTCACTTCGTTCGCTGGGACGCTTACACGTGGGGCGGCTTCGCCATTATGCCCCACATGTCTGCGCCCGTTATTGAAAAGTTAGCTTCCATTAGCATTAAGGACTTGAATGTACACCCCAAAAAACATGGAAATGCCAGATATTCATTCAATTAGCGCGTTTATATCGGAGTTTGGTTTTGGTACGTTAATCACTCAAGATTTGGAGGCAACGCGCCTTCCTCTAATTTTTGATACCTCAGAAAATGAAAGTGGCTGCATAATTGGGCACATGGCTCGAGCTAACCCACAATGGAAAGATTTATCCGGAAAAAAAGTATCTGTTCTATTTAATGGGCCGCATTCATATATTTCCCCTACTTGGTATTCTTCAAAACCAGCGGTTCCAACATGGAACTACGCGTCAGTGCATTGTTTTGGAATATTTCATGAACTGGATGCAACTGAAACGCTAAGGGCAATAAACTCATTGGTTCATAAGTACGAGCCTGAGATATTAGATAGCTCAGAACTCATGCCGCAAGAATATATTCAAAGATTATTAAAGGCAGTGGTTGGATTCAAAGTAGTTGTAACCGAAATTTACGGAAAAGAAAAACTGGGTCAGCACAAGAAAAGCGAAGATCAAGTTGGCGTTTATAAAGCATTACTTGGTAGCCAAAACAACGATTCAGTTCAGCTCGCAAATTATATGAAACAGCGAGGAGTAGGCCATGGCAGCTAACGATACGCTGTTGCCGCTTACTTCGTTCGCTGGGACGCCTATACGTGGGGCGGCTTCGCCATTATGCCCCACGCATCTGCGCCCCAAAGCTTAGCGTTAGCTGCCAAAGTGTGAATCAAGCTTATCTAGAAGTTCCAAACCTTTCTTTTTGTCTCCAGTAGCAGCAATCGCCTTAAATCTTACCTCAGTATCAAATTCAGCTATCGCTTGCGTAGACAATTCTTCTATCAATTTATTTAAGCTCAACTTTTTATGCGCTGCCAAAGCCTTCAATCGATTATGCTTATCGTCTGGTAGACGTACAGTTAAAGTGGACATATTAAACTCCTCTCAAATAATCTTCAGGCGCTAACACTTTCAAACCATCAAATTGTAATTCCGCATTTTTCAGGTCTTTTAGGTTATTCGTAATAATGCTCTCGGCATTTCCTGCCAATGCAAGCTCTATAAGAAAGTTATCGCCTTCATCTTTTAAATTTGGCCGCCACAAATAATGTATCTGAACCCATACGCAAACACTAAAAAATGCTGCTAGCAACTCGCTCACTTCGTCCTCGGTAAGCGGGCACAATTCTTTAATTTTGTCTCGCTTGCTTACTGCTTCGTACTCCAAGAATAAGGTCGTGCTAATCAGCGGCTTTAAATCCCCCAACAAGCATTGCCTTATCACTTCTCGGGCTGGCCCTGTTTTGCCAATCAGGGCGCTAATAAGTACACTGGTGTCAATAACTACTTTATTCATGGTTTATATGCTAGCGTATATGCTATCATTTTTCAATTTAACAATGGCAGCTAACAACCCAATTAACACACTCACTGCGTTCGCTGGGACGCATACACGCGGGGCGGCTTCGCCATTATGCCCCACATGTCTGCGCCCGTTATTGGAAAGTTAGGCGTCATTTACTTACAGCATTAAAAAGTAGGTTCAGCCGTGACATTAAAGCATCAAGTCTGTTTCGCCAGGTTGTCTTTACGGCTTACTTTTGCGGTAGTTCCAACGACTTTAGCAACGCGCTTTTCATCAACACCGCAAAGCCAACATTCTGCATCACCAGCTTTCTAAACTCGCTCTTTTATCCAGCAATATCCTTTACATCTGGCATTTCGCACAGGGTTGTTTTATCTTAAATTCAATAATTTAAACACGCGGTCTATTTGGCTAGTGGTGGCAGCAAAGCTGCGTACTTTCAGTTGTACGCCTAACAAAACGCTCAAGCCACTCCCTTCGGTCGCTGGGACGCTAACACATGGGCTGCGTCACTTCGTTCCTAATTTTAGCCCATGTGTTATCGCCCCTTAGTGGGAAGTTAGAACTTACAAGGATGAATATGAAAAGAATACTTTTTTTAACTACCGCTACGATATTTTTAGCATCATGTGCGACCTATGAAGCACCCACTTTAAGCACTTCAAAAACCCTAGATTTCACTCATAGCAAAGTAGCGGCGGAAGAATATTGGATACCCGCAAAATTAGTATCGCCTAAATATCCAGTATCAATCGCTAAAAATAGAGTTGCTGGGTGCTCCCGCTTCAAAATATCAATCAATAGTGACGGTAAGACTGTAAACGCAGAATTAATCGAAGCTTATCCAACAGATGCGTTTATTGCTCCATCTGTTGCCGCGGTTAAGAAGTGGGTTTGGAAACCCACCAGTAAAAATAAAGAGAGGATAGAAATAACTAGAATGGTTCAACTAGATTTCTATATCCCTGATGCTAAAAATTATGCTCAAGCAAAAGGGTATTGCGCTGTAGGAACTCAGTTCTAACAAACCAATAAACTCTCTCACTTCGTTCGCTGGGACGCATACACGCAGGGCGGCTTCGCCATTATGCCCCACGTGCCTGCGCCCGTTATTGGAAAGTTATATTTTTCAAGGAAGACCATGAGATCATTGCTTTTACTAGTAATCGTTATTTCTTTTCAAACTCATGCAACAAGAGTTATTGAAGCTACGGCACTCACTTCCGACTTAGCTAATAAATTAGGTTTCGAGGTCATCAAAACTAGGGACAAGTCAGGTTTAACTATCGAACTTAAAGGCCCAAGCAAGCTCCTTAATTCATGCAAGCCCCTTGCTACTGGTCATTTTATCATCGTCAATAATAACGAAATAGCAGCCTTTATTAGCAGTGCTAACCCTAGCGAACCCAAATCCACTAGCTTTATCGCAAGCATAAGTAATCACGAGTTAGTTACTTTTATTGACTACCAGTGTGAAAACACAGCCAAAAGGTATACAGTTTCTAGCAATGATTAAGCACAAATATAACAACTCAATAAACTCGCTCACTACGTTCGCTGGGACGCATACACGCAGGGCGGCTTCGCCATTATGCCCTACGTGCCTGCGCCCGTTATTGAAAAGTTATGTGCTAATCATTTCAGGAAATTCTTAAAGGGCTTATATGGATTTTTTATTCGTAGTAGTTGTGTTGTTCGCTGGGTTTATTTTCAATGTGCTGCCTTGGCTCTTGGCTTTACTGTCTAGAAAAGCCATAGGTTCGCAAAAGCTTATTTGGTTTTTGATGTCCTTCTTTATTTCTTGGCTGGGCTACTTTGTGTACTACTTTTTTGTTATCAAACCCGAGTGGGAAAAAAGTAACGATAAGCTAAGAATCCCAAGAACCGATACCGGCATTCCAATTAAGAACTTTGGGCGGAAATTTAAATGACAGCTAAATATATCACTTATAAGCACGCACATAACAAACAAATCAAGTTCGCCCGCTACGCGGGCTGGGACGCAAACATGTGGGCGGCTTCGCCATTTTCGCCCACATGTCCGCGCCCCTTATTTGGGCGTTAGGCGTCATTTACTTACAGCACTAAAAAGTGGGTTCAACCGTGACATTCCAGCATCAAGGTTGTTTCGCTAGGTTGTCTTTACGGCTTACTTTTTCGGTAGTTTAAACGGCTTTAGCAACGGGCTTTTCATCAGCTCAGCAACGCCACCACTCTGCATCTCCAGTTGTTTAAACTCGCTCTTTTTTCCAGCATTACCGTTAACATCTGGCTTTTCGTACAGGGTTGTTTTATCTTAAATTCAATTATTTAAACACGCGGGCTTTTTGGCTAGTGGTGGCAGCAAAGCTGCGTACTTTCAGTTGTATGCCTAACAAAACGCTGTTGGCACTCCCTTCGGTCGCTGGGACGCTAACACGGGGCCGCTTCGCGATTATAGCCCCATGTTAGCGCCCCAAAGCTTAGTGTTATACCGCTTGTTCATCTTAAAGGATATTTCATGGAAGGAAGTTGTAACTGTCAGAGTGTTCAATTTAGCTCATCGGATGAAATTAGAGCTATTGTTAATTGTCACTGTAATCTTTGCCGCAAAATGAATGGAAGTGCATTTTCAACATATGCAGTTGTTCCGAGTGAAAATTTTATTTTAAAAAGTGGCTCATTGAAAACTGTGCAAGTGTCAGAAAACGCTTCTAAAAGTTTCTGTGAGCATTGCGGTACGCCGATTTACAATCAAAATCCTAAACTTGCTGGCCTAAAGATTTTATACCTGGGCTCAATAGACAAGGCTCCGGATATTAAACCAGCAATCAATATTTATTGTGAGTCTCAACTTCAATGGGTTAATCAGTTGGATGCATTACCCAATTTTGAGCAAGGTGTGGTGTAGGCGGTATAACAAACGCATTAACACTCGCTGCGCTCGCTAGGGACAAAAATACGTAGGCTCCCTGCGCTTCGCTTGGTATTGTAGCCTACGTATTTTTGCCCGTTATGCGGGCCGTTAGGTGCTTCTGGGAAATCAATGGCTAAATCAGAAATAAGACGATTCTTAAAAGAAATCCGCACTAAATTTCCTGACGTTGTTCCTCTTATGGAAAAACATGAGGGTTGGGCACTCACATTTCTAATGGAAGAGTTCGCAAATTTGACAACTATTTTGTTTAACCAAGGCGATTTCCCCCTGTGTCAGGATAGATAATTGGACTCCCCTTTTATGAAGCTGTGAGTTATTTTACTCACGTCTAAGGTACTTATTTGGAGTCAAATTGTGAAAAATGCAATCGTAGGTGTAGATTTAGCTAAAAATGTGATTCAGGTTTGTGTTTATTCAAACCAAAAAGTGCGCTCTAACAAAGAGATGACAACGAACGAATTTACAGAATGGCTCGCCAATTCAACGCCTGTCGTAATTGTATTCGAAGCATGTGGTACATCAAATTACTGGAAACAAAAAGCAGGTTCACTAGGGCATGACGCTCGCCTTATATCACCTACTTTAGTTAAATCGGTTCGGCAGAATCAAAAAACAGACAAAAATGATGCGTTAGCGATCGTACAAGCATCCTTGTTACCTGATGTCACTTTTATCGCTGGTAAGTCTATTGAACAGCAACAATTGCAATCAATGATGCGTCTTCGAGAGTTATGTGTAAAACAAAAAACAGCCTCATACAATCAACTAATCGCTCTTTTGTCAGAATTTAATATTAAAGTCTCAAATAGAAATGGGGGCTTAAAAGGAACAATTGAAACTGTATTAGAAGATGCCGAGAATGGCTTTTCAGCTGAATTTAGGCAAGCCTTACATATGGCTTGGGAGCAATACTCGTCAATCGTTCAATCTATTGGTGTATATGATTCCTGTCTTGAAAATGCGCTTGAAAGTCACAGTGATTGTAAAAAACTACTACAGCTAGAGGGTGTTGGTCCTCTTAATGCCATCAATTTGTACATCGCATTAGGTTGTGCAGAACTAGGTGTATTTAAGAAAGGAAAAGATGCTGCTGCATGTATTGGTTTAACACCGATACAGCATTCATCTGGAGGCAAAGCTAAATTTGGCACTATAGGTAAGTATGTCAAAAATGGCTTGCTCAGGAGCCAACTTATTACTGGCGCTCTATCTGCTGTTAGTATTGCTATGAAGAAAGAGCCAAGAACAAAAAAAGACCTTTGGATAAGGGCGTTAGTCGAACGCAGAGGGAAAAAATGTGCATCAGTAGCATTGGCCAATAAAACAGTTAGAACTGCGTATGCTATGTTAACTAAAGGTACGGAATACGAAGCAGAGTTATTGCCGGATCCAGCAAGAGTTTAAGCAATAAAATGCAAAAATATTGATTTAAAATCAGCTAACTAATGCAGTGTGACAATGAGAGTTTTAGACTCGCAGGATAGGTTTGTAAGTTAGCCCGCGTAAATATCATAGAGTCGAGTTAGCTACTCAATATGAGCTCGTACATAAGTGCGCATTTAATTCTTTAGATTTGTTTTTATTGTTGACATCGGGGAGTCCACATAAGTTGTCGCCTCAGTAATTATAATAATAGAACAGGGAGCGGTAAGTTAGTTATGAGTGAAGCATTATCCAGAAGACCATAAGAAAGCCGTCATTAGAAAGCTTGTTGAAAGTGGCTTATCATTACGCCAATTCGCAAAGCTAGAAAGTATCAACTTATCTACTTTGTATTCATGGCGAGATAAGTATTTAAAAGCAGGTTCTAGTTTGGCAGATAGCAATAGTTCAGATGGTTGGTCACCAGAGCAAAAGTTCTCAATTGTTTTAGAAACGGCTTCATTAAGCGAAATAGAGTTAAGTGAGTATTGCCGTGAAAAAGGGCTTTACCCTGAGCAAGTTAAAGAATGGAAGCAAAGCTGCATTGCAGGCAATCAAACTAAAGCCCTGCAACGCAAGCAATTAACCCAAGAGCGAAAGGAAGATCGTAAGCGAATTAAAGAGTTAGAAAGGGAGCTAAAGCGCAAAGATGCGGCGCTTGCTGAAACAGCAGCCTTATTGGTGCTGAGAAAAAAGTTAAATGCCTACTGGGGGGAAGACGAGGACAATTAACCTCACTCGCAGATAGGCAGTATTACGCATCTCTGATTGATGAAGCAGTCTCCTCCGGTGCAAGAAAAGAGAAAGCCTGTGAAGAAGTTGGTATGTCTGTACGCACATTACAACGCTGGCAGGAAAGTGGTGAAATCAGCGGTGATAAAAGGCCAGTAGCTGTTAGGCCAGCGCCGAGCAATAAGCTCACAGAGGAAGAGCAGCAAGCGATATTAGCGACCTGTAACCAAGACGAATACGCTAATTTAGGGCCAAGCCAGATAGTGCCAATGCTGGCAGATAACGGGCAATACCTAGCGTCTGAATCGAGCTTTTATCGTGTGTTGAAAGCCAATGACCAGCTAACCCATCGAGGAAAAGCAAAACCCAAAGGTAGCCGAGCTAAACCTAAGGGGTACACAGCAACAGCGCCAAACCAAGTGTGGACTTGGGATATCAGTTACTGTCCGTCAACGGTCATTGGTCGGTTCTTTTATCTCTACATGATAATCGACATCTTCAGCCGTAAGATTGTTGGTTGGGAAGTTCATGAAAGCGAGTCTGGTGAACATGCAGCTGAATTGCTTGAGCGTACTCTCTGGGCTGAAAAATGTGTAAAACAAAACGTGGTATTGCACTCAGATAACGGCAGCCCGATGAAGTGCCTGACGATGCAGGCCAAAATGATTGATATGGGCGTAATAGGCTCTCGTAGCCGCCCCGGTGTAAGTAATGACAACCCGTACTCAGAATCATTATTCCGCACGGTCAAATACAGTCACCGCTGGCCAAGCGAAGGTTTTGAAAGCCTTGAAGATGCAAGAGCTTGGGTGAAAGGCTTCGCGCAATGGTACAACAACGAGCACAGGCATAGTCGCATCAAGTTCGTGACACCAGCGCAACGCCATAATGGTGAAGATAAAGGAATATTGGCAAAGCGCCATGAGCTATATAGTAAAGCGAAAGAGCAGAACCCCAACCGTTGGTCAAAGGGTATCAGAAACTGGGATGAAATCGGTGATGTGGGGTTAAACCCAGAGAACAAAAAAGAAGCAGCTTAACAGCTTAGGCGACAACTACCTTGAAAAACGCCGATTTAGAAGAAGCACTAGAACAATTGCAGTACATGAGCGAGAAACTAGATACTGCAACCAAGGCGGAATTCGAGTACATAGATGTATATTATACAGAGCACTTATTCTGCAAAGGTACCAAAGAAGGTATTGAACGTGGCTGGCCTCTCGTACCAGATAATCTCAAAAAATTGTACTTGGACTTTCATGGTAAACCACCTAGGGTAGTGGTTTAAAAATGCACGCACCTAACAAAAAAATCAAGTTCGCCCGCTACGCGGGCTGGGACGCAAACATGTGGGCTGCTCACTTCGTTCGGATTTTAGCCCACATGTCTGCGCCCCTTATTTAAAGGTTAGATGACATGAAATTTGTACTGTGCGTTATCTCGATAATATTTTCGCTAAGCGCTTGTAATTCAAGTGTTAATCATTATTCACAACGTGGCGGCGGGTATTTAGGGAAGGAATTATGTAATCCTACTGGTGGGCAATGTCATCTAGTAGGTTCCGGTGCCGGTTGGTTATTATCGATATTCGAAACTTCGATCAAAGCATGTAAAAAAAGTGGGTTCACATCGCCTGTGGTTAACCATTGGTTTGAAGATAACACTTGGTTGGTTCAACAGGTGAAAGATTTTACTGATGAATATTCTTATCTATTACAACTTCAGGATAAATACTGGGCAGTCCCGGAACCTTATTTAACACAGCAGTGTCGGGAAATTACAGAACTAGTAAGTGAACAGCACCCATTGAATAAGACAATGCGGTAAATGTCATCTAACAAACAAATTATGGCACTCGCTGTCGCTCGCTGGGACGCAAACACGCAGGCGGCTTCGCCATTATCGCCTGCATGCTTGCGCCCCATATTTGGAAGTTAGAATACCGCTGACATAGGATGTTGTATGAACAATGAAAGTTTAAGTATTTTTCTTCGATTGGTTCACGAAAGACATGACCAATTGAAAAACGAAGTTACAAATCTTAGTAAAATTTTTCTGGAAGGTAATAAAGAACAAAAACAAGCTCAGGCAGAGAAATGTAAAAATTCAGCTGATGATCTAGCAAGAGCCCTGGCAGCTAAAGACCAACCAACATGGCTAAAAGAGATCATACGCTGGACTAATTGGTACATTTCTAATTATAAAACTAGTGAGGCAGCGTTTACCGCGTTTCAAAAAATCATGCCTTATATTTCTTTACTGAACAGTCACCAATGGGCATTTTCAGAAAGTTCCGGAGATGAAGACTTTGATTTTGACCAATTATACGAAAGGCATAAAAAAGACAGCAAGTTAGACGAACTATTCGACTCACTGATAAATATAATTGCACAAATGATTTCAACTGGTGAAATCGATAGCATTCGGACCAAATCGAGTCTAGAAAGGCTATTAATGTTATTACAACAGAATAAAGACGGCTCGTATTTTTCTGTCATGGCTAGTTGGGAGTTTCTGCGAGGCTTCTTAAAAAACACTACTTGGGCTGCAATTGACTCCGTACCTGTATTAAAGCAACTCAAAAAAGGGTTTGAAGATACAGTAGATGAAATGGACATCGAACTTGAAAAGGTTCACGAATCAATCAAAGAAGAAATGCGCAATAAATATGATACAGCTGTTCAGTCTCTTACTTATAAAAGCAAAACAACGATTGAAGATAAGTTAAGACGCTGAGTATTCTAACAAACCAAGTAAGCGGGACAATAACACGTGGGCTCCCGTCACTCCGTTCCGTATTATAGCCCACGTGTCATTGCCCCTTCTTGGGGTGTTATGGTTCAAGGAGTATGAAGTGAAAGAAGTGTTCCCAATAATGTTCGGAGTTTTATTCTGCTCGGTATTTATCTGGTTTTTCCTTTGCTACCGACTATTCAAAATATTGGAAATTAGGCATCCCGAAAAATATGAATCTATGGGTAAACCAAGCCTCATCATGAACAATTCACTTTCTAGTAATATTACGTTCATGAAGTTTCTCTTTAAAAGAGAGTGGCGAGAGCTAAATGATTCAGGGCTGGCAACGTTGGGCAAGTCTATGTTGGTTTTCTTTGCCATCTACATGGTTGGTTTTCTAGCATTATTCTTTTCGGTGCCACTAGGCTATGCACCATAACAAGCAAAGGCAGCATCGCCCTGCGGGCTGGACGCGCTAACGCGCGCCGCTGCTTTGGGCGTTGGTATGATTCCCTTTGTCAACCCTGAACGAGTGCTTCCCTGACATTCTTTCAGTCCATAATTAGCTTTATTTTTCGCTCATAATAAATGAACTAACGCACCGGATGAGGCAGTAATGTCTTCGTTAGTATGCTGGTATTCGTAGGTTACTCATTCGTTGAATGAGCAGAGCTGACCTTACATGTTCCGCCGTAGCCCGGTGACCGCTCAGCCTTTCTCATCAGTCTATGCTCGTGGGTCAATCACGGTTAAGTGATTGCCATCATAACTTTTTCGTAGGTTGTGCCACATTCCGCGGCCTGATCCGAATGCGTTAGCTCAAACTCGTTTATCATGCGGGTACTCGACTTAACCGTAATTTTGGATTAACTGGCGTGAGTACCACTTCCTTTGCAATAGCCCAGATGTATGCCGCCATTTCTCTGGCTATCGCGGTAATGATTAAATTGTAGTGCTTACCTTTTTTACTCATGCGCTGATAGCGTTTGCACAAGCGAAGCTGCGCTTTCCAGGCAATATCGACAATGTCTTTGGGTAAGCCTTCTTGCCTTAACTGCAATTCTGTAGAGACATTGGCCGGATACCGATAGCTGTGCGCACCTTCAATCAGCAAACGTCTGGCTCTACCATTACCTGCTTTAGTGATAGCGCCTAAGTGCCGCTTTCCACCGGAGGATTGTTCACTGGGCACTAAACCTAAATACGCCATGAGTTTTCTGGGATGGTCGAAGCGATGTAAATCACCGAGTTCAGCTACCACACCAACGGCTACTAACAATCGAACACCGCGCATCGCCTGAATGGCTTTCACTACTGGATAGTAGCGCCACTGGTGAACGTGGTGGGTTAATTCATTATCTAGCCTTTCCAGTCGCCGGATACGTTCCTCAATGGTTTGCAGTTGCTCCTGCAAAACTATTTGCTGCGCCGGATGCGGCAATATCAATTCTGTAAGCCAGCGAAGATGCTTCTTCGACCAGTTGGCAGTGCCTTCATAACGAATGTTGTTGCGCAGCAGTAACGCTTTAAGCTGGTACTTCGCTTCTTTTAAATCTTTCATTGCCGCCTCACGGGCTCGGGATAAATCCCGTACCGCTTCATCTTCCGGCTCAGGCACATAGATGGGCGTAAGGTCTTCAGACTTTAGTGACCTAACGAGTTTAAGCGCATCTCGGCGGTCAGTCTTAATTCGTTCTCCAGGCTTTTTGGGAATAAGAGACGGAGCCACGACATAGCAACAATGCCCTAAACTTGTTATCAGCCGATAAATCCAGTAGCCACAAGGCCCAGCTTCGTAAACAACGTGAAGTGTTGCACCAGGATATTTAGATTCAAACTGCCGGAGCAGCTTTTTGACACTGACTTTGGACGAGGGAATACGCCCATAATGAACCGGCGTCGCTCCACGCTGCTCTTCACAATAAGCAACCTCATGAAACTCTTCATGCGTATCCAATCCGATAAAAATCATGCTATGTTTGTTCATGCTAGCCTTCAAATTGATTTAGTATTGAACAAACTAATTATGGCACTGGTCGGCACCCGATGGCTTTTTGAGCTAACCCACGAAAATGCGGAGGCTAGCATTTCTCAGGGAGTCATTGTGTCTATGCTCCTATGAAGGCTTTATGTACATTTTAGGAAGTGATAAAGAGATTATCGATCCTGAACTAGGGATGCTTCAGGAAGCTTTAGAACTGTTAGATTCAAAACTAGTTAGCGTTGAATCCGAGATAGAGGCGTCCAATGATCCCGATTCAGATGGAATTTTGCCCTGGCTTTCGGAGCAAGGCGGCTCCTGTGATTGCGAAATACTCGCAAATGTTGAAGAGGGCTGGGAAAGTGAAATCGCCAAAAACACATAACAAGGCCATGAAGGTTGTTCCGGGCCTTCGGCCCTCCACCGGACGGCCCTGTCGGGCTGGCGTTATACGCGCTGAAAATTCCACTAGCAACTCGTAACCCATGAGGTTACAATGGCTGAATGATTAAGAGTTTTATACATAAAGGCCTTCAGAAGTTTTACGCTAAAGGAACCACATCAGGAATTCAGAAGAAGCATGAAAATAAACTTCGTCTGATTCTGTCTAATCTCGATCAAGCAGAAACGCCTGATGACATGGATTTACCCGGCCTTTATATGCATAAACTCAAAGGTAACAGAAATGATATTTGGTCTGTCCGAGTAAGTGGTAACTGGAGAGTTACATACCGCTTTGTTGGACGAGATGTTGAAATCGTTAACTACAAGGATTATCACTAATGAATATGCATAACCCAGCACATCCTGGTGAGATACTCAAAGATCTTGTTATTGATGCTCTAGAACTCACTATCACTGATGTAGCTCAGCATTTAGACGTTAGTCGAAAAACATTGTCAAAAGTTCTAAATGGTAAAGGAGCCATCACGCCAGAGATGGCACTTCGTCTAGAGCTGGCATTTGGTAAGCCTTCAGCTGCTCATTGGCTACGTTTGCAGAATGCTTTTGATTTATGTCAAACGCGGCAACATCAAAGTTCTTTACATGTCTCACCTTATAATCTGGCTGCGATATAAAGGCGCGTATAACAATCAAATGTTGGGGACACAAACACGCAGGCTCTGCTTCGCAGTATAGCCCACGCGTTTGTGCCGCCAAATTAGAGCGTTAGTTGCCTACAGGAAATTTTTGCTTTTGGTGTAAAACTCTAAGAATGTGAATAATGTCGTCTTTTATGAAATATGAAACAATCATTGAAACCTCTGGAATTATTAACAATCTTCCCGGTATACCCTCTCTCCCTACTCCTATAAGAGGTTGCTGGTTCAAGTTTTCAACTTTCTTCTCTATTATTGCATCAGTTTTTTCTGCTGCTAATGGGTTAAATTCGTATAAAAATTCGAAAATAGCCTCACAATCGTCCAACGAACTTTTTTCCCATAAGATCATTTTTTGGCTTTATTCCTAATTTTCATTTTTCGAGCTTCCATTTCCAAGTTCGCTTCTTCATGACTGATGAACTTGCTTTGCCCACTCTCTAATTTACTGAACGCGGCATTAATCTCTTCAGTAAGCCACTGATCATGATTAATTATTTTTCGTTGCTGTTCAGCAAGTTCTTCCGTAAGCTCTCTGCAAGCGTCACTTAAAGTGCGTCCCTGGCTTTCGGCCATTGTCTGAGCTAGCCGTTTAGTTTCTTCATCTACTCTAAACTGAATACGGGTATCCATGGTAAACTCCTTATGAAATGTACACACATATGTTAGCACACCTATTTAATTTACGGCAACTATCAAACCCATTAACTCAGTCGCTGGCGCTCCTTGGGACAAAAACACGTAGGCTCCCAGCGCTTCGTTCGGTATGGTAGCCTACGTGTTATTGCCCGTTATGCGGGTGTCTATACATTTCGTTAAAATGGAGAAAAATTAAATGGAAGATTACTTTTTAGGATGGGGAACATTAGTTCTTATAAATACAGCACTTGCTAATATCGATGGCCGTAGTCCACTTGCATACTTTGTCGGCTCTTTATTCTTTGGGCCAATTCTCACACTAGCGCTTGGCGTAACAAAGTACGACCCTGAAAAAGGTACTTCTTTCGTCGATTTAAATTTAGGTCGTAGTGGCGTTCTAGCGCCTTCTACTCGCCTACCAAATTGGCTAGTTGTAATCATTCTCGTAGGCTTCGGTGTTTTATTTTGGGCTATGTTCACAGGAAAATGAGCAGAATATGTATAACAAGTTACTACAGCCAGACACCGCAACGCCAACACTTTGCATTATCGTTAACATCTGGCTTTTCGCACTGGGTTGTTTTATCTTAAATTGAATAATTTAAACACGCGGTCTAATTGGCTAGTGGTGGCAGCAAAGCTGCGTACGTTTCGTTGTGCGCCTAACAAAACGCTGTTGGCACTTCCTCCGGTCGCTGGGGCACTAACACGGGGCGGCTTCGCCATTATGCCCCACATGTCTGCGCCCGTTATTGAAAAGTCTATGCGCCAAAGCGTAAAGGATTTACATCCATACTTTTATGAAGGATTCTTATGATCAGAATTTCCTGACTACCTGTTTGTTTATAGAAAATAACGTGGCTACCTTGCGGAAATTTTCTGTATCCGTCTCTTATTTCGTCGCAGCTTTTACCAATATCGGGATTTTCAGACAACATCCAAAATGAATCGTCGAACTGCTTAAGATATACATTACGCTGCTCTCGGCCCCATTTCCGTTGCGTAAATAACGCGATATCTTTTAAATCGGATTTTGCGAGTACAGTTAACTTAAATGGTTTCACTCTTTTAATTCACCATCAAGTTCTGATATCAAGTGCTCAAGTTCGTATTCAGCTTCACCGCTTTCTTCGCCAGCTACTAGTAATTGACGCAAAGTGTTTAATTTAGTTTCCTGTGTTTCTAGCAGGCGCAGAGCTGAACGAATCACTTCGCTCGCTGAACCATATCGACCCGTTTGAATTTGGCTAACAATAAAGCCATCAAAGTGGTCCCCAAGAGTAATGCTGGTATTTTTAGCCATTCGCTTTCTCCAAGTACCAATATATACCTAATTATGGTATTTTTGCGTTGTAAGTCAATAGCGCATCAAACGCATAAACACTCGCTTCGCTTATGTGGACTCCCCCTTTGTCAACAACATTATTAGCCAATTAAAGAATAAATGCGTGCTTATGTACGAGCTCTAATAGGGAAGCTATCCTAGGTTTTATGATATTTACGCGAACTTGTTGTCAAATCTCGATAACGAGCTCGAAGCTCTGAGCGAAGCACTGACTAAACAAGCTGATTTTCATCTTTTTTGAGCATTTTTGTTGTTGGTCAAAACCTCGATTAAGCAGCCAGTAGTTCTGCTTTGTATTCTGTGCCATTTGCAAGCATCGCGAATGCCGTTCTTACTGTTTTATTTGCTAACGCGACGGCTGTGCAGCGCTTACCCCTGCGTTCAACCATCTGCTGGATCCACATCTCTTTTTTGGTTTTTGCTTCCAGTAGTTTGATGTACTACATGCTTCTAAAACAATTGTCATTGGTTTTGACGACGCTAGCCAAGAACCAAATTCTATCGGTGTCATCGCCTGATTAGACTGCACCTTGTTGCGTTTACAAACGCAAACCTGAATTTCTTCTTTCGCTAAATCAACACCTGTGATTATATTGCGCATGTTGGACTCCATCATATTTTTTGTGTGAGAACTAAAATATTAACCCAGCTCACTGAGTTGGGGGAGTCCAATTATCTCGCTGGGACGCTAACACATGGGCTGCGTCACTTCGTTCCTAATTTTAGCCCATGTGTTATCGCCCCTTAGTGGGAAGTTAGGAGACAAGCGATGTCAGCAGGAGTCGCTCAAGCGAACAGGTTTTATGAAGAAGTCGCAGAGACTAAAGTTGTTTGGTACGGAGCTTTTCCAAATGAGGTGCTCTTGGAGTTTGACGCGAGCGACGATAAGGTGTCTTTGCCTGTATGGTCTTCCAAGTCGAGAATCGAAAGACTTAAAAAACTAAATCCAGATCTACTCGGTAATGTGGAAGCAAGAAGTATTTGTTGGGAGCAGTTTAAAGAGCACTTTTTACCTATCTTGCCAGATGACAAAAAAGTAGTGGGAGTAAATCTTTCAGGGAAAAATCTCACAGGCATCGACATTCCCGCATCACTTTTAGTTAAGCAGGTTGAGGCATTCTGGTAATGTCTCCTAACAAAAAAATTATGTCGCCCGCAGGCGGGCTGGGACACAAAGCAGATGAAGAATACTTGTACTTACACATCTCATCCGCCTCACGTGTAATAAAAGAAGAAATTCGTTTTAACACAGAGGAAATAAAGCTACTATTTTTACTCGAAAGTGCTGATATATCGTTAGTTGTTGCAGATAATTTTGGAAAACATCAACTAACGACAAGAGAACAACGCGGTTCAATTGCTTATTGCTATGGGTTAAACGGGCGTAGAACGACATTTGGAAAAACAGAAAGAAAGTAGTTTGCATAACTAGTCTCTTCATTCATCGAAAAACCTAAATATCAAGATAGTTCGATTCAGGTATAGAAAAACTAGCACACCTCGTTTTTGGTGCTGGGCTCGCAAGGACCTGTTAGCCCGTGTGATAAGCGTTATTTAGTAAAATTTAACTACAGTAAGGAAACAGATGAAGATCATTAAGCCAATAGCATGTTTGCTTTTCCCCCTAGCCTTTTCTGCAAACTCTTCAGCAGAAAATTTTTCTTTTGGCGTAGGTGTTGGAAGCTTATACAGCGGATTAGGAGTGAATGTTGCAACCCGTTCAGACACCGATTTAAAGTATCTTTCTGCTGGTTGTGTAAGCTATTCAGACAGAGATGGAGCGACGTGCGGAGTAGGAGCTGGTTGGATTAAAACAGACTTATTTAATTCTCAAAGTACTAAACATGGCTTGGGAGCATATTTAGGTGTGGTTGGGAGAGAACGGGTAGCGTTCAATAAAGATGAAGCTCTTTATGGTGCAGGACTTGGTTATCACTATTTCTTTAACGGCATCGCAAAATCTGGGACAAACCTTGGTGTTACATTTGTTGCAGGAGATGCTGAGTCAGGCTTCGATAGCTCTTTAATGGTTCAGCTCGGTTATCAGTTTTGATTTAATTTGTAGAAACTAATCAACATCGTTCACGCTGTTCGCTAGGACAGTTACTCATCGGCGCCTTTGCAATTATCGCCGATGAGTAAAACTCAAAGTAGTAAAGCCCAATTGCTACAGTGGCTAACATTGTAGATAGCGAGGGTAACCACATTCAAATATATGAATTTACAAGTAAACCGAAGTCATAGACTCTCTAACGAGCTCTGTTATAGTGACTTTGTGATTCAAGTAGCGTATTTATCAAAAATGACATGTTGCGGAGTTAGTAGTGAGAAGTGACCGATTATTTGTGTATGGAACCTTGGGCCTCGGTAGACCTAATGAACACATTCTGAGTAACATTGGTGGAACTTGGGATACAGGAAGCGTAAAAGGCATGCTCAAAAATGAAGGCTGGGGCGCCGAAATGGGGTTTCCTGGATTAACGTTGGATGAATCCGGTGAAGAGGTTAAAGGCTTTGTGTTTACCTCTGCAAACCTAGCCCAACACTGGGCTAGTCTTGACGAATTTGAAGGCGATGCATACCTTCGGGTTATCTCAAAAGTCACTCTAGAAGATGGCCGTACTGTAGAGGCACACCTATACACTTTGCGTTAGGCTTCAAGTGGAGAGCGTATATTGATGAGCTTCACTTTATGTATGGTCATTTAGCTATCGTGATAAAAGCAGCTTTCTATGGCTGCTTATCAAACTGTTTAGTAATAGTGATTATGTGATCGCCTACTTCAATTATAGTAGTTGCCATAAACGAGCCAGTTCACTTCTATCTAAATTTTCATTACATTATAAAAGATAAAAATGTGGTTCTTAAAATACTGTTATGATTTAGTTTTGTAGCGAACGTTAACGTTTATTCCATAGAGAAAATAGTATGTTTTTCTTACTTACCTATAACGTGATCCCCAACTATTTAGAAGCAAGGCAGCAGTATCGACAACAGCACATTCAATTGGCTAACCAGGCGGCCCAACGGGGTGAGCTCTGTTTAGGCGGTGCATTATCTGACCCGGCAGACTCGGCGGTGTTGCTCTTTAAAGGCGATAGCGAAGAAGTGGCAAAGCAGTTTGCAAAAAACGACCCCTACGTGGTTAATGGCCTAGTAACGAACTGGACAGTAAGGCAATGGGACATAGTGCTTGGCGCTGGTGTTGACCCCATTGGTGTGTAGCGATGTTTAACCCTTGGGAATATACAGCTTGAGCAACTTACAAAAAACAGGCGGCGTGGCTGCATTAATTGAAGCCATTATTTATGTTTCGGCGTTTGTGTTCTTTGGTGCGTTTTGGAGCTCACCCGGTGGCGCCGATGCAGCGCAACAATTTGCCTTTCTCGCCGAGAACAAAACAGTGCTATCCATCGTTCACTTCGTTATGTATGTCCTTTTTGGCATTGTATTAGCGGTATTAGTACTGGCACTTCACGAGCGTTTAAAAAAAGAGGCTCCAACACTATCTTCACTCGCCGCTGTTTTTGGTGTGGTTTGGGTAGGCTTGGTGATAGCCAGCGGTATGATAGCGAATATTGGCTTAGCCGCAGCCATAGACCTTGCTACCACAGAGCCACAACAAGCAATGATAATGTGGCGCACTGTTTACACCGTAGTGGAAGGAATGGGCGGCGGAAACGAAGTGGTAGGTGGATTATGGGTTTTACTGATAAGCATTGCGGCGTTACAAAGCCAAACCCTGCCAAAAGCGTTTAACATTGTTGGATTATTTGTTGGATCTGTTGGAGTACTCACTGTGTACCCCGCCGACGTATTGACCGAAATCTTTGGCGTAAGTCAGATAGTATGGTTTACTTGGCTGGGCGTAACCTTGTTGAAAAACAGCGAAATTTAACAGTTGCACGTGACATAGGGTTGCTTTTTAGTCAACGTCTACCCTAGTTGGTCGTGATAACGCATAGTAATATGAACACACGGAAGTGAAGCTAAGTAATATGCAAATAGTGCTAGTACGACACGGAAAACCAGAAAAATCCGAAAATGCTCGCTTGGGCAGCGCGGGCTTCGCAAACTGGGTAAGAAATTACAATCACTCGATGGTTGCTAATACGAGTCGCCCAAACATGGTATTTACTGACAGCTTTGATGATTACTACGTGGTGTCTAGCGATTTACCTCGTGCTGTTCATAGCTGTGAAATAGCACTCAATAAATCACCTGATCTCACATCGGCGTTATATCGGGAGATGGATATTCCGCGCTTCAAATTACCTTTTACCCTAAACGCGTGGACCTGGGTTTATGTAAACCGAGCTTTATGGACGGTAGGAAAAACCGGCCCGTTTGAATCTTATCGACAAGCAAAAATACGCGCTAAAACTGCAGCACAAGAATTAATCACCATTGCGCAAAAAGAAGGTAAGGTTATTGTATTTGCTCACGGTTATTTAAACTTACATATGAGAAAACACTTTCGCAATTACGGCTTAAAGCAAACTTGCAAATCAAGCCAGTATTGGGGAATCACCGCCTTTGAAAGCGAGTCACGGGAAACGCCATGTTAACTAACACTCTGATTTTTGGAAACTCTGCGTCTGGAAAATCAACCCTCGCCAAAGGGCTTGCAAATACATACAGTGTCGCCCATTTAGACTTAGACACCATAGCGTGGCAACCGCAATCGCCACCAGCTTAAACACGAGTTCGTGTATGTGCTCAAATAAACGCCCACATATGCTTTCACAAAAGCTCTGAAACATACGCTTACGTTGTTTTTGCTAATGGCTTTACTCAATGCACTATAATTACAATTCGGCATACCAACTTGGAGTATTCTGATGTCCCCATTTATTCGTATTACCATTGCGGTCTTGTTTTTGTTTGCTGCATTATTTTCGTACAGTATAGGCTTTGAAACTGGTCTGTTTGCTCTTGTCGTGCTTGGTTTTATCTTTGAGGCAGGATTTTGGTTTGGCCTTTTTCCAATAAAAAGAAGAAAGCAAAAATTTTAGTGTTCACTCTGTGGTCACCGGTCTGCTCGCCAGCTGGATCAACAGCTTGGGCACTAGTTTGATCGTAGGCTTAGTCAGAGATTTTATCTCGAGTTCAATACCAGTTTATTTTGCAGGTTGGCTCACAGCTGTTTGAAGAGTTAGCTGTTCGAGGTTTTAGCTGCTTGAGGTCTTAGCTGCTTGAGCCTTTAGCTGTTGAAAATGTAACCAGTCTATTTTACATTAACCGCTCTTAAATAAAGTAAACAGACTCAAATTCTACTGCGCTGCTGTCATTGTGCTGAAGTTATTGAAATAGAGTACTCTCTTACCTTTCACGGACGTAACTCAATGGCCAAAATTTTTACCATCGGCGACAGCATTTCCCAAGGCTTTATGTCAGGAAGTGCCGCTAACACGCGACTTAGCTACAGCACTCTGCTTGCCGACGCCCTTGGCGAGCCCAACCACCGCTATCTTCGCTGGGATGAGCGCTATAAAACAAAAATCGATTTAGAACGCATTTTTAGGGCACTGGAAAGAAAGTTCGGCGCTAACATTCGCGGCCTTGAATGGCTGAATGCATTTTCAGTGATCAATAGCGTGCTCGATCAAGCCGAAGACTTTTATGAGCGTGGTGGCGGCATGCCGGGTAAACCCGTGGGTAGCGATTTCGACTCGCTAGGTTTTCATAATGTGGCCGTAGAAGGGATGGATGTGGGCGATGCCTATATGGTCACTCCCCGCTCATGCCTAGATGTCATAGCAAACAGCACCGCAACCGGCGATGGCTATCTACAGGCCGTGAGCACACCCTTTTCGAGAAATGCTTATCGCGTACTTAATCCATTGGGTGATGAAGGGCTAGAACAGTTCGGTAACTATACCGCTGTTGACTGGCTTACGCGCTGCGCGAGTGAAGAGGGCGTTGAAAACCTTTGTTTGTGGCTTGGCGCGAATAACGCGCTAGGCACAGTGTTAAGCCTCAATATCGCCCAAACACCAAACGATCCCGAGCGGGTGCTGCAGGCATCGCGCAAAGAGCGTAGCCGATGGAATTTATGGCACCCCAACGACTTTCACGCCGAATACGACATGCTGTTAAATAAGGTGGTTGACGCCATGGCAGACAATAAGGAAAGTGACTGGAAAGTTTTTGTAGGCACGGTTCCTTTGGTCACTATTGCCCCTATTGCCAAAGGGATGGGCGAAAAACGGGTAATAACCGACCCTTCCCGACCTGGCAAAAAAGCCCTTTATTATGAGTTTTATTCTTACTTCCCGCTGTCGGAATCGGCTGCAAAAGGATGTGGTAAATACCTTCCGTTTAGAGATGCGGTATTCATCGATAAAACGATCGTTGAGTTTAATCGCAGTATTAAAGCGTTGGTGGCCGCTAAAAATGACGCTTTAGGCAGCGAACGCTTTCATATTGTTGATATTGGTAATGACTTAACTGAAATGGCGTGGAAGCGCAATTTTGGTGAGCCAACCTACCCTCTGCCTGAAGCTTTACAGTTTGTTTATCCTCCCATCGACACCAAGTACTACGATACATCGACCGAGGGCGACATTTTATCTGGCGGTATTTTTAGCCTTGACGGGGTGCACCCTACAGCGATAGGACAAGGCATCATTGCCGACGCGTTTCTTAAAGAAATACAAAACGCCCGCACAGAGCAAACCGTTAAACCGCTTGATTGGCCAGCAATTATTGCAAGCGACTCATTACGACAAAAACCCATTACCTTAATGAGCGAATTATATGAGCACGATAAGCTGGTGAAATTTATTTGTTCCGTGGGCGACATTATCCGTCTTCGAGACTAGTGCTTGCCGTAGCTCGCATTATGCCAGCCATTTCCACCATACAAAGACCAACAAAAATCCGAATAAATAAATAAGCCCTAAATAGCTTATCGCCGTAACCCATTTGCTTGGCGCGGCGTCTTCATGCAGCTGACTACGGGCCACTAATCTATGGTTAAGCCACGCAAAAACCGGGGTTGTCACAAAAGCGAGGGTCATCGCAAACCCCAGCATGGCTAACAATGCTGATTTAAAAAATAGCACGATAGCAAAACTTATCGCTGCCATGACAAGCAGCACTATTGTAACCAGAGCGTTCTGAAGGCCTTTTTCACTATTTTCTGCTTCGCCCGCTTTTTTCGGTAAAAGCAGCGAAATACCTTCTGCGACCACTCGCGCATAACCATCGTAAACGGTCAGCGCCGAGCCGAAAATACACAGAAAGGCCACCAGCGCTATAAGCCCATGGGCCCATTCACCAATGGTGGCTGAATACATACTAATTAACTGATGAGAAAACCCTATTCCACTGGTTGCTAGAGGTGTTCCACTTGAATAGAGTATCAATGCACCTAGCCCTAAAAACAGCATGGCAAGCAACACCGTTACGCCGTAGCCAAGGTTGAAATCGAACAGCGCGCTTTTAGGCGTAACCGCTTTGTCTTTACACTGGCGCTTTAGCCACAGCGATGTAATTGACGATATTTCAATAGGCGCAGGCATCCAGCCCATGGTAACAACTAAAAATCCGAGGGTTGCTAACGTCCATGGAGAAGGAGGCGTCTCTTTGGGCGCAACCGGGGCGTACCCCACTAGGGCAACAACAAACACCACAATAGTAGCTACCACCAAGACGCCCATTATGCCCTTAGCAATATTGTCTAAGCCTTCAAAATGCCCGGCTAACAAAATGACTAAAATAAGGCCCAATACCAAGGATGAGGAGAGTGTGATCGCGATATCGAAAGGCACAAAGTACGAGAGTAAACTGGCGGCGAACAGTAAAAGTGCGGCTGCATTGACCACAGAAGCGAGCATATTTAAGCACAGCGCCGAACCTAGATAGCGCTTACCCATACTAAGATACCCCTGCTGCAGGGTGTTCTGAGTACTTATGGTGTAGCTAACCCCGGCCCTAAAAAAAGGGTACTTCAGTATGTTAACCACAAGAATGAGTATGGCCAGCTGCCAGCCAAACTTAGCCCCTGCCTGCGTTGATGCTACAAGGTGGCTTCCTCCCACGGCCGCGGTAGCCATGAGCACCCCCGGCCCGAGTAGCGATAAGAATGCCCGAAAACGGGAAATTAGCGACATAGACAGCTAATAACTCTCTTAACTATTTTAATATGGTAAGCCAAGATAACAGGTTAATTAAAAAGGGAAAAGGAGAAGGTAGAGCACGAATAGAAAAGATAAAAACCAATTAACAAGCGCATTGACAACTCATAAAAACCAGCAGTCATTACGGGACGGGATTAACCTCAGGGCTACACATAACGCACTATCTGTTTTCTTCTAGCACGCTATGTGTGTCGCACTATCGTCTATCGTAGTGCACTTTTTTCTGGGGGTGCTGGTAGTAGCCCTCTTTTAACAGGCGCTTAAACCTTGTTAACTTACCTTCAAGGGTTAGCTCATCAATACCTTTATTAAACAGCGACAGCACTAGCTGACTGTTTTGCCTCCCCTTTGGCACAATAAGATGGGTGGTTACTGTAGAAATATTGGGAGAAATAAGGGCTACCTTATCTCGCTCAGCGTCAGTGAACTCGCGCTCTAATAAATACCAGCCAGTCAACTCATCAATGGGAAAAATATCAATATCACCATTTACTAGCGCTTCAAAGTTTTCTTGATCACTACCTCGCCTTACCACATTTTCATTGCCTTCGATAAAAGCGGCAATTTCATCGTTGTAGAGATACCCCTCTGTTATGCCCATTTTCAAATCGGCAACATCGCTTAGCTCAGACCAGGTACGTATTTCTTCTTCACTATTCACATAAAAAACTAAACTTTCAGCGCTAATTGGCTTGCTGTGAAAAAATTCACTTTCTCTCGAGCGAACAAAATTGCCGTAAGAAAGAGCATCGTACTCTCCTGCCAACGTCGCTTCTAACGCTTCTTCCCATGGCATTGACACATACTCAACCTGCACTCCAGTTTCTAACAGCGCATCGGTAATGATGTGGTTAATATACCCACCGTGCTGCATATCTGTTGAGGTATAAGGCGCATACTCGGTGGTCGCAATTTTTAACGTCAACCACGCATGACCGTGACTCGCCGACGGTATAAAAGCGAGTAAAAATAGAATAGTAAATACGGTTCTCATAATCATTCCCCTAAGCGCTTAGAAATAAATTCCAAGGTTAATATTGAGCCTGTGCGTGGTGTCTTGAAGGCCGCCGATGTCTAAGCCAATTCCCGGACCACCGGAAAACCACATATTTTTGCCTCGAATACTATCCACATACATGAATAATTTGCTCCATCCCACGCTACAGCCATTCACCCACTGAGATGAGTTTTTACCTGAGGCATCATCACCTTTAGCAAGACTAAACTCTGAGTAACATATTAATGACGATACATTCTCAAAGTTGTAAGGCACAGAGTAAATTAAGTTGGCCGAGTAGGTTTGTCCGTCTGCAGCGGCTAAAAAAGGAAAGGTAAACGAGGATAACGCTAGACGGTCGTCGGCCTGGCCTTCTGGCGCGGCTAAGTTGTATTCGTAGTTAATATATTGAAGTTCTACTTTGAAATCATTTTGAGTATGACGCATATGCAGGGCATAAGCGTTCATATCGCCGCGGCTAGATGTATCTAAGTTGAGAATATTGCCATACTGATAAGATGCACCAATTTCGGTGGTAGCACCTCTAATAAAACGCGCAGTATAATTTGCTCTCACATTATACTGCCCGTCTTCTGAGTTTCGAAACTCACCGTCGTCGGCAACATCAAAAGAATAGCGACTAAACTTTGCAGCGTCGTTATATTCATCGTTCATAAAGTAGGCCGCCTGAAAGTCCCAGTTGCCTCGAGTATGGTTTATTTTTATCCCCGCATCGTAGTCGTCTTCAAACCCCAAGTAGTAATTGACTGAAAACCAGAAACTGTTACTAGCGAAAGGCTGTAAGCCAAAAGGGGTTTGCGTAATGCCGCCGGTTATTTCGGTACGCTCATTAAAATGATACGTTAAATCAGCAAAACGAATGGTATTAAAGTCGACATTTTCATACCAGCGGTATTCCGCTTTATAGCTAAATTGATCAAATTCACCAGCCACACCTAGTTTAAACGATTCGAACTCAAAACCATCTCTAAAATCAGGGATTAGCCAGTCTTGATGCCCGTAGTTAACACGTGCATGGCCAGAGAGAGTAAAAGGTAATTCGTCAGCTATCGCTGGTTTGCTAATGCCGATAGTGCAACCGATGCTACTACCGACAATCAGCGATAGCGCGATGAGGAAATTTTTCATTGCGGTTCCTGCAAGTAAATTGGCGAAACAAGAGAAAAGAAGGCTTACGAAAGGTGTTTTATTACCTAGCTTTCAAAAAAATAATTCTACGCCGATAATTTTGCATCTATGGTATCAGCCCAGTGCAAACCTTACAAAAATATAACGTGTGACGTCTTAAATTCTTTCGGTTTCTCTCAGATTGTGCATCACATACTTATGCAATACAGCCTCTCACTCGATTCTTATCACGTAAATGTATTTTCCTTTTGTGCATTCTTTATATCCCACACGTGGTCGTGTTATGTTGCTAAGTTCAAGCTGGAAGTCGTTCTTTTTTATTTACCTGTGAACGCACTTTTAACTCATTATAGTGTCTGAAACTTCTCGATGTAGTACGCCATAGCGCAATGAAAGAGGTAAAACTATGCATGCTATGAAACGCTCAATTCTTGCCGATATTGCTGCAATCGCTGCTATTGCAGCGCTCATTGCAGTGACTTTTTATTGGATTGAAGCGCGAAGAGAAGTCATCATTTTATGTGATAATTTCTTCCCTGGCATATCAAAAGCGAATGTAGAGCGCCAGTTAAACACGACTGAGCTTTTAACATGGGGGACAGAATTTGTTGCAAACGGCAGTAAAATAGAAGCATACAGCCCGCTACATTTTGGCAGTATGCAGTGCACCATCAGCTTTAATAAACAAGACATTGTGTTAAGTGCCACCCTCAATTAGACAAGAGCCGATTGATGCGTAATCGAATACTGCATTTAACGCGGTTATTGACTATCTCATAGTGAAAGCGTTGTCACACTTTGGTGCAACTTTTACATAGCCGCAACACCCTGTTTACGGAAGAGATAAGAGTCGTAAAGGCATGCATACCATTCGCTAAATTGCAGATTTTAAGTTAGCCGCCCCCCCTATATTCCAGTATGTTGTAAACGTACAATCATGCTGTGTACTCTTAACGCAAGTCCTTTATCATGCAAAAACCAAATCACAGTGTTATCGAAGATGTATTTGCTCTAGTTAGTGCCGGTTTATTTGTTGCATTTGGCGTATTCTTATTCCAGTCGCAAGACTTAATGGTAGGCGGTGCTGCAGGTTTGGCATTGCTAGGTACTTACGCAGTAAGTATGGACTTTGGCGTGCTTTTCTTTTTAATTAACATTCCCTTTTACGCCCTAGCGTGGACGCAAATAAGTAAGCGTTTTACTATTAATACATTTATTTCCGTTACCACGGTATCGGTGCTTACCGAGCAAATTCCAGCCTTTGTTGATATAAGCCACGTAAACCCATTTTTTGCGGCGGTATTTGGCGGTATTCTCATTGGTGTGGGGATGCTAATGATGTTTCGACACAGCTCTAGTTTAGGCGGTATTGGCATCATGGCGTTCTTCCTACAGCAGCGCTTTAATATACGGGCCGGTTTTTTTCAGTTATCGGTAGATAGCGTCATACTATTATGTGCCTTACGGTTTATAGAATGGCACCTTGTGTTAATTTCTATTCTTGCAGCGCTTTGCCTTAACATGGTGATATCGCTTAATCACAGGCCCGAGCGTTACGCGCCGGTATCAAAAAGCAATAATAACAGTAAAAGCCTGAGCCGTGCTGACACTGACAACACCGCGCGCACTGATGAAGAGAATAGTGTTCAATCTGATAACGAGCATTTAGACAACGGATTGCACCCCCAAAACAGCTAAGGCAACATTGAACGCTTGGTGTGCTTATCCTATGGCTGCTGAATTTCAGCCACGTTTACTTGGCACGCAAAAGAAAAGCCCGATTGATTCCCATCAACCGGGCTTTTTTGAATCACTTCTCTGTATTTTTACCGTTTAGGTACGTTGGCGTCTACTTTGGCTACTGCTTCTTTTTTAACAGGCGCTGGTGGACGGCTTACTGCGCCACGGTTGACTCTCGGTCTTGAAAACGAAGTACGCATACAAACCTCACTTATGAGTATTGGCAACGTTGTTGATGATGACACATTCATCCCACACAATTGTTACCTGTATACAGTATAGGCATGAGGTTGGCTAAAGTGCCTCATTCTTTCGTTGAATAGTTATTAATAATATTTTAGCAACTCGCCGCATAATACAGTCTCTGCAAAGAAAATAACTAATAGAAAGAGCTTATTGGAAATGTCTGAAAAAACGGATAAAACAGGCATGATTAAAAGATTAGGCGTATCTTACAATACGCGGAACCCGACTAGACACGCGCGTCATCAACTCATAATCGATGGTCCCCGCACAGGAGGCCACCTCGCTGATGGAGATGCTTTCACCCCATAGCTCTACCGTGTCGCCAACGCTGATATTGCTTATATGTGTGACGTCAACAGTTATCATATCCATAGATACTCGACCCACAAGCGACGCGCGCTGGCCTCTTATCATCACGGGCGTACCGTTAGGACAGTGTCGAGGGTAACCGTCGGCATAACCTATCCCCACTGTCGCAATTTTACTTGGCTTTTGAGCACGCCATGTCTGTCCGTAACCTACCCCCTCACCTGCAGCGATGTTTCGCAGTGCAATAACGCTAGAGCGCAACGTCATTGCAGGGAACAGTTGCGGAGCAGTACTAGTGATAATGCTGGATTGAGTAGACACCTTACCGCCATAAACACCTATCCCTAGCCGATTCCAGTGCCCTTGAGATTGTGGCCAGTTCACGCTTGCTGGCGAGTTTGCTAAACTAACCGGCAGCGATAACGACGCCACCTTGTTTTCAAACGTGGATATTTGGGTGGCTGTAAAGTCGTTGTCTGGATCGTCAGCGTTAGCAAAATGCGTAACTAAAGTGGTTTCACTGGTATATAGGCTTTGGTTTTGAGCCACAACCTCTTCAATATCATCTACAGAAAACCCCAGTCGATGCATACCGCTATCTACTTTTAACCAAATATGCGGACGTTTAGACGCTTCACACTTGTGCATCCACTGCAATTGTTCATCAGAATGCATCACCAAAATACAGTCATATTGCGCCGCCATTGCGCACTCTTTGGCTTGATGCGCCCCTTCAAGCACCACTATTGGCACTGTGATGCCTGCCTCTCTCAATCCCACCGCTTCTTCAATAATAGCCACTGCAAAGCGCGGCGACACATGCTGAAGTATTCGCGCAACGTTTATCGCACCATGACCATAGGCGTCGGCTTTAATCACTGCCATAGACTGGCTCTGTTTTGCCATAGACGCCAGTGTTTTGAAATTTTGAAGTACCGCGTCTGCGTGGATGATGGCTTGAGTTTGACGGCTCACAGATTAACTCTCACTGCATAAAAAAGTTTTTAATCACAATACAATCACTGCGTGACTATATCTAATAACGCAGATTATATCATGAGTTAAACCTGACCGCGTTTGTCTTTACCAGTGGTTTGTGGACTTTCACCTTTAGGCAAATGCCGTTATTCTAGGCTCTTACTGATTAGCCTTTGCAATTAGTCCGTTATTCACCGATCACTAGAGTATCTCTCATGCCGTTACCACAGCCTTCTCATTCTCTTATCAACGATCTAGCGCGTATTGTATCGGAGGGCAGAAACCCAGACACTCTCGACATTGATATGCTTTCCACCGTGGAGGTACTGTCAAAAATTAATGCTGAAGATGCCAAAGTGGCGACGAGCGTGGCCACGCAAATTGCAGCGATTGCACAAACCGTAGATGCGGCAACACAGAGTATTAAAGCTGGCGGCAGACTAATTTATATTGGCGCGGGTACTAGCGGTAGATTAGGCATTTTAGACGCGGTGGAGTGCAGACCCACTTTTAGCGTGCCCGATTCACTGGTAGTGGGAGTTATTGCAGGAGGTGACGATGCCATAGTGCACGCTATAGAAGGCGCTGAAGATAACCGTGCGGCCGGCAAAGATGATTTGGTTGCCCTATCACTGACTAAAAACGACACCGTAGTGGGCATTTCAGCAAGTGGCCGCACGCCCTATGTCAGTGGCGCGTTAACCTATGCAAGTGAGCTAGGCTGCACCACCGCCGCTATTGCCTGTAGTCCTGACGCAGCCATATTTGAACCCGCTGCTATTACCATATGCCCAGTAGTTGGCCCAGAAGCATTAACAGGCAGTACCCGAATGAAGTCGGGCACGGCGCAAAAAATGATCCTCAATATGATAAGTACTACTACCATGATTAAATTGGGTAAAACCTACGAAAATCTTATGGTGGACGTAAACGCAACGAATGAGAAATTGAAAGCCCGAGCGTGTCGCATTGTAATGCAAGCCACCGAATGTGATGAAGCCACCGCTACAGAGGCCCTCAATGCCTGCGGCAACAAGGCAAAGGTCGCCATATTAATGGTACTGACTAACACCAATGCCGAACAGGCAGCTAAAAGCCTGAGCAATCATAGTGGATACTTAAGAAATGCAGTAAAAACTGACACTACGGACAAGCAATTTGAAAAGTAATAGGGCATCAAAAAGCCTTTTACCGTCTTTTATCGTGGCAGTGGGATGCAGCTTAATGTTTTTTAGACTAAGTTTTAGGGCAAGCCTGAGATTGTGCTTGGGATTGAGCTTAGGAATAGCCATTCCTTTAGGCACTATGGCGGGGGAGTTGAAGGTTGGCGCTGAGCAGTTTGATACCTATGTGCCTTTGTTATCAGGAAAACGTGTTGCTCTGGTTGTTAACCAAAGTGCCCTGGTTGCGAATAGCGAGCCGAAGCCTAGCGTTGATGATGAAGATTACTCTGCAAGCTCTTACTCGGCTGGCTTGCCGTCAGCATCTAAACAACATCTGCTTGATGCATTGCTCGCTCGTAATATCAACGTGGTGAGTATTATGTCTCCCGAGCATGGTTTTCGAGGAGATAAAGACGCCGGTGAAAAGATAGATAGCAACATCGACATTCAAACGGACTTACCCATCCACTCTCTTTACGGTAAAACCAAAAAACCCACTGCCGAAATGTTAGAAAGTATCGACACCGTTATTTTCGACATACAGGATGTGGGCGTGCGCTTTTATACCTATCTGAGTACCCTGCATTACGTTATTGAAGCCGCGTTTGAACAAGGCGTTGATGTGATTGTGCTTGATAGGCCCAACCCGAATATCGCCTATGTTGACGGGCCGGTACTTGCACCACCATTTAAATCGTTTATTGGCATGCATCCCATTCCTGTGCTTCATGGAATGACGCTAGGTGAACTTGCCAAAATGATAGTGGGAGAAGGTTGGATAGACACAGATAAACGCGCATCGCTAACGGTTGTGCCAGTAACAAACTATACTCGAACTACCCCCTACTCGCTTCCCATAGCGCCCAGCCCGAATCTTCCCAATGATAATGCTATTCGGCTTTACCCAACGCTGTGTTTTTTTGAGGGCACATCGGTAAGCATTGGTCGCGGAACTGACCTTCCTTTTCAACTTATTGGTCACCCCGTTGCCAAGTTGGGCAACAGCCGTATTAAGGTAAATGCAAACCATGGAGCATCAAATCCGAAGCACAAAGGCACAACATTGTTTGCTCGAACCCTTGTGGCTGACTCTTATGCTTCTGAGCTTTCTAGCGCACAAGATTCTCTAGCACAGAAGCAAATATTAGAGCCGCAAATAATAGGGGATTCGACAACACCAAATGTAAGAACAAATACACGTTCAAAAGCGCGAAAACCGAAAGAAAAAATAGCAGAAAAAATAGTGGCCAAAAACGTAATGTTGCGCTCAATAAGCGGGCTAGATATTCAAACATTGCTAGACACATTTAACGCTGTAAAACTGGCTAATGAAACTTTTTTTACTCGCCCAGATTTCTTCGATAAATTAGCCGGAAGTTCGTCTTTGAGAAACGCCATAATGGCAGGCAAGAATGCAGATGAAATTTATGAGTCTTGGCAAGCAGACATTGTAAAATTTAAAGCGCAGCGGGTGCCTTATCTACTTTATTCAGAGCACAATCAACACACTTCAAAATAAAGTTTGTAACCACTTACAAACCACTAATGCTATTCACTTAGATATTGCCCACCAAACCATTTATGACAAGCGGCTATTTTCAGCAGCATGAGTTTATATCTGCTACAGCGTGAGTGTTTATAAGCACACTGGCGGTTAACGCCATGTGTAAATCAGTAACAAGCAGTTTATCTAAATGGACATTTAGAGAATAGTAAGCACTCACACTTTAATTTAAAGAGTGTTAGGTTTAACCTTGGTTAAAGGAATATTTTGAATGTTGCTTGTGTATTCGTTGAGAGTTGCTGACGTATATTTTGAGCGTGAATTGGGACTTAACTTAAGGAACAGCTTGAGAGAATCAGTACTTATCCAAGTTTTATAATTCAGAATTATTAGCAGATTGGTGCATGACAACACATACTATGACAACACATACTATTAGGTGGCATAAACTGACAGAGAGCGCTTGGTTTATTCCTTGGTTTATTGTCTTGTTTTCAGCTTTATTCGTTGTCTGTCAGCACAAAAAAAGTAAACGAAAATAGCGCAAATTGCTGATAACGTTTTCACTAAAAACCCTGCTAATCTTTCAGCTTGAGATAACATTTTAGCCTTGTTAAAAAGCTAATTAGTGAGTACTAACGTACCGTTTATTTTTAACTAATTTCAGCGTGTTTATTTATGTATTTTTCCTCAGTGTTTAGCTTAGTGCTTGGCTCAATGTTTGGGTAGTAATTTACGGGTCTTTATATCCACACAATTGATCTAACACTCGCTTTTTTCACCTGGTTTTCACTTTGCCTGCGACCTCTTTTTTACTTTCTATCAACCCTAATACTAGCCCCAGCATTTATATTTCTTTGGCACGTAACATCAAAGATACAAGCGTAACTATTGTTGCCAGCTAACTGGCGATTTTCCTTTTGGAACAAGTTTTCCGCTAAGCACTTTCATCAAGGTTTGAAGACTCTGACTAGACACCTTTGTGCCAGGTTCATCATTGTCGATATCGATTAGCACATTTTTCTCCAGTGCATTGTCTTGTGAAGCATTCGACTGTTTCGACGCTTGTAAAACTGTTACTGCATAGTCATAAGTTGCAATGCCGATATCTGCATAGTCCATTGCCGCCTTAGCGGTGTAAGGCATTCTCATTGCAGCAAAAATTACTGTTTTGCCGTGCGACCTTGCCAGCTTCATTGCATATGCGCCAAAGGCGTTTAACTGCGCTCCACTGGCCCTATTTGCGAGTTGCGAGGCTTGATCTAACCCACCAAGCTCATAGTTGGCGTGAAGCGGCGTAATATCACCCACAATGAGTGCATCAGATTGCTTGATTAACCGCGATACTAACCCTTTATTCGGCAGCTCGATGAGCGGCAAACACGCGTACTGAGCAGCAGTGTCGACAGAGAGTACGGCGTCTTCAAGGGCTAGACATCGCGCTGCGTCTGGCATGAGCGCTACCCACTTCATTGCTTTAACGGGAAGTTTACTTTTTCCAAACAGTAAGGTGACAGACGACTCAGAAAGCGCTTTCTCGATTTGTTTTCCTTTTAAATACAGTGCACTAGCATTTTCGTTTTTGGTCGCATTAGCCTGATTTTCTGCAGCGATTTTTGAATTATCTCTTACGTTTTTATCTGCGTTCTTTGCTGCGCTCTCTTTTGCATTCTCTTGCGTATTCCCTTCTAAGAAGCCTGCTGCTTTACCTTTCGATTTTGGGATAACCTTGTCACTGCGTGGAGTAGTCTCACCGGTGTTCGCCTGTGCTTCATTAAGCCACCACGACATAGGTTTACTCACATACCGGCCTAACTGATGATGTAACTTCATGCGCAACACCCGTTGGTGTGACGCTGTTAACCGTTCCATCTTTGGCTTATCTTTCACCGTTCGCATTGCAAGCCTATTTAGCATGGCTTTAAACGACTCTATGTCTTGTGGATTGCGAATGGTATATGGCATAAGCGCAATGTCTGCACCAGCGTCAAAGGCCATCATCACCGCCTCTTCTTCTGTAAAAAATTGTGATATGCCCGCCATATCCAACGCGTCGGTGACAATGAGTCCATCGAAGCCTAAACGGTTGCGCAAAATGTCGGTTAAGATGCGCTTAGATAAGGTGGCCGGCACAATTTGTAGTTCGCCTTGTTTGTTTTTGATAGTGGTGTTGTCTAGGGATGGATATTGAATATGTGCACTCATCACCATGGCTGGCGGTGTGTCGCTATTAATAATATTAGCGAATGGGAGTAAATCGCCAGACTGTGCTTGTTTAAGCGAATGGTCAACTCGCGGTAGTCCCGAATGACTGTCTATGCGAGTATCTCCATGACCAGGAAAATGTTTAAGCGCGCTTAGTACACCTGCCTTTTGCATAGCCGACACAAAGGCTTCACCAAGTTCTGCGGTTTGTTCAGGACTTTCACCAAAGCTACGAACGTTAATAACGGGGTTGTTAGGTTCGCTATTAATATCAACCGAAGGGGCGAAGTTAGTATTTATTCCCAGCGGCAGCAATGTTCTGCCTATGTGCTCCCCAATGTTGCTAGCAAACGCATTACCATGTTGATGCGCAGACGCCCCAATAGCCAGGTTACCCGCAAATGCAGGTATTATAGTGGTAGGTAACCGTGCCACCCTCCCGCCTTCTTGATCAACGGCAATAAAGAGGGCTTCTTTTCCCGCCGTTCGCATGCTCGCCTGCAGCTCGTAATTGAGCGTTACAAGCTGCTTTGCATTGATAATATTTTCGGAGAAAAGTATGACGCCACCAATATTTTCACTACTGAGTAAATTTAGTAATGGCTGTGGCATTTCCGTAACAGGCGTTCTGCATTGCTTAGATGGTGTATCGTCTTGGCAAAAGTAGCGAAAATCTAACATCATTTTTTGCCCTATCATCAACTTGGCTTTTTTAAACTCAGCATCACTGAGTTCAGCCTTGGTGCTGCTAGGCGCAACATGAGTGGTAATGCCAGTTTCAAAAGCAGGTGCAAAACTCGCTAAGTGATCAGATGCGAAACAAGACACAGCCCCACAAGCAAATAGCCCAAGGCACAATACACTTTTGCTGAACAGCGTTAACGCAAAAGAAGGTGAACGAAATGATTTTATGACGGGGCTTTCAACTTTTTTAAATGTGAAGAATGACAATGTTTATCTAATCCTTGGTAACAACGCACACAATACGGTACGCTACTATAAATCAGGAAGCTAGCAGAACGCGAACTGCTCTGATCACCGCTAAATACGCAGTTTCTCTGCGAGTTAGTCACGTTAATGAGCGCTCCTCTGGCGCTGAGTCAATACGTTTAGATTTGGAAAGTAGTATGGATTGGATGTCAGTCATCCCCCCAATTGTGGCTATTGCCGTTGTATTTTGGAAAAAAGAGGTCATTCTCGCGCTGGCCCTTGCTGTGCTTTGCGCGGAAACGCTGATATTGGTCAATACAGATTTAAGCGGCACTTATCTTGCGCCAGTAAATGCCATTGAAAGAGTGGTTGGCACAGCCTCTACCCCAAGTAACACAAGGGTATTATTATTTTCAGTATTAGTTGGTGCACTACTCGCCTTTATACGTGATTCTGGCGGCGTTACCGCTACCGTTAATTTTTTGGTTGGCAAAGGCGTGGCCAAAACTCGAAAACAAGTGGGTGGGCTTACCATGTTTACCGGAATTGCAGTGTTTATCGAATCGAATTTAAGTGTGCTGACTGCCGGTATATTTGCCAGAGGTTTATACGATAGATTTGGGATGAGCCGCGCTCGCCTTGCCTATATTATTGACTCTACCAGCGCGCCAGTTTGTATATTAATACTCCTTAACGGCTGGGGCGCGTTTATATTAAGCCTGCTAGATGCCTACGAACTGCCCGCCTCTTCTGCCTCTATTTTGTGGGGCAGCGTTGTATTTAATTTCTACGCCATTTTTACCCTGCTTATTGTCGCCTACACCATATCCGCCGACAAAGTACACGGCCCAATGCGAGAAGAAGAAAACGCGCTTTCTCATATCGACGTGACGCAGCACTCTGAACCGGCTACCAAAGCGCGCTTTATGATAGCGCCGCTACTGGTAATGGTATTTAGCATGGTGGGCTTTATGTTTTGGACTGGTAACGGCGTGCTTTCACAAGGAAGTGGCAGTAAGTCTGTACTTTACGCCACAGCGCTAGCTACGGCTGTTGCCTATTTCTTGCTGTTGTTTCACAAACGATTCACCCATAAAGAAGCCGTAGATATAGGCTTTAAAGGTATGGGAGAGCTTCTTCCATTGGTTACCATTGTGCTGCTCTCTCTTACCCTAGGTAATAGCTTAAAAGACTTGGGAACAGGTGTGTTTGTTGCTGGCGTGGTGGGTGAATACCTTCCCATTGTGTTTATTGTGCCAATGCTATTTATTGCCGGTGGCGTGATGTCTTTTACCACGGGCACCTCGTGGGGTACTTTTGCCATACTGATTCCTATTGGCGTGCCGCTAATACAAAGTTTAGGGCTCCCCCCTTCACTGGTTATTGCCGCTATTTTGGGTGGCGGTATTTTTGGGGATCATTGCTCTCCTATTTCAGATACCACAGCCGTTTCGTCTCTCGCAGCAGGGTGTGATGTACTCACCCACGTTAAAACACAAATACCTTATGCGCTTTTCGCCGGTGTACTTACGCTCATTGCGTACTTCATTGCAAGCGTCATCATGATTGGGTAAACCCCATTTTTGCATTAAAAAGGAGCTATACATGACTGGACGAATAATGCCGATTGCCTGGATGCTAAACGCGGCAATACTTCTGGGCGTAATGTTGTTAGGCGCAGGCTGCACTTATACGGCTTCTTCTGATGCTGGCCAGCACGGCAATAGAAATACTAACGGCACGTTGGCACAACAGGCTGTTGCCATGCCAGATAGCTACAGTGCCGATGCTGCAATGGCAGTATTACAAGACGGCGGCAACGCTATTGACGCCGCGATTACTGCACAATTTGTATTGGCAGTCACCTTGCCCGAGGCAGGCAATATTGGTGGCGGTGGGTTTATGACCATTAAGTTTGAAGATACTACCGACTTTCTCGATTATCGGGAAATGGCGCCTCAACAGGCTCACCGCGATATGTATTTAGACGATAACGGTGACGTAAAACCTTTCGAATCGCTTTTTGGTGCAAAAGCTTCCGGTATTCCGGGCACGGTTGCAGGAATGTGGGCCGCCCATGAAAAGTATGGAACGCTTAGCTGGGAACGTTTACTGGCGCCTGCAGTACAATTAGCTGAGGATGGTTTTGTTGTGCATGAAAAGCTGGCTAATAATATTTCAAACTACATCGCCCGCACTCAAGATAATGGTATCAATAGTAATTTCGCAAATTATTTTCAACAGGCCAAAACCAATACCGTATTCAAACAACCGGAATTAGCGGCCACGTTAAGAACCATACAATTAAAAGGCAAAGAAGGCTTTTACTCAGGCGATGTAGCTAACCTTATTGTGGATTTTATGAAGCAGAATAAGGGGTTAATTACCCACGACGACCTAGCGGCCTATAAAGCAGTGTGGAGAAAGCCGCTGCAATTGAGCTGGCAGGGATATGAGTTAGTGACTGCCCCGCCGCCAAGCTCAGGCGGTGTTGCTGTAGCGCAGTGGATTGGTATGCTTGAGGCCTACACGGCGCAACACGAATTGCCAGATCACAACAGCAGCGAATACATTCACATCATGTCGGAAATGGGTAAGCGTGTATTTGCCGATAGGGCTGAATACTTGGGCGACCCAGACTTTGTAAGCGTACCTGTTGCCGCCCTTACACAGCCACAATATATTGCGGCGCGGGCAAAGGATATTCAACCAGATACCATTTCAGAAACCATCACGATTAAGCCTGGCCTTCCTGAAAGCGAAGATACCACCCACTTTTCTATTATGGATAAATGGGGCAATGCCATTGCTAATACCACCACCATCAACCTGACCTTTGGTAGCGGTGTGGTGGTTAGCGGGGCTGGCTTCTTACTGAACGACGAAATGGATGACTTTAGTGCCAAGCCAGGCGTGCCCAACTTTTTTGGCGCGGTAGGCGGTGAGGCGAATGCTATTGAACCTTACAAGCGTATGTTGTCTTCAATGACGCCAACTTTGGTGAAAAAAGGCAATGACGTGATGCTGGTGACCGGCTCTCCAGGGGGAACCACCATCATTTCATCGGTAGCGCAGTCGTTATTGAATGTATTGCTTTATGACATGAGCGCCGAAGATGCCGTTAATGCGCCCCGTTTTCATCACCAACTATTGCCGAAAGACACCATTAGAATACACGATGGTTTTAACGTCGACACGTTGAAAAACCTAGAAAGCATGGGGTATATCATTGATAACCGACGCTTTGGTGATGTACACCTTATTAAGCGAACTAACGCGGGCATTGATGCAGCATCAGAGGCCAGCGGCCGAGGAAAAAGCATCGTTGCCGCCCCTTACTAAAAGCGCGGAGAAATTGCTAAAACCCTAGAGTAAAAGTGCGGCATCGATGGGTATATACTCGGATGCCGCTTTTTGCAGGCTTTCTGCCGTTAACGCCGGCACACCATATACAGACACTTTTTTGCCCTTGGCCTTCAGTGCCTCCACGAGTATATCAAAGTCGCCATCGCCCGATACCAGCACCACCTCATCGACATGGTCGGCGTATTGCAGTGCATCAACGGTAATGCCAACATCCCAATCGCCTTTGGCTGACCCATCGGCACGTTGAATAAAAGGCTTTAGCTTTACATCAAAGCCAATAGCGCGAAGTATATTTTGAAATTCCCGCTGTTTGTTATCGCCCTTATCTATTGCATAGGCGAATGCATTGACAATATCGCTATTAGCGTTAATTCGCTGCCAAAAGCGATTGTAGTTAAAGTTGCGTTTGTACGCCTGACGGCAGGTGTAATAGACATTTTGCACATCGACTAGAATAAGAACTTTCTGCACGATTATTTATACTCGCTTGTTTTTTATTCGTCTGGTTGAGACTCGTTTACTTTCGACTTACTTGGTTTGACTCGCTAGAAGAAAATGGAGTGAGAGTGACATTACCTTGGTAATGTCACTACACAGAGGGTGTGCTGCCAGAGCGTTGAGTGTAGCGCATCAAGCGTTAAGCAATGAGCCTGAGCTTTAAGCTTTGAGCTACGAGCTACGAGGCAAACAGCTGATTGATGTCGGCAAACGCTTTAAATTCTAACGCATTGCCGAAAGGGTCTTTAAAAAACATGGTGGCCTGCTCTCCAGGCTTTCCCTTAAAGCGAATGTATGGGGCAACAATAAACTCAATATTAGCCGCCTCTACCTTTTCTGCTAGTGCCTGCCATACCCTCATTGTTAGCACCACGCCAAAATGAGGCACAGGCACTGCATGATCGTCTACGCCATTGTAGGAAGGTGGCGAGGGCATTTCATTTACGCAGTGAGTAACAAGCTGATGACCAAAGAAGTTCCAGTCTATCCACTGAGTGTCGCTACGCCCCTTTTCACAGCCAAGCAGTTCGCCATAAAATCGATTGGCATCGTCTAAGTTTGTTACTGGAATAGCTAAGTGAAAGGGCTGTGTCATCAAACGTCCTATTATAAAAATTTCTTGAGTAGCGACAGTTTAAACTTGGAAAACGGCGCGTATCTAAAGGGGACATCTAACGCGAATGACCGCTTCATTACTGTCTTCAAATGGCTAAAGGTATCGAACCCTGCACGGCCATGATAACTGCCCATACCGCTATTACCAACACCGCCAAAGGGAAGTTCCGGGTTGGTCATAAATAACATGGTGTCGTTTGTACATACGCTACCGGAGCTAGTGGCACTTATTATACGATCGAGCACCTCGTCGCTGTCGCTAAAAGCATATAAAGCAAGGGGTTTAGCGCCATCATTCACCAGCGCAATACCATCGTCTAACGACGGTACGGTAACAATGGGTAAGATAGGGCCAAAGATCTCTTCTTGCATAATAGCACTATCAAGGCTTGGCTCGAGCACTAAGGTGGGCACCATCGCCGGGCGCTCCTCATCAAACTCACCGCCATACACCACATTCACGTTATCTAAATAACTGCGTAAACGGCTTAAATGGCGTTTATTGATAATATTGCCGTAATCTGGCGAGGTAAGTGCCGATTTACCATATTGCTTTTTAAGCTCTTTTCTAATGGCGTCGATCAGCGGCTGCTCGAAACCCTTTTCAACAATAATGTAATCTGGGGCTACACAGGTTTGCCCTGCGTTCATCCACTTACCCCAGACAATGCGTCTGGCAGTAACCTTTAAGTTTGTATTTTTATCGACAAAGCACGGGCTTTTTCCGCCGAGTTCAAGGGTAACCGGAGTTAGGTGACGGGCTGCTGCGCTCATCACAATTTTGCCTACAGCTTCACCGCCAGTATAGAAGATATGATCCCACTTACAGGCAAGTAAGGCGGTTGCCTCTTCTTTACCGCCCTCTATCACCTCCACACAAGACACATCCATATATTGAGGGATGAGCTTTGCCACCAGCGCGGAGGTTTCTGCTGAGAGCTCTGAGGGCTTCAATACGGCGCAGTTACCCGCCGCCAGTGCGGCAATATAAGGCGCTAGCAATAGCTGTAACGGATAGTTCCAGGCACCAATGATGAGCACAGTGCCTAGTGACTCCGGCTGCTGAAAGCTTTTACCTGGCCACGCGACCATGGGAGTAGACACCTTGCGAGGCTTAACCCATTTGTCTAAATGCTTAAGAGTGTGATCGATATCGGATAACAAAAAGCCTTGTTCGGCAACCATGGCCTCGGTTTCACATTTGCCCAAATCCGCTTTAAGAGCCTCTAACAAGGCCTCTTGATTGTCTTCTAACATGCGCTTTAACGCCAACAACTGATTTTTCCGCCAGTCGAGAGATTGTGTCTTTCCGGTGCGATAGCTAGCGTTTAGCTTTTTAACATTGTCGATAAAGCACATACCCGGTTCGATAGCATGAAGAGTAGGTCTAGTTGGCATATGAAGGCTCCGCTGGCGTTGTCAGCTCGAAAAAAGTCGGCTTTCTGTACTCTATTAATAGGTATGTTCTGCTGCAACGCAACTAAATTGTTTATTAATATTCGCTCGTTGCCGTATTTTATTAGCCCGTGATTAGCGCGTGATCAGCGCTTTTTGCCCTTTGCAGCGCATTTTTATGGTGGTTTTAGGGCTGCTTAGACAATTATGTCAATGTTATCTACTTTGTTTCGCGCATAAAAAAACCTAGCAAAGGCTAGGTTTTTTTGATGTATCGGCTTAGCTATAGAACGGCTGGGGCATAAAACAGCTAACGTCGTTTTACATTACATTGCGCTGCGTTACGCATCATAAGGATGACGTAGCACGATAGTCTCATTTCTGTCTGGGCCTGTTGATACGATATCGATTGGCACACCTGTTAACGCTTCTAAGCGTTTAATGTAGTTTTTCGCTGCTTGCGGCAAGCCTTCAAACTCTGTCACACCATAGGTGTTGTCAGACCAACCCGGCATTTCTTCGTATACCGGTGTTATCTTATCGTAGCCATCAGCTGCCATAGGCGGTACGTCTTTCACATTACCGTCAGCGTCTTTGTAGCCTACACAAATTTGAAGCGACTCCAAACCGTCAAGTACATCAAGCTTGGTCAGGCAGAAACCTGTGATAGAGTTAATCTGCACTGCGCGTTTCATGGCCACAGCGTCAAACCAACCTGTGCGACGCTTACGACCTGTCGTTGCACCGAACTCATGACCTTTAACACCTAAGTGCTGACCGACTTCACAATCTAGCTCTGTAGGGAATGGACCAGAACCAACTCGGGTTGTGTAGGCTTTTACAATACCTAGCACGTAATCAAGCTTCAACGGACCAAAGCCTGCACCTGTTGCCACACCGCCTACGGTAGTGTTAGACGAAGTAACATAAGGATAGGTACCGTGGTCAATATCAAGCAGCGTACCTTGAGCGCCTTCAAACATGATTGGCAAACCGTTTTTGTCGGCTTTATCAAGTTCGTCGGTAACATCAATAACCATTGCTTTAAGAATATCGGCAACTTCCATCGCGCCTTTCAACGTCTCATCAAAATCGACAGCTTCTTCACCGTAATATTGAGTCAACGTAAAGTTATGCACATCTAGCACTTCTTTTAGCTTGGCAGCAAAGTCTTCAGCATTAAACAAATCACCCACGCGAAGACCGCGACGAGCCACTTTGTCTTCGTAAGCTGGACCAATGCCGCGACCGGTTGTACCGATGGCTTTAGCGCCTCGCGCCTTTTCACGAGCAATATCAAGTGCTACGTGATAAGGCAGAATGAGAGGACAAGCTTCACTAATTTTCAAACGCTCACGCACAGGTACACCACGCTCTTCTAGCATAGTGACTTCTTTCATAAGTGCGTCTGGGCTTAACACAACACCATTACCAATTATGCAGGTAACGTTGTCACGTAAGATGCCTGATGGGATTAAGTGAAGAACGGTTTTTTCACCGTCGATTACTAGAGTGTGACCTGCGTTGTGTCCGCCTTGGTAGCGAACCACATATTTTGCGCGATCAGTGAGTAGGTCTACGACCTTTCCTTTACCCTCGTCACCCCATTGAGTGCCGAGTACCACAACGTTCTTTGCCATGAATCATATGTGTTAAAAAATTAGGCGGGGATTCTACAAAATTCTACGCAAAGGATCATCTATTTTTCGAACAAAAATGCGTCACAGAGCGCCCTTTGGTGTGAGGATATTTCTTCAACGCACTCATAAAGCAAGATGCAAACCCCACTAACCCTATATTTTATAAAGGGTTAACGGATAACGTTTTTTATTCGCAAGCGGGAGAAACTGAACAAACGGTCAATAGAATTAAAACCGTCTTTCTTATAATTTTATTAAAGTGCTCATTCATCTACGAAAAAAACAGGAGTAGCAGTGTACCAAAAATAACCAACACACCACCTATTTGACGAAGTTGATTACTGGGCTGCTGGCTTATTTGCAGCAAGTAATTGCGCCATTTGTTGGGAAATAGCAATGGCCCAATTCCCTCAATAATAAGCACCATCGCCAGTGCAGGTAAAAACCATGACATTTCCCTCTCCTTTCTTTAGCGAATTCAGCTAGCAACTTTAATTGGCAAACTTAGATACTGCGCTGTGAGCAAGTTTATAAGGGTAACCGTTGAGGGAAAAGGACGCCATCAAATCGTGCGTTACACCTTACTCAGGGCGGTCAAATCTACATAGTTTGGCGTATGGTATAGGCCAAATCCAAAGCGCAATCGATTACCTCGATAATCGGTGAGTATATTCTGCGCTTTTAACGCATTCGCTAACTGCTGGGTTTCATCGGCAGTGTCACATTCAAAGGTCAGAAAATGTCCTCGTACGTTGTCATCTTTAACTACTAACGCCTGCCGGTTTATGTGTGTGTGGCCGCTTGCATCTAGCTTCGCTAAAAAGTGACGCTGCATGCCCATTACGTGCTCATCAATTTTCTCGACACTGAGGTGATGCGCTTCAAACAACTCTAGTACTGCACGCAGACGGTACAGCGCAGTAAAGTCCATCGTGGCGCCGGCAAACCGCATGCCGTCGGTACTGTACTGAACCTCCCCCGAACGAGGCTTATCTAACGTACCAAATTCGGCAAACCAACCAGTGTAGACAGGGCGCAATGTGCAGCCTGTAGGAACGTGAGCAAAACACGCCCCCTCTCCTGCTTGCGCGTATTTGTAGCTTCCTGATAAATAAAAAACTCTATCTTCTATATGTTTAAGGTTTGTAGGCTTTGCCATAAACCCATGGTAACCGTCTACCACGATTAGCGTATCGTCATTAGTGACACTAGCAACGATACTGTCTACGTCATCTACCACGTAGCCTGAATTAAAAAACACATGACTAAAGAACACCAGATCTGGCTGATGCTCACTAATAGCAGCTTTAAAACGTGCGCTAAAGGTATCGAAAGGCTGGGTGGGCACGCTGATAAGATTAATATTGTCTTTTTCATTCATGCGGGTGACTTGTCGCTGAAAGCTATGGAATTCGCTATCTGTGGATACAATGGTCACGTCGCGAGAGTAGTCTAAGCAGCTCATTATGCGATACAGTAACTCATGGGTATTAGATGCAAACACCAGCTGTTGTGGCGCGCTAGTTCCGATGATTTCACTTATCTTGCTTTGTAATTCGGGAACGAGTGTGTCAAAAAAGTAGCCCCATTTTGCATCAACGTAGCGGGCACTATCATCCCAGTATTGAAGCATGGCCTCACGAGTACAGTCTGGCCAAAAATAATGACTGTGGCACGCATAATGTTGCTTGCCCTCATTTGCTTTGAGGAATCTGGTATAAAAATGCTGATAGGACATGATGAAGTACTCTTATTTTGACGCGACTTAATTTACCAAAACCTTTCAACGCTGGCATGCAAACGCTAAGCTAAAACGACGTAAAAGTGTAAAAAGTTTAATCCACCGTATCAATATATATACCTTTCTACGTTTTAAAACCCAAAATATATGCTATAAAATTAAATACAGTATAATAAATTATACGCTTTATGCTTATAAGCGGTAAGCCCAGACTTTAAACCACGGCGGTAGTAAAAAAGAAATGCAGTTCCCTCCTTACGGCAATTACTCTGTAGACATTTCCGGCAATGTACTGGAAGTATTTGCTTTAGGCGCATGGAATTTAAAGACCACCCAGCTGTTTGTTGAAGAGATGCATTCGCTGATTAAACGCTTTAACGGAGAACCATGGGCGGCGTTGATGGATGGCCGACGCTGGGTGCTGGCGACACCAGATTGTCAGGCCTGCCTGTCAGAAGCTATTAAGAACAATATTGCCATGGGATTGTGCCGTTCCGCTTATGTGCTAGATAGTGGCATGGTTAAAAAAGCCCACCTTGAGCGAACTCATCCATCTAAGCAAAGAAACTTAGAGTTTCCTCACTACGAGAGACAATATTTTAAGACGTATTTCGAGGCACTGAATTGGCTCAACCAAGAAGGATTTTCGCCCATCGTGAGCACACCTTCAAAAGCGTAAACATGCAGAGTTCTGAGTAAGACTACACTGGCAAAAACGCATAGCCTTAAGAGAACACTGAAGACTATGCCTTGCACTAACTAGTAAAGCAGGCTGTATACCTTTCTTCGGTATTCAGATTTGAGCGGATCGCCATCTGGCAGCGCATTCATCATATCCATCATAAGTTTGCGAGCATTACCAAACCCGAGTTCTTTCTTTAACACAGAATATAGCAGTGCAAGTGCATCTTGCGCCTTATTAGCCTGCTGCAACTGAACAGCCAAATCTACCTTTGCTTGTAAATCATCTGGGTTCGATTCGACCACCGATTGCAGTTGACGTATTTCTGGAGTATCGGCGGCTTGCTCCGCCAGCTCTATTTTTCCATTTAAGGTTTGATAGCGAGAGTCTTGATCCACCAGCTTAATTTCTAACAATAGCTGCTTAGCCACATCGATTGAACCGGTTTCTATAAAACAGTCGATAAGCATGTACTTAGCGTTTACATTGCTTTCGTTAAGTGCCAGCGCCTCTTTCGCAGCAGGCAGCGCTGCGGCATAATCGCCCTGCTGGATTGCTTTACCCGCGGTGGCAAGCAGCTCGTCTTCAGGGTTGGGCAAGTATTTACCTAACATTTCGCGTATTTGCGGCTCGCCCTGCATACCAGCAAAACCATCTACAGGTTGACCATTTTGCACTACCATAACGGTGGGCAGATTGCGTATTCCAAACTGGGCAGCCACCTCTTGTTGTGCTTCACAATCCACTTTCGCCAGTATCATGTGCTCACTGTATTCACCGGCTAATTTTTCTAAAATTGGCTGCAAATCTTTGCATGGCTCGCACCACGGAGCCCAAAAATCGATAAGCACCACTTTTTCTTGCGACGCTTCAACAATAATTTGCTGAAAGTTTTCTACGGTAATATCAACAATGGTTGCCTGAGTATGAGCAATCATATTTTCCATAATGGGTGCCTTAATTTGAATCTTAATATGCAAAGGAATATGGGGTAGTTACAAACAAAATACAAGGCTAAGCGCGTATTCAATGTGAAGGCAGTTGCGGAAGCGCGGCAGAAAAGAGATTGTCGTATTTATGACATTATTTGACAAAGCCCCATGTTAAATTGGTACAAACCGTGAGAGCGCACTCAAGTTTATTTGGCTTTAGCGTGCACAATAATATATAGGTCAGAATTTTATGAGCAATGAACTATCGTCTGATTCCCGCTTTAACTCTTTTGCAGAGTTTTATCCGTTTTACTTAAAAGAACACAGCGACGCTACCTGCCGCACGCTGCACTTTATTGGCTCATGGCTTGTTCTGGGTATTATCGCCACAGCTATATTCACCAACGTGCTGGGTTACCTTTGGTTGATTCCGCTAGTGGGATATGGATTTGCCTGGGTGGGTCACTTTTTCTTTGAAAAAAATAAACCCGCTACCTTTAAATATCCTCTCTACAGCTTAATAGGCGACTGGGTAATGTTTAAAGATATCTTAATCGGCAAAATTAGCCTTAGAAACTAGCCCCAACATACAGCTAGTGCAAAGGCAGTGCGCTGTTTGTCACACTAAAGAGCAACTTTAACGCACAGGCTCTACACAATTTAAAGCAACAGGCTATGGTAGAAGAAATGATCGCCACCGAATCATTCTCTGCATTAAAAATAAAAAGGAAAACCTATGTCTGCTTACCGTTTGGTAAATCGCAAACGTCATTTCGCGTTATGTGCCGCGATGACGGCCATATGCACTGCTGTAACGCCAGCACACGCTGCCATTAACTCTTCTGGTGATACCCCTACTGTCGTAACCCCGAATGATAGCGCACCCAACGTGCTCACCTACAACGACACATTCAATTTAGAGTTTGTTTCAAGTCCGCAATTCATCAACGATGACATCGTTGTTTATAGCCGCCAGAGCTTAGATATTATGTCTGATAGCAGGCAAAGCAGGCTGTGGCAGGTTGATATAAAATCAGGGCAACATCGACCTTTCATTGCTCAAGACGAGAATATTTCTCAAGCCACACTGTCACCCGACGGTAACATTGTCGCATACACCAAAGCCGTCGATGGACGTACTCAACTACACCTGTATTATCTTGATTCAAAGCAATCTGTGCGCCTTACCAATACCGAAGAAGCACCGTCTAACTTAACATGGTCTCCTAATGGTAAGTCTCTGGCCTTTAGCCTGTTTACCGAAGAAAAAAATGCCCCCATATTTACTGGAATGCCGTCAAAGCCAGAGGGAGCAAAATGGGCGGAACAAGCCACCTATATTGACTCCACTCAGTACCGCGGCGATGGACGTGGTTATTTACGGGAAGGGTATAATCAAATATATGTTCTTCCTGTTGAGGGCGGCACGCCAAGACAATTAACCACTGGGAAGTTTCCCAACGGTGGTTCGCTTTCGTTCTCAAAAGATGGAGATTGGATATACTTTGCCACGCCTCATCGAGAGGACTATGCCCTGCATCCTTACTTTAGTGATATCTATAGAGTAAACTTCACTACTGCTGAAAGTGAGCAAGTGACTAGCTTGGAAGGGCCTGAAGGCTCACCAACTCTCAGTCCTGATGGTAAATACCTCGCGTTTACCCATGTAAACGACAGAAAATTGTCTTATCAAAATAACGACCTTCTTGTGATGAAGCTGAGTAACGGTGAGATAACGCGACTTACCTCTTCTCTTGACCGTGCTATCGGCGACTTTACGTGGCGTAAGAATAGTCGAGGGCTGGTCTTTTCATACCTTGATAAAGGTGACAATAAACTTGCGGCAGTTAACCTTAAAGGCGATGTGAAACCATTAGACGTTGCTATAGGTGGTCAATCGCTAGGTAGACCGTATACATCGGGGGCCTTTGCCGTGAGCGATGAAGGTACCATTGTGTATACCAGCGCAGCTCGAAACATGCCGGGCGATCTTACTTTGTATCGCACCCGTGATGCAGATAAAGCCTTAACCCACCTCAACGACGATACTTTAGGTCATAAAGCACTCGCTGAAGTTATTGATTTGTCGGTAACGTCCAGCGTTGATGAGCGAAACATTGATGCTTGGATAGCATTGCCACCTGGCTTTGATAGCAGCAAAAAATACCCGTTTATTTTAGAAATTCACGGTGGTCCACATGCTGCCTATGGCCCTCATTTCGCCATGGAAATACAGTTAATGGCGGCGCAAGGTTATGTGGTGGCATGGTCGAACCCGAGAGGCAGTAGCTCTTATGGCGAAGATTTTGGCAACCTTATTCACCATAACTACCCGTCTGAGGATTACAACGATCTTATGGATGTGGTGGATGCAGTTATCGACAAGGGGTATGTCGATACCGACAACCTATTCATCACTGGTGGTTCAGGAGGCGGCGTGCTCACTGCTTGGTCAATCGGAAAAACGGACCGCTTTGCTGCGGCCGTGGTTGCTAAGCCCGTGATTAACTGGATGAGCTTTGCTTTGACCGCCGATGCATATCCGTTTTTCAGTCAATACTGGATGTCTGATATGCCGTGGAATATCGCCGATAAACTGTGGAAACGCAGTCCACTGTCATTAGTGGGTAACGTAAAAACACCCACTATGCTGTTAACCGGAGAGTCGGATTACCGAACGCCTATTAGTGAATCTGAACAGTATTATCAGGCGTTAAAGCTTCAAAATATTGATGCCGCTATGGTGAGAATACCCGGCGCTTCGCACGGAATTGCGAGCAAGCCATCTCGCCTTATTCAAAAGGTGGGGAATATCTTGGCGTGGTTCGAGCGCTACAAAACCACACCAGAAGGTGAAGATAAATAACCTGAATCAGGTTAAATAAGATACGCGCTTTTGACAAAAAGCCGAGTAAGTAAAATTCGCTAGCTCGGCTTTTTTGCCTTTATTTTTTGCCTAGCCCCATCTTCTGTGATGATTAGAGGAAATACTGACCTATTTACATCACCGACATTGATACTATTTAGTCAACTTTAGCACCTTGCCATTTGGCGCATCCGTTAACAGGTAAATAGCGCCTGCTTCATCAACCTCAACGTCTCTAATGCGAGCACCATTGTCTCGTAGGTATTCATATTGCTCTTTGGGCTTTGTGTCTACCACATCGATACGACGAAGATGGGTAAACTTCAACGATCCCACAAGAATGTCGCCTTGCCACTCTTTAAACATGTCACTGGTATAAAACACGAGTCCGCTAGGAGCGATAGAAGGGTTCCAGTAAAGCCAAGGTTGCTCCATACCGTCCATGTGCGTTTTATCACTGATCACTTCGCCGCTGTAATCAATGCCATAGGTGATTTCTGGCCAGCCATAGTTAGCGCCGCGCTTGATAATGTTTATTTCATCGCCGCCTTTTGGACCATGCTCCATTGCCCATACTTCACCAGTTTCAGGGTGAACCGTTACGCCCTGTACATTTCGATGACCAAAACTGAATACTTCCGGCGCATCACCGTCAGTGAAAGGGTTACTTTCAGGTACGCTGCCATCGCGATTTATGCGCACTATAGTACCAAAGTGATTATCCGTATTTTGTGCTTCTTTCATGTATTTGTAGCGATCGCCAAGGGTGATATACAGTGACTTCTCAGCATCAAATACCAAACGACACCCAAAGTGAAAACCATTGTCGATAACTGGTGAAGCACTGAATATGACTTCTACATTTTCTAGGGCATTTCCTACCAGTTTAGCCTTCGCCACACTGCTACTGCTACCAGGCTGACCATCATCGGAAGGCTTGCTATAACAAAAATACACCGTACTGTTGTCGCTGAAATCAGGGTCGATAGTAATATCAAGCATACCGCCCTGGTTGTTTGCAACAACCTCTGGCACGTTTGCTAGCCTGTCTGATAGCTCGCCGCTTTGTGACAACCTACGGATACCACCCGCGCGCTCTGTCACTAGCAAATCTCCGCTAGGAAGAAACGCCATTCCCCACGGGTGCTCAAGCCCCTGTGCTAGTGTCGTTACCTTTACTCCATCGTCTTTGTTGCTCATGGCCTCGCCTGAGTCGTTATGACTATTTGCCATCACGGCTTGGCTAACTGCCACACTGATACTACAAAGGCCAAGTAGCCCCATTGTCAATTTTTTCATTTGTACCTCAATGTTTGCTCTTGCTCTGATAGGTGTTGTTTTTTCTTGCGTAGAGGGCTTTTTTATCGCTTTTTCACTGCCGTATTGTTGAATAAAGCGTTATCAGTCAATACACCCTTTGCTGTGCTTTACTTTGCGTATCGTGTTCTGTATTAACATCGGGCGAATGTAACCCAGCAATGTGTTGATTATACAAAAAAGGGTACAGCCTGGCTGTACCCTTAATTTTATTCATCCCAAAATATCTGGAAATACTCTCTTTTTGCAGAGCTCTCTTTTTACAAAGCTTTCTTTAACGCTGCTTTTTGACGTCTACTTCGGTAGCGTTGCGCGAAGCATCCAAGCTGTTTTTTCGTGAACACGCATTCTGTCGCCAATAAGTGCAGCGGAAGATTCATCATCTGCCCCTTGCGCTAATTTTAAAGACTCTCTGCACGTTTTTACCACCTGCTCGTGGCCATGGGTAAGTAAACGCACCATTTCGGTAGCCTCTGGCACACCATCCACTTCTTCAATTGCACTTAGTTCGGCAAACGCTTTGTACGTACCTGGAGCCGCCACACCTAAAGTACGAATACGCTCTGCAATTTCATCTACCGCTGTTGCCAGTTCGGTGTAGTGCTCTTCAAACATCAAGTGTAGTTCGCGAAACTGTGGGCCTTCTACATTCCAGTGAAAATTATGAGTTTGAAGATATAACGTGTACGAGTCTGCCAATAGTTTTTTTAAACCATGGGCCACTTCATTACGATCGCTTTCTGAAATTCCAATATCAATTTTACTCATGTTTTTCTCCTTAACGTACTGTTAGAACTTATTAGCTATTGCGCTCTTTAATTATACTATATTACACCCCGTCGTTATTAATAGAACGCGCATTAAGTTGATTGCTGCCATCTATTTTATAGATGTTACACCGTAAAATTACAACGTAAAAAATACGGATATTGACCGTCATCAACAAATCATCATTTTAGTTAATGAGCGTGTTTATGCATACCTTGACTATCGGCTTTGACAGGTAGAACCGTATGAAGTGACTCCTGCCCATCAAAGTGAAGAGTGAGTTGCACTTCCCCGCCCTCGGTTAAACCACTTTTTAAACCTAATAACATTATGTGGTAACCACCGGATGTGAAAGTGACATGTTCGTTAGCACCAATGGTTACGCCATCGATTAAGTGCCGCATACGCATAACGTCGCCTTCCATTTTTGTGGTGTGGATTTGCGCTTCGTTTGCCACTTTGGTGTCAACAGTAACACCACTCAGTTGAAGGTTGTTTTCGCTATAATTGTGCAGTGTAAAATAAGCGGCTGCAGTTTTAGCCATTGGGAAGGTTGCGCGGGCATAACCATCTTTAAGGACAATAGGCGATTGGGAGTCTATCATGTGCCCATGGTTTTTGTGATGCTCGTGGCTTTTGTCTTGCTCATGGCTTTTGTCTTGCTCAAGGCTGTTTTCACGCTCAAGGCTGTGCTCACCGTGAGCAAAAACAGTAGCCGAAATAAAACACATGAGGATTAGCAGGCAGCTAGACGCTTTGCCATGAAACTGGCGAATATAGGAAGATACTGACATTGTGAGATTGCTCCGTTGTGGTTAACGGAACCATATTACGTAAGAAATACGCAATAACAAAGATAAATGGTGCCGACTGCCGGAATCGAACTGGCGACCTACTGATTACAAGTCAGTTGCTCTACCAACTGAGCTAAGTCGGCACACTATTTAAAACCGCTGCCTAAACAGCGGATGCGTATTCTAGCGATTAAATGGTTACTGTCAACCTTTTAATCGCGTTGCCTCAGCAACTAATTTGGGGAAGTACTCAAGAGGAAGATACTGGCTGAGTGCCATCAACTTTTCACCAAGCTGATGGTAGCTATCAGTTGTCACATTGATGTGACCCATCTTTCGCTTGTCTCTTACAGACTTACCGTACCAATGCAAATGACTACCATCAATGCTCAAGAGCTCGCGAGAGAAGTTGCTGCACCCGATAATATTGACCATTGCACTGGGACCTAATGCTGCCGTGTCACCTAATGGAAGCCCACAAACCGCTCTTAGGTGATTTTCAAACTGACTAGTTACCGCGCCAGATTGACTCCAGTGACCTGAATTATGTACCCGCGGCGCTAATTCATTCACTAGTAAAGTATCGTTTACTTGGAATAACTCCACAGCAAGTACCCCCACATACTCCATGCCATTGGCTAGTGCAGTAAAGATATCATGTGCTTGTTGCTGAAGCGCTTCATCAACATTTGTTGCTGGCGCAACAGAGACATGTAGCTGGCCCTGGTGGTGTAGGTTTTCCGCAAGTGGGTAAGTACGAATATCACCATTGACGTTCCTTACACCAATGAGAGAAAGCTCGCGGTCAAAGGCAACCATTTTTTCAACGACTAAGGGAACATTGTCTAGATCCAGTCCATGAAGAGACTGCTTTAACTCTGGTAATTCAGCCTTGTCTGACAAACGCCATTGACCATAGCCGTCGTAGCCATCTCGACTGGCTTTTAAAATTAACTCACTACCTAGCGCATCAACACACTCATCTAATTGGTCTAAGTGCGTAACAATTTTGTGCTCGCAATTAGCTACATTCATAGACTGCAACAAGTGCTTTTCTCGAACGCGATCTGCTCCAACCAAAATACTTTGAATATTTGGCATTAACTTATTGGTTTGGGCAGCAGCTTCAAGCAAACGCTCTGGAACGTGCTCAAACTCGACCGTTAACGCATCAGCAAGGTCTAATGCTTCATCAAGTGGGATGTCTAAAAGGGCTTTACTTACTGGATGAACAACCGTGTCGTTGTTTACGTCAACGGCCTGTACATCAATACCTAATGGACTACCAGCAAGGTACATCATTTGTGCCAACTGACCTGCACCGTAAACAACTACTCTCATTCATCTAACTCCAGTGTGTTACTTGACGCTAGTACTGTCTCGGTTTGCGTTTTTCTAAACGCAATAATAGCGTCTCGCACAGTCTCGTCTTGCAACGCAACCACTTGGGCGGCTAATAGCCCGGCATTGGCTGCCCCAGCTTCGCCGATAGCAAGGGTGCCAACAGCAACGCCCTTAGGCATTTGCACAATTGATAATAATGAATCTAAACCGCTTAATGCTTTTGATTTTACCGGACAACCAAAAACTGGTAAGTGAGTATGCGCCGCAATCATGCCAGGCAAATGAGCCGCACCGCCGGCACCCGCAATTATAGCGCTAAAACCCTTATCGGCAGCGCTCTCTGCGAATTCCACTAATAAATTTGGTGTTCTGTGGGCCGACACGACTTTCGCGTCAAATTCGACGTTGAACGACTTTAGCATTTTTGCGGCCTGCTGCATGGTAGGCCAGTCTGAAGTCGAACCCATTACAATCGCGACTTTCGCCATCTAATGATCCTCGGAGTAGGTAAAATAGACAAGTTTGGAAAGCACGCGATTGTAGCCTAACTTGCACAAAATTCCCACTTGAATTGCCAGTCTGTAGCTATATCGAACTGCTTGAGAATTGCCGTATGACAACATATCTAAACAGCAGCGAGTTCTTTTGCAATGCAATTAAGTAAAATACGCTTTCGAATAGGCTTGCTCAAGTACGCGTCCATACCCGCGTTTAAGCAAGCGGTTCTATCCTCTTCAAAGGCATTTGCCGTTAGCGCAATAATACGCACGGTATCTTTGTTTATACCGTGCTTGCGAATTTGCGATGCGGCTGTCAGGCCATCCATTACTGGCATCTGACAATCCATTAAAATAACATCGAAAGGGTATTTCTTTGCAGCCTCTAACGTATCTTGGCCATTTTTAGCACGGATGCAGCGAACGTTTGCGCTTGATAACATTTCCATGACTATTTCTGCATTGATGTCATTGTCTTCAGCTAATAAAATATGGGTGTTTTTTGGTATGATTGCAATACTAGGCTGAGCGGTTGCTGCTTCAGACATCACTGCATGCGTACTCTCTTTACAGGGAACATAAAATGTAAAGGTGGAGCCGTTGTCCATTACACTCTCTACGCTCATTTCACCACCGAGAAGCTCCACAAGACCTTTACTAATAGCCAAACCTAATCCTGTCCCTCCATAGTCTCGTGTGGTGGAGGCATCTGCCTGTTCAAACTTTTCAAAAATAGTCTGTAATTTATCTTTTGAAATACCAACCCCTGTGTCGGTGATCCCAATACTAAGAGCATTGTCTGCGAAACATGCCGTTATTGTGACGCTGCCACCATTCGTAAACTTTATTGCATTACTGAGTAAGTTATTCACCACTTGGCTGACCTTGCCAGCATCAAGGACTAATGCGTTAGGGACTGAATCATCAACACATAGACTAATCTCGACTTCCTTTACAGTAGCGGTATGGGAATACAACTCCTTGGCACCTGACAGCAATTCGCGCACCTGAGTGTCTTGATAATCCATTACCATCTTGCCTGACTCGATCTTAGACCAATCAAGGATACTGTCTAAAATATGCAGCAGATTTGTTGCCGAACGAGAAATAGTACTTGCTCTTGACGCTATGTAACCGGGCAGTTCGTACTCTGACATCAGTTCACAAGAGCCAATAATGCCATTCATAGGGGTACGAATTTCATGACTCATGTTGGCTAAGAACTGCGTTTTCGCGATATTCGCCGCTTCAGCGGATTTTAATGCGCTCTCTAAATGGTGCGTTTTTTCTTCTATGCGAGCTTCCAATGACTGATTAAGCTCATTCAGCTCCACGTTTAGCTGCTTTTCAGTCGTCCTTGCCTTGTCTAACTCATCAAATGCTGTAAGCAAACGCTGCTCTAAACTAATAAACTCATTGTTTAATGCAGTGAGTTCTAGAATATGAAACCCTTGGCTGGGATTGTTATGTCTCTGGGTACGTTTAGGGTCAAACTTAGCAATGTAACAAATGAGTCGTCTAAGCGGCATGCTGATCATTCGAGCGACTAAATAGCCAATAAAGGTTCCTAGCACGGATAACAACAACAGTAGGAGCAGGTTCTTTATAAGGTAGCTGCCCATGGATGCTTGAAGATATTCTCGATTGAAGTAATAGCTTAATGTCCAATTAACTTCTGGTATTTCTCCTTTAAAACGCAGCCAGTCTTTTCCTCCTAGACCATTGTCCAACTCAACATCGCAATTTGGATCACACCCGTGAACAGGGACTTTGCTCAACGGCGGTAGGTTAAGTTCCTTAGAAGCAAATATCACATCTCCTTTCCTGTCCTCTATTAATAAGGAAAAGCCTTTTAAACTGAGCTCATCGAAGGCAGTAAAGCTTTTAAGAGACAGTGAGCCTTCAACAATACCAACGGTGTTGTCGCTGCTTGCTTTAATAGGAGCGGAAATGGCGACAATAGGGTCATTACCAAAGCCACGCCCTTGAAATACATCGGATAAGTAAGGCTCGCCAGATTCCATTACTTCAAAAAAATAGGGGCGATAAGCAACATTTGCACGCCCGCCAGCTTTTACTTTATCAACTAAATTTGTGGGATAAGTATGAGTAATGTCTCCATTTTCATCAGCGATAAGAAAGGTAATGAAATTCGGATAATGTGAGGCCAATATGGACAGCTGTTTTGATGATGCTTTGTCTAATACCTCTTCAACAATACTGCCTGAAAGCGTTTTTGCCGTAGCCGATACAACGCTTTGATGCTGTTCAATGAAATCGGATAGCTGTTGCTGCATTACCGCGACCCGTTGAACCATATACTGTTGAATTTGGCGCTCCTGCTGTTGCTGAAACAGCGCGACCGACAAGTAAATGACGGCCATGGAGCCGACAAAGAAACAACCAGAAAAAAAGTAGCTAAAAAGAAAATTAAGCTTAACCTTCGCCGGCTCGTAGGCAATATTTCGCCTCAAACCATGAGTAGCCAGATAAACGAAATGACCTGTGACTAGCCCAAAAGCACCGCTTATCCAGGTAACCAGAACCCCAGATATTATTATATTGAGGCCTTCGCTATTATTGGCGCCGTTATTAAAATAATGCTCTAGTACCAAAATAGGCACAAAGACAACAGACCAAAAGCCCGCACCTATTTTTATTACCTGTTTAAGTGATTTTTGATATCCAAACAGGCTTATAACAATTGGTAACAGAGTGAGACTTACTTTTCCTACGATACTTCCATCGGCAAACCAGAAAGGGGAGCAAATAAATAGTGCAGCAGGTATCGACAAGTATGGTGCAAAGCGAAGGACTGTGTATACCGCTGCGCCGCAACCAAATACAGCGGTCCCTGTACTATCGAAGGGAGCGGGCAATATATTAATAACAACACCCGCTAAGCACACTAAAAAGGTTTCAAACGCTTGAGATCTGCTCAAAACAAAACGAGTTTTATCCAAAGAAAATCTCCAGTGTCATAGTTAGTTTTGCTCCATGTAGTCGAGTGTAAAGTTGGTCAGTAATTTTACACCCAGCTTCATACCTTTATCGTCCACATAAAACTCTGGGGTATGATGAGCGGGACTGTCGTCTTCAGACACATCTAGAGGTTTTCCGCCAACCCACACATACAGGCCAGGCACTTGCTCTTGGAAGAAAGAAAAATCTTCCGCACCTGTAACAGGGTTAGATAACAAGGTATTTTCAACACCGGCGGTGCGCTGCATCGTTGGCAACATGGCCTGCGTTAATGCGGGGTCGTTATACGTAATAGGATAAGAATAATCTAACGGCAATGTTAGCTCTGCTTTGGCTCCCATACTTTCAGCAATAGCATTTACCTTACGAGGCAGGGCTTCATAAATATGCTCTCGGGCAGCTTTGTTCAACGTTCTAATAGTACCAACAAGCTCAACTTCATTCGGAATAATGTTAGACCTGTTACCACCATGTATTGAACCGATTGAAACAACAGCAGCGTCGTCAATCAGCTTTAATTCTCTGCTAACAATGGTTTGAATAGACATGATCATTTGCGCGGCGGTGACGACGGGATCGACACTTTTCCACGGGTAAGCGCCATGCGCCTGTTTACCGTGAATGACAATTTTGAACGGATCTACAGCAGCCATAGTGCCACCAGGCTTATAACGCACTTTGCCTACATCAGTGTTGGCATTAATGTGTAAACCGAAAATCACATCCACATCAGGGTTTTTAAGTACCCCTTCCTTTACCATCACTTCGGCACCACCGGTTTCTCCCGCGGGCGCGCCCTCTTCTGCTGGCTGAAAGATGAATTTTACCTTACCAGTAAGTTCGCTTTTTATACCAGTAAGAATTTTAGCGGCCCCCATCAGCATGGCCATATGAGTGTCGTGACCACATGCGTGCATCACAGGAACTTCATTTCCATTGTATTCGCCCATTTGTTCAGAGCGATAGGGTAATTGGTTTTGCTCTTTAACAGGCAGACCATCCATGTCGGCGCGAAGCGCTACCACAGGACCTGGCTTTCCAGAGTCAAGAATGGCTACTACGCCGGTTTTTGCAACACCAGTTTGTACCTCTAATCCTAACGAAGTAAGGTAGTTTGCAATGTAATCTGCCGTTTTGAACTCACGGTTAGAAAGTTCAGGGAATTGGTGAAAATGATGCCGCCATTTAATGACGTCTGGCTCTACGTTGGTGGCCAAACTGTCAACATCGACAGCTGCAGCAAATACGCTGGTTGACACTGCTAAACTTGCGAAGGTTAACGTTGCTAACTTCCTGATCATAAAATTTATCCTTTGTTGTTTTAACCAGAATAGAGCATCTGGTAAAAGAACACACCCAGAACTTGATCTTAGAAAAGTAACGCATCCATAAATACAAAAACATTATCCGGAAGTCTAATACTGTAGATTAAGGAGTCTGTAGACCTATTTAGATACAAAAAAAGCGCCTTTTTCGGCGCCTTTCTCAAGTCATTTGCTGATACTAGCTTCTTTGTCTTCGCATAGCATCGAAGAATTCATCGTTCGTCTTCGTCATAGAGAGCTTACTAATTAAGAACTCCATCGCGTCGATTTCTGACATTTCATGAACAATTTTACGCAAGATCCACATTTTCTGTAGCTCATCTTGTTTCGTAAGTAGTTCTTCACGACGTGTGCCAGAACGATTGAAGTCGATAGCTGGGAATACACGCTTCTCCGCAATTTTGCGATTAAGGTGAAGTTCCATATTACCCGTACCTTTAAACTCTTCGTAAATAACTTCATCCATTTTAGAGCCGGTATCGATAAGTGCTGTGGCGATAATCGTTAAACTACCCCCTTCTTCAACGTTACGGGCCGCACCAAAGAAACGCTTTGGCTTGTGAAGTGCGTTTGCATCTACACCACCGGTAAGTACTTTACCTGATGATGGAATAACCGTGTTATAGGCACGAGCAAGACGAGTGATTGAATCGAGAAGAATAACCACGTCTTTTTTGTGCTCTACTAAGCGTTTCGCTTTCTCGATGACCATCTCTGCCACTTGTACGTGTCGGCTTGCTGGCTCGTCAAACGTAGAGGCAACTACTTCACCTTGTACTAGGCGATGCATCTCAGTAACTTCTTCTGGACGTTCGTCGATAAGCAGAACCATCAATTCACATTCAGGATGATTAGCAGCAATAGACTGGGCAATATTTTGAAGTAACAAGGTTTTACCGGCTTTAGGCGGCGCGACTATAAGTCCGCGCTGACCGCGACCAATAGGTGATGCTAAATCGAGAACACGCGCAGTAATATCTTCTGTTGAGCCATTACCTCGTTCCATGCGCAAACGATCTGCCGCATGCAGTGGGGTAAGGTTTTCAAAGAGGATTTTATTACGTGAATTTTCTGGCTTGTCGAAGTTTACTTCGCGAATTTTTAATAGCGCAAAGTAGCGCTCGCTGTCTTTAGGTGGACGAATTTTTCCTGCAATGGTGTCACCGGTTCGCAGATTAAAGCGACGAATCTGGCTAGGCGATACATAAATATCATCTGGACCTGCAAGGTAAGAAGAATCAGCTGAGCGTAAAAAGCCGAACCCGTCCTGTAATATTTCTAAAACTCCATCTCCGAAGATGTCTTCACCGCTTTTTGCGTGTGTCTTCAGAATAGAGAATATGATGTCTTGTTTTCTGGCGCGAGCCATGTTTTCCAGGCCCATTTTTTCGGCCATGTTAACCAACTCGCTAATTGGTTTGTTCTTTAATTCGGTTAAATTCATACTGGTGGGTCTTTGTGCTTGAGCTTCGCTTACAGGACTTTTAGTCACTCTGTTCTCGTCTTGATTTGATATCGCCCGGATTTGGACATATGCAGAATGCTGCTCGGATGAGCGCTGAAGAAAAGTTAGCACTATATTTAATCAACGTCCAGTTATTTGCTGACTAATTGTTAATTAAATTGAACTTGCTATCCTCAAGCGTTAGGCAGCGGACCAGACTTAAAAAGCCGGTGAAGAGATTAGCTACACCGGCTTTCCTAGATCAATTACAGGTTTTCGTTTAGAAATTCTGTTAACTGGGTTTTTGATAACGCACCTACTTTTGTCGCTGCAACGTTACCGTTCTTGAAAAGTAACAACGTTGGAATACCGCGGATACCATATTTAGGTGGAGTTTCGTTATTTTCATCGACATTCAACTTGCCAACTGTTAACTTGCCATCAAACTCGATCGCAACTTCTTCTAAGATAGGTGCGATCATTTTACAGGGGCCACACCACTCGGCCCAAAAGTCAACTAGTACAGGACTGTCAGCATTGATAACATCTGCTTCGAATTTATCATCAGATAACTGGATAATTTTGTCGCTCATTCTTTTCTCCATTGTTGGTCTGTCGCTGAGTCTTCTCAGCCTTACCATAAGTGTTATATAGAAACTGTTTTTTAATGCAAGCACTGATAAGCTATAAGCTATGCCTACTCATTTAACTGAAACTCATTTTTCTGACCTGCCGATCAACAGCAAAGTCGTCGACGCCTTGACGGCAGAGAATTTTTCGCATTGTACACCAATTCAGGCACTTGCACTGCCCCCGTTACTAGAAGGCCTCGATATTGCCGGCCAAGCTCAAACGGGCACTGGAAAAACCATTGCGTTTTTGGTCGCTACATTCCATTACCTGCTAAGCAAAGCAGAAAACTCAAGTAACAGCAAATTAGATGGTCCACGTGCCATCATTATGGCACCTACACGAGAACTTGCTGTGCAAATATATAACGATGCCAAACTGCTCAGTGAGCACACTGGAATATCGTTAGGGTTGATTTATGGGGGCGAAGGTTACCAAAGTCAACGTGAAACCCTAGAAGAAGGGGTGGATATAATTATTGGCACGACAGGACGCATACTGGATTACTATAAACAGGATGTATTCTCGCTGGATAATATCCAAGTTGCCGTGCTCGATGAAGCCGATCGTATGTTTGATTTAGGCTTTATAAAAGACATCCGCTTTTTATTCCGTCGTATGCCATCTGCTAACGAAAGACTCAGCATGCTGTTCTCAGCAACCTTAAGCTATCGCGTACAAGAGTTGGCTTATGAGCATATGAATAACCCTACTCATGTGCAAGTCGCACCTGAACAGACTACTGCGAGCCGCGTAAGCCAAGAGCTATTTTATCCGTCAGATGACGATAAGATGTTACTGCTTCTCACGTTGCTTGAGGAAGAGTGGCCAGAAAAAGCCATTGTGTTTGCCAATACCAAGCACAGCTGCGAGAAAGTGACAGATTGGCTGACCGCAGACGGACATCGTGTGGGTTTATTAAGTGGCGATGTTCCCCAAAAGAAACGCCTTGGTATTTTAGAAGACTTCACCAAGGGCGCATTAGACATATTGGTTGCTACCGACGTAGCAGCTCGTGGGTTACATATTGATGCAGTAACGCACGTGTTTAACTACGACTTGCCCGACGATGCCGAAGATTACGTTCACCGTATTGGCCGTACCGGACGTGCAGGAAGAAGCGGCATTGCTATTAGCTTCGCATGTGAAAAATACGCACTTAATTTACCTGCGATTGAAAAATATATTCATGCCACTATTCCAGTAACAGATTACGACAGAACCGCCTTATTAGATGACACTACGCCGCCTAAACCACGGAAGAAGCGAGTTCCTAATAATCGAAATTCTTCTCGTAGAGGAAATGGCCGTGGGCGCGGCAAGCCCCAGCAACGAAATACAAGTAAATAAAACACGAGACACTATGCAGGCAGAACTCCAGCACGATGCCCAAACCTACGGCGAGTATTATGCCGCCGTTGACCTAGGCTCTAATAGTTTTCACATGGTAATCGTTCATGTGGTAAATGGAAGCGTTCAAATCATTGGTAAAATCAAGCAGAAGGTGCGTTTAGCGGCAGGGCTTGATGAACAATTATTGCTTGACGACACAAGCATGGAGCGCGGTTGGAAATGCCTACAAGTATTCTCTGAAAGACTACAAGATATTCCCTCTTCAAACATCAAAGTGGTCGCAACTGCAACACTGCGTCTTGCAACCAATGCACATATTTTTGTGCGCAAAGCCGAAGAGATCCTCAATCATAAACTCAACGTTATCAGTGGCGAAGAAGAGGCCAGGCAGATATATCTAGGTGTAGCCTATACATCGGCTAATCAAGGCAACAGCTTAGTTATTGATATTGGTGGTGCGAGTACTGAAATCATTATTGGTAATGATATGCAGCCCATTCATCTAAAAAGCTTAGACATGGGTTGCGTCACCTTTATGGAACGCTATTTCCATGGGGGAAGCATAACCGACGAAAACTTTGACAATGCCAAGAAAGCTGCCCACGCCCTTATTGATCAGGTATCCAATGCCTTTTTATGCTTCGATTGGGAAAACTGTCTTGGCGCTTCAGGTACGCCCCAGGCGATAACTGAAATATTAGTGGCTCAAGGGATCAGCGATGCTATTCGATTAGATTACCTTTACCATTTGCAAAAACAATGTGTTGAATGCGGTTCTATCGACCAACTCACTATCGAGGGGTTAGAGGAAAGCAGAAAGGCAATATTTCCCTCAGGGCTTGCCATTCTTATTAGCTTATTTGAAGCCCTCGATATCAAGTATATGAACATATCAGGTGGCGCCCTACGAGAGGGTCTTATCTATGGCATGTTGGACAATGTCACCGACAACGACCGTCGCCAGCAAACACTGAATCAAACCAAACAGCGCTACCATATTGACACTGCTCATGCCGCTACGGTAAAACAAGTGGCACTTTCGCTATGCTATCAACTATGCGGCCAACAGAATATTTGTCACCTCGATACTGAAACGATTTTAGGCGCAGCGGCTGAGCTTCACGAAATTGGCTTACATATTGAATACAAGCGCCATCATGAACATGGTGCTTATATTCTCAGTTATATCGATTTGCCAGGCTTTACCCGTTTGCAGCGCTCAGCAATTAGAGAGCTTGTGTCTCAGCATCGATTAAATGTTGCCAGTGAAATATTTGATGATTATCACCAAGATTATCGCCCTATGCTTAAAGGACTGCTTCGGGTTTTACGTATAGCCGTAGTGCTGTGTTTGCGCAGACAAAATAAGCATATTCCCGATGTAAAATTGCTGTGTGAAGGTGATAAGTGGACGCTTACCTTTCCGGAAGGTTGGTTGAAGTCTCACCCTTTGATTAACGCCGAATTAGCCAATGAATGCTGGCTGCAGCACAAAGCAGGCTGTGAACTGGTTTGTTCGTAATAAGCGCTGTTTAGCACGTGTTAGTCGTAACAAAAGAGCCGGTTTTTGAAGCCAGCTCTTTTTGTTTATACTCATGCCCAATGATTGAACTTGGCTCATCTATGTTTACAGTGCAGCTCTGGGCGTGCTATTTCCGCCATACTGCTATCACCGTATTATGCATTGAGCAACAACTCTGCCGCTTTGGGGGCAAAGTAAGTCAAAATACCATCGGCGCCAGCTCGCTTGAATGCCAATAATGATTCAAGCACTACCTCATCTTCGTTTAACCAACCATTAGCAAAGGCCGCCTGATGCATGGCGTACTCGCCACTCACTTGATAGGCAAACGTAGGCACTTTACATTCATCTTTGCAACGACGCACAATATCTAAATACGGCATGCCTGGCTTTACCATTACCATGTCTGCGCCCTCTTCAATATCTAGGGCAATTTCATGAATGGCTTCATCTGAATTTGCAGGATCCATTTGATAGGTTTTTTTATTGCCGCCTTTAATATTAGCAGCTGAGCCGACGGCATCCCTAAAGGGTCCGTAATAGGACGATGCATACTTAGCTGAGTAAGCCATAATACACGTGTTAACATAGCCATTGCTTTCCAGCGCCTGACGAATTTGTCCAATGCGTCCGTCCATCATATCCGATGGGGCAACAATATCAGCACCGGCTTCAGCATGGGATAAAGCCTGCTTTACCAATACCTCAACAGTCTCATCGTTAACCACATACCCCGCGGCATCAATGAGGCCATCTTGACCATGAGAAGTAAATGGGTCGAGAGCGACATCAGACATTAACAACACGTCTGGATATGCGTTCTTAATAGCGCGAAGGGCCATTTGCGTTAAACCATCAGGGTTAAACGCTTCTTTTGCACAGTCTGTTTTTAGGGTCATTGGCGTTACTGGAAAAAGCGCAAACGTGCGAATTCCCAGCGCAACCCATTTTTTCATTTCTACCAATAAAAGATCGAGAGAAAGACGCTCTACACCTGGCATAGAAGGCACAGCCTCTCGTGAGTCTTGCCCAGGTAAGACAAACACGGGATAGATCAAATCATCTACGCAAAGTGTACTCTCAGCAACGAGTCCACGCAGGGCATCTTTGGCTCGAAGTCTACGCATTCTGCGATTTGGAAACGAAGTGGTCATAGTTGCTCCTGAAGTTGTTGAGATATTACTTTGTTTCGCCCACCCTGTTTTGCTTGGTACAACATAGAGTCGGCGAGTCTAAATAGGTGTTGAGCCTGGCCTTCATCATGCATAATAGCAGTCGCCACACCCGCGCTGGCGGTAAGGTGTATTTCATCTCCCTCATAAACTAGTGGCTCAGAAGCCAATGCTCTTAGTAAGCTTTCAGCAATGAACTTTCCGCCCTCAATATCGGTGTTGGGCAATATAACAGCAAACTCTTCTCCACCAATTCGACATAAATCATCGCTGGGGCGGTGAATATGCGTTTGAAAAAGTTTCGTCAGATGCTTCAAACATTCGTCACCGGCATCATGACCAAATTTATCATTAATTTGCTTAAAGTGATCAATGTCGAGAATGATCAACGACAGGGGGATCTGTTCTCGGCGGCTTCGCCGCCCCTGTGCGCGCAAGCTTTTGTCAAAGTGTCGCCGGTTGTGTGCACCGGTCAGGGGGTCCACCGCGTTGAGTCTTTCTAGCTCTTGATTCACTTCAGAGAGCTCGCGCAACGTTACCTCAAGCTCTAAAGTACGCTCTTCAACTTTGTATTCTAAATCTTCTTGATGACGCCGCTGCATGATAAGCAAGTGCTCTTTGGCCGTATTGGCCTGTTTCTCTTGCTCTAATGCAAATTGCTTAGCGTTTATTAACGTATCTCTACTGTGACTAAAATTAATAGCAAGAATTAGCGCCAGAATAAGTGTTTCAACCGCACCACCTATAATGAGTAACGTATTAGACGTTAACGGCAAGTGGATGAGGTTTAAGTTGTCAAAACTTGCCGCTAACGCACTTATCAGTAGAAAACCCCAGGCAATAGTAAAGTATCGAGCAATTACCTCCCCCTTAGTAGCCATCCACGCCCCTAATAGCAATGTAAAGGAGACGATGAGGCTTAAGGCCACCAAGAAAATTTTGATCATAATTGAATATGGCAGTAACACACTGGCAACTATACTTGCCCCACATAGCCAACCAATGCCGCGCATTATTTTGTCTAGGAGAAGACTGTATTTCTTTATGGGTAATAGACTACGGGTAAACATGCTGCCAAACATGATGGTAGCACTGGCAAAAATGACTGCTGCTTTACCTTGAAACCAAGGGCTTCCAGACCAAAGATAAGTAAAACCATAGCCTTGAAGTGTTGCAATGGTGAGGGCTAAACAAAAAACGTAGCCGGAGTAGAGAAAAAATGACTTACTTCCTGTCGTAACAGTGAGAAACAAATTGCTTATTCCCATCGCAATCAGTATTCCAAAGAATACACCTAATGCTGCATTGCGATTGGCGGTAAACTGAATAAACTCACTTTCTTTCCAAATATACACAGGCACCCGAATGGTGCCCGACGTTTTTACTCTAATAAAGACGCGCTGTGAAAACTGGCTCGACGGTAACGGGAAAAGCGGCTTTACGTGCTGAAATGGGCGATCTTTCGCTGTTTGTTTATCTCCCGCTGAGTAGTAAAAAAGGGGCGCTGAACTAATGTTTTCGTATATGCCTACATCGAGTTCATCTAATAGGGCATAGTCGATATGCAATAGGTATTTGCTATCTGGGCTTTGAGTAGGCGCAATGACCATTGAAAACCACACTGTTTTGTCACTCATTCCCAAGTTAACGGGTGATGCAGTTGGTATCCATTGATTATCAGATACTTGAGCGACATTCTCAAAGTTAAGCTCGTCAGATGACGCAAAACGATATTTTAACTGTGAATAATGCGGGGACTGCAACGAATTCGGAGATATATTTAAAAAAAGCGATATAAAAAGCACGACAGCAATGATGGCCGTTACCAACAAACCTATATCATGGTTGCGAAGTTTTTCCGTGCGAGTCTGCATAGCAATCGCGCTTAGCTAAGGGAAAACAAAGTACAACTATTAGCATAACTGTACTTGCTTAGCTGATCTTCGGACAGCGCTAACATTTTGCTGACCTGCTCGACAATATGAGGCAAAAAGGCTGGCTCATTATTTCGCTGTCTTGGTCTTAACGTTTTGGGAAAAAGATAGGGGGCATCAGTTTCGAAAATAAGCCTGTCTTTAGGAATATTTTTCACAGCTTCCCTAAGCGCTCCACCACGCTTTTCGTCACACAGCCACCCCGTAATTCCTATGTATAAGCCGAGAGCTAAATACGCGTCAACCTGTTCGACTGTGCCGGTAAAACAATGAGCGATACCGCCTGGTAACTGAGGAATATAGTGAGTTAACAGCTCCATCTGTGGTTCAAACGCATCGCGCTCGTGCAGATAAACCGGCTTCTGCAGTTTTACTGCAATTGCAAGTTGTGCCTCAAACACCGATAACTGAGTGTCTTGTGCAGAAAAGTTGCGATTAAAATCTAAGCCACACTCGCCTATAGCCACACACCCTTCACGCTGTGCTAACTGCTCAAGTAATATTAATGATTGATCAGTAACGTCTTTTGCATGGTGCGGATGCACGCCCATGGTATAACACAGAATATCAGGGAACTTGAGATACAGCTGATAAGCAGGCTCCCATTCATCAGGGTGAGTAGTAATAACGCATAACTTCTCAACACCTGCCTCAAAGGCACGTTGAATCACCTCACTGGCATTGAAGCGCCTGTCTAGTAAATTAACACCAGCATCAAATAGCGTCATTTACTTAAGTCGTTTTACTTTTAAACGCGTATTTAGGCCTTCTACCCCTAAAAAGAATGTGCCAAAAAGGCCCTTTTCAATGGTCACGCTCTGACCTGTCTCTAACTTCAAAAATGCGGTGTCAACTTGTTGCCATTGTGAACCATTACTAAATGTAATCACTTGCTCTCCACGGATACCTTTAGACAATTCGGCAATAGTTAACGCCACTTCAGAGACCTCATCGACGGGGGTACGTTTTTTGGACAATCCGAAAGACGCTTTAGGATCTATTTCTTCCATTTTATGAGGCGCAGCAGCAGCGGAAGGACTTACCGCTGGTACTTTAGTGGCAGTAGGTGACTTTGGATTAGCTTTTGGAATCGCTTGTACATCACTTATCTGCATATCAACATCGTTGTATTGACTTATCGACTTTGCCATACGGTCGAAACACATTAGGCGCTTTAAGCTGTCTTCAGTGCTGCGACATTTCTCGATGGCTTTGCCGATACTTTCAGCTTGCACTGAAAATATGCCTAATGCTGCTAATAACGAGATCAAAGTAATGGCTCGTGATTTCATTTTTATTCCTTTTGGTATTAATGAACTAAACATCGCCTGAACGTTTGTTTTCTTCTTCGTCCTGCTCTGATGCGTTAACATCCTTAGGCTTACGCGCGTAAAGCCCACCTATAACCACGCCCACTTCAAATAAAAACCACATAGGGATAGCCAATAAAGTCTGTGAGATAATGTCCGGCGGGGTAAGCAGCATACCCACTACAAACGCACCTACCACGACAAACGGTCGTTTAGCACGCAATGATTTGGCATCTGTTATACCGGTCCAACATAAAAGAATGATGGCAATAGGTATTTCAAAGGACACACCAAAAGCGAAGAACAGCTTTAACACGAAATTGAGGTAGCTTGAAATATCGGTGCTTACCGTAACGCCCTCAGGAGCCACACTCGTGAAGAACGCAAAGGCAATGGGAAAAACAACAAAATACGCAAAGGCCATACCCGCGTAAAAGAGTAACGTGCTTGATAGCAGCAGTGGTGCCACCAAACGCTTTTCATTGCGATAAAGACCTGGCGCCACGAAGCCCCACACTTGATAAAGCACGTACGGAATGGCAATAAAAAAGGACAGCACCAAGGTAAGTTTAAAGGGCGCGAAAAAAGGTGAGGCAACGTCAGTGGCAATCATTGTGGCATTTTCAGGCATTGCATTTAAAAGCGGCATGGCCAAAAGCTGATACAAATCTTGCGCAAACGCAGCCAAGCACAAGAAAACCACCAGTACGCTTAATAGCGCCTTAAGAATTCTGCTACGTAATTCAATTAAATGAGATAGTAAGTTGTTAGCGTCAGACATCTACTGCTTTTTATAGGGTTCTTGAACCGACTCAGCCGCTTTTTTCAACTCATCAACACTTTTTTCAAGTTCTGGTGAGAGATCTTTAAGCCCTTGCTGTTCCGCTTTCTTAAGATTTTCATGCAACTCGTGTACGCGCAATTGATGCTCAACTTCTTGCTTAAAGCCAGTTGCCATATTGCGCACGCCGCGAATAGTGTTAATAGTAGAGCGCATGGCACCGGGTAACCGTTCTGGTCCTAACACGAGCAAGGCCAGAACGCCGATAACCAATAACTCCCAAAAGCCAATATCAAACATCAGGACTTATCTTTAACGTCGCTTTCTGTTTTTGTGGATACTGAGTCAGCAGTGCGCTGCTCTTCAACCTGTTTTTTTTGGTCAAAATCTGCATCTTTATCGTCTTCAGTGATTTCTTTTTTGAAACCTTTAATAGCACTACCTAGGTCGGTGCCGATACCTTTAAGGCGCTTTGTACCAAAAAGTAACACCACAATAACCAGTATTATCAGCAACTGCCAAATATTAATTCCACCCATAAACATTATCTCCCCAACATCAATAGCATCAGTATGCCACTGAGAGCCGTTCCTTTCACCTGAATATTTATCTTATCGAATAATCATTGACGTTTTGTACTTCCCGTTTCATTCTTTGTATGACAAAGGTTTGCTAACTTAAGCACCTAACATCACGACTGCTAACAAGGGGTTAGTCATTAATGACCTGTGCGGTAACTGTGTTATGTCACCTAATGCTTGTCAACTTTTCGCCGCTACAAACGAACATAGAGACGGCCAAACGTGATGTAAATGCGATAAGTAACCACGGGCAAGCACAACATAGCGTCAGCCAACAAACTTATCAGTCCAATGAGCTCAATAACGTTCATGAACATCATTTTGACGAGCAGTGGTTTGATATTTGGCAGCGCAGTTTTACTGATTCCATGGATTTTACCGTAAAGCAGTTTGATGGATGGTTTCACAGTAGCGATACAGGTGCCAAACAGTTCGGTGAACAAGCACGCGCCGAGGGTCGTGTTCAGCTTGCTTGGGAACCTCGTTCTGGAGATTTTGCAGACACAGACGTACGCTTTAGGATCCGCGTAAAACTCCCTGCCCTTGAGGAGCGCGTAGACCTTTTATTAAGTGATAATGAAGACGAAACCCAAGATTCATCGATTCGGGCTGCTAGGGATACTGGCAATAATAATCGCGACCAGACCACCATTGCTCTGCGTTTTCGCCCAGACCAAAATTCCCACTATTCTTTTAGAGTAGGCGCTGGGCGACGTGACCAACTTTATACACGAGCAAGGTATCGGGATGCCCTAGCTTTCACCAATAAATGGGCCATGCTGTATGATGCTGAGGTGTATTACTTTACGAGAGACAGGCTTGGCGCGGAGATAGGAGCAGCTTTTCAGTACGATCTTAGCCCACAACATCTAGTGAGACAAAATAACCGTTTTTTTTATCGAGATGAAACCAACGACTGGTTTTGGCGACATGAAATTCAGCACCTTTACTCTATAAACAGTCACAACGCGTTAATTCCTCACTTTATGGTAGAGGGACTCAGTCAGCCAACCTATCGTGTAGAGGAGATTTACAGTGGATTAAGATGGCGCTCTAACACGATTAGAGACTGGTTGTATTTCGATGTAGAGCCCTTCGTGCTGTTACTTCGCGAAGAAAACTTTTCACCGTCTTGGGGTGTGGCCCTTAGAATAGAAGCATACTATGGTGATAATTCAGGCAATTAAGGTATTCGACACGTTTTGAGGCAGCAAAAAAAGACCAGCTTTATCGACTGGCCTTCTATTTATTGAGTTTTAGCGTCGGAAATAGCAGCTGTGGGCATGGAGCCCTAGGGGCGAAGTGCCCTATCACCCCGGGCTAAACCGCACACGCCGGTTCTTGAAGACTCGATCACCTCAGCACATTGCCCCATTGTAGCGGCAAACGCGTCGAGCTTGTCGGTAGTACCGGTAATCTCAATGGTGTAGTTGTTGGCATTCACATCGAGAATGCGACCACGAAATATATCGGAGTTACGCTTCACTTCCGCGCGCACTGACTCTGTACGAGTAGCGACCTTAATTAACATCAATTCACGCTCAATATGCGTATTTTCCGTTAAATCAGCCACTTTAAGTACGTCTATAAGCTTGTTCACCTGCTTAGTGATTTGCTCTATCACCTTATCATCCCCGTGGGTGATAATAGTTAATCGAGATAAGCTTGAATCGTCTGTGGGCGCTACACATAACGAGTCAACGTTATACCCACGCTGTGAGAATACACCAACAATACGTGATAGTGCGCCGGGTGCGTTTTCCATTAATACTGAAATAATGCGTTTCATCAGGTTCGCTCCGTCTTGCTCAAGCGCATGTCATCCATGGCGCCGTACTTAATTTGCATTGGATATACGTGTTCGTTTTGGTCGATGGCAATGTCCATAAATACAAGACGATCGGTATAGCTAAAGCACTTTTCCATCGCTGCATCTAAATCTTCTAACTTGTCGACCTTAATACCAACATGCCCATAGGCCTCGGCAAGCTTAACGAAGTCAGGCATAGAATCCATGTAGGAATGCGAGTGGCGACCTTTATATATCATGTCTTGCCATTGGCGAACCATTCCAAGGGCACGGTTGTTCAACGAAATAATCTTAATCGGTAGGTTGTACTGCAAGCAGGTAGACAACTCTTGAATATTCATTTGAATACTACCGTCACCGGTGACTACTACCGATGTGGCTTTAGGGTGAGCAAACTGAACCCCCATTGCCGCTGGCAAGCCAAAGCCCATGGTGCCAAGGCCACCTGAATTTATCCACTGGCGAGGTTTGTCGTATTGATAATACAGTGCCGCAAACATTTGATGCTGGCCAACATCTGAACTCACAAACGCTTTTCCATCGGTATGTTTATACAATGTCTCGATAACGCGCTGAGGCTTTATGACTTCCTCGCCTTGCTCGTAATTCAAACAGGCCTTTGCACGCCATGTTGCAATTTGTTCCCACCAATCGGCAAGCTTCTCTGTTTGATGCGATAAATCTTTCTTATCTACTTGGCTAAGAATTTGATCTAATACTTTATCTACCGAGCCCACAACAGGAATGTGTGCGTTTACGGTTTTTGAGATTGACGCAGGGTCGATATCGACATGAATAATGTCTGCGTGGGGACAGAACTTGTCCACATTGTTTGTCACGCGGTCATCAAATCGCGCGCCCAATGCAATAATACAATCGGCATTATGCATCGATTTGTTGGCTTCAAGGGTGCCATGCATGCCCAGCATACCGATAAACTGCTTGTGCGTGCCTGGCATTGCACCTAAACCCATAAGCGTACAGGTTACAGGGGCATTTAGTTTTTCCGCCAATTCAATCACTTTGCTTGATGCATCGCATGCTACTGCACCACCGCCAACATAAAGAATTGGGCGCTCGGCCTTAAGTAGTGACTCTACCGCTTTTTTAACCTGCTTTGGGTGGCCTTTTTCAGTGGGGTTATATGAACGCATAGTGACATCGCTTGGGAATACATAAGGATGTTCATCTGCAACACTCACCAAGTCTTTTGGTAAATCAACCACTACAGGACCAGGTCGACCGGTATTTGCAATATAATAGGCTTTAGCAATCGCCTCTGGGATATCCACTGAACGCTTCACGAGAAAGCTGTGCTTAACGATAGGGCGCGAGCACCCGACCATATCAGTTTCTTGGAATGCGTCTTCACCAATGTGCATAGACGGTACTTGCCCTGACAGCACAACCATAGGGATTGAATCCATATAAGCTGTGGCGATACCGGTTATCGTGTTGGTTGCACCTGGACCTGAGGTAACGAGAACGGTGCCGGTTTTGCCAGTTGAACGTGCGTACCCATCCGCCATGTGTGCGGCTGCCTGTTCATGACGCACGAGGACATGTTTGACATCTTCTTGCGCATACAACGCATCGTAAATGTCTAGTACGGCTCCACCTGGGTAGCCGAACACATGGGTCACTCCTACATCTTTTAGCGCTTCAACCACCATGGCTGCGCCCGACATCATTTTCACTGTTGTATCTCCCGTAAAAGGTTAGGTATTGTCAACGTTCGCTGACGATGTCCGGACTATATCGAAGCTAATAGGAAGATAAAACACTAAATTGAGGAAAAGTGAGATATATATCCCAATAAAGGGGATTATTAGGATATTTATTTCGATTAAATGGTTTATCAAACGAATATTAGGATACCCATTCACAATGATTTAACATTTTTTAGGATAGATATGCCAACCTGACTAATAACGAGTTGCACCTTTACGGTTAGTCTATTATGTCCACATCAAGGTCGCTATTATCGCTTATCTCAGTGTCGCTTGCATCGTCGGAGTCTTCAATGACTGGCTTTTGAGAACCATAAATACTGGCGGTTTTCGGTCGATTGATGCGCCGTTGATACTTTAACCACACTCTTTCTTGAGGCGTTGCCGGCTCGCGATGGCCTAATGCTGATTCAAGGTAGGATTGTTCTTCATCGTTTTCGGGCGTAATGTGCCCATCGACAAGTGCTGCAAATAACCCCCCTGTAGTTTGCAGAAGTTTGCTCTCTGAAATAGAAAAATCACCAGAACGGGCGAACCCATACGGATAGTTTTTTTTATCGACGAACACTTTACCCACGACTTGCTGTTTCGTAATAACCGCCATATTCACCTCGTTCAACACGTGTTAGCTTGGTGGTAGCTGGCATAGTTAACCATGTGCTCAGCTATGCAATTGACTATTTATTCGACATCTATCGATAGGTTTAGTTTGGTTTATGGCGGCTGTCAAACTGAAAATAGACAGTAGTAAAAACTTAATATATGAACGTGTTTTGAAGACAGAAAAGGCCGTAATTACGGCCCTCTTTATTACAGTTGATGAAACGTATTTTTATCGTTTTTCACTTACCCACACGGTAATAGTTCCATCGACCACTACAGTGCCCTCATTGTTGTACGCTTTTACTGGAATAGGCAGGTTACCGGGCATCCACGCATCTTCTGGTACTTCAGCAACACAGCGTATATCGGAATCGGCTTTTGCTGGGTACTTCACTTCCATTCCTTTAGGTATCCACCGCAAATGTTTTGGAATAGATGCCTCGCACATAAAACCCATCGCCATTTCTAGCCCGTTACAAATTGCAATAACGTGCACTGTGCCGATATGGTTTTGTACTGCTTTATGTTTTTTAATCTTTACTTCGCAGAAGTTAGGTCTGATGTGGGTAATTAAAGGCGACACTGTAGAAAAATAAGGCGCTCTTCGAGCAGAGTACCAACTGAACAGCTTTTTACCGAAAGGAAGTTTTAAAAATTTATTATAGGTGTTTAGTACATAGTTTTTAGACATAGTATTCAGTGTTCCGCAGCAACGTTATACCCATGTGTTAAAAATTGAGCTGACATCTTGTGACAGCACGCACACATCTGGTTAGACCAGCAAGAGTAGCGCTTGATTCGGTTAAAAGCAATGAGACAAAAAAAGCCCCGCGCACTTTCGTGGCGGGGCTGCTATTTATCTTATCTAGCTTACATGTCGTAATTAAGACCAATGAAGAAGAAACGTCCTCGAGGGCCAGCTGGACGAGAAAGCGTACCTAAATACGGGTCTTCTTCGAACGCATTATTAACACCACCATACACTTCTAGTGAATCGTCGAAGGTATAAGATACAGAAAAGTCGTGAACTAACGCTGAACCTGTAGATGAAATGCTCACAAAGTCAGGATTGTTTTCAATATCTTGGTTCTCTAAGCCCAGCAGCAGTTGCGAACTTTCATAGCGTCCTCGCCATCCAACAACAAAGTCGCCAATGAGATAATCAACGTTCATGTTTACTATCCATTCTGGACGACTAAATGTCCCTAGCACGTCGGTCACTTCATCCGGTGCTGATACGTCACGTACTTCTTCGTTTTTAAGAAAGTTCGTGCCGTTAAGAGTAAAATTCACGCGAGAGTCAGTATCGGTTAATTTTGCTAAGTCAAAACCATAATCAATGCGGAAGTCGATTCCTGACGTTTCCACTGCTGCTAAGTTGATAAACCCAGAGCGGAAGTTAGAAATAGTTCCATTTGTTGCATTTCGATCTACCGCAGCACAGAACTGATTGTTGATCGTTGGTGCATCTACACAATTAGACGCTATGTCGAAACCAGTTAGGCTATCGATAAGACCATCAATTTGAATGTTGTAATAATCTAATGTGAATACTAATCCATCAAATAACCCATTAAACTCGCCTGCCGGCTTCCACACAGTACCCACGGTAATCGTTTCAGCTTCCTCCGGCGATAAATCTGGGTTACCACCAGTGGTTCCAGCAACAAATGCCGACAAGAAGTTAGTTGACTCATACGTACCGTCAGCAACACTGTCGCCGATCAATGCAATACAGTTTGCTTCGCGGAACTCTGAACCTGCTTCAATAAAGTTTTGGTTACACGGATCGTCACCTGCACCAAGGGTTGCTGCGAATGTAGGCGCAAATGCTTCGTTAATGTTCGGAACGCGAACTGCTTCAGAATAAGTAGTACGCACACTAAAGGTGTCAACAGGAGACCATACTGAACCTACTGTCCATGCATCATGAGTTCCATAAGGGTCATAGTCTGAACTACGATAGGCAGTACGAAGCTCAAGACGCTCGGCAAAATCCATTCCTTCTAGTAAAGGAATAGTTGCTTCAGCAAAGTACTCAGACACATCATATTGACCATTTGATGGGTTCACCGGTCCACTGCGTGAATCTAGTGTGTTAAATGTGAGACCAGATGCAGAAAAAGGGTCTGGTGTAAACGAGCTTGTTTCGCGACGCCATTCATACCCTAACGCAAACGATACTGGACCCGCTGGCAGTTCAAATAAATCAGAAGAGTTACCCGAAATAACAGCAAGGAAGTTCTCTTGTTCAATTTCGTTTTGGTTCGTGGCAGGTTGGAAAATAAACGCAGCAGCTTCGGCGCTTACTGAATCTTTTCCAAACAAATTAACGGGCACACACCTGCCGTCACCGGGTTGGAAGGTAAGAAACCCAAAGTTACTATTAACATTGGGGAACGGTGAAGTAGGTGGCAATATCGAACCATCTAGGTCTGAACGACACACTGTTTCGCCCGTTGAAGGGTCTGTTACGGCATCGATAGCAGCGAAGTAACGATCTTCAAGGCGAACTCTAGAGGTAATATCAGCATCGGTACGACCGTAGTTATAAAACACTTCATATTCTAATTCAGTGTTGGGAATATACCCGTTAAAGCCAGTCACAATACGAAACGTTTTTCTCTCAGCTTCAGGATTTGCGGTAGCGTTAAAATCAAGTACGTCACGAGACATCGCAAGGCTAACGCTTTCGCCTTCCGCAGTTAGCTGATTTACTTGCGACAATAGCGCCGCGGGGATGAACGGGTTGTCTAACGAAATCGGAATATCATCGTTGAAACCGTTAACTTGGTTGGTTTCTTTAGTTTCACTTGAAACAAACTTGGCATCCACAAAGAAGTTGATAAATTCATTTACTTCATAGTTAGACACTGCTTGCACTAAAAGACGCTTAGATTCAGGCAAAATTAATTCGGCGTCAGGCGACCCGGGAACACCATCCCCTCCGCTTGCATCAAATGCACCAACATACACATCGCCCGGGTTATACGCACGAAGGTTGCCATTTTCACCGACAACCTGACACGTTGGGACCATTTGTGAACCGATAGTAGAGCATCCTAGCGTACCACCGGAATTCGCTACATCATTAAACGCGCCTCCAGTAAGGGATATTACACCACGATCACTAGAAATAGGCAGGCGATAGTCAGGCACCCATGTATTACTAAAGCGGGCGTCTACACCAAATGCCTGCTGTGTTGCCGCTCTATTTGGTACCTGGGAAAAAAGACCAGAGCCAGCAAAGTCTCTGTCGCGGGCAAATACAGGGCTAGTCTCTTGGTATTCTACCGCAAACACAAGGTCTCCACGATCGCTGGTAAAACCGTTCGCTAGTGACAAGAAGAATTCATTAGCATCACCATCATCAGTAACACCGGTTTGGGTGCGAACCTCCAAGCCATCAAAAGATGCGCCGTCGCGCATATTGAAGTTAACTACACCGGTAACCGCATCGGCACCGTATACCGCAGACGCACCACCGGTTAACACTTCTACATTGCGAAGCAGTGCAGTAGAAAGGGCATTAACATCAACTGAGCCTGTTCCTTCAATACCTGAAACGTGGCGGCGACCATTTTCCATTACAAGGGTCCTTTCACTCCCTAGGTTACGCAAGTCTAATAAACTTGCACCTAGTGGCGTACCGCTAAACGCTGAAAATGAGCCAGGAAGTGATGCCTGTAGCTGTGGAGACTCACGCAGCATGGCACCTAGGTCGATTTGACCTGAGGTTTTGACATCACCGGCGCTAATAGCAAGCACTGGACTTGCGGCACTTAATGATGAATCTTGCGCAACACGAGAACCGGTTACCACTACTTTTTCGACTTCCCGTTCTTTAACTTCTGTCTCATCCTGAGCCTGAACTGCTCCTGCACTTACTGCCAATGCCGAAGATACGGCAAATGCTAGTACAGAAAGGTTATTGCGCTTTGACAAATCAAAAGCCATGTGTGTTTCTCCGAATGTTTTCTTGTCTGTTCAAGCCACTATTCTTAATGATAGCTACAGGCAATAAGACTGATTATACGTACCCCGACAACAAGCAAAATTGACGTGCTCACGTGCGGTACTATTATTGTTGTCTGGTTTTACCCAGAAATTTTACTTTATTTACCTTTATACTCTTGATGTTTTAGCAAGCACTGTGCCTATTATCTGTTTACTTTTGCACTGTAACAGCCCATCAAAGCCGGGGGATTATGCATACTTATTTACAAAAATCCATTTAATATGCAAACAATCATCAATGCAAAGCCTTGGCTGCTCCATATTTGTGCAATAGAGGTGAGTTTCCGAACTCCAGCTGCAGCTTAAGCAGAGATAGAGCACGCAAAACGCGAAGAACAGCGAAAATGGCATTGTTAATGCACCAAAAAAAGGCATGACATGATGCATGTTGATGCATTAGATGTGGATAAACTTGACGTCAGTTTATAACATTGAGATATAAGAGGATGGAGTGGAGACAAGATTTACAACTTACCGACACTCGGTCGCGGGCCCACAAGAGGTCGCGCTTTTCGCACTCACTAACGTTTTAATTCGTTAATTAAATTTGAATTTGGAGCGGGAAACGAGATTCGCAAACTTACCGACACTCGGTCGCGGGCCCACAAGAGGTCGCGCTTTTCGCACTCACTAACGTTTTAATTCGTTAATTAAATTTGAATTTGGAGCGGGAAACGAGATTCGCAAACTGGCCGACACTCGGTCGCGGGCCCATAAGGGGTCGCGCTTTTCGCACTCACTAACGTTTTAACTCGTTAATTAAATTTGAATTTGGAGCGGGAAACGAGATTCGCAAACTGGCCGACACTCGGTCGCGGGCCCATAAGGGGTCGCGCTTTTCGCACTCACTAACGTTTTAACTCGTTAATTAAATTTGAATTTGGAGCGGGAAACGAGATTCGCAAACTGGCCGACACTCGGTCGCGGGCCCATAAGGGGTCGCGCTTTTCGCACTCACTAACGTTTTAACTCGTTAATTAAATTTGAATTTGGAGCGGGAAACGAGATTCGAACTCGCGACCCCGACCTTGGCAAGGTCGTGCTCTACCAACTGAGCTATTCCCGCATAGAGTCGATGCTAATGCATCTTTTTGAAAACCAGCGCAATTTACTTTACGTTAGTTAGATTTGAATTTGGAGCGGGAAACGAGACTCGCCAATTGGCCGACACTCGGTCGCGGGCCCTCATGGGGTCGCGCTTTTCGCACTCACTAACCGACGGTTTACCCGTTAGTTAGATTTAAATTTGGAGCGGGAAACGAGACTCGCCAACTGGCCGACACTCGGTCGCGGGCTCTCATGGGGTCGCGCTTTTCGCACTCACTAACTGACGGTTTACCCGTTAGTTAGATTTAAATTTGGAGCGGGAAACGAGACTCGAACTCGCGACCCCGACCTTGGCAAGGTCGTGCTCTACCAACTGAGCTATTCCCGCAACAAAAAGGCACTTCGTTTGAAGTGGTGCGCATTTTACAAAAATTTTGGGGTAACGCAACCTTTTATTCTACTTTTTTAGTGCCTGTGCCCTTGAGTGCTTAAATCGCAAACACTTTCTCTCTGTAATACCGCATCTCTTCAATAGATTCGCGAATATCGTCTAGAGCAAGATGAACGCCTTTTTTATCAAAACCAGATAATATCTCAGGCTTCCAGCGACGTGTAAGTTCCTTAATCGTGCTTACATCGATACTGCGATAATGAAAGTAGTCTTCAAGCTCTGGCATATATTTCACCATAAAGCGTCTGTCTTGCCCTATGGTATTTCCACATAGTGGCGATTTACCCGCATCAACCCACTGCTGCAAAAACGCTATGGTTTGCTCAGCAGCCTCGCTCTCGCTCACCGTACTCTCTCGGCAACGCTTTGTTAAGCCGCTTTCGCCATGCACTCGCGTGCACCACTCGTCCATGGTATCTAACACGCTATCACTCTGGTGAACGGCAATAACAGGCCCTTCGGCAAGGATGTTTAACTGTGCGTCAGTCACAATGGTAGCAATCTCCATAACCACACACGTTTCGGGATCTAACCCTGTCATCTCCATGTCTATCCAAACAAGGTTACTGTTATCTTTACTCATATCATTCCTCTCTGCGTTACAGGCATGGCAACCATGCCCTACAAGCGTTATCATTGCATTAGTATACGTGAAACTAGAAAATAATCGTGGCGAAAAAACCAAAACTTACTCAAAGACAGAAGCGTCAAGTTGCAACTAACCGCAGCAGACGCTTACAAGAAAAACACGCAAACTCGTCATCCTCAACACCAGATGAAAGTGCCCTACTGAGCGGCACTGTCGTGGGTCGCTTCGGCAAGCATGCCGATGTAGAGGACATTAGCGGCAGTATTTCACGCTGTCACATTCGCCGCACGGTGGAATCTGTAGTGTGTGGAGACAAAGTCTTTTTTAGTAAAGGTGATACTACTGACACCGGCGTAAACGGTGTGATTGAAATTGTCAAAGATAGACATTCCGTACTGACCCGCCCCGACTTTTATGACGGCGTAAAACCCATCGCTGCAAACATAGATAGAATTATTGTAGTGAGCGCTATTTTGCCCTCGCTTTCAACCAATATTATTGACCGCTATCTTGTTGCCTGCGAAGACATCGGCATAACACCACTCATAGTGATTAATAAAGTTGAGCTACTTAGCGACGAAGAACGAACTGCGGTAGCAAATCAGCTTACCACCTATGAAAAACTGGGTTATGAAGTGCTTTACACCAGCTGTGAAACTGGCGAGGGTATTGAAGCGCTTAACGATTATTTAAATAATAATATAAGCGTATTTGTTGGCCAGTCTGGCGTGGGTAAGTCGAGCCTAATCAATCAGGTGTTACCTGACGCGGATGAACTCACCGGCGAAATTTCTAATAACTCTGGATTGGGGCAGCATACGACCACAACAGCAAAACTACTCCATCTTCCTGCGGGTGGAGACTTAATAGATTCTCCTGGGGTGCGAGAGTTTGGGCTTTGGCATATTCCTAACGAACGCATCACCTGGGGATTTGTTGAATTTAGAGATTACCTTGGCGGGTGTAAGTTTAGAGACTGTAAGCACCTCAATGACCCGGGGTGTTTAATAAGAAAAGCGGTTGAAGAAAACGAAATAAGTACAGAACGCTTTGAAAGCTATCATCGAATTTTAGTCTCGATGGAAGAAAATCGGCCGAGTCACAGTCAGCCTCCGGGGGCATAAAAAGCGCTGATGTCAAAACCTTCAGTTATGCACTTATATCGACTTGGAAGCATTCATACTCTTTAAGTAGTTCGTCGTAGCGCAACATAAGATACAATCCCCCCGTAGAAGGGCCCTTTTAGAAAATTGGAGAATTTTTAGTGTTAGATTGGCTTAAAGTTAATTTACAGTATGTCACCCCAAAGCACCTCATTTCACGCTTGGTGGGAAAGCTTGCTGAAGCAGAAATGGGTAGCGTAACCACGTCGTTAATTAAGCTTTTTATAAAGCAGTATAATGTGGATATGTCAGAAGCCTTGCACGAAGACCCTTCTTATTATCGAAGCTTTAATGCTTTTTTCACGCGCCCATTAAAACCTGAAGCACGCACTATCGACGATAACGACAATGTGCTTATCCATGCGGTAGATGGAACCGTCAGTCAATTTGGCGATATTAAAAGCGACAGTATCTTTCAAGCAAAGGGACACAACTTTAGCCTAACGACATTACTAGGTGGCAAGCCCGATATCGCCGCGCCTTACAAGAACGGTAAGTTTGCCACTATTTATCTAGCACCACGAGACTATCATCGTATTCATATGCCTGTTGAAGGCACCCTTACCGATATGATTTATGTTCCTGGCGACCTATTTTCAGTAAATCCATTGACCGCAGAAAACATACCTGGATTATTCGCCCGAAACGAGCGTGTCGTCGCTATTTTTGATACGCCGGTGGGTAAAATGGCAATGGTACTTGTTGGTGCTACTATTGTGGCCAGTATTGAGACGGTGTGGGCGGGCACGGTTACACCACCAGCGGGTCAAAATGTGCAGCACTGGACTTACGAGCAAGACACCGAAGCTTCAGTTAAATTAGAAAAAGGTGCCGAATTAGGCCGCTTCAAACTGGGCTCTACCATTGTGGTGTGTTTCGAGAAAGACACCATAGATTTTGAAGATCTTGTGCCGGGTATGGTCACCCGTCTCGGTGAGCCAATGGCAGCAAAACGCAGTGCCGATACTACTGACGCTTAATGTATGGATGCTGTTAAAAAAAGCCTGATATCGCTGCATTTTACTGTTGTTCTTCTTGGTGGTACGGCGCTTTTTTCCCGTATTATCCCGTTAAGTGCAAGCGATATCACGCTTATACGCTCTGTTTTTGCCTGCATCGCTTTATTTGCATTTCTCATTTTAACGAAAGACAAGCTATCGCTTCGCTCTCGCGGTGATTACCTCATTGCTATCGGGCTGGGCGTGCTTATGGCACTGCATTGGATTTCATACTTTGCGGCCATGCAGTACGCTGGCGTGTCTATAGGCATGATTGCCCTTTTCACTTTTCCTGTGATAACCGTGCTCATTGAGCCTTTGTTTGAAAAAACAGGGTTGGTATGGCAAGACATTGTGTCGGCCCTCACCGTTATAATCGGCGTTTATCTTATTGTGCCCGAGACCTCGTTAGAAAATGAAGTCACCCTTGGCGTATTGATAGGCATTGGCTCTGCTATTCTGTACGCGTTTAGAAATATTATTCATCGCAAACATTTCAAGCAGTATAGCGGTGCAAAGGCCATGGCTTGGCAAACGCTAGTCGTTATTGCGATACTACTGCCTACCATGAGTAATAGTATCGGTGAGGCGACAACCCACGACTGGCTTATGCTATTGCTACTAGGTACTGTTTTTACTGCGCTGCCACATGCGCTTATTGCTGCGACTTTACGCCATTTGCGGGCAAAAACCTTTTCTCTAATTGCGTGTATGCAGCCTCTTTACGGAGTAGCACTTGCTATCATTGTGCTTGATGAGAGCCCAACGTTTCGCACCCTTATTGGTGGTATTCTTATTACTTCGGCGTCAATTTACGAAACACTAAATGCACACAAGCTGCACCAATCAAACGTACAAGATGAGTAGGAGTAGTCATGCGTATTTTTGCCCACCGTGGTGCCAGTAAAGACGCTCCCGAAAATACACTTAAGGCGTTTAATTTAGCATTCGAACAAGGTGCCGATGGCATTGAGTTTGATACTTATCAACACGAAAGCGGCATTATTGTTTTTCACGACAGGATCCTGCTACGACGGGCCCGTACTCCTGGCTATCTGCTCGATACGCCGTGGTCAACCTTACGCCACTTAGACATTGGTGAAGGTGAGTGCATTCCCACTTTAGGCAGTACCTTAGCCACTGTGCCTCAAGGGCGCTGGTGCAATATTGAAATAAAGCATCTTCAGTGTATCGACACCTGGGTAAGTCAAACCAAGCAAGCCATTACACAAAGCACAGTTGCGGAAGAGCAGGTGATTATTTCATCATTCAACCACCATTGGCTTGCCGGCATCGTCGCTCGGTGGCCAGAGGTAAAAATTGGTGCATTGACCGCAAGCTATGAACTGGACTGCACAGCAAGTGCAAGAGCGCTTAACGCCTATTCTGTGCATATTGCGTTAGACGCAATAGAACAAGACTTTGTTAAAGAGGCACGCTCACATGGCTTTCACGTTTATGTGTACACAGTGGATGAACCCAGAGATATGCTTCAGTTAGCGGCATGGGGAGTAACAGGGATATTTACCAATGTTCCAAATAAAGCGTTAAAGCTCCTGAGGTAGATTAGTAGCCCAAGGTCGCCTGAAAACCTCTTGGTAACCGGCTATTTTGCCTGCGTAGATAAGTGATTAGACAGCACAGCATTTTTGCAGCACTTACATTGACGGCAAAGACGCATGTTTACCCAATGCCCCATCACAATCAAAAATGCACCCACTGCTATAGTAAAGGGCTCGTAAGACTCGCCAAACATCTCTTTATTCCAATAAATAGCGCCACCGGTTAATAGCAAAAGAAGGGGATAATATCGGCCGTGGTAACGAATTGCTCCGCTAATGAGGGCCACTGCTCCAATCAGTAACGAAAATGACAAGATGGTTCTCTCGAACCACACCTGAGCAAAAAAGGTTGAGCCAACCAACGGCAACAGAGGAATAAGCACTGGCAGCGCAAGGCAATGCAGCGCACACAGACCAGACACCCAAATGCCTAATTTGTCTAATTTCGCTGGATTGTCATCAAGAGGTGCCATGTTTGCCTTAATTAAAGCGTGCCAGAGACGTTATAATATAACAAATCAGAAGAAATGAAAAATTTCTTCGCATTAAACTTTATATCGAATTGGTACAAGTGTGTTTCTTCCACATTATTTTCCATGTTCTGACCGGTTTGATTATATACGACTACTCGTTTGGAGACGACACACTGCTATCGTTAGGGTAAGTCGCAAACAATTGGTCATTTTGGTCGCTGTAGGAAAAGTAATCAGCGATAGACAATAAGTTAAAGCCCTCAACTGCTAAAGCGGGTAATTCCTGCTTTAAAAAGGCAATAGTTTCAGGATGGGGGTGACCGATAACAACCACATAGCCTTTGACTTTTGCTATCTCTTTCATTCTCTTAAATTGGCGTTCGAGGAATGCCCTGTTGCGCTGATGATCTAAAAAAATCTGGCGGCTGGCATTTGGCACCCCCACCCGCTCAGCAATTGCTTGAGCTTTCGTTAAGACGGTTGTCCTGCTATCTACAAAAAACAAACCTTGGCGCTTAATTTCTTCCATAAGCGCTTTCATTGCGTCTTCTTGCTCGGTAAAGGCGCTCCCCATGTGGTTATTTACCCCAATTGCATTAGGAACACTTTTGATGGCTTTTCGCAATGTGTGGATAATAGCTCCAGGAAACATGTCTGTACTCAAACCTAGTGGCCCCATGGACTTGTGATTAGTAGCTTGCATTGGCATATGCAACATCACAGGACGGCCTTCATTCTCAGCGCGTTGAGCAATGCTTTTTGACAGCGGCGTTTGCGGAAGAATAGAAAACGCCACCTCTTTAGGAAGTGAAAACGCGGCTACGTCAGTAGGTCTGTAACCAAGATCATCGAGAATGATAATGATATTAGGCTTTGCTAAAGCAGGTAAGCTTGCGAGGCTGCTTATAGCAACACTCATCGCTATAGATAAGCTAATTAAAAAACGACGCACTTGCACCTAACAATATCCATTGATTTATTATTTGTTCCTGGTTTTTACCAGCGCTTGTTATTAACACTAAGCAAAGTGCTAAGCGGTGTTGACCTAGCATACCAATTAATAAATTTGACACAACAAGCCGTGCAGCCAGTCACTCGATACATGGACACTTAATACACGGCTACTCAGTACATGGCCACCTAACACAACCCCAACTAGTTAATGAAAATAGTCGGGTTAACTGCTTTTCCTTTATGGCGAATTTCAAAATACAAATTGGGAAACTCTTGCCCCCCGCTGCGCCCTACCAAAGCGATACGCTCTCCCCTTCGCACCTCATCTCCCGCCTGCTTTAAAAGCGCTTGATTGTGCCCATACACACTCATGTAGCCGTCACCGTGGTCGACAATAGAGACCAACCCAAAACCGCGTAGCCAATCAGCATACAGCACCTTACCCTCGGCAATACTATTTACCGGGTCGCCCTCGGCGCCATCAATAACAATTCCCTTCCATCGCACCTGCCCCTGTCTTCTATTTCCAAACAGCTTGCGTATGCGACCTTTCACTGGCGAATCGAGCTGACCTTTTAGTTTGGCTAATCCGTCTAGCGTTATCGTCGCTTCTCTTGCCGCTCGCTCTGCCGCAATGCGCGCTTTTTCGATAGCATCCACTAAGGCTTTTTCGTTTGCTTGCAGGGAGGCAATTCGTTGGCTTTCTGACGCAATCGTTTGATTGAGCTTATTCAATGTGGCTTTGCGATCGTTTTGGCGAGTCAGCAAGATAGCCCGCTGATTTTCTTGCTCATCTTGAAGGCGCGCTAACGATTCTGCTTTTTCAACCAACTCCTCATTGACTGCTTCTAAGCGAGCTACATTATCTCTAAACGTTTCTATTTCTTTTTGACGTGCTTTCGCAACATACTGGTAATAGGTGATGACGCGTTCGAAGGACTTTGCGTCTTCTTGATAAAACAGCATTTTTGCATAGTCGTAGTGCCCTGCCATAAAGGCGCTTTTAAGCTGACTGGCAAGTAACGACTGTTGCTGACGAATCGCGGTTTTCAATTCGCTCTGCTCTTTTTGGAGTGCCTGTTGCTCGTCTTTTATCTTATCTAAAGACCGCTTGGTGCTACTCAATGCTGTTGCGACCTTGGCTATTTCAAGCTCAGACTGCTTAAGCACACCCTCAAGCTCCTCTGCACTTGCTTTATTATTTTTAAGCACCTGCTGCCTAGCGACTAATTCGGCCTGTAGTTGTGCCAGCTGCTCTTTTTGTTGTGCTTGCCCAGATTCCTGATCAGAGTCCTGACTGCACCCAAGGGGCGAGACAAGCATTAGCAAGCAAAAAGACAGCAGAGAAAGCGCGATTCTTAAAAACATAAAAGCGGTGCAGATATCCTGTTAACAAGTATTGCTGTGTATAAATTTGAAATGATGATCTCGTCGAGCATCTTAAAAACGCTCCTTAACTAAAATAGCGCGCCACAAATCACAAAGCGCAGCATCCATTGCCAAATCAGTGTATCTGAGGCTTTGTCATAATCCCAGTTCAATTTCGCCGTAATATCAACCATCTGAAGCAAATGGGAATACTGAAGCGAGTTACTGATAACGGTAGACTGGTTTCTCGCCGATTTTTCTATATACTTTGCACTCTTTTCAAGGTCTGTAGACAGGGTTAGCAGTAATGGATCAACTAATTGAATTTGCCAGCAACAATATTGTTCTTGCTGGTGTGTGGGTGGCGTTAGTGGCAATGTTGATATTTAGTTATGTCAGCGGACTCACCTCGACAGTAAAAGAGTTAAGTACCCACGAAGCAACGCTTTTAATCAATAAAGAAGACGCGGTGATATTCGATATTCGTCCCGCAAAAGACTTTAAAACCGGACACATACTCGGTGCTAGACAAATAAAACCAGAAGAGCTCCGCGAGAAAAACTTCAAGAAGCTTGAAAACAGCAAAGACAAACCCATTATCATAGTATGCGCTATGGGTAATCAGGCTCGTGGTACAGCAAATGCGATGCAAAAAGACGGCTTCGCAAATGTCAATGTATTGAAAGGCGGTATGAATGCGTGGCAAAGCGCTAGCCTTCCCGTTTCAAAATAATAGGTAACCTTTTATGAGCAATGTTGAACTTTACACCAAGGGCCATTGCCCGTATTGCCATCGTGCAAAAGCGCTGTTAACGCAAAAAGGTGTGGAATTTACTGAATATCCCATCGACGTGCAGCCTGAATTGCGCGACGTTATGATTGAGCGAGCAAACGGTGGCTGGACAGTACCGCAGATTTTTATCAATGATCAGCACGTTGGCGGCTGTGACGAGATGATGGCTTTAGAAGCCGCGAGCAAACTAGATCCAATGCTGGGTTTAGCATAAGGCGTCAGCACGACAGCAACGCGCTAAATTTAAAATAAAACGACAAATATATAGGAACTATCATGGCTGACGAAAATCAGACGAATAACGGCGAGGCTGCAGGCGAACAGGCTCAGCAGGGACCACAATTTAATATTCAACGCATTTACACTAAAGATATTTCTTTTGAATCACCTAATGCGCCGGCTATCTATACCAAAGAGTGGAAGCCTGAAATAAAGCTGGATATCGACACTAGCACAAACAAGCTTGAGGAAAACGTATTTGAAGTGGTACTTTCAGTAACCGTTACTGCGTCTCTTGGCGAAGAAACAGCATTTCTTTGTGAAGTTCAGCAAGCAGGTATCTTTGCTATTGGCGAAATGCCGGATCAGAATAAAGCCCATACTCTTGGTTCGTTCTGCCCGAATATGCTTTTCCCTTATGCGCGTGAAACCATCTCTAACTTGGTTAACCGCGGGACTTTTCCTCCGCTTAACCTTGCACCTGTAAACTTCGATGCAATCTTTGCCGCTTATGTGCAAAATCGTGCGCAACAAGCACAGGGCCAAGCGCCTAAGATGGACGCGTAAATAACGTGAACACAAAGACGGCTTGTGAACCTTTGGTTTCTGCTGCGTCTTCCACGGTACCGTCTACTTCAGTACCGTCTACCTCAGTACCATCTACCACGGTATTAGGAGCAGGGTCTTACGGCACTGCTCTTGCTTTTTGTCTTGCCAGAAATGGTAACCCAACACTATTGTGGGGGCGGGACGAAAAGCATATACAAGCACTCGCAGAGTCTCGAGAAAATGCTCGATACTTACCAGGAGCAACGTTCCCTGATGCGCTACAGGTAGATGCTGATTTAGAAAGCGTTGTGGCAGCGAGCACAGACATATTAGTCGTGGTTCCAAGCCACGCTTTTGCGGCTATGCTGACAAGCTTAAAGCCCTTGCTAAAACCTCATCACAGAGTTATCTGGGCGACAAAAGGTCTTGAACCAAAAACAGGGCGTTTGTTGCGAGAAGTAGCAGAAGAAATTTTAGGCCTTGATTACCCTCTGGCGGTACTCTCTGGCCCAACCTTCGCCAAAGAGATGGTCGCGGGATTGCCCACTGCTATATCGCTGTCTTCTACTGACGATACTTTCGCTGATGAATTTTCGGCAAAGCTTCACTGTGCAAAATCGTTCAGAGTGTATAAAAACTCAGATTTTACCGGCGTACAGCTTGGCGGTGCAGTGAAAAACGTTATCGCGATTGGTGCGGGATTGGCCGACGGCTTAGGCTTTGGTGCAAACGCTCGTACTGCGCTGATAACCCGTGGTCTTGCCGAGCTAACCCGCTTAGGCGTAAAGCTTGGCTCCAACCCTGAAACCTTTATGGGCATGGCTGGACTTGGCGACTTAGTGCTTACCTGCACAGATAATCAATCTCGAAATCGTCGCTTTGGCTTGGCATTAGGTCAAGGTAAATCCGTTGACGTCGCCATAGAAGAAATTGGGCAAGTGGTTGAAGGTTACAGAAATACCGAAGAAGTGCATATATTGTCGAACAAGGTGGGTGTAGAAATGCCGATTTGTGAGCAAATTTATGCCGTTCTGTATCACGACAAAAATCCTAAAGAGGCCGCTTTAGCGCTGTTAGGACGCGACCTTCGAACTGAAGGCTAGTCGTTTTCAGTGACTGAAACTTCGTTTGCCCAAGCATTGTAAAAGTGTCAACTCTATTTAGGACGCGTCAAAGCACTAAAAAAAGCGCAGCATTTTATCACGCTGCGCTTTTTTTAAGCTTTTAAGAAGGTATTCAGCGTGAGAGAGTATCAACGCAAAATGGTCTCAATGCGAAACGGTTTCAGTGCGAAATGGTTTCACTGTCAAAGACTATCTTGCTCCTTCGTATCCCATTTGACGCCAGCTTTCATAAACAAACACAGACACGGCATTAGAAAGGTTCATACTACGACTGTCTGGCAGCATAGGAATTCTTACTCGCTGCCCTTCAGGAAGAGACTGAATAAATTCATCAGGTAACCCTCTCGTCTCAGGGCCAAATATTAACGCATCACCTTTTTTATAGCTGACATCGCTATGAAAGGCTTTTCCTTTTGTGGTACATGCAAAAATTCGCGTGGGTTTTGCATCTTCAATGTAGGCGTCTAAATTGGCATGTCGTTTCACATGGGCAAACTCATGATAATCGAGGCCAGCCCGTCGTACTCGTTTATCGTCCCATTCAAAGCCAAGAGGCTCGATAAGGTGAAGCGCAAAACCACTGTTGGCGCACAAACGAATAATGTTGCCTGTATTAGGTGGAATTTCAGGTTGGTAAAGTACAATATCAAACATGCTGTGAGTTCTACTTGCTGCTATCAAGTTAAGGGCTATTGCTTTAACGGACATGCCGTGTACAGCAACAGAGTGTATGGTAAAACAATGCCACATTGAAGAATTAGTACGGTAAAGAGGTACCAGATAAGTAATCACAAAGTCGCGTAAGTACGGGCTCGCGTATGGAGTCGGACTCGGTAAATAACTCGTGGTAAGCTCTGGGTATTACCTCTAACTTTGCATTTGGTATTTTCTTTGCCACCCGTCGCTGACGAACATTATCGATAATACTATCTCCATCGGCACTAAAAATGATCATAGGCGTAGTGATAGCCCTTGCACTCTCTTCTATTCGACGCATCGCTTCGTGCGCAGCAGCTAGCCACTCTGTGGTTACGCCGCCCAATTGTATTTTTTGCTCTTCATCATACAGCGAACGAAATAGCGCATAGCGGGATTTGCTGTGAGTGAGTTTGTTTAATGAATAGGGGAATGCGATGTAAGGCGTTTGGCCAAAAAAGTATCCCGACTGCAGCTTTCTCATTCTATTTACGGCCAGGCCGGTTCGAATAAGAGCGTTGGCCAACCAGTCAGGCAAGGCTGGCTTGATACCAAACATAGGCGAAGCCAATACTGCTTTATCAAATAACGCAGGCACGCGCAGCAGAGTAAGAGCACCAATTGCCCCTCCCATTGAATGACACACAAGCTGTAACTCGCCACACTGATTTGGCTTTACGATTTCTTTAACGAAGGTAACCAAGTCGTCCACATAATCATCGAAGCTGCTTACATAGCCATGTTGAGGGTCGTGAGTCAGTCTATCCGACAGCCCCTGCCCTCGATGATCAAGAACAAAGACGGCAAACCCATTTTGGAATAGGTCAAAAATAAGCTCTTTATACTTTAGATAAGACTCAATTCTGCCAGAACTGAGCACAATCGTAGAACGCGGGTTCTTCGGAATACAAAACGCGTACCGAACACCGAAACCCTCTTGGCCTTTGAAAGCGCCCTCGGTGACGTGCTCTTGCCAGAATGGGTTTATTGCCGTAGCAAACGTCGTCGCCAGAACATTTTCAGACGTGAACGTCCATTCCATGTGCTTTGCCTTGTGATAGAGTTGTTATGCTGAAATGATACCTAAAAACCTAGGTACTTTACCAACATACTCACAAAGTTTTATTGAATAGCAGATTAGGGCGTGTGAGCTGCACAAATATACAGCAAAGTTCAACACGCCCTAGGGCAACGCAATGAACTACCGAGGGAAGGATAAAGTCACCTTTAACCCTCTCTCGCTTTGAGGTTCAGCGCATATAGACCCGTTATGTAACTCTACAGCTGCCTTGGCAATAGAGAGTCCAAGCCCAACGCCGCCAGACTCACGTTCTCGAGCCAGAGTTGCACGATAGAACGGAGAAAATATTTGCCCGCACTCCTCTAATGACAAACCATCACCATCATCTGAAATAGTGATATGCCACTGTGTATCGTCATGTTGAAAAGTAACCGAGGTAAGCTGCGTACTGTGACGAATTGCATTTCGTATCACGTTTTCCACCGCCCTGCAGAGCATGTTGCTATCAACCTCAACGGTTATTTGTGGTATCTGAGCAATGCTAAACTGCTTATTTTTGTTCTGTGCCTCAAAGTTAGCGTCTGTAAATACATCACTAAGCACGTCGGCTAGAAGCTGTTTGGTAAGCGACACATAACCAGCCTCAACACGACTTAGCGTAAGTAGCTGTGCCACTAAGGCTTCCATACGTTCAGCTTCTCGCTCAACTCGGCTTAATGTGTCAGGGTCTACGTTTTGTTGATACGCCAGTCCTAGTGCCATTTGTAGCCTAGCCAGTGGCGACCTCAATTCGTGAGACACATCAGCTAAGAGGCGCTTTTGTGCCCCCCACATGGCTTGCAACCGCGCAGCCATTGTATTGAAGTCTCGGGCTAATTCACCTAATTCATCATGGCGGTTTGATGCAAAACCGACTCGTGTCTCCCACTGCCCACTGGCGAGTTGTTTGGCTGAACTTTGTATATCAAGAATAGGTGAAGTCAACGAGCGCGCAAACAACCAACTGAGTATGGTTGTGGTAAGTATAGCGATAGAGAACAGTAGTAAAAACGATGGCTTGTTTTCCAGGGCGCGATCAAACTTTGCCGAGAACAGCGCATAACGCTCTTCATCATGGTTAAAAAACAATGGCCCAGAAAACTTTACAGCGCCGCGTTTAATCGCAATAGCAGACTCTTGGCCAATTAAATTTTGCAGAGCCCGAACATCAACATCTCGAAGGGGCGGACCGGAAGACGCAATGATTTGTTTGCTGTTTATATTTACAGCGATTAAACGCCACCGTCTTTCTCGCTCGAAGCGGTCAAGCAAATTAACGAGAGGCACTTGCTGTACATTGTTACGCTGAATTCGCGACACAGCAACGGACAGTGCGCGCACATCTTGAGGCTTAATATCGACGACTTCTAATTCTTCGAAGAAAAACCGTGTCCCCACAACGGCAAGCGTCGCTGTCACAAGAAATGTAGCCCAAAACCACAAAAAAATGCGCCCCATAATTTTGCGTGTTGGATTTAACTTTTTGAACATCTGCATTACTCCGGCAGCAGCATATAGCCCACACCTCGCAGGGTTTTTATCTTATCACCGGGCGCCACTGCAGAAATTTTCTTGCGTAAATTGCTCACGTGCATATCGATACTTCTATCAAAAGCTTGTAAGGGCTTGCCCAATACTTTTAAGCTTATTTGCTCTTTTGTCACTCTTTGTGCGGCATTAAGCATAAGAAGCCTGAGCACCATAAACTCTGTGGTTGTCAGCTCTAGCGCTATATCGTTCACCTTAACCTGCTGACTGCTAGGGCTAAGGAAGATGTCATTAATAAGAAGGTCCTGCTCTGTACCGCCGCCACTGGCAGACAAGGTGTAGCGCCGCACTATGGCTTTAATTCGCGCTACTAGCTCTCTATGATTAAAGGGCTTTGGCAGATAATCATCGGCTCCCAACTCAAGACCTAAAATCCTGTCGTAGTCATCACCGCGGGCCGTCAACATAAGCACTGGTGTAGTATGGCTAGCGCGGAGTTTTTGGAGCACGTCGAAACCATCCATTTTTGGCATCATGACATCGAGAAGAATCAGGTCGTAATGATGGCCGGATATTGCTTCAGACAACCCAGCTTCACCGTCGTTTTTCACGTTAACGCGATACCCTATACCCGAGAGATAAGTCGACAACATATCTGTTAGTTCAATGTCATCATCGATGACCAATACAGATTGTAGATGGAACTCCTTGCTCATGAAAACACACTCACCTTTCTATGATTTATTCCCGTACCCGCTGTGCCCATTGACTGAAAGTGCTCGTTACTGAGCAATGGTATTACTGTACTACCTACTTCAATATGGATTTTATGTAGCTTTTATATAACTTCTACATCGCTACTATATCGCCTCCTCTCTTTCTAGTCTTGATATCGCATCGCCTTTACACAAGCTTTACAGTTTGCTGACTGAATAGCTAGACGATTGGTACTAATCTATCAGTGTCAAATAAAAGGAGACGAAAATGAAACGATTACTTATTACCACCGCAATGTTAGCGACCGTAGGTATCAGTGGTTTTACGTATGCTAAGCATCACGACATAGAAATGCGTCACCAGCAATTAGCAAAATTTTCACTCAAACAGATGGTTCAGCAGCTTCGTGGACTTTCTCTTAGCGAAGCACAAAAAAGTGAAATTAAAGCGTTAATCACTCAATTTAAAGAAGCCAACGCGAGTGAAGTTAAGGGGCATTCAAGAGACGAACGCAGAAAAGCTGATTCAATGTCAAGATTAGATGTAGCCACGGCGACGGACGCTCAAATAAATGAGATGGTGGCACAGCGTGTTGCAAAGCAATCGTCAAAGCAGCTTGAATTTGCAACATTACGCCATGATGTTTTTGCCGTGTTAACCACAGAGCAGCAAGCAGAACTCGATGAGCGCCACTCTAAGTTTGAAGAGAAGCGTGAACGCAAACATGAACGCAGAGAGCAGGCCATGCAGTCGCACAAAGATAGTAGAGGCGACAAACAGCAACGTGAAAAAAGAGAGATGAAGCAATTTGCTGGCCTGTCTTTGTCTGATGAACAAAAGGCCGAGATTGCGCAATTGATTGATTCACAGAAAGAGCGTGCAGAATCTCATCGCGAAACAGTGAAAACATTCAAACAGGCACAGCGCGACTTAGTGAGAAGTGATGCGTTCTCTGAAGATGCGTTTATTGCCCTTAGTACTAAATACGAGGACGACCTTATCGCTGCTGGCGTTGAAAAGGTTAAATTTAGAAGTACATTAATGGCCGTGCTTACTGACGAGCAACAAGAAGCGCTTAAAAGCAGGAAAAGGGAAATGCGAGGTTTGATGGATCTAATTAAGTAGAGCTCTTATCTAGATAACGCTTAATCTTAATAACACTCAACCTTAATAGCCCTTAACCTTAGTAGCTCCTAACCTTGATAGCATCGATACCATTTATCGTTGATTCAAAGCCGAGACATTGCTCTCGGCTTTTTGTTTTAGCATATGTTGTTCAGGGCTTACTAAGCAGTGGGCCAATGATTCTCGGTCACTTCGACTCAATGTTTAAAAGTGGGGCTTTACTGGCTTATATTCTGGCGACAAAAATAGCGGTGACGTCACAACTAAATCGGCGGTTGCCGGTGTGCAGGCCACAGGTACGTTCCATACGGAACACAAGCGCAGCAGCGCTTTAACATCGGGGTCGTGAGGAGCGGCATTTAATGGGTCCCAGAAAAAGAACAAAGCATCTAACTTATTTTCAGCAATCAGTGCCCCAATTTGCTGATCACCACCTAACGGACCGCTTTTAAAGCGCTTTACCGGAAGCCCGATTTCATCAGCAACTAGCCCCCCTGTTGTTCCAGTGGCTAAGAGGTTGCATTGTTCTAGTATTTTTTTATGCTGATTAGCCCATGCTAATAACTCAGGTTTTTTGTGGTCGTGGGCAACTAGGGCCAAAGTAAGCTTGCTCATTGCTGAATGTGCCTTTTTATGTGTAAACCGATAATACGATTGTGACAACCAATTATAATAACCAATTATGACAATAGGGAAAGTGTACAGCGTCTTACGCTGTTTACATAGCCATCCTCGCCAAAACGGTATGTATAAATATTCAATATTAGCGAAGTCCGTGTCAAATTTATGTAACAGATACTAATGTACTATATTAGTTAACGAATATATCACAGCAAAAAGCGATAATGAGAACTCAATTTAAAATATTTATACATTAATATTGCATATAAATTCAAAATTGGTAGACTTATCCACGGTCAAAACAGTCATCCATTGTGAGGATGACACGATACAGGAACGCATAATGACAACATCGATTTACGCTGCTGAATTTAATAGCAACGTAACCATGTTTACCACTCCCCTGGCTAGCTACACTTTGCATAGTGTGCGACGACGCTCGCGTTCATCTATGCTGTTGCAGTAGCACACTTTTTACCTTTGTAATGTGGTAGCGGTTAGGCAATAGAGTCCAATCAGTTTACAAAGGTAAAAAGTGATTTTTTTCTCTTTATTCAAAATAGACTTATTATGTATAACGTATCAATTATTGGTGCCAGTGGTTACACAGGGGCACAGCTTGTAGAGTTAGTCCAACAGCATCCTGAATTGACGCTGTCTGGAACCTATGTGTCATCGAACAGCGCTGATGCCAATAAATCCATTGGCGAGCTTCACGGAAAGTTAGCCCACGTTGATGCAACACTTATCCCCATTAGCGACAGCATTTTAGAGTCGTTAGCACATACCGTTGATTTTATATTCTTAGCAACGCCTCATGAAGCTAGCCACGACTGGATGCCATTACTTACCTCAGGCTCAGCAAAAGTACTCGACCTCTCTGGCGCATTTAGACTAAAAGACACTGAGGTATTCGAGGCCTTTTATGGTTTCCCTCACAAGCAGCAAGAAAGTTTAGACAATGCGGTTTACGGACTGGCTGAGTGGTATTCCTCGTCTATTGAGCAAGCCAAAATTATTGCTGTACCGGGCTGCTACCCCACCGCCAGCTTAACCGCCCTAAAACCGCTGGGTGAAAACAATTTGTTAGATAACGCTGTTCGCCCCGTCATTAATGCGGTGTCCGGTGTCTCTGGGGCCGGTAGAAAAGCAAGCCTTAACACTAGCTTTTTCGAAGTTAGCCTGCATGCCTATGGTGTTTTAGGCCACCGCCATACACCGGAAATTGAGGCATACCTCGGCACACCCGTTATCTTCACCCCACATTTAGGTAATTTTAAGCGCGGGATCTTAGCTACGGTAACGGTGAAACTAAAATCGGGTGTCACACAAGAGCAACTTGATGAAGCCTATAACGCTGCCTATGCTGATAAACCTATTGTTCGTTTGCGCAGCAACTTCCCCAAAATAGATGATGTAGCGCACACGCCATTTGTTGATCTTTACTGGAAGCTTGATGAGTCATCAGGTTATGCCGTTGTCACATCAGCGATTGATAATGTTATGAAAGGGGCTGCATCACAGGCCATTCAATGCATAAACATTATGACTAAACAGCCAATAGAAACAGGGTTAGTACTATGAGCCGTTCTCCCATCGTCATAAAAGTTGGTGGCGCGTTATTAGACGACGCTGCTGCGATGACACGGTTATTTTTAAGCATTAAAGACGTTCAAAAAAGCCGTCCCGTTGTCGTAGTGCATGGCGGCGGCCCATTGGTGGAAACCTTAATGGCTAGCTTAGGGCTTGTAAGCACTAAGATAGACGGGTTAAGGGTGACGCCCGATGAGCATATGCCTTACATTTGTGGCGCATTAGCTGGCTCAGCAAACAAACAACTTTGCGCAGCGGCAATAGCATCGGGCTTAACGCCTGCAGGCTTATCGCTGCTTGATGGAAACATGGTAGTTTGCGAACCACTGGCTGATAAATACGGTGCAGTAGGGGCTCCTGCTACTGCAGACGCTACCTTTATAAAGAGTATTCTAGCCCAGTCGGTGCTGCCGATCATAAGCTCTATAGGCTCAAGTGCCCAAGGTAGATTACTCAACATCAACGCAGACCAGGCCGCTACGGTAATTGCTGAATTACTTGATGCAGAGCTGTTGCTGCTTTCCAACGTTGATGGCGTGCTCGATGGCGACAAAGTGCTTATCGGCGAGTTAGACGCAACGCGTATAGAGGAATACTCTACTGCAGGCGTTATTATTGATGGCATGAAGGTTAAAGTCGACGCGGCCCTTCAGTCTGCAAACACCCTTTCGCGTGCGGTCTACATTGCCAGCTGGACCGCAGACATCACTGACATACTTAATAAAAACACGGGTACACAAATTATACCCTGCGAGACCTCGTCACTAAATGGCGTCTTGGGAGACAACGAATGAAACAGGATTTATTAACTTTTGCCAACTGGACCCCAGAGGCAATGGAATCATTACTTAAACTTGCGGTTGAAATAAAGCAAGCACCGGCAAGTTATAGCAATGTGCTAAAAGGAAAGTCAATTGTTGCGCTATTTGAAAAACCGTCGCTGCGCACACGAGTGAGCTTTGATATTGGTATCAATAAGCTTGGCGGCCATATGGTGTATCTTGATGTGCAATCGGGCAAGCTGGCGGGTCGTGAAGACTCGGTGGATACCGCAGCAAACCTTTCGTGCTGGGCAGATGCCATTGTCGCTCGTGTATTTTCTCACTCGACATTAGAGACCTATGCTGAAGCGGCGAATGTACCTGTGGTTAACGCATTGTGCGATAAATACCACCCGTGCCAAGGCCTGGCCGACTATCTCACTATGTTCGAGCGTTTTGGTAAAACTAACGGTTTAACCATGACCTATATCGGTGATGGCAACAACGTAACGCATTCGTTATTAATTGTTGGTGCTCTGTTAGGTTGCAATCAGGTTGTCATTACCCCAAAAGGACATGAGGCAGATGCTAGTATAGTGGCTCACGCCAAAACGCTAGCTGAAAAAACTGGTGCTACCATTGTTGAAAGCAACGCGCTAGAAGCCGCTAAGGGTACCGATGTTATTTATACCGACACGTGGCTTTCTATGGGTGATGACACCCCACTTGAGACTATTAAGGCAACGTTTATGCCTTATCAAGTGAACGAAGCGCTTATGGAAGCATCGGGAGCAAGCTGCGTAATGCACTGCCAACCAGCACATCGCGACTTAGAAATTACCGGCTCATTAATTGATAGCGACAAGTCGCTATTAATGCAGCAAGCCGAAAACAGAATGCATGGCCAAAACGCCATCCTTACTCAATTACTCAGTGCCTAAGAGGAACTACTTAGATGCAAAATGTTAAGAAAATTGTACTGGCCTACTCAGGCGGGCTAGATACTTCAGCTATCATTCCATGGCTTAAAGAAAACTATGACTGTGAAGTAGTGGCATTTGCCGCCGATGTAGGTCAAGGTGATGAAGAGCTTGAAGGTCTTCATGAAAAAGCGATTGCCTCAGGTGCTAGCGAGTGCCATATCATCGATTTGAAAGAAGAGTTCGTTAACGACTACATCTTTCCAACAATTACCACAGGCGCCGTATATGAAGGCGAGTATCTATTAGGTACTTCCATGGCCCGCCCTGTTATCGCTAAAGCGCAGGTAGAAGTGGCAAGAAAAGTCGGTGCCGATGCACTGTGTCACGGCTGTACCGGTAAAGGTAATGACCAAGTGCGCTTTGAAAGTACCTTTGCTGCACTAGCACCAGATTTAACGGTTATCGCACCTTGGCGTGAGTGGGATATGGTAAGCCGTGAAGACTTATTGGCTTATTTGGCCGAGCGCAACATTGCCACTACGGCCTCAGCAACAAAAATATACAGCCGTGACGCCAACGCATGGCATATTTCTCACGAGGGCGGTGAGCTTGAAGATCCATGGCAAGAGCCGACAAAAGAAGTCTGGACCATGACGGTAGACCCAGAAGATGCGCCAAACACACCAGAGCGCATAAATTTGTCATTTAACGAAGGTAGGCTAACGCACATTGACGGCGAAGCATTATCGCCATATCAAGCGTTAGTGAAGCTAAATACGGTTGCGGCGGCACACGGCGTGGGCCGTATCGATATTGTTGAAAACCGTTTGGTAGGCATGAAGTCTCGTGGCTGTTATGAAACTCCTGGCGGCACAGTGCTGCTAAAGGCATACAAAGCCCTCGAGACCATGGTACTTGATAAAGCAGCGCTTAAATATCGTGAACAAATTGGTTTAGAGTTTTCCCACGTGATGTATGACGGACGTTGGTTTACTGCGCTAAACGATTCACTGCTTGCTGGTGCGGCATCCTTCGCGAAAAAAGTGACGGGTGATATCGTGGTTAAACTTTATAAAGGTCAGGCAACAGTAACCCAGCGTCGCTCGCCTAACAGCTTGTATTCTGAAGATTTCGCCACATTTGGCGCCGATGATGTATACGACCAAAAACACGCTGAAGGATTTATCCGTTTATTCAGCCTGTCTAGTCGTATTGAAGCATTAAAAAAACAAGGCTAATCACAAAGGTTAAAGGAGTATCACATGGCGTTGTGGGGTGGCCGGTTTGAATCCGGTGCAAGTAGTATGTTTAAGCAGGTTAACGACTCTTTACCGTTTGACCGTGTTATGGCGAGCCAAGATATACAGGGCTCAATAAGTTGGTCACGGGCGCTACAAAAAGCGGGCGTGCTGACTAGTGACGAACAGCAGCAGCTAGAAGCAGCACTGAGCGAGCTTAAAGCGCAAGCTGATGCCGGCGAGTTAGATTTTGATGCCTCAAGCGAAGAAGATATTCACAGCTTTGTAGAAGCTGCGCTTATCGAAAAACTGGGTGATATTGGCAGAAAGCTGCACACGGGTAGAAGCCGTAACGATCAAGTAGCAACCGATTTTAGGCTATGGGTTCGCGAACATATTGCTTCACTTCGCGGTGACGTTCTTGGCGTCATTAAATCGCTATTGAACGCTGCAAGTCGCCACCAGGAAGCTATCATTCCTGGCTATACCCACTTACAGCGGGCTCAACCTATCCATTTTGCACATTGGTGCTTAGCGTATGTTGAAATGCTAAAGCGCGATCTAAGTCGACTTGATGATTTAAAGGCAAGAATGAACCAGTGTCCGCTGGGCTCTGGTGCATTAGCTGGCACAACATTTCCTGTCGACCGCCATGCCATTGCCGATGAGTTAGGGTTCGATTCTCCTTGTCTAAACAGCCTAGATGCAGTTTCAGATCGCGACTTCGTGCTTGAGCTTTTGTTCACCGCAAGCACAAGCATGATGCACTTATCTCGCCTAGCTGAAGATATGATTTTTTACAACTCTGGCGAAGCTGGCTTTCTGCAATTAGGTGATAGCGTGACATCGGGCTCTTCACTGATGCCTCAGAAGAAAAACCCTGATGCATTGGAGCTGATGCGCGGAAAGTGCGGCCGAGTATTTGGTTCACTACAAGCACTGCTAGTCACCATGAAAGGGCTGCCTCTTGCGTACAACAAAGATATGCAGGAAGACAAAGAAGGTGCCATTGACGCTGTCAATCAATGGCATATTTGTTTGTGCATCGCCAGTGAAGTACTCGACTCGTTGCAACTAAACGAAGCGCGTTGCCGCATTGCCGCAGCACAAGGGTATTCCAATGCCACTGAACTTGCTGACTACTTGGTAGGCAAAGGCATTCCGTTTAGAACCGGCCACGATATTGCAGGTCGCGTGGTGCTACAGGCTATTGATAATGGCTGTGCCATTGAAGATTTGCCCCTTAGCCAGCTGCAGGCTATTTGCGACAAAATTGAAGACGATGTGTATCCGGTGCTGCAGCTTGAGTTTGGCGTTAATCAACGAAATATACTTGGCGGTACCAGCAAAGAAACAGTGACTAAAGCGCTGTATCAAGAACTGGAAAGTCTGGATAAACAAGGGTAGCGGTAGGGACATACTTGCATGGTATTAGCGCATCACGATGGCATTAAATTATTTCGCAGCTCGCTGCCTTATATTAATGCCCACCAGGGAAAGACCTTCGTACTGATGTTCGGTGGCGAAGCCATTGAGCATCCCAATTTCCCCAACATCATTCACGATATCGCACTGCTGAATACCCTTGGCGTGCGCGTAGTTATTGTGCACGGTGCAAGGCCGCAAATAGACTCAAGAGTGGCCCTTCGCAATATTGAAGGGCGTTTTGAAAACGGCGTTAGAATTACCGACAAGCAAACGCTTGAGTGCGTAAAAGACGCGGCTGGCTCGGTGCGCTCTCAAGTAGAAGCCTTGTTAACCATGGGCCTACCTAATTCTCCCATGCACGGTGCACAAATACGTGTTTGTTCTGGAAATTTAGTGGTTGCTAAACCCATGGGCGTACGCAACGGTATCGATTTTGAAAACACCGGTTTGGTGCGCCGTATTGATATTATTGGCATCAATGATCATTTAAATGACGGTTCAATCGCACTGCTTTCACCCATGGGGTATTCAGCCACAGGAGAGGTGTTTAACCTATCTCATGAAGATGTGGCTATTCAAGCTGCTATTACACTAAAGGCAGATAAGCTCATCGTGTTTTCAAACTACGACGGCATTTATAACAGCGATGGTAAATTACTTCGCACCATAGAGCGCCCTCAGTTAGAAAAGATGATAATGGAAGGCAACATTACTACGGAACATACCGTACTTCGCGCCCTTACCACTAGCGTATCTGCTGGTGTGCCGCGAGCACATTGCATTAGCTATGAAAACGACGGCGCACTGCTTCAAGAGCTATTCACTCGCGATGGCACAGGCTCATTAGTGATGGAACATCATTACGAGCAGTTGCGAGCTGCAACTATCGATGATGTAGGCGGTATATTGAACCTAATTAAGCCATTGGAGGACAGTGGGGTGTTAGTCAAGCGTTCTCGTGAGCGACTTGAGAGTGAAATTAATCAATTTATCGTTATTGTACGCGACGGAATGATTATCGCTTGCGCTGCACTTTATATGTACCCAGACGATGATTGTGCCGAGCTTGCGTGTGTGGCCACACATCAAGACTATCGCGGTAAAAACCGCGGAGAGCGTATACTGGAAGAAGTGAATAGGCGTGCAAAAGAAGCGTCTATCAGTCGTATATTTGTTCTTACCACAGTAACGGCCCACTGGTTTTTAGAGCAGGGATTCCAGCCTGCAGATATCAGCGCTTTGCCAGAGGTGAAAAAAGAGCTGTACAACTTCCAGCGTAATTCGAAGGTGTTTACACTAGAGGTGGAATAGCAACTTTACTGGCTAATTAGCGGGCTGCTTGTACTACCATGCCGCTCGCAGTTATTGCCTTAAAGTCATTGCCTTTAAAGCAACCACAGATCACATCATACATTAGCGTGCACATTAAATTCCCGTTAGTTGAATGATATAAACAAACGTTTACCACGATATCCACGTAAGTTTAACTATCACCCAACTTCTCTTATTGTTATGGCGCTAAACACATCACGACTGCTCATCACTGCTGTTTTCTTTGTGCTTATTACCGTAGGCGCGGGCGCCTTTTTTTCATATAAAAGTATGAGTAAACACGCCTTGAAACGAGAAGAACTTAATTTTATGGGCAGCAAAGGTTGGTCGTGGTTTGACGAAAAGCGTCGAGTTCAAATAAAGAGAGTCGAAGGAGATTTACCTGCTCTGCGCAAAGTCTATATGGATGACAATTACGCAGCCCTTTTGACGATTAGCGATAATGGCCGTTATCGAGGTTTTGTATTCTTTAACGAGCCCTGTGAGGCAGGTTCTGCTATTACGGAAACCAAATACTATGGTGCCGACGGTGAGCAAAATATTGATGTACTGCACTGTATTCAAGGAAAGCTGGTGTTTATGAAGTCGTGGGCGACACCGCCGGAGACACGATGGGAAGGAAACGTTGGTGATTTTCGTTTTTCGGTATCACTTGAAGATTGGGACCTGAAACCGTTGCAAAAAGCCTACTATAAAAGCCGAGCCGTGCTTATTTAGCTAATGCTTATTTAACTGCATTAGTACAACGTCACTACCATCACGCAAAACAGCTGTGTCGCCACCACCGACTACGTCAATGGTGGCGCTTTACACAGTCATCTTACTGTTATTTTAAACGTCTTTAGCTATTCGCTAGGGCGTTATCAATATCAGCAGCGCTGTGTCGGTTTTTAAGCTGCCCGTCGTCACCCCATGTTTTATTGACGATACGGCCGCGCTGCACACCTTTGCGCTTTTCAACACGCTGGGCCCATTCGAGCAGATGGGTATAATCATCTACTTGTAAAAACGTAGCAGCCTCATACAAATTACCCAGCACGAGATTGCCATACCATGGCCATATCGCGATGTCTGCTATGCTGTACTCGTCACCTGCCATAAATTGATGCTTGGCCAGATGCTTATCTAAAACATCTAATTGACGTTTCGTTTCCATCGTAAAGCGGTTAATGGGGTACTCCATTGGGTATGGCGCGTAACTGTAAAAATGGCCAAAACCACCACCAAGATAAGGGGCACTGCCCACCTGCCAAAACAACCAATTCATGCACTCTGCTTTAGCATGCGCATCTTTGGGAATAAATTTATCGAACTTTTCAGCTAAGTACATCAGGATTGAGCCAGACTCAAACAGCTTTGTTTCCGGCGTGGTTGTGATATCCACCATCGCAGGTATCTTACTATTTGGGTTTACATCCACAAAGCCTGAAGAAAATTGATCGCCCTCTCCAATATTCACCAACCAAGCGTCATACTCAGCTTCATCTACGCCTGCGGCCAACAGCTCTTCCAGCATGATGGTGACTTTTTGCCCATTTGGTGTGGCTAAAGAATATAGCTGAAATCCATGTTCACCTTGTTCACGGGCCTTTTCATGAGTGGCGCCAGACACAGGGCGATTGATACTAGCCCACTTATTACCGTCGTCTTTGTCCTGCGTCCATATTTTAGGAGGGGTGTAGTTATCAGATGCTGACATTGCTTTTCCTTTTTTGTCGCTGCTTGTACATTATATCTAGTAACTAAGAACAACTTTTAAAGAGATAGAGCTCACTAGTGTCGACCAATATACAAGGTAATCGGCTCACCAACATTAAAAATCCGAGCGGTGGGTTTCACCAGCTCGGCCTACAATAAAAGGCGCACACTCCATTGCACGCAAAGCGGTAGTGTTCGGGTAGCGTTTGCGAGTTGGGCTAACGAATTACATGAGCGGATTACACTAGCGCTCATCTACCCGTACATATCAATTAACAGCATTAGCACTGCGCTTGTTCAACACACGTGCTTGCACTAATGTACTTTTGAGTAATCAGGCTTTTCAATAATTAAGCCAACTCCAAAAAAACTCATATTTTCATTGTGTTATAAATTTTTATGCGAAAAAACCAAGAAGACATAGAGGAAAATGTTGCTCATTGGCGACAATATTTTACCGAGGAAGGTAGAAAGGTGTTTGCTAAAGTCTGTATCGCTTTATAGTACATACAAAAAAGCAGGCGTTGCGCCTGCTTTTTCAGTAATTAAATGCTCACCCGTTTGTACGGTCGGTATTCTGCTTTCCAGAAATTCCTCTCAATACTTGCACGAAGTGCTTCCTCAGACATTTCTAAGGCCAAGCCTTGCTGCATTGCTACTTTACCCACTTCAAAGGCAATATCTCGACTAAGCTCTGCAATTTGCACTAAAGAGGGTAACAGTGAACCTTCGCCTGTGTTGACTAATGGCGACGCTTTAGCGAGGGCGTTACTGGCAGCCATTAACATTTCATCGCTGATTAGTTTGGCTTTTGCAGCCACAACGCCGAGACCGATGCCAGGAAAAATATAAGAATTATTACACTGGGCGATGGGATACACTTTGCCATTGTACTCAACTGGCTTAAATGGGCTTCCGGTGGCAATGATCACCTCTCCATCGGTCCATTCAATGACTTGCTCTGGACGCGCTTCCACTTGTCGAGAAGGGTTACTCAGTGGAAAGATAATAGGCAATTCGCAGTTTTGTTTCATAGCGCGAATGACTTGCTCTGTGAACAGGCCAGGTTGACCCGACACCCCAATGAGTATATCGGGCTGTGCACAATGCATAACATCGAGCAACGACGCATAGTCACCACTGAAGGTCCAGTCGGCAAGGTCGTCTTGTTTCTGCTGCAGCTTTTCTTGGAAGTCACGGAGTCCTTCCATGCCTTCTGTTAAGAGGCCAAAGCGGTCAATCATGAATACTTGCTTTCGCGCTTCCTCATCACTTAAGCCTTCAAATACCATTTGCTGAATAAGCATTTCAGCAATACCGCAACCCGCCGAACCAGAGCCCACAAAAACAACCTTCATCTCACTGAGCTTTTGTTGCTTCGTTCTGCAGGCGGCTAATATTGTACCTAAAGTGACTGCCGCTGTGCCCTGAATATCATCATTGAAACAGCAGATTTCATTGCGATAGCGATTAAGTAATGGCATGGCGTTTGGCTGAGCAAAGTCTTCGAATTGAATAAGCACGTCAGGCCAGCGCCGTTTAACTGCTTGTACAAACAAGTCGACAAACTCGTCATACTCTTTTTGTTCAATACGAGGGTGTCGAGCTCCCATGTACATAGGATCGTTTAGCAGCTTTTCATTATTAGTGCCCACATCAAGCATCACCGGCAATGTGTAGGCTGGGCTAATACCACCACAAGCGGTATACAGTGACAATTTCCCAATAGGAATACCCATACCACCGATACCTTGGTCACCTAAACCTAAGATACGTTCGCCGTCCGTCACAACGATGACCTTTACTTTGCGTTTTGTGGCGTTGCGAACAATGTCGTCTATCTGATGACGCTCTTCATAAGAAACAAATAAACCACGAGAACTGCGATAAATATCAGAAAATTGCTCACAAGCATCCCCTACAGTAGGGGTATAAATAAGGGGCATCATTTCATCAATATATTTCTGAATAAGGCGATAGAATAAGGTTTCGTTATTATCTTGAATTGCTCGCAAGTAAATGTGCTTATTCAATGCTTCATCGAAGCTACTATATTGCATGTAAGCGCGCTCAACCTGCTCTTCTATGCTTTCATATCGCGGCGGCACCAATCCAGTTAGATTGAATGCGGTTCTTTCTCGGGCAGTAAAAGCACTGCCCTTGTTAAGTAGCGGAGTTTCCAGCAATGAAGGGCCGGAATGTGGAATATAGAGATAGCGCTGTGAATCTTCTGACATGTTTTTTCCGGTTATGGGTTCAGGCAAATGGAGGACCAAAGCCTAATAAGGGCGAGGGCTAGCCCCCTCCCTTTGTTAAAATATTTCTTCTGACTTTGGCGTTGTTGTTTCATCCTGCTCGGCTGGGTCTACCACATCGTTATCACTAACGTATGTGGTAGGCTCCGTACCTTGAAGGAAATATTCGAATAGTGTCGTATGGTCTGTGCGGTTGGTCAACTTTCCACTGGTACGATCAATGCGCACGCGAACGATATCTTCAGGCACAGGCATTGGAGAATAAGGCTTTTCAGCCAATGCGTATTCCATGAATCGGATCCAAGCAGGACCTGCTGCTTTAGCTCCATCCTCAGTTCCAATCAGGGCATTTCCAATCCAATTAAACTTTTCAGGATTTTTATTAATTAAGTTCTGATTGCGCGTAGCACGTCCAAGCTGGCGGCTCATGTTGTCAAAACCCACCCAAGCAGTTGCCACTATATCTTTGTGAAACCCACTAAACCATGTGTCTCTTGAGTCGTTTGTTGTTCCGGTTTTACCGGCAATGTCCGTTCGCTGCAATATATTCCTTGCGCGCCACCCAGTGCCAAGCCAATAGGTTTTTTTATTCCAATCACCGTTAGCTCTCACGCCCGTTCGCATCATCTCAGCGACAAGGAATGCATTTTGTGCACTGATAACTTGAGGCGCTATGGTTTTTTCTTCAGCGTTTTTCGTCAAATCTACCGTACCAGCATCTTCATTTAACTGAGCCGCAAGTAGTGCTTCAATATCATCTTCGTTTAAAGGCTTGGACGTTGGGGCCTCGCCCTCGTCTTCACAGCGATGACATGCCCATACTGGGTTTGCGTACCACAATTGCTCTCCGTTTTCATTGAGAACTTCGCTTATGAAATGAGGATTTACGAGGTAACCACCGTTAGCAATAACGGACATACCGCGTACCACTTCTAAAGGCGTATGTGAGCTTGAGCCAAGTGATACGGTCTCATCAAGCGGAATATCCTCTTTGTTAAAACCAAAACGGGTTAAGTAATTTGCTGTTTCTTGCAACCCTACGCCACGAAGCAGACGAACAGACACCACGTTTTTCGATTTACCCAATGCTTTTCGCATGCGAATAGGTCCGTCGTATTCAGCAGGGGAATTTTGCGGACGCCATGCGACACCGGTAGCGGCGTTCCATTGGTTAATTGGTGCATCGTTGATGATAGACGCTAATGTATAACCACTGTCGATTGCGGCTGAATAGACAAAAGGCTTAATGTTAGAGCCAACCTGCCGCTTAGCTTGCGTAGCCCGATTAAACTGACTTTGATAAAAGCTATAGCCACCCACAACCGCTTCCACGGCACCGTTTTTAGGATTAAGTGCGATGAACGCACCGCTTACCTCAGGTATCTGCGCAATTCGCCACTCACCATCCTGCTTGCGAATATAAATTACCGCACCCTCGCGAGTCACATCAGAGGCTGAATCCGGATCCTTACCTTGCCTAAAGTCAGTGATGTATTTACGTGCCCAGTCTAGCCCTCCCCACTCTATAGTGCGATTTTCGCCATTAACTGTTAGTACCTCTATGGACTTTTCGTTTACCACTTTCACCACTGCTGGCACGAGCGGTTTGATGTAGGGTACTTCCTCTAAAACCGATATTAACGACGAGTCATCCCACATCGCTCGTTGAGTGCGATTGCTTATGTCAAAACTCAATGACAGCAATGGGATCCCCTCATCTTTTGACTCAGCTTTGGGAATATCCCACAGGTAGCCTAATGCCCCTTTATAGCCATGGCGCTCGTCATAGTCGTGTAGATTTCGAACCACCGCTCTTTGAGCAGCAAGCTGTAGTTCAGATGTGGCCGTTGCGTAAACTTGATACCCGCCCGTTTCTGCTTCTTCTTTTCCGTAGGTTTCTACCATTTCGGAATAAATAACGTCTGCTAGGTATGGCGCATCTACTTCAATTTCAGCGCCGTGTTTACGTGCAGTAACAGGAGCGCTTGCAGCTTCATCAAACTGTGCTTTGGTAATGTAATTTTCATCGAGCATCCTCAATAGTACAACACGACGTCTTTCTAAAGAACGCTCGGGCCCGCTGATAGGGTTAAGTACTGATGGCGCTTTAGGAAGGCCAGCGATAGTGGCTAATTGCGCTAGTGACAGCTCAGTTAGTGGTTTCCCGTAATACACCTGTGATGCTGCTCCAAAACCAAATGAACGGTGTCCTAGCTCGATTTTGTTTAAATACAACTCTAAAATTTCTTGCTTCGAAAGCTCCTGTTCCATATGAAGTGCAATAAAAATTTCTTTCACCTTACGGATGTACGTTTTTTCCCTAGACAGAAAAAAACCTCTCGCCAATTGCATGGTGAGTGTACTGGCACCTTGTCGCTTTTCACCGGTCAGTATTAAGCTCACCGCCGCTCGAACTATACCAATAGGATCTATACCGTGATGTTCATAAAAACGGCTATCCTCTGTTGCAATAATCGCATCGACTAATTGCTTCGGAACATCCTCAAGTTTTACCGGTATCCGCCGTTTAACTCCATACTGGGAAATAAGTTTGCCATCTTTGGTATATATCTGCATTGGGGTTTGCAGGCGAACATCCTTAAGGACAGTGACACTAGGCAGGTCAGGTTTGATATAAAAGTAAATACCAACCAGCGTAGCAAAGCCAAGAAGACCGGATAAGAAACTAAAAAGGATTAGCGGTTTAATGTACTTCACTGTAACAGGTACCAAGGAAATTTATGATGAAATGACGTATATTCTATACGTATGTGTTATCAATAGAACCATACATATGAATTATTTAGCTTAATATTGTACTGTAGAGCAACTACCTTTGAAACTAGGCACTAATAAATGAAATCGCTACTCAAAAAAAAGCCATCGCCTATTGTGGGCTTAGACATAGGTACGCGTCAAATAAAAGCGGTATGGATAGAGCAGACAAAAGACGGCTTTGTGCTTCAAGGGTATGCCTGCGAACCCATCAGTAAAATTGCTTTTTCAGAGCGCGACATAAAAGATTATGAATCGGTCAGTATCGCGCTCAAAAAGATCAGAAAAGCACTTAGAACCAAAATTAAGCTAGCCAATATAGCTGTTGCAGGTACGTCTGTTATTAGTAAAGTCGTTTATATGGACCCTGAGCAAAGTGATTTCGATTTAGAAAACCAAATTGAGATAGAAGCAGATAGTCTCATTCCCTATCCTTTAGAAGAAGTTTACCTAGACTTTGAAGAAATGGGCCCAAGTAAGACGCATACGGGCAAAGTTAATGTACTGCTGACGGCTGCGCATAAAGACTTGGTAGATAGCCGGCTGTTGCTGGCAAGAGAAGCCAATTTCGAACCTAAAATTGTAGACATGGAGAACTATGCTATTGGCAATGCGTTAGATTTCTTTTACGCTAATAAGAATAAAGAAGAGTCACTTTGCTGCGTTAACGTGGGCGCGTCATTACTCCAAATTTGTGTAGTCAAAGATGGCAATGTTATCTACACAAAAGAACATTCTTTTGGACTGAATAATCTCATAAACGATATCAGCGCCATTCATATGATTGAGCGCGAGACAGCAGAGCGGCAGTTACTAGATGGTACGTTATCGGGAAATTGGGTTGAAGACACACTGCCAATTTTCGCCGCAAACCTTCAACAAAGCATCAATCGCGCATTACAGATGTACATGAGCACCCTGCATGCAGAACGCCCTCAGAAAATTTTACTTACCGGAGGCGCTGCAACTATTGAGCCTTTGGTTGATATTTTAAACCAAGACTTAGGTCTTGACGTTGCTCGCTTTAACCCTTTTGCTGGCATGACAATAAATCCTAAATTAGATGCTTCAAAGCTGCAAAAATTAGCGCCTCAACTAGTCATAGCAGCGGGTCTAGCGAGTAGGAGTTTTACCCCGTGGCACATGTAAACCTACTCCCTTGGCGCGAAAAGCAGCGTCAGCATCAAAAGCAACAGTATCTGGCAGCATTAGTGGCCGTCGCGGCAATTGTTGGGTTAATATTTTGGTTTGTTGGACAAGCCATTGATCAACAAATTAGCCATCAAAACTCGCGAAATCAATATTTAGAGCGTGAAATTGCTGCTTTAGACAATCAAATTGGCGACATAAAGAAAGTCAAAGAAAACAAAAGCGCCATTGAGCAGCGGATGACCCTGATTAAACAACTTCAAGCAAGTCGCAACATCTCTCCCATTGTATTTGATGAGTTAGCAAAGCTCGTACCTTCGGGTGTAGCGTTTAACAACATGGCTCGTACTGGAAACAGCATAAAAATTGAGGGTACAAGCGATTCAAACAACAGGTTATCTGATTTTATGCGTGCATTAGACAACTCTGTCACCTTTGTGTCTGCTGAGCTTTCTACCATCAAATCGGATAGCAGTGCCGCTCGTGCAGTGAGTGACTTTACACTTACATTTTCTATTACCCCGAATCTGGCACCGGCAGCAGATGAAGAAAGTGAGGTTCAATAGCAATGAAGTTTGATGTCTCAAAACTAAAAGAACTCAACGAACTCGATTTCGAACAAATTGCTATTTGGCCCAACGAAGTCCGTATCGTTGTGGCAGCATTCGTTGCAATTGCCATAGGCGCATTAAGTTACTACCTGCTGATAAGTCCAAAGCTTCCTATTTTGGATACAGCGAAATTAAAAGAGGACGAGTTAAAGCTCCAATTTGAGGCGAAATATCGTATCGCCGCAAACCTCGATGCTTATCAAGCCCAGTTAGAGCAAATAAAGAAAGACTTTTCTTCTATGCTTAAAAGCTTACCTACCAGTAATGAGACACCAGGCTTACTTGACGATATTACCTATGTGGGTACATCGGCAGGATTAACCTTCAAACTGCTCAACTGGCAGCAAGAAGTGCCAAAAGAATTCTATACCGAGCTGCCAATTGAGATGGAAGTAAGTGGCGGATATCACAACTTTGGCGAATTTGTCTCTAACGTAGCAGATTTACCTCGTATTGTAACGCTGCACGATTTTGATATAGCCCGCGATGAGAATGGCTTAACTCTAAGATTACAAGCGAAAACATACCGTTCAGACAATCCCTCACTTTTAGAGGGAGACGAAGACTGATGCGATATCTTTTATCATTGTGGATTTTTGTTATTATTTCTGGGTGCGCTCCAGAAATGAATGATTTACAGGCTTATACAGAGAGCGTGAAAAGTCGAGCTCAACCAAGCGTAGAACCATACACTAAATTTACAACTCAACCGCCTTTTGCATACAGTGCCAGTTCGTTGCGAAGTCCTTTTGAACAGCCTAAAGGGATACCTGAGGTAGTGAGCCAAACTCGTGTTGAGAATTGCTTACAACCCGATTTTCAACGCTCCAAACAAGCGCTAGAAAACTATGGCTTAGACGCCCTTGTATTAACCGGAAGCTTTACCGTTCAAGGCGAGAAGTGGGCGCTTATAAAAAGTAATGACGGTGTTCTTCATAAAGCAAAAACGAACAGCAGAATTGGGCTATTTTACGGCAGCGTCACGCAAATCGGCACAGATTCAATTATCATAGAACAGTTATTACCAGATGGTGCTGGCTGCTGGCAAAGGAAAACAACAACAATGACAACAGCATCACAGGCGGGAGAGTAAACATGGCCGAGCGATACATATTTAATAAGTCTCTTAATCGTAGCGGGCCTCGATGGTATTGGTTAACGGGTATTATTGCCGCGCTTGTCTCTTGCACCCTGTTTGTTGCCCCCTCAAAAGCACAAGAGCCCGTTTTGGTAGATCCACAGTCCATGGGCGATGCCCAGCGAATGACCAGCACTATTGTCGATGTAGACTTTACTCAAAACGCCAACAACGCCGCCATAACTATCGTGACATTTGATGGCCAAGTACCGAAGACCCAGCTTATTGAATCTCAAGGAAAAGTCTCAGTAACGTTAATGGCAACGAAACTAGGAGAAAATCAGTTTGTAGAGCTTGATGTTGCTGATTTTGGCACAGTGGTGTCTACCATTGAAACATTTGAAGACGACAAATCTGCGCGGATTGAAGTGAATTATGAGGGCACAGTGACCGTCAAAAATACGGTAAAAGGAAAACAACTTCATATTGAAGTAGTTCCCATGGATAAAGCGCAGCAAGAGGCTCTTAGCAGCGAGAAAAAATATACAGGCGAACCGATATCACTCGACTTCCAGGACGTTCCGGTGCGTCAGGTCTTGCAGATTATTGCTCAAATTAACGGATTTAACCTTGTTACAACCGATTCGGTGACGGGTAATGTCACGATTAGCCTTTCTGGCGTACCGTGGGATCAGGCCCTAGATATGATCATGAGAGTAAAAGGTTTAGACAAGCGTTTAGACGGAAACATTCTGCTGATCGCACCAGCAGAAGAATTATCGGCAAGAGAAACCCAAGCGCTACAGTCTCGTCAGCAAGTGGCCGATTTAGCTCCGCTACAGACAGTAGACATTGCGATTAACTACGCAAAAGCAGCAGAACTTGCCGCGATTTTGAAATCGTCGGAAGGTGGCATTCTTTCAGACAGAGGCGGCGTTACCGTTGATGAGCGCACCAATACGCTATTGATAAGAGACACCTTGGAGTCTATCGACGAGGCGAGAAAGACTATTGAAGTGCTTGATATACCGGTTAAACAGGTGCTCATAGAAAGCCGCATGGTCACCGTATTGGACAATGTGGATGAGCAACTTGGGGTTCGTTGGGGCTTTAGTGACAGACAAAATGACAATGGCGTTTCAGGATCGCTTGAAGGTGCAGATATCATTGCGGGTGGAATTGTTCCTCCGGTCAACAACCGATTAAACGTTAATTTACCGGTAAGTAGTGCCGCGGGCACCATTGGCTTTCAAGTAGCAAGCTTAATCGATGGCACCATATTAGATTTAGAGCTATCGGCATTAGAATCTGAAAGTAAGGGGGAAATCATTGCTAGCCCCCGTATCACCGTTGCAAATCAACACGAAGCGTATATTGAGCAAGGTACAGAGATTCCATTTGTACAAGCAACCTCTAGCGGCGCCACGGCAGTTGAGTTTAAGAAAGCGGTATTGTCACTGAAAGTGACACCTCATATTACTCCCGACAACCGAATTATTTTAGATTTGGTGGTAACGCAAGATACACGGGGAGAGACGGTATCTACATCGACAGGGGATGCCGTAGCAATCGATACACAAGAAATACAGACGCAGGTACTGGTTGAAAATGGAGAAACGATTGTTCTTGGCGGTATCTTCCAGCAAACGAGCAGCGACAGTGTAAACAAAGTACCACTATTTGGGGACCTTCCTGTACTAGGTGCATTATTCAGAAACACCACTGAACTTCAGCAAAAGCGAGAGCTGTTAATTTTTGTAACGCCGAAAATAATTACTGAAAAACCGTAGCATCTTCGCTGAGTTACCAAGAAAACGTGCATAACCTTGCACGTTTTTTATTTCAACCCTGTTTTTTTAAGTGAAATTACAGGTATATGCATATTGTTGGCAACAAAACTTGCAACGCCTTGTAGGAAACTGAGATAATCGCCGTCTCGAAATACTAACGAGGTTTAAGGAGTGGTGCTTATTGAACATTAAATAGGCACGAGTCAATGGGTAGGCTGGTAAGGCAACAGTGCACTGCCCCTAACATGATTAAGTTGTGATATAAGCAAATATGGCTGAAAAACGTAATATCTTTTTAGTTGGCCCGATGGGTGCTGGCAAGAGCACAATCGGTAGACATCTAGCAGACGAACTTCACTTGGATTTTTTTGATTCTGATCAGGAAATTGAGCGCCGCACAGGGGCTGACATTGCCTGGATCTTTGACTTGGAAGGTGAAGATGGTTTTAGAGCACGTGAAGAAAACGTCATCAACGATTTGACCGACAAGCAAGGTATTGTTCTAGCGACTGGCGGTGGCTCTATCGTGACTAAAGCAGTGCGCAACCGTTTATCCGCCCGCGGTATCGTCGTTTATCTGCAAACCACTATTGATAAGCAAGTTGCTCGTACCCAACGGGACAAGCGTCGTCCCCTTCTACAAAACGAAGATCCTGAGAAGGTACTTCGCGACCTTGCTGATTCACGCAACCCTTTGTACGAAGAAGTGGCCGACTACGTGGTAGATACCGACGACCAATCTGCACGTGCGGTAGCCAATCAAATCATCAGCAAAATCGGTCTTTAAAAAATAAATTGTATCATCTGGAGGCGCTGCGCCCATGTCAACTTTAACTGTGGAACTTGGAGACCGTAGCTATCCAATACAGATAGAAGCAGGCTTGCTCAAGCAGTCTGCCCTTTTTAGCCCCTACATAAAAGGGCCTCTCGTTGTTATAGTGACCAACGAAACCGTTGCTCCACTATACCTCGATAAGACAAAAGCAGCCTGTGGTGATGTCAATGTAGAGACCATAATTCTGCCCGACGGAGAGCAGTATAAAAACCTCGAACAATTCGAGGTAGTTATGACTCGGTTGCTAGAAATTAATGCCGCTCGCGATACTACCTTAATCGCATTAGGCGGCGGGGTAATTGGCGACCTTACTGGATTTGTAGCGGCAACCTATCAGCGTGGCATCCCCTTTATTCAAGTCCCAACTACATTACTTTCTCAAGTTGATTCATCGGTTGGTGGAAAGACTGCTGTCAATCATCCGCTTGGGAAGAACATGATTGGTGCATTCTATCAGCCTGTTTTTGTTGCCATAGACACTCTCTCATTATCTACCCTTCCAAAGCGAGAGTTTTCAGCAGGCATGGCTGAGGTGGTGAAGTATGGCATTATTTACGATGCATCTTTCTTCGCTTGGCTTGAGTCTCAAGTGGAACCGTTGAAAGCCCTCGACAATGACGTGTTGAGTCAAACCATACACCGCTGCTGTGAAATTAAGGCGGACGTGGTGGCAAAAGATGAAAGGGAAGGTGGACTTCGCGCCATTCTCAATTTAGGCCATACGTTTGGTCACGCTATAGAAGCAGAACAAGGTTACGGCAACTGGCTTCATGGCGAAGCAGTGGCAGCTGGTACTATAATTGCTTGTTTAGCTGCACAAGAGCTAGATTGGTTTGAAACGTCAGAAACTCGTCGTGTTACCTCGCTGTTTAAAGCCTTCGACCTTCCCGTTGAAGGGCCTGAAACTATGACCAAAGCTGACTACGTCAAGCACATGAAGCGAGACAAGAAAGTAGAAGCTGGTAGCATACGATTTGTGCTTCCCAAAGGCATTGGCAATGCGGTGGTTACAAAAGCAGTAACAGACGACATACTTTCGCACGTCCTTCCCTAGCTATTAAGATTAGTGACCGCAAATAATCACATTAGTTTGCGGTATTACTGTTGTCTATTCGCCGCAAGGCTTTTATAGGGGGCAAACACATGCAAAATGAACTGCATGAACGTTTGGAGTATTTAGTTAACTACTCATCGCAACTGATTTTTGTCAGTGGTGACTCTATAGCTCAGCAACAAAAAACGTTAGAAGCCTTTGTATTTCAACAGCATGATGATACTGAAATTGCCTACCTGACAGCGCAGGAGAATATGGGTATGTCTGACTACAGACGCCAACTCTGTCGTCAACTGCTAGGGCAAGTCGTAGGAAGCTTTGTTAGACCGCTGAATGAGCTGCTCGTTGATTTAAACAATCATGAGGGGCCTATACTAATAGCTATTACTCAATCCCACCACTTGCCCGATGCCTTTTTACAGGAATTATGGGACCTTGTTCTACAAAGCCGCTTTGCCGGCAATAAACAGCATTTAAATGTATTGTTGTTTGCCGATAGCCAATGGGCAGAGCGAGCAAAGCAATGGCTGCCTGCTAAAAATACTGACACTCCTTTAATTATTAGCAGTCAATCTGTGATCGATGAGCAACCTAACTTTGCTTCTGATTTAGATAAAATGATTGCAGCACGTCGAGAAGCATTTCAAGCACACCTCGAAAACCGACAGCAGCACACCGCTCTAACCTTTTCCAACCCGCTAAAGTCAAGATGGCTTTATGTGTTATTGGTTTTCGTTTTTTTCAGCACCTTTTCAGGGTTGGTCTATTGGCAATACGGCGACGATATCGCTTCTCTCTTTGCTCCGATAGACAGTGCAGACGAGGCTAACGCTAATCTTGTTGAGCCCGGCTCCGCCTATGATCAGATAGCAGCAGGAACTCAAAACAATGAAATGGAACTCAATGCTAATGGCTATCTATTAAACGCTGATGGCTCTTTACCAAACTCTGATGAAACAGCAAACGAAAGTGTGAAGTCTCAAATCAATGAGACCGAACAAAATCGACCAGAAGCTTTAATCACCACTTGGCAACAAGCCATCTCAACAGGTGATAACTTATTGACGAAGGACAGTGCTTCAAGTCAGGAAAGAAGCACCACCATTGGCATCAGCAAGAATTCCGATACGATCAGCTCGACAGATTCCGCTAATTCAATAAATAATTCAGTTAATGACGCAGCGACAACCCGAGTACAGTTACCTGCCTCCGAAACTGCGTTGAATTTCATTGCTTCCACAGAGTTCGCGTTACAAATGCTGGCAATGACAAACGAACGGGTTTTGAACGACTTTATTGAAGAAAATAATTTGCGAGAACAAACCCGAATTTATAAAACACAGCGATATGGCGGCGATTGGTATGTAGTGATATCTGCTCAAACGTTTGCATCTGCTGAACAAGCTCAGCAAGCAAAACAAGCGCTGCCTGACTACCCAAATAAAGCGTCAGCTTTTGTAAAAAACGGGCAACAAATTTTGCAGGAAATAGCACTTTCCGAAAACCAGTGAAAATACTCTACTTGCAGACTTTTTAGTCGATTTGAAAAAGATATCAAATGGCCAGCACTTGTCGGTTGTCCGTTTAAACGATGAAAGATACAATTACTGATTAGTGTGGTGACGCCGAAAGGCTCCCTTCCCCAGCAATACGCCTAGAACGGCGACGTTAGGAATAACCACCGTCTTCATTCCGTGTAGGTAGTAACGTTTACGCATGATGCAAAAAAAGAACCGTGCTTTTTTGAAGTGGGCCGGTGGCAAATACAGCTTGGTTGAGCATATTCAAGCCAGATTACCGCAAGCAAATAAGCTTATTGAGCCTTTTGTCGGCGCCGGATCTGTGTTTTTGAATACGCAATACAAACGTTACCTCTTAAACGACATCAATCCAGATTTAATTAATCTATACAACTTTCTCAAAGCGCAGCCTGACGCGCTAATCAATGATGCCCGAGAATTTTTTAGCACTGTTCGAAATAATGAGTCAATGTACTATGCATTGCGGGAAGAGTTTAATAAAACTGAAGACGAATACTACCGCGCTATTTTGTTTCTGTATTTAAATAGACACGGCTACAATGGATTATGCCGGTACAGTCTTCAAGGCAGGTTTAACGTGCCATTCGGACGCTATAAAAAGCCCTATTTCCCAGAACATGAGATGTTTGTATTTTCGGAAAAGTCTCAAAAAGCGACCTTTACCTGTTTGCCTTTTGAAAAAGTATTTTCAAGAGCAAGAAAAGGTAATGTAATCTACTGTGATCCGCCCTATGCACCAATAAGTAAAACTGCAGCTTTTACCAGTTACGCCAGTCACAGCTTTGGGCCAGAAGCGCAGGAAAAATTGGCGAACCTTGCTGCTAAAGCCTCCCAGAAAAGAGGGATCCCGGTGTTAGTTTCAAATCACGACCTACCATTAACTAGAAACTTGTACCACGGGGCTGATTTCAGCATGCTATCGGTAAAGCGTTCCATTAGCCAAAATGGTGCAAAGCGAGACCCGGTAGATGAAATACTCGCGTTTTTCTCACCGGTGATGTCGTCAGCCAAAAAAGCGAAAGGGGTAAGTAAAACAAAAAGAACTGCGTTGAATTTGTCAGCAGTGAATAACAGTAAAGGCTCAACGTCTAAATAGTCTTGGGTTGTCAAACATTCAACTAGGGCTAGCCCAAGTTTTACTGTCATATTACGTTGTTACCCTACATACCACTTAACAAAAGTATACAAGCCTACCACGAACAGTATCACCATAATCACGCCGATGACTGCATAGATAACAAAGGTGCCCTGTGTAAAATCACGTTCGTAATTTTTATGGCTTTGCACACCGAATAGGCTAGCTAAAACACTTCCAACTATCGCCCATAAACCAGAGTCGGATTTGTGACTCATTACTGAGCGTCTTTTGGAGACGAAGAAAAGTCTTGGTGAGCGTTATCGCTGTGTAACAACTCTAATAAATCGAGGAAATGAAACTGGAATGATGATGACTTACCCGCAACCCATGAGAGCCAGCTGACTTCCTCAACGCCTTCTTGATACCGAGCACATTGATTCATAACATGACTAGCGGGTAGTTTTGGATTGAACTCTGTTACAGGTTGAAATTCACAAACTGAGGAGCGGCTGGTTGGTGCTGAAACCACTGCCGCACTCCCAAGCGCAACCACGCCACATAAGGCAAAAAACGGGAGGACTTTCATCCTGAAAACTCCTATCACACAGTCTAAATTACGTTCTAGTATAATCTAAATAGGTTAATGAACAAGCTAATTATTTTTGTCCGCTGACACCCCATCTATTCATGAAGAAAGCCCAGCACGATCATGCTGGGCTTTTTATCAATAAGCCGAAAGGACTCTATTATAAAGACGTGTAAAAGCGTCTATAGCTCGAAATCCATACCATAGCTAACAGTGAATTTTACCGCATCGTTGTCGTAAGCGTCTGCGCCGGTATCATCTAAATCGGTACCCGTAATCGCAAAGCTAAAACCATCTTTAGACAGTGAAACACCATAATCTGCGTAACCATCTGGTACACCGTTAAACGCCTCAGCGAAATCGCCTTGGTGGTATCCAACATGGAAACCAAGTTCCGCACCGTCTAGTACTGGCATGCCATAGTCTAATGAGACATACGTTGCCTTACCGAAACCAAAATCTTGTCCTTCGCCTTCATCTGCTTCTGTGTGCGCTAGCAATGAAACTGTAAGGCTTAGACCGCCTATGCCTACAGAGCCGTAGACCTCTGCAAAATCAAACTCAGCTTCTGAATCGTAGTTGTAATAAAGGTATCCCACATCATAAGCGATACCGTCTTCAGACTCACCAGAGAAACCGAAATACAAATCGTGCTCGTATGAATATACGTCATCAGCACCGTAGTTTACATTCGACGCCCAAGTACCTGCGTAAAAACCGCTTTCGTGTGCATAGTCAATACCGCCTTGAACAGCTGCATCATTCGTTGTTTGAGTAAGACCACGCCAGATGTAGTTACTTGTGAAACTTGCATTTGCAGTAACTTCTGCATAAGTGGGCATTGCAGTGAAAAGGCACGCCGTTGATATAGCAACGGCAAGTAAAGTTCTTTTTGTAGACGTTTTCATGTGTGTTCTCCAGTCAAATTCCAATTTGTTTTTAATTAGTTTTTCTGTCTGTATTTTTATATTTGCACTAGCTAACGCAAAACTGATGCCCGTTTATGGCATGAGTGAAAAAGAGTTGAAATTAATTTCAATTTATTGATTTAAATGATTTTATTTAAAAACCAAAAGAATTAAATGAAAATAACCATGCAGCTTAAATGAATAAAAATGCACCAGATTAACGCGCACTCCCCAAAACTGGGCAGGCTGTATTGCATTTCTCACTCTTCGAAAAAGCGGGTACTTTAAATTGTCGGGAGAAAATACAGAGTTCGTAGTAAAGCGCGCAGGATTTCGTTAAACTTTCATCAACCTGCATTTGTGCACATTGCATCTGTGTGCATTGCGTATATGTACACTGCAGCATCCATCAATCGCTATGTATGCATTAATGACTAAGGATGAAAAATGAAACCATTTTTAATTGCGCCCTCTATTCTCTCAGCAGATTTTGCTCGACTTGGTGCTGATGTCGAGAAAGTGATCAATGCGGGCGCGGATATCGTTCATTTTGATGTTATGGATAATCACTATGTCCCAAACCTTACTTTCGGACCTATGATTTGCGATGCATTAAGACACTACGGCATTACTGCCCCCATTGATGTGCATTTAATGGTGAAGCCAGTAGATGACCTAATAGAGAAATTTGCCGATGCTGGTGCGTCATACATCAGCTTTCACCCTGAGGCATCTGAGCACATCGACAGGTCTCTGCAGCTCATTATCGATTCAGGATGTAAACCTGGATTAGTCTTTAATCCAGCGACACCATTACATTACTTAGATCATGTAATGGATAAACTTCACCACATTCTTATAATGTCAGTAAACCCAGGTTTTGGCGGACAGGCCTTTATCCCGTCGACATTGGGTAAAGTACGTGCAGTGAAGCAGCGCGTTGCAGAAAGTGGCTATGATATAAGAATAGAAATTGACGGTGGCGTAAAAGTAGATAACATTCGCGACATCGCTGAAGCGGGTGCAGATATGTTTGTCGCAGGTTCCGCCATTTTTTCTCAAGATGATTACGCAAAAGTCATCGGCGAAATGCGACAAGAGCTTGCATCACTATCTAAAGCATAATTTAGTAAACACAATTACAGGTAAAAATAATGAGCAATAAACCCGTTGTATTAAGTGGCTGTCAGCCTTCTGGACAACTCACCCTTGGTAACTATATGGGTGCGCTTAAGCAATGGGTTTCCATGCAAGCAGATTACGACTGTCTTTACATGATTGTCGATTTGCATGCCATTACAGTTCGCCAAGATCCCAAGCAGTTATTTGAAGCCTGCTTAGATGGCCTAGCTCTCTACCTTGCATGCGGTATCGACCCACAAAAAAGCACTATCTTTATGCAGTCTCACGTACCTGAGCATGCGCAGTTGTCGTGGGTGCTAAATTGTTACGCTCAAATGGGCGAACTCAATAGAATGACTCAGTTTAAAGATAAGTCTGCCAAAAACGAAAACAATATCAACGTAGGCTTATATAGCTACCCAGTATTGCAGGCTGCCGATATCTTGGTTTATCAAGCAGATAAAGTACCCGTTGGTGAGGACCAGAAGCAACATTTAGAGCTAACGCGCGATATCGCTACGCGGGTGAATAATCTTTACGGCGATGTTTTTAAACTGCCTGACCCATATATTCCAGACTTTGGTGCTCGAATCATGAGCTTACAAGAGCCCGAAAAGAAAATGTCCAAGTCGGATACAAACCCGAATAACTTTCTTGGTTTACTTGAAGAGCCTAAAAAGCTAACGAAGAAAATAAAGCGCGCCGTTACCGACTCAGACGAGCAGGCTAATATTTACTTTGACCCGAAAGAGAAGCCTGGCGTATCTAATTTGCTTACTTTACTGTCCTTATCAACGGGCAAATCGATAAAAGAGCTTGAGCCTGAGTACACTGATAAAATGTATGGGCACCTTAAAGGTGATGTTGCTGAAGCCGTTGTTTCATTGATTACGCCGATTCAAAAAGAATACGAAAAAATTCGTGCCGACAGAGCTTTCCTTGACAAGGTGATGCAAAGTGGTGCCAATAAGGCCTCTGAAAGAGCAAGTGTGACATTGAAGAAAGTCTATGATGCGGTGGGTTTTATTCCTAAACCATAGGGGCATTTTACCGTGGAGTAACCCACTAGCGTGTTGATCATACTCGTTTTTGTAAACTACATAAATTTATATCACACAGAGGTATAGCACTACCGTGTTATTGTTGATTGATAACTTTGATTCGTTCACTCACAACTTAGCTCGCTACTTTTTAGAGTTAGGTGTCAACGTAAAAGTAGTGCGAAATAACGCCATCACGCTAGATGAGATTGCTCATCTAGCGCCCTCCCAGCTCGTTATATCACCGGGCCCCTGTACACCTAACGAAGCAGGAATTAGCTTACAGGCAATAGAGCGGTTTGCAGGAACTATTCCTATTTTAGGTGTGTGCTTAGGGCACCAGGCTATCGGCCAAGTTTTTGGGGCTAGCGTGGTTGGGGCACAAGAAATAAAACACGGAAAAATATCAAAACTGCATCATACCAATACAGGCCTATTAAAAGGGCTTCCAAATCCATTTGACGTTACGCGCTATCATTCTCTCGTATTAAAACCGACAAGCCTTCCTGCATGCCTCAATGCTGATGCATGGTGTACTACCAATAACGGTGAAAAAGAAATTATGGCTATCTCTCACCGGGAAATGCCTATTTGGGGAGTTCAATATCACCCTGAATCGCTATTGACTGAATATGGTCACGATGTGCTGGCGAAATTTGTTTTCCTATCGAGGCAAGCCACAGCTTAAGTAATTGTATCTACTGCCGATATGTTCCTGAGCGTGCCGATCTTTACAATATCTGATGAATTGCCTATCTAAGTTGCAACGCCAATATGCGTAGTCGAGTATTAAGCTAGAGCTCGGTTGAATGAGAAGGCTGTTTAACGAGAAGCCTATATGGTTAGATGCTACCTCTGCCAATTGCTGAGGTAGCAAGCTATTATGCTATGTTTTGGTGAAACAACGCTGAAGGAATAATTGAAAGTAGGAAAATGTCATAAAATGTACGATAATACAGCAACGTACGAGAACATTAAGCATCGGAGTCTTCTGCACGTGCCCTCTGCCTCCGCAACGCAGCCTTGTGTTAACGACTGTTTTGAGAATTTAATCATCTCAACAGAGCGTGTGTTCGAGATACTGGGAAAATCACCAGCGGGCAAAGTGACCTTCGAACAATCAGAGCAAGGCGATGCGCGACGGCAGTTACTGCACGTAGAAAAGGTGGCTATTGAGAATAAGCGACTACAAAAAACCTCCGAGGCCTCCTACATTGAATCAATCACCTTTCAACTCCATGATATTATCGTAGAAGAAATGTCGGAATATCTCAAAGATACGTCAGGAGTGATAAGCAACTTGCTCAATCTTCCTTCCAATCTTGGTGTGTTGCTTGATGCATTGACGGTGAGAGCCTGCTCTGTCTCAAAACTTGAGCCTATTATTGCCACTATCCCATGGCTTGTTGAAGAGCTGACGAGTATTGTCAATACACCTCGCTTTAGAAGAAAGGACCCTCGTGGTCGTATAATTATCGTTGAGACACTGCGAACTGCGCTGAGTTTTTTAGGTATTGAAAACTTAAGACTCCTCATCCCGTCACTCATCGTAAAACGCGCCACGCCCCAAATTACCGACCCCTACCCGCTGATTAAACAAAAGTTGTCCAGTTACTCAACGGGTGTAGCAATAACGGCGCAGCACATCGCAATAGCGCAGGGAATAAACAAGAGAGATGCCTATATGCTTGGCATGCTAAGTAACTTAGGCAGATGCGCTGTTATTCGCCTCTACTTTAGAATGTTCGACAAAGTGCAGCTGCATCTTTTACAAGAGTGCCAGAAAGACAAAGAGCTCAAACGCCACGATGCATTAGTCAAAATAGTGCCATCAGCTAATCATCTCATAGCGCTGCAGCAAAGCTTTGCTGATGCGTTAACCGCCGATATATTAGACGAGCTATCATTAAAACGATTATTTATCAGTCCTGCAATGCGGGCAATCGCAGATTCACCACACGCAGAGCCCTCAGTATTGAGCGATACGTTGTCACAAGCACGAGTATATGCTCAAGTTCGAGCGCTACACCAAACCAAACTCACCGACGCCAAAACCGCAAAACTCGCATTGTCAGCATTAAAATATCCACAGGGCATTCTAGCAAAGTTAAAAAATGTCGATATTTTTACACTTCCTCTCGTTAAAAGTTATGCCGAAGATTAATTTTTTAATGGATATTCATGCAGCCCGTCGGCACAAGAGTAAACGTTTAAACAAAATTTAGTCACCCATTTTAAGACGCAGCGCTCCCGTTGCTGCATGCCTCAGCCGAAAATCATTCACTGAAAATCGCTATTACCAAATGATATTGCTTAGCATTTAATAGTTATTCACTTTTCTTGCAAATTAAGCCACAGTCCTTGTAATTAAAGGGCTGGAGCACACCTAAGACAAGACAAATGGCAAAAAAAATGGCATACTGCGTTCCAGTATAGTTTTATTTTTTGCGCTTTTTCGCACCGCATTTGGTGTAAAGCGCTCAATGCAGAGGTAGTGATAATGAAGGTAACTCGCGCGACGTTTGACGATGTAATGGTTCCTAACTATAACCCAGCTCATATGGTACCGGTTCGCGGCGAAGGCTCGCGCGTTTGGGATCAAGAAGGTGCTGAGTACGTCGACTTTGCAGGCGGCATAGCAGTTAATGTATTAGGTCATTGTCATCCTGAGCTTGTTAAAGCGTTAAATGAGCAAGGTTCCAAGCTTTGGCATCTAAGTAATGTTTTTACTAATGAGCCATCACTACGCTTAGCAAAAAAACTGGCTGACGCTACGTTCGCTGACAAAGTCTATTTCGCAAACTCTGGCGCTGAAGCAAACGAGGCGGCACTGAAGCTTGCGCGCCGTTGGGCTCTAGACAAACACGGCGAAGATAAAAACCAGATTATTGCGTTTAATAAAGGTTTCCACGGCCGTACATTCTTTACGGTAACCGTAGGTGGACAAGCCGCTTATTCTGATGGTTTTGGTCCTAAGCCTGGCGCTGTCGATCATTGTGATTTTAATGATCTTGCCGCTTTTGAGGCGATGATCTCGGACAAAACCTGTGCCGTTATGATGGAGCCGCTGCAGGGTGAGGGCGGCATCATTACGCCCGACATTGAGTTTGTCAAAGGCGTACGCGAGTTATGTGACAAACACAATGCACTATTAATTCTAGATGAAGTTCAATCTGGTGTTGGTCGTACCGGTCACCTCTATGCTTACATGGGTTTAGGCGTAACGCCTGACATTTTAACTACCGCAAAATCGTTGGGGGGCGGTTTCCCCATTGGCGCTATGTTAACTACCACTGACATCGCGGCGCACCTTAAACCAGGCACACACGGCAGCACGTATGGTGGTAACCCGCTAGCATGCGCCGTCGCAGAAAAAGCGTTGGATATTGTAAACCAACCTGACGTATTGGCGGGCGTGCTGAAAAAAGAAGCTCTGTTCCGCAAAATTCTTGGCGAAATAAATGACAAACATCATGTTTTCGAAGAAATTCGTGGCCAAGGTATGCTTCTTGGTTGCGCACTGAATGAAAAATATCAGGGCCGTGCAAAAGACTTTATGACTGCGGCAACTAACGAGCATTTAATGTGTCTGGTTGCCGGAATGAATGTCATTCGTTTTGCACCGTCTCTCGTCATTCCTGACGAGGACATCGTAGAAGGTCTTACACGTTTTGAGCGCGCAATTGCCGCTGTTGTAAACGCCTAATAGCCTCTACCAGAGAAGTGAATATGAACATCATTCGCCCTATAAAAAAAGCGGATTACAATGCGCTTAAGGATATCGCCGTCGAATCGGGCATTGGATTTACGTCATTGCCCGTTAACGATGAGCTTTTACAGCGCAAGATTGACCGCGCCGCCAGTACATTTAATAAACCTAATGTGACTGAGCCAGGCGATGAGTCTTATTTATTCGTGATGGAAGACACTGCAACCGGTGAAGTCGTTGGCACGACTGGCATCGAGGCCGCGGTAGGCATAGATGATGCTTTTTATCATTATCACTTGAGTAAAGTGGTGCACGCTTCTCGTGAGTTAAACATCCACAACACTGTGGACATTCTTACTTTCTGTAACGACTACACTGGTGTTACAGAAATTTGTACGCTGTTTTTACGTGAGCAAGCAAGAGGCGGAATTAACGGTAGATTCTTATCGAAAGTTCGCTTTTTATTCATGATGGAACATCGCGAGCGTTTCTCTGAAACGGTCATTGCAGAAATGCGTGGTGTGAGCGATGAACAAGGCCGGTCTCCTTTTTGGGAATGGCTGGAAACACACTTCTTCTCAATGGACTTCCCTACTGCCGACTACCTCACAGGAATTGGCAATAAGGTGTTTATTGCAGAGCTCATGCCGAAATACCCCATTTATGTAAACTTGCTCAGTCAGGCTGCACAAGATGTCATTGGTAAAGTTCATGACAAAACCCGTCCTGCATTGCAACTTCTTGAAGAAGAAGGCTTCTCATGCAGAGGATATGTGGATATTTTCGATGCGGGCCCTACAGTAGAAGCCAATCTTAGCCATATTCGAACCGCTCAGTGTAGCCTCAAGTTACCTGTTGTTATTGACGACATGGCTGCGGCCCAAGGGCAAACGCACTACATCATCAACACGTCTATTAGTGAATTTCGCGCAGTCGCTGCAGAAATGACCGTGAGTGAAGAACAACGTATTGCGGTGCTGTCTCGCCAAGCTGCGGCTGCCTTAAATGTTAATGAAGGCGACTGGGTGCGCTTTGCGCCCGTTACGTTTCGCGACTAATAAAGGACATCCCTATGCTACACACACATTATATCAACGGCGAGTGGATTGCCGGAGAAGGTCACGACCTTATCTCAATAGATCCCGCTAAAAATGAAGTAATTTGGGAAGGAAAATCTGCTACTGCATCACAAATTGATGCAGCGATTAAATCAGCCAGAGCAGCCCTTGTTGAATGGAGCTTAAAAACCGTAGCGCAACGTTTAGACATCATCAAAGCCTACGGCAGTAAGCTTGAAGAAGCGAAAGAACACCTAGCTAAAGTAATGGCGAAAGAAACGGGCAAACCAGAGTGGGAAACGGCTACCGAAGTTGGCGCCATGATGGGTAAAATTGGCATTTCTGAAAAAGCATTCTTTGAGCGTACCGGTGATGTGGAAAACCCTATGCCGGTGGGCAAGGCATTTATACGTCATAAGCCTCACGGTGTCGTCGCTGTATTCGGCCCTTACAATTTCCCAGGCCACCTGCCAAATGGTCACATTGTCCCTGCACTCATTGCGGGAAACACCGTTGTGTTTAAGCCGAGCGATCTCACGCCTATGGTAGCGCAAGAAATGGTAAAACTGTGGGATGCTGCAGGCTTGCCTAAAGGCGTGTTAAACCTTGTACAAGGTGAAGTGGAAACCGGTAAAGCACTTGCCGCTCATCACGATATTGACGGGTTGTTTTTTACCGGTAGTTCACGCACGGGTCGTGTATTACATGAACAGTTTGCTGGTCATCCTGGCAAAATTCTTGCCCTTGAAATGGGTGGTAACAACCCTCTCATCGTTAAAGATGTGAGTGACATAGATGCCGCAACCCATGACATCGTACAATCGGCATTCATTACATCTGGACAACGCTGTACCTGCGCACGTCGCTTATTTTTGCCAGCAAACGCCCAAGGTGACGCAATCCTCGAGCGCTTAATTGCCATGACTAATAATATCAAAGTGGGCGATTATGATGCAGAAGAGCAACCCTTTATGGGCGCGATGATTTCAAGCAAAGCGGCAGCTTCTATGGTTGCAGCGCAAAGCGAGCTTGAAGCATTAGGCGGCAAAGTGCTCGTTCGATTAGAGCAACCAGATTCGCAAAAAGGGTTTGCCACGCCAGGCATTATCGACGTAACAGACATGCTTGACGCATTGCCTGATGAAGAACATTTCGGTCCGCTACTGAAAGTTATTCGATACACCGACTTTGACGATGCCATTGCAGAAGCCAACAACACGAGTTTTGGTCTATCGGCTGGTTTGCTAGGTGATAGCGAAGAAGACTATCGCTATTTCTTTGCTCGCATTCGTGCAGGTATTGTTAACTGGAATAGACCGATTACTGGCGCAAGCAGCGCTGCACCATTTGGTGGAATTGGCGATAGCGGTAACCACCGTGCCAGTGCGTTTTATGCCGCTGACTATTGCGCCTACCCAGTGGCCTCGGTTGAGCTCGAAAAAGTTACGCTACCGGGCAAATTAAGCCCTGGCTTATCACTATAAAGATGCAAGGACCCTACCGAAATGCACAGTAATATTGATACTTTATTTGCCAACATGTGGGAAGATTACGTAAAGATAACGCCGTCTGCGCACAAGATTCACGCACTGCTTGCCGGTGAAGAAAACAATAGCAATATTGTTAACGACCACGTTGCGTTTAGAACCTTTGCGTTAGATAAGACACGACTTGATAAGTTAGCAGCTCACTTCCTAGCACTGGGCTATGAAGCAAAAGGCGACTACGACTTTGAAGCGAAAAAGCTAACGGCTAAACACTTTGAGCACCCAGACGATACAAAGCCTAAAGTGTTTATTAGCGAACTTCGCGTTGATGAACTGTCTAGCGACGTTCAAGCAATTATTAAAAAGCTAGTGGCACAAATGCCAAGTGATATTACTGATGCAGACAATTTCCTGTACTCGGGTAAGCACTGGGATGTGAGTAAAGCCGAATACGATACGCTCATCAATGAATCTGAATACGCTGCTTGGATGGCCGCATGGGGCTTCAGAGCGAATCATTTTACGGTAAGTGTTAACCATTTGAGTCGCACTAATGAACTGAGTGATGTGAACACCCTTCTTAAAGAAGCAGGCTTTGTGCTAAATACATCCGGCGGCGAAATAAAAGGTGGCCCTGAGGTTTTCCTTGCTCAGTCATCGACAATGGCCGACCGTAGCGACGTGACATTTAGCGAAGAAACGCTGTCTATTCCAAGCTGTTTTTATGAGTTTGCTCAGCGCTATGACATGCCAAACGGCAAGCGCTATCAAGGTTTTGTTGCTGCATCTGCAGACAAGATTTTCGAAAGCACGAACGCCCAATAACACGGCCAAGCACGGTTGGTATTACGCTATCTCGTGCTAACCTCTAGACATAGTAAGACATTACAATAACAAAAATTGCATATCAATACAAAAAGCCCAGCGTCTCGCGACGCTGAGCTTTTTTTATAAAAAACGGCTGGCGCTCAAAGCCTACCCACAGGCAGATATCGTTATCGCTTAGACTCTGATGTATGTCGTGCTAAAAATTGGTCATACGGCATTGGCTTATCAAAATAAAAACCCTGCATAAGCTGCACGTCGGCCTGTTCCATAAAGGGTAAGTACGTTTCTAGCTCTATACCTTCTGCGACAACCTCAATTTCTAAGCTTCGAAGCATGGTTATTATGCCGCTAAATAGCGCGTACGCTTTACTATCTTGATGTATCCCACTCACTAAGCTTCTATCCACTTTGACCACCTGAAACTGGAACATACGCAAATAACTTAATGATGAAAAACCGCTGCCAAAATCATCCAGGGAAAGTCTAAAGCCAAGCTCTCGCAATGCATTTAATGAACGCAATGCGGTTTTTTCATCGCGTATAAACACCGATTCAGTAAGCTCTAACTCAATGTATTCAGGAGAGACATGATTTGTACGGCAGATGTCTAACGCTTTTTCTGGAAACGTGTCATCAAGCATTTGATTAGCACTAATGTTCACCGAGAGGGGAATGGCTTCTCCCTGCTGCGATTCCATTATAGAGATATAGTCGCATGCAGCTTCTATTGCATATAAACCGATGGCGCTGTCGAGATTATGCTCCTCGGCGATTGGAATAAATACAGTGGGCGATACCACCCCATGAAGGCCGGAAATCCAGCGGCAAAGCACTTCTCCGCCCTTTAAATTACCGTGAAGATCGTACTTTCCTTGTATATAAAAATCGAGCAAGTGATTTTCTACCGCTTTGCGCAGATCATTCACCATACTGACCTGCTGCGTCATACTCTCGTATAGGCCAGGTTCGTAAACAAACACCTGCCCTTTCCCCAACTCTTTCGCTCTATACATTGCTGCATCAGCGCATTGAATTAGGCTTTTTATTCCGTCACTGTGCTCAGGATATGCGGCGATTCCGATACTTGAAGACAATCGCAACTCAGTGCCTTTGGCATAAATCACATCCTCTTCTATTTGCTCTATTAGCCTCTCACATTTTTCTTTGACGCTGCCAGACGCCTCTTCTTTGAGCACCACTAGGAATTCATCACCACCCCATCGTCCAACCTCGCCGATGGGTCCAAACATAGCGGTTAACAGTGCCGCAACTCGCTGAAGTTCGGCATCGCCCTTATCGTGGCCAGCAGTGTCATTAATGGCTTTGAAGCCGTCCAAATCAAGGAAAATAAGTAGAAAGGGCTCACCGCTTGCTATATATGAATCTATAGACTCACGGAGCCAATTTCTATTAGACAGGCCAGTTAAATCGTCGTGCTGTGCCAACTGTCTTAAACGCGCTTCATTGCGCTTCCTATCGCTTATATCACGCAGCGTGGCTATTAAATAAGAAGAGGTTTGTCGATAGGCTTCGAACACAGCAATAGAAATATCGACGATTCGTGTTTTACCAGACAGCGAATCTAATCTTGATTCAAAGCGAAGTTGCTTGTCGAGCATAAGTTGCTCTTCATTAACCCGTTCTGCTTTTAAAAGTGCATTAAAGCTCTCGCCGATGCACGTTTCTTTAACTGGAGCTTCTAGCAAGCGAATAAAGGCGTCGTTACATTCTGTGATCACTAGGTCAGGGGTTAACACCAGCATAGGCTCTCTTGAGCTGGCAAACGCGGATGCCATTAAGTCAAAAGACTGCTCTGCTTTGCGCTGTTGAGTAATATCTTTGGTGGTACCGACAATATTAAGCGCTTCACTCACGCTTCCTCTTTTAAGCACTCGGCCGCGCAACCTAATCCACTGATAGTCGGCTTTAAAGCGCAAGCGAAACGATACCTCAATACGATCTCGATTACCGTGTATCGCCATCGACCAATGAAATTGAAGATTTTCAATATCATCCTCATGCACACGTGCCATAAGTTCCATAACAGTGCCAGACCACATTGAGCCGTTGCCACTGTATAGCGAGAACGAGCGGATCTCCATAACGTCATTATCGGCTCGCCAACTCCAAAAAGACTCTTGGGACGCCCATAAGGCTAATTCTAGATCGGCTTGAGACTGCCGACTTTCACGGAGTGCATCGTATAGCTGCTGCGATTTTTTTGTTAGTAAGTCCTCAGCCTCTTCACGCGCACTTTTCTCTCGTTTTAAACGACGCTCAAGCAATTGTACTTGCCTTTCATTATCCGTGTAATTTTGCGGCATGGATAAGCCTAGGCAATCACAGCTATGCTGAATTCGTAAGTATGAGGGGTAGTTAGCTGGTGTGTCTCACGCTCTAATTTACAATGGTAGTAGTCGGCTGCCCCGTCCATAAGCCCCTCTGCCAAGGCAAATAAATTACGCTCGGAATAGTATTGCAATCGCATAGTGGTATCTGTTCGCGACAACACGTTGAAACGGGGTAAGTCTGCGTCAGGATAGAGCTTCTTAACTTGTACATGAATATCATCGTCAAGGTGACCCAACATATCCAGCACACCATCGGTATTTGCTAGCACGTCGCCATGAGCAGCGCCTAACTTCCCAAAAAGGTAATAACCAAAATCATATAGTAGCTCGTTGGCAGACTTTCCGGTTTTTTCAATCAGCACACCTAGCAGTCGCTCCATATCTTCATAAGGGTAATAGCCGACAGCAGTATAAGCGCCTTCGTTTTCTAAATCTGCTTCCATAATGACGTCATCGGCAAACTCAGGCGACACGTTTTCTTCTAACATATCGATCAACGACGTAAAAACAATACCCAACATATGCGGTTTCCTTCAATGACCTAACGAAGTGTAGTTCACATGCCTCGTTAGCAACAAAGTTCATAGTAAGTTTTCGTGTTGGTTGTCATTTTTTTCAAATACAACCTCTACGTTATCAACACGCTGTAAACCTCTTGGCAGCTTATTCCCTCTTCGTCCTCGTTCGCCATGGTAGTGCGTTAGATCTTCAGCCGATAACGTCATATTTCGTTTACCCGCAGCCACTTTAATCGATGCCCCCTCAGGCACTACTGTAAGCACTTTGACGAATTCTTCTCTTGCCTGAGACTTTGCAGACGGAATATTGATGAGCTTGTTACCCTTGCCTTTACCTAAACTTGGCAAATCACGTAAAGGGAACATCAACATACGACCTTCATTAGAGATACTTAAGCACAAATCAGTTTCTGGGTTGCTAACAGGTATTGGCGTCATTACTTTTGCTGCCTTTGGTAATGACAGGTAAGCTTTACCAGCCTTATTCTTACTCACCATATCTTTGAACGTTCCCAAGAAGCCGTAACCGGCGTCAGAGCCTACTAAGAATTTACTGTTATCTGAGGCCATAATGACGTGTTCAAATGACTCCCCCCCTACAATGCTAAATCGCCCGGTTAACGGTTCTCCCTGGCTTCTTGCAGAAGGCAGACCGTGCGCATCACAAGAGAAGGTACGCCCAGATGAGTCCATGAAGACCGCAGGTTGATTACTCTTTCCCTCCGCACTACCAAGATACCCGTCTCCCGCTTTATAACTTAACCCTTCGGCATCGATGTCGTGACCTTTAGCGCAGCGGGCCCAACCTTTTTCGGACAGCACCACTGTTACGGATTCGGCAGGTATTAACTCTTTTTCAGACAACGCTTTTGCTTCGCCGCGCTCAATAATAGGCGAACGTCTGTCATCGCCATACTTTTCTGCATCGGCTAAGATTTCTTTTTTAATAAGCGTTTTTAAGCGCTTTTCTGACCCTAATAGGGTTTGCAGCTTATCTCTTTCTGAGGCCAACTCTTCTTGCTCACCTTTAATTTTCACTTCTTCAAGCTTGGCAAGATGGCGCAGTTTGAGCTCTAAAATAGCTTCAGCTTGCGTATCGCTTAAACCAAAGCGTGATATCAGCTCAGGCTTTGGTTTATCGTAGGTACGAATAATATCGATAACTTCATCAATATTTAAAAAGGCAATAAGTAGGCCTTCTAAAATGTGCAGCCTGGCCAGCACTTTGTCTAATCGATACTGCAACCTACGGGTTACGGTATTTTTTCGATACTGTAGCCATTCCGCCAAAATCGTGCGTAAATCTTTTACTTGAGGGCGTCCATCTAGCCCAATCATATTCAGGTTTACACGATAGTGCTTTTCTAAATCCGTGGTGGCAAAAAGATGCTGCATAAGCTGCAGTACATCAATGCGATTAGAACGAGGGGTAACCACCAGGCGTGTCGGGTTTTCATGGTCAGACTCATCCCTCAAATCACTTACCATAGGCAGTTTTTTCGCCTGCATCTGCGACGCAATTTGCTCTAGAATCTTGGCGCCGGAGGCCTGATGAGGCAATGCCGTTATAACGATATCACCATTTTCTTCGTGGTAAACAGCACGCATTTTTATTGAACCGCGCCCCGTTTCATAGAGCTTACGAATATCCGCTTTAGGCGTGATCACCTCTGCGTCAGTGGGGTAGTCAGGCCCTTGAACGTGCTCGAGCACGTCGTTTAAATCGGCTTTGCTGTTATCGAGCAGCATGGCGCAGGCTGTTGCAAGCTCTCTCACATTATGGGGGGGAATGTCTGTCGCCATTCCAACTGCAATACCCGTTACACCGTTAAGGAGTATGTGGGGAAGTCTCGCTGGTAGCGTACTGGGCTCATCTAACGTACCGTCAAAATTTGGTACCCAGTCAACGGTGCCCTGACCTAATTCATTTAACAGTACTTCGGCAAAACGAGATAACTTAGCTTCGGTATAACGCATAGCCGCGAATGATTTAGGGTCATCAGGTGCCCCCCAGTTGCCTTGCCCATCCACTAGTGGATAGCGGTAAGAAAAAGGCTGTGCCATCAACACCATGGCTTCGTAACAGGCCGAGTCACCGTGAGGATGGAACTTACCAAGTACGTCACCTACTGTTCTCGCAGATTTTTTATACTTTGCGTTAGCGCTTAGCCCAAGATCTGACATCGCGTAAATAATACGGCGCTGAACTGGTTTTAAACCATCAGAAATATGGGGAAGCGCCCTATCCATGATCACGTACATTGAATAGTTAAGGTAAGCATCTTCCGTGAAACGTCTCATCGGGAGCTGTTCCACACCGTCGTTACTAATAATGATCTCGTCACTCATGATAATTTTTTCGTTTTGTTATTAATACCAATGCGATTGTTTTTGAGAGGTCGCAGTAAAAGTGAGATAGCACGCCTTTTTAGATAAGTACAAGAGCGTATAACTTCATTGTGAGGTAAACGGCTTGCAGGTGCAAATAATACGAATAAATGAACCGATAAACAGTACCGCTCTTTTCACTGCTAGTTTTACTAGCGATTCTTTGTTATACGAAGAAAACAGTGGTCTAATATTATTAAATTAAAAGAAGATTAGTTGGTCATGCCTTTTTTTCGTACTGTACTTTTAACTTTTTGTATTTTGGGTGTCGCAGTTTGCTGTTCATTCAGTTTTGCTGCTCATGCCCAACATATTGAGCAGCTATATGATGAGAGTAACACTCTCGATCTTTCCGACTCTTTATACTATCTATACGAAAACAACTATCAGCTAAGCATCAGTGATATTGCAAGGCGTAAGAATGATTTCTTAGTGCACTCGGGCAAAAATCCTAACTTCGGATTTCAAGACAACGCGGTCTGGATTCTGAAATCGGTAACCAATGTATCTAACGAATCTGACTGGGTGTTCTCCATTAATTTCAGCCAGCTGGATAAAGTTGATTTTTACCTTATCCAAAACGGTAATATTATTGCGCAAAGTCATCAAGGCAAATTACAACAAGAACAACGCTTTCGCATACCCACGCTGCAAACTCGAATAGAGTCTGCGAGCCCCGTAGATCTTTACATTCGTGTTGAAAGTCAGTCTTCCAGTATTATTGTTCCCTTGCGCGTGCAATCTGCAGAAAATCACGGCCGCTATTCCCAGATTGATAGCTTGTTATGGGGTGTATTTTATGGCGGCTTGTTAATTCTTGCTATTTACAACCTAGTACTTTACATCGGTGTGAGGGAGAAAAGTGTTCTGACTTACGTTGGTTATATCTTTGCGGTTATCCTCTGGCAAGTAGTGTGGGGTGGGCACACACATTTTATTTTTGCACACGGTATCCCAGCATGGTTAGTGGGACATACAGAGCTTATTTTTATTCTCATCGGCATTACTTCTGGTTTATTTACCATTACGTTTTTAGACAGCGAAAGGCACGCACCAATCTTACATTCCATCTTACAGCTTATGCTGGTTACGCAAACTATAATTGGCATTGTCTGCTTTGCTAATCTTTTGCCGCCAATGTGGAAAAACAACTTGGTGTACGGTGTGGGGTTGGTTTCAATAATAAGTTATGTGTCTGCAGGTTTTGAGGCTTACTTTAATAAATTTAAACCTGCGAGGTACTTTATTTTTGCTTGGGGGCTATTAGCTACAGGTGCCGTTATTGGTATGCTGAGCTTACTAGGCGTTGCGCCTGTGAACGAATTCACCACCTACTGTTTTCAAATTGGCGTTTTCCTTGAAGCTTGTTTGTTCTCCATTGCGTTAATGGAGAAAAGTCGTGGGCAGCTAGAATATGATGTAGAGCAGGCCACTAACGACTTGCACAATAATATGGAATTAATTGAAGAGCAAAACGTGCGGCTAGACATCGCTCGCAAAGACGCCATTAAAGCTAGCCATGTAAAATCTCAGTTTTTGGCAAATATGAGTCACGAAATTAGAACGCCACTCAATGCCATTTTAGGTTTTAGTAAAGAGTTAAATAATGCCTCGCTTCCTCCTGATCAGCAAGAACAGGTAAGAATTGTTAATACGGCTGCTGACAACCTCCTCTCAATTGTCAACGATGTGCTCGACTTTTCAAAAATTGAGGCCGGTAAGCTAAGCCTAAATAGTCAACCGTTTTCGCCCAATAAACTGTTTGAAGAAATGGTAGCAATTATGGCGAAGTCATCACACAGCAAGCGCATAGAGTTTGTTTTTGAACTTTCGCCACTGCCGGAAAAACTTTTAGGTGATGTATATAGAATAAAACAAATACTCAATAATCTGCTGAGTAACGCCCTTAAATTTACCTCTACAGGAAGCATTACCCTAGCGGTGAGCGGGCGAGCACTTGACCACGGCATTCACGAGGTCAATATTGTTATTCGTGATACAGGCATTGGAATTAGCCGACAGGATCAGAAAAAACTATTTAATGCATTTTCACAAGTAGACGACGCATTAAATAGAAATTATCAAGGTACGGGTCTTGGGCTTGTTATCAGTCGTGAGTTAGTCAATAGGATGAACGGCACGCTGACTTTAAAAAGTACCCTTGGGCAGGGATCTATATTCAACATATCATTAAGAATGAATCAGCTTAGCCAAAAGTATGTTCTTTCTTCAAATCCTGACTGGCAGGGTAAAAAAGTGGTTATTTTCGATCCCATACCCGCAACGCGACAAGCCAGTTCAAGGATCCTCAAATCACTGGGAGCAGAAATTACCTGCGCTGAGTCTATTGAGTATCTCACCAGCCTTAAAGGACAATACGATTACATAATGGCTACGACACCAGTAAGTCATATAGACTCGAGGCTGCAACATTTACGCAAGTTCGTCGAGTTTCCAGCTAAAAATAGGGTGCTGTGGTACTCGGGCCCAGATCCATTTACGAAATACCCAAATTTGCACCAGCATTTTTACACCCAAATTCGTATGCCCATGACGCTCACCAAGTTAGACAGTTTAATGAGAGAGCAAATTGTTTCAGCTGCTAACCCTCTGAAAGAAAAAATAAATACGTTGCCAAGAGCAAGATTGCTTGCGGTGGATGATATAGAAATGAACTTAAAGCTTCTTCATACCTGGCTTGACGATTCGGCTATTGAATTAACCACCACCATCAGCGGCCAAGATGCCGTCAACAAGTGTCAAACTCAAGAGTTTGACTTGATTTTAATGGACATACAGATGCCTGGCATGGACGGTGTTCACGCTACCCGCGAAATTCGTAAGTCGCCCATGAATATGGGAACACCTATTGTAGCGGTCACCGCCCATGCGCTAAAAGAAGAGCAGGAAAAACTCCTTGCTTCAGGTATGGACGACTACCTATCCAAGCCTATTGACATTGACTCGTTACTTACTTTGATCAAATCGTGGTGTCATGACGTAGAGCCAGGCGAGCTTACCTTTCCTTCGGTAGACTGGCAGTTGGCCCTTAAGCGCGCAAATCAAAACCAAGCCGCGGCAAAGGAATTATTAAATGACTTCGTTGCAATGCTGCCTGATACCTTGAAGGCCTTGAAGTCGCAAGTGCAAAGGGGCGCATTTGACGAGCTTTCTGCTGAAGTTCATAAACTTCATGGAGCCTGTTGTTATACCGGTTTACCACGGCTACAAAATTTAGCCAGAGAATTGGAAATAGCACTTAAACTCAATCATATCGATTTGGTTGAAGAATCTTTGCCGGCATTGGTTAAAGAAGCGCAAAAAATCATCGAGGAAAACAACGTTAGCGCCTTCCATTAGCCATAGAGATTATGCTTTACCAAGATAGAGGATACAGACTCAATGAAGTGAGCCTTCAGCCTCTCATAAACAAACCTGAATCTTGCCTCTTGAAAAACGTTAATTTGCATCTTCAGGAGCGGAACGAGCGTGCTGGCACTGAACAATTAATGCAGCGAAATCTAAGGCTTCTCTATCGAGTTCAGAGCTTGCTATGAATATATCGTAGCCCAAACGTCTTCTAAGCTCTACCATACGGTGAGCCAACATTGCTTTGATACCAGTAATAGGCGTACCATCATCTAAAACAAAGTGCTTATCGTCGAACATAGATTGTTCGTAGCAGCTTCCCGTCGAACAATTGCTGTCTGAGTTATGCAACAGCAATGGCCGTTGCTCCATGAGCAAATGAGTGGCAAGGCGCGGTGAAATGGTGTTTAAAAAATCAGTATAGCTTTTCACCTTGAATCCTACGGTTTCAAGCGCCACCTGATCAAGACCATGGCGAATACGTGGACAGTCGGCACGCTGTAAATTATCCCAATGAATGCGCCAGCTGCCTAATCTATGTCGGTATGTAATGTAGTCTTTGGCAATTTCTAAGCTGTAGTTCGGTTCGCGTACTTTAAAGTACCCGATTAACAGGCAAACCAACGCTGCGCTGGTCATAAAAATACCCGCCAAAAACAGCCACTCGGGTAAGAAGCTAAGCCACAAGGCAGACACGACTAACCCCACACAACCAATCACAATGCTGGTTAAACCATTGCTTTTAGATGCTGCTCTAATATAGATAGGTTCTGCACTACTGCCAGACATAAAAATACACTACCAACATAATAACGGCCCAAAGAAGACATGAACGTACGCGCTTGCATTTAGCACAATCGGTCCTCCACCAGCGCGAAAGAAAAGGCTTTAGTTGCATAGTGCCAGCGCTTCCAATAACAAAGTTCACAATCGCATCACGTTTAACTAACTTACCGTAGGATAAGTCTTATACGCGACTTATAAATAGATAGTTTACCTAAACCGCTTGCTACCCAAACCAATCATTCTGTGGCGTTGTTTTTATTCACTCACTAGCATTTTGTGCTGATTGCGCTTGAAAGCGGCCACAATAGTTGGCGTAAATACCAATGAAAGAATGACCGAGAAACCCACGCCGCCCGCAATAACCACAGCCAGTGGAGGCCAGAAGCTCCCCTCACTGAATAACAATAGCGGTATAAGTCCACCCACCGTGGTAAATGTAGTCGATAATATGTGTCGGCTACAGCTCATTGTTTCTTCCACTATGGCTTTCGTGTCCCCCTGCTTTGCTTGCGGGTTAGCATTAATTGCCGCTATCACCACGATAGAACCATTGATAGCAACCCCGATAAGTCCGGCGCAGCCGAGCAACGGATTAAACCCTATGGGGAGTCCGGAAAGCCACAAACTGAACATACCAAGACCAACGGATAAAATCGCGACTAGCCCAATCACTCCTGCCATTCTTAAACTTGAGAAAGTGAGAATAAGCGTTGTAATCATTAATACCAACAATACAGGCGCGTAAGTCCCAAGCTGACCTAACGCTTGTTGCTGTTCATCGGCATCCCCTGCTAAATGAATTCGATAGCCTTGGGGTAACACCAAATGCTCATCGAGCTTCTCTCTTAACGTATTGCTCGCATCTATTGCCGGTACATCGGGTAATAAAAATGCTTGAATACGATTAAGGCGCTCGCCGTTAACACGGGTAATACTGCTAGTAGCGGGCTGTAGAGAAAGCGATGTCACGGCCGCCAGAGGAGACCACGACAGGACACTGTCATTGGCCACAGGTATGGGCATAGAGTCGACACCGGAAACATCTTGTCTGAATGACTCAGCCAACCTCACTCTTACGGGAACCTCCTCAGTACTTTCTAATACTGATCCACCGGTGATCCCAGAGAAGTTGATTTGCATCTGTGCAGCAAGATCGGCCAAAGATATCCCTAAATACGACAAGCTATCGCTATCTGTAACAACATTAAGCTCTGGCTCCCCCATAGAAATGCTGGCTATTGACTGAGAAATGCCGTCAACCTCTGACATCAGCGCTCTTACCTGCTCTCCTAACTCGTTCAATACGTTTAGGTCGGGCCCAAATATCTCGACTTCCACCGGTGCAGCGATGGGCGGCCCCTGCCCAAACCCTTTCACTACAATTTGAATTTCTGGGTATGCGCTATCTAAATCTTGCTGCAGCTTGCCAACTAACGATGATGCCCCCTCAACGGTGTTAGTGGTTATCACCGCATTAGCAAAATACGGCATGTTATCTCGTGTCATGGTTTGATTGTAATACACCGAAGGCGCCGAACCGCCCACTAGCCAAGTGACTTGATTGACGCCCTCGTACTGGCGAATTTTGGCATCAACATCCAACGCATAGTCGGTTGTATTGTTAATACTGCTGCCTTCTTTAGTCCAAAGGTACACTTCAAACTGATCTCTGTCGGCACTGGGGAAAAACACATTCGCTAAGCGCGTAGACAGGGCAAAACCTGATAGGCAGAGTATGCAAATAACAGAAATAACGAGCTTCGGCTGTTTTATCCAGCGTCCTAGCTGGCGACTGAAAGCTAACGTTAACGCCGGTGCCTGAATGCCCACCTGCCACCACGAAGAACCAGCAGCTTTAGTTGTGTCCACTGCAGCGCCATCGTTTTTAGGCAAAAAGCGCGCTGCCAACGCGGCAATAACCGTAAGAGAGATAAACAAAGAGCCAATTAGGGCCATTACCACGCTGATGGCGATAGGCCCAATAAAGTCGCCAATGTTCCCATTCAGCAAAAATATTGGCATGAAGCCCAACACCGTCGTAAGAGTTGAGGCGAGTAGCGGTGCGAATAAATGCGCGACACTTTTCGCCATTGCCCCTACTCGGGTCAGCTGAGGGTCTTGTAAATTGAGCCGAATTTCATCTGTTATTACGATGGCATTATCAATGAGAAGACCGATGGCGATGATCATGCCAAAAATGGACATCTGATGAATTTGTTCGTTATAAAAACTCAGCGAGAACAACGTGAAGGAAGCACATAGCGGAAGCGCCAACCCCACAATCCATGCAGCCCTAAAGCCCATAAAAAGTAGAATAACTAACATCACTACCGCACAACCCATCAACAAATTCATTGATAAATCGGCTAAACGGGTGGCCGTGTATTCGTTTTGTTCAAAGGCAACTGACGCGGTAAGCGTACCGTCAAAATCGCGATTAAACTGCTCGACTTCTGCAAGGGCATTTTGAGTCCACACGTCGGAGCGTAAAGAAGGCTGCATTCTAGCCGCAACAAAAATAGACTCTTCGCCATCTAAAAATGCAATTTCACTGCGTGGCGTACTGTAACTACGCGTGACGCTCGCAATGTCTTCAACGCGCAAGTAGCGACCGTCGCGATTGACTAATGGAACCGATGCAATCATATCAACGCCGGTGAGCCCCTCGCCCACACTAAAGCGTAAGTTACTCTGTTGCGTGTTTAACATGCCTGCGGGCAGCTTAGGGTCTGCATTGCGGATAATATTGCTAACTTGCTGCAGTGTTAAACCAGTGGCCGCTAACTTAATGGGGTCTACGCTTACGCTCACTTCTTCGTTAGGCTCACCATATACCCTAACTAATTCAGTGCCGTTAACGTTTCTAAGACGATCAGTAAGCTCTTCAGCAAGGCGAGACATGACTGTGATAGGCGTTGTGTCTGGATATTCGGCGCGAAGGGAAAGTAGCAGCGTAAAGGCGGTTGCCCCGCGCTTTTCATCAAAGACAGGGTCTAAGGCACCCTCAGGGAAAAGGGCTGAAGCAGCCCCAATGGCATCTCGTATCTCACTGAATAGCTCTTCGTTAGTGCTATTATCGACCCAGTCTTGGGTTTCTATTAGAATGACTGAAATACCCGCCCGGGATGTAGACTTTACTTCTTTGATTTCAAATATTTCTCGCAGCCTGTCCTCTAAAACATCACTGACAAGCGCTTCGACACGCTCTGCCGACGCCCCAGGATACTGGGTAATAATTAACGCATTGCGCGTATCAATCCTTGGGTCTTCAATACGTGGCAACGAGCCCAGTGCTGATAGTCCGGCAACCATGATGATCACTAAACTTAACACCAGCAGATGTCCCCGACGATAAAAAAGCGTGTACCACGGAAAGTCTTTCTCTATACCAGCGTGAGGCGTTTTCATTACTGTGCTCCAGCGTATTGCGCGCTGTTTTGACCGTCGCGTTGAACACCGCTTTCTAGGGCACTGCGCTCAGAGTAAGATTTACGCTCTGTTTGTGTCTGCGTTTGGGTTGATACACTGGCAGCGGATACGCGCTGTCCAGGGGACAGCTTGTGAGTACCGTCTACGATATAGCGTTCCCCCTCTTTTAGTGCCCCACGGACGAAGGCGCTGTTCCCGTCGGTGTAAACCACCTCGACCACTCTTGCTTCAATTGCTGTGCCACTCTCATTATGAGCTGTACCGCTTAAAACAAATACTCGCCACAGGCCCCTCAGCCCGTTGCTCAATGCCGTCACCGGAAGCCAGCTTCCTTGTTCATCGTGGGAACGTACGCCAAACAAAATAGCCATGTCGCCAGGTCGTACTTCATCATTACTGTTCAGAGTTACCAAAACGTCGACTGTTCTAGTTTGTATATTTCTCACAGCGAGGCGTTGGGTTACCACGCCCTCCGCATTTTGCTCGCCAATTCTGATAATGACAGGCTCACCAATATCAAACTGGTCAATAATATCTGCCGGCACAGCGAAGCGAGCTTGAAAGTGTTCGTTACTCGTAATACCAACAACCGCCATTGTGGCGTTAACAACACTTCCCTCATCAAAGAAACGTCCGTTGACTTGACCGTCGAACGGCGCGTAAAGCACAGCTCTATCAAGTGCCACATTCATCGAGTTAAGTGATGCTTCAATTTCGTCTACCCGAGCATTAGCCACACTAAGGGAGGCTTTTGTTTCATCCAGTCGCTGTGCAGACTCTAGTTTTCTTTCTACCAGTGATTGAGTTCGATCATTATTGATATTGGCCAAGTTTAAATCTGCCTTCACTCGCACCAAAGAGGCCTTAAGTTCCTCTTGCTGTGCTCTTAAACGCTGAGTATCTAGCCGAGCGACAACATCGCCCTTTGACACCGCATCACCCTCTTCAACCAACACTTCCTCTATTTGACCGCTAGTATCAAAAGACAGTGAAGTTGACTTTGGAGATTCAACTAAACCAAATACGCTTATTGGCGTTTCAAACTGCTGTTGCACTTTTATGGTGCCGGTGACAACCGACATTGGCGCTCGAGCTTGAGGTATCTGCGCGGCATTACCTATTCCAGCCGCCACCAACAGCAGCACTAACGCGGCAGTGAAAACGACGATTGCAATGTATAGGGATGCGTTACTTGCCGTTGACGAGGTGTCAGCAGAATTCATATTCATGTTTTTACACTCGGTGATGATGTTTGCAAATGCATACTGCGATGCTAGTATATAAATACTAGACCGTCCAGTATGATATTTATATATTCTTTCATTTTGTAAGCGAGGATCATGGTGTCGCAATTAAAAAAACAAGGTAGGCCAAAAAGCGAAGAGAAATCTCGGCTTATCTTACAGGCTGCATCGCGACTTTTCTTGAAAGATGGCTTTGCTAACACCTCTATGGACGGCATTGCTAAAGCCTCTGGCGTTTCAAAGCAAACGGTTTACTCCCACTTTGATAGCAAAGACGTCCTTTTTCAATCAGCCATATCGTCTAAATGCAGAGCATATCAGCTAGATACTCCTGAAATTTTTGAGTCCGCCTTAAAGAAACCGAGCATACTAGACTGCCTTTACAGAGTTGGAAGTCAGTTTATACGCCTGATTCAAGACCCTGAAACTGTCGGCATTTTCAGAGTTATTATCGCCGAGGCAGTGAATAACTCTCACGTGGCGTTGCTTTTTTATCAAGCCGGTCCCCAACGCGCACTAGACTCTCTAGGTCATACGATTTATCAGTTAGGCAAAGGTGACATAACGCAAGAGCAAGCAAATCAACTTGCCGTTGATTATTGCGCACTTTTGAAAGGTGAATTTCACACCATGGTGTTGTGCGGAATCCACCCTGCCATGGACGATGCACAGATTCACAAGCACGTAAGCCAAGCGGCAGAAAAAATATCAGTATTGTTTGCTTATTATCGCGATAGATAATGTCCATGGTTAACTGCAACAGAAAGAGTCAATTACATTCCCATAACATGAATATGGCGCCTTGATCTTTGCTGTACAAATTTTAGGCTTGACGGGAAGATTTTATTCGCTAATAAGCTCTGTAGGCCCAGTGTTTACTGCTTAAAGATTACTTATTCTGCGGTTTGTTATACACTAGCGGCGTTTTCGTTAATGATTGAGTGGCTTATGTCTGACTTTACTGGTAACCATATTCTTTCGGTTAATCAATTCGATCGGGAGGCCATTGAGAAGGTGTTCTCAGTAGCCGATTCCATGCAACCTTATGCAAGACGAGAAAAACGCACGACGGTATTAGAAGGCGCCATACTTGGTAACCTTTTTTTTGAACCCAGTACCCGTACTCGCGTGAGTTTTGGTACCGCCTTCAACTTGTTAGGTGGTGAAGTACGAGAAACGACCGGAATGTCGAGTTCAGCGCTGGCAAAGGGTGAGTCTCTTTACGATACCGCAAGAGTACTAAGTGGTTATTCCGATATTATCGCCATGCGTCATCCAGCAGCCGGTTCTGTGGCGGAATTTGCTGAGGGAAGCCGAGTCCCCGTCATTAATGGCGGCGATGGTGCAAACGAACACCCTACCCAAGCTCTATTAGATCTGTTTACGATTAAGCGTGAGTTAGAATACAACGGCCAAGGTATTGATGGACTGCATATCGCGATGATCGGCGATTTGCGCTATGGACGAACTGTGCATTCATTATCCCGTTTATTGTGTTTATTTAATAATGTTCGTTTTACCTTAATATCGCCTCAAGAATTAGCCATGCCGCAACCTGTCATTGATGCTATTGAGCAAGCGGGTCATCAACTTACTATCACCGATACCCTAGAAGGCAGCATGGATGCGGACATTTGCTATCAAACTCGTATTCAGGAAGAGCGATTCCCTTCGCAAGATGAAGCCAATAAGTACCGCGGAAAGTTTCGGTTAAATCAATCGATTTACACACGACACTTTCAGTCTAAGACCGTCATCATGCATCCACTTCCGCGAGATTCTCGTATGGAAGCCAACGAGCTAGACAACGATTTAAACCTTAATCCAAACCTAGCCATTTTCCGACAAACCGATAATGGTGTGTTGGTAAGAATGGCCTTATTTGCTCTCACTCTTGGTGTAGAGCATTTGGTCACAAAATACGAACGTGACGTCGTTTGGTACAGCAATAAGAGTAAGTAATTACATGACAAAATCTGAAACACTATTTGCCCGAGCTCAAATCACCATTCCAGGTGGTGTAAATTCACCTGTGCGCGCTTTTAAAGCGGTAGGTGGAACGCCTCGCTTTATTACTAAAGCAGATGGCGCATATATGTGGGATGTAGACGGTAAACAGTACATTGACTACATTCAGTCATGGGGTCCAATGGTATTAGGGCACAACAACCCTAAAATAAGAGAGGCCGTTATAGAGGCTTCTTACAGCGGTTTGTCGTTTGGCGCGCCTACCGAAGCCGAGGTCATTATGGCTGAAACGGTTAGCAAAATGGTGCCGTCAATGGAGATGGTGCGCATGGTAAATTCAGGCACCGAAGCGACAATGTCAGCAATACGGCTAGCACGTGGCTATACGGGCCGAAACAAAATTGTGAAGTTTGAAGGCTGCTATCATGGGCATGCCGACTCGCTGCTAGTAAAAGCGGGCTCAGGTGCTCTGACACTGGGTGTGCCGAGCTCTCCTGGCGTACCCGACAATGTGGCGGAACATACGCTCACCGTTGAATATAACAATATCGAATCGGTTAAAGCGATCTTCAAGGCACATGGCGACGACATTGCCTGCATAATTGTCGAGCCAGTGGCTGGCAACATGAATTGTATTCCGCCTGTAGAAGGCTTTCTTGAAGGCCTTCGCGCGGTATGCGATGAATATTCAAGTGTACTTATTTTTGACGAAGTCATGACGGGCTTCCGTGTGTCTCGCGGCGGCGCACAAGAACGATACGGTGTAAAACCTGACCTCACGTGTCTTGGTAAGGTCATCGGCGGCGGCATGCCGGTAGGCTGCTTTGGCGGTAGAAAAGATATTATCACGCACATCGCCCCAACTGGTCCCGTATACCAAGCAGGAACGCTCTCGGGCAACCCGGTAGCCATGGCCGCTGGCCTTGCGGCTATGGAGCAACTGCAGCAGGAAGGCCTCTATGACTCAATTTTTGAGAATACGCAGGCGCTAGTAGATGGCATGCAGGCACTGGCCGACAAGCACAATATTAGTCTAACTACTAATGTTGCAGGCAGTATGTTTGGGTTATTCTTCACCGACGTTGAGAAGGTAACGAATTACAAACAGGCCATTAATTGCAATACCGAGCAATTTAATAAGTTTTATCACGGCATGCTGAACGAGGGTGTATACCTAGCCCCTGCCTCTTATGAAGCAGGGTTTGTATCTAAAGCCCACGATGCCAGTGTCATAGAAAAAACACTCGCTGCTGCAGATAAGGTGTTTGCTTCGCTGTAAGGCATTTGTGAAGTAGCCCTGTCTGTACTAATGCTGTGTGCACAAAGCCGGTATACCTAGAGAGCACATCAAATGCTGTGCCCTCTAGTAACCAGTGTAATCATTTATCGGCCCTTTAATAACTGCGCTCTTTGTTATTGAGGGTCTTTTTTTGATCAATCTCTTTTCTCAACTATTGTTCACTTGAATTACACTACGGTATACGTTTACCTTAGTGACAAGAAGGCACTTACAAGATTCCGAAATTTTCGTGCTATATTTTTGTATTATATTGTTAGTACGCTTTTGTTCACACTTTCTTGTATTAATGTCTTCATTCTCATTATAAAGTCACTTTGAATAAGAATAGCTAATGTCATCTATGGAATGGTTTTTAGGAATAGGGATAGTTTTACTCCTCGTCTATAGCGCCGTTATCACGGTACTGCTTGTTCGACGCAGTCGCCGATTTGCCCGCAGAGTAGCGCAATTTAAAAAGAACAGGCGCAATACTGATTTAAGTATCGAAAAAGAGATTAGGTTTCAAGAAGCTGCCGATGAAGCCCTGCGATTGAACCAAACTTTTCAAAAGTTTGTGCCCAAACAGTTTGTAGAGCATATGGCCAATACTGATGTAGACAACCTTGGTTTGGGCTACGCGTCAGAAAATGAAGTCGCTATCATGTTTTGCGACATTAGAGGGTTTACTGGCTTTTCTGAGCGCATAACACCTCAAGAATTGATGAATTTCCTCAATTCTTACTTTACCCGTATGAACGACCCCATTCACCAAAACAGTGGTTTTATCGACAAGTTCATGGGTGATGGAATAATGGCCTTATTCGACCATCCCGGCGGTACGGCAAGAGATAAAGCTATTGATTCTTTAAACGCCGCACTGGATTTAAGAAAAGCACTCACCATATACAATGGACATAGAAAGAATAGCAACTATGCCGCGGTCAACATGGGGATCGGGATACACTTTGGCAATGTAATCATGGGAACCGTAGGTTCAGATGATCGCATGGACACCACGGTGATTGGTGATAGTGTTAATATTGCTTCACGCCTTGAAGCACTAACCTCCAAATACCGAGCTGATATAATTGTGAGTGCACAGGTACTGCAAACCTTAGGGGCAGGCTATCCTATTAGGACTCGCTTACTCGATTGGGTAAGAGTAAAAGGCCGTCAGGCACCAATTGAAATCTATGAGGTATTAAGTCACCTCAGCGACGCTGAGCAGGAGACAAGACTCTCGGTTCAAGCAAAAATTGCAGCGGGTCTAGCGTGTCGTATTAACAAGCAGTGGGACGAAGCAATTGCCTATTTTGAAACCGCGTTGGCGGTTAATCCAAATGATACCCTAGCTCATCATCATATAGATGTATGCCGAATTTATCGAAATATAGACTTAGATGACGACTGGGATGGCGCTCTAGTGCTGCAATAAGGATGTTGCGATAAGCGGATAGACGTTTGGTTCCTATCCAGACTCTGTATAGTCGCTTAATCATTATTAGGTAGCATTGCCTGCGCTTTTATAAAGTTAACAGAGGGTGCAAAGAACGCCGCGCCGGTCTCTGCACTCGTAAAATCTAACCACCGATCGTAATCCCCTTCTCCATTGCCGTATATCTGACTTTGTAACATATGCTTAAAGGGTCGCGCACTTGCGCTACAGCAAACAAAGAATAAACCTTGGGACGCCATATCTCCGTAGGGCATCCCCTGCTTCATAAGTTTAGACGCTTCATCACCGTCAGATGAGCTTGAAGCGCGAACGCAGTGTGACGAGGGGGACTGTTCAACACTAGGTAGATTGTGTTGCTGAGTGGTTCCCATTGTTTGCTCTTTTTGGCGGTCAGACAGACTATTCCAACGCCTGAGATCATGTCGATATCGCTGTACATGTAAGTAGCTTCCTCCATGAAAATCAGGGTCGTCTTCTTCGCTGATGATGGCGACTTTTCTGCGAGCAACACCCCTCGGATTGTCGGTAGCATAAAGAAAACCGTTAAGGTCGCGACCGTCGAGGTAGCGAAACCCCCGTACCTGTTCTACCAGCTCAACATGAATGCGCAATAAGTCCATCACCTCGATACCGACAGCGTGGCAGATATCAAGTCGGTCCGCTCGAATCTGGATAAACAAATCGCAAGGTGTGCTTGGCGCGCTTCTGTCTTCACATTGCATATCGGGGAAAGGAGCAAGTTCAACGGGAATGAGTCCTGGATAAACATCGGCCCAATAGCTGGTTCCCACCGCAATAACACCGGTAACCATGGCTTCGTAATGCTCATTTTCAAAGTGCTCGAAAATATCGAGCACCCTCGCTAATTTTGCTCTTACGGCTTCGCTGTCCTCATCGACAACATTGAGCATCAAATATTGCGCATGCAAATTTGGCTCTGCGCATATGCCTTTTTGTGGTTGTGTCATTGCAGCTCTTGTTATTATTTGAAGTTTTCTTAAAGCACTTATAAAAACTACTCATTCAAACAGCGCTTATTAACCGTTATTACAGATGTTATACGAATCCTGTTACAGGCGGTTAAATCCCTTGCTGTGACGAGTATTGTCAGTGTGCTTAATACCCTGCAGCTTGTCCATCTTTTCTGCTTTCAGAAGCGCCAAAATACACGCCTTTTTTGGCATCCCAAGCGATTGCTTGATAGCCGCCAAACGCACCCACTACGCGCTGAAGTTTATGGCCTCTCTCCATGAGTTCTCGCTGCACCGCCTCATCGAACCCTGACTCTAAGCTTACATAGCCACCGTCTAGCATTAATTCACCCGTTGGACTGCTTGAGCCACTGTGAAGAATGCGCGGTGCATCACCGGCTTCTTGCAAGTTCATACCAAAATCCAGAATATTAACGATGATTTGTGCGTGCATTTGAGGCTGTGTGCCACCGCCCATTACCCCAAAGCTCATCACGGGACGACCGTTTCGGGTAACAAATGCCGGAATAATAGTATGAAATGGACGTTTGCCGGGGCGATACTCGTTGTAGTGCCCCTCTTCTAGCGTAAACATTTCACCTCTATTTTGCAGTACAAAGCCTAAACCTGGCGGCGTCATACCCGACCCCATTCCGCGATAATTACTTTGAATTAGCGAAACCATATTGCCGTCTTTATCTGCCACAGTTAGGTAAATAGTATCGCCCTCATAAATACCTGCATCTACCCGCAACGCTGCTTTTTCCATATCAATGAGCGCCTGTCGCTTTTTGGCATACTCTTTTGAAATCAACCAATCTACAGGAATATTATTAAAGTCGGGATCAGCGTAAAACTTTGCTCTATCTTCAAATGCGAGCTTTTTGGCTTCTACAAAGGTGTGAATATAATCGGCAGAGTTAAACCCCATGCCTTCTATATCGTAGCGTTCAAGCACATTAAGGATTTGCAGTGCGGCAATTCCTTGTCCGTTTGGAGGCAGCTCCCACACATCGTAACCACGGTAATTTGCCGATACTGGCTCAACCCATTGTGATGTATGAGACGCTAAATCTTGATAAGAAAGAAATCCGCCCTGAGCGTCCATATACGCATCAATGGCGCGAGCAATATCGCCTTTGTAAAACGCATCACGACCGCCGGTCGCTATTTTTTCATAGGTAACGGCAAGCCCAGGATTCTTGAATATGTCGCCTTTTTTGGGCACATTGCCGTTGATGAGGTAGGTCTCAGCGAAGCCATCGTAGTGGCCTATTCTGTCTTTGTTCATTTGCCAGTAATACGCGATTAATTCAGATACTGGAAAGCCATTTTTGGCGTATTCGATAGCAGGAGTCAAAAGAGTAGACATAGGCAACTTGCCGAACTTTTCATGTAACTCAAACCAGCCGTCTACCGCACCAGGAACGGATACAGGTAAGGGACCAAACTTAGGGATTTTGTTTAACCCACGCTCTACAAACACCGCTTTAGTCAGCGAAAGGGGAGAACGGCCTGATGCATTTAAACCAACTAGCTTTTGTTCACTGGCATCCCATACAATGGCGAATAAGTCTCCTCCTATACCACTACCTGTAGGCTCAACTAGGCCAAGCATAGCATTTGCTGCAATGGCAGCATCCACAGCACTTCCACCTTGCTTTAGCACATCCAGAGCAACTTGCGTTGCTAAGGGTTGACTGGTTGCCGCCATGCCATGCTGTGCTATAACCTCCGACCGACTGGCAAATGGCTTGCCCGTTACTCTGTCATACGCCTGTGAAGACGATACACAAAGCGTGCTGCATAGTGTAATTACGAGCGTCATCGCGAAAAGTGAGTGTGTTAGTGTAGCTCTCATCTCAGTAGCCCCGTCGTTTCTCTTTTAATCCAAAGCACGTTTTTTATAAACAATGTTGGTGTGCTTACGTTTGTCACTGGCAGTTTCGTGTCGAAACCTCTTTGAACTTCCATTTCTAGTGTAGCGTTTAAGGCGCAATACGCCTAGGTTTATCGCAGAACGAAAAAAGCCTCGCAAATGCGAGGCTTAAGTGATGATAGTTAGGCATTATTCTATTTTTTTCGCTGCCTACATCAATGTGAATTACTACGTGTGTTTATGAGCGACTGCTAGTGAAGTCTGGGTATGCTTCCAAACCACATTCGCTCATGTCTACACCGTCAAACTCTTCTTCTTCAGTAACACGGATACCCATGGTTGCTTTAAGCGCTAACCACACTACTAGGCTGGCCACGAATACCCAAACAAAGATAGTTGCCGCACCAATAAGCTGACCAGAGAAGCTTGAACCGTCGTTAGTAATTGGAACAAGTAGAAGACCAAGTAAACCAACAACACCGTGAACTGAGATAGCACCTACTGGATCATCAATCTTAAGCTTATCAAGACCAACAATGCTAAGTACTACCAAAATACCACCAAGGCCGCCGAATAGTGTTGCTTCTAGTGGGCTGGGCGTAGAAGGCTCTGCGGTAATAGCAACCAAACCGGCTAACGCACCGTTTAATGCCATTGTTAAGTCAGCTTTACCGAATAAAATACGCGCTACGATAAGCGCAGCAATAGTACCACCGGCTGCGGCTGCGTTAGTGTTCATAAATACGATAGCAACAGAGTTTGCACTTTCAACCGTTGCAGTAGCAAGTACTGAACCGCCGTTAAAGCCAAACCATCCCATCCACAAAATAAATGTACCTAGGGTTGCGAGAGGCAGGTTAGCACCTGGAATAGCATTAACTTTACCATCTGCGGTGTATTTACCTTTACGAGCACCAAGAATTAACACACCCGCCAGTGCAGCTGCTGCACCTGCCATGTGAACAATACCCGAGCCTGCAAAATCTGAGAAACCTAGATCGCCAAGCGTGTATAGACCGAATACCGCTTCACCACCCCAAGTCCATGCACCTTCCATCGGGTAGATGAAACCTGTCATTACCACAGTGAATGCTAAGAAAGCCCATAGCTTCATACGCTCAGCAACCGCACCAGACACGATAGACATAGCCGTTGCAACGAAGACGACTTGGAAGAAGAAGTCAGCAGAAGGCGCATAAGTAGCAGGCTCTTCTGCGACACCCGTTGCGCCGTCGCTTAAGATGCCGCTGAGGAAAGGCCCCCAGTCGCCACCGCCGTACATGATTCCGTAGCCGCAAACCATATACATAGTGCAGGCTATGGCAAATAACGAGATATTTTTAGTCAGAATTTCAGTAGTGTTTTTGGCTCTTACTAAGCCAGCTTCAAGCATTGCAAAACCTGCAGCCATCCACATGACTAGCGCGCCGCAAATTAAGAAGTAAAAGGTATCTAGCGCATACCCAAGTTCAAAAGTGATTTCCATTATGGTTTTCTCCGCAAAAATATCGTTGTGGCTTACAGCGCGTCGGTATCCGACTCACCAGTTCGAATACGAACGGCATGCTCTAGGTCGTATACAAAGACCTTACCGTCACCAATTTTGCCCGTTTTGGCAGCACCAACGATGGCCTCGACCAAACGCTCTACCTGATCGTCCTGTACGGCAATTTCCAACTTTACTTTTGGTAAAAAATCTACCTGATATTCCGCGCCGCGATAGAGTTCGGTGTGACCTTTTTGACGTCCAAAGCCTTTTACTTCGGTAACGGTTAAACCGTCAATCCCGATTTCTGAAATGGCTTCACGAACATCATCTAGCTTAAACGGCTTGATGATAGCAGTGACTAATTTCATGTGATGCTCCCAGTTTATTGTGATTATTCTGCAAATATGCGTACTTGACGAATACTATACCAAGAGCCATGCCATAAATAATTATGCATTAAAATCAGTTAGATAATCGAAATCAGAGGAAGATAAACCAAAAACAACGCACCAATAAGGTGCAGCGCAGAAAGAATGCCCAACAATAGCGCGCACACGATCGATTCACCAAAAATTAAGACGAGTAGAAGCGCGTATTGACCTTCTCATATCCCGTCATCCGCGCTCGGGGGCTTTTGAGGCAAAGCAAATGGCTTAGCCTTGCTGAACGAAATTGAGTCTGTTTATCGCAAGGGAAAAGAGCATAAGGTCGCAGCGTATAAAAGCTGAAAAAAGTGGAACTATCATTGGGTTACTCGGTCTGTTAATTCTAATGAGCACCAGTACAGTAATGTTTTTCGCGCCCGAGCGCCCCTTACAACACCATGCACGCAAACAGCGTTATGCATGGCGTACGGCTTTGGTGTCGCTGCTTATTCATGCTGGGGCAATCATCACAGTTGTTGTAGTAAGCCAGTATGGTATTGAAAAAAAGAAAGCAGCTATTGCCAGCCTTTCCCCTGCCCCCACAATACAGGCCGTGCTGTTTCAGCCACCTGCAAAAAAAACTATTGAGCCTAGCCTATTATTAAACAAAGAAGCAGTTAACGAGGAAGTTGTAGACGAGGAAACGGCAGAAATAGTAAATAAAAATGCAATTGAGGAAAAATCAACAAATAGCGAAATACAGCCCCCTCAAACGGCTGACACTCTGGACAAGCCAAACGCTGAGCCCGAGCAGTCTACAGAAACTAAGCCCCTGCCAGATGCTCACCCATCACAGCTAGAAGAGGCACTTTCAAAAGAAGCACCTCTAGAAGAATCACCTTCCCAAGTATCGAAGCCGAACGTTAACCGTGAAGCCGGTCGTTTAAATGTGTCTAGCGCACAAGCCGCGGCAGACTATTTAGACAGCTATAATGAAGCCCGTATTGGTGAAGAGTCTGCTAATGCGGCTTCATCTTATACAACAAATAAAAACAGCCCAAACATTATCGACCCCAGAAAAGGCGAAGATAGAGATGCAAAGCTATATAATCAGCGTCCAGTAAAGATAATAAATTGCAGTAGTACCACAAATAAAGTAGCTCTAGTACTTAGCAGTTTGGGCGGCGGTACCATGAAGTGTTCTAAAAGAAATGAATACCAGCGGTTTATCGAGGCCCGGATTAACAAAACACCTGAAAACGATGACCAATCGAATTAACACATTGCTACCGTAATGTTGTGTTGCCAAACATTGGCATTACGGCGTATTCTGCCTATCTAATAATCGAGGGCGTGTTGATCTTTGCTGTACGTTTAGCCCAAAACTCGTACAACAAAGATCAACACGCCCTAGTAGCCTAATGATTTAATCACTCTCTCATTAAAAAGGAATAATCTGTGGCTGGAGCTAATCTACTTGCCTTACTCGACGATATTGCCACCTTAATGGACGACATTGCCACTATGTCAAAAGTAGCAGCCCAAAAAACCGCTGGCGTTTTGGGTGACGACTTGGCGGTAAACGCTGACCAAGTGCAAGGTATTAAAGCAGACAGAGAATTGCCTGTTGTGTGGGCCGTGGCAAAAGGGTCGTTGCTGAATAAAGCCATATTGGTGCCTGCAGCCCTAGCCATTAGTGCCTTTATCCCTTCGCTCATTACCGTACTGTTAGTGTTAGGCGGGCTGTACTTATGCTTTGAAGGGGCTGAAAAACTGTTGCATAAATATCTTCCTCACGATGACCAACTTCAAGAGCGGGAAGCGCGAATAGAAGCCATTGCTCATGAAGATGTTGATATGGTGGCCTTCGAGCAAAAAAAGATAAAGGGCGCAATACGCACCGATTTTATCCTGTCAGCTGAAATTATAGTGATTGCCTTAGGCACCGTTAGCGACGCAACATTAATAACCCAAGTGGGCGTTTTAATTGCATTGAGCTTAGCCATTACCGTTGGCGTATATGGACTAGTAGCAGGCTTAGTAAAAATGGACGATGTGGGGCTTTATATGCTGCGCAAGTCGCTCACCGGCACTATGAACACTATGCAGCGCTTAATTGGACGAACTCTTCTTGTAGCAGCTCCGGCTATTATGAAAACCCTTGCGGTGGTAGGCACCATAGCCATGTTCCTCGTGGGCGGCGGTATCCTCACTCACAGTATTGGTTTTTTGCATCACGTAACCCTGTGGGCAACAGAGCTAATGCCTAGTGCTGAATTTGCTATGTCTATTTTAGCCGATGGGGCTGTTGGCGTGGTGGCGGGAGCTATTATTGCTTTTGCGGTAGCAGCGATGTCTAAGCTTAAAGCTTCATCGTAGCTTTTACTGCAACGGTAACCTAAATTATAATCCTGCTGATCGTTAGCCTTCTGACAAGGAAGGCCTAACTTGCTCTCTTGCCTCATTGTGGTATTGGGTACCTACCTTTTTTCGAACCTTACTTCTTACCCTATTTTAGTAGAGTTAATCCAACAGAATAAATCCAAAGGGCAAAACTAGTAGGCCAAATTTAGTAGGTCATAGTTGATAGCTCGTAATTAGTAGGGCATAGACCGTATTTCATTAAGTAGATTCAATTAGCCAAATTAAGATTGGCGAATTTCACCAAGTCAGTTTCAAAAACACTACTTTTTAGTCTTCCACTATTCATCTCTCGTTCATCCCCTTTTATGCCAAACAAACTAAATCAATAAAATCATAAAGTTAAGGCAGAAAATAAAAGTGGCACAACACTCGCAATACGTTGATGGTAATGAGAAACAAACTTTCTCTACGTTAAGAATCACGAGTTTTAACAATATCGAAAGCTGCCACGCAGTATGTATCAGTGCAGTGTTCAACTTTTATTAATAGGAAAATATTATGTTTACGCGTCGCAACCTTATCACTGCATTACTGCTGACTTCTGGTACTTTCAGCGCATCATTAATGGCTAACGACAATGTCTCTGCATTGCAGTCGCATACCGACTACCTAGTGGCAAGCGCCATGAACGAGGTTAAACAAGAAACATCAACACGTATTACGTTTGACGTGATGACGGCAAGTCACACGTTCGAGCCAAACGCAAGTAAGACAGCTACATTAATTGCTGATATACACGTTGTGGATTTATTGATAATGCCACTCTCGGACGTGTCTTCAGACGATTCGACTGTAGCGTCTGACGATAACGATGCGTAAGGAGTTAGTCATGATTGCTGCCAGTACCTTACTGATGTTAGTACTTGGTCCTTTCATTGCTTTCGCAGTGAGCGCTATCGCTTTTTCGACCGCGCGCCTGTTTTTTCAAAAAGGACATTAACCATTTTTGTTCCCAAAGCCTCCCTGGGCTTTTAGCTCCGGTAGAAGATAGACATTACGCAACAAGTATTAGCCCTTCTTAGGGAATCTCCTTAGGGAATAAAGAACCCTAGTGTAAATATTTGCTTTCTATCTTCTTACTGGAGCATTTTTTTATCCAAATATACGTTCCCACCAGCTTTTCTTTTTACCGTCGTTGGCATCGTCTACCGGACGCCCGCTACAGTCTTGTTCTGGTGGAGGAAGCACATCTAGTATGGCCGGAACGCTCAAACTTCCAGCACACCCCGCAACAACCACTGCCCCTGTTTTTGCATCAAAGTGGGCAATACCTAAACCTCTGGGAAATCTTCTGGAAAGTGATTTGGGCGCTTGTGACTTCATATAGTTAACAAACACTGGCAGTGCACCGCCAGCGCCGGTTAAATTCACCGATTGATTATCATCATTACCCACCCAAACCGTCACCACATGATTTCTATCGAAACCGCTAAACCAACTGTCGCGATAGTCGTCTGTCGTACCCGTTTTGCCCGCCATATTAACGCTGCCAAAGGTGGCCCCAACTCGCTTTGCCGTACCTTCTGTGGTGACTTTATAAAGCGCATAATTCAATAGATAAGTGGCCGCTTCATCTGCTCGTTGGGAATAAAACTCTGCTTTTTTCCACAGAAGCGCGTTTTCCGATGTCACTACCGAAGTCACCGTGTGCAGTGGAATATAGCGTCCATCATTAGACAAAGTTTGATACATTTGGTTAGTTGCAAATGGCGTTAATTCAAACGCCCCAAGTGTCATTGAAGGCACTTTTTCTAGGGGTGTACTCACCCCAAGGCGCTCTATGGTATCGGCCAGTGTATTTAAGCCCACCTGCATGCCTAAGTTAACAGTTGGAATGTTGAGTGACTCTGTCAGTCCCTGCAATAATGGCACTTGCCCTCTAAATTCTTTGTCGTAGTTTTGTGGCGACCACGGTTTACCATTTTTACTTTCAAGAGTAATAGGCTTATCTTCTAAGGGCGTTGCCAAATTAAACTGAGCGGGGTCTTCAAGGGCAGTAAGGTATACCGCAGGTTTCACTAACGACCCTATGGGACGCTTGGCGTCTAACGCTCGATTAAAACCGTTGTACGCGACATTCCTATCACCGATGATCGCTCTGACTTCACCTGTTGCGCTATCGGTGACCACCATTGCACCCTGTAGTGCAGCCTTTCTGTCTTTTTGAAGTCCATCTAAGGTAGTGGACAGAGCCCGCTCCGCGCGGCGCTGTGCAACAATATCAAGGGTAGTAAATACTTTAACCCCTGAATCTCTTAAGCTGGGCTCTGCTAATATTTCGTTCAGCTCTCTACGAACTTGATCCATAAACGCAGGGTGCTTTCCACTGGCTAAACTTGCGCCGCTTGCTAAGCTAAGAGGCCTATTCACGTAACGTTCGTATTCATCGCGATTAATCTCATTTTCGTCAAACAACATGCGCAAAACCAAGTCTCTTCGCTCTTTAGTGCGCTCTGCATATTTTCGAGGATTGTAATAAGACGGCCCCTTGATGATAGCCACTAAGGTCGCAATTTCAGGAACGCTTAATTCATTGGCAGGCCTGTCAAAGTAGAAGTAGCTTGCCAAGCCGAAACCGTGCACGGCCATGTTGCCGTTTTGGCCTAAAAAGACCTCGTTTAAATAGGCTTCAATTATCTCAGATTTGCTATATCGAGCGTCGATGATCACTGCCATTATCGCTTCTTTCGCTTTTCTGACTAGCGATCGCTCTCGGGTTAAAAACATATTTTTGACCAACTGTTGGGTTAGCGTGCTGCCGCCCTGTACGGTTCTTCCGGCAGCGATATTCGCCACCAAGGCACGCACCACTGAAAGCGGGGCTACCCCGTGGTGATTATAAAAGTTACGGTCTTCTACCAACGTCAGAGCTTTTGGCAATAATTCGGGAACAGTATCGAGTGACACCAACATGCGATCTTCACTAGAACCACTTGTCATGCGAGTTACCAGCCATGGCTCAAGCCTGATTGTGCCAAACGGTCGCTCTTCCGTTTTATCGTAAATTTCTGACACCTTCGCCCCTTCCCAAGTGACAATAAGATGTCTTAAAGGCTCTGCTCCGTCTGGGAACTGAAACGCTCGACGCTGAACAGTTAGCACTCTATTTTGATAGCTGTACTCACCACTATTGTTGGCAAATGCCACTTTTCGATAGCCTAAAAGATCTAACTCATCAATGACCTCTGATGGCGTGATTTCTTCGCCTTTACTTAGGCTTAGTGGGCGCGCAAAAATTTGTGCGGGCACTTCCCACTTGTTGCCTGAAAAGCCTTTTTTGATTTGTGCATCGAGATAGAATGCATATGCACCAAGTACCACAAGCGCAACTAGTGATAGTCGCCAGAAAGCACCGAAAATCCGGCTACCTTTGGTTTTTTGCTTTGTGTTTGAATTGCTTTTTCTTGCTGTCTTTTTTACTGTTGAACTACTATTTGATTGTCTTTTTGCCACGAGGAAGCGCCATAAAAAGGTAAGCGCGTACCGCTTACCGTCCCTTAAATTAATGCTGTGAACATTACCACTGCGCCCTTGATGCAACAACAGCTAACCAACATCTAAACAACAGCAGCTGCAACAAACCCTGACCTACAATGGAATTTAGCTCGCACTTTGCAGTCACAATGCGATAGCATGCAAGCAAGTAACAAAGGAAATTTACTATGCGTTCAGCTTTTTCATCATCAATTTTTCCATCGACAATGCCGTTTGTAACCTGTCGCCCTGCGCGCTCAGCAATACGGATGATTTCATCTGTCTCTTTGGCCCTGTTGATCACAAGCGTTTCTATTTCATCTGCCAGCGCGAACGAAAACTTCGCCTCCTGCACAGCACAGCTTGAAAAAGAAGCGATGCAACAAGGCGTTAGCAAACAAACTATAGATGCCATTTTTCCTTCATTGGTACATCAAGATAACGTGATTAAGTACGACAGAAGTCAGCCCGAGTTCGTGCAGACCTTTCCGGGTTACTTCAGTAAACGAGTTACCGAGTGGCGCACCAATAAAGGCAAAGAAATGTACGCGAAGCACAAAACCTTACTGCACAAATTAAGTGACGAGTATGGCGTGCCGCCACATTATCTGCTGGCATTCTGGGGGTTAGAGACAAACTTTGGCAACTACAAGGGCAAGATGCCGGTACTCGATTCTCTGGCCACATTAGCCTGCGATAAACGCCGCAGCACGTATTTCACAAAAGAGTTTTTAGTCGCGGTTAAGCTGTTTGAAAGAGAAAAGCTAGAGCGCGAAGAAATGGTAGGCTCTTGGGCGGGCGCCATGGGACACACTCAGTTTATGCCCTCGGCATATACCCATTACGCCATAGATGGTGATGGCGACGGACAAATTAACCTGTGGGCCAGTGAAGAAGATGCACTGTCTTCTGCTGCTAACTTTCTTGCAAGCTTAGGATGGGACGCCGGTTTTCGATGGGGGCGGGAAATTACGCTGCCTGAGAACTTTGACTATCGACTTTCTGGCTACAAAAACCGCCAGCCTCTTAGCCAATGGAATGCTCTTGGGGTAACTCGAGCAGACGGCAGCGAACTGGGTACTGCAGATACCTCTGCCTATGTCATCGTACCTGCCGGTCACGAAGGGCCTGCATTTATCGCCTATAAAAACTTTAGAGTGATAATGCGATGGAACAATTCTGAGTTTTACGCCATCGCAGTCGGTGTTTTAGCTGATAAGATCACCGGAGCCTCAGGCATAAAAGCCACATTGCCAGACCTTCCTGCTTACAGCAGAAAGGACATCATTGCGCTACAAAGCAAGCTAAACACGCTTGGTTTTGATGTGGGTCAGCCCGACGGAATTATAGGGCCCGCCACCCGCGAAGGCATTCGCAATTATCAGATAGCGAATAGTATGATTGCAGATGGGTTTCCAGGGCTAGACGTAATGAGCGCTCTTGATGTTACGCTAGATAAACACGCTTCATAGACTAGTTAGGATAAGCGCTCGGTCTAGCAGCCATGGGTATTTTCTCCTGAATTTACCCTGACTATTCAGCATTGTTTTTAAGGCCTGCTTTCTGAGTAGAGCCTGAAAGCAGCAGGCTGAATTACCAGTGATTATTTGGGCGCAGCTAAATCAATGTCCTCGAGTGGGTTTTCTTTAAGCGCATTGAGCGCTGGGTACCATTGGGCATAATCATCCATACTTACTACATCTGCTAGCGCCTCATTAAAATCTTCGTACGCTAGGCGACGGGCGAGATAAAACACTTGAGATGCAATAAGTCCTTCAGCGCCCTCTGAATCGTCTGACTCTTCCGACTTTTTTGCTCCCTTACAAGCGCTCAAAGTACTTGCCACTTCACATGACGCCGAAAGAATATCTTCCACCAATCGCTCTTCTATTCCCCATACAGTGAGAAGATAGTAGGTGATAAGTGCACTAATGGGCTTCGATGAAGACTGTAGCTCTACATCATCTGCAGTTTCAGGTGCATCTACTAAATACAGCTCGCCAATACAGGCAAGCAAGCTCATCGAAAATGAATACTCTGCCTGATCTCGCGAAAAGCCTCGCAACTGCATCAGTCGAGTTGCAATAAAGGCAGACGAAAGTGCTCGTACCACAACACTCCGATGTAATTTACTGTCGATGTTGTAAGTTTGGCTTAGGCTAGAGGCAACTGCTATAGATGCAATGGTATTCAAACCAAGCCGCTTCACTGCCTTATTCACAGAGGAGACCTGCCCGCGAAACCCAAGAAAAGGAGAGTTTGCGGCTTGCAGCACGTTTGCCACCAGCGTTGGGTCTTTTCCTACTACCTTAGCCACGTCATCGAGTTCGGCGTCCTCACGTTTAAGAAGCTTGTCTAACTTCTGATAGGTTTCGTTAAGCACAGGCAACCCTTTTAATCTTCCAAGAGCCTGTCTTACCGAAGCACTTAAGGGAAGTGATTTTATGCGCACCACTCGATTGAGTACATCACTGATATCATCGTGCTCGAAAGGCTTTGAAATAAAAATGTGCACATTTGAAGCCACTAACTCCCTCATATCAACCCGCGTATCACCGGTCATTAACAATCGAATGGCCTCTGGATTGTGAGTCCTGCACTCAAGTAAAACGTCATCACCTCTTGTACCAGGCATAAGTCTATCGCACATAACGAGATCGGGCTTTATTTCACCCTGCTGAATTTTATCGAGAGCTTCCTTTGGAGAATTAAAAAGATGGACTGACCATGAAGGTGCCAACCTTCTCAGCAATCTTTTCATTGACCTGAGGATCAATTCTTCATCGTCAACAATGACAACCTGATTACTTGACATCCTATCTCCTTAGATTAAGTAAGGCTGTTGTGCCAACACTTTCAACAGCTGATTTTCTGCAAGCGGTTTACTATAATAAAATCCTTGCAGTTCCTCACATCCCATGTCTCTTAAACACTCTGCGTGCTGAGATACTTCTATACCTTCGGCAACCACTTTCATGCCAATTGACTGCGCCATCACGATTAAGTTTTTTACCACGTTGTAGCACTTATCTTCACTATCTACTCCCGCAATTAAACTGCGATCTAATTTAACCACCTTCGCCGGCAAATTAAGAAGATAGTTGATAGCCGTATGCCCGGTACCAAAGTCATCTATGGCAATCTCAATACCTAACGCTTCCAAGCGCATGAGCTGTTTACAGCATCTATCAAAGTCATCAATTGCAACTGACTCAGTTACTTCTACGCATAGGTGCTCGGGCACTAGTTCTCCGGTCGCTACCAGGGTCTCCACGACATTCACAAACTCATTATCAAGCAACTGCTTTGGCGACACATTAAAAGCAAGCGTAAAACCGTCTAATAACGTAAATGTTTGCCATCGCATCTGAAAACGGGCGGTTTCTCTTAATACCCACTCACCAATACCACGAATGAATTCGCCTTCTTCGGCTATTGGAATAAAAATCTCTGGTGATATTGAGCCGTAACCCTCAATACTCCAACGCAGTAAACTTTCTAAACCGACAATTCTTCCCGTTTTTGCGCATACTTTTGGCTGGTAAACTAGGCTAAATTCATCTTCAAAGATTGCAGATTTAAGACGATCTAGTAGCGCGCTATGTTGACTGGAGTTAGCTGCAGGGCCGATAGCTGTGCACGAGTTTGTTGCAGAGACGCATGCTGACTCATCGATTTGCTCAGACGTTTGTGGCTGATTATTCATCGCTACACTAAGAAGGTGGCTTTTATTTCGCTTTTCAACACCAATACCAACTTCGTCAAGCAAACGTTTGTTGTCCCACGGCTTACGCAAGAAGCGCTCTGCCACATCATCGTTCATGCACTCTATAACATCATCAATGTCGGCATCACCGCTCAATATAAAATGACAGGCAAAAGGTTGATGAGGCTGCGACTTACGCAGGAACGCTACGCCGTTCATTTCTGGCATACGGTAGTCAGCAATAATGACATCGAACGATTCAGCTTTAACCATAGCTAATGCATCTATCGGACAAGGCGACGTAACGACTTGATAACCCGCATACGTTAGCACGCGACTTAATGCGCGAAGCACGCTAGTTTCATCGTCCACGAGCAATATCTTTGAATGCAGTTCAGGCTTCATAGTCTACTCATCGCCCCTACTGTTACTCCTGTAAGAATACACCAACTAACCGGATAAGTGTTAACCCGCGCAGCGTGGATTGCGCTCATGCTATCCACCTTAGGTCAACACGCTTAAAACAAGCTATACGTATAAAATGCCATGTATCGCTAAAAACGCGCTATTTTTATTACGCTTCCTATTTTATCACCTAAGAAAAAAACATATTCAAGTTAATAAATTACATTTACGACATTTGCGACACAAGAGAGTGCTAATTACGTTAATAAAAGGTATTTTTTAACGAAACCATCTACTTAAATATGAAATTGAATAGATAATAGTCAGTTCAAGGTTTAGCATTGAGGTAACAGCGTGAATAATAAACCAGAAAGGTATGTCATGACATACAACTTTTGTCGGTAAGTTTTTAAACAAGGAATAGCTATAAATGCTTTTTAATTTTTGATGTTGGCTTTGCTAATGCGGGATCATCTGGCCAGAAATGCTTTGGGTAGCGTCCTTTCATCTCTTTTTGAATTTCCTTGTAACTTCCCTTCCAAAATGTGCTGAGATCACTGGTTGTTTGTAGCGGCCGGCCGGCCGGAGAGAGTAGCTCACACACCACTGTTATGTGCCCATTGCCAATAACAATGGGGGCAGACTGAGAATACATTTCCGTTAACTTAACGGACAGTACTACATCGCCGCTCTCTCGATAGTCTAAGGCAGCGTCTCGCCCAGTGGGAATGCGTACCGTCATGGGCAAAAGTGTTGCAAGAGCATCTTGTTGTGCCCAAGTGAGTCCATTATTAAGCGCCGCTTTCCAAGGTAGACTATGTAACATTTTTAACGATGAACATCGCGCTAAATGACTTGCAAGTCCCTCTTTGGCCTGGTGCACAACATCAGTTAACGATTTAGGCCACGGTGAGCCACCATCAAACGACTGCGGCTGAGGTAACTCGCACTGTGCAGCTAATTTAACTCGGCGCCACCATTGCCAGTCGGCTTCAGACAAGGGCCATTCTTTGAGCGCAAGAGATTCAAGGTAGCCTAACCATGCCTCAACAGTAGCCTGCTCCCAATACGCGCTATCTTTTGAGCGCGCATCTTTAGAAACTGGCAGAATTTCTAAATCGATATCATAAAACCCTGTTATGGTTCGCGCCTCCATTAGACCGCTGACACGATTGAGCCTAATGCTGCGCTGTTGATTAAACGCATTTGGAAAAACGCTTCTTAACAGCGGCTCTGAAATAGGCTGAGCCTGACGGATTTTTACCGTATTATCGATATGCTGCCCATGCAGCACAGCTAACCACTGAGGCGGGGTTGTCGATGGCAAGCCGCTGATTTGTGCTCCCTTTCCACTTGCAAGCTTATACTCTTGAATAGGTTGACCAGCCCCACCAGCTTTTTTTCCACTTTGGTGCGATGCAGATTTCGCTTCTCGTAAAAATGCCACCTGCAGTGGATAAGCAATAGCAATACACAAGCCAATAGCGTCATCGTCTAGTGCAGAAATGGATAAACCATTACCTTCAATGCCAACAAAGCGCCCATAACGTTTTGCTTGCAATGTTATTTGTGTCCGTTCTGCTGCACTTAATGCACGAAGTAACTCACTCACCAGCGTCGTATTTTGCCCAATAGATCTGCTCTCGCTTAATGCCACTACAAAAGGTGCAGCAGTTCGCATTGCGCGTTGCAATGATTTTTCTAGGGACGGAATTCCTTTTTTACACACGAGGAGGAGATTGGCAAGGTGTGGCTGGCAAGGCAATTCTGCGACCTGTTTTCCGTAAGCTGTAATCGACAAACTCTCGTCAATACACTGAATGCGCGCCAGTTTTTTCTGAGCAATAGCTTCCTGATTGGCAGTTGGCGGCGTAAGCAACGCTAACTCATGCGGCTTACTTCCCCATGCGTAGGTATCGAGCAAAAAACTGCTAATATCTTCTCGTTCAATTTGCGCGGCACTATGGCGCTCCAAACGATCAAAACTTTCTTGACTGCACAGGCGATAACACACCCCTTCACTGACTCGCCCAGCCCTACCTGCTCGCTGTGTTGCCGAAGCTTGGGAAATTCTCTGCATTGTAAGTTGAGTCATATCACTTGCCGCGTGGTATTGCGCGCTGTTTTCCCAGAGGCTATCTACTACCACTTTAACCCCTTCAATAGTCAAACTGGTTTCGGCAATATTGGTCGCCAAAATGACTTTTCTCCGGCCTTCACTATCAGCCACTAGAGCTTTCTGTTGAGCACTTTTCCCTAACGCACCATATAATGGATATACGCCTACATCTTGAGTTTCACTGAACGAGTTTAGCTCTCGTGCTACTGCGTTTATCGTTGCGCGACTTGGCAAAAATACCAGTACATCCCCTTCGTGACGTGCAACAGCACTTCTTACCACCTGCGAAGTGTTTGCAACTATGTCTTTAACGAAGGTGTCTTTGTAATAGAAAATCGCTACGGGATAGGCACGCCCCTGAGTGTTGAGATGACTGATAGGTAAAGCACTGTGCTTTTCAAGTAAGCGGCTTAGGGGCTCTAAGGCAAGCGTGGCCGACATAACAAGAATACGTAAATCGTCTCGAAGCCCCGCTTGCACTTCTAGCGCAAGTGCCAAGCCGAAGTCGCTGTGAATACTGCGCTCGTGGAACTCATCAAACACAATTGCGCTAACGCCTGTTAACTCAGGATCGGTTTGAATCATTCGTGTCAGTATGCCCTCAGTAATTAACTCAATACGAGTTTGTGCACTAACCTTACTTTCACCCCGTATTCTATAGCCTATGGTTTGCCCTACCGACTCGCCAAGTTGCTTGGCAAGGTAGTCTGCCAAATTTCTGACTACTACCCTTCTTGGCTGCATCAATAATATTTTGCCATCAAGGATTGAATGTAATAGTGAGAGAGGCAACACCGTCGATTTACCCGCGCCAGGGGGCGCACCAATCACGATATTATTGGTAGCAATTTCTTTGGCTAACCCGTCGATTAGAGAAAATGCGGGTAAATGGGATAAGTTATCTAGCATATGTGACTTTCAATTAAGGTAATGAATCAAAATATTGGATTAGGGTTACAAATGAGAGTAAATCGTTGAGCGCATATTACAGCATTCATCGCTATCTGCTAGCGTCGTATACTGTCTCAAATACTGATCTGGATTTAGCCTAGTTGCATAGCGATTAGGGTGTGTGAAATGTAAAAGCTCAGAGGATAAAGCATGCGTTGTTTTATAGGTTTAGATTTAAGTGCGTCAGAAAAGCTCGCTTTAGATAGCTGGCGGCAGCAGGCGATACCCGAAGTTTTGCCTCGGCACATGACAAAAAGTAGGGTAAGAAGCAATGACGCAGGCGCTGAGACCGGCATACGCAATAAAAATAAGGGCAAAACCCGGGGTAAAAAGACAAAAAGCGCCGTTAACAAAAGCATTAACAATAACGAGCTGGGGGTGCCTTACGCTGTTCCCGCAGCCAATTACCATATGACACTTTGCTTTTTGGGTGATATCGATCATCGCCAACACGAAGCCCTTATGGCTGAGCTAGATGCGCTTACCGCTGAGCCCTTTACACTTACACTTGACGAGACTGGCATATGGAACGGCCCTAAAATATTATTTAGCGCTCCCAGTTCGCCGCCCAATGAGCTTATGAACTTAGCAAAACTGACTCGAAAGAGTGCGAGAAGCGCCGGTATTGAAGTAGAGGGAAAAGAGTATAAGCCTCACATCACGATGGTGAGAAAAGCAACATCTACGTTACCTCTGCCACTTTTTGCCCCAAGTATTGATGTACAATCCCGCGCGTTTCATTTGTTCGAGTCTGTATCTACGCCTCAAGGTGTGGCCTACCCCATTCGTGACTCTTGGTCACTCGAGCACAATATTTCAATTAGAGAAAAACTGAGAAGAGGTATTACAGATTAGACCTACATCACCATCTCTGTGCCGTCAGTATTCTGTTTACTGTAAAGAGACAGCGCTACCCCTTTACATCCCCAGCATTGACAGGTAAAAAGGTGTGACGTTTTTCGAACCTGCCTTTATTCATGCAACAAACTTATAAATTAGTTATTGATTGCCCAGACCAAGTTGGTCTGGTCGCAAATGTGTCTCAATTTTTAGCCGCCCACAATGCCACCATTGTGGAAGCAAGCCATCATACCGACCTGCAAACCGGTCGCTTTTTTATGCGCCACGAAATAGGCGCGAGCTCTTTAACACTGAATGCAGAAAGCTTCGTTGAAGAATTTACGCCTTTAGCCAATGAATACCAGATGAATTGGAAGTTTACTGATTCATCGAAAAAGCAGCGAGTAGCACTACTATGCAGTTTGGAATCTCACTGTTTAGTTGATTTACTGCACCGCTGGCATACGGGTGAACTGCATTGTGACATTCCGGTTATTATTGGTAATCACCCGCAAATGAAGCAATTTGCCGACTGGTACAAAGTCCCTTTTCATTGGGTTGACTTCAAAGCGCTTGGCAAAGACGCAGCGTTTGCTCAAATATCCACACTACTTAACGAATACGCCATCGATTTGACTGTGCTTGCCCGCTTTATGCAAATTCTGCCAGATAGCCTGTGTCAGCAGTTACAAGGCAAAGCGATAAATATACACCATAGCTTTTTGCCTAGTTTTGCTGGGGCAAAACCCTATCAGCAGGCCTACGATCGCGGCGTAAAGCTGATTGGTGCCACCTGCCACTATGTAACAAAAGACCTTGATGAAGGTCCTATTATTGAGCAAAGCGTGAAACGCATCAGTCACAGCGACAGCGCCAATGACATGGTACGCAAAGGAAAGGACTGCGAGGTAACGGCATTGGCGCATGGGGTTCGATACCACTTAGAAGACAGGGTTATTATTCACCGCAATAAAACGGTGGTTTTTGCATAACCCACATTTAATTCAGAAGCACTTGCTTTAAAGGCGTTCGCTTAACCCCTGGCACTGCCAATAAGTACTGCTAATAAGCAGCGCCAACAAACAGCGCCGACAAAGAATCACTCGTAGAAAGGGCTTTAAATAAGCCCTTTTTTTATACCGGGCTTGCGGGCATGGCGCGTCTAAGCTTCATGTAATACCACAGATTTGATACCGCAAAGAGTGCTTCTGTGATGGCGAGTCCCCATGTTTGGGTGACAATGCCGTACAACGTAAAGTTAATCGACCCCACTATCATACATATTCTCAGGCCTCCTTCTTTACAATGTAATTCACCAAACCGGTATGCCATAAACGTAAACACGGGCATGGTTTCAATAAAGGACGTTTTACCCGTTAGGTTATTTACCGTAAGCACAAGGCACATCATGCCTATCAATGTTATGTAGGTAGCAATGGGAGACAGTAGCTTTTGCTTAATCAATCGGTAACTGGTGCTGAGTCCGGCCACCGTAATCACTATTGCACCTCCCCACGCCTGTTCAAATACCAATAAAGAGCCAATGGCCACGCATAACCCTAGGTTTAATAGGAGCAACTTACGCTCGGTGTTACACCAGAAGGACCCCAGTGCGAAAGCCACTGGAAAGGCATGCAGTAAAAATTCAAACATTGCGCTTCACTTAAAAAACAGGGGGTAAAAAGGCGCTTTTAGCGATAGAGCGCAGTGTAATTTTTAAGGTTAAAAATGCAATCAAAATTTAATCAATTTCGATGAATTGCATACGCGTTAGACGCGTTGGTTTATACGCCCTCCATTGGCAAGGGTAAATCACAATAGTGAAGGTCTGTTAACTTACTATTACGGTAAAGAGCATTTAACTTATATTTACATTACCTTAGTATGTTAGTACGTCAAAATACCTCGCCAATAAAGCGGTATAAAATCATAACAAAAGACAGGAAACCTCATGAGAAACTTTAAGTCGTCACTCACCGCAATGGCTGTTGTCGTTGCGCTAAGTGCATGTTCAGAACAAAAAGTTGCTGAAACCTCGGTTGCGCCAGTACCTGAAACCGCGGGAATAGATTCATCGAGTACCGCACAGTTCGACAACGTATTACTGCAAGAATTTAAAGGCCCTTACGGCGGCGTGCCTGCGTTCGACAAGATGTCACTGGAAGATTTAAAACCAGCTCTTGAAAAAGCAATGGAATTAAACTTAAAAGAGGTAGACGCTATTGCCAATAATGACGCCCCGCCAACCTTCGACAATGTTATTGTGGAAATGGAACGCGCTGGCGCAGAGCTAGGCCGTGTATATACTTACTACGGTATTTGGAGTGCGAATAAATCAAGCCCAGAGTTCCGCGAGATTCAGGCAGAAATGTCTCCTATCTTGTCTTCATTTTTTACCAAAATTACGCAAAACGAAAAACTGTTTGCTCGTGTAAAAGCGGTTTACGAATCTGACGAGTTATCATCGCTTACTGCTGAAGAACAGCGTATTGCGTGGATGACTTACAACAGCTTTGCACGCAACGGTGCAACGCTAGATAGCGAAAGCAAAAAGCGTTACGCGGAAATTAACAAAGAGTTAGCGACACTGCACACCACATTCTCTAGCAACGTACTTGCTGATGAAGAAAATTATGTGACTTACATCACAGAAGAGCAGCTAGATGGCCTGCCCGCATCATTTGTGAAAGCAGCAAAAGCCGCTGCCTCGTCTCGAGGCGAAGAAGGTAAGTACGCCATTACTAATAGCCGCTCTTCTATGGATCCGTTCCTCACCTATTCTACAAACCGCGAGCTACGCGAACAGGTATGGCGTACCTATTATAACCGTGGTGATAACGCAGATGATTTCGATAACAATAAAATCATCAAGCGAATATTAACGCTGCGTGACGAACGTGTTGAACTACTTGGTTATGAAAACTATGCCCAGTGGCGTTTAGAAGATCGCATGGCGAAAAACCCAGAAAATGCGATGGAGCTAATGATGAAAGTATGGCCCGCTGCTATTGCTCGGGTTGAAGAAGAAGTGGCCGATATGCAGGCAGTTGCAGAAGCGGAAGGCGCAAACATTACTATTAAGCCGTGGGACTACCGTTTTTATGCAGAAAAAGTGCGCAAAGATAAGTACGACTTAGATTCAAACGAAGTGAAGCAATACCTACAGCTTGATAAGCTTCGCGAAGCGATGTTTTACGTCGCCGGTCGTTTATTTAACTTTAACTTCACGCCGGTAGAAGAAGGAAAAGTTCCTGTATTCCACGAAGACGTCAAAGTTTGGGAAGTAACAGATAAAGACAGCGGTGAACACATCGGTCTTTGGTACCTTGACCCATTCTCTCGCAAAGGTAAGCGTTCGGGTGCATGGGCAACAACGTATCGCTCTTACACCACGTTTGACGGTAAGAAGACGGTGTTATCTTCAAATAACTCTAACTTTGTAAAGGGTGCTGAGGGCGAAGCGACGCTAATCTCATGGGATGATGCAGAAACGTACTTCCACGAGTTTGGTCACGCTCTCCACTTCTTATCAGCTGACGTTAAGTATCCGTCTTCGCACTCTGGCGTTCGCGATTACACCGAGTTCCAATCTCAGCTACTCGAGCGCTGGTTGACTACCGATGAGGTAATTAATAAGTTCTTAGTGCACCACGAGACAGGTGAGCCAATTCCAGCATCCCTTGTTGAGAAGATCAAAAAGGCATCAACGTTCAATGAAGGCTTTAAGACGACAGAGTACATGGCGTCAGCCATCATGGACTTGAAATATCACACCACCAACCCTGAAGATATCGACCCAGATGCGTTTGAGCGTGAAGAGCTAACTAAGCTCGATATGCCTGAAGAGATTGTGATGCGTCACCGTTCGCCGCACTTCGGTCATGTATTCTCAGGTGAAGGCTACGCCGCTGCATACTACGGTTATATGTGGGCAGAAGTACTGACTGCCGATGCAGCCGAAGCCTTTATGGAAGCCCCTGGCGGTTTTTACGATAAGGAAGTTGGCGATCGCTTGGTGAAATACCTCTTCTCTGTTCGCAATGCGATGGATCCAGCAGAAGCGTATCGCAAATTCCGTGGACGTGATGCAGAAGTAGATGCACTAATGCGTGATAGAGGATTCCCAATCCCAAAATAAAACGACGAGCAAACACCCTGTTTACATCAGTCACTTTTTTGTAACAAAGCCGCCATAAATGAAGTGACCCCCAATAGTTGGACTATCCAATTACTGGGGGTCTTTTTATGTCCAAACATCACAGAGCATTTAAGTTAAAGCTAGCTCAACTTGCGGAACAAGAAAGTTCTAGAGCTTTAGGCTTACAATACAAAGTAAGCGCGCGACTGATTCGCTATTGGTCTCAGGTTTATCGCATTAATGGCGCTGATAGTTTTACTCACAAGCAACTTCCTTACTCCTTCGAGTTTAAATTTCATGTGCTCAAAACCATGTCAGTGAATAATTGGTCACTGACTTATACTAGCGCTTATTTCGACTTATCGTCTCCTGGTGTTTTATTTCAATGGCAAAAGCTTTATGCTCGCGATGGTATAACCCGTATTAAGCCACAGAAAAAAGGTAGGCCTCGCGTGACGAATCATTCTTCAACTCCTAAACCGTCAACAGAGATGACAGAAAAAGAGCTCAGGGAAGAATTGGATTATCTACGTGCAGAGAACGCAGTCTTAAAAAAGTTAGAAGCCTTGGCTCAAGCCAGAAAGAAAAAAGCAAAGACAAAACGATAGTTGTCGAAGAGCTCAAGGCAAAATACAGCTTACAACACTTATTAAAGGTCACAGGACTTCCCAAGAGCGTGTATTACTACCACCGTAATACACTGGGTCGGCCTTGTTCCAATACTGACTTACGCGTAAAAATACGTGATATCTATCATAAACATAAAGGCCGATATGGCTATCGTAGAATTACTTATGCGTTAAGAGCCATGGGTTTAGTTGTTAACCATAAACGTGTACAACGCTTGATGAATGAGCTTGGCTTGAAATCAAAAGTCAGACCTAAACGCTACAAGTCTTACAAAGGTGAAGTCGGTAGAATCGCTGAGAATGTTCTTCAGCGTGACTTTACGGCTAGAAAGCCTAATCAGAAGTGGGTGACTGATGTGACTGAATTTAAGGTCAATGGCCAAAAAGTTTACCTATCACCGATAATAGACCTATTTAACCAAGAAGTGGTCAGCTATGAGGTGCGAGCATCGGTTACGTTACCGTTAGTCACTGATATGCTTAAAGCCGCAACGGCAAAGCTGCTGAAGCATGAGAGACCACTCATACACTCAGACCAAGGTTGGCAATATCAAAATAAACGATACCAACAACACCTGAAAGAACATGGGCTGCTCCAGAGTATGTCTAGAAAAGGAAACTGCTTAGACAATGCCGTTGCAGAAAACTTCTTCGGCATATTAAAAACTGAGATGTATCACAATGAAACGTTCAAGGACGCAAATGAGCTCATTGAAAATATCAAAGAATACATCGACTATTACAACAACGAACGCATTAAGCTGAAACTAAAAGGCCTGAGTCCGATACAATATCGAAATCAGGCCTTGGTTGCCGCTTAGAAATGAGTCCAACTTTATGGGGTCACTTCAAAATTGGCGGCTTTTTTCATTGACCCTTCAGTCAGTTATGCCGCACAATCTTAAATGAACTGCTGTTTATCAATACCATTAACTTTGTCACACATTGGCCGATACCCTTTATTCTGGCGCTATGTATTTCTGTCATTATGTATTTTAGAACTATGCATTTTGGCATTATGACGTATTGGCCTAAAACCAGGTGTTAAGTACTAGATGCTAGGTTTCAAGTTCTAGGTATTGAATATTCAGCACCTTCACACTCTGTGTAATAAAAATACCTGTAAAATAAAAAGAATAATGACACAGAGTATAATCAGCCAAATAGCGCTGTATTTATTCGGACGTTGCGGTGCTTGCTGTATTGCTTGCCATGCCACGTTCCTATTTACAGCATTAACTTACGTGTATCAGCATTAACTTACGTGGTCGAAAGCGATGACTTTCAGTATTAAGCAAAAACTCATTATTTCACTTATTGTTGCTGTACTAGCGGCATCTATTTTAGTTGGGTCTATTAGTCAGTGGATTGCTCGAGACCTCGTTAAAGAAAACATGGAAACGCTGCAACTTCCCGCCCTGTTAAAGCAAATTGGAAACCGCGTGGATAGCGAAGCAAACGTAATGCTTACCGTTGCCCACAGCATTGCCTCGAACCCGGATATTTTAGCGTGGTCGGCCAGCGGTGCAGATAACGCGGGCGAACGCAGATTGCTTAACTATCTCAACGACATTGTGAGTTTTAACGATCTTACCGTCGCTTCTTTTGTCGATAGAAATACCTACAAGTATTGGAATCAAGATGGTTTCTTACGCACCTTAAAAAATGACGAGTTCGACGGGTGGTTCTTCGCCTATAAGGACAGCGGTGAGCCAATTTCACTTAGTTTGTACAACGAACCTGGTCAAGGATATCGACTGTTTGCAAATTATCAGCAAATTAACGGCAGTGGTATGTCAGGTGTTGCAAAATCCGTTGATGAGCTACTTTCCATCATCAATGCCGTTAAAATTGCACAAACTGGCTTTGTCTATCTTGTTGACGGGTCGGGAACGATTATCGCTCACCCCGATACAAAGCTTTTAGGTAAAGCTAAACTAGCCTCTGTTAGTGACAACCAAACTGCATCGGCTTTACTGACTAAACAAGACTTCGCCATGGCTACCAGCGAACAAGACAATGGCAAAATGCTGTATGCGAGCACTTATGTAAAAAAGGCTGGTTGGTATGTTGTCGCTCAGGTTCCTGAAAGCGAACTTTACGCGTCTTTGAATGCAGGAAGCCAACAAATCATTATTTGGTCGCTGATCATCGCTGGTGGCTTCGCACTCATCGGTATTTGGCTTGCAGGCACATTAACCAAGCCCCTTGAATCACTTGCAGATATTTTCCAACAGTTAGGAAAAGGTGAGGGCGATCTTCGTGCACGTATACCGGTTCCAGAGCAAAAAGAAATTGCCCGTCTCGTTGAAGGCTTCAATCAATTCATCGACCATTTACACGCCACCATTTCTAAGGTGGCAAAAACCAGTGAAGAATTGAAATTGTCTGCGGCTGACGTGACCCGGCAGTCACAACAAACCGAACACTCAACAAAGCGTCAGCGTGACCAAACGCTGCAAGCTGCCGCTGCGCTAACTGAAATGGGCAGTACAGTGAGTGAAGTAGCTCAATCGGCAACACACGCGGCGCAAAACGCTAATCAAGCAAATACTAATTCAGAGCAAGGACGACTAGTTACCCAGAATGCCGTGGTTGCTATCCAAGATTTAAGTGGACAAATACAGACAGTATCTGGGGTTATCCAGTCCCTCGATGAGCACACCAGCGCCATCGGTGGCATTCTTGATACTATTCGAGGTATTTCAGAACAAACCAACCTACTTGCGTTAAATGCGGCTATTGAAGCAGCTCGGGCCGGCGATCATGGTCGCGGATTTTCAGTGGTAGCAGATGAAGTACGAACGTTGGCTCAGCGAGCAGCCCAGGCTACCGATGAAATTCAGGTGAAAATTGATAAATTTCAGCAGGACTCAAAGTCTGCGGTAGATCAAATGGAAACGAGCCGTTCAAAAACCGATGATGTAGTGACAGCGACTAACGAAATTGACGTTCTATTACAGAAGATCACACACGAAATTTCGACGATTAACGATGTTAACACCCAAGTGGCCACTGCGACCGAGGAACAAGCTGTTGTGGTAGAAGATATCAGTCGCAACATCAACGATATCAGTGCTTCAAGTGAAGAAACCTTAAATGCAACTCAGGTGCTAGTTAGCGTGAGCGACAGGCTAGATGAACTTGCTAAGGCATTATCGATTGAGGTTAACAGGTTTAAAATTTAAACCTGTTAACTTGTTTTAAAAAAACACGCTGTATAAAAGAGGCGCTACTTACAAATCGCACTCTGGGTAATTAGGTTTTTTAGAATTCGCTAGCGATTTAGCGAAGTTGAATTTCCTTTAGCCAGTGCGCTAGCGCCCCCTTTATTGAACAGATGCTTTCGTGAGCGATGCCTCGCGATTCTCAGTTTTTTCTTCGGTAAACCAATAATTACCGCTTTTATCCACACACACTCCCTCAACCTGCTTATAACCCTCTAACGGCCAAATAGAGGTTAATGTGAAGTCTTGCGACACTTCAGCGATGAAGGCGGCGAAATTACCAAAAGGGTCTGATTTGTAACCTACGAACACGTATTGTTGTTTACCCGAATCATAGTCCACTCCTGTGACGACTCCTGGCAAACCAGATATGGCAGCAAATGGCGTAAGCACTTGCAGACTTTCACCTTCATTTATTCGATAAACATGAGTAATGCCCGAGCTCCAGCTTTTAGAAAATAAAAGAAGCTCGTTGCCTTTCTTCACCATGGCCTCCGCGTCGAAATCATGGGCATAGGGAATGTTGCTATTCACGTTATTAGCAGCGTATTTGATTGACAGCGTGGCGATGTCGTTCACATTTTGCTGATTCACTTTATAAACTGCAACCTGCTCTCTCTGCCCTTTGTTGTTGCCTATATCGGCGACATAAAAGTAATCACTGTCGGCACTCACTGCTTCCCAGTCATTGTTAATAATGGGTAGAGTGAGTGTTTGCTGTAGTTTGCCGCTATAACTTACTTTAAATACAGCGGGCGCATTCCCTGAGTCATTGATTGACAGCACATGATCATCAGCGCAAAAAAGCCCTGATGTTTCCGACAGCATTGAAGGTAATATAATCGCCTCTTCCAAGCGCAGACTCTTCGAGGAGGAAGGAACTGGGGTCATGCAACCGTTCACCGTGCAAAGTAGTGATACCGCGTAAGCCAAACGCAATGACGATGTAATAGAATATGTCACAGACTATCTCTATGAAATGATTCGCTAGGTTCGATAAGGATATCAAATAATTCACACTTTACGTGAAAAAAATAGCGGCCGAAGTGTCTTTGGTCTAAACACTATCAATACCCGTATGTGTATTAACGAAAATTAATAAAATAGTAGCGGCGCGTGATGTTTAGCTACGGAATTACACCGATGTTAATAAGGAAATAATCGTGTCTGATCCCTTACTCTCTCTTGTTGCGGTAGGTTTACTCTCTATCGGCTGTCAATATTTAGCATACCGGGTTCGACTTCCCGCCATACTGCCTCTTCTTATTGTTGGTATTGTGGTAGGCCCAGTGTTTGGCATACTCGATGCCGATGCGTTATTTGGCGACTTACTGTTTCCGGTTGTTTCACTTTCCGTTGCTATCATTTTGTTTGAAGGCTCGCTTACGTTGAAGTTTAAAGACATAGCCGGGCATGGCAACATGGTACGCAACCTATGTACCATAGGCGTTTTAATAACAGGGCTTATCTCTGCCGCAGCCGCGCACTATTGTTTGGATCTTACTTGGCAACTGTCCTTTCTATTCGGCGCTATCGTGACGGTGACCGGCCCCACCGTGATAGTGCCTATGCTCAGAACGGTGCGCCCCCATACTAACCTAGCTAACATACTCAGATGGGAAGGGATTATTATCGATCCTATTGGGGCATTGCTGGCAGTATTAGTATTTGAGTTTATTGTGGCATCGCAAGAAACCGCCATTACTCAAACCTTTATCGCCTTTGGCAAGACCATAGGCATTGGCTCTTTTCTTGGGCTTGCATCTGGCTATTTCCTTGGCATGTGTGTACGCAAAGACTGGATCCCCCACTATCTCCTCAATACCGCAGTGCTAACCATTATTTTAGGGGTCTTTGCCGCTTCTAACTATGTCGCTCACGAATCAGGGCTATTGGCGGTCACTATTACTGGCATGGTAATGGCCAACATGAAAGATGTGGATGTAGAGGATATTTTAGAGTTTAAAGAAACACTCAGCGTGCTGCTTATCTCAGGTCTCTTTATTTTACTGGCCACACGATTAAACCTAGACTCTGTGGTTGCCGTTGGCTGGGGTACGCTGGTGGTGCTTGCCATAATTATGTTTATTGCACGCCCCATATCTGTGTTGGTCTCAAGTATTGGTACAGGCTTGAAGCTGAACGAAATTGCCCTTCTCAGCTGGATAGCACCACGTGGAATTGTTGCCGCAGCAGTCTCAGCACTTTTCTCATTAAAGTTAGAGGAGATTGGCTATGAGGGCGCAGGCATTATAGTGCCTATTGTGTTTATGGTTATCATTGCAACCGTTGTTTTGCAAAGCGTCACCGCCCGTTCTGTAGCTACATTACTTAAGGTTCGGGCGCCAGCACCTACTGGCTATCTGTTCTTCGGAGGCAGCAAGTTCAATCGTATGTTGGCAACAGAAATGTTAAAGCAGAAGCTCGATGTTATTGTAACCGACACTAACTGGGATGCCATTAGAGAAGCAAGAATGATGGATATTCCAGTGTACTTTGGTAACCCCATGTCAGATCACGCTGCTCGTCATTTGGAGATTTCCACTATAGGTACCGTGCTTATTATGTCTCCCTATAAGCAATTGAACCCTCCTATTGCCTATCACTTTGAGAACACGCTTGGCAAAGACAAGGTATGGGCGCTCACCAACAATGAGCAGTCTACTCGCCCTAGTCATCAAGTGAGTAACCAATACGCGAAAAAACTCATGTTATTTGATGAGGGGGTGACCTATGGTTATTTAGCCTCTGCGGTTGCAAAAGGGTCTACGGTTAAAACCACACCACTTTCCGAAGAGTTCGACTACGAGCAATATATTCATAAGTATGGCGATAGAGCCACACCCCTTATTGCCATTGATAGTGACGGAAAAAGCTATACCTTTATCAATGGAAACAATATTGAGCCTAAGGCAGGATGGCGCTTAATCAGCTTAGTGGAGCCTGAACGTGCAGCATAAGTTTGCTTCCAGTAACCGATAAGTAAAGGCAGGTAGAAAAGGTAGCCAGTAAGTAAAAAAACCTCCTGCCATCGGCAGGAGGTCTCTCCCTGGAAAACGCGTAATGCAGCGAAAGTTTTAAAACGAACTTTATTGTTTGGATTTTACTGCTATTACGTCGTCTACGTTTGTAAAAGCAAAACCCAAACCAACTTTTAAAAAACCATTATTTACAATTGGTTAGCTTTAATTAACGTGGAATCAACACCACAATTAACAAAAACACGTTTCAACATGGTGCACCCGCCGCACTGTACTGGGGTTCATATATTAAACAATAGTATAAGATGGAGACCTAATTCATTTGACTATAATTATTGCGTATTTCTTTGTATCCGTTTAGTCGCACCCGGCTATTTTAAGCCTTAATCATGTGAGCTATGCTCGTAAAATCCGCTCTTGCTAATGTCAATTTTTAGCAAGAGTACGAGCCAAACACGCTAATGTTTTATTCAGCGCCCCGCTGTTTTCCCTTAGTACCTGTCCGCCAGCGTTTCCTGCTTTTTGTTGAAGCACCTTTGATGAAAGCCATGTGCCGCAAGCTTGTGCAACCTCATATGCATCATTAACAATTTGCAATGCCCCGCGATCCTTTAAATATTGGCAGATTACCGGGTTATTATATGTATTAGGCCCCATTAGAATAGGCAGTGAAAAAACAGCAGGCTCAAGTGCATTGTGCCCACCTTTATCTGCAATAGAGCCACCGACAAAAGCGATAGTGCCAACTGAATAGGCGTTATTCAGGCACCCCATCTCATCAAGTAAAATTACTGGTTTATTTATTTCAAAGGCGTTCGCGGACGAGCTCCGTGTAAACCCTATCTCATGTGATATCAGTAACTCAGCAACCGTATCGAAACGTTCCGGATGACGAGGTACGATAACAACAACAAGAGCAGGATAGGTTTTCCACAGCACTTTTGCCGCTTCTATGATCGTTTCTTCTTCTGGGTCATGAGTGCTACCGGCAATGAGAATTGGCCCTTTGTAACTTTCCAGCCCCATGAAACTAGCTGGCGCGATAGAGACTGACGCCGCTTGATCAAACTTTATATTATTTGTGAGGGTCAGTTTCTTTTCTGATAGCCCTAACGATAAATAATTTTGATAGTCTCGCTTACCTTGAGCACAAACGTGACTAACTTTATTAAGCATGGGTATAAACACCCTGCTTATCTTTTGATATCGACGTGCAGACCTATCTGTCATCCTTGCATTGACTACCACAACCGGAACCTTGCGCTTCCAACACATATGAACCATGTTAGGCCACAGTTCAACTTCGGTAATCAGTACGGCTTTGGGCCGGATACGCTTGAGCATCATCAACATGCATAGTGAGACATCGAATGGCAGGTAGCAGTGGTTAACCCTTTCGCCAAAGATGTCTCTGACCCTCGCTGAGCCTGTAGAGGTTGTTGTGGTTACTGTAATGCTTGTGTGGGGTTCATCAATAAGTAACTGCTTAATGACACATGAAGCAGCCACCACCTCACCCACAGATACACAATGCACTAAATAACCATTATGACACGGTGGTAAAGGTACAATGCCAAATCTTTCTAACTTTCCGTGTGAAAACAATGAGTGTTGGTCGCGCTTCTTTCCAGCAAGTTTTGCTATTGCTAAGGGGATCAGAAGAAGGAGTAAAAATGAATACAACCAGCGGCACAGTTCATCGACGAGTGTGGGTTTGCCACAGTCTCGCTTTTCAGCAGACATATATTTTCCTTAACACTCAGTAAATAAATCTAATATATAGAAATTAACAATAGGGGGTGTATGGGGCTAAGTATACTTATTTGCAGAAATTCTATCAGTAATAGAAAACAAAAAGCCGCTCGAAAGCGGCTTTTTTTTAGGACTTTAAAAAAGTAGGCGATTAAACGCCAGCTTTTTCAATAACGTCTACAAGCATCCAAGATTTGTTCTTAGATAGCGGACGACACTCACTAATTGTGACTAAGTCGCCTTTGTTGCATACATTACTTTCGTCATGGGCGTGAAGCTTAGTAGAGCGCTTGATGAACTTCCCATAGATAGGGTGTTTAACAAAACGTTCAACTACAACAGTGATGGTTTTATCCATCTTGCTGCTAACCACACGACCTTGCACTGTACGAATTTTTTGCTCAGTCATTACGCATCAGCCTTTTGAGTCAGAATGGTTTTAACACGCGCGATGTTACGACGTACTTTTCTCAACTGGTCAGTTTTTTCAAGCTGGCCTGTTGTGTGCTGCATGCGCAGGTTGAACTGTTCGCGTAGCAGGTTTAATAACTCTGCGTTCAGCTCTTCTACGCTTTTTTCTTTCAGTTCAGTCGCTTTCATTACATCACCGTCCGAGTTACAAAGGTTGTTTTAAATGGCAGTTTAGCCGCTGCCAATTCAAACGCTTCGCGTGCAAGATTTTCAGGAACACCTTCCATCTCGTATAAAACACGACCAGGCTGAATTTGGCATACCCAGTACTCAACGTTACCTTTACCTTTACCTTGACGCACTTCTAGAGGCTTCTCAGTAATTGGCTTGTCAGGAAAAACTCGAATCCAAATTTTACCTTGACGCTTAACGTGACGAGTCATAGCACGACGCGCTGCTTCGATTTGGCGCGCAGTCATTCGACCACGGCCAACTGCTTTCAGGCCGTAAGTACCAAAGGCAACAGTATTACCCGCTGCCAAGCCGCGATTGCGGCCTTTGTGCATCTTACGGAACTTCATGCGTTTTGGTTGTAACATGATTAGCCCTCTCGCTTAGCGTTGCGGCCTTTCTTCTTAGGTTGAGAAGCCGGTGGCTGCTCTTGAGTTGTAGGTAATCCACCTAGAACTTCACCTTTGAAGATCCAAACCTTAACGCCGATGATGCCGTAAGTTGTTGATGCTTCTGAGGTTGCGTAATCGATATCTGCACGGAAAGTGTGCAGTGGAACGCGACCTTCACGGTACCATTCAGAACGTGCAATTTCTGCTCCGCCTAAACGACCGCTAACTTCAACCTTAATACCTTTCGCGCCCAAGCGCATTGCATTTTGCACCGCACGCTTCATAGCGCGACGGAACATAACACGACGCTCTAGCTGGCTAGAAATACTGTCAGCAACTAACTGACCATCTAGCTCTGGCTTACGTACTTCAGCGATGTTGATCTGAGCTGGCACGCCGGCTAGCTTAGATACGTAGTTACGTAACTTCTCAACGTCTTCACCTTTTTTACCGATTACAACGCCTGGACGAGCAGTGTGAATAGTCACACGGATGCTCTTAGCAGGACGCTCGATCACGATTTTAGATAGTGAAGCGTTTTTAAGTTGCTTAGTCAGATACTGACGTACCTGATGATCGTTATACAGGTTGTCCGCATAGTCTGCAGTATTAGCGTACCAGGTAGAAGTCCATGGTTTACTGATACCCAGGCGTATACCTGTAGGATGTACCTTCTGTCCCATTATCTACTCCTAGTTATCCGCTACAACCACAGTGATGTGACTGCTGCGCTTAAAGATGCGATCAGCACGGCCTTTGGCGCGTGTTTTGATTCGCTTCATAGTTGGACCTTCGTCAACAAAGATTTTGGCTACGACGAGCTCGTCGATATCTGCGCCCTCGTTGTGCTCTGCGTTAGCAATCGCAGACTCCAAAACTTTCTTTACTAGCGCTGCGCTTTTCTTCGGGCTGTACGCAAGAACTTCTAACGCTTTCTCTACGTGTAAACCGCGAACCTGATCCGCAACCAAGCGTGCCTTTTGAGCCGACGTGCGGGCAAAACGGTGTTTAGCTAATGCTTCCATCTTCCTACCCCTTAACGTTTAGCTTTCTTATCCGCGACATGGCCGCGGTAAGTACGCGTTGGCGCAAATTCGCCCAACTTGTGGCCGACCATTTCGTCACTAATAATGACAGGTACATGTTGTCGACCGTTATGGACCGCAATGGTCAACCCAATCATATCTGGGATGATCATGGAACGACGAGACCAAGTCTTGATTGGTTTACGTTCGTTCTTTTCCACTGCAGCCTCTACCTTCTTCAGCAAGTGAAGGTCGATAAATGGACCTTTCTTGAGAGAACGTGGCATGGTGAATCCTCGCTGTTACTTGTTACGACGACGTACGATAAGCTTATCGGTACGCTTGTTGCTTCGAGTTTTCTTACCTTTAGTAGGAATACCCCAAGGAGATACTGGATGACGACCACCCGACGTGCGCCCTTCACCACCACCGTGTGGGTGATCAACTGGGTTCATGGCAACACCACGAACGGTAGGACGGATACCACGCCAGCGCGTTGCACCAGCTTTACCCAATGAACGAAGCATGTGTTCTGCATTACCAACTTCACCAATGGTGGCGCGGCAATCAGATAATACTTTACGCATTTCGCCAGAGCGTAGACGTAGAGTAACGTAGTTAGTGTCACGTGCTAAGATCTGAGCGTAAGCACCGGCTGAGCGTGCAATTTGTGCACCCTTACCAGGCTTCATTTCAATTGCGTGTACAACACTACCAACTGGAATGTTACGCATAGGTAATGTGTTACCAGACTTGATCGGAGCATCCGAACCAGACTGGATTGCATCACCCGCTTTCATACCTTTTGGAGCCAGAATGTAACGACGTTCACCATCTGCATACAATACTAGTGCAATGTTAGCAGAACGGTTTGGATCGTATTCTAAACGCTCAACTTTGGCTGGAATGCCATCTTTGTTGCGTTTAAAGTCGATCACACGATAGTGTTGCTTATGACCACCACCAATGTGACGCGTAGTAATACGACCATGGTTGTTACGACCGCCAGATTTGCTGTTCTTTTCAAGCAAAGGTGCGTACGGTGCACCTTTGTGCAGGTCAGGGTTAGTAACCTGAACAACGTGACGACGACCGGCAGAAGTTGGCTTAGCTTTCAATAATGGCATTTCTAATCCCCTTCTTACTCAGCGCCACCGACAAAGTCGATGTCCTGACCTTCTTTAAGAACCACGTAGGCCTTTTTCCAGTCGCTGCGTTTACCGAAAGACATACCGTGACGTTTAGTTTTACCTTTAACATTCACTGTGCGAACACCTTCAACTTCAACTTCAAACAGTTTTTCAACTGCAGCTTTAATTTCGGCTTTGTTCGCGTCTTTGGCTACTTTAAATACAACTGTATTGTTCGCTTCAGCAGCCATGGTAGACTTTTCTGAAACGTGAGGTGCTACTAGCACCTTCAGTAGACGTTCTTCTTTCATGCTAACGCCTCCTCAAGTTGTTTAACCGCATCAGCAGTAATTAGCACTTTTTCGAATGCAATCAAGCTCACTGGGTCAATGCCTGCTACGTCGCGCACGTCAACTTTATACAAGTTGCGAGCCGCTAAGAACAAGTTTTCATCTACTTCAGGAGTAACGATAAGAACATCTTTCAGATCATATTCGTTAAGTGCAGCAATAAGTTCTTTTGTCTTAGGTGCTTCAACACCGAACTTCTCAACCACGATCAAACGATCTTGGCGAATTAGTTCTGACAAAATGCTCTTAATCGCACCGCGATACATTTTCTTGTTAACTTTTTGTTCGAAGTCACGAGGCTTTGCTGCGAAAGCACGGCCACCGCCAACCCAAATTGGGCTACGAATTGTACCAGCACGAGCTCGGCCAGTACCTTTTTGACGCCATGGCTTCTTACCACCACCGCGAACTTCAGCGCGAGTTTTCTGCGCTTTTGTACCCTGACGCGCGCCTGCACCGTAAGCTACAACGACCTGGTGTACCAGGGCTTCGTTGAATTCACGTCCAAAGGTCGCTTCGGATACTTCAAGAGCGCTTTGCGCATCTTTCAATGTTAATTCCATCAGTTCACTCCCCAGACGTTACGCTTTAACAGCCGGCTTGACGATAACGTCGTTGCCAGTTGCGCCAGGTACGGCACCTTTAACAAGGATAAGGCCGTTCTCTACGTCAACACGTACAACTTCCAAAGACTGCGTAGTCACTTGCTTGTTACCAAGCTGACCAGCCATTTTCTTGCCTTTGAAAACTTTACCTGGTGATTGGTTTTGGCCAATTGAACCAGGAGCACGGTGAGACAAAGAGTTACCGTGAGTCATACGCTGAGAACTAAAGTTCCAACGTTTGATCGCGCCAGCAAAACCTTTACCTTTTGATGTACCAGTGACATCAATCTTTTTGGTATCGTTAAAGATTTCAACAGTGATTTCACCGCCGACTTCAATATCGTTACCTTCGTTATCTTCTAGGCGGAATTCTGCTAGAATGCGACCGGCTTCAACACCTGCTTTAGCAAAGTGACCTGCTTCGGCTTTGTTGACGCGGTTAGCTTTCTTAGTTCCAGCAGTAACCTGAAGAGCGCGATAACCGTCTGTTTCTTCAGTGCGTAACTGAGTAACGCGGTTTGGGGTCGCTTCAATAACAGTCACAGGGATTGACGTGCCATCTTCAGTGAAGATGCGAGTCATACCCACTTTACGACCGATTAGACCAATCGCCATTGTTATAACCCTCTCTTGTTAGCCCAGGCTGATTTGAACATCAACACCAGCAGCCAAGTCCAAACGCATCAACGCATCAACTGTTTTATCAGTTGGCTCGATGATGTCTACCAAACGCTTGTGAGTACGAATCTCATATTGGTCACGTGCATCTTTATTTACGTGAGGAGATGTCAATACCGTATAGCGTTCTTTGCGAGTAGGCAGTGGAATAGGACCGCTGACCTGAGCACCAGTACGTTTCGCCGTTTCAACGATTTCAGCCGTAGACTGATCGATCAACTTGTGATCAAACGCTTTCAAACGAATACGAATTCTTTGATTTGGCATCGATTAAGCTCCAATCGAAAGAACAAAAAAATTCACCCCTTCTTCTCTATTTCGTTCAGAGAGAAAGGATGTGCGTAAAACCGATGGTTCCCAATTGGAACCCTGTTCTTATTTTTAGCACGCTTGTAATAGCTTGGTCGGTAAAGACAAATTTCTTACGTCGGCAGCCACCCTAAAAGCAGTGTGGTTGCGGCTAAAAATTCATTGCCCGAATAGGACAGTGGGCGCGAATTATACAGATGCTAGCCATTAATGCAACTACTAGTTTGTTTTTTTGCCCGCATAGTCAGTCTAGAGAAAGATTCGTGCCTGTATAGCTACTCTACAGCATGTACTCTACAGCATGTGACGGTGTAATAAAGGCTGTGAAATACGTTAAGCTTCTTTATGTGAAATAGCCCACAGTATTGCTCCTGTACGCCTAAACTTATATCGTTACTGATATTGTAGGTATATAGTGGTGATTTAGCAGCGTGATCGCCGCATAATAGCAGCGTGCAAACATCTTCGTAAGAAAGGGATGAAGCACAAGGTTTCACACCATTAAGTAGTGGGAATATGGAAGTAGCTAATAATCAACAAACGTTTTCGCAAATCAAGCGCATCTTAAACAATCACTCTACGTTGCTCGATGCTTATGGTTTGCTCGAACCCATTATTCTAGAGTTGTTTGGTGCTCAGCGAATGAGTATTTTCCAGCGTCGTCGACAACATCAAGATCTTGTTGCGAGATTTAAGACGGGTAAAGAGACGCTGGAGATTAAAGTACCCATAAATGCCATGTCGATAGCCGGGTACGTTGCGCTGTCGCAAAAACCTGTTGTGATTGATGACCCGTACAACGCGACAATGCTTCAAAGTATTCATCCAAGACTGCGCTTTGAAGGCAAGTTCGACAAAGACAATGACTTCAAAACCCACAATATTCTTTGTGTTCCAATAATGAATGCAGGGGTGTTGATGGGTGTTATTCAAATCATCAACAAGACCGATAGCGCATTTTCTCAAGATGATCTTAAATTAGGTAATGCGCTTGCACTTATACTTGGGGACAAATTTCGCTTCGAGCTTGGTGGGACGAATAATCCGTTCGACCTACTCGTGCACAAAAGTTTATTAGATGAGCACACATTAGAAGAGCTTAATTTATCGACGCCAGATATTCGAGCGTTTGTGCAACGGCTTATCTCGGAACATCGTATTCCCGAGGAAGAAATTGGTAACTCTCTCTCTATTCATTACCAAGTGCCCTTTATTCCTTACTTGCCCGACAAATATCATCGCTTTGAAAATGAAAGTAAACTCAATGTGTCGTATCTAAAGCGCAACTATGTTGCCGTTATTGCTGATGCACACGATAAACCCATTGTAATAATGGCGGAACCCAATAACGCAGCGCTTCTAATGGAAATTGAAACTGCAATGGGTATAGAGAGCTATGAAATTGCGGTTAGCCTACCAAGTTTAATACTGCAATACCTTGGTGAAAACAGCGGTGGCGGCGGCCCCGGTGAAATGAGTGATATCCTAGATGAAATCGGTACGTCTAGTGATGAAAAAGAAGACCAATTTGATGAGCTTTCAGATGACGCCCCGGCGGTTGTTCGTTTGGTAAGCCGTGTGCTACATGATGCGAAGCGACTCAATGCGTCAGATATTCACATCGATCCTGAAAAGAACGCCCCTACCCGCGTACGTATGCGTATAGACGGTGTGTGTCGAGACATGAACCAAGTGCCCCACTCTCACCATAATGCGGTAATAGCCCGTATTAAAATAATGTCAAATTTGAACATAGCCGAAAAGCGCGTTCCTCAAGACGGTAAGCTAGCCTTTCGAATGAATGGCCAACTTGTTGAGGTCCGTGTGGCGACCATTCCTACTGTTGCAGGTGAAGGCGTAGTAATGCGGATATTGGCTTCAGGCGGCGCTATGCCAATAGATAAAATGAATTTAGCGCCCAACAATCGCGCCCGCCTTGAGGACATGATTAAAAAGCCTCATGGTATTCTTCTTGTAGTAGGGCCCACAGGTTCAGGTAAAACAACGACACTGCATGCCATTCTCGGGTACTTAAACACGCCTGAGAAAAAGATATGGACTGCTGAAGACCCGGTTGAAATTACGCAACCAGGCTTACAGCAAGTTCAAGTAAGTCCCAAAATTGGTTTCACCTTTGCCAATGCGTTACGTGCGTTTTTGCGAGCTGATCCTGATATTATTCTCATTGGTGAGATGCGAGATAAAGAAACGGCTCATGCAGGTATTGAAGCGTCACTGACAGGTCACTTAGTGTTATCTACCTTGCATACCAACTCAGCCCCGGAAACGATTACTCGCTTGCTCGATTTAGGATTAGACCCGGTTAACTTTTCAGATGCCTGTGTAGGTATACTTGCCCAGCGCCTTATCCGAACGCTGTGCGGGAAGTGTAAAGAAAAATACGTAGCATCAGATACCGATATGGCGTTTATTGAGCGCCAGTACGGTAAAGATCAAATGCATGAACTCAACCTCTCAGGTATCCCAGAACTTTACAAAGCAAAAGGTTGCTCAGAATGCGGTAATACGGGTTACAAAGGTAGAACCGGGGTTCATGAATTACTTGGTATGACGGCGGAACTTCGATCGCTAGTGTACAAAGAATCGAGTGTGGCACAGATGAAGAAGCAAGCCACAGACGATGGCATGCGTACTCTGGTGCAGGACGCCATATTTAAAGTACTCAAGGGCGATACTGATTTAGCACAAGTTCAAATTGTCAGTGGCGATTAGTCAAAAAGGGTAATACAACAGGCTAAAGTAAAAGCTAGTAAAAAGGCCTTCGTAATAACGAAGGCCTTTCTCTTTGTAAGAGCTTATATCTACAAGGCGTATTTGTGTATTAGGACTTGTCTAACCGTCTCTTTATTTACGGAGATATTCGCGGATAACGTAATGAAGGATCCCACCATTCTCAAAATAAGTAAACTCATTAGACGTATCTATTCTAATGTCCATGCTAAATACTGTCGACTCTCCATCATCGGTTTCCATTGTTACGCTAACCTCTTTCTGACCTCGCTCTACAGGCGCTATTGAGAAAGATTCATTGCCTTTTATGTCTAAAGAAGATGCAGAGTCGCCTTCTTTAAACTGCAGCGGTAGTATTCCCATGCCAATCAAGTTAGAACGGTGAATACGCTCATAACTTTCTGCTAGCACAGCCTTCACCCCCATTAGCGAAGGTCCTTTAGCGGCCCAGTCTCTGCTCGAACCGGTACCATATTCCTTTCCGCCAATCACTACAGCAGGAACGCCGTCGTCTTTGTAGCGCATAGCAGCATGAAATATAGACATGCTATCGCCGCTTGGGTAATGGGTTGTAGCGCTTCCTTTCGTGCCCGGTGCAAGTTGATTTTGCAAGCGCACATTGGCAAACGTACCTCGCATCATGACTTCGTGATTACCCCTACGTGAGCCATAAGAGTTGAAGTCTTTTGGATCAACGCCCTGAGCTTGAAGATATTCACCTGCCGGGCTATCTGGCGCAATGGCCCCCGCCGGTGAAATGTGATCAGTGGTGATTGAATCGCCCACTTTTACCAAACACCGTGCATTTTCGATAGATTGAAGCGCAGCCGGCTCTTTCTCCATCACTTCGAAGAACGGAGGATGCTTGATGTACGTTGAATCAGGCCAATCGTAGACCGACGTTTCACTAACACTAAGCTCGTTCCACTCACCGCTGCCCTTAAACACATCGGCATACTTTTCTTTAAAGAGTGCACCGGTTACGTTTTCAGTAATGTACTTTTGAATTTCTTCTTCTGAAGGCCATATATCTTTGAGATATACAGGCTCGCCATCTTTAGACTTACCTAAAGGCTCCTTGGTAATATCCGCGTTCATGTTGCCTGCTAATGCATAAGCCACGACAAGCGGCGGTGATGCTAAATAGTTTGCAGCAACATCGGGGTGAATACGTCCTTCGAAGTTTCGGTTGCCCGACAGTACAGAGGTAACAGTGAGTTTAGCCTTTCTTATGGCATCGGTAATAGGGTCGGGTAGCGGCCCCGAGTTACCAATACAGGTTGTACACCCATATCCTACCAAATTAAAACCAAGCGCTTCTAATGGCGCCATCAAATTGGCATCTTCCAAGTACTGGGTTACAACTTGCGAACCTGGTGCAAGAGAGGTTTTTACCCATGGTTTACTGGTTAACCCCTTCTCTGCTGCTTTTTGTGCTAATAATCCTGCGGCCACCAGTACAGAGGGGTTAGAGGTGTTTGTGCAACTCGTGATAGCCGCAATCACAATTGCCCCATCTTCTAAATTGAATTTGCTATCTCTGAAATTCACATAGGAATCATGTTCTTCGTCAACATCGCTGCCGCCGACTAGTCCGCCCTCAGCCACAAACTCTGTTTCTTCATCAAGTACCTTCACATCAATTTGTGAGCGATGCCATTCGTTAAATGCTTCAGCCGCTTTATGGAGCGCAATCTTATCTTGCGGGCGTTTAGGCCCTGCAATACAAGGAACCACGTCGTTTAAGTTCAGCTCAAGTATTTCGTGATATTCGGCGTCTTTTGAATGGTCGTCATGCCATAGCGAACTGTACTTCGCATACTTCTCAACAAGCTCAATTTGCGCTTCATCTCGGCCAGTTAGGCGAAGGTAATCGAGAGCTACAGCGTCAATGGGGAAAATTCCGCACGTAGCGCCATATTCTGGTGCCATATTGGCAATAGTGGCTCGATCGGCTGTGGTGAGATGCTTCAAACCTGGCCCAAAGAACTCAACAAATTTACCCACTACACCGTGCGCTCTAAGCTGTTGAGTGATGGTAAGTACCATATCTGTCGCGGTCACTCCGGCAGGAAGCTTACCCTCTAATTTAAAGCCTACTACATTAGGCAATAGCATGGTTACGGGCTGACCCAGCATGGCGGCTTCAGCTTCAATACCGCCCACACCCCAACCTAGTACGCCTAAACCATTAATCATAGTAGTGTGAGAATCTGTACCGACTAAGGTATCAGGATAAACGAAGGTGCCTTCATCTGTTTCTTTGGTGAACGCACAACGCGCTAGGTATTCAAGGTTAACTTGGTGGACGATACCACGACCTGGAGGCACTACTTTGAAATTATCAAAACTAGACTGTCCCCACTTAAGGAACTGATAACGTTCGCGGTTTCTCTCAATTTCTATATCAGTGTTTTTCTGTAGGGCATTTTCTTCTGCAAAATAATCGACCATGACAGAGTGGTCAATGACGAGCTCTACTGGGTTTAACGGATTAATAGCTTGAGCGTCACCGCCAAGACGGTCTACCGCATCGCGCATAGCCGCTAAATCGACAATAGCCGGAACACCGGTAAAATCTTGCAGAATAACCCGTGCAGGGACGAAAGAAACTTCGAGTTCTTCGTTGTTTGATGTATCCCACTTAGCAACATGTTCAATATCTTCGCTAGAGACAAATTCTTTGTCTTCATGGCGAACCAGATTTTCTAAAAGTACCTTGATGCAAAAGGGAAGGCGATCGAGTGCGTACTTTTCATTGATGCTGTCGAGATTGATAGCCTTGAAAGTTTTACCCTTTACTTCAAGGTCTGAAAAAGACTTATAGGTCATATGGTCACTATCCTTATTTGCCTGTTCGAATTCTATAATATTCGCTGAACGAGAAGACTTTAGGAAAGACCTAGAGTGCAGCGTGTACACCTAAACGTTCAGCTGCTAATTCTTATACGCATTAGACATGAAAAAAAGTTCATGTAAGGTCGTATTTTTACCTCAATGTTTTGGTTAGCGTACTGTTTTATGTTTATTACTACAGATAAGAAAATAAAGGCCTGCCATGTCTCCGAGCTTTTCGTTTTATTTTTTACTGTTCGTGTATCATACGTATAGAATTGAAGTGACCAAAAGTAAACCAATCTTCTGATAAAAAGACTAAAGCGCATGCATCCACTTATTCATAAATACGACTTAACGCCACACCCCGAGGGCGGATATTTTAAACAAGTCTATAAATCAGCAAGAACAACTATGTCTCATGCACATGGACAACCACGAGCTGCACTCACCCATATTTACTTCCTTTTACTAAAAGGCGAAATAAGCCGCTTTCATCGCGTGCTTCATGATGAGGTGTGGAATCATTATGAAGGTGCACCCTTACAATTAATTCAATTACACGATAAAACGCTTACGCAAAAAACAATAGGTAACCAAGAAGAGGGCTATGTTGATATTGTGCCGGCTGGTAATTATCAAGCCGCGTTCAGTACTGGAGTTTATAGCTTAGTCGGCTGTACCGTTGCGCCGGGGTTCGATTTTGAGGATTTTAGCTTTATCGACGACCCGTCAATTGCGCTCTGGTTAGACACCTATCACCCGAGTTTGAACAAATTTATATAGGGCCCACATGCGCAACCCTTCTTTATTTTTAGTTTGGTCTTACCTCAGATTTTATAGGGGTTGGCGCTGGATTTTTTATCGCCAATCAAAGATGATAATATACTATCTTGAATATACGTCTGAACGTCTTAACTTTATGGACTGTTAGGCAATTTTACCCAACCCCGCAGGTAGCCCAACTATGTATAAATTGGTACTTATTCGTCACGGAGAGAGTCAGTGGAACTTAGAAAATCGTTTCACTGGTTGGCATGACGTTGAATTGACTGATACTGGTATTGCGCAAGCAACAACCGCTGGTCAGATGCTTAAGGAAGCAGGATTCGAATTCGATCAGGCTTACACGTCTGTATTGCTTCGCGCAATCAAAACACTGAATATTGCACTTGAAGAGATGGGCCAACACTACCTACCTGTTGAGCGTCATTGGCGTTTAAACGAACGTCACTATGGTGCGCTTACAGGTTTAGATAAAGCAGAAACTGCTGCTAAGCATGGCGAAGAGCAAGTGAAGGTATGGCGTCGCAGTTTTGATATCCCACCGCCGGCAGTAGACACTGACAGTGAACATTTCCCTGGGCATGATCGCCGCTACAACAATGTAGATGCTGAAATATTACCGCGCGGTGAAAGTCTGAAATTGACAATAGAACGTGTGCTCCCCTATTGGCATGACGTTATTCGACCTCAAATTCAAGATGGCAAACGTGTGATAATTGCTGCGCACGGCAATAGTTTGCGTGCTTTGGTGAAATACTTAGACGGTATGTCTGATGAAGAAGTACTAGGACTTAATATCCCTACGGGTGTTCCTTTAGTTTACGAACTGGATGAAGACCTTAAGCCTATTTCAAAAGAGTACCTTGGCGACCCAGAAGCTATCAAAGCAATGATGGATGCTGTTGCAAAACAAGGTAAAGCGAAATAGCGTAAGGCTAAAGAGCTTATAGAATAATCAATTACAAAAGCCAGCAGTCAGCTGGCTTTTTTTATCAATGCGCTACAGACGCAAATATCTACTACCCATGCCAAACGATAATTTATTTGGCGTTAACCAACTTCTCTAAAAGTACTTCGATCCGCTTAACACTATCGATAAGTAGCGACATTTCAGTTTGATTGTTTTCAGCTGAGTTTGACGTAGATTTCAAACCAGATGCAATCTGGTCTTTTTGGGTTAGAATTGTTTCTCTGAAGTTAGCGGCATCATTTATACCGATGAGCGAAACTAGAGCGCCCTGTGCGGATTGACCTGCAGTTTCAAACGATAATCGATGCAGATTAAAGAATCTCATTAGTGGCCCCTGAACCATCGCCACATCAGTAATTTTTTCCAAAGGTATCGACTTCTCTTCCTTGTTTAGAATCCCTCTTTTTACAACCAGCTTACGCTCAGTAATAGTGGCCGACATGGCAGCGAGTGATCTGCCGCTAATAAAATAAAACAATGGAATGGAGATTATGAGAAAAGGAATACCTATAACGATTAGAGTCGAAAACAACAAAAGGCTGACTAACCAGTAAGTTTTTACCGATGGATTAAACGTCGCCTCTAAAATTACTCTCTCTGACATCAGTTAGTCCCTTTTCATAATTTAAAAATAATGATGAATCGATGATAGAGAATAAATGGGGTCAGAACCACATAAATAATAAAGGGGGTCAGGTTCACATTTTCTGTTGGCTATTCTAGTTTGAGCCTATAGATAACAACAGTAGGGTTCTGTTTCTCTTTCATGAGCGTTGAGTTTGATTATGTTTGTTGAGATTGCCGATCAATGTGGATCTGACCCCATTTATTTTTGAGTTCGATAGCCAGACTTAAACACTAAAAATAACGATAAATTGGGTTCTGAACCTGTTTTATGTTCGTTAGATTGGATGTAATGATTGTAATTGGGGGGATAAATGTGGATCTGACCCCCATTATTTTTTTGGGGCAGAAAGCAAAAACCCGCCGTTAGGCGGGTTTTTCTTAATGGGACCTGGCAGTGTCCTACTCTCACATGGGGAGACCCCACACTACCATCGGCGCTAATACGTTTCACTTCTGAGTTCGAAATGGAGTCAGGTGGTGCCGTACCGCTATGGCTGCCAGGAATAAACTGGTTTAACAAATCGGAAATCTGATATTCAATCAATCAAGGAGTAATCACTTCTCACTCTACTTGCTTTATTCTTTATAAGCTTGTCGCTTTACAACACACCAGCCTAAAGCTTCTTGGGTGTTGTATGGTTAAGCCTCTCGGGCAATTAGTACAGGTTAGCTTAACGCCTTACAACGCTTCCACACCCTGCCTATCAACGTCATCGTCTATAACAACCCTTCCAGACCTTTAAGGTCAGGGATGACTCATCTTTGGGCCGGCTTCCCGCTTAGATGCTTTCAGCGGTTATCCGTTCCGAACGTAGCTACCGGGCAATGCCATTGGCATGACAACCCGAACACCAGCGGTTCGTCCACTCCGGTCCTCTCGTACTAGGAGCAGCTCCCATCAATCATCCAACGCCCACACCAGATAGGGACCGAACTGTCTCACGACGTTCTAAACCCAGCTCGCGTACCACTTTAAATGGCGAACAGCCATACCCTTGGGACCGACTTCAGCCCCAGGATGTGATGAGCCGACATCGAGGTGCCAAACACCGCCGTCGATATGAACTCTTGGGCGGTATCAGCCTGTTATCCCCGGAGTACCTTTTATCCGTTGAGCGATGGCCCTTCCATACAGAACCACCGGATCACTATGACCTACTTTCGTACCTGCTCGACGTGTCTGTCTCGCAGTTAAGCTAGCTTATGCCATTGCACTAACCTCACGATGTCCGACCGTGATTAGCTAACCTTCGTGCTCCTCCGTTACTATTTGGGAGGAGACCGCCCCAGTCAAACTACCCACCAGACACTGTCCACAATCCCGATAAGGGACCAATGTTAGAACATCAAACATACAAGGGTGGTATTTCAAGGACGGCTCCACACATACTAGCGTACGTGATTCATAGCCTCCCACCTATCCTACACATGTAGGTTCAATGTTCAGTGCCAAGCTGTAGTAAAGGTTCACGGGGTCTTTCCGTCTAGGTGCGGGTACACAGCATCTTCACTGCGATTTCAATTTCACTGAGTCTCGGGTGGAGACAGCGTGGCCATGGTTACACCATTCGTGCAGGTCGGAACTTACCCGACAAGGAATTTCGCTACCTTAGGACCGTTATAGTTACGGCCGCCGTTTACCGGGGCTTCGATCAAGAGCTTCGCTTACGCTAACCCCATCAATTAACCTTCCGGCACCGGGCAGGTGTCACACCCTATACGTCCTCTTACGAGTTTGCAGAGTGCTGTGTTTTTAATAAACAGTCCCAGCCACCTGGTCACTGCGGCCCTCGTCCGCTCAAGGAGCAAGTCCTATCACAGATAAGGGCGTACCTTCTCCCGAAGTTACGGTACAATTTTGCCGAGTTCCTTCACCCGAGTTCTCTCAAGCGCCTTAGTATTCTCTACCTGACCACCTGTGTCGGTTTGGGGTACGGTTCATATAATCATACGTTTAGAAGCTTTTCCTGGAAGCAGGGCATCAACAACTTCACTCCCTTGGGAGCTCGTCTCGCGTCTCAGCTTTAAGAATCCGGATTTACCTAAATTCTCGGCCTACTCGCTTTCACTTGGACAACCAACGCCAAGCTTGCCTAGCCTTCTCCGTCCCTCCATCACTGATTATATAAGTACGGAAATATTAATCCGTTTCCCATCGACTACGCATTTCTGCCTCGCCTTAGGGGCCGACTTACCCTGCCCTGATTAGCATGGGACAGGAAACCTTGGTCTTCCGGCGTGGGAGTTTTTCACTCCCATTATCGTTACTCATGTCAGCATTCGCACTTGTGATATGTCCAGCAAGCTTTACAACTCACCTTCATCCACTTACACAACGCTCCCCTACCCAGAGGACATCCTTAACCCCACTCCACTGTGATAAACGCTTTACCAGCAGGCCGCTTCGCGACGTTGCTGTTAGCTTTCATCATAAATGAAGTTAAGTGATGTCCTCTGCCGCAGCTTCGGTATATTGCTTAGCCCCGTTACATCTTCCGCGCAGGCCGACTCGACTAGTGAGCTATTACGCTTTCTTTAAAGGGTGGCTGCTTCTAAGCCAACCTCCTAGCTGTCTGTGCCTTCCCACATCGTTTCCCACTTAGCAATATTTTGGGACCTTAGCTGGCGGTCTGGGTTGTTTCCCTCTCCACGACGGACGTTAGCACCCGCCGTGTGTCTCCCGGATAGTTCTCATTGGTATTCGGAGTTTGCAAAGGGTTGGTAAGTCGGGATGACCCCCTAGCCTTAACAGTGCTCTACCCCCAATGGAATTCGTCCGAGGCTCTACCTAAATAGATTTCGGGGAGAACCAGCTATCTCCCGGTTTGATTGGCCTTTCACCCCCAGCCACAAGTCATCCGCTAACTTTTCAACGTTAGTCGGTTCGGTCCTCCAGTTGATGTTACTCAACCTTCAACCTGCCCATGGCTAGATCACCGGGTTTCGGGTCTATACCTAGCAACTCAACGCGCAGTTAACACTCGCTTTCGCTACGGCTCCGTTATTCACTTAACCTTGCTACTAAATATAAGTCGCTGACCCATTATACAAAAGGTACGCAGTCACCCCGAAGGGCTCCCACTGCTTGTACGTATACGGTTTCAGGTTCTATTTCACTCCCCTCACAGGGGTTCTTTTCGCCTTTCCCTCACGGTACTGGTTCACTATCGGTCAGTTAGGAGTATTTAGCCTTGGAGGATGGTCCCCCCATATTCAGTCAAGATAACACGTGTCCCGACCTACTCGATTTCACTGTAAAGCACGCTTCGTGTACGGGGCTATCACCCGGTATCGCTCCTCTTCCCAAAGGATTCCACTACACACTAAACAGCTTAAGGGCTGCTCCCCGTTCGCTCGCCGCTACTAGGGGAATCTCAATTGATTTCTTTTCCTAAGGGTACTTAGATGTTTCAGTTCCCCTCGTTCGCCTCGTTACACTATGTATTCATGTAACGATACCTGTAAACAGGTGGGTTTCCCCATTCGGACATCTGTGGCTCAAATGCATTTTGTCGGCTCACCACAGCTTTTCGCAGACTTACACGTCCTTCATCGCCTCTAACTGCCAAGGCATCCACCGTATACGCTTAGTCACTTAACCATACAACCCTAAAAAGCCTTGAGTATCGGCCTCGTCTCCGCCTTTTGAATTCGGACACGGGTAATGTTGTATGCATGACAAGCTAATCGGAAGAATTGCCTTGCTATCTTCTTTGTCAACCGAACGCGTCGATTGACCCGCCTTGCGGCGTTGTCGATAACAAGCAATTCAAGTCAAGTAGAGTAAAAAGTGCGTCTTTCGACTTCTCAATTACTCTTCTGATTGATTACTATTAATATCAGCTTTCCAAATTGTTAAAGAACATTAGTGCATTATAAAAAAACACTAATCAATAATACGATTATTGATTAGCATTCTATTTAAAAACAACTACCACTTTAGCGAGCAGAATGGCTGTCAGGAAGGTTTCCTTCCGTTTAAGCAGCTATTCGCGACACTCGCGAAGCGAGTCTTTATAAATAAACAAAACAATCTGTGTAGGCACTGCATCAAGGGCGTCATCGACGTAATAGTAAGGAGGTGATCCAACCCCAGGTTCCCCTAGGGTTACCTTGTTACGACTTCACCCCAGTCATGAAACACAAAGTGGTAATCGTTCTCCCGAAGGTTAAACTAACTACTTCTTTTGCATCCCACTCCCATGGTGTGACGGGCGGTGTGTACAAGGCCCGGGAACGTATTCACCGCAATATTCTGACTTGCGATTACTAGCGATTCCGACTTCATGGAGTCGAGTTGCAGACTCCAATCCGGACTACGACATTCTTTAAGGGGTCCGCTCCACATCACTGTCTCGCTTCCCTCTGTAAATGCCATTGTAGCACGTGTGTAGCCCTACACGTAAGGGCCATGATGACTTGACGTCGTCCCCACCTTCCTCCGGTTTGTCACCGGCAGTCTCCTTAGAGTGCCCAACCTAATGCTGGCAACTAAGGACAAGGGTTGCGCTCGTTGCGGGACTTAACCCAACATCTCACGACACGAGCTGACGACAGCCATGCAGCACCTGTGTCAGAGTTCCCGAAGGCACCAATCTATCTCTAGAAAGTTCTCTGCATGTCAAGTGTAGGTAAGGTTCTTCGCGTTGCATCGAATTAAACCACATGCTCCACCGCTTGTGCGGGCCCCCGTCAATTCATTTGAGTTTTAACCTTGCGGCCGTACTCCCCAGGCGGTCTACTTATCGCGTTAGCTTCGCTACGCACGCCTTAAAGGCACACACAGCTAGTAGACAGCGTTTACGGTGTGGACTACCAGGGTATCTAATCCTGTTCGCTACCCACACTTTCGCACATGAGCGTCAGTCTTTGGCCAGGGAGTCGCCTTCGCCACTGATGTTCCTCCAGATATCTACGCATTTCACCGCTACACCTGGAATTCCACTCCCCTCTCCAAGACTCTAGTCTGCCAGTTCTAAATGACCATCCCAAGTTGAGCTCGGGGCTTTCACATCTAGCTTAACAAACCGCCTGCGTGCGCTTTACGCCCAGTAATTCCGATTAACGCTCGCACCCTCCGTATTACCGCGGCTGCTGGCACGGAGTTAGCCGGTGCTTCTTCTGTTGTTAACGTCACGGTGAGCAGGTATTAACTACTCACTTTTCCTCACAACTGAAAGTGCTTTACAACCCGAAGGCCTTCTTCACACACGCGGCATGGCTGCATCAGGGTTTCCCCCATTGTGCAATATTCCCCACTGCTGCCTCCCGTAGGAGTCTGGACCGTGTCTCAGTTCCAGTGTGGCTGATCTTCCTCTCAGAACAGCTAGAGATCGTCGCCTTGGTGAGCCTTTACCCCACCAACTAGCTAATCTCACTTGGGCCTCTCTTTGCGCCGGAGCCTAAGCCCCGTTTGGTACACAAGTGCACATTATGCGGTATTAGCAGTCGTTTCCAACTGTTATCCCCCTCGCAAAGGCAAGTTCCCAAGCATTACTCACCCGTCCGCCACTCGTCAGCGATGTGCAAGCACATCCTGTTACCGTTCGACTTGCATGTGTTAGGCCTGCCGCCAGCGTTCAATCTGAGCCATGATCAAACTCTTCAATTAAATATATCGAATTATGAATCGTCGTATAGACACTCTTAACGAGTGCCCACACAGATTGTCTTGTCTACATTGTTAAAGAACGTGGTTGCTACTGCAACCTCACCGTAAGCCGTTGCTTTTTGGTGACTCACTCCGTTTGAGTGAGGTGCGCATTATACGCTGGAAGTTTTTGCTGTCAACACTTTTTGAAAATTTATTTTCGTAAAGCTAACTTCGAAACTCCCGTCTTTACTGGCCTTAACGGTTAGTAAAGACTTGCTTCCTCTTAGTCAGAGTGGATAAGCTGTTTGGCTTTTCCCCCGAAGCGGATGCGCATTTTAGGGATTTGAGCGCTCACGTCAACAAGTATTTTCAAAAAACTGTCATATCTTGTTTATTTGAATAATCTTCGAACAAAACGCACTTTTATTACGCAGATGTATCGAAAGAAAATTACTTCACAGCTCCATCGCGACGATTTCCATTGTGGAATTTAGTATATGTAGGGGTTGTCGAAACCTATAAACGTAACTAATTTGCATATAGTGCTATCTACTATAAATTAGCAAATGCTATCTATATAAAAGAGTAACCAAGACGATATGAAGATTTCTGAATTTAAAACTGCAGGCAAACTCATTACAGGTGCTGGTGCCATTAATGCACTTGCAGACGAAATCAATCGACTATCGATAGAATCATTTGCGGTAGTTACAGATAAAGGCGTCTCTCGAGCTGGGTTATTCGATTTGTTACTTGCCAAGTTACCGTTCGAACCGACGCTAGTTATCGATGATATTCCCGCCGAGCCAGAGGTCACAATTATAGAAGACAAAGTGCGCCAACTGCGTGATACAAAGATAGATGGTGTTATTGCGCTAGGAGGCGGAAGTGCGATAGATGCTGCAAAGGTACTGGCAGCCACATACGACTATAAAGGAAGTATTACTGATTTGTTCGGTGAAAACCTGATAAAAGGAAGATCGCTTCCACTCATAGTGCTGCCAACAACGGCAGGTACTGGTTCGGAGGTTACCAATATTGCCATACTTGCCGACCCTATCGAGAAGGTTAAAAAAGGTATCGTGAGTCATTGTCTATTACCAGATGTAGCAATAGTGGCACCAGAGTTGACGCTGTCATGCCCTAAAACGATTACTGCTGCTAGCGGTGTTGATGCTTTTGTTCATGCTTTGGAAGCATTCATTTCAGTAAACGCTAGCCCCATAACCGACGCACTTGCCGAAAAGGCGATGGCATTGATATTTCATTCTTTACCTCATGCGTACAGGAATGGTGAAAATCTTGTGGCGAGGGAACAAATGGCTACAGGGAGTTTAATGGCCGGCCTTGCATTTGGAAATGCAGGCGTGGGAGCGGTTCACGCTTTAGCTTATCCGTTGGGCGGGCGGTTTCACTTGTCACACGGCATGAGCAACGCGGTAATGTTGCCTCATGTGCTGCGAGCAAATGCACCGTTTTGCGCCGACAAGCTCTTTACTATCTCACTGTTACTTAAACTTTGCCCACCGGACAGCAAAAAAGACTTTGCCATCACTACTTTATTAAACGCAGTAGAGAAATTATGTAGTGATGTAGGCATACCACGCACCTTAAGAGAATTCGATATTCCAGAAAGTGTAATTCCTCAATTAGCGGAGGATGCTAGCAAGGTAACACGATTGCTACGCAACAACCCTAAACAATTGAGTGTTGATGATATTGAGAACATTTATCGCAAAGCCTATTGAAGGTGACTAATAAAGCGTGACTAATATGAAGCTCATGCAAAATGATACTGCTTTTAGGGAAGGTAAAGCTTTTCTAACTACTACTCTATACGTAGAATTACAGCTTCAGCTAGATTGAGAGTGCTTATGGCATTTCTATACTATTAGCTTCATGATTAAACAAATATAAAGCAGTAGATTTACATGAACGAATTATTCAGTGTTCTATCTCGTGCACTTAGCCCGTATTACACAGAAATGAGCATTATGTTGATGGCGACTATTTTAGTGGTATACGGTGATATTATAAATGGTCATGTCAAACGTATTTTAGCCCCCTACCATTTTACTATCAGAATAAGTCTTTTTGTTGTGCTGTGTGCATTTGGCTATGGTGCTCTCACTTTATACGGCGCGCCATTTTTAAAACATGTACTTGCTTATGTACCATGGCAGTATCAGGGCTCGGCTTATGTCGCTTCGTTTATGCTGATCGGCTTTTTAGCGGAGAGGCGCCGTTATATTTAACCTTGCTGTTGCAAAACCGTTTTTGTAACATTCCTCCTACACGTTTTATGTAATAGGGGTGTTGCCTCTTTGCTCGACGAATTTTTTAGGAGGAACGCCCATTATTTTTTTAAACGTAGTAGAGAAATACGCTGAAGTTGCAAAACCTACATCTAGACATGCATTCAATATACTGCTCCCCTCAAGCAGAATGGGTATTGATTTCTCAATGCGATAACGGGATAAGAACTCGCTAAAGTTGTAATCAAATAGCTCTGCCATGCGGCGATTTAAACTTCGAGGACTCATAAGCAGCGCTTTTGCAGCTTGATCCCGACTAAAGTCTTCGTCTTGATAATGATTTTCAAGCACTGCAATAAAGTTAAGATAAAAAGCCATGTCCTTTTCAGTCTTGAACTCTGGGATGTTTAAGCAACCATACTTAAACAGTTCGGCACCAATACTTTTCTCTTGTTGAACGCTTGTATGTCGAAGTGATAATAAATGTGCTATCCGCAGCTCTATTTCGTGATTTGAGCTTGGCTTCATTAAGTAATAATCTACTTTCAACTTAAGCGCTTCTTGTTCGACAGCAGGATCTGAACTAGCAGTTAACATTAGAATAGGTACTGTGCTTAACGAATCGTGCTGCCTAATCTCTGTTGTCAGTGACAAACCGTCACATATTCCCATCATCTGATCACAAAGCACCAGTGAAACAATATGGGTTCGTAACACCTCAAACGCCTGCTTACCGTTTTTTGCGACCAGACAACGGTACTTCGGTGATAGCAGGTTAAACAAGTAAGTCCTAAACTCTCTACTATCATCCACGATCAATATAGTTTCTCTGTGGCTTTGCAGCTCTTCTGCACCTTGAATATCTGATTGAGAGTTAATGTACTCGGTATCATCAACGGGGAATACCGCACAAATTTTTGTGCCACCACCTTGTTTGCTGTCTAGTAGAATTTCGCCTTGATTTAACTCCACTAAATTTTTAACGATAGATAAACCTAACCCTTCGCCTTTTTCCTCATTATTAAACCGAGTAAAACGCTCAAAAACATGTTCATGCTGTTCTTTCGGTATACCAACACCATTGTCCGTCACCGTTATTTTGAATGTTTTGGCTTCAATTGCAAAAACTACCTTTATAGTGCCTAGCTCAGGTGTGTATTTGATCGCATTTTCAACGAGATTAACCACTATCTTTTCGAGACTGTCTGTTATCAACGAAACTGTGCCGTCCCCTTTCACTCGCATATCTAAATTTTGTCGTTTTGCTCTCGCTAAGGATTCTAATGCATTAACGATATGCGCCATATTCTCTGTGTTATAGGAAGTGAAATAATCGGAGACCGCAGATACTCTCGGCGTATCTTTTTGCATTTGATTAACGAGCTGCTCTACCCGCTTCATGTTGAGTTGGACACTTTTTAAAACATTATCGCTTTCTCGAGTTGTCTCGCTGACGCTAGAAAGTGCACCTTGGATTATTTGGATAGGTGTTTTTAACTCATGGGTAATTTCACGAATATGCTGCTCTTTGCTTTTCAGCATTTTTTCAAATTTTGATTCACCATCTGTTATTTCATATCGAGTGAGTAGGCGGTAGAGTGGGGTTTTCTTAAACGAAATAAACAGCTTTTCCAATATTCCTAGTTGAAAAAGCATGAATAATAAAAATAGGCTAAATGCATAAATTATCATTGCGGGATAAAGAAGATATACTGGTTTTTTCACCTCGAAGTTGATGCTGCTTACAGGGTTACCCTTACCGACTACTTTGGCCTCGATAGTGTAATTACCAGGTTCAATGTCGGATATTGATAGGAAAGCTTTTGACTCTGGGTGAATTTTCCACTGCTCGTTAATCCCTATTATTCTAAACTCCAACTTCTGTGTGTGGTGCTCAACAAAATTATTGGTACTGAATTCGACTGATAGTTCATCAAAGCCATTATCAAGCAATAGATTCTCATCACGCCCAAACTCGAAATGACTATATACTCTCGAATCTGGAGAGCTCCAAATTACCTTTGTGAAAATCACTCTGCTCTTTTTACTTCTGACTTCGTTGAGTGATTCAAACATCCTTTTTTCATCAATAAGATATGAGTATTTGTCACCCAGCACTAGAACTTTACCGCCCAACACTAAGACACTTTGGTATTCAAAATCAGAGTCAAAAATTCCATCTGTAGAACTCAATAACCACTCTTGACCGGAGCTAGTGCGAACATACAATCCCATATTTGTTGTAACCCAAAAATTTCCCGCTTGACTGAGGCCAGCGCCTCGCACAAATTTGATTTGAAAATCTTTTAAAATATCAGATGATGAGAGCTCGCCTGTTTTTTTATTCAGCTCCTGAATTCCTTGGCCTGCCGTGCAAACAACATAGCGATCCATATATTCGAGCAAACACGTGATCCCATTCCATCCCCCCTCATCTGGTGAGATTGATTTCCAACTAAATTTCGATAATTGGACATGAATAGTGTTGCGGTTATCATAACCGACAAGCTCACCAGATGAGGCCACGAAAGCCTCCTTCATGCCGTGGGGCGCAGAGATCGTATCTATCACATTGCCGATATCAGACTCATCCATCAGCAAGTAAGATGAAGATTCACCGTCATCTTTATAAAGATAAAAAAGCGACCTATTCGTCGTGACTATATGCCCGTCCCAAGATTCACAAAAATCTTGAGGTTTTTTCAGGCCTTGAGCGTAACTCTTTGCTCTAAAGTCAATACAACTATTCTTACTATCATAGACTCTATTTTGTAGATTGATCCCTCCAGATTCGATGTTAAGTTGATATTTGTCATCACCGATTTGTAACGATACGTCTCCTTTCTCTGTGTAACCTTGTCGCGTCACATTTCGTCTGAGAACATTATTTTCTAAATGGAGTAAATTTACCGCCTCTTGAGTTTCCGTTAACGTAATTAGGCCTAACTGAGAGGACGACAATAAAACAGTGCCACTCGATAATTCGTTTATTGCTACGACACTGAATATGCCTTCAGAGGTAAGTAGGGGCGCAAGAAAACTAGGAGTTTTTACAAACTTGTCACCTAATTCAAAAAGTCCCCCTGCTCCGACTAGAACTCTTCCTGTCTTTGTTACAAATATGACTGAAACTTTATCACGTAGAGGAATATCGGAATGAAATGGATAAAATATTTTAGTTTTATTTCTCTCGCTCCATTCATATACACCCTCAGCCCCCCCAATAAAAACCCTATCATCCTTAACAGCTACAGCATCTATTGATGAAAGCGAGTTGAAATAATTTGCTTTATTAAAACGGAAAACTTTTTGAGCTACAGTGTCGATTTTAACAAGAGTATCGCTTGATACAAAGTAAACAACTCCGTCTTGAGAAGACGATAAACTTAGAACACCATTTACTTTTTCAACCCCAATTGAATTTGCCCATGTCTGGATCTCCTTTGTCTGTTTATCAACAACAAGCACTCCTTGAATTAGCGATACAACAATGAATCTCCCTGTGTCCGATATCTTCCACGCATATTTCGTCCAGCGAGCATCAGGGAACATTTCTACAGACTTGTTTGTCTTTAAATCTAAATAAAAAACTCCTGCACCATATTCCACCAACCACAAACCGAAAGATCCATCAAAAGCGACATCAGATATTGTCCCAGATAATTTATTGTTCCCTTTATAACTAACTTTTTCAGCCATACCGCCTAGCAATCTAAACACACCATTTTCAGCGGAAATAAACGCAGTGTCCCCTATAACCTCAATGTCTCGAATAATTCCAGTTGGTATTCCTGCTAGCTCGGTTTGTCCTTCTAAGGTTTCACCAAAAGCTAGTACTTTTACTGAATGTAATATTAAAGAGAATATTAATATTGAGACAAATAGACTCAAAAATTGGCGTAGAACGGCAGCTGTCTTTTTTCGCATTTCCATATGACCAAATAATTTTTAAACTTTCCTAGCTTAGTAAGAGCGTCTAATTTTTAAACAGGTTAATAATATGAATATCGAACAAAAAACAAACATGCAAGAGCTAACGGTTGAAGATTATACTAAAGTATATGGAGGCTGTTATTCTGGCGTGACTGAACGAGAACCGATTGAAACAATTCTTCCAAAGCACCCGACACCGCCGGACGGAAAATCTATCTTAATCTAAACCATCAACCACTGCATACCTGCATTCTCTGCAGCTTGCTGGTCATAAATAAAATCACCTACATACAGGCAGTCTGCAGGCAGCAGCTGCCATGTATTCGCTACCATGAGTAGTGCAGTAGGATCTGGTTTCGCTGGTGCATCTTCTCGTGTCAGTACGTAATCAATAGGAATTTTGTTATTAGCAAGCTTAATAGCGGTTGCTTCACGGCAGTTTCGAGTCACAATAGCCATGGGTAAATTGTGTTCTTGCACCTTTTCTACCATTTCCTGGCCAATACTTAGCCACTTCGCATTACGAGCGTCGTCTAGCTCGTGTTGCAAAATAGTGTTGTGTGCATCTGCTTTTTTACGTTCGCAGTCTATAGCGTCAACAAACGTGAGTATGTCTTCATGTTGTGGGCAGCCAATGACTTTACGCATTATGGTAAAATCTAAATTTGACTCTACCAACGTACCATCAAGGTCGAAAATAACGCCTTTAACACCATCTAAATCCATATGCGCTCTCATGTAATAAATTGAAATGTCTAACTCAGCTAACATGCCACTAAAAATATACGCTTACCGTTACGTTTGGATTAAAAACCTTCCTGTTTGCATAGATATCAAAGAACCTACTTACCTAATTTCTTACTTTGCATTAGCATAGCTGCTCTTTTTCTTAAACCTCTCACAAAAGGGCTATTCATGGGTGTATTTGCAGCATTAGGTACTGCGCTTTGTTGGGCAATTGCGGCACGTCTATTTAGCGGCACTGGCAACGCTTTTTCGCCACTTACCATGACTTTTTGGAAGGGTTTAATTTCTATTGCACTGCTTGGTATTGTATTAGTTGCTGTTCAACCTGCTTTATTTTCTTCTAACGCCGTTATTTGGCTTCTTGTAAGTGGTTTTATTGGCATTGGTATTGGCGATACGTGTTTTTTTAAAGCATTGCAAAGCATTGGCGATAGTCAAGCTGTGCTTGTGGCTGAAACTCTGGCGCCATTGTTTACCGCACTGTTTGCCATGGCTTTTATTGGAGAGTGGATCACATGGCAACAGTGGATAGGTGTGGCCATAGTACTTTTCTCTGTCGATATGGTTATTAAAGCACGCAAGCGTAGCGTTAGCCATGTATTCGCCACCAGCGGCTATTTATACGGGGTAGGGGCAGCGCTGTGTCAGGCTGTTGGCGCCGTAGTGAGTCGCGATATTCTGGGAAGCGGCGACGTTGATGCAGCGAGTGCAGCGTTTTTGAGACTTTTGGGTGGTATGGTGTTTGTTATGCCCTTTATTGCAGTAACAAAAACTCGGTGGTTACCCGTTATTACTGAAGGTAAACAGGTATGGCCAGCCTTTGTTATAGCGACATTGCTGGGTACAACCGCAGCGATTTATCTCCAGATGTTTGCGTTTGCCTACGCTAAAGCTGCAGTAGTACAAACACTAATTGCTACCAGCGCGTTAATGTCACTTGGTGTTGCATTTGTATTGGGTGACAAGGCAACAAAAGCCACTTTGGTTTGGTCCATGATCGCATTGATTGGCGTTGGTATATTAGTCAGTTTTGGTAGCAATACCACACACTAACTATCATTCCCTAAGAGGCTTCTTTTTTATGCGCGCGAAAAGTAGACTAGCTAGCAAGTATGGTAGTAGTTGAAGCGAGAACTAGCTATGATTGCTGAAAAAATAGAAAAGAACTAATATGCGAACGACGTATCCTGCATCTGTTATACCTCTATTACTCTTCATTATAGTAGCGATATTTTTTAGTCGCTTTTCGTTGGCGACAGGTAACGGTATTCACGCCATTATAGAAAAGGTGCGTGCTGTATCTTACGACTGCCCAGACGCTAGCCTTCTCTCAGAATTAGACGCTACATTGGCAAAAGCGTCTCTTACAAATCAACAGCGCTTTGCGCTTTCAACTGCACGAAGTCATTTCTTAATTTGTAGTGGTAAACATGAAGAAGCGCAGAAAACACTCCTTGAAAATATTGACCAACCCTATATTGATAAAACGTCCTATGCGTTTGCTTCAGCTATTTATCAAATAGGGTTTATTTATGATACGAAAGAAAACCCCGCTCGCTGTCAGTTTTATGAGCAGGCAAAAAGCCTCTCGTCCCCCGTCAAGCATAGCGATATATTCACCAGCGCCTCGCTCGCTATTATTACCTATTGCTCAGAAACAGATTCTACTGCCGAGCGCTTAGGCAAAATGTTCAACGTGCTGGAGAGGTATTCTGATGAAGGCAGCCCAGGCGAACTCGCACACATTCGCAACAGTATCGGTCTTGTTTATGGAAGTTTAGGACAGCATGCACTAGCTGCCGAGCAATACATAAAAGCACATGAACTCGGTTTGCAGGTGTATAAAGGCAGTAACAAGGTGTCGATTTTGATCAGTGCCATTGTTTCATTAGCCTCAAGCGGTCAAACAGACGAGGCCTATAAGCGGATAATAGAACTTGGCCAGTTAAATCAAGAGATTGGCAACTCTTACACTAACTTTTTGTATCAATATTCGTTGCAACTCTATTACCGAAAACAAAAAGACTACAATAGATTAGCGTACTATCTCCCACAGTTTAAAGAAGCGCTGTCTGCGGTATCTAACTCTTACTATCAATCACTGTATGAATGGCATGCAACCGAGCTATGCTTATTTAAAAACGACATACCGTGTGTCGAGAATTATCTAAATAGCATGAGAGAGAATGACTCTATTATTCCTCCCAAATTTCGAAAGAACTTAGACTATCTTAGCTTTCATTTATCGATGTTTATTTTATTGGACGATTTAGAAGGTGCAAAGCCTGCCCTCGCATCTTATACAAAGTTGGTTAACGATAAACAAAAGGCTAACCAAAGCTCTGCTAAAATTCTCGGCGCAGCAAATTTATATAATAAAATATACGATTTAGAATTTGAGATAGAAAGAACTGAGCGACTACGCAAAAACACATTATTCGCAGCAACCGCTTTAGTTTTATTACTAATTGCTGGTTTAGGTTTTTACCTTCACAAAAGGCACCTCGCTGCTAAAGCAATTGACCCTGCAACACAATTACTCAATGCACAAACCTCTATCAGCCGTATCAACAAACTTGATACCCCCGAAGATGGACGCGCTATCGCTATTGCGATTTTTGATTTAAGTAACTTTAGAGAACTTAATAGAAAAATTGGTTCAACGAAAAGTGACTACGTATTAAGAGAAATAGCCAAAACACTTCAACACGTGGTGAGAGGTAGCGACATTCTTGGACGCTTTGGCCCAGAGCAATTCATATTGTGCTTACATAATATTGATGAAGTCAGCGCTCGAACGTTTTTAGAAAGAGTGCAAACGGCACTGGATAATACCTTTGAGGAAGAGTTGTCTACCGGTGATATTAAGGTGCAATCGAACATGAGTATTTTCATTACATCAGAGAAATTGTCTAATTTGAGTGACATACTTGATGATATGATTATGTCATTTAATATCAGTAACCGTTAGTCTCGTGCAATGACATTTGTATAAGGTAACAGTAGTAATGATCAAAGCATTAATTTTTGATGTTAATGAGACACTTCTTGATATTGGAGCAATGAAAACTGGACTTGCTGAGATATTAAATAGCGATGAAACCCTCGTTGATTTGTGGTTTGCTAACTTGCTTCATCACAGTTTGGTGGATATTGCTTCTTCGCAGTTTCATGATTTTATCGACATTGGTGCAGCAGCGCTGGTAATGGTTGCCAACAGCAAGGGTATTCAGTTAACCCAAGAACACGCTAAGCAAACAATTAAACAGCATATGACTTCTCTACCACCGCACGACGATGTTGCGACCACACTTGAAGCTTTAAAGCAAAGAGACGTAACCCTGATAGCATTATCAAACTCTTCTAGTGCAGGATTAGATGCTCAGCTCTCTTATGCCAATATTAAATCGCATTTTGACATTGTGCTGAGTGTTGAATCAATTCGCACATATAAACCTCATGCAAATGTTTATCACTGGGCCTGCCAACAAGCTGCCGTTGTGCCACAAGAAACAATGATGATCGCTGCACATGGCTGGGATGTGAGTGGCGCTAAAGCAGCGGGGCTTAATACCGTGTTTGTCGAACGTCCGGGTAAAATGATGTACCCGTTAGGATTGGTCCCTGACTACTCGATTGATTCTCTCGAGAAATTACTCCCCCTCTGTCTTAATGCTTGATAGTAAACCGTAATTACGCAGCGCCAACAAAAAGACCTTGCTTTCGACAAGGTCTTTTTTAACTCAGTATAAGATAAGGGTATTAAAGCTTCGCCAATTCTGGATGTTTCGCTTGAAATCCTTCAGTGCTGCATGAGCTGCGCTTGGTATTTAAGGCATTTAGTTGGCGCTTGAGCCAAGATTTTTGAATACCTGATGTTGCTGTATTCATCTCGCTACTCACTCGAATAATTTCTTTGCCAACATTCACGCATTCTTTTTTAGTAGGCTCAAACCCACCATTTGCTAACGCTGTGGAAGAGAATAAGATGGTCGATAGTGCGATAAGTGTTTGCTGTTTCATAAGAGTCCCCGATCACTCGTATAATTTTTTATAAGTTATGTACCAGTTACACTGGGTTTGATTTGCCCTAAATCTGATAAAAACTATAGCAGGTCATTTATGCTTGTTAGGTGTTGAAAACTATACGCAGTGATAGAACTGCTTATTTTTAATACACCCTTATACCGACCCTTTCATTTGAATAAGACTCACTAACTCTTATCCACACGCTATGCGTTCTTGGTATAGATTTAAGTTCTTTGCAAATTTTGATAATTAACCCATCCATAGTAGTGGCCATAAAACAGCAAGTCATGGCAACAGCATCAATTATCGCGCGTAGTTAAACATCTTCTTGGCTAAGTCTCAATGACCTCTTTAATCTAAAAAGTGTTTTTACTGTGGTTAAACTGGTGGTTGACTAACATATATAGCGAGCACCGATCGCACTCGGCTACTCATTTATCTACAACCTGCTGCCTGCGTCCATCTTATCGACCGCTTGTAAAATTTCTTTGCCCATATTCGACAACGAAACTATATTTTTGGCTGCACCTTTTTCTATTGCCACTTTCGGCATGCCATAAACAATACAGCTTGACTCATCTTGGCAAAATGTTTCACTACCGCCGTTAAACAATTCAAGCAGCCCTGTTGCCCCATCACTACCCATCCCCGTAAGCAATACACCAATAGCATTACTACCAGCACTTTTACATAACGAATAAAAAAGAGTATCGACAGAAGGCTTGTGACCAGAAACGCGAGGACCGTCTGTCAGCCTTATTCGATAGTCAGCACCGCTTCGCTCAACTTCCATATGCTTATCACCTGGCGCAATATAAGCCTGTCCGGGCAAAAGCCTTTCCCCCCCTTTAGCCTCTCTTACTGTTACATGGCATAGTGAATTTAATCGTTTTGCGTAAGTCGTTGTAAATCCCGCAGGCATATGTTGAGTAATTATTGTCGCCGGTGCATTTGCTGGAAAGGTTGACAGTATTTCTTTTATTGCTTCAGTTCCTCCGGTTGAAGCGCCTATAGCAATGAGTTTTTCTGTGCCTTGGTAGCTGATTGGCTTTATCGTCGATAAACCACCTGTGCTCTTCACTGGCTTTTTGACTCTCGCCCGTGCAGCGGTTCTAATTTTTTCGACAATCATTTCATGGTACGCAGCCATGCCCTCAGCAACACCAATTTTAGGCTTTGCCACAAAGTCCACAGCACCTAACTCTAGCGAACGAAACGTTGCATCTGCGCCTTTTTCAGTGAGGGTTGATATCATTACCACTGGCGTAGGCCGAGCACTCATTAGCACTTCAAGAAATCGTAAACCGTCAACTTTAGGCATCTCAATATCAAGAGTAATAACGTCCGGCTGAGTTTCTTGAACTAATTTTTTGGCGACAAAAGCATCCGGTGCAGCACCCACCAATTGCATATCGGGCTCACTTTTTATTATTTCGCCCAATATCTGCCTAATTAATGCTGAATCATCTACAACCAAAACTTTAATTGTCATCACTAATGCTCCTAGAATATATCAACACTGCCCACTAACTTGCGCTCTGAAAGTTTCCAGCGATGCTGACTCTCACGCTCAATAATAGTGGCGTTATTTAATTCATTAATTCGTTTCATAAAGACGGTTCCCGTTGCGGGAAAGAAGTAAATCTTGCGCGCATATTCCTCACATAAATCACTCGCCACTATGGGAATTCGTTCTGTATTTAAAAAACTGACAACAAACTCTGCATTGAATCGGCCGACATCATGCTGAATAAATGACGGGACAACACGTCCACCGCCGAAAACCTTTGCTTTTAACCTGCGTTTATCCGCCCCTGACTTTATGAGTTCATTGAGCAATACTTCCATGGCATAAACACCGTACTTTGTTGCTATGCACTCTGTTTGCTCCAGCTCTTTAACTGTTTTGTTTATTGTGGGTAGCATAAAATGATTCATGCCACCCATTCCGGTTATAGGGTCGTAAATGCACGCAGCAACACATGAGCCCAAAACTGTAACCAACAGCTTTTCTTGTTTAGTCACTGCATACTGTCCCGGCAGAAGCTTTATGGCCTGAACGCCGAAGCGCTTGTCGTAGTAAGCAATAGGAGAATCGAAATCGCTAGTGTGCACTGGCACTCCTATTTGACTGGGCGATATATGGTTTTACCTACCGGCCTTACAAGACTAGTGTGCATATTGAAATTTTCGGAATGACCCGCCATGTAAAGCCCTTGCGGCTTTAACATTCCAACCATTTTAGTCAGTACTTTAAGCTGCGTCGGTTTATCAAAATATATCATTACATTTCGACAGAAAATGACATCTAGTGGTAAGCTAATACTCCAGTTTGACTCAGTTAAATTGAGCTTTTTAAACTGTACCATTTGCCGTAATTCATCCACTACGCGCACTTTACCTTCAAAGCTGCCTTTACCTTTATGAAAAAATTGCTTTTGTCTAGACTCAGATACCTTTGCGATTGTCGCAAGTGGATACACTCCCTCTTTGGCCTTTGCTAAAACCTTGCTGTCGATATCTGATGCAATTATTTTAATAGGCGTTTTAAAACTCCCGAAGACCTCTGCAACAACCATCGCAATTGAATAAGGCTCTTCGCCTGTGGAACTTGCAGCACACCAGATTGTGGTAACCTGCGGGTTATCTCTGAGGTAATCAGCAAGCGCAGTAAAATGGTGTGGCTCTCTAAAAAACGATGTTAGGTTGGTCGTCAGCGCATTTATAAATTGCTCAAGCTCATTCTCAGAACTATTAACAACGGCTAAATATTCACTAAAACTTATTAACCCCTTAGCTCTGATGCGCCTAGCAAGACGGCTGTAAACCATTGCCTCTTTTGCATCGCTTAGTTTAATACCCGCTTTTTTAAACAGCATTTGTTGCACTTTAAGAAAGTCCGCCTTTTCAAAGGCGAACTCCCGTGTCGATGCCATTCTAGGTGGCATGGCTCCCATTAAAAGGACTCCCACTCAGCATCTTTTGGCAATGCAGGGGATAAAACGCCTCTATTTTTTGCTATATTCGAACGATGGTTTTGCGTATAGGACACGGCTCTTGGTGTTAAACCCAAACGCGTTCGATGTTCTGCCAAACCATTAGGTTGATGCCCTTTATTTGTGCCCTTTTCTATTTCAAATACAGAAACACGATCGCTCAATTCTGCAGATTGAAGCTTTAGGCTATCTGATGCAGCTGCAGCCTCTTCAACTAACGCTGCATTTTGTTGCGTCATTTCGTCCATTTGAACTACGGCTCGACTGACTTCCTCAATCCCTGCAGCTTGTTCAGACGACGCAGCCGCAATTTCTGACATGATATCGTTTACGCGCTTAATGGAGGTGACAACTTCGTCCATAGTCTCGCCTGATTTTACGACTAGCTGATTTCCACTGGCAATTTTACTCACTGAATCGGAAATAAGTTCTTTGATATCTTTAGCGGCTTCAGCAGAGCGTTGAGCGAGACTTCTTACCTCAGAGGCAACTACAGCAAATCCGCGACCTTGTTCACCAGCCCTTGCTGCCTCTACCGCTGCATTTAATGCTAGTATGTTTGTTTGAAATGCAATGCCGTCAATCACGCCAATAATGTCTGAAATTTCTTGTGCTGAATCATTAATAAGCGTCATTGTGTTTACTACTTTGCCGATGACAACTCCGCCCTCAGTTGCAATTTGGCTTGCTTGTGCTGCAAGTGCATTTGCTTGTTCCGCGTTTTCTGCATTCAGCTTAACAGTGCTGGTCAACTCTTCCATACTGGACGCTGTTTCTTCCAAACTTGAAGCTTGTTGCTCTGTACGTGACGACAAGTCTGCGTTACCTAATGCAATTTCACTTGAAGCGGTATTGATAGTCTCTACAGCAGAATTGATGTTTAATATGGTGCCTCGCATTTCTTCAATAAACTGGTTAATTGACTCGCCAAGTACTTTAAACTCTCCGTCAAGCGCATGTTCAATACGCACCGTCAAATCGCCTTCCGTCAATCGTTCCATTACGTGCTTAATTTCATCTATCGCCTGAGTTCTACCCGTAATATCTGTCGCAAACTTAACCACTCTGAACGGCTTTCCATTGTGGTCAAGGATTGGGTTATAGGTTGCCTGGATGAAGATTTCCTTTCCGTTTTTACCTATTCGCTTGTACTCCCCACTTGAAAAGGTGCCTTCTCTCAGCAATTCCCAGAATGCTGCGTATTCCTGGGTTGAACGATAACTAGCATCAACGAACATACTGTGATGCTTGCCTTTTATTTCATCAAGGGTGTAACCGATGGTTTGAAGGAAGTTGTCATTGGCACTTTGAATAATACCATCCATATTGAATTCTATTACTGCCTGAGACTTTCCAATAGCCTCTAGCTGCCCCTCGAAATAAGCGTTTCTTAGTTTTTGTTCAGTAACATTACTGGCGTACTTAACGACTTTAATCGGCTTACCATCGATGCCTAAAATAGGGTTATATGTTGCTTGAATCCATATATCAGTACCATCTTTGGCTATACGATGAAACTCGCCGGAATAGAATTGCCCCTGAGCAAGGTTTTCCCAAAATGTGCGATATTCTTCAGAAACACGCGCTCTCTCAGTAACAAAAATAGAATGATGCTTACCTACGATCTCCTCGAGCGCGTAACCGACCGTGGCGAGGAAATTATCGTTTGCGGTAATAATGTTGCCGTGCGTGTCGAACTCTATGACTGCTTGAGATTTATTAATCGCGTTGATTTGACCCAAATTAAACGCATTTTGCATTTTTTGCTCTGTCACATCTGATGCGTATTTTACTACTTTAACTGGGTTACCAAATTCATCGAATATTGGGTTGTAAGAGGCTTGAATCCAAATCTCGCCTCCATCTTTTCTAATTCGTTTAAACTCACCAGACTTATAATCACCTTTTTTCAAGTCTCGCCAAAAAGCAGCATATTCGGGACTCATTCTATGATTAGGCTCAACAAAGATACTGTGATGCTGGCCTTTTATTTCACTGAGGTTATAACCCGTGGCTGCACAGAAATTTTCATTCGCAAAGAGAATATTCCCTTGAAGATCAAATTCGATAACGGCTAGAGATTTACCTATTGCGTTGATTTGCCCCTCGTAATTCGCATTTTTACGTTTTTGTTCTGTTATTACGGTTGCAAACTTAACCACTCGAACAATGTTACCCAGCTTGTCATAAATAGGGTTGTAAGATGCCTGGATCCAGATCTTGTCGCCATTTTTCGCAATCCTACAATACTCCCCACTATTTTTTTCGCCACTTCTAAGCTGTGCCCAAAACTGTTTATATTCTTCAGAAACACCATATTCAGTAGTAACGAATAATCGGTGATGCCGGCCTATTAGTTCATCTTTTGTATAACCAGTCGCTTGCAAGAAGTTGTCATTTACATCTTCCACCACACCATCCGGAGTAAAGGCAATTATGGCTTGGCTTCTGTCCAGTCCATTCAAAAGGCCAGTTTTATATTGAAGTTCCTGATCATTGACCCACTCAACCATACAACCAAGCTTCTCTCCTTCTACACTGTTAATAGCAGATACATTCAATGTAAATATCAGCTCTCCAATAGGTAGCAGAAACGTGTCTTTTGTATGGCAATGTTCAAAGCGAGAGGCCAACTCTTTATGTTTAGCGAAAAAAGAGCATAACGCCACTCCGATCAATGATTGCAAGTTAATCGAGGGTAAATGCTCTCTAAAATGAGCGGAGTGTTCGTCTGCCAGTTTAAAAAAAGCCTTATTCGCAAAGGTTATTGTCCCCACCTCATCTACCAGCATCAAACAAGCGCTGCTCTCACTTAACGCTTGCTCTTGGAATTTAGTTAAACTTTGTGCAGCGATGAGTTCGTCATTTTGAAATAGATTAAAAACACCCATAATTTAGCCTCGTCAATTTGTTTCGATAAACACAATAAAAAAGCGACCTCCCGAAGATCAGTCGCTTTATGTTTTAGAACGATTCCCATTCATCGCTGCTGGGTACCTTGGGTTGCAGCGCTCTGTGATTATTCAGCGAGGAAACCGGTGCAACTCTGTGAGAGTGGTGAGCGATTCTTGGTGTATGCACAGCCTCTTGCTGTGTCTTGTGGGATTCACCGATTTTGAACGTAGATACCCGCTCTGATAATCCACTTGCCTGCTGTTGCAAGCTTTCAGCCGCAGCAGCAGCCTCCTCCACTAACGCAGCGTTTTGCTGTGTCATTTCATCCATTTGTACTACCGCTTTACTCACCTCTTCGATACCAGATGCTTGTTCTGAACTTGCAGCAGCAATTTCAGACATAATATCGTTAACACGTTTAATTGAGGTGACGACTTCTTCCATTGTGTCGCCAGATTGATTGACTAATTTGTTACCCCCTTCAATTTTGATTACTGAGCCCGAAATAAGCTCCTTTATTTCTTTGGCGGCTTCTGCGGAACGTTGAGCTAAGCTTCTTACCTCGGAGGCGACTACTGCGAAACCTCGCCCTTGCTCTCCCGCTCTCGCGGCCTCAACCGCAGCATTAAGCGCAAGTATGTTAGTTTGAAACGCTATACCATCGATAACACCTATGATGTCTGAAATTTCTTGAGCAGATGCATTAATAGATGACATGGTCTCAACTACCTGACGGATAAGGTCGCCTCCTTTAGTTGCAATTTCACAACTTTGCGACGCGAGCGCATTCGCTTGCTCAGCATTCTCTGCATTAAGCTTAACGGTGCCTGTGAGCTCTTCCATGCTAGAAGCGGTTTCTTCAAGGCTCGATGCTTGCTGTTCAGTTCTGCTGGACAAATCAGAGTTGCCAGTGGCAATTTCAGAGGATGCTGTGGTTATTGTTTCTACCGCCTCGTAGATAGAACCGATAGTGCGTGACATTTCATTAACGAATTGATTAATTGCATCACCTAAAACTTGAAATTCACCTTCAAATTCGTCATCGATCACAGCGGTAAGGTCGCCGTTAGACAGCCTGCTCATCACATCGTTGATCGTGCCTATAATACGGCGCATATCACCGATAAAACGGTTAATCGAGTTTCCTAAGTCTTGGAATTCATCATCAAATTCATGTTCAATTTTGCAATCTAAATTCCCTTTTGCCAATTCGTTCATTGCATGTCTGATATCGCCAATAGCTTGCTTGCGCCCCGTAATATCTATCGCAAATTTCACCACTTTATATGGGCGACCATTTTGATCAATTATTGGGTTGTAAGATGCTTGGATCCAAACTGGTTTACCTTCTTTCCCCACTCGCTCAAACTCGTCGTCAAACATGGAACCCTGACGCAACTGCTCCCAGAACTGTGCGTACTCGGCAGAACGTTTATAGTCATCTTTAACGAACATACTGTGATGCTTACCCTGCACCTCTTCTAACTTGTATCCTAACGTGTTTAAAAAGTTTTCATTGGCAGTCAATATATAACCGTCTAAGTCAAACTCTATTACTGCTTGGGCTTTATTTATCGCTTTAATTTGGCCTTCGTAATTAGAACTTTTGAGTTTGGATGCGGTAATGTCAGTAGCAAATTTTACTACCCGAATGACGTTTCCATCATCGTCAAATACTGGGTTGTACGAAGCTTGTATCCACACTTCACGGCCCATTTTATTAAAACGACAAAACTCACCACTATGCAGTTTCCCGGTATTCAGAGAGCGCCAAAACTCCGTGTACTCCTCTGAGCGAACGTACTCACTATCGCAAAACATTTTGTGGTGATTGCCCACTATCTCATTGAGCGAGTAGCCTAGTGTATTGAGAAAATTGTCATTCGCGTTTTGAATGATGCCATCGGGTGTAAACTCAATAACCGCTTGCGCTTTGTCCAAAGCGTTTAGCATGGTGCTTTTGATGAGAACTTCAGATTGGTCAATCCATTCAACCATGGTACCTATGTTGTTTTGCTCTTGGTCAAACATAGGAGTGAGCGTAAGCTTAAAGTTTACATCACCAACCTTGATACTTGACGTCATTGTCGACTTAAGCTCGGCCAGCATATTCCGCTGATGAGATGGTTTTTTGTGAAACTGGTCAATATTCTGACCTTCTAGATGGTCTGCGGAAAAACTGGGAAATAACGCTTGCAGTTTTTTCTCATTTGCTTTCAACAAATCTTTTACTGATTTGTTTGCAAAGATAATATTACGTTCAGCATCTGCCATCATGATGCAACACGTTGTTGCATCAAGAGCCTGCTTATTTCTTAGTGCCTGATTGGCATCCGTTGTCTTAGTGAAGTCCTCTAACCACGTCATGATACCCATTTTATTCTTCCTCTACCGATGCTGTTTTTGTTTCGACTAAACCCAATTCGTTACTAGTAATAAGGCTTTCAATATTGACTAAAATCACCATGTTTTCATCAATATCAGCTAATCCATGTAAGTATTTACTATCAAAAGAAACACCAAATTCCGGCGGAGGAAGTATCTCGCCTTCAGAGAGCCTTATTACATCTGAGACACCATCTACTACTATTCCCACAATCCGCTCATGTACGTTCAACATAATGACAATAGTAAATTGGTTATAAGTCGCTTCACCCACGTTAAATTTCAAACGTAAATCTACTATCGGCACTATATCGCCACGCAGATTGATCACGCCTTTGATAAAAGAAGGTGCGTTAGCAATTTTTGTTACTTGCTCATAACCGCGTATTTCTTTCACTGTTGTAATGTCCAGTGCGTAATGCTCTTCGCCTAATATGAAGCTTAAAAACTCGCTTTCTTTAGACGCACTCACTGCCTGCTGAAGTACTGCTTCACTCATACTGTTACCTCGCTATTTGATACAGTGGCACAATTGACGGCCACGGAATCGGCATCGATAATCATGGCAACTTTGCCGTCGCCCATAATGGTTGCGCCGGCAATACCTGCGACTTTTTTGTAATGCTGTTCTAAGCTTTTGATTACTACCTGTTGCTGTCCGACAAGTGAGTCAACAAGAACGCCATAGCGTTTTTTACTGCTCTCAAGTAGCACTACAATGCCCTTGGTAGGCTCAGTAACGCCATCGTCAACTTCCATTAATTGGGTAAGGGAAACTAAGGGCCAATAACGATCTCGTATCCACAGCACTTGCTCATTGCCAAGTGTTTTCAGTTGCGATGATGTAGGTTGAAATGACTCAATGACGTTTAGAAGTGGTATGACAAATATTTGCTGACCTACTGACACACACATTCCATCTACGATGGCTAGCGTTAGCGGCAAATGGATGTAAAAAGCTGAGCCCTCTCCCTTCGATGATTCTATTTCTATGCGACCACCGATGGACTCAATGTTGCGGCGTACCACGTCCATACCTACACCGCGACCAGACACGTCAGTGACTTTCTCAGCTGTGGAAAAGCCAGCCTGAAAAATAAGTTGCCATATTTCACTATCGGGCATGTCGGGTGATACAGGTAGTCCATTTTGTGCTGCTTTTTCTATTATACGCTCCCTATCTAAGCCAGCACCGTCGTCAATGATACCTATGATGATGCTACTGCCTTTTTGCTCTGCACTAAGGATTACAGTACCTTTTTCAGATTTACCGCTAGCAATGCGCTTTTCAGGTGTTTCTATTCCATGGTCGATACTATTTCGAACTAAATGGGTGAGCGGGTCGACTAGCTTTTCAATTAGGCTTTTATCAATTTCGGTATTACCGCCTTGGATCACTAAATCTACTTTTTTACCTAGCTTGGTTGATAAATCTCTTACTACTCTTGGAAAACGATTAAACGTTATGTTTATTGGTAACATCCGCATAGACATCACCGATTCTTGAATTTCTCGCGTATTACGTTGGAGTTCGTCTATCGCTAACTGCAGCCTTTCGCCTATCTGGCCTTCTACTTCTTGCCCCACATTTGACAGCATTGATTGAGTAATAACTAACTCACCAACCAAGTTGACCATAGCGTCAATTTTCGTAGTATCTACTCGTATCGACGCTGCCTCTTTTGTAGCAACCTTTGGTTTTACGGGTTTAACAATAGGTTGCGAAGGTGTTTTCGCCGCTGCGCTTTTTACAGGAGCAGCAACTAGGAGGCTCTCTGGCTCAAAAAAACCAAATCCTTCATCAACGACTTCGTTTTTTTCAACCGGCTCTGGTTCACTAATCTCTTTATCCGAAATCTCCAACTGCCCTTCGGCTTCACTAGGTTCATCATCAAAAAAACCAAAACCAGCTATTTCAGCATCTATATCTAAGTCACCCTCAGACACTTTATTAATAGCACCGTATTCGTCGTCATCATCAAAGAAGCCAAATCCATCAATATCGTCAGTATCAGTGTCATTGGTGCATTCGGGAACGTCACTATTGTCAGATACACTGCTTTGTGATGCCTGTGCCAATGTGTCTTCTAGCACTTTGATGCTTGCATCTATCTGCGCTTGCGGGAGATCAGTCTTTTCTTTGTAAGCCGATAAGGTGTCTTTCAAAACGTCCAGCGTTTGTAAAAATACATCTACTATGTCAGTGGTAACGTGGATTTCCTGATTTCTCGCTTTATCTAATAGATTCTCCATCACATGAGTGAGATTCATTAAGGCATCGAAATTAAAAATACCACTGCCACCTTTAATAGAGTGGGCCGCTCTAAATATACTGTTAAGCTGCTCTTGATCAGGACAGTCTACGTCAAGCGTCATTAACAACTGCTCCATGTCTTGAAGATGTTCATCACTTTCTTCAAAAAAAACGCCATGAAACTGGGTTACATCTATTGTCATGAGAGATTGCTCCTAACGACGTTGAAAAGAAAAATATCGCTTAACCAAGAACTCGTTTCATCACATCAAGTAGTTTGTTTGGATCAAACGGCTTCACCATCCACCCTGTTGCACCAGCAGCTTTTCCTTTTGCTTTCATTTCATCGCCCGCCTCAGTAGTGAGCATGACAATGGGAGTAGACCTGAAATTAGCTAATCCTCTCAGCGACTTCACCAAAGACAAACCATCCATCCGCGGCATATTTTGATCAGTTAGTACAAAATCAAAGCTAGCGCTTTTGCATTTATCCAAAGCATCTTGTCCATCTTGGGCAGTGGTGACTTGATAATTTGCAGTCTTAAGCGTCATTTCAACCATTTGGCGGATTGAAACAGAATCATCGACAACCAATATATTTTTACTCATTGTGTATTCACCTATGCACTGTTTTTCATTGATTAGGCATGTTGAGAATGCCGCTATTACCTGTAAAAAAACCTCATCGCGATAGAACGCTTAAATGGGTTTCCTGTTTTTAAAAAAGCTCGATATCGCCTGCATCTATGGAAGTGGCTGATACGGGGTTGTGATCAGCCTGCCCCCTCTGCGCCAGAGAGTCTTTGTAGTTGATTAATCTATTTCGAACCTCATCGACGTTGTCAGAAGACAGTAAATCGAGCTGTTCAGTGACAAAACTGATAATTTCTTGCGTATAAATTAAATTCTGGCTATTGATATCACCAAACTGCATACCACGAATAGCGCTGTTGGTTGCATCGGCCAGCTTCTGCCTGATTATTTCTAGTCCATCGGCATTTTGAATATCAGATTCTGCCTTTCGAATGATTCCGCTTAGCGCTAAACTTATGCCTTCTTTAGCTTTAACAACGTGGGAAATATCTTGTGAAGCGACGAACTCGGCTGTCTCGGTGAGCTGGTCGATCAATGATTTAATATTCTCTATTTGCTTTTTAATCACGTCGCTAAACTGGGTAGAGCGAGTTGAAAGCGCTCTTACCTCGTCAGCTACTACCGCAAAACCCCGACCAGCTTCTCCCGCACGAGCGGCTTCAATCGCGGCATTTAGCGCAAGAAGGTTAGTCTGTGCAGCAATGCCATCAATCCCCCCTAAGGCGTCAATTACAGTGGGCATCGCTTGTTGGATAGTTTGAACTTGGCTTTCAAGTGACTTAGTAGACTGAGTCATGGCTTCTGTAGATTCTATGAAGCTAGTCAACGTGTTATCTGTATCACTGGCAAATGAACGCATTTTCTCTGCATAGGGAAGATCGCTACTGTCATCATCTTTTAACAATTTGTGAATACTGGATTCTTGTTGCGAGAGCAGTGAATGAAGGCTCAGAAACGCATTACTCAAGGTGGTTACCGCATCATTCTGCGTTGTGAGAATGTCAGTAATATTGGAAGAAGTTACCGATAAAGTGTCTTTTACATCGTGAAGCGTATCTTGTAATTGAAAGCTACTTTTTCCATAGCGCTTCGCTTCGAGTTTATCCGTAATTGCACTATCGCTGTTTTTGCCTACTGAGCTACCTGCGCTCCCATTTTTTTTATTCACTACGGCAATTTGTTGAAGAACCATTAAAAGGTAAAAAACACAGCATGAACTCAATGCTAGACCAAAATACTTTATATCCGAGAACTCAAGGCCCCAACTCGCGAGCATAAACAAAAACGATGTTACAAAGGCGGTACTCTTTTTTGACATCATTGAGTCAAAAAAACCATAAGCGATAGCAGCCACATCAATACTCCACTACTCACCATTTCAGGTGACTTGGTTAAATAACAACCTGATTATGGGATAAAGTACAATTTTCACCATTATACTTTAGGTCACATTTGCGTAATTTAGCTATTTAATGTAAATGACGACATTAGCGACACAATTAGGTGTGTTTGTCACCGATTACCTTAAGAACAAATTTTAAAGACACGAGAGATTGGGTAACAAAAAGGTGGTCGGCAATAGGAAGGTGATATTGGGTAATACTAAGAGATGATAAACCTTTCCCTAACGGGCGTGGTAATGGTTAGTGCAACATCTCGAACAAGTCAGCACTTTCATTAAATTGATTTAGCTGATCAAGCTAACGAAAAGACGGCCTGTTAAAGGCTTCTTGAATAATGGTGCCTCGACCCGGGATTGCAACGCGCGGAGCATCCGCAGGGATACGCCAGCGTGTTCCTGAGTTGTACTAACACGAGAATCAAAAAAGCCCTCGCATTTCTGCAAGGGCTTCTAAGAATGGTGCCTCGACCCGGGATCGAACCAGGGACACGCGGATTTTCAATCCGCTGCTCTACCAACTGAGCTATCGAGGCGATACTCGTTTGCGCTACAGACGTTTCCGGCCTGTGCTGCTATGGGTGCGTATTAAACGGATTTCGGCGAAACAAGTCAACCATTTTACCCGCTTTTTTTTCACTTTTGTAACTGTTTGCACATTGTTTACACAAAATCTCGCATTTTGGTTATTTTTCCGGCGGAACATAACCTTCAATTGTCGGTTCAACCCCGTCAAACAAGTATGCCGACATTCTTTCTTCTAAAAACGCTCTGGCTTCTGGCTCCATCATATTCAGCTTATTTTCATTAATTAGCATAGTCTGCTTTTTCTGCCAGTTAGCCCAGGCTTCTTTCGATATGTTATCGAATATCCGCTTACCTAGTTCTCCTGGGTAAAGTTGAAAATCTAAGCCGTCAGCGTCTTTTTGCAAATTATGACAAAAAACCGTTCTACCCATCTTGCACCTCTATTGTCTTGTCTTATAAACACCAATCGCAACAGTGTACGCGACTTATTTTGCCAGTGTTTTGATTATCTTTATTGTTGGGGCAGCTAAACCCACTTCAATAGGCTCATCAAGTAAGAACCATCTCGACTCATTTTCTGCCACCCGCTTTTGTGGCGTTGAGTTTACCACGGCAATAAGCGGGGTTATATCTAAATGAAAGTGGCTAAACGTGTGTCTGAATTCATCAAGCTGCTGTATTTCCTCTACTTCAATTCCCCTCTGAGCAAGTAGCGCTATTCCCTCTTCAGCAGATTGCGCTTCTAAAAACCCATATAAGCCTCCCCAGATGCCACTTTGAGGACGTTGCTCTAGAAACACTTGCTGCCCAAACATTGGGATGAGCATGAAGGTTTGTCTGACCGGCGTGACTTTTTTAGGTTTCTTACTCGGATAGTCAGTTTGCTTACCTTGAGCAAAAGCAACGCAATCACACTGTAAAGGGCACTCATCACACTTTGGCTTGCTGCGGGTGCACACCATGGCACCTAAGTCCATCATCACCTGAGTGTAGTTCGCACAGCGATTTTGCGGTGTATTTTTCTCAGCCACGTCCCACAGGGCATTCTCTACGGCTTTTTGCCCGGGCCATCCTTCAATAGCATAATAACGCGCAAGCACACGCTTTACGTTGCCATCTAAGATGGGGTAACGCTCGTCTCTTGATAGCGAAAGTATGGCCCCCGCAGTAGAACGACCTATACCGGGAAGCGACACCACTTCGTCAAGTGTTCGAGGAAAAACACCTTCGTAATCTTCAACCAGCGTTTTAGCCGCTTTATGCAGGTTTCTAGCACGAGCGTAGTAACCAAGCCCCGTCCAATGATGCAACACGTCATCTTGCGATGCATTGGCAAGCTCGAATACGCTTGGGTACGACGCCATAAACCGATTGAAGTACGGGATGACGGTGGTAACCTGCGTTTGCTGAAGCATGATTTCAGATACCCACACCTTATAGGGCGTAACATCTTGCTGCCACGGCAAATGCTTTCTACCATGCTTATCGAACCATGCTAAAACCCGCTGTGCAAAACTGTTGTTGTACTTTGTTTTTGTCATATTATTTTAAAACTTACGCCTGTTCTTTTTGTTTTAGCCATTTGCTAAAACACCTTCATTTACGGCTTTGAATAAACATTCTATCCATTAGGCGCTATGGTAGCATGTACTCTGTTTTCCGTTTTTATTTAAGGTATCAAGTGTCTTCACAAGCCCCCGTATTATTTTTCCCCGGAACTCTTTGTGACGAACGCATCTTTATGCCCCTCTGGCGGCAGCTTTCTATAGCCCAACGTCGCTTTGTTCCCCTGCAGTGGGCGACCTCGAAAGAGGACATGCTTGCACTAAGTGAAGACCGAATACTTGCTAATGAAAAAGTCCACCTTGTCGGCTATTCCATGGGTGGCTACATCGCCTCGCTTATCGCTGCCCGCAATAAGAGTAATATCGCATCTGTCACTCTGATTGCATACGATCCTGCTGGTTTACCGGCAAATGAAATAAGCCAGCGGGACGCCATGGTCAAAAGCCTTAAAAAAGGGCAATTTAAGCCCGACAACCACAATTATCTTGCTCGCTTTATTCACCCTTCCCGCTTAGCAGACACAAACGTGACTGAAGTCGTTACATCAATGGCTAAAGATTTAGGGAAAAGCACGTTGTTAGCGCATACACTTGCCACTACGCCAAGAGAGAATACACTTAAATTACTTGAAAAGATTAATGCGCCAGTAACACTTGTAGGCGCAATTGATGACACTATTGCAAACATAGAGTCGCTTAGGTACGCAGCGAAGTTGCTACCTAATGCATATCTGCATGAATTTGAAAACACGGGGCACATGATCCCACTTGAACAAACCAGCCAGTTAGCGACTATTGTTGGCAAGTGCATTGGCGTACAAAAATAACACAGAATGTGTATTCTAGCGTTGCATATAAGGTGGGTAAGTGGATAATGCGCCAGCATAAAATTGGGTATGAAAGGCATTGCAAATGAGGCAATTCAAAAGTCAGGCAGAAGCAGAAGCTGCCGGTGTATATATCAGTAAAGTAAAAAGCTACGTTAAGCGCGAAGGTCGGCTTACAAAAGGGCAAGAAAAAGCGCTTGAAGAATACTGGCCTACCATGGGAATAGACTATTGCAATACGCCCATTTCCTTGCCAGCGCTTTTTGGCCGAGAGGCACCTGTTGTGGTTGAAATAGGTTTCGGCATGGGCAAGTCGCTTGTTGAGATGGCTGCGGCTTCACCAGAGAGAGACTTTATCGGTATAGAGGTTCACCGACCTGGCGTAGGCGCATGCTTAGGAGATGCAGGTGAACTAGGACTAACCAATCTTCGCGTAATGGAACACGATGCGGTTGAAGTGCTGAAAAACATGCTGCCAGAGGCAAGCTTATCGCGCTTACAACTATTTTTCCCTGACCCGTGGCATAAAAAGCGCCACCACAAACGCCGTATTGTACAAGCAGAATTTTTAGAATTAATACGAGCCAAGTTAGCGATAGGTGGACACCTGCATATGGCAACAGATTGGGAACCTTATGCGCAGCATATGGCTGAAGTTGCCAATGCTAACAAAGGCTATACCAATACGGCACCTGAAGGCGATTACGTGCCTCGCCCTGACTACCGCCCCATCACTAAATTTGAAACCCGTGGCCAAAAATTAGGACACGGTGTTTGGGATCTTATTTATAAGCGAACTGTGTAATGATTTTATCTCCCCAAAGCCAACTTCTTGAGCGAAACATCTCTTTATTTGAAGAAGGGAAATGGGCGTTTGTAAATCCTTCAGATGCCTACTTCTTAGATGGTTTAAAGACATCGGAAATTACGGTTATTCATCAATATTTCGATATTTTTTCAGAAAGCGTAAGGATAATACCTTCTGTAACTCTGGACAGCCGGGATATCGATAAATCAGGCTTTGAAGTAACCCAAAAGGTGGGGAACCATACGCATGTTTTTGCACCTTTCGTTACCACCGAAAATGCCTTTACCGACGTTATGATATTTCTACCAAAAGCAAAAAACCATTTCCAAATGTTACTGCGTATGGCCGCAGGCATGTTGAGTGAGCACGGGCGAATTCATGTTGTTGGAGAAAATAAAGGCGGAATAAAGAGTGCCGCGAAACTCATGCAGCAATATGGATCTCCCCAAAAAATCGACTCTGCTCGACACTGCAGTTTAGTCACGGTAGCAGTTGAGCAAGCCTATAGTACTTTTGAGCCTCATGCTTGGATAGACGTAAGTCTTTATGAAGTGGATGATACCACCTGGAATGTAGCGTCAATGCCTGGCGTCTTTAGCCATAAAGAACTTGACGCTGGCACGTTGCTGCTGCTTCAAAAGCACTCTACGTCTATGAGAGGAAACGTCCTAGACTTTGCCTGCGGTGCAGGTGTTATTGCTAGTTACCTTATGCTGAAATATCCTCACTTAACATTTTTCTTATCTGACGTAAGCGCTCTGGCACTATACTGTAGCGCATTAACTCTTGCCGAAAATGAATTAAGCGCTACTATTTTAGCAGCCGACGGCTTACATGGTGTGTCGCAAAAGGTGCAGCATATTATTACAAACCCGCCGTTCCATACTGGAATAAAGACAGATTACACCATCACAAAGCGTTTTATTTCTGATGCAAAAAAACAACTTACTCCCAAAGGGACGTTGCAGATGGTTGCTAACCGTTTTCTACCCTACCCTGGTTTATTGGCAGAGGAGTTTTCAACGGTTTACACTAAAGCGCAAACATCGCAGTTTTCAATTTACGATGCGTCGCTTTAAGCACTAAATTGAAGATCGTGAAGTAAAAGGAGGTAAAATAAAAAACGGATAAGATAAGCTTTGCATCCTAGTTAAACAATTTATATCGTACTGTTAGCTTGTTAGTTAAACGAAGCGATGTATATTTGCTTATACGTAACCGTTGACACTTTAGTGGTGATTTAAAAAGGGATAACCCGTGGACATTGTATTTGCTATCTCGGAAGTAGAAGAATTCGTAAAAACGGGCGGCCTCGCTGACGTAGGTAAAGCACTCCCCTTGGCATTGCAAGCGCTGAATGAAACCATTTATATTGTTATGCCTTATTATAAGACGCTTAAAGAACAATTAGATTTACCTGAAAATGAGGAAGTACACACTCTTTTCACCGAAGGTAAAGTGTACCATTTTAAGTTGAAGCATCTTCAGTGGAACGGCATACCGATTTACTTTATCGACGCCCCAGACTTTTTCATGCGCGACGGTCTTTATTCTGACGCATACGACGCCTTCAGCGACAATGGTGAGCGATTCAGTTTTTTCAGCGGCGCGGTGCTGCATGCGCTAAAAGTCCTTTCGCTTAAGCCCCAAGTTATTCATTGCCATGACTGGCACACGGCAATGCTTCCGTTTTTACTGTCAAATGAAAAAACTGACTATTTCAGTAACACAAAAACTGTTTTTACTATTCATAATGCTGCGTTTCAGGGCGTGCATAAGCTAGATGCTATCCCATTTTTACGTCATCATCCTGATATTGGTAATCAGGTTCATGGCGGATACATCAATATGCTTCAGAGCGGGATTGAATTTGCAACAAAGGTAACTACTGTAAGTCCTAACTATGCTACCGAGCTACTCACTGACTTAGGCAGTCACGGACTCCATGAGCGATTGGTTAAGCGCAAAAATGATTTAAGCGGTATATTAAATGGGTGTGACTACACCCAATGGAACCCCGAGACAGATACATTTCTTCCAGAAAACTATACGGTTGATAAATTACACGCTAAACAAACCTGTAAAAAAGTGCTTCAACAAAAATCTGATTTACCAGAGAATGTCGACGTTCCTCTTATTGGCATGGTGTGTCGACTCACTGAACAAAAAGGCTTCAGTTATATACTCCCTATTCTCGACGACCTGGTTGCGCACAACATTCAAATGGTCATTGTAGGCACGGGCGATCCAAAGGTGTGTATGGACTTGGGCGAGTTTGCCCAGCAGCATCCTACTCAGTTTGCGTTTATCAATGGTTTCAGTTCAGAGCATGCTCATTTGGTTGAAGCTGGTGCAGACTTCTTTTTAATGCCGTCTCAATTTGAGCCTTGCGGCTTAAATCAGATGTACAGCCTTGCGTACGGCACTATACCCATTGTGCGCTCAGTAGGTGGGTTGAAAGACACTGTTGTAGATACTGGCGACAACAGCCTACGCACTGGCTTCGTGTTTGATGAACCATCGCCTGCCGCGTTGCTTTCTTGCATTCGCAGAGCATTACTGGCTTTCTATGAAGATAAGGACGCTTTTAGGGCTATGCAGATTCGAGGAATGAAAACGCGATTTACGTGGCACACTGCGGCGCAAAACTACCAAAAACTATACCGGAGTATGTGGAATTAGTACGCTGAGTAACACATAGACTATTGTGTGTACTTACCTTTCTTTTTGCCAACATATGCGCCAATATTAAAACGGCATAGCAAGTGGGTTGAAAATAAACGGACATGGCAGACAAAGCGAGCAAGCTTTCTATACGCAACGTATTTTTGTGGACTGTGATGTCTGTCGTCACTGTATCGCTTGCTATACTTTCTTGTTTGTCTTTGTACATACAAATAGATAATTATCGGAGTGAACTTAACAACAACGCCTTGATGCTGTCTGATTTTGTCGCCCGAGCTTCAGCCCAATACATCTTCAATAATAAAGACGAAGGCATAGCAACAGAGTTAGGCCACCTCGTCGCAGCCCCCCATGTACTTAACGCTCATGTTTATCGAAAAAAGAACCGTCAGCAGGCTGATGTAGAGGTACCGCAAATATTTGCCTCGTACAATAAAGTGGGTCAACTCATGACCGGAGGTAAAGAAGCCCAATTGGAGGCACTGCTGGTAAAACCTACCATTGCCGATACCGGAGATTATCTGGAAGTAAGTGCAAAGTCGTTTGATGCAGAAACCGGAATACACTTGGGCTGGGTATATCTGAGACTTTCTACAAGTGAGTTTAATAACCTTACACAACGGGCCCTATTTATCCATCTTGCAGCGATTGTCACACTGCTGATCATTGCTTTTTACACCGCATTTAAAATGCAACTAGGCATTTCGAGTCCAATTCGGTCATTAACTTACTTTCTTCAGCAAACTTCACGGCACCGAGATTATTCATCTCGCGCGAAGGGCTCAAACATACAAGAGTTAGACACGTTAGCTGATGCGATTAACGTTATGCTTTATCGAATGCAAGAGTACATGCAAATGCAACAACAAGCTGAAGAGCGCCATCGCAAGCTCAATTCAAGTTTAGAAGAAATGGTTAATGAGCGAACAACAGCGCTTAAAGACGCCAATCGCGAGCTCATACAAACGTTAGAAAAGCTGCATCAGTTTCAAAGACAAATAGTACAGAATGAAAAAATGGCGTCGCTCGGCGATATGGTAGCAGGTGTTGCACACGAGGTTAACACACCAATTGGTTTAGGGGTGACTGCGTCAACCATGATGTTAGACCGATTAGCTGTTATTCAGCAAGGCTTCGAAGACAAGACGTTGAAAGCCAGCGCAATGAAACGCTTTATTGATGAAAGCAATGAGAACTTGAATATCATTTATCGCAATTTAAACCGCGCTGCTGAGCTCATATCCAGCTTTAAACAGGTAGCGGTAGATCAATCTTCAGAAAATAGCCGAAGTTTTTGCGTTGAACAGCTAGTTAATGAGATACTATTATCGTTACAGCCTAGGCTCAAAAAATTAAAACACAACATCAACGTGAAATGCGACCCTACCTTAAGCGTTGAAACCAAGGCTGGCCCAATTAATCAAATATTGATTAATCTAATAATGAATTCCGTTATCCATGGATTCGAATTCATGGAAACAGGCACAATAAATATTTGTGCTGAATTAGTTAGTAACGACAAATTAAAATTAGTGTATTCCGATGATGGAAAAGGCATACCGCCTGAAATCCGTAAGCGTATCTTCGATCCCTTCGTAACAACGAAGCGTGGACAAGGTGGCTCGGGTCTAGGAATGCATCTCGTTTACAACTTAGTGACACAAGCACTGCTTGGCTCTATTACTTTAACGAGCGAAGAAGGTGACGGAGTGGAATTTGTTATTATATTCCCCGTTTCTAATGCAAAGAATGTGTAGTCACTGTATAAAGTATGAACTTTTGTTGAAATTTGTTGGCTAACCCCAAAATCCTAACAGTAGCAATATTCATAAGTTACTTGCAAATAAGTGTATGAATATTAAACTTTAACCAGTTAGTTGCTTAAACCATATTTTTGAAAGAGTGTAAAACACCATGCAAACGCCAAATGTGTTAATTGTTGAAGATGAAGTGGTAACCCGCACCACGCTAAAAAGTTTATTTGAAGCGGAAGGGTACAATGTATTTGAAGCTGAAAACGGCAACCAAATGCATGATTTCTTCGAGAACCACGCAATCAATTTGGTCATTATGGATATCAACCTACCAGGTAAAAATGGCCTTATATTAGCGCGTGAAGTGCGCGACCGTAAAAATGTAGGGTTAATTTTCCTTACAGGTCGAGACAACGATGTAGATCGTATTCTCGGGTTAGAAATTGGTGCAGATGATTATCTCACTAAGCCATTTAACCCAAGAGAGCTAACCATAAGAGCGCGTAATTTGTTGTCTAGAACAACAAACTCTGCTGAAGATGATGACCTACCAAGCCGCGTTAACTTCAATGGTTGGGTATTAGACGGCGACAGCCGCTCGCTTATTTCGCCTACCAGTAAAGAGTTCCGTCTTCCTCGCAGTGAGTTCCGTGCGCTGCATTTATTCCTAAGCAATCCTGGAAAAATCCTTACTCGCGAGCAGCTTATAATGGAAATGACCGGTCGCGAATTACGCCCTAATGACCGCACAGTAGATGTGACTATTAGACGTATCCGCAAGCACTTCGAATCACATCCATCTGAAGAGGAACTCATTGTGACTATTCACGGAGAGGGTTATCGCTTTTGTGGGCAGGTAGATGGCTAATCGCCACTACACCTATAGGGCAATCAGAAATGTACGTTGTTACCAATCTGATTAACCAGAAAGCCGCTATCACATGTAGCGGCTTTCTACTTCTAGGCTCATCTTGGCGTTCGGTTGACTCATTAACTTTTATCTTCCCTAGCCTTTTGCCTTATGTTGCCTCTTATCTGCATAAATCGCTTTTCTTCCTGAATCTCTTGCCTCCGTCAGCCACTTATTGCCTCTGTTAATTGGCTGTTATCGTGACTGAATATGAATATCGCTTTTTCTCTAGCAGAAACTCTTTATGCGTACTTGGACTCCATGAATCGTCCCCGCCTACCCCCATATGAGCATGGTCGATATATACGAAAATACAGTCGTATGAACTAAGGTCGCAAGTATGCTTTGCAGTGTCTAATTGCAGCTGCCCATATTCACTTACAGAGAAATGAAAATCACCCGATACAGTGACATCACCAATCCGTAACATGGAGCAATGACTTCGCAAACCGTTATCAGTTGGAAAGATATAATCGGTGTGCATGTCTTTCATTGTGAGTTGATGCAGACCGAATCTCGCAGCGGCTTGCCTGTCTGGATAGTTTTCAAATGGTCCCAGCCCTTTCCATGTCACCTTTTCGGGCTCTTCGAATTCGCTTTCGCAAGTACTGCTTTCACCGTGGCTATCGTTATTATCCTCAACAAAAGACTGTCTTGGTACGGCAAACTGCACACCAATACGAGGAAGAGGTGGTAGGCTGTCTGATAAAACAACTTCAATGTCAATAGATAACGCAGCGTCAGAATTCAGAGTATACGCCCACTTTGTTGCAGCGGTGGTAACACCATCAAAATTATACTCAAAGAGCGATATAACACGCACATCGTTGGTGCCCTGCTGTATTTCTACCCCAGTGCACTTGCGTACCCACTCACCAATGCCAGCTCGCCGCCAACGAGATTCCCAAGCGTTGGGATCAGGGTTATCCACTTCGCTAACACCAATATCATTATCAAGAGGCGCTCGGAAAAAGTTATCTTCTAATGGTGCGCTCATTGTTTCGCTACCATTAACTAACCAAGAGGTAAGCAGACCGCTTTCACTATTAAAGCAAATGTCATTACTTCCAATGGTAATAGTTAACAAACTATCGCTTGTTGTTAGCTCCACTTCCAAGGATGCGTTGTGACTCTCTTGCATAGAAGTCAAGGTAAACGGTGTGATACCCGCCGTATTTTTGATGGGTAGCTGTTCGGTATCAAGCACATGACCGGCCTTCGCCCATTGACAATCCTCGGCGGTAACAACGTCTACATTTAAGTGGTATTTAACACCGGGCTTGTGCGCGATATTCGGCACAATTTCAAGGGTATCGGTCTGCTGAGGTTTTATCGTAAGACGTTGCTCACCAGACGCAATACATTCACCGTCTTCTAATATGCTCCATTGCAATAATTCGTTGTCCGTCGTTCTAAATACATAATCGCTAGAAATAGAAAGTGTATACACTTTTCCTTCACTACCGACTTTATCCGATAATTCAAAACTGAGGTGTTGTTGACAATATTTTGCTTCAAATAACGCTGGGTGAGGCGTTCTGTCAGGAAATAAGAGGCCATTAATACAAAACTGCCTGTCGTTGTACGTATCACCGAAATCGCCGCCATACGCCCAATAAGGCATACCACTGTCGGTATGTTTTTTTAGACCCTGGTCAACCCAGTCCCAAATAAAGCCCCCTTGCAAACGAGGATAGGCTTTAAATGCTTTCCAGTACTCATCAAAGCTTCCCAAGCTGTTTCCCATTGCATGGGCGTACTCACACAAAATAACCGGCCTTGTCTCGTTTGGCATAGACAGCCATTTTTTAATAGCCCACTTTGGCACTGCATCATCGAGAACATCAGTATCAACACGAGAATACATTGGGGCCACAATATCCGTTGCGGTGGTGTTTGCCCCTCCACCTTCATACTGAACAGGCCGAGATGGGTCAAAAGATTTCGCCCAACCGTACATGGCATCGTGCGTTGGACCGTGGCCACACTCGTTCCCCAGCGACCAAATAATAATAGAAGGGTGGTTTTTATCACGCTCCACCATTTGTGTGAAGCGGGCCATGTACGCGCCCGTCCACAATGGGTCGCGAGATAGGCGCCCCATGGGAAACATGCCGTGGGTTTCAATATTAGCTTCATCAACAACATATAAACCATATTGGTCACACAGTTCATACCATCGTGGATGATTAGGATAATGTGCGGTACGAACGGCATTAAAGTTATTTTGCTTAAGTAGCAAAATATCTTCAATCATATCGTGTTCGTTTATAGCATGGCCTTTCGTTTCATGATGCTCATGCCGGTTAACCCCTCGAATAAGTATGGGTTTTCCATTCACGCATAGCTGCCCAGCCTTCATTTCCACACTGCGAAACCCAACATGATACGCTTCTCTGTCTACCACCTGCCCACGTTCATCAATAAGCGACACCACAATCCGATATAAGTAAGGCGTTTCCGCGGTCCAGTGCTTGGGCTCTTTTACCTCTAAATTCTGGAACACCACATCATCCCACCCCCCTTTTTCGTCAATGCGCTTATTGTTCGTCGCTGCAACAACTCGCTCTGTAACGGCACGTGCGTTATCAAATAGCTGAATGCCAACCTGATAGTTTGCTGGTGCGTTAATTGACGTGCGAACAGACAGTGCACCATCGCGGTAACATGAATCTAGCGTGGGCGTAACAAACACATCTTGAATATGATGCTGAGGCTTTGTAACTAAATTAACATCTCGAAAGATACCGCTTAGCCACCACATGTCCTGATCTTCTAAATAGCTACCGTCTGACCACCTGATCACCATCACAGATAAACGGTTTTCGCCCACTACAAGCAATGCAGATAAATCAAATTCAGCAGGTAAGCGGCTGTCTTGTGAGTAGCCAACGTAATTGCCGTTACACCACAAATGAAATGCACTATTCACCCCCTCAAACACAATGTGATGGCGTTTTAAACGACTGCTTTCAGTAACGGTAAAGACAGTGCGGTAACATCCTGTAGGGTTATCCGTTGGCACAACAGGAGGATTGACGTCAAAGGGGTACTTCACATTGCAGTAAATAGGCTTATCGAAGCCTTCCATTTGCCAGTTTGAAGGCACAGTGATGGGTTGCCACTGTTTGGCCTCTTGCTCCGTAAGCGTTTGCGCGATTAACTCATCGCTGACTGCCTCAGGTGAAGGGTACAAACGAAACATCCACTTGCCGTTTAGGCTCACTTTGCTGGCATTGCAATTACGAACTGCATCGTCCTCAGTGACAAAGCCGTTGTGAGGCGCATGGGCACTGACTCGATTACGTTGATACACGAGGGGATTTTGCCAATCTTTCTGTGAAATAATCTGTTCGATATCAGCCATGCATGGCTCCTGTGTGAAAACCTATTTTATACATTTCAATATAGCGAAAATGCGCTGATTACTTTATGCTTAAACCTCTCTAACTTTTATCCAAAACTATCATTTGAGAAGCTACAATTTATAAAGCTAACATTTATAAATGTGGTAACTTACAGCGATACCGCTAGCCGCAGACCAACCCAAAAATAGTGCAGAACAAATGCAGTCATCGTTTTCAGATATCATTAACATAGGCCAACAATGCTTCGAGCGTTTTATTGATAGTAGTAATGCGCCTGAAATAACGAATTTAGACATAGAACTCGCGGGATGCTCTAACTTATCGGGGGAATACGTGGTTGGCAGGGTAACACCGCCCAATCATACGCTCTTTTACTCTCTCTCCGGCGAAGGGTGCTTTCGCACTCCACATGGTTCGTTTAGCTTATCTAGTGGTCAGCTTATCACGCTGCCTGCCTATCAAAGCTTTGAAGTGAGTATTACCAGTAAGAAATGGGATATTATTTGGCTAAACCTATCAGACACAGAACAGTGGAACGGACTTTCTAAGCACACCCCAACCATTGTTAACAATATAAACTTAGCGGCCTTACATCACGCTATGGAGTTATTGTATTTAGAGCAAAATAACAGGAACCGTGAATCTGCCATACAAATTATAGGCCGCCACTTGCGGCACGTGATAAGCCATAATGACCAAGAAAATACTGAAAATGAGAGTAATGACAGGCACGCCGTTAGGCTTCAGTCTTTATTTGCGGCGGTTGAGAATCAACTGCAATTTCAGTGGAGCGTTGAGAGCTTAAGTAAAAAAGCACATTACTCTGCGCCTCATTTGCATCGCTTGTGTCTTAAGTACTTTAAGAGAAGTCCCATGCAGCAGGTCATTTATTTGCGCATGCAGCGGGCGCGAAACCTGCTGTTAAAAACACAGTGGCCTATTTCATATATTGCCCATTATGTGGGCTATGCAAATGTGTTTACATTTTCTAAGCGATTTAAAAAGTCGGTGGGGAAACCGCCTCGCGAATTTCGCGAGGCTAGATGTGACTAGCTAATTCAGGCTAAAAAACAGGCTAGCACTTCAGACAAAAACTAGTTGCCAGCAATCTTCATTTGATTAACCAGCACCGAGCCGGTTTGAACACTGCCGCGTACGTCTTTGTCTTTACCAATGGCCACGATATTTTTGAACATGTCACGTAAATCGCCCGCAATGGTAATTTCATGAACTGGGTATTGGATAATACCATTTTCTACCCAAAAACCCGCAGCACCCCGTGAGTAATCACCGGTAACAATATTGACGCCTTGCCCCATAAGCTCTGTGACAAATAGCCCTGTGCCCATTTCTTTTAGCAAGTCGGCATCACTGTGCCCCGTATCACCAACAATCCAGTTGTGTATGCCGCCGGCATGACCATTAGACACGGTATTGAGTTTGCGCGCCGAATAGGTGGTATATAGGTATGTGGCTAAACGACCGCCATCAACAATGGTCATATCGCGGCACGATACACCTTCGTTATCAAAGCTTGAACTAGCTAGCCCTGACTTAATAAGCGGCTTCTCTTCAATATTCATCCACTCAGGAAATACCTGCTTGTCTAAACTGTCGAGTAAAAATGACGAGCGTCTGTACAGACTTCCCCCACTGATGGCGCCAACATAATGACCAAATAAGCTCGAGGCGAGATCTTTATGAAATAATACCGGCACGTTAGCCGTATTGATTTTGCGAGCACCTAAACGGTCCACAGTAGCCTTAGCAGCCTCTTGGCCTACAAAGGCTGCAGATTTAAGTAGCGGTGCTTGGCGGTCAACGGTATAGGCATAATCACGCTGCATTTCATTATTCTGAGAGCCAATCACCATACAGCTTAAACTGTAACGGCTGCTCGGATAGCCAGCATTTATACCGTGGGTGTTACCGTAAACGCGCATACCTAAGTTAGCGTTATACGACGCACCGTCTGAATTGGTAATGCGAGGGTCGTAACTCATCGCCGCCGCTTCAGTTTCAATAGTGGTCTTTATGGCTTTTTCTGTATCTAGCTCTTGAGGGTGATATAAGTCTAAATCTGGGAATTCAGTAGCGATAAGCTCTGCATCGGCAAGTCCGGTGCACGGATCTTCACTGGTATAGCGCGCAATATCCACCGCTTTTTCAACAGCCAACGTGAGCGCTGCTTTACTTAAATCAGCAGTAGACGCACTGCCTTTGCGCTTACCAACATAAACGCTAATACCTAGTCCGCCATCGTTGGTAAACTCAACGTTTTCAACTTCTTGCATACGCGAAGATACAGCAATACCCTGCACCTTAGACATGCTTGCTTCGGCTTGTGTTGCGCCTTTTGATAAGGCCATTTTCAGTACATCATCAACGATATTCTGAATTTCTGATAACTGTTGCTCAATTTGCATAGTAAGTTTCGCTGTCTATATTCGACTGTGATAGTTACAATTTGACTAAAGTGTAACACTAATGAGTTTGAAATGAGTGATCAGAAACACAATTCTCCACAAGATCCTGACTTTGAAGGTGCTAAAGCAACCTCGCCTGCAGACGAAGATTTCGTTAGTAAAACGGAATTAAAACGTCAGGCAAAGGAGCATCAGAAGCTTGGCGAAACGATTGTAGGGTTGACCGAAGCCCATGTGGCCACCATCCCAATGGATGAAGAATTAGCAGATGCCGTCGCTATAGCCCGTAGTGTTAATAAGAAGAAGGATGGCTACCGCAGACAATTGCAGTTTATTGGTAAGCTACTTCGTCAGCGCGACACCCATGATATTGAAGAGGCGCTATCGAAAATAGCCAATCAACATCAGGCAAGTAATGCGGCCTTTCATAAACTCGAAAAAGCGAGAGAGTCGGTTATTGAAGAAGGCGACCCAGCTATTCAGCGCCTGATTGAACACTATCCAGCGTTCGATAGACAAAAGCTGCGTCAATTCAGTCGCCAGGTCAAAAAAGAAAGAGAGAAAAATGCGCCGCCAAAAGCATTTAGAGAGCTTTTTCAATATATCAAAGACACTGTCCAAGACAGCTAACATGGTTGATTCAATGAGCTGGTAGCTCGCCGCTAACAGGCACAGTTTAATGGCTTTAGGTAAGCGCACTCAGCTTTGCGCTTTTGACGAGAGCTCCTAGTTTGCAGTTGCGGTCTACTGCAAGCGTAAAGAAGGCGATATTACCCACCAGAGAAACCGCAGAGATAGATACAAAAGGCTGATAACCTCTCAGTCATCAGCCTTTTTGTGATAATACGCTTATATTGTGCGACGATGCTGTTTTTACGTAAAAAACTACGCCGTACCGCCAACAGTAAGCTCGTCAATTTTAAGCGTAGGTTGGCCAACGCCCACCGGCACGCTTTGTCCGTCTTTGCCACATACACCAATGCCCTTGTCTAAGGCGACATCGTTGCCAATCATTGAGATTTTCTGCATGACCTCTGGCCCATTGCCAATAAGGGTTGCCCCCTTCACAGGCGCTGTAATCTTGCCATTCTCAATGAGATAAGCTTCGGCACTTGAGAATACAAATTTACCCGACGTAATGTCTACCTGACCACCGGCAAAGTTAGGCGCGTAAATGCCTCTTTCGATAGATGCAATAATCTCCTGTGGATCGTGCTGGCCTTCTAGCATGTAAGTGTTTGTCATTCGCGGCATGGGCAAGTGTGCATAAGACTCTCTGCGACCATTGCCTGTAGGCGCTACGCCCATTAACTTAGCATTGTGCTTGTCTTGCATGTAGCCTTTTAAAATGCCGTCTTCAATAAGTACGTTATGCTGTGTTGCTGTGCCTTCATCGTCTACCGACAATGAACCTCGGCGGTCGCTTAACGTGCCATCATCAACAACCGTTACGCCCTTCGCCGCCACGCGCTCGCCAATGCGACCGCTAAATGTTGACGCACCTTTGCGGTTAAAGTCACCCTCTAAACCGTGCCCCACGGCTTCGTGAAGCAGCACACCTGGCCAGCCATTTCCGAGTACTACCGGCATAGCACCTGCTGGCGCTGCCACAGCCTGCATGTTAACGCGGGCCATATGAAGTGCTTCATCAGCTAAGTTTTCGTAAAGCGGCTTGCCATTTTCATCTGATTGGAAAAAAGCATAGGCGTAACGCCCCCCCGCCCCCGAAGAGCCACGCTCACGACGATCGCCATTTTCAAGCAATACAGAGCAGTTAAGACGAACTAACGGGCGAATATCGGTAGCCAGTGTGCCGTCACTTCCGGCCACTAATATTTCTTCATATACACCACTGATACTGACCACCACCTGATTAACCGATGGCTCTTGTTGGCGAATGTAGGCATCTACCGACCTAAGTAACGATATTTTCTCAGCATCTTGCATAGCCAGAATGGGATTATTCTCACTATAGCGAGATGTATGAGGCTTTTCTCCTAACGCCGCCACTCGCTGAGTACCGCCGCTAGGTGCAATACCGCGCGCTGCTTTGCACGCTTTCATTAGCGCGTCTTCACTGATTTCGTCAGAATACGCGAAGCCAGTTTTTTCACCACTGATTGCACGCACACCTACACCGCGCTCAATATTGTAACTACCTTCCTTGATAATACCGTCTTCTAACACCCAGCTTTCATGCTGGCTAGACTGGAAATACAAATCGGCGTAGTCAGTGTCATGGCGATGGATTGTCGCTAATGCACTCTCAAGCTTGGTAATATCAAGCCCTGAGTCTGATAATAAATGACGCTCTACAGATTTAGACAAAGTGACTCCTGAATCGGTTATGTTCGGCAACCGGCATGTTGTGTTTAATGGTTTCTCGTTCTGCGATATCTACACTGGCTTTTAACACACCCTTGCCTGCAGCACGCTCTGCTACTGTTTCTCCCCATGGAGATAACACTATGCTGTGGCCGTAGGTTTCACGCCCGTTGGCGTGCACCCCCACTTGGCCTGCGGCAATGACAAAGCACTGTTTTTCAATCGCACGCGCTTTTAATAAGGCGTGCCAGTGGGCTTCACCGGTTTTTTGCGTAAATGCCGCTGGCAATACCAATATGTCGATATCCGCCATTGCAGTAAATAAACCTGGAAAGCGAATATCATAACATACCGCAAGGCCGATGTTGCCAATTGGTGTGTTTACCGTCACCACCTCGCTTCCCGCTTCTGTAAAGCGCGATTCTTTGTAGCTGCCTGTAGCGTCGTTTACCGATACATCAAACATATGTATTTTGCGATAATCAGCGAGCAGCGCTCCGTCGGGCCCAAACAACATACATGCGGCAGAGAACTGGTCTGGATTGGCTGTTTTAACCGGAAAAGTACCAGACACTATGTAGCATTGATAGCGTATGGCTAGCGCAGACAGATGCCCTTGTATTGGCCCCTGCCCTTTTGCTTCTGCTACAGACAACTGCCCTTTGTCTTTACCGCCAAAACACGCAAAGCATTCTGGTAGCACAACGAGGCTGTTCGGCGTAATGTCCGACTCTGACATGGCCTTTGACACCGCAGCCAAATTTTCATTTACATCTGGCGTAGATGTCATTTGCAGTGCAACTAAGTTAACCATCAATCACCTCCATTTTGATTCGGCGCACATCGTCTTGTGTTAGCGGCCTATCTAGCGGGTCTTTTTCTATAGGCACATTTTGCGCAGGCAAACTTATATCTTTGCTGTTGCGGTCTACCTCGTCAAACTTTGGCTCATCAATAGTGCCCGTCACGCGGTAATTCACATTTGAAATCACTTTTGCTGACGTAAGCACCTGGTCGATAGCAATCGCGGCTAATGCGGTAGGCGGCGTTGCCAAAAAGTATACTAAGAACGGTAGATTTCCGGTAACGTTTGGCGCGAACGATACATTATAATTCAGCCCACCGGTACCAAGGTCAGTTAGACCGATAATTTCAATTTCCCCTGCGCCGCCGTCAATTAACGTATCGTCGGTATAGGCTTTGCCATCAACAATGTTCAGCGTACCGCCCATTTCATCGTAAAAGAACCCCTTCGCAAATACATCTCTGAAATCTAAACTCAATTTTCTTACCAATGAATTTAAACTAAAGAGCGTGAAAATACGGGAGCCTTGGTCGCTTAATTCAGTTAAATAGCCGTCAGATAATGACCATTCAACGTCGCCCTGCAATTTTCCAAGTTGGAAATCCATGGGCGAATTTTGCCAGCTGAAATTAAATGCCACGTTGGCTTCAGAGTCTTTAATGCCCGACTCTATGTCGAACTCTTTCAACATTTGCCCCACGTCAGGGGATATGAGACTTCCTTCGATACTTGTTTCAACTGCACCGTTCAGGAAATGCCAAAACCCCGTAGCGGTAACTTCCGTTTCGGCCGAACGAATCATCAGCTGGCGTGCCTGCAGTCCGTTATTTGTTTTTGCTATATCAACCGTGACTTTACCTAAGTCAATGCCATGAAATACACAACTTTCACAGTAGAAGTACATTGGCGGAAGCGAGCGTGGATCGAGTTCGAAAGGATCGCTCTTTGTTTCCTTCATACTATCACTAGGCTTAGGTAAATTGAGGTAATCAGCGTTTATCTCAATACCTTGCTGCGCTAAATCTCCATTCACGCGAACGCTTCCTCGCGCAGCAGCAGAACCGATATCGAGCAACCAATCCTCGTTTCGCTCTTGTGCATTCATCTGCACATTTTTTATGGTATGACCAGCAAAGGTCAGCTCCGCAGTTTTTGCAAATATTCTAGAGGGGGTGCCGAAAATATTGCCTTTAGCGGTGCCGTTTTTGCCAGTATTGTTATAAGTGCTGTCATTATTTTTACCATTTCTGTTTTTTTGTCCTCCTGATGTCAGCATGGACACAGTGGTAAACCACTCTGCAACGTTAGCTCTTTCCAAGTTCGCCGCAATACTAAACCCAGTACCTATATTCGCAATATCACTCTCGCCTAGCACTAAGTGAGCACGTGAAAACTGCATCTCTTGATGAGGTAATGTGCCAGTGAATCGAATATCGTTACCAAGTGTTGCGACTACATTTGACGCTTGGCGATCTCCTGAGCTTTTAATATACAGTGGCAAGCTTGTACCCGCCAGAGTGTTAAAAGGCGCAGGCAATATACTTTGTGTCGCGGTTAAGTCAGCGGTTAATTCAGCGGCGTAAGAAAAGCTATCTTTGGCCAAGGTTAAATCTACCGAAGTTTGCCATTGAGTTTCACCATCAATGTAGTCGGTAAGTTCTGTGTTTACATAATTGACAAGAGGGTGAACATGCCACCGGCCCGCTAATTGTACATTTAATGAATAGTCTTCCTCTTGAACGCCGCGAAGGTCGATAGATACCATTTGATTCAAAAACTGAGCCGATAAATCTGTCCCGCTAATATTGCCATTATCAAATGTAATGTCGCCGCTTGCCTTTTCAAAGCGCATTTTCGTTGTTGGAATATATATGGTGTTCTTGGATAGCGCCGCGGTACCTGTTGCTCTTACCTGCTCGCCATCAAGTGGAATATGTAAATGGATATCGGCAGATAGAGGCCCTGAAATCTGAACATCTTGGTTCAATACTTTGCCCAGAGAATCTTGAATAGACGACGCCATCATGAGTTGGGTGAGCCCCTTACCTGTGCCCTCGCCCTTCGCATCGATTGTAAGAATTGAGCCGGGTTTGAACTTTGGAATACTCGCCGTCATATCGCCAATTCGCACATCGGCAAGCTTGGCAGAAGAGGTTGACATAAAGAGACCGTCATTCTCAAAGCGTAGAGAAAGGTCGAGTTCGTTTAACGCAGGCCATTTCGATGAAAACAAGAAGTCACTGTCTTTAATATCCACGTAAGCTTGGAATACGCCTTGTCCTTCGGTAAAAGGAAAATCTTTCGTTTTTCCAAACCATAAAATTCGCGCTTTATCGATACTGCCTCTGCCAGTAAACGCTCGTGTTAAATATTCATCTAAATTATTGCTCATTAGCGGGGATGGGAACAGTTCGCTAACAGTACTTAAAGACAAGGGTTCGATATCAGCAAACAGCGACATGTGGCTTGTAGATGTATTGAGGCTAAACGCTGACGTAAACGACACGCTGTCGGTATCTACAACAATATTTTCACCCTTAAGCGCCCACTGACGGGCCGATACAGCGCGTTTCTTCGCAGTGGCAGCCCCAGCGCCTTCATCAGCAGCACTTTCGATATCAGCATCTTCAGAAGAAGACTCTTCATAAAGAGGATTTACGTAAATGTCAGCGGCGATTTTATTAACGTATATGTCTTTTTTGATAATGCCTTGGCTAGAGAGCGTACTGTCATTTGACTCTAAAAATACGGCCCCATTGTGTTTGTACCAAAAAAAGTCAGCATCTAATGATGAAAGCCCTGGGATAGAGGTTGTCTTTGTCCATGTTAAATCTAACACTTTAGCCGCTAACGCAGGAGCACCATTTTGCCATTGTACTTGTAGCGTGGCTAATTCACCTTTGGGATCAAGTGCCCGTATTTCGTCTTCATTGGTGTCATCAAGAAACAGCGGTAGCAATAGTAAAAAGGGATTTATTTCAACGGGCTTAACGGTGTTAAAAACTGCACTACCATTATTTGATACATGGCCAATAACGTCTGTTGTTAACGTAGCGCTACTTGAGTTAAGTTTTAATTGGTCAACTCGAACATTCCAGCCATCCCTTGAAGGCAAGGCTTGTAAGCTCCCCCCCGTGATACCTGTTACGGTTTTAACCCTTTCATTTCCCCATTGGAACAAACTGTTATTCAGTTCAGCTTGAACGGAGCCTATCGCGGTTTCAGAAAAGTTTGCCCATACTTCTAAGTTCGCTCTACTTTGCGCCAAAGGACGTTTAGTTTTAATTAAATCACTTACCCACGGCGATATGTCTAAGTCTTCCGCTTTGGCGTAAAAAACCCCATCAAACTCATCCTTATGGCCATTTATATCAATGATAAAAGACGCAGAGTTTGCAGATACCCCGTCTACTTTCATGCGCCCTAACCCTTGGTGACGCTCTCCACGGTTATTCCAAGACAAGCTATCGATATTAAAACTATTGGTATCGCCATTTCGCGTTAATGATATTTTGCCTTCTTCTAAAGAGAAGCTTTGCAGTTGTTCTAGAAAAAGACGCTCTAACGCGTTAATGACCGGGAATTTATTTTTGCTATCACCAGAAACGCGGTCAGCATCGATATCCAGATGTAACCCGCGCAATTCAAACCGAGGGGAAGAGATAAGCCGTTGACGTAGCGACTGCCAGAAATCTAGCTCTACGTAAATTTGTCGAATATTGAGTTCTACAGGAGATGCATCGTCTCTTGCTAAAGAGACTGTATTAAGCACAATGCTAGGCCCACTGCGCTCCCAGACCGCATGGATCGTATCAATAGATAAATTTACCCCGTACTGCTCGTTGATATAATCTTCTAGCAAATGCTTGTTGTGCTCAATGTGAGGCAAGGCATACCTTGCAGCACTTAATACCAGAGCAAAAAGAACAAGTAATACGGCGAGCAGCAACCAAAACTTCTTCAATAAGTACGAAGCTGCCGACGAAAATTTTGTCACACTATGCCTTTCTTAACGTTAAAGCGTTACATCATAACGACGTCGTACTTATCCTGGTTGTACAGTGTTTCGGTTTGCACTTTAATTTGTTTCGTTACAAACACTTCTAACTCAGCCAACATATGAGACTCTTCTCCCATCAGTGCTTCAGCAACTTTGGGGGACGCATAAACAACAAATTTGTCAGCATCATAGGCCCTGTTTACGCGCACAATTTCACGCATAATTTCAAAACAAATGGTCTCGATGGTTTTCACGGTTCCACGCCCTTTACACACCGGGCACTCACCACACAAAATATGCTCAATACTTTCACGGGTTCGCTTGCGGGTCATTTCAATCAGCCCCAGCGCGGTAAAGCCGTGAATATTGATTTTGGCTCTATCCTTGTTTGTCGCTACCTCTAATGAATGTAAGACCCGTCGTTTGTGATCAGGTTCAATCATATCGATGAAGTCGATAAGGATCATGCCACCTAGGTTGCGTAAACGCAGTTGACGAGCGATAGCCTGAGTAGCTTCAGTATTGGTGTTAAAGATGGTTTCTTCTAGATTTCGGTGACCAACAAAGGCCCCCGTATTGATGTCGATAGTGGTCATTGCTTCGGTTTGATCAATGATTAAATAGCCACCCGATTTTAAATCCACACGGCGCTCTAGCGCACGCTGCGCCTCATTTTCAACATCATACAAATCAAAAATTGGTCTATCGCCGGTGTAATACTCCAGCTTCCCATTCATTTCAGGTACGTATTCTTTTGTAAACTGAAACAGCTCTTGAAACGACAACTTGGAATCGATACGAATTCTATCTAGCTCGGTGCCGACAAAATCTCTAAGTACCCTTCGCGCTAGCGGTAAATCTTCATACAGCACATTCGATTTGCGGTTTTTCATGCGAGATTGAATTTTGTCCCACAGTCGACGCAAAAAGGCGGCGTCTTGCTGCAGTTCACTTTTACCCACACCTTCGGCAGCAGTGCGAAGAATGAAGCCACCGTTTTCATCGCAGAATTCTTGCACCAGGGTTTTTAAGCGCTCACGCTCTACTTCTTCTTCAATGCGCTGCGACACGCCCACATGAGTCACAGAAGGCATAAACACAAGGTAACGACTAGGAATGGTGATATCTGTGGTTAAACGAGCACCTTTAGTGCCAATAGGGTCTTTAACCACCTGCACAACGATGTCTTGTCCATCGCGTACCAACTCTCGAATATCTTGTTTTTGAATGTGGCTTGCTGATACTTCCTCGGCAATCTCGTTATGAATAACAATATCGGAAGCATGAAGAAATGCCGCTTTTTCTAACCCTATATCCACGAATGCGGCCTGCATACCGGGTAATACACGGCTTACCTTTCCGCGGTAGATATTCCCCACCAGCCCTTTTTTAGTGTGCCGCTCAACGTGTATTTCTTGCAAAATACCATTTTCAATAAGGGCAACTCGAGACTCTGACGGTGTAACGTTAATTAATAGCTCAGCACTCACTTCACAACTCCAAATTCGTTGAGCAATTGACGCGTTTCATACAGGGGTAATCCTACTACAGAACTTGGACTGCCGTTAATAGAAACGACGAATTCACCACCTATGCCCTGTATCGCATAACTGCCTGCTTTATCGGCTGGCTCGCCAGTTTCCCAGTAATCGATGATTTGCTGTTTAGTTAGTGAAGCGAAAGTAACCGCTGTTACTACAGTGCGGGTAACGTGTTTCAGTTGGCTAAGGGCACTAATTGAGGTTAACACCTGGTGCGTTTGCCCCGACAGCATGGTGAGTATGCGAATAGCGTCAGCTTTATCCACTGGCTTGCCTAGGCTTTCGCCATTAAAGGCAATCAATGTATCGCTTGCCAGCACCACGGTGTTGTCTTGCAACGCCTGTTGCTTTTCGAGCTTTTTCATCACGGCTTGTGCTTTTTCGCTAGCAAGGCGCGCAACTAAATCATCTGGCTTTTCACCTAGTTTGGGTGTTTCATCGATATCGGCGGGCAAAATGATGTGAGCCACATTCATTTGATTTAACAGTGCAGTGCGTCGAGGCGATGCAGAGGCAAGTATAAGATGAGAGTGCATTGGCGGAACCTTATTATTTCTATATACACGGCTTAGAACAACGCATGCCGTGCACAACCGGCATTGTTACATGATGGAAAACTGTCTTCGCGTTTTGCGCAGTAACCAAAAGACCCAGGGCCACAGCACCATGGATGCCGCAACGGGCCACAAGTAGTCAAGTTGGAAGTAAATATCGGTAAGAAGGTGTTGAACCCAAAATGTCAGCAAATGATAAAGCGAAGACAGTAGCCCGATAATAATCGCTTGTTGCCACACTGAATAGTTTCTCAAGCGTTGATAGTTAGCCGCTAAAATGTATATCGACACACTGAGGCCAAGACTATGAATACCTAACGTCGTGCCCACCAAAATATCCATTGCAACACCGGTGATAAACGCAACCCCCACATTTACCCGATTAGGCAACGCCATACTCCAGTATGCCAAAACCACTAACACCCAATCAGGGCGATAGACATCGGCTTGGATGGGCAGTGGTACAATTTGCAACACTAAGGCAATAATAATGCTGCCCCAAATAATAACGTTGCGTTTACGCATCTTCTGACTCTTCTACCACGTTGTCTTCGGGCTCTATTTCACTTTCACCGTCAATTTCATCACCTGATCCATTGTCATTATCTCCTTCATGCCACAGCAACAGCAGATGACGCAGTCGGTCAAGACTTGCCGTAGGCGTAACAATAATCCGAGCAAAAGGACGGCTTTCATCTCTATTCACTTGTGTCACTCGGGCAACAGGGTATCCTTCAGGAAAAACGCCGCCTAACCCCGACGATATTAAAAGGTCGCCCTCTTGAATATCAACACTATGCGGGACGTGTTCAACGTATAGCTCATTAATAGAGCCGCTGCCTGTGGCGATAAAACGAATATCGTTACGCAATGAACGCACCGGAATGGCATGGGTTACATCCGCGACAAGTAAAACACGGCTGTTGGTCGACCCAACCTCCATCACTTGTCCCACAATACCCGAGTCGTCTATGACAGGTTGAGACAAATACACCCCGTCGATTGCGCCTTTGTTGATGACCACTTGCTGGCTGTAGGGATTTTTATCTACCGCCATGAGCTCTGCCACCATTTTGCGGGACTCTTGTCGCATGGGGGCTTGTAACAGGGATCTAAGCTGTTCGTTTTCTTTCACCACCACATCGAACTGCTGAAGCTTCTCGCTCATCAACAGCAATTGGTTAGACATAGTTTGGTTTTCTGCAAGAAGCTGCTCTTTTGACGTCAGTCGTTGAGCACTCTCACTTAAAATGAGGCCGGGAAGATTGGCTAAATACTGAATGGGACTCATAAGAGAATTTAAGTATACGCGGGTAGACTTAAACCCTTCTAATTTATGGTCGACGAATATCAACAGCACCGACAGCACAAGTGCCAGTGTCAGTCTGTTGTTTAATGAGGGACCGCGAGTAAATATAGTATCCATGATACAAAGAAGGCAACCTTAAGGTTGCCTTACTTGTTTACTCGTAACTAAACAAGTCGCCACCATGGAGGTCAATCATATCGAATGCCTTACCACCGCCGCGCGCTACACAAGTAAGTGGATCGTCAGCAATAACCACCGGAATACCGGTTTCTTCCATCAACAATCTGTCTAGATCTTTTAACAGTGCACCACCGCCGGTTAACACCATACCACGCTCAGAAATATCTGATGCAAGCTCTGGTGGAGACTGCTCTAGTGCAACCATTACTGCAGAAACAATACCCGTTAGGGGCTCTTGAAGTGCCTCTAATATTTCATTTGAATTAAGTGTGAAACCACGAGGCACACCTTCAGCCAAGTTGCGTCCACGTACTTCAATTTCACGTACTTCTTCACCAGGATAAGCCGCGCCAATTTCGTGCTTAATACGCTCTGCTGTTGCCTCGCCTATCAGCGAGCCAAAATTACGACGAACGTAGTTGATAATTGCTTCATCAAATTTGTCACCGCCAATGCGCACAGAAGACGAATACACCACACCATTAAGCGAGATAATCGCAACCTCGGTAGTACCACCACCAATATCAACTACCATCGAACCTTGGGCTTCTGATACTGGTAGTCCGGCACCAATAGCCGCAGCCATCGGTTCATCAATGAGATACACTTCGCGCGCTCCGGCGCCTAGGGCCGATTCTTTGATTGCACGGCGTTCAACCTGGGTTGAGCCACAAGGCACACATACAAGTACCCGCGGGCTTGGACGCATAAAGTTATTGTCGTGAACCTGCTTAATGAAATGCTGAAGCATTTTTTCAGTCACGTAGAAATCGGCAATAACACCGTCTTTCATAGGGCGAATTGCGCGGATATTACCCGGCGTACGACCTAGCATACGCTTTGCCTCTGCACCTACCGCAGCCACACTTTTTGGGCCTGCTGCACGTTCTTGTCGAATAGCAACTACTGAGGGTTCGTTGAGAACAATACCTTGGTCTTTAACGTAAATCAGCGTATTAGCTGTTCCGAGGTCGATGGACAGATCGTTAGAGAACATGCCTCGAAGCTTTTTAAACATGAAGAGTGTATTCCTGTTTTTATGTTAACGCGTATTTGCAAGGATGAGATGGCGACGCTTTAACGTGAAGTCGAATGTAACTTCGCACACTTTAACAATGGGGGCAATTTTGGGCAAGCGATGCCGATAGTTACCGTTAAAATATATTTATTTATTTATCAAATCTGTACAAAATTAATATTCTTACCATTAGGGAGGCACGACAATATCACATAACAATAGATAAGAACCTACTTCCTTAGCCAAAGAAATTGTAACCTCTTGTCACATTCGGTGAATGGTTACCGTGTGTACAAATTTCTCACCCTCATGAAATTATTTTGTTTCAATCACAAGCGTTACTTTTCACAGGGTACCACTAACACTAATAGTAGGTTCTAATTCTGGGGCTTTGTTACTTTACCCGACCCAGGAAAGTAATCGAATTCAACACCTTTACTCATACTGTAGCGGCACCAGTACTTGTTATCGTTTCTGCTGATTGCCTCATCATTCGAAGCCGTGGAGTAAAAGCGCGCCTTTATATTAAAGCCATCCACCCTCAGTGGACTTCCCACCAGCGATGTCCATAAAGTTGCGCACCCTTCATCGCTGTCTTGGGCTGATGGCCACCCTTTATGATTCATTCTTACAGGTTTTCTGTCTATCTCACTGCCACTGTCATCGAAATGAATAAGCATGATCATTGAAGTAGGTTGACGAACGCGCCATTGATAATGAGAGGAAATGGTGTGGCGCTCAAACTTTTGTGCTTGTTTTGAAAATGCCGTTAGCGTGGTATCCGGTTCACCGGTATGTAAATTGTTTATAAAAAAAACTAACACACCAACGAACACCACTACTGTCAAAAGTTTAAACCCGGTTGAACGCGAAATTTCTTGTCGCTTTTTCATTTTTCTAGCCCAATAACCATCTTATGTCTGTAAATTACAATTTGCTTAATGAGATGATTATCGGCCGCTTAAGCTAAAAGATAAAGCAATTGAGGTCGAGGCTATGTTTACGCAGGATATGAGCATGGTATATCAGATGGACCTGAGCTTGGTCTGCTTGGGACCTAAGCTCGGCCTAAACTACATTAATCTTAACCTGATTCGAACTTTACCAAAACCTATGTCACGCGATGCCTCGCATTTCAAGTGATGTTACTTTCCCCTCGATGTAATGGGACAATACCTGCTTTTCTGCATCACTAAGACGCAAACCGTGCTTTGTCCGACGCCACAACACGTCTTCCACCGTTTGCGCCCATTCGAAACTTATCAAATAATCTACTTCAGCTTGATATAACTGTGCACCAAAATCTTGACCCAAGCCATCGACATTCGAAACGCCTGTCAGAAACTTGTGACAGAGCAGTCCGTATTGGCGAACATAACGCTCGATTACCGAAGCTGACAACCAAGGATAGCTAGATTGCAGCTCGCTCTTTAGCGAGGCTTTATCAGAAAAGGCGCCGCCGGGAAGAGGGACTTCTTTAGTCCACGCTTTTTTCGCTCTTGGAAAGCAAGTCACTAACTTATCTACCGCATGTTCGGCTAATTTTCTATATGTGGTTATCTTGCCACCAAATATGTTGAGTAAAACAGGTTCGCCTGCCTCACCTTTAAGCTCAACTTTATAATCTCGGGTAAGCTCTTGCGCCGATGCGTTTTTTTCTTCTAACAACGGACGAACGCCACTGTAGCTATGAACAATATTGTCGGTAGTAATTTTTGTTTTAAAGTAGGTGTTCACTACATCCACTAAGTAGTCGGTTTCTTCCTGTGAAATCGTCGCATCTAATGGGTTTCCTTGAAAATCTTCATCCGTCGTGCCTACTAATGAGAAGTCTTCTTCGTAAGGAATAACAAAGACAATGCGACCGTCTTTATTTTGGAGAATATAGGCTTCATCGGTGTCATATAATTTAGGCACAACAAAATGACTGCCTTTGACCATGCGCATTGCGTTAGGATTCTTTATATCCACCAATCTGTCGAGGAACGATACCGCCCAAGGTCCTGCTGCATTAACAATCGACTTCGCCTTTACTGTAAACGTTTTACCTTGTTCGTTGCGTAAAACCACATTCCACAATGCACTCTCTTTCTGAGCACTCACACACTCAGTGCGCGTGTGTATGGTAGCACCTTGATCTTGCGCTGCTATAGCGTTTAGCACCACTAACCGCGCATCGTCTACCCAACCGTCTGAATATTCAAAACACGTAGAAATATCTTTTACTAACGGCCCTTCACTTGATGTTTTAAGCTTTTTAGAGCGGGCAAGTAAGTTACGTTTGGCAAGAGAGTCGTAAAGGAAAAGGCCGATTCTTATCATCCACGCTGGGCGTAAATGTTTTTGATGGGGCAAGCGAAAGCGCAAAGGCCACATAATATGCGGCGCTTTTTGAAGAAGCACTTCACGCTCTGCAAGCGCCTCTTTCACAAGGCGAAATTCATAATGCTCAAGATAGCGAAGACCACCGTGTATCAGTTTACTGCTCGACGAAGACGTTGCGCCTGCAAGATCCCCTTTTTCGCATAAGGTGACTGACAGCCCGCGACCTGCGGCATCTAGTGCAACACCAACGCCGTTTACGCCCCCGCCAACCACTAATACATCAACAATATTACTGTCTTTCTTACTCTTGCTCATCACTTACCCTTTTAGAACGAATCGCTTATGCGCTCATTTGACAACCAAAAAGAAACCATGTCAACACAAAACGAACATAAACGAACATTAAAAGATTAAGTAGATGAACGAATGTGAATCTATTCACTGCTAATAAATAAAGTGGCACACTGTGAAAGGGCAATAGCTCGATAGCTAGGCTTTCACAAATTTGATGTTATTTTCTTCTATGATTTTTTTAATAGCGGGCGGTGGTGCTTGGTCGCAAACCAAGCAGTCAACTTGAGAGATATGTCCCTGCTCAACCATCGCGCGTCGCTCAAACTTACTGTAATCGGCGGCTAAAATAACGTGCTGAGTGTGCTCTAAAATGGCCTGGGATACTTTTACTTCACGAAAATCAAAGTCGAGTAAAGCGCCATCAGCGCTAATTCCGCTTATACCGATAATGCCATAGTCCATTCGAAACTGGCTGATAAAATCGCAGGTAGCCTCACCAATAATACCGCCATCTCGATAGCGTACTTCACCAGCCGCAATTATGACCGAAAAGTCCTCTTTTGCAGATAAAATTGTAGCAACGTGAATGTTATTGGTGACAACGTGCAAATTGCTGTGGTTGAGTAACTTAGTGGCAATTAACTCTGTTGTTGTACCTATATTAATAAATAAAGACGCACCATCTGGGATCATAGCAGCGACTGCGTCTGCAATCTTTTCTTTTACGTCGCTATTTTGAGTCTTACGTTCTTGATAGGGCGTATTTTCCCAGCTGCGATTTAATCCAGCGCCACCGTGATAGCGACTGATCACGCCCGTGTGAGCAAGTTGATTCAAATCTCGTCTAATCGTTTGAGGCGTAACGGCACAGGTAGATACTAAATCATCAATAGACATAAAACCGTGTTGCTTTATTAGCGCGATTATTTTTTCGTGTCGTTGTGTTTGGTTCATTGTGCTCCCTAAAGTAGGTCACCCTACCGTTACCTGTGCATACCACTTTAATAGTATACGTGGTTCCACTGTAAGTTCATACGTTCGTTCGAACATCATAATGTTCGTTTTCGAAAACACAGCATTGTTAAATAGAAGTAAATGATGCAAACTCTATGAAAATTATTTTCAAAGGTGACAGCATGAGTCAGTATCTTCTTGCCATTGATCAAGGCACAACCAGTTCTCGCAGTATTATTTTTTCCTCTAGTGGCAAAATTGTTGCTGTCGCACAACAAGAATTTCCACAGAAGTACCCGAAGGACGGCTGGGTCGAACACGAACCAGAGGAAATTTGGGAAAGCGTTCTACTTACACTAAAAGATGTTTTTAAAAAGTGCTCACTTGCGCCATCGGATATTGCCTCAATTGGCATTACCAACCAACGTGAAACTACAGTGGTATGGAACAAGTCTACTGGTAAAACCGTATACCCCGCCATTGTATGGCAAGACCGACGGACCGCTCAGCAATGCCGAGAGTTAAGCAGTGACGAAGAGTTTGTCTCTTATATTAATTCCACCACAGGACTTCTGTTAGACCCCTATTTTTCAGCGACAAAAGTGGCGTGGATTTTAGACAACATAGAAGGTGCAAGAGAACAGGCTGAAAACGGAGACTTGTTGTTTGGCACGGTAGATAGCTACTTGATATGGCGATTAACCGATGGCCAGTCCCATAAGACTGATGCCACTAATGCTTCTCGCACAATGCTATTTGATATTAATAAGCAGCAATGGGATAAACGTTTACTAGAGCGCTTTAATATTCCTAGCAGCATGTTGCCAGAGGTAATGGATTGCGCCGCTGACTACGGCGTAATAAACGAGGAAATTTTAGGAAAAGCCATTCCCATACAAGGTGTAGCCGGCGATCAGCAAGCCGCGCTGGTAGGACAAGCATGCTTTGAAAAAGGCATGGCGAAAAGCACCTATGGTACAGGTTGCTTTATGATCCTCAATACAGGTAACACGCCCCTTCAGTCTAAAAACAGACTGCTTACTACAGTTGGATATCGCATTAATGGTGAAACCACTTATGCACTAGAGGGCAGTATTTTTATGGCCGGCGCCACCGTTCAGTGGCTACGAGATGGTCTCAAGCTGATTGGCGATGCCGCAGAATCTGAGGCATTAGCGCAACGTGCAAGACAAGACAACGGCGTGTTCTTAGTACCCGCCTTTACTGGATTGGGCGCACCTTATTGGGATCCGGACGCCCGAGGCGCAATTTTGGGCCTTACCCGCGATACAGGCATTAGTGAAATTGTGGCAGCAGGCTTACAGTCGGTTTGTTATCAAACCAAAGATCTTCAAAAAGCTATGGAAAGCGATGGCGCACGACCTACCAACATTCGCGTGGATGGCGGCATGTCGCAAAACGACTGGGTAATGGGTTTCCTTTCTGACGTGCTAGGCGCGGAAGTTGAAAGACCAGTGGTTACTGAAACTACGGCACTAGGTGCCGCTTTTCTTGCTGGTTTGCAGCACGGTATTTTTGACTCCATCGATGACTTAACCCAGTGCTGGAAAAGTGACAGAGTGTTTACCCCTCGGTTGTCGAAAGCAGAACGTGATCAAGCCTATGGCGGCTGGAAAGAAGCAGTAGACCGAATTCGTTGTAACTAAAACTCCTTATTTTTCCAAATGTTAATAAAGCGTTGTAATAAAATGCCCTTTTTTTATACAAAAAAAGTTTTTATAACATTGTAATTACATTGTCTTTTTGTGCTAGTATTGAAAACAAGGTAAACGTTTCACCTTTTACCTTTTTTGAATTAGCGTATATTTTTCATAATGTTACAGAATTAAAATTAGAAAAATATAACACTTAGTGTGTAAATGTAATGTTAAAAAGCTTGAAAGGCGCATATCAAGACGTAATTTGAGTGAAAAATACGTTAAACGTAGCCTACCCACGGAGAAAACACAGTGATACATAAAAAAAGCACATCACAATACGGACCGGTTGCTAGACGCACCCTACTAGGTGTTGCAGTTGCATCTGCGCTGCACTCGCCCGTTGTATTATCGCAAGATTCTGAGACGCCAAATGTAAACGATGCACCCGTTGAAGTTATTGAAGTTCGCGGCATTGTTAGCAGCTTAAAGCGCGCCATGGCCAACAAGAAAGAAAACCTTGCTGTGTCAGACGGTATTGCCGCAGAAGACCTCGGTAAATTTCCAGATTTGAATGTGGCAGAATCGCTACAGCGTATCACTGGTGTTTCAATCGACCGTAATGGTGGTGAGGGTCAGCAAGTGACTGTACGTGGTTTTGGTCCACAATTTAACACAGTACTAGTAAACGGCCGTCAGTTAGCAACAGACTCAGCCGGTCGTGCATTTAACTTTGACGTCCTTGCTGCCGATCAAATTACCGGCGCAAATATTTATAAGAGTGCGGTTGCTAACCTGCAATCTGGTGGCATCGGCTCGACAATCAACATTACCACTGCTCGTCCGTTCGATTATGACGGCTTTCAGGCCGTTGGCAGCGTAAAAGGTATGTATGAAAGCTTATCTGAAGAGACAGCTCCACAAGCGTCTTTCTTGGTAAGTAACACCTTTGCCGATGACAAAGTTGGTTTATTGCTAGCCGCTTCACATCAAGAACGTCAAGTTCAAATAAACCGCATTCAAACGGCCGGTTGGCGACCTGGGCTAACGCTCTCTAATCGCAACGACGGTATCATTGCTGATAACGTATACCTACCTCGTAACTGGGACCAAATTGTTGACCAACAAGATAGAACGCGTACAAACGTATCGCTTGTTGCGCAATACGCGCCATCTGATGACGTGACAATTACGCTAGATGGTTTTGTGTCGAAATTTGAAGTTGACTCGCAAGTAACCGATCTTGCCTCCTGGTTTGAACCTGATCGCGTGGGCTCTGCTCAAATTTCAGAAAACGGCACAGCCATTCAATTTACACAAGGTATTGACTTGCACCAAGGTAGTGGCGATCCAGCTTCTGACTTTGTTTCGTCATCTCGCGGTGTACGTGATGTCACTAGCCAAGGCTTCGGCTTAAATATTGATTGGCAAATTAATGATGCACTGTCTGCAGAGTTTGACGTGCAGAGTTCTTCTGCTGAAAACGATATCGCCGGTGAAGGTCGCTTTAACGTAATTGGCATTATTAACAACTACTCTTTCGATGGAACCGGCAGTACGCCTACAGTTATTCACGACGGTTTCGGCAACGGCCAGCTTCCTGACATTTCACTCACTCGCTTGCACTATAACGACTTGGGTAACACCCAAGCGTCTGAAGATGATGTTGTCGAATATAAAGCAGACTTCACATATCTCTCAGACTCAGATGTTTTTCGCAGAGCGGACTTCGGTATCCTGCGCTCAGAACGTGAAAAGTACGTGTTCCAAGAATTTGCGTCTCAGTGTGCTTTTTGCGGGTACGGTACGCCAGCGCCTGTGGACGAGCTTAACATTCGTCCATTCACGGCAAACAACTACTTCAGCGGGTTAATTGATACGTGGTACACCTATGACGGCGATGCTTATTTAGATTTCCTAGCATCACAAGGTGCTCCGGTTATCCCAACGCTACAGCCAAACTATTATAACATTGAAGAAGATGTGACGGCGCTATATGCTCAGTTTGAGTTTGGTTACGACTTAGGTGATATGCCACTCACCATGAACTTTGGGGCTCGTTATGAGGAAACGAGTGTAGCCGTATCTGCGGTACAAGCCTTTGTTTCTGACATCGTACCCACTACCGATTTAACGCTGTTCGCAAACCGATTTGCTCCGGCTGACGATATTACAGGCACGTCTTCATATTCGAACCTACTTCCTAGCTTAAACGTTAAACTAGAAGTGCAAGAAGATATGTTAGTGCGCTTCTCGCGCTACGACTCGCTGACTCGCCCAACTATGGCGCAAATGTCTCCAGCGACAACCTTTGGCGAGCCACGTAGGCAAAATCTACAAGCAAATGGTGGTAATCCAGGGCTTCAACCATTTGAAGCTGAAAACTGGGATTTATCATTTGAATGGTATTACAGTGACGATTCAGTTTTCTCTTTTGCATTCTTCAGCAAAGACGTTCAAAACTTTATCGTAACCCTATCGGGTAATGAAACCTATTCAATGACCGATAGAAGCCCGGTAAATGGATATCGTTGTGCTGAAACGAACTGTGCCGAAGGCCTTTCACTGGACCCACAAAATCCTGACCGCGATGTTGTAGCCGATACGGAAGAGTTGAATGGTGAAAGCGAAGTTTATACCGTAACTCGTCCGCAAAACGGCGAAACGGCAACGGTTAACGGTTACGAAGTTGCGCTAACGCACGTTTGGGATAACGGCTTCGGTGTTACAGCTAACGCAACGATTGTAAATAGTGATGCACAGGTAAGTGGCGATACCTCACAAACGTTCGCACTACCGGGCCTTGGCGACTCTCAAAACCTCATTGTGTTCTACGAGCGAGACGCTTTCCAAGCGCGATTGGCTTTCAACAATCGTGAGTCGTTCTTATTTGCGCTAGACAACACATCAGTAGGCGGTGCAACAGGAGAGCCTGTTACTACCGAAACTTATGGCCAGTGGGATATTAGTGCAAGTTACGATATCAACGAAAACTTTACGGTATTTATTGAGGGTATCAACATTACCGAAGAACAGTTGACCCAAGTAGGTCGTTTCCCTGACCAAATTTACTCTATCGAAGATAACGGCTCTCGTTACGCGGTAGGTATTAGAGGTTCATTCTAAAGCGTGTGTGTGTTGGCAGGGTGAGAACCCTGCCTTTTATTCACAAGCTTGTTGGAAAACGAGTAAGTTTGTGAATAAATGTAGTAAAACAATGGCAATCGTCTCCTATGAATAATTCAACTAACACATCATCAAAACAACGTATCGTTATTGTTGGCGGTGGAACGGCTGGTTGGTTAACTGCAGCCATCGTTGCTGCAAAACATAAAATAGCGAAGGGTCAATGTGGTCTAGATATAACGCTGGTTGAGTCAAGCGACATCCCCTCGGTAGGCGTAGGTGAAGGAACCTGGCCCACCATGCGAAATACGCTTAAAGATATCGGGCTTTCGGAAAAAGAAGTATTTAGAAAATGTTCTGCCGCGTTTAAACAAGGTGGGAAGTTTGTTAATTGGGTTAATGGAGACGGCGATTTTTACTACCACCCGTTTACTGTACCTCTGGGTTACGGCCGCGTAGAAATGGCTCCGTATATCGACAATGTTTCTGAATTTGCGAACTCCACTAATTTTCAGCAGCATGTCTGCGAACAAAACATGGCACCACGTACGCTCAATGAAGAAGAATATAGTAGTGCACAATCAAACTATGCCTATCATTTAGACGCCGGCGCATTCGCCGATATGCTCAAAACATTCTGTAAAGAAGAACTGGGCGTCACTCATAAAGTAGCCACAGTAGAACAAGTAGCGACGTCTTCAAAACAATGCATTGAGAGCATTACGCTAAACGATAATAGTATTTTAGAAGCTGATCTGTTTGTGGATTGTTCTGGTTTTCGCTCAATGCTTTTAGGCGAAGCACTGGGTGAGCCTGTCGTGTCGGCCAACGATACGCTATTTAATAATTCCGCTTTAGCACTGCACGTACCCTATAACGGTGACTTCGAAATCAAACCTTATACTCAAGCCACCGCCCAAGAAGCAGGTTGGATTTGGGATATCGGGCTATCCTCTCGCCGTGGCGTAGGCCATGTCTACTCTACAGACTTTACGACAGACGAACGAGCAGAAGAATTGTTGCGCCGTTATGTAGGAGACGACAAAGGTGAGCTTACGCCTCGCGTTATACGCTTTGATTCCGGCTATAAAAAGCAGATTTGGAAAGGCAACTGCATTGGTGTGGGGTTATCTGCTGGATTTGTAGAGCCTTTAGAAGCCACAGCACTCATGTTAATCGAGATTTCTGCTCGCTATATTGCCGAACAAATGCCAACGCCCGCTTCTGCTATGCCAATAATAAGTCAGCGCTTTAATAAGCAAATGCAGTATCGCTGGCAGCGCATTATCGATTTTCTAAAGCTTCATTATATTTTCAATCAGCGCTCTGAGCCCTATTGGGTAGCGAATAGAGACCCAGCGTCTATTCCCGACTCGTTAAAAGAAGATTTGGAAATTTGGAAATATCGGGGGCCGCAAATTGCTGATTTTTCAGCAGCAATAGAGCTTTTCCCCGCCGCCAGTTATCAATATGTTCTGTATGGAATGGGATTCTCTCCAGACTTCTCTTTGCAGTCTCACTTCTATACGCAACGGGATTTAGCCAATAAGGTTATTCAGCAAAATCAACTCATTACGCAACAAAAATTAAGCAGCTTGCCCAATCATAGAAATTACATTGAGCAGTGGTTAGGGAGCTAACGAGAATAAAAATGCCAAATTTTCAGATTTTATCTAGTGAACAACACAGTAGTACTTACGTAGACGAAAGCCGTCTAGCGACAACGTTTTCCAATTTTCATCTTGTCAATGTGGAAATAAAAGAAGCTGTTCAAGCTTCCAGTGAATTCCCTCTATTTTTCAGTAAAGTTGCTAATCAACAGCGTTGGGCTATTTCGGCGCTATGCGGCTTTGCACCAAAAGAAAATGTGTTTGAAACGCAAGGAACATGGCTAGCTCGTTTTACTCCATTAAGTTTACGTACCTTGCCATTTACGCTTAACTTTGAAAAAGATCAAGAGTCTCCACAAACACTTCTCGATATGGAGTCTCCTGCGGTTTCGACACATAAAGGTGACGCTTTATTTCTTTCAAGCGGCCGCCCAACGGCCTATTTGGACAACAAACAAAAGCTTTTAAAAGAACGTATTACTGCGATGCAGCAAACAGCAGCGCTACTCAACGATATTGCAGCGCTAAATCTTATTCAACCAACTAATTTAATCATTGAGTTCTCAGATAATACTCAACAGCGCGTTGGCGGTTTAGCGATGTTAAACGAGCAGCGATTGCAAAACCTAACGTCCGAGGAACTTTCGTCACTCCATAAAACAGGCGTACTTTCTGTTCTCTTCAATATACTGGGGTCGATTTTTCAGATAAATCGCGCCATTCATCTTCACAACACTAAGTTTCGTTCTCGCGTTATCAATAACGTGAAATTCGAGACCAGTAAGCAGTGATGAATTCTAGGAGTAAGTAAATGTTTTCCAGCACGATCCAAGTGTCTGTTTTTGTATTCGTCACCGCGCTAATTGGGTTTTTAACGTATTTGAGTTGTCGTGGGCAAAATAGGAATGCGCAAAACCAAAACCGTGAGTTCTTTCTCGCTGGCGGTGGCTTAGCGTGGTATTTCATAGCGGGCAGTATTACGTTAACGAACTTAAGTACTGATCAACTTGTTGGTATGAACGGAAACCAAATGGCGCTTCTATCGCTCTGGGAGTTTTCTGCGGTGGTAGGCCTATTTGTACTGGCAAAAGTTTTTCTTCCTGTTTACTACAAGTTTAAATGTACTACGACTACCGAGTTGCTAGAGCTTCGGTATAACGATAAGCACATTCGTGCAGTGATCAGCGTATTATTTTTTGCCGGTAGCGCACTCATTTTTTGTCCAGCGGTAATTTATTCTGGCTCCCTATTTATGCAATCCATGTTTAATGTAGAGCTACCATTGATGTATATCGCGGTTATCTTTGTTGTTGTGGGCGCACTGTATGCCATCTTTGGGGGCCTTCGCGCTGTTGCCGTTTCAGATACTTACTCCGGTGTTCTACTGCTTACCATGGCGGTCATTGTTTTAATTCTCGCGCTACAAGCCATCGACTACAATTTCGATGGCATTCCACAAGAGCGCCTTACGCTTATCGGCGACAACGACTCCCCTATTCCATGGCACACCCTGCTAACGGGCATGATTTTTATTCAGATGTTTTACTGGGGTACGAATCAGGTAATTACGCAACGAGCGATGGCCGCGCCATCGTTGAAAGAGGCGCAAAAAGGGGTGTTCGCGGCAGCAGGCATTCGTTTGTTAATTGTTCCTGCAATCATCGTGATACCCGGCATAGTGTCTTACAAACTGTTCGGCGATATTGGTGATAGTGCCTACGGCAAAATTGTAGCAACAGTTTTACCAGACTGGTTATCCGGCGTATTTGCTGCGGCAATGGCAGCGGCCGTGCTTACCACCTTTAACAGTAACCTGAACTCAGCCACTGCGCTTTATGTTTGTGATATTCATGAGAGTTACGTTAACAAAACGCCTAACGTGCCTAAATTAAGCGGTTACGTTACTGTATTGCTGTGTTTAATTTCATTAGCGCTAATCCCTGTTTATCAGCAGGCTGATAGTATTATCAATTTAGTGCAGAAACTTTATGGCCTGCTAAGTATGCCAATTCTTTCGGTGTTCATCGTTGGTCTCTTGTTTAGAAATGTTCACGCTTTTGCTGCTATTGGCGCAGTGACTTTTGGCGTTTCTTTTTATGCATTTGTCAGTTTTGAGGCATCGCCGTTTTACGCACCATTTGATTTACATTATATCCACCTGATGTTTGTAACGCTTGTAGGCTGCGTATCATTTGCGCTTATTGTGAACAAAGTCATTTTTAGACAGAAAGCAGAGTTTTCACTGGCGCTAAACAGCGAAAGTCCCTTTGAAGGAAGCTCTCTTGAAAACAAAAACACGCTCAAAAACAAAAATGCATAGCTTTTGAATAAGTAGCTTTTAAGAGGGTACGCTGCGTATCCTCATCAGTTTATCAAGCGATACATTAACTATGCTTTGTTGCTGCTAGAGATTTTCTGCGCTGGCTTGACGTTACTGCCACGTACTATTTCGCTCTGTTTTTCGCACAATGGATAGCTAATCCACCAGCATCTGTGTTCAACCTTTTTTTAACGCCGAGGTTTATATGTCGTCTTCACCTTCATTCGTAAGATTATGTAATGAGTTCACAACGCTCATCTTTGACTGCCAAGGCCGTATGCCAAAAGTCATTTATTACGGTGCGCCATTAAGCGACTCCACAACGCCTGAAATGCTCAGTGTTTTAAACACCCGCCAAGAGGCCAAGTGTGCACCGGTTATCGAGCCACCTATTAGTTTGGTGCCTACTCATGGTGAGGGGTGGACCGGACAGCCAGGCCTTGAAGTGTCTGGCGATAAAGACCAATGGTCTGCCGGCTTTAGTCTTGTAGAAACAAAACAAAACGGCACGTCAGTAGAATTTGTTGGTGAAGACCAACATAGAGGCATGCGGCTAGTTACAACGGTGAGTTTAGACGCCCATACTACCGTGGCGTCTTTTTGCTCGCGTATAGAAAATACGGGTGAAACAGCGCTTCACCTTGGCTATTTGAATGCTGCAAGCCTGCCGCTTCCAACTCAGGTGAATAAAATTAAAACCTTTGAAGGTAGATGGTCAGCTGAATTTCAAACTAGCGATCACGACCTCTTTTTTGGCAGTTACGTGAGAGAAAATCGCCGCGGTAAAACCTCCCACGACACCTTCCCAGGCTTAATTGCCTACCCTCAAGGCACGGGGGAATTGCAGGGTGAATGCTACGGCTACCACTTAGGTGCATCAGCCAATCACACATTGCGTGCAGAGCTTATGGCAGATGGTAGAAGCTACGTGCAGTTCGGCGAATTATTGTTCCCAGGTGAAGTCGTACTTGGTGAAGGTGAAAGCTATACCACCCCCGTTTTGTACACCGGCTTTGGCAGTGATGGTTTCTCCTCTCTTTCACAGCAGTTTCATCAATATATACGTAGCAATATTTTACAGCACAGCGCTGAGTCTAAGCCTCGCCCTGTACATTACAACACGTGGGAAGGCATTTATTTCGACCACGATGAGGCAACCTTAAAGGCCCTTGCTGACAAAGTAGCGCCGTTAGGGGTAGAGCGCTTTGTACTTGATGACGGCTGGTTTAAAGGTCGACGTCATGACAAAGCAGGTCTTGGCGACTGGTTTGTAGATGAAGAGATTTATCCAGAGGGGCTAGACGGGTTAATAGACCACGTAACGGGACTGGGAATGGAGTTTGGTATTTGGTTTGAACCTGAAATGGTGAACCCAGATAGTGACCTCTATCGCAATCACCCTGAATGGGCACTACAAAGTGAAAACAATCCTCACGTGCGGTTTAGAAATCAGTATGTACTCGACCTGACCAACACCGACGTTGTTGAATATCTGTATAAGGTGATTACCGATATACTCGCCGCCTACCCTAAAATTAGCTACATTAAATGGGATATGAACCGCGACGTTAACCACCCAGGCAACCTGCACGGCAAACCTGCCATGCATGGCCAAATGGCAGCGCTATATGCGCTAATCGACCGCGTAAAAAGCGCACACCCAGGGCTTGAAATTGAGAGCTGCTGCTCGGGTGGTGGTCGTATTGATTTAGGCATACTGCCTCATACTGACCGCTTTTGGACCTCAGATTCAAACGACGCCTTAGACCGACTATACATTCAGCGTGGTTGCTCATTCTTCTTCCCCTCAGAGGTAATGGGTGCCCACGTAGGCCCGCGTGACTGTCATATTACCGGTAGACACTTACCTATCGAAATTCGTTCTGCCGTAGCGATGTTTGGCCATATGGGTATTGAAATGGACCCTCGTGAACTGACTGAGCACGAAGAAAGCGTACTTACCGACGCCATTTCACTGTATAAGCGCATACGTCCCCTTACACATAGCGGCGACTTGTTCCGCATGGACGATGATGGCCTCAACGTTAAGTTTGGTTATGTGTCTAAAGATAGAGAAGAAGGTGTTTTTGCTTATAACAGTGTGCAAGAAACCCGTCGCACTACCCCTACTCGCTTCTACTTTGCTGGGCTAGATGCCAATAAGCAATATACGGTGGACCGTGTATGGCCTGGGGTACTTAAAGAGTACACGCCCTCTATTTTGCAGCAGCTGGATGGAAAAACCTTTACCGGAGAGGTGCTAATGAAATACGGCATGCAACTGCCTGTGCTCTTCCCAGAAACCTCACTTATCTATTCAGTAAAAGCAATATAAAACGAAAACAGCTAACAGCCTGAGCGTAATAGTTACTGCGTTCAGGCTGTTTTCAACAAAACAGCTTTAAGCGCGCTTTTTAATCTTCTTTTTTAGCGCTTTCAGAATTTTTGAAAAGCGTTCACCCTCGTCTCCATTGATAAGCGCCAGCGTACTTTTCGCTTTCTCAATGTCATTGGCATTTAAGCGCAGTTCTGCGAGTCGCAGCTGCGCCCAATTTACACTTGGCAGGCCAGCGGTATCGATATTCGTGGTGTTAAAGCCATCAATATACTGCTCTAATGCAGCGATGCCCGTATCGGTAAATTCGTCGCTGTTTAACGCTACTTGGCCAATGCGGTATTTACCATACAGCAAATTGCTCTCGCGCTGTTCGTACTCGTCCCATTGCGCCGAATCTTTGCCCTCTACCCTTGCTACCGACATGTCCATTAGTGGCGACAGCGTTTCAAAAGCATGACTGTATTTTTCAGCAGATAAATAATGACTGCCTAATTCAAAATTAGCGCGTAAGGCCGAAGCTTCATTCTGCGCAAGCGTGTCATAAATAGTGCGGGCTTGCTCCTCTTTATCGTCTTTAAGGTACCAGCTAGCCATAGCAAATTTGCCTTCTATGCTATCAATTGTTCCGATCTTTTCTGCCAACTTCTTCGCTTCATCCATATCGCCACCCGCGATAGAGGGCGCGACTAAATGAAATTGCATTAGGGCGCGATAAACCGCAATTTCGTCAGGCGCGATAATAATGGCTTGCTCTAAGCTGCTTTTGGCTTTTTTTGCATAACCCAAAGCCGAAAAGATACTGTTAGAGGCTTGCGCTCCCATTACGTTGGCGTGGGTATGAAAGGCACGGTAATCGTTGCTGTAGCTTGCTATAAACTCATCAGCGACTTCTTCTGCATCGTCTAAGTCTGTATTCATGAGTGCTGTAATCAGCAAATTATATTCTTCAACGCTTTTTCCTTTTACGTCCTCCAGCTTATCAATAACACGCCCCCAGTCTCCTTGGCGGGCATACATTTCAAGGTTGGTAAGCTCTGCACTTTTCTTAGGCGACGTTGATACTGAACTATCAGCAGCGAGTGAAGTGCTCAATGGGGTAATTGATAGCATGGCTGATAAAAGGGCAGCGCTTACTAAGTGCGATGCAGAATTATTCAATTTCATGGCAATTCCTTTAGGGGAAGTAATGGTGTCGAGACACTGTCAAGGCAATGGTTACTGCACACTAAACATAATGCATTGTGTGCTAGATATTAGGTTGATGCTTACACTTAAATTGACTCTGTTTACATTAACCTATGCTGAACAATATTCCAGCAATGAGTTGTAACAAAAGTTATACTAGTCCCCGATTACGAACATTTTAAGTCTCGCTGAGTGGGGAATTATCTATGCGCACTGGTATTACCGTTTCGCAAGAGAAATAAACGAACAAGAAACGCATAAAAAAGGGGCTCATAGTCGAGCCCCTTAGCGGGTATCCAATAAACTCTCTAACAAAGCGTTTTTAAATAGTTTTACTTTCGGCCTTTTCCTTCCATAAGCAATCCTAGCGCCCAGCGGTTATCGAAACCTTTCCAAGGCGCAGGCGTTTCACCACCGCTTGGCTTCTGGTCACTACTGCCCGTTACCTCTAAAAAGGCACAGTAATCTGGCATGGCTTTCACATGACAGTTCATGAGCGCTAAAGCAAAGTGTTCATTAATCGCATTGAGCTTTTGCTCTTCCCACGCGGGCTCTATGTAGCTACCCAAGTCGAACTCACTGCCATACGCTTCTATCGGTGCCGGGTGAGGTGCAACATTATGACGTGCGTTTTTAATCGTCAATAACTTGGTATCTTTATGCGCTGTGTGATCAAACAACCAACGAATGCCATCGTAGCCTGATATATCGTCGTTATCACCAGCGACAAACAGCACCGGTACGTTGATATTAGATAACGACTTTGTATCAAACAACTGCTGCTGCCCGCCCCAAGGCGCTAGTGCTAAGGCAGCTTTCCATGCTGGTAATGTGTCATTACTTGAAGGCTTACCACCGGCGCAGGTGTTTAAGGCAGATTTTACCAGCTGCAATGCTGCAGAGTCTTGCGTACCGGTAAAAGTAGCTGCCGTGGTATCGTTAAACGCGTAACAGCCTCCCACTGTGCTCATTGCGCCAAACCCACCCATAGAGTAACCGATTACTCCTGCGCGAGTGTCGTCAACGTTGTCGGCAAAAAAGCTATGTTGAGCCACCGCATTAAGCGTAAACACCTGATCTCTTGAGCGATTTAACAGCGTGCTTGGAAACCCACTGAAAGGACTTTCTGCAAAATTAACGTCTTTGTTTGTTGAGTCGGTATGGTCAATGGCAGCCACAACATAACCATGAGATGCTAAGTGTTCGCCAAGATAATGCATCAGCGTACGGTAGCCAGTATAACCGTGAGAGATGACTACGATAGGGTAATTTTCATCCGTCGCCATAATAGGGGCATCGCGATAAGCATCGGCTTGAATTTCAAAAGACTTACCGCTGCGTGTTTCATCGCTATATACGGCTAGCTCAGCCTTTGCTAAGTCCGTTGATTGAGATGCGGGGTACCAAACCTCTAGCGTTAACTTACGCTTTACCATCTCTCCTGACATTGTCATTGCCGCTTCGGGATAAGCCACTTCAATTGTTTTTACCCCTACCGCCAATTCACCACTTTCGCTAAGCTCGGGCATCACCTCAGCCGGGAAATCTTTATAAACAGTTTGCGCAGAAAATGCAGTCGCAGAGAATGTAGCAGTAATAAGCATAACGCTCGTGCTGTAAAGTAGGGATAACGTTTTCATAATTTGCTAATAGCTTGTTAATTAGTAGGCATAGTCATATTACTTAATTGGTGCCAACAAGCAAGTAAGTCGCTATTTTTTACATTAATTGTTACATCTAAGTTATTTCTATTGAATACTAAAACCACCCACAAAAGGTAAACGTATAACCTTTTTGCCGGTTTTATGAATAAAAATACGGTTAAAATAGCCGAGCCGGTGATTGCGAGACTTTGAAAATATGAATATGAGAACGGAAGAGAGTGCGAAACTAAAACCTTAAGAAGCGAGCCGTAAGAAGTGGGCCGTGAGCAGTGATAAAACGATAAAGTAATAAAGCGATAAAGAACCTGGCTCCTGTTTACGTAGTGCAAAATTTGCCAAGTAAGTAAATGTGTTGCGTACTTCAGGATGGAACAGGAGACGTAAAAAGCCCAGCTACTTTGCTGGGCTTTTTAAAAATATCTTCAAACTAAACTCAATCCTAATTCAGCTTTTCTCGCTGAAATAAGCCAGCCTTAATTAGAAATTAAACAGGCCGTTTCAGTATTCCTTAAAACGGAATATCGTCGTCAAAGTCAAAGTCTGGCTCTGCCATTGGCGGCGTTTTAGGCTGAGGCTGATTACCACCTTGAGGAGCAGCTTGATTGAAACCGCCGCCTTGGTTTTGGTTGTAACCACCTTGCTGCTGACCGCCCTGAGCTGGTGCTTGATTATAGCCACCGCCCTGGTTCTGGTATCCGCCGCCTTGGTTATTTTGTTGACGTTGGTAACCGCCGTTACCACCACCAGCTTCACCGCCGCGACCGCCTAGCATTTGCATTTGGTCTACGATGATTTCTGTGGTGTATTTGTCATTGCCTTGCTGATCCTGCCATTTACGGGTTTGCAATTTACCTTCTACGTAAATCTGCGACCCTTTTTTCAGGTATTCTCCAGCAATTTCAGCCAAGCGACGATACATAGTGAGTCTATGCCATTCTGTACGCTCTTGCGGTTGCCCTTGTTGGTCTTTCCAGCTTTCGCTGGTTGCAAGACTCAGGTTCGCAACGGCGTTTCCGTTCGGCATGTATCTTACTTCAGGATCATTACCAAGGTTTCCTACAAGAATTACCTTGTTCACGCCTTTCGTTGCCATTGATGTCTCCTGTAACGTGTTTGATGGCTTGCTGCGTAGCAACACTTATTTTAAAGCGCCGCTATTTCGACTTCACCAAAGTTCGACAGCAACAAGCACGAAAGTTCATAGTTTCAAGCCCTGTAGTATATCGTATTTTTACAGGGAAAAATGAAGTTTTTGTCGGTGCGTTTATTAACAAATAAACGCTATCAAACTTTCTCATTTCCGTCTTCTGAACTTTCGCTCTGTTTAACTAGGCTATTTTTAATTGTGCGCTTTTCAATAAGGCTCTTCAAAAAAGGGTTGTTTAAAAAGGTTAGTTTAAAAAGAGCCTGCGAAAGCTTAACCGTTACCACCACGCGCTGTAAAAAGCGATAAGTATGAACACCACTGCAATAGCGGCGATATTAAACCCTTTAGTGGTATCGAACTGCACATCAGAGAGCTCTACGGCATTTTCGTGCACGCCCTTTTTCTCCATAAGAGAGACGATGACGGCCACCCCTACACACAGCAAAAATACAATTCCTACTCGGTCAATAAACGGAAGCTCGGGCCAAACCTGCCTAAACACGATGCTTAAAATAAATGATCCCAATGCCGCAAGCAGCCCGCCATTGGCCGTAGTGTGTTTCCAAAACATACCTAAAATGAACAGGGCACAAATACCTGGTGTGAAGAACCCGGTGAACTCTTGAATATATTGAAAGGCTTGGTCGAAGTTACCTAATAGTGGCTTAGCAGCAACCATAGCAATAATTAACGCGACCAAACTTACCGTGCGTCCTACTTTCACATAGTGTTGCTGTGACTCATTAGGACGTTTGTCTTTGTATATGTCCATCGTAAAAATGGTTGATACGCTATTTGTCATAGACGCAAGGGACGACACAATAGCCGCAACAAGGGCCGCAAAAATAATCCCCTTCAATCCAACAGGCATAAGCGTCATAAGACTAGGATAAGCCTGATCGGGTTTTGCTAAATCCGGCACCAACAGCACAGCAGCAATACCAGGTAATACAACAATTAATGGCATTAAAAGCTTTAAAAATGCAGCGAAAGCAATACCTTTTTGCGCTTCTTGCAGGTTCTTAGCAGCCAGCGTTCTTTGAATAATATACTGATTAAAGCCCCAGTAAGAGAGGTTCATGATCCACATACCGCCTACAAGTACGGAAATACCGGGAAGGTCCATATAGTGGGGATTGTCTCTCGATAAAATCATGTCGAACTTGCTAGGGAGCTGCTGAGTTAAGTCAATAAAGCCTTGAATGGGTCCGTGTCCACCGCTGATAAGATTAAGCGCGGTATAAGAGAGGAATAACCCACCAAGTACGAGTAACACCACCTGAATAATGTCGGTAAGTGCTACTGCTTTTAATCCGCCGTATAGCGAATAAGCCAGTGAGAACAGTCCTAAAAATATCATGCCGTACATCATGTCGACACCGGCTATAGTGTTGATGGCCAATGCGCCTAACCACAAAACGGCGGTGAGGTTAACAAAAACGTAAACGCCCAGCCAAAATACAGCCATTACTTTACGAACGCGATGGTCGTATCGCTGCTCTAAAAATTGAGGCATGGTATATATTTTGTGTTTTAAAAATATAGGTAAAAAATACTTACCTACAATGATTAACGTAATCGCCGCCATCCATTCGTAAGATGCAATAGCTAACCCTATTTGATAGCCAGAGCCGGACATGCCGATTATCTGTTCTGCGGATATGTTGGCAGCAATAAGAGACGCGCCAATGGCCCACCAAGGTAAGCTAGAGCCCGCTAAGAAGTAATCGTTGGTATCTTTCTCATGCCCTTTTTTCTCTCGCGACACCCACCAGGCTATACTAATAAGCGCGATGACGTATATCACAAACACGGTGATATCTAGTGATGCTAATTTCATAGTTTACTCACTATATTTCAATTCAATGGTGATTAAAGCGCAACATGACATGTTTCATAAGACCTGTAGAACTAAAGCTCGGTGGCCTTTAAAACGCAGGTGAAAGATTCTTCATTGTTGTTTTTGTTACGCTTATTTGAAGTCAGTAATATCATGTTTATCACATTTTCTACCAGTGCGCATAGGTAATTACCCACTCAGAGAGACTTAACATGTGCGTAATCGCGGCGTGTTACCGCAGGCAAAAAAAAGCCGCTATCTAATGATGCGGCTTAAGCACACAAATAAATGGTCAAAGATGGAGAGATAACTTATGCAAAGGCTCCCTGCGTAGCAGTGCAGACATAAATATCGGCGTGGTAGCTGGTCTCATCAAAGTATTTATCAGCCACCACTTGTTTCACCGCATCAACAGTATCTGTTGGAACTAGTGCAACAACACATCCTCCAAAACCGCCACCGGTCATACGCACACCGCCCGTAACCCCAAGTAGCTCATCAATGATAGTGACAAGGTAATCAATAGGAGGCACCGTTATTTCAAAATCGTCTCGCATAGACACATGAGATTCGGCCATTGCCTTACTCACTGTTTCTATATCACCTATTTTTAAAGCGTTACTGGCTGACAAGGTTCGCTTATTTTCGGTAATAATATGTTTAGCTCTGCGGTAAACCACTTCAGGCATACGTGACTTTGCCGCTTCTAACATATCTATGTTGGCTTCTCGCAGCGAAGGTACACCTAATAGCGATGCGCCTTGCTCGCACTGCTGACGGCGAAGGTTGTATTCACTGTCTACCAATCCACGCTTCACGTTTGAATTAATAATGACAATCTGATGACTGTCAGGCAGCGGTGAGTGTTCAATTGACAACGATTGGCAATCAAGCAACATGGCTTTACCTTCGTTACCCATTGCCGATATAAGCTGATCCATAATGCCGCATGAACAGCCCACGAAGGTATTTTCCGCTTTCTGACCAAGAAGTGCGGCCTTCACGCCATCGAGAGGTAACTGATATAGGGCACTCATAGCTTTTAGTACTGCCACTTCAAATGACGCGGAAGAACTTAAGCCAGCACCCTGAGGTACATTACCCGTGACTAATAAATTGGCGCCACCAAATGAGGGGTAGTCCTCTTTAAGTACTTTAACCACACCGCGAACATAGTTTGCCCACCCCTGCTCGTCATCATAGTGAATATCTTCAAGGCTGAACGTATTTTGTTGGTTCTCGTAGTCCATTGCAGTAACAACAATGTTGTTGTCTTTTCGCTTTGATGCCGCTACCCAGGTGCCAAAGTTAATTGCCGCTGGAAATACGAAACCGCCATTATAATCGGTATGCTCCCCGATTAAGTTTACGCGGCCTGGTGCATGAGCTATCAGTGCCGGTTTTTCAGCAAAGCTTTCTTCAAAAGCTGAAGAGAGTATTTGATTATCCATTTACATTCTCACGTTTTTTATAATGCACGCTAGAAAGTGCCTTTAATCTGTCTGCGGCTTGTTCTGGCGTTAAATCACGCTGAGCCTCAGCCATCATTTCATAACCGACCATAAATTTTCGTACGCTTGCAGAGCGAAGCAGTGGCGGAAAGAAATGTGCGTGCAACGTCCATTCAGGATGTGCTTGTTTATCGAAAGGGGCACTATGCCATCCCATAGAGTATGGGAATGACGTTTCAAACAAATTGTCATAGCGCGTTGTAATATCGCCAATAATTTGTGCTAGCGAAAACGACTGTTCGTCGGTTAATTTGTGCAGTGCTGTTACATCAAAGCGAGGCAGTAACAATGTTTCAAACGGCCATGCTGCCCAATACGGCACTACCACAATCCAGTCATCGTTTTGACATACCACTCGTTTTTGTTTTGCAACTTCCTGCTCAGCGTAATCTAACAACAAAGGGCGTTTGTGCTCGTTGAAATAAGCACCTAATTGTACAAGTTTTTTAGCCGGATCCGTAGGCACATGCTGCTGCGCCCACACTTGTCCATGAGGATGAGGGTTAGAGCAGCCCATCATCGCTCCCTTGTTTTCAAATACCTGAACCCATTGATATTGCTGACCTAGCTCTTCTGTCTGTGATTTCCAGCATGCTACAACGTCTGCACGCTCTTGGTCTGTTAATTCAGGAAGGGTTTTACTGTGATCAGGCGAGAAGCAAATTACTCGGCTGCAGCCTTGCTCAGTCTCAAACTGAAAAAGCCCTTTTTTCTCGCTTGTTACAACCGTGTCTTTCTTGAGTGCAGCAAAATCGTTTTCAAAAACAAACGTGCCAGCGTAATTGGGATTGACCTCACCATTAACCCGCGTATTGCTTGGACATAGATAGCACGTGGGATCATAAGACGGCTTTTGCTCGTTGTTAGGCTCCTCCGACTGCCCTTGCCATGGTCGTTTCGCGCGATGCGGAGATACCAAAACCCACTCACCTAATAAGGGGTTAAATCTGCGGTGTGGATCATCTGACGGGTCGAATGGGCTTGCCATAGTCGCTCTCTATAAAAATGCGTTTTGTGGGTCTGACATTACGCCTTGGCAGAAAGTAATGCAGACGCCACACAAAAGGTTAAACGTTTACCCAAAATGATATAGTAATGTACCACTTTTATCAATGTTCGAAGAAAGAAAAACAAATGTTAATTAATATAACATTTAGCCTTGATTCGACAGCCGCCCTCATTGTGTTACATTGAAAGCGTAACGAATCTCCATATCTAAAGGCGAGTCTGGCGTTACAATGCAACTTGGGAAATGAGGCTTGTTCGGTGAGTCAGGGAAGAATTGGGGCTCTAAGCACAATGCGCCCATTTGCTGCTGAGTGTTAAGGTTACCGGTGTAAAACTGCAACCCTGGCAGGTTGGTGTAAAGCTTCATGGTAAGCCCGGTGTCGCTCGCACTCACTTCAGCTTGCGGCTTGGTGTTAGCACTTTGGCGCAATACGTAGTTGTGGTCGTATCCCCCAACCTTCTCAAACAGTTCAGATGAAGGCATATCATGCACATTCTTTCCTATTTGAGTGGGAACTCTAAAATCAAATGGGGTGTCATTCACAGCAACAAACTCACCGTTTGGTAGCAGTGTATTATCCGCATCGGTCACTTCATCTGCAGCAATAGTTAACGTTGTGCTTTCAATCGAGTCGTCATTGCTTAGCGTAAAATAAGCGTGCTGAGTGAAGCTTAGCGGGGTGGCCTTATCGGTCGTTGCTTTTATATGTAAGCTAAGCTCATTGTCATTATTTAGGGTGTAGCAGGCGGTTACCGCTACGTTTCCAGGAAAGCCTCCTTCCCCATCGCCGCTGAGTAGCGTTAGCGTGACACTTGCGCTTTGGTCATCACAATGGGTTGACGAGGCCCAATTACGTTTGTGAAAACCGGCATTACCGCCATGAAGGTTATGCTCGCCATTGTTTTTATCAAGGTGATAGGTTGTGCCATTAAGACTAAAACACCCATTGCCAATACGGTTAGCGTATCGCCCTACAATAGCACCGCGATAACTTTCATCAGCCATGTATTCGTCGAGCGAATCAAAGGTTTGAATACATTGCTTATCTGTTTTATTGGCATCGGGTAGCTTAATTTCTTTGATAATACCGCCGAGGCTTAATATCTTAACAACCATATTATTGCTATTCGATAACGTAAACATAGTTACTTGTTCGCCGTTCACTTCACCAAAGACTGATACCTGAATTTTCATAACCCTATTTTGCCTTTTGTACTTATCGTTAAACCACTGTGAGCAGTGCATCAGCGCTGCCTTTGTACCAAGGTTATACGTTTTCAATTATTTTTTGTAGCACGTAGTGTAAGAATTGAAGAACATAAGGAAGAAAACTAATGAGCACGATTAAGGACAACCAGTTCTAGGCCAACCCAATGCGTTCCCAAAATTCTATCGTTATTATCATCTCCCAAATTTTATTGAGTTAGGATCCTTAACCCCCTTAAATACCTTGATGAAAGCGCTAACTAAAGCGTTGGTAATTTATCAATTTCTGTAAATATAATGTAGTCTATGTATAAATTTTGGCCCTGCTTTCTGCGCTTCCATGTTTTTTATCATTCGTAAGTGTGGGTGTGAGCGAGTCTATCGTTATCAATAAAAAAGAAATGCGAAATCGAAATGGCAACAATTAAAGATATAGCTCAAGCGGCAGGGGTTTCACTTGCCACTGTGTCCCGCGTGATCAACGACGGGCCAAAAGTAGGCAGCGATACACGAAAACGCGTAAAAAAGATAATGGAAGACATGGGTTATCGCCCTAATGCAAACGCGCGAGCCTTAGTAACAAAGAGAAGTGCATCGTTAGGTGTTGTGATAGCCGAGTTACACGATCCATTTTTTGCCATGTTAGCTCACGGCGTTGAATCTGTTACTCGCAAGAACAACGTTCAAATATTGTTAAGTGCGGGGTCAATTGAAAAAGAAACAGAATTACGGGCTATAGAAACTTTGTTAGAGCATCGCGTTGAAGCCATGGTGGTTCACAGCAAGGCCCTTGATGATAAAGCCCTCGTCGAGTTCTCAAAACAAGTGCCGGGTTTTGTACTAATTAACCGATATATTCCTGAAATCGCTAATAGATGCGTATGGCTGGACAATGTCACCGGCGGACGTTTAATGGCTGAGTATGCGATTAACCAAGGCCACAAGCATGTGGCGGTTATCAGCAGTCAGTACCGAATAGACGACCCTAATCAACGGCTTGAAGGTGTTCGCACCGCTATAAAGCACGCCAATCTGGTATTGCCTGAAAGCATGATTGAGTATGCAACGCCAGATCAGGAGGGTGGTGAACTTGCAATGCAGAACTTATTGGCCACCGGCGCTAAATTTACCGCTGTATTAGCCTATAACGATGCTATGGCGTCAGGCGCAATGACAATGCTACAAGACCATGGTATTGCTGTACCAGAACAGGTATCAGTAATGGGTTACGATGATGTGTTGCTAGCCAAATATTGTCGTCCCAAACTCACCACCCTTCGCTACCCTGTTGAAATGATGGCGACAAAAGCTGCTGAGCTAGCCCTTAAGTATGCATCAGGGAAAAAACCAGAGGAAGGTCTAACCTTCAAATATACCCCCACTATTATAAAACGTGATTCAGTAGTGAGAATTTAAGTCTCCACCACCAATAGCGAATAGTTACAGGCAGCAAAGGCACAGCACGTAGACTTAAGTCTAAGACAAGTTTAGGGAGACTACTCGTTATGGTTATCCCCAATGTGGGAAAGCGATTGATCCTTCAATCAATTATGATCAAACTCACCTTGGATCTGCAGTAAATTTGCTGCAGCTATTGATTTTACTGACGTAACGTGATCGGATCAGTTGAGTTCAATTGGCCCCGATCGCTTACTATCATTGACTGTTAACAGAGTTACCAACAAGGTTTTCCACTATTTATCCACAGGCAAAAAGTGAAATAACGTGATGTTGTTTAACGAGATGCTTTTTGACGAGATGCTTTTTGACGAGATAGTTGGGATATGAAGCGCCGATATTCAGTAATCGTAAACGCTGAGTTTAATGTGGCGTTATGGGTTGCATCGGGAATAACAGAGATGTGCTTTTTCTCACTTGCACTGTCGGCGAGAAGTTGTTCGCTGATTACTTGAGGGGTAATTTTGTCCTTAGCACCGACGAGTAACCAAAGCGGACCATCAAAATGCCTGAGAATAGGGGCAATCTGCATACTATGCACTTCATCATGCAGCTTCATTGCAGTAAATGAATTGGAAAAGCCAGGCACCATATTGGCGATTAAATCAGATATATTATTGAATGCGCCGTCTAATACCAACCCGTCTATTGGTCTGTTTGCGGCCACATAACTCGCAAAGTAACTTCCAATACCACGTCCATGAACAATGGTCGGTAAGGAAGTATCAAAGGTATTTTTCACATAATCAAATTGGAAAAGTGCATCTTTTTTAATTGCATTAATGCTGAGATTTTCGGCCCTGTCACTTGCTCCAACGCCTTGATAGTCAAGCCATAGAATATTGGCGGGCAGCTTACCTAGCTGGTGTATCACGTTGTTATTTTCAGACACCGTCATTCGGTTATCAGCAAAGAACAGGATATTAACAACGGGCTTAGCATAAGAAACCGCAACGCCTCGTAGGGTTTCTCCCCCTTCGTTTTGAATTTCTACCATAGTAATACCAGCTGCCACTTTGTCTTTTTGAATAGCGCTGTGAAGTCGTGTGGTATCTAGTGGTTTTGTTTTGGCATCTTGATAAAAAAACGCGCTCGGCGATACTTTAATAGCACAACCCGCTAAAATTGTGCTTAAGGCCAGACAAAATATAAAAAAGAAGGCAGATTTAAAAGCCATGGGGAAGAACTGTCCGTGTTTTTGTATAATTTATTAAAGCAAAGTACCTTAAGCTTCACAAGCCAAACAGCCATGAGAAATTTTTCACGTTCGCTGTGCACCTGCTAAGCTGTGCACCTGCTAAGCTGTGCACCTGCTAAGTAGTGGCTATATAAGAGCTTCACCTTTTCTCAGCGCCTCTTTGCAGCTAGACTGCACCTAGAAAGTACCCAGACAGCACCTAAACCGTTAACACGGCACGCGCTTTCACCGCATCAAAGTCTCTATTTACTTTTAAGTACGCTGCACCATTTTCTGCATTCAATGTGACTTCCAATACCCCCGGCACGGCTAAAAGCGCTTCTTCAAGGGCTTGTCGCTTATTGCTATCAGGTTGCTTATTGGCATCAAGCAGCACGTCAGCACGTAGCCCGTTTAACATTACCCGCTTCACGGGGCTCACCTCTTTAAGGCCGCTTATTACGTAAATCCAAAGCAGTGTACTTAACGCCCCAACCAGATACGCCACGTTAGGAGACCAAATATCAGTAACAACACCAGATATTATTCCCCCTAAAAAGGCGCCCAAAAACTGAAAGCTAGCGTAAATACCCATGGCGGTTCCTTTTTGACCAGCAGGGGCAACGCTCGATACTAAAGCAGGAAAATTTGCCTCTAGGTAATTAAAGCCGGTAAAAAAAAGAATGACGGCTACTGTCGTTAGCCACCAGCTATTGCCATTTATGCCAAGGGCTAAAAATGCACTTCCCATCAATACCACACCCAATAATAATAACCATTTAGGCGTGCGCCCTCTCGCTATTCCCATCATAACAATGAGCCCTAAAATGGACACGCCTAAGACAGGAAGGTACATGCGCCAATGCTCACTCAGCGTCATATCAAAATTAGTTAACGTAACAGGTAGCTGCACGAACAACAGCGTAATCAACATATGCAGCACGAGAACGCTTACGTTTAAACGCCACAGCTGTGGGGACAGCATTAAATGACGAAGCTGACCTTTTTGAGGAAGTGTATCGCCACTGCTTAATGGTTCAGAACTCGGTACTACCCATTTTACTAACGGCATACACAGTACGGCTAACAGGCCCGTAACGGCAAAAACACCCGCTAGACCGTAGTAATTTGCAATTAATGGGCCGATGATAACAGCGAGATAAAACGAAAAACCAATAGCAATACCGATAATGGCGAGCACCTTTGCTCGCTGGCTTTCTCTGCTTACGTCGGTGGCCAGGGCCATAATAGCGCCGGCAATCGCTCCAGCGCCCTGTAGAATACGCCCAACAATCATCCATGCCATGGTGTCGGCGTTGGCAGCGACAAAACTACCCAGCGCAAACACACTAAGACCCAGCAGAATAACGGGTTTTCGACCCCACTTATCTGACATCATGCCCATGGGAATTTGCAACGCCGCCTGTGTCAGCCCATAGCCACCTACTGCTAAGCCTACCAACAAAGGAGAATAGTCTGGATAGTCCATCGCAGCCACAGCCAAAACAGGCATGACCATGAAAAGGCCCAACATACGTAAAACATAAACAGATGCTAGCGCAAGCGCCGCGCGTAATTCCAAAGCGTTCAAAGCGTCTGAGTTCCTCAAAGTTTACTGAGCCATAACAAGGTTGCAGAGTGTAGCATAATACTAGTCCGCATAAATTGTTGGTGTGCCCATGTAGGTTAAAACTGATTAATATAATCGCCAAAGTGAAAGACGGGGTTTATTAAGTCTTATCTTTAGCGCAACTCAGCAGTTCAAGATACAAATGAAGGTGATCTCACTTGCTTTCAAGCAGTATAACTTCAATGCCATATCACTTTAGTTGACACCTATGGCATACTGACCCTTTCATTCAGATTCTTTTTCTCATTAGGCTTCAATGGATAAAATCGAAATACGCGGTGCACGCACTCACAATTTGAAGAATATTGATTTAACACTGCCACGAGACAAACTGGTAGTGATTACTGGTCTTTCTGGATCAGGTAAATCATCTCTTGCATTTGACACTTTGTACGCCGAGGGACAGCGTCGTTACGTTGAGTCGCTCTCAGCCTATGCTCGTCAATTTTTATCAATGATGGAAAAGCCCGATGTAGATCATATCGAAGGCTTATCACCCGCTATTTCGATTGAACAAAAATCAACGTCGCATAACCCCCGTTCTACCGTGGGTACGATCACCGAAATATACGATTATTTGCGCCTCATGTTTGCCCGTGTTGGTACACCGCGCTGTCCCGACCACGATGTGCCTCTTGACGCACAAACCGTGAGTCAAATGGTGGATAAGGTGTTGGCCATGCCTGAGGGCAGTAAGCTTATGCTGCTTGCCCCTATTGTGAAGGAGCGAAAAGGCGAACACGTAAAAGCGCTACAAACCTTATCGGCACAAGGTTTTATTCGCGCTCGAATTGACGGCGAAGTATGCGATTTATCCGATCCACCGCCTCTGGACCTGCATAAGAAACATACTATTGAAGTGGTAGTAGACCGCTTTAAAGTGCGTGATGATATGGCGCTTCGTCTGTCTGAGTCTTTTGAGACCGCCTTATCGCTAGCCAACGGTAACGCGATTGTCGCCGACATGGACGATAAGGACGCGGAAGAAATTATATTCTCTGCTAACTTTGCTTGCCCCCACTGCGGTTACAGTTTAAGCGAACTAGAGCCTCGCTTGTTCTCATTTAACAACCCTGCAGGTGCGTGTCCAACTTGTGACGGACTTGGCACTCGCAACTTTTTCGACCCTTCTCGTGTTATCACCAACGCCGAGATTAGTTTGTCTGGCGGTGCTATTCGCGGCTGGGACAAACGCAGCTATTATTACTTTCAGATGCTGCAAGCTGTCGCCGAACACTACAAGTTCAGTTTAACCGCGCCGTTTGAGGAATTGGAAAAAGAGCATAAAGACATTGTGCTGTATGGCTCAAAAGGTAAGTCGTTATCGTTTAAGTATATCAACGAGCGCGGTGACATTATGGAGCGCAAGCACCCCTTCGAAGGCATAATTCCTAACATGGAACGCCGCTACCGCGAGACAGAGTCTAACTCGGTAAGAGAAGAGCTTGGCAAGTACTTAAGCCAGCAACATTGCAGTAGCTGTAATGGCTCTCGACTGCGGGTTGAAGCGCGCAACGTATTTATTCAGCAAACCACGCTACCCACTATCGCCGATATGTCGATAGCAGAAGCCTATACGTTTTTTGAAACTCTTGATCTAACTGGTCAAAAAGCACAAATTGCGGAGAAAATATTAAAAGAGATTTTGGACCGCCTACGTTTCTTGGTCAATGTAGGGCTAAACTACCTGTCTCTTTCTCGAAGCGCAGACACGTTATCCGGTGGTGAAGCACAGCGTATTCGCCTTGCCAGTCAAATAGGTGCAGGCTTAGTGGGTGTGATGTATGTACTTGATGAACCTTCAATTGGCTTACATCAACGAGACAACGAACGCTTATTAAAAACCCTTACCCACTTGCGCGACCTTGGAAATACCGTGCTTGTAGTAGAACACGATGAAGATGCCATTCGCCAAGCAGACCACGTTATCGACATTGGCCCCGGCGCTGGCGTACACGGCGGTGAAATTATCGCCCAGGGTACCATTGACGACATATTAGCAAGCGAGCACTCACTTACTGGAAAATATCTGTCGGGAAGAGAAAAGATTGATATTCCGCAAAAACGGAATCCAGCGAAAAACAATGAATGGCTTACGCTTAAAGGCGCTACCGGTAACAACTTGCAATCTGTTGACCTTCGCATACCCACGGGTGTGATGACCTGCGTAACGGGTGTATCAGGCTCGGGTAAATCGACGCTAATTAACGACACCTTCTATAAAATTGCACAGCGGGAGTTAAATAAGGCGACAACTGCAGAGCCTGCTGCCCATAAATCTATGGAAGGGTTAGAGTTGCTCGACAAAGTGGTCGATATTGACCAAAGCCCTATCGGCAGAACACCGCGTTCAAACCCTGCAACCTATGCGGGCATATTTACACCCATTAGAGAGATGTTTGCAGGTACGCAGGAGTCACGCTCACGGGGTTACAAACCAGGCCGCTTCAGCTTCAATGTGAAAGGCGGTCGTTGTGAAGCCTGCCAGGGCGACGGTGTGATTAAGGTAGAAATGCACTTTTTACCTGATGTATATGTGCCGTGCGACGTGTGTATGGGCAAACGCTATAACCGCGAAACACTAGACGTAAAATACAAAGATAAAAATATTCACGAAGTACTAGAGATGACGGTGGAAGACGCTCGCGTATTTTTTGATGCAGTGCCGTCGATTTCCCGCAAATTGCAAACATTGATGGATGTGGGTCTGTCTTACATAAAATTAGGTCAGGCGGCCACCACACTGTCTGGCGGTGAAGCGCAGCGTGTAAAACTCGCAAAAGAGTTATCAAAAAGAGACACCGGCCAAACCCTTTACATTCTTGATGAACCCACAACTGGGTTACATTTCCACGATATCAAACAGCTGCTTGCTGTACTGCACGAGCTCAGAGACCACGGAAATACTGTGGTAGTAATAGAGCATAACCTTGATGTGATTAAAACTGCTGACTGGATAGTAGACCTTGGTCCTGAAGGAGGATCCGGAGGTGGCCAGATAATTGCAGAGGGAACACCAGAGCATGTTGCTGAACAAGAAGCGTCGCATACAGGCCGTTTCTTAAAGCCATTGCTTGAATAAGCCTGCCAAAAATTACAAACAGGTAGGTAAAAATCGCTCGCTCTCGCGTTAGCGTTTTTTACCCACTTGTTCATTCTGGTCAGAGCTTTATTTTAACCCATCATGAGTTACGATGATGACAGTTAATATGCAGTTTATATTACCGGAGCAAAGAATGAATCAAACACCACCATTGGCCCTAGTAAAAACGTGGTATGACCTACTCTCTTCGTCTGAAGACAACAGTGTAAAGCAGCATGCCCAGCAAATGTTGCTTAACGCCTTCGAATCACCTGAGGCTATCGCTACCTATTTGAAAGCAAACAATATTCTCAAGCACTAAGACGCTTCATTAGTCATTAGCGCTCGTTGAATATGGGTGACGTGTTCCTATTCAGGCGTTGCTAGAATTTAGACGCCTGAATAGCAAGTCCCTCACACACTGAATTAAATGCGTCGTTTTCTAAGCGTGGAAGCCCTGTCAGTAAGTTTTCGTACAGCGCATCCACCACGATGGGCGACAAACTCATACCCCCGGTGATCATGACCACCTCTGGTTTCACCTCGGTGTTGTCTAAACACTCGGTCACTAAGGTCTTAACCTTATCAAGCCACGGCTTTAACGCCTTTTGGAGTGAATCTTGGCTAATATCCACACCAAACTCGTCTTCAATATAATGCAGCGGCAGCGTGATACGAGGTTTGCTCGACAATAGCTCTTTAGCCATACGGGCAGAGTTAACGATGCGTGCCGACAGTTTATTTTCCTGAACGATCAACAGCCGCTCTAATTGGGCAGGCTCTTTAATGAGTGACATAGTTTGAGAAATATCCAATCCATAGTCATCAGAAAAGAAGCGCATTAAGGCAGGAATGTTATCTACCGCGCACATATCAGAGAAGTAAGTTGGCGGTACGGGCAGGCCGTTCATCATTTTCAGCCCCATACCCATTTCAGGAGCGATCGTTTTAAGCACCAGGCTTTTATCGCAATCCATGCCTCCCAAGCGTCGTCCTGTTACCGACAACACATCTTGCTTTCTATCTAACTGATTAGTGCGCTCTGGAGAAAGGTTAATGCAGCAAATATCGGTAGTACCGCCACCAATATCCACAATAAGTGTTGTGGTATCTCGCGGCAAGGTTTGCTCAATTTTGTAAGCCGCAGCAATAGGCTCATCCAAGAAGTTTACCGTTGAAAAGCCAGCTTGTTTGGCCGCTTCGGTCATAATTTCTATGGCTTGAATGTTCCCTTCTTCACCGCGCGTGCCGTGAAACTTCACCGGACGACCAATCACCGCCGAATCGATGTTTGTATTGAGCTGCTCTTGAGCACATTGCTTAAAGTAGCCAAGTTGTTTTGCAATAATGCCCACAAAGGCTTTCTTTTGGTCGCTATCTAGCGATGCACCTAGGAAGTTTTTGGGTGAGTAAATTAGGCGCCCTTTTTCAGGCATTTTCAAAAATCGGCGAAAACCAGCTTCACCAAAAGCAAACTTACCGTGCTCTACCAACCTTAACAGAGGTATTTCATCTAGGGACATGGCGTGCATCAGCTGCGCGATAGCTTTACGTTGCAGCGCAGGCTTATTGTGAAGATCGCCACGCAGAGAATTAATGCGTTGGTTATACGTAGCTTGCTCTTTAGGGTCTTTTGCTGAGTAATAACCGTCTTTGGCTTTATCTATTTGCTCGTTAATAGCACGCTGCAACTGGGCCACTTTCGCTTCAACCATGGCATCGGGCGGCGGTGGCAGCTCGTCTTCAAAGTAAATAAATACCGACGAACGAATCTTATTGCCCTTCTTATCCAGAGGGTCAAGTTTGATGTGCTGATGGGTGGCACCATCAAAATACACCACTTCAGAATTTGATGTGCCGTAATCAATCCCAATTGCAGTCATAGTTATTACGTAAAAGAAATTTGGTGCGAATTGTAATGTAAAACAATCCATTGGTCACACTAACTGTCACTTTCTTGCTCCATTTTTATCAGCTAGATTATTAATAGGAAGAACCAGCGTTGCTGAAAACCACACTACTTAATGCTAGAGTTGCTAAAAACAAAATATAAGCGCTGTACTCTATGACCAATGAAACTCCGTTAGTCACATCATTCGATGTGCGTTTTTGTGAAACTGATGCGCTGCAGCATGTGAGTAATACGGCGTTAGTGGCATGGTTTGAAGCCGCTCGCGAGCCCATTTTCCGCATGTTTACCCCCGAGTTGGATTTACAAAATTGGCCGCTTATTTTGGCTAGCTACAAAGTGAATTTTTTAGCGCAGATTTTCTATGGCAAACCAGTAACCGTAAAAACCTTTATAAGCCGGTTAGGCAACAGTGCATTCGATGTGTTTCAGGAGCTGTGGCAAGACGACAAACTATGCTCAACAGGCGTGACTACCATGGTGCATTTTGATTACAACACTCAGCGCTCAGCGCCTATCCCTGATGAGGTGAAAGCCATGCTTCATTCTCACTTCAAAGACATTTCAGATAAGTAACGCAGGGGGTAAGGAAGCGCCATGAGCGATTTAATAGAAGTCATTGATGATGTTTTACCGCCAGAGCTGTGTACGCAGCTTATGGACCGGTTTGAAAACAGCCCCAACTTGAGCCAAGGCCGTACTGGTGGCGGCGTTGATTTAGATAAAAAGCGCAGCACCGATGTGTCGATTAGCCGTAACGACGAGTTCCAAGATTTATTTAAGCAGGTAATGCAGCACACGGGTCAACAGTTAGTGGCGTATATCGAGAAATACTATTACGCACTCGTAGGACCCATTGGGCTGACCGTAAAGCACCCAAAAACTGGCAAGCCCGTAAAGCTTACCGGAGAAAATTTCGAAGAAGTCGGCAAGCCGAATTTGGCGAACTTAGTAAATTACCTATTTCGCGTGGGCGATGTCAATGCTCAGCGTTATACCGCGGGCAACGGAGGCTACCCTTACTGGCACTCAGAAGTGTACCCACAGCTTCAACATAACGATGCACTACACCGAGTATTACTGTTTATGTATTATCTCAATGACGTGGATGATGGCGGCGAAACTGAGTTCTATTATCAAGACCGTTCAGTAAAACCAAAAGCCGGAAGAATGGTGATTGCACCAGCGTATTTTACCCATACTCACCGCGGGCAAATACCTAAGAGTAATGACAAGTATATTCTAACCTCGTGGCTCTTATTTAACCGTGCAGAGCATATTTACACCCAAGGGTAGTGGCAAAAGCTGGGCAATATCGAAGGGTTAAAACCCTTCGACGGCCTCACCTTTCAAACGATAGCCCACCGAGGCAATATCGCCCTTCCAACTATCTGTAGACAACTCGCCCGTCACCCAAATTGCATCGTAAATATTGTCGATAGCAATGCCTTCTTCAAACTTAACATACACAATTTGATTAGAGGGTGGTGGCGGAACGTGGATACAAGCGCCAAAAAACGGCACTAATAAAAACTCGGTGGTAAGTTCGGCCGTGCCCTCAAGAGGAACCACAAAGCCCGGAATTTTAACCCGTTTACCGTCATAGGTATCTACCACAGGCGCGTCGGGCTGTATTTGACTCATCTCACCGTTGTGCTGCACTGCTGGCGGCGCTAGTTCGTTGAAGCCAGGTGGAACCAAATCCTCCCAATACACTTCTACCGGCGCCTCTTGAGCTTGCGCTGAAACTGCGAAAAGCATCAAGCAGGATACGAACGCAAATAATGATGTTACTTTTGCAGTAGCCATAATCCTCTCTTATAAACAAAAACGGGCTGGTCGTAACCAGCCCGTTGTAGCATTACATTCACCTAAGGTGAATTATTCTGCTTTGAAACGCTCAACACTTGAGACAATCTCAGCTTTAGCAGCTGCAGCGTCATCCCAACCGTCAATTTTTACCCACTTACCAGGCTCTAAATCTTTGTAGTGCTCAAAGAAGTGCTCAATTTGCTTAAGCAGCAACGCAGGTACGTCGGCCAATTCTTTAACATCGCGGTAAATAGTAGATAGCTTGTCTACCGGTACAGCAAGCACTTTAGCGTCTTTGCCCGACTCATCAGTCATGTTCAATACGCCAACAGGACGACACTTAATCACCGAACCCGCAAGTAGTGGGAAAGGCGTCATTACCAATACATCAACCGGGTCACCGTCTTCAGACAAGGTGTTGTTAACGTAACCGTAGTTAGTTGGGTAATGCATGCATGTCGCCATAAAGCGGTCTACATACAACGCACCAGTATCTTTATCTACTTCATACTTAACTGGGTCAGCGTGTGCTGGGATTTCGATAATTACATTCACTTCATCAGGCAAATTCTTGCCCGCAGGAACAGCATTCAAGCTCATTCAATTGTCCTTACAATAATAGGTTAGAAATTTTGCCCGTAAGTATACGGTGACAGCGGCAAAATAAAAATGGTTTAAGACTGATGTCTCACCAAACTGTTGGATTTTGCCGCCTTATAATGACTACTTTGTGTTTTATTAAGCTTTTTTGGCGTAGCTCAAGCACATATCCACTTCTTCACTCGAGCCGATAATACAAGGTACACGCTGATGAATCTCTTCTGGCATCACTTCAAGTATGCGGCCTTCACCTGTTTCTGCTTTGCCACCAGCCTGTTCCATCAAAAACGCCATTGGGTTTGCTTCATATAACAAACGCAGTTTTCCTGGCTTTGACGGGTCGCGATTATCAAACGGGTACATAAAAATTCCGCCACGACATAATAAGCGATGAATATCGCCCACCATGGCAGCTACCCAGCGCATATTATAGTTTTTCTCGCGTGGGCCATCTTTTCCGGCTAGCAAGTCGGCAATGTAAGCCTGCATTGAAGGCTCCCAATGGCGCTGGTTGGAGGCGTTAATCGAAAACTCAGAGGTTTGCGCCGGTACTTGAATATTGGGGTGCGTTAATAGAAAGCCACCGTGGGTTTTATCTAGCGTGTATATGTGCGTTCCGCGGCCCGTGGTAAGTGCAAGCATAGTTGACGGCCCGTAAAGCACGTAGCCTGCTGCTACCATCTGTGTACCGGGCTGTAAAAATGCCGAAGGATCATCAGGCTCCATCCACTGAGGCGCATGAGCAATAGAGAATATGGTACCAATCAAACTGTTGATTTCAGTATTTGAAGAGCCGTCTAGCGGATCAAAACTTACTAAGTATTTGCCCTCAGGGTTACAGGGTACAACATCGTCTTCTTCTTCTGATGAAATCGCTTTAACGTATCCCGACTCTCTCAGCGTATCTTTTAAAATATGATTAGAAATAACATCGAGCTTCTTTTGCGTCTCGCCCTGCACGTTCTCAGAGAGCGTTGAACCCAGTACGCCAGCAAGGGCGCCCTGACTGACACGGAAAGAAATTTCTTTGCAACCCGCTAACAACGTACGAATGAGCAATATTAGCTCAAGCGGTGCACCGTCTTGTTGCAGTTGAGAGTTTAAACGTTTCATTTTTTAAAGCCTTTTTTTCGAGTGTAGGGTGTGGTGTTACAAGACGCACAGTTTTCGCACTGGCTTATCGCTCGTTGCTCTGCCAGTTAGTCCTTTGCCAGTGTGTCCTTTGCAAAAGCGTGTATAGACGGCGCGTTAGCAATGTGCCGCAAATCAATTGTAACCATGTTCGCCTAGAAATAGAACAGACATACAGGGTTATATACCATCAGAGTAACATTCACACACCATACCAGTGTAAACTTCATCATTATGTATGTTTCCATGAATAGAGTTAATTCGTGTGGATAAGTAGTAATTCGTAATTAGCCAGTATTCTGTAAGATAGCGCTCACAACCACACCAGATTGTGCTTGCCCAATAAGCAAAAAAGAAAGCCAGTAGCAGCGGTTCAAGACAGCGGCGCTTCATGAACAAGCGTAGGTTCGGATCGTTACTCGAATTACATGACCGAATAGGCATATGACAAGATAACGTTGTAAGGCAGGAGCAATAGAGAAAGATAGGCTTTACAAAAATCATTAACCAATGAAATATAGGCTATCGACAGAGGTAATATCAGAATATGCTCATTGAAATCGCTACACACCCAGCTACTGAGTCACTGGCTATCATCGCATTTGTGTTTTATGTAACCTTAGCTGCGCGAGGCAGTATTTGGTGTTGGGCCTCAGGCTTTCTTACCTCATTTTTATACACATTTATTTTTCTTGGTGCCCACGTCACTTCGCAATTATTTTTAAATATCCTTTATATGCTAATGTCAGTGTGGGGCTGGTATAATTGGACATTATCAACTTCAGATAGTCAAATCAGCATTTATCAATTCAGTACTATTAAACAACAAGTAACGGTTTTGCCCTTGCTACTACTAGCGATTGCAATCTTGATGGTGTTACTACCGTCAATATTTTTCAATGTGAATCCTTTATTAGACGCCTCTATCACCGTATTTAGTGTATATGCCACCATATTGACCATATATCGTCGCATAGAGAACTGGATTTACTGGATTGCACTCAACAGCTGTAATACATACTTATTTTCACAAGGGGAATTAAGCCAAACCGCATTTTTGTATCTATCCATGACACTTATCTCTGCTTACGGTTTTTTCAATTGGAGGAAATTGCAGCGCAGGGATGTTGGTGGCATATTGCCTGACAGAGACAGGCGTCTCTGCAATCGCTGACGTAAAGCGAAACTCAATAAGCTCACCTTGAATCTATCCTGTTTTTTGTCAAATTCAATTATCAAAATCTTTTGAGGTTCTGATAGAGTACCCCCCATAAACGATAAGAACGAGAATGCGCTATGCATGTACATATTTTGGGTATCTGCGGAAGTTTTATGGGCGGCATTGCAGCCATCGCTAAGTCACTTGGGCACGAAGTGACAGGGTCTGATAGCAATGTGTACCCCCCCATGAGCACCCAGTTAGAGGCTTTGGGAATAACACTTACCGAAGGATTTGACGAATGCCAGTTTTCGCCAACACCTGATATCGTTATTATTGGTAACGCCTTGTCTCGCGGCAACCCTGCCGTAGAATATGTGCTTAGCCGCAACCTAGCCTATACCAGCGGGCCGCAGTGGCTATTAGATAATTTACTTAAAGATAGATGGGTCATTGGATTATCGGGCACCCATGGTAAAACAACTACCAGCAGTATGGTGGCATGGATATTAGACTATACGGGGCTAAATCCTGGCTATCTTATTGGCGGCGTTCCTGAGAACTTTGGCGTTTCAGCACGCGTTGGCGATGGGCCATTCTTTGTCATTGAAGCGGATGAATACGACAGCGCGTTTTTTGACAAACGCTCTAAGTTTGTACACTACCGCCCAAAAACACTGGTCATTAATAACTTAGAGTTTGACCACGCAGATATCTTTCCTAATTTGGCTGCCATACAAACCCAGTTTCATCACCTCATTAGAATGGTGCCAGAAAATGGCCTAATTCTTTCACCAAGTGACGTACCTGCTATTGAAGAAACCTTAGCCCAGGGCTGTTGGTCGTCTCGCCAATGTTTACATAAAGAGTGGTCTAGTCAATTACTGAACAAAGACGGCAGTCAATTTGATGTTATCCATAATGGTGACACCAAAGGTACCGTAACGTGGTCGCTTCTTGGTCAGCACAATGTGGACAATGGCCTTATGGCAATTGCCGCTGCTCACCATGCTGGTGTAACGCTACCAGATGCAATTGCAGCACTCGCCCATTTCAAAAATGTAAAACGCAGAATGGAGGTTAAGGGCGTGGTGAATGGCATCACGGTATACGATGACTTCGCTCACCACCCTACCGCCATAGCAACCACCCTTGATGGCCTTCGCAATAAAGTAGGCAATGCGCGAATTCATGCCGTGTTAGAGCCCCGCTCTAACACGATGAGAATGGGCATTCACAAAAACACACTGGCAAACTCGTGGCAGCAAGCCGACGAGGTATACTTATACGAGCCCAAAGAAATGGGATGGTCGTTAAGTGAAGCTGCGGCACAAAGCCCCGTTTCCTCACAGTGTTTTAATGAGGTAGAACCGATCGTTCAATCCCTCGCTAACGTAGCACTGCCAGGCGATCACATTCTCATTATGAGCAATGGTGGTTTCGACGGTATTCACGGGCGTTTATTAGATGCGCTGAGTAAAAAATTTAACAGGGCCAACACATGAAACATGACAAGCAAGTCACCCTTGCTATTACCGGCGCATCAGGCGCACCGTATGCGCTTACATTACTGCAATCACTCGTTAGCGCCGACTATCAAGTTTACGTGCTTATCTCCTCTGCGGCTAAAGTGGTGTTCGCTACCGAAGAAAACGTAAAAATTCCCTCGCGTCCTGAAGACGCAGCGGCATTTTTTACCGAGCACTGCGGCGGTAAACCTGGTCAAATTAAGGTGTTTGGAAAAGAAGAGTGGTTTTCTCCGGTTGCCTCCGGCTCGGCGGCGCCGGCTAAAATGGTGGTGTGCCCTTGCTCTACCGGCACGTTATCGGCTATCTCTATTGGGGCGAGTGATAACCTTATTGAGCGGGCAGCCGACGTAGTACTTAAAGAGCGAGGCCAGCTTATTTTAGTCCCCCGTGAAATGCCGCTTTCCTCTATTCACCTAGAAAATATGTTAAAACTGTCACAAATGGGTGCCACAATTATGCCAGCAGCACCCGGGTTCTATCACAATCCTAAAACGATTGATGATCTGGTAGACTTCGTTGTGGCTCGAATTTTAGACCACTTAGGTATAGAACAATCATTGGTTGCTCGTTGGGGCTACCAATCGTCAAAACATTCAGAGGAATAACTATGTTTGCATTTGCAAATAGGACTTGCGCAGTGGCATTAAGCACACTGATAACAATGTGCATTACTTCACCCGCTTTTGGCTGGGGTCAAACGGGTCACAGAGTAACGGGTGCTATTGCCCAGCAGTATTTAAGCCCGCTGTCACAAGCGGCATTAATGGATTTATTACCCCATGGCTCCCTTGCCGAAGCCTCAACCCATGCCGATGAAATGCGCTCAAACCCAAGTGAGTTTTGGCAAAAAACCGCTAACCCTTGGCACTACGTAACTGTGCCTAAAGGTAAACGCTATGTTGAAGTAGGCGCACCAGAGCAGGGCGATGCATATACTGCGCTTAACGAATTTGCTGAAACGTTAAGAAGCAAAACTGCCAGTGATGATGAAAAGCGTCTGGCACTTCGTTTTATTGTGCACATTATTGGCGACCTGCATCAGCCACTTCACGCGGGCAACGGCACAGATCGTGGCGGCAACGACGTAAAGGTTCGCTTTTTCTGGCAAGACTCTAATTTGCACCGCGTGTGGGACTCACAAATGTTAGATCAGCGGGGACTGTCTTACACCGAGTGGACGGCATGGCTAACCGAGCAAATTACTGCTGAAGATATTCGCAGCTGGGCGTCAACCGACCCTTACGTTTGGATTGAGGAAAGTATCAGCATTCGCGATACCATTTATCCAGAAGATGCAAATAAGATGAGCTATGACTACCTGTACAATCACCTCCCTACTGCCAAACGACGTTTGCAAATGGCGGGAATACGCATTGCCATGTATTTAAACGCTATATTTGAAGACGCCAATAAATAACCAGTAACGCTAGGGCGTAATACTCTTTTCAAATAAGCTGAATTAATACCAAATAGAAAACGGAGGCCTAAGCCTCCGTTTTTTGTTCTACATTTAGCTCGCTTTGAGCCAACGCTCCTAATCTACGTCTAGCGGCTCTGGTGACAAGATAACCCCCGTGCTATCAGCGTAAAGATGATCTTCTGGTAGAAAAGTCACACCACCAAAATTAACCGGGATATCTACATCGCCTACACTGTCAGCATCAGCATTCACTGGAATAGCAGCTACTGCCAGTACGCCAATATCCAATTCAGCAAGGCTGTCTATTTCTCGTACGCTGCCGTAACACACTATACCTTCCCAATCGTTATCGATGGCTATTTGCGCCGACGTGGCATCAAATAGCGCACGGCGGACCGAACCGCCACCATCAATTAGCAGCACTTTACCTGCTCCTGGCTGAGCTAAAACGCGGTCGATAAGGCCTCTATCTTCAAAGCACTTAATCGTTGTGATTTCACCACCAAATGAATAACGCCCACCAAAGCTCGCAAAAATTGGGTCTACGACATCCACGCTATCAGCAAACAAGTCGCATAATTCTGAAGTGTTGTATTCCATGGCCCTGCCCTACATTAGTTAATTTGTGTGAAAAGTCACAACGCAGCTTCTTTCACTAGCATAGCACTAATTTACACGTTGAAAACGCTTGTTTTCGTCACTTGGTTGAAATTTGTTCTCTGTCGCAATTATCAGAAAAAGTCACAAGATTGAGCACAGATCTTGCAGCTTTAAGCTAAGACTTAGGTGCATTTTTAACCTATTGACGTGGCCTTATCGAAAAGCCACCACTAGCATATGCTTATCAGCGGCGCTTGCTTTGTTAAGCACATTAGCCTCTGTAAAAAATGTTTCTTCATACTGTCACCTATTGGTCACAGAATCTAACTAACGTGAGCAGCAAGTAACCAATAGAGGACAAGGTTATATTTATGAAATCCTTGACCGAGTACGATACTGACTTATTTTACCGCCTATACAAATTGACGCAAAAAAGAGACTGTCGTTCCATCATTTGGTTATCAAAAACCGGCGATGGTTATTTGTATCTCGTCGTGGGAATGTTGCTATGGGCATTCGAGCCAGAACACGGCGAAATATTTCTCTATACCGCCTTAATGGCATACGCACTAGAGCTGCCCATTTATGTGTTGTTGAAGAAAACCTTAAAACGCCCCCGTCCCTGTGACTTTCTGACCAATTTTAAAGCACATATTACGCCTTCAGATAAATTTTCGCTGCCTTCTGGTCATACGGCTGCAGCGTGGCTTATGGCGTGCATAGTGGCGCATTTTTACCCTTCGTTCTCGTTTGTAGTTTATGGGTGGGCTTCACTCATTGGGTTATCTAGAGTGTTGCTTGGCGTACATTACCCTTCGGATGTAGTTGCAGGGGCGTTACTGGGAATTGCCATCGCGTTCCTCAGTACCCCTATATTGGTGTAATATGAGAATTCTTTACGGCGTGCAGGGCACAGGCAATGGGCACATTGCTCGAGCGAGAATTATGGCTGCTGCATTTGCAGAGCGAAACGACATTGATGTGGACTTTGTATTTACCGGAAGAGCACCGGAGAAATACTTTGATATGGATGTATTTGGTCACTACACAACACTTTGCGGGTTAAGCTTTATTTACAAAGATGGAAAAGTAAAAAAGTGGAGCACAGTGCGCCACGCGCGTATAAAGCAGTTTGTTAATGACGTGAAGCAGTTTGATACCAGTCAATACGACTTACTGATCAACGACTTCGAGCCTGTCACTGCCTGGGCTGCGAAGCGCCAAGGACTGCCATCAATGTCTATCAGTCATCAGGCGGCTTTTGCTTATGATGTCCCCAAACGAGGTAACTCGCTATTTGACGCCACTTTAATGAAAGTTTTTGCGCCAACCCAACAGAAAATTGGGGTTCATTGGTACCACTTTAACCAACCTATCATTCCCCCTTTTGTAGTAGATAAGCCAATAACGCACGCAAATAACAGCCATATATTGGTTTATCTTCCTTTTGAGAATATTAGCGATATACGGGATATGCTTGAGCCGCTGGCCGACCAAACGTTTATTTGCTTTCACCCCGATATAGAACAAGCCGACACTCAGGGGCACATTCAGTGGAATCCTACCTCTAAAGTGCATTTCCACAAAGCCTTACAAAACTGTAATGGTGTAGTAGCAAACGGTGGGTTTGAGCTTTCAAGCGAAGCATTGCAACTAGGCAAAAAGTTGCTTATTAAGCCATTACACGGGCAGTTTGAGCAATTGTCGAATGTGTTTATGCTCGATAGTCTTAATTTGTGTCAACCTTTGTTTCAGCTAGACACCGATGTACTAGAAGAATGGCTGACATCTGAAGATATTGAGCCAATCACCTTTCCAGATAACGCAAATTTACTCATTGATTGGATTAAACAAGGTAATTACACAGACACAAAATCCCTTTGTGAAATCCTTTGGAAAAACGTCCACTATGGAGATAAAACGAGAGAACGTTTATTGTCTCTTGCAATTTAGTACCGCAATGCGATGATAGCGGCAATTATCGTATTATCTGCGGGAGTGTTCTGTGCTTAACAAGTTGGCTGTTTTTCTGCTTGCCCTCACTACATTAAGCGGTTGTGGTTACAAAGGTGCATTGTATATACCCGACGCACCATCGCAAATCCCGCCTCCCTCTTCAGACTTGTCTTCTGACGAGAGTGAGCAAACACCTAACAATCAAACTACAGTTTCTGACTCGGTGCCTAAAACTACACTCATAAATACATCGATAACTGCACCCATAAAGATGCCCCTTACTAAACTTGGAGACCCTAACTAGTGGATTACTTTGCCTACAAGCAAGGTCAGCTTTTCGCTGAAGACGTTGCCATTGCCGATATTGCCGCTCAACACGGCACACCCGTTTATATTTACTCTCGGGCTACACTAGAGCGCCATTGGCATGCATTCAATGACGCCATAGGCGAGCATCCTCACCTTATCTGCTATGCGGTAAAGGCAAACTCAAATATTGGCGTACTTAGCGTATTAGCCAAATTAGGCTCAGGCTTTGACATAGTATCTGCAGGTGAATTAGCCAGAGTAATCGAAGCCGGCGGCAGCGCCAGCAAAGTGGTATTTTCAGGTGTAGGTAAAAAGCATAATGAAATTCGCTACGCACTACAGCAAGGCATCATGTGCTTCAACGTAGAATCAGAGCCAGAACTACACCGTATTAATGAAGTAGCCGGTGAGTTAGGTGTGCAAGCGCCCATTTCGTTGCGCATAAACCCTGATGTAGATGCAAAAACACACCCTTATATTTCCACAGGGCTGAAAGCTAATAAATTTGGTATTGCCCGCGAGAATGCTCTTGCCACTTATGAGTTAGCAGCATCACTGCCAAACCTCAACGTCGTGGGAATGGATTGTCATATTGGCTCGCAGTTAACAGACATTGGCCCGTTTGTAGATGCACTAGAGCGTTTGCTGGTCTTAATTGATGAGCTAGCCGAACGCAATATCATTATTGAGCATCTAGATGTAGGCGGCGGCTTAGGCGTTACTTATAACGATGAACTGCCTCCGCATCCTAAAGAATATGCCGAAGCCATGGCTGAAAAAATGGTAGGTCGAGAGTCGTTAAAACTTATTCTTGAGCCAGGCCGCGCTATCGCAGCAAACGCAGGTATTTTGGTAACAGAAGTTGAGTTCATTAAACAAGGCGAAGAGAAAAACTTTGCCATTGTTGATGCAGCCATGAACGACTTACTTCGCCCAGCGCTTTATTCAGCATGGCAAAACATTATCCCGGTTAATGAAAATAGCGACGCTCTTCCAAGTACTTATGATGTAGTGGGCCCGGTATGTGAAACCGGCGATTTTATTGGCAAAGACAGAACGTTGGCTATAAAACCCACTGATTTATTAGCGGTTCGCAGTGCAGGTGCCTATGGCTTTGTCATGGCCTCAAACTACAACAGTCGCTGTCGCCCCGCCGAGATTATGGCAGATGGCGATACCGCCATTGTGGTGCGCGAGCGAGAAATTCAAAAAGATCTCTGGAAAGGTGAGCACAAACTTCCGTAAACTAGAGACAAATATAAGATAAAGATGCACTGTTAATGCAGGTTCAATTTTCTAAAATGCACGGTTTGGGTAACGATTTCATGGTTATTGATAACGTTACCCAGAACGTGTTTTTCTCAAAAGATAAAATAAAACAACTGGCAGACCGGAATTTCGGTATTGGCTTCGACCAACTATTGATGGTTGAACCCCCCTACGACCCAGAGCAAGACTTCCACTATCGCATTTTTAACGCAGACGGTTCGGAAGTGGAGCAGTGTGGCAACGGCGCACGTTGCTTTGCCCGTTTTGTGAAGCAGCACGGCCTAATAAACCGTAACAAAATTGTAGTAAGCACCAAAGCTGGGAAAATAGTGCTGTATCTTGAAAAAGATGGTCAAGTTACCGTTAACATGGGTAACCCCGTGTTCGAGCCAGCCTCCGTTCCTTTAAAAGCAAATAAGCAAGAGAACACCTACATTTTACGGGTGGGTGACAAAACCTTGTTTATTGGTGCCGCCTCAATGGGCAATCCCCACTGCGTGATGGAAGTCGATGATGTTGATACTGCTGCCGTACATGACATTGGCCCATTGGTAGAACGCCACGAACGTTTTCCTGAGGGTGTAAATGTTGGGTTTATGCAGGTTATCAATGAGTCGCATATTAAACTTCGTGTATTTGAACGTGGTTCAGGTGAAACCTTGGCCTGTGGCAGCGGCGCATGCGCGGCAGTTGCAATTGGTCAAATACAAGGTAAATTAGGAACAGACGTGCGGGTAGATTTGCCCGGTGGCAGTTTACGTATTCGCTGGCCAGGCCCAGATAGCGTGATGAAAATGACTGGACCTGCTGAACACGTATATGACGGACAGATAACGATATGAGCGAATTACTAGGGCAATCTAACGCAACTCACATTATTGAGCCCTTTACAGACACCTCTGCACTCACTCCAGCGCAGGTGCGTGATTATTTGTTAGAAAACCCTGAGCTCTTCGAGCAGTACCCCGAACTTCTTGAGAAAATACACCTTCCCCATGAACAAAAGGGGACAGTTTCTCTAGTCGAAATTCAAAGTGAACAGCTTAGAAAAAAAGTACGCCAACTCAACTTTAAGCTAAACCAGTTGGTTTCTATTGCTAAACAAAATGAAAAAATATACCGCGTTTACACCGATTTAAATGTTCAACTGCTGCGCTGTGAGAGTGTCGCAGAAGTGCAATTTACCCTCGAAGACGTCCTGCAAGAACGCCTTCAGTTATCGTCTGCGGTAATCAAAAGCTTTAAAGGCCCCCATGCTATTCCAGAGCTTCAGCAACGCTTGTTCACAGAAAAGCGTTTTAAAGAATCTAACTTCTTCTTTGGGCGACTTTCTCAACACGAGAGACAACTGTTGTTTGGTGAAAGCAGCGCCGAATCCGTTGCGCTCATGTTGCTCGGCGACAAGCGCGAATTAGGCATATTGGGAATAAGCAGTAGCGATGCGAGCCACTTCACCCCAGAGATGGACACACTGTTACTTCAACAGCTTCAACAAGTACTCAACATTATATTGCCAGAGATGATGGGGTATTAAGCCCCGTGTCTGACATGTCTCAAACGAGTTCAGGTAACACCCTGCCCAGTTCCAGTGAAACACTGCTGAGCGATACCTGTCAGCACTGGCTGAATAAATTTTTGCTGCATCTTCAGGTTGAGCGAGGCCTCTCTCCTCACACAGTGAAAAATTATCAGCGACAACTTACCGAAGTAGCAAGCCTCCTTGGCCTATTTGAATGGTCAGGGCTTACCCCTAGTGATATAAAACGCGTTATGGCCGATTCAAAAATGTCGGGGCATAGCGCACGTAGTATCGCACTTCGGCTTTCTGCTCTTCGCACGTTTTGCAGCTATCTGATTGAGCAAAAGCAGTTGTTCAGCAATCCACTAGAAGGGATCCATGCGCCTAAACAGGGAAAACCGCTTCCAAAACAGCTTAGCGTTGATGAAATGCAACAACTGCTTACTATACGCCCTTCAAGTGATGATGAGGGAATGCAGCTTCGCGATAACGCCATGTTTGAATTGATGTACGGCTGCGGACTGCGTTTGAACGAGCTTACTGGGCTTAATCTTGCCGACTGCCTGAAAGACGGCACGGTGAGAGTGACGGGTAAAGGTAGCAAGCAACGTATTTTACCCCTTGGTCGCCACGCTCAAAAAGCCCTGAATGCCTGGTTAAAAGTCAGGCCGGCCCTTGCCTCTCCCTATGAAAGCGCGGTGTTTGTTAGCAAGCGAAAAACGCGGATATCTAATCGTCAAGTTGCCAACAGACTCGATAAAATGGCCCAAGAACAATCCATATCTCAAAAAGTAAGCCCCCATAAATTGCGCCATTCCTTTGCAACCCACGTACTAGAGTCGAGCGGGGATTTACGCGCGGTTCAAGAATTACTTGGGCACGCCAATTTGTCGACAACACAGGTTTATACACACCTCGACTTTCAACATCTCGCTAATGTTTACGATGCAGCCCATCCCCGGGCACATAAAAAATAAACATAACCTATAAACGCGACACATTAAGGCCAGCTAGTTTATGCAGTTTTACAGACCTCTTAATGAAGTAAAGGCCATGACCTTTGACCTCGATGACACCCTATACAACAACGAACCTGTCATTAGGCAAGCTGAGGCTGCCCTAGCCGCCCATTTAAAAGCCCATCACAGTAATGCCGCTGCGCTTACCCCTCGCGACTGGTACTTACTTAAGCACGCTGCCATTAATCGAGACAATCGTTTAGCCTCAGATATGGGCCAATTGCGCAGAGTTATATTAACCGCGGCCCTTTCTGGTAAAAATGCACACTCGCTTTCTGCAGAAATACCGGATGACGCAGAGTTAAACAGCGCTGTGGATGCATGCTTTAATTGCTTTTACGATGCGAGAAGTGATTTTACCTTAGATGATGACGTACATAACATACTCAAACTGCTGAGTGATAATATGCCCCTCGTTGGTATCACCAACGGTAATGTGGACGCCGATAAAATAGGCATCACGCCCTACTTCGATACTATTTTGCATGCCAGCATAACCAGGCCAATGAAACCTGCACCGGACATGTTCAACGAAGCAGCAGCAATATTAGATATTCCTGCCGGTAACATATTACATGTTGGCGATAATATTATTAAGGATGTGCTAGGGGCAATAAATGCGCAATTTCAAGCAGCCTGGTTTGCCTGCAACCGCCCTATGGTGCTAAGTAGTGAACCGGTTTCGGTGCTGCCCCATGTATCACTATCGACGTTGTCAGAACTCGCTCACTTTTGCCGTAAGTAGGCTAGGCAAACCTTAACGGCGCCGCCGTCGCTATTACACATTATCCTCAAGCACATTTTGCTGCATAGACTCGCAAGGGTGTTGACATACTGGACGGCCAACTATTTTTGCTGGCACGCCAACCACAGTTACATGAGGTGGGACATCGTTTAGTACCACGCTACCTGCACCAACTTTTGAACCTTCGCCCACTTCAATATTACCCAATATTTTAGCCCCTGCTCCCACTAAAACACCTTGGCGAATTTTAGGGTGACGATCGCCAGATTCGTTTCCGGTTCCGCCTAGCGTAACGCTTTGCAGCAATGACACATTGTCTTCAACCACAGCGGTCTCGCCAATAACGATGCCGGTGGCGTGGTCAAACATAACGCCTTTCCCAATTTTCGCAGCAGGGTGAATATCCACACTGAAGCTCGCTGAATTGCGGCTTTGAAGAAAAAGAGCAAGCTGATGACGACCGTGCATCCATAAATAATGCGCCATACGATGCACTTGAACAGCATGGAAACCTTTGAAATGCAGCAGCGGGGTTAAAAAGTCGCCTACCGCGGCATCACGGGCTTTAATGGCTAAAATATCTGCGGTAGCCGCTTCACTGATCCCTGGCTCTAGTAAATAGGCCTGATCGAAGACTTCCCGTATAGCGAGGGCTGGCATCACGTCGTCAGCCATTTTATTGGAAAGAATAAAGCTCAAGCACGATTCAAAGTTATGATGCGCCAATACACTGGCATGAACGTAACTTGATAATAACGGTTCATTATCTGCAACAATTTTTGCTTCTTGTTTCAAAGTAGACCAAAAATCGATGGGCGTAGAGGTTACAGACATAGCATTTCCCGTTGGTATTTATCGTAGGTACAGCAACATTAAGCAGCAAAGCGTAAACCCAATAGTTTACCTGAGATTAACGAATTGCAATATGACAGTGATACCCAACGACAGCTAATTTTGATCAACTTAGCTAAACAAATAATTATTAGTTATTCCAATAGGTTTGTTATTTGCCATATCAATGGAGCCAACCGCACACCAGTGAAGAGAAGCCAAAACTAGACTGTATAAATTAACAGTCAGCTGGCATAATAGCGACGCTTCTAATTTGTGAATAAAATAAGATAACAGGTGCCACACTATGGATGTATCCAGACTGCTAGACGAGCTTAACGACAAACAACGTGAGGCTGTAGCAGCACCGCTCTCAAATGCGCTGGTATTAGCAGGCGCTGGTAGTGGCAAAACCCGCGTACTCGTTCACCGTATAGCGTGGTTAATGGAAGTCGAAAATATTGCACCCTTCTCAATCTTAGCCGTTACGTTCACAAATAAAGCCGCTAAAGAGATGCGCGGTCGTATAGAGTCGCTCATGGGCAAAAGCCTGCATAACATGTGGATTGGCACGTTCCACGGTTTAGCCCATCGCTTGTTGCGCGCTCACCACGCTGAAGCACGACTGCCAGAGAATTTTCAAATCATTGATTCAGACGATCAGTATCGCTTGATTCGTCGAATGTTAAAGGCCATGAATTTAGACGAGAAGCACTATCCCCCTCGCCAAATTCAATGGTATATCAACGGTAACAAAGACGAAGGTCTGCGCCCTCAGCATATTGAAACCTTTGACGACCCTATTCAAAAAACCATGCGCGAAGTGTATACCGCTTATCAAGATGCCTGCGATCGCTCAGGCCTTGTAGACTTTGCTGAATTACTGCTACGCGCTCATGAACTGTGGGCGAAAAACCCTGACGTATTAGCCCACTACCAGCGTCGTTTTCGCGCGGTGTTAGTGGACGAATTTCAAGATACCAACAACATTCAATATGCTTGGTTACGCATGCTGAGCAGCGGTGATAATAACAATATTATGATTGTGGGTGATGACGACCAGTCTATATACGGTTGGCGGGGCGCAAATGTAGACAACATTCAGCACTTTTTAAAAGACTTTGAATCGCCAGCAACCATTCGCCTAGAGCAAAACTATCGCTCCACGGGCAACATACTGAAAGCGGCCAATACCGTTATCGATAACAACACAGGTCGTTTGGGTAAAGAGCTTTGGACTGAAGATAGTCAAGGTGAGCCCATCTCGGTGTATGCCGGCTTTAACGAGCTTGATGAAGCCCGCTTTATTGTGTCGAAGATAAAAGACTGGCTGAACCAAGGCAATGCCCTTAGCGATACCGCCATTTTATACCGAAACAATGCTCAATCTCGTGTTTTAGAAGAAGCGTTGCTACACGAAGGGCTGGCATATCGCATTTACGGTGGCCTGCGGTTCTTCGAGCGTCAAGAAATAAGAGATGCCCTTGGTTACCTGCGCATGGTTAGTCATCCCCACGACGATGCCGCCTTCGAGCGCGTGGTGAATACACCGAGTCGTGGCATCGGCGAAAAAACCCTGTCTCAGGTGCGCGAAACCGCGCGAACGCACAACTGCTCTATGTGGCAGGCTAGCCAACTGCTGATTAACGAAGCAAGCTTAAAAGGTCGCGCGCTAAACGCAATACAAAGTTTTGTATTATTAGTGACAGAATTGGAACAGTCGACGATTGATGATTCACTAGATCAACAGGCAGACAAAGCTATTCGCCAGTCTGGGCTATACGCTATGTACCAGTCTGAGCGCGGAGAAAAAGCGCAAGCCCGTTTAGAGAACTTGGAAGAGCTGGTTACGGCGTGTAAAACCTTCATTATGCCCGATGAGGCAGAGGAAATGACGCCTCTGGCGGCCTTTTTAGCTCACGCCTCACTTGAGGCCGGTGACACCCAAGCCGATAAAGATCAAGATGCCGTGCAAATGATGACTATCCATACCGCAAAAGGTTTAGAATTCCCTTTGGTATTTTTGGCCGGTGTTGAAGAAGGCATGTTCCCAAGCCAAATGACCAATGATGAGCCTGGACGAATGGAAGAAGAGCGTCGTCTCTGCTATGTTGGAATGACGCGGGCTATGCAAAAGTTGTATATCACTTATGCAGAAAGTCGTAGATTATATGGTCAAGACAAATACCACACCGCGTCGCGCTTTATCCGCGAAATGCCGGAAGACTGCATTGAAGAAGTGCGGCTAAAATCGACTATTTCGCGTCCTGTGCACAACCGATTTAATCAGATGACGTCGCATGCGTCATTTGAAGAAACTGGGTTTAAGTTGGGCGAACGGGTAGTGCACCGAAAGTTTGGTGAAGGTATTGTGCTAAATTATGAAGGTAGTGGCGAACACGCTCGCGTGCAGGTAAACTTTGATGAGTTTGGCAGTAAATGGTTAGTTCTCGCCTACGCAAAATTGGATAAAGCGTAGCAATAATTCGGCAAGGTAGCCTATATCCAAGTTGGACTATATGCAGCAACATGTGCTGGTCATTGAAAATGGCGACAACAACCTAGAGATCATTTCAAGGCTAGTAAGGCGTGCCGGGCTTACACCTGTGGGTGCCACATCATTAACAGAAGGCCGTGTTCGTTTTGCGCAAAACACGCCAGAAACCTTTTTATGTGCCATTGTGGCTTACACATTGCCAGACGCACCGAAAGGCGAAGCTATCGACTTTGCCATTGACGCCTATATTCCCACCATTGCCACAACAGAAAGCTTAGACACCCTTACTCGCGACAAAGTACTTGAACGTAATGTAGTCGACTACATTCCCAAAGAAAATGCGCAAAACTACGATTACCTCATCCGCTTAATATCACGACTTGAAAAGAATAAATCTACTGGCGTGGTGGTAGTCAGTACCAACAGAGTGCAGCGAACCAGAACCTTATCGCTACTTGAGCGCCATAACTTTGTGGTATACGAATGCCTTACCGCCAGTGAGGCCATGACGACCCTATCGACACACAAGCACATTCGACTTGTGATTACTGACAACACGCTTCCCGATATGTCCGGCACCGTATTTGTTGCTAGTCTTCGCAAAGCGTTTTCAAAGGAGCAGCTAGCGGTTATGGGTATTGCCGGCGGCCAGGGCATGCTAATGTCTGCCCATTTTATAAAAAGCGGAGCCAACGACTTTTTGCGGATACCTTATTGCCACGAAGAGTTTTTGTGCCGAGTAATGCAGAATGTGGAATACATTGAGAGCGTAGAAGCCATTAGGCGTGCGGCCAATACTGACTACCTAACCGGTCTGCCAAATAGACGTCATTTTTTCTACACCGTGACCATGGAGCACCAACAGCTCCTCGAAAACCATGCACTAGCGCTTATCGATTTAGACTTTTTTAAGGCCATTAACGACACCCATGGTCATGACGCAGGAGATGCGGTGTTAAAGGCCGTTGCCGCACTTATTGAATTTTACTTTCCCGATGAAATTATTTCGCGCTTTGGCGGCGAAGAATTTTGCATTTACCTGCCAAACACCCCCTTTTTAGAGGCCAGTAAGCGTCTCGATGATTTTAGAAAGGTAGTGGAAAATGAATCTATCGAGCTACCAAGAGGTAGCACTCACGTGACGTGCAGCATAGGTATGAGCGGCGCAGTAACCCAACGTATTGATAAACTTATCAGCGATGCTGACAAGCAACTTTATGCCGCCAAGAGCAGTGGCCGCAATAAAGTGATGTTTGACGAGTCGCTACACGCCACCTATCAATAGCCGCTGTTTTCATTACACTAACGTATCTACACCTACGAATTGCACCTTTCGTTTACTATGCGCATAGCCTACTTATCTTGCGCAGCAGCTTGAAGCTCTGAAGCTTGTAGTTCCGAAGCTTGAAGCTTTGCCGCTTTAAGCGCAGCAGCTCGCGCTTGCTGTCGCTGTCTGCGAAAATTGAATATAGAATCTGCGCTAAACACCGCGAGTGCCAGCCACACAAATGCAAAGGTAGTTAGCCTTGCCTCTTCTAATGGTTCGCCGTAGAGATAAACGGCTAAAATAAACATCAGTGTTGGACCAATATACTGAAAGAACCCTAAAGTGGAATACATGATGCGCCTTGCTGCAGCGGTAAAGCACAATAGCGGCGCAGTGGTCACTATACCGGCGGCAAAGATAAGCAGGTTTAAGTCGATACTATTGTTGAACAAGTTGCTGTATTCAGATCCATAAAGCACCCAATAGCCTATGGCCAGCGGTGATAGCATGAGGGTTTCTATAAATAGTCCAGGTAAGGAATCTACTGCCACCTGCTTGCGCAGCAAACCATAAACACTAAAACTTGATGCCAGTACTAGCGCAATCCAAGGTATTTCACCATAAGAGAGCACCAAAATACTTACACCTACTACTGCTAAAATAACCGCGGTTCTCTGCAGGTTTCGAAGCCGTTCGCCCAAGAATACACGCCCTAAGAACACATTGATAAGCGGGTTAATGTAATAGCCTAAGCTGGCGTCGAGTAAGTGGTCATTATTTATGGCCCAAATAAACAGCAACCAGTTAGCCCCCAGCAGTAAACCAGCGAAAAAGAGAATAACCATTACCCGCTTATCCCTCAGTGCGGTTATCACTTTAGGCCATTGTCTGAGCGCAGCGATAAAAACAATTAGTAGCACCGCAGACCAAATGACTCGGTGCATTAATATCTCAGCAGCAGGAAGTACCATCAACTGTTTGAAATAAATGGGGGCTACGCCCCACATACTGTAAGCGGCTATCGCACAGATAACGCCCACTTGGGCGGCAGAAGCTGGCTTAGACAATGATAACTCCAAAACGAAACAGGCTATAAGCGCGCTATTGTTTAATACAACGCTATTTTAAACAAGCGCTCAGTTGTGCTTGCGGCCCAAAGTGTTACATAAACGGGTTAAACACCGTTAACCCTGTCTGTGAGTATGGTTTAGCGCGTTTAAAGTAAGAATAATGTACCAAGACCTAAGAAGGCTACAAAGCCTACAATGTCCGTCACCGTTGTTAAAATAACCGAACCTGATAGCGCAGGGTCGATTTTTAATTTATCTAAAATAATCGGCACAAACACACCTGCAATGGCCGCCGCTACAATATTGAACAAAATGGCTAAGCAAATAACCACACCCAGCATTACATCAGTAAACCAAAAATAGGCAACAATGCCGATCACTAAGGCCCATATAACACCATTAACGCCGCCCACTTTTAGCTCTTTAATCATTAACGCTTTTATATTGGCAGGGGTAACCTGCCCTAGTGCTAAACCTCGCACAATGAGCGTTAGGGTTTGGCTGCCTGCAATCCCTCCCATACTTGCCACAACCGGCATAAGCACTGCTAATGCAACCACCTGCTGAAGCGTACCTTCAAACAGGCCAATAAACCACGATGCCATGAATGCAGTGAGTAAGTTAATACCTAACCACAATGCGCGATTTTTCGCACTTTTCGCGACGGGAGAAAATAAATCTTCGTCTTCATCCATACCGGCCGATGCCATGACCTGTCGCTCGTAAAACTCATTCACTAGTTCACTAGCCGAGGTAATATCAAGCCTGCCGAGTAAGGTATTATTTTCATCTACCACCGGCAGTGAGGCTAAGCCTGAACGCTGCACTATTAACGATGCATTCATGGCATCGTCATCGCCTTTGAACGTAGTGATATTATCTTCTGCCAATGCAGTCAATGCTTTGTCTTGTTCAGCGGAAAATAACTTATTTATTTTGACCAGCGCAGTAAATTGCCCCGTTCGATTCACAAGATAAATACTGTCGCAGTGCTGAGGAATGTTCTTCTTCAATAGGCGCAATGCCTCCTTAACTTTTGCGTTAGAAGGCAGCACAAGCTGCTCATGGTTTACCCAGTGACCAATCTGATTATCAGGAAAAAGTGAGGCTTCTCTAAAGTACTTTCGTTCTTTGGAGTCAAGTGACTCATAGGCCAAATCAACAAGGCGCTTGGGTAACGAGTCTAGTAGTTCAAGTAAGTCATCGGCGTAGATGTCAGCAAAAATAGAAGCCCATTCGTTGTGAGGCGTATTATCGATAAGAATTTCACGGGGGTCGCTTCGCATCTCAACCAATACGTTCAGCTTTTGCTCACGCGGTATTCCCTCCCACACCACCAATCGTGGCTCAACGGGCAACGATTCTAATAGCGTAGCAATGTACACATTATCTTGACCACTTAGCGCCGCTAATAACGACGCGGGGTCGTCAGCCATACCTTCGGCAACAATCTCTTCGATTAAATCTGGTAATTGGTCAGCCACACTATACCTCCTGTTAACACACGCTTTTTCAATCTTACCGCCCTTAGATTACCATGTTGCTGCGTATGAAAATATGACGGGCTGATGTATATACGCTTATACGTTCCTGTTTATTCACTCTTTCTTAGGCTGTTTCGGAATGTCTCGATGTTCGATGTTTGGGCCTTGCGCTGAATTTTAGTCTAGTTTTTACAAATGCCCCGTGAAGACAGAGCAAAAAAAGCGTAAAATCCCCAACCATGACAACTGCATTAGCCACCACAGAAATATCACCCCACTCTGACAACACCGTATCGCCAGAGAACGTACTAAAAAACGTTTTCGGTTACGGTGAATTTCGCGATGGCCAAGGGGAAGTTATTCACCATGTGTGTAACGGTGGTGATGCACTTGTGCTGCTGCCTACCGGCGGTGGAAAGTCGTTGTGTTATCAAATACCAGCATTAGTTCGCGACGGTACCGCCATAGTGGTGTCACCACTGATATCCCTCATGCAAGACCAGGTAGAGCAGCTAAAAGCCCTCGGCGTTAAGGCAGATTATCTCAATTCCACACTCGATGCTGAAGCCCAGGCTAATATTAACGATGCGCTTATTGCAGGAAAACTAGACTTACTTTACGTGTCTCCTGAGCGCCTAATGCAGTATTCATTTCAGCAATTACTCAACAGAGCGGAAATCGCCCTATTTGCCATTGATGAAGCCCACTGCGTATCCCATTGGGGCCATGACTTTCGTCAAGATTATCGCGCTTTAGGTAAAATAAAATCGCGCTTCTCTCACATTCCTGTTATTGGCTTAACCGCTACTGCTGATACAGCCACTCAAGCCGACATTTTAAACCAGCTCACGTTATATGAGCCACTGGTGTACAAAGGCAGTTTCGACCGCCCTAATATTCGCTATCGCGTCATGTCAAAATACAAAGCTTTTGACCAGGTTGTTAACTATGTAAAGCAGCAAGAAGGCAGCGGTATTATTTATTGTAATAGCCGCGCCAAGGTTGATGATTTGCACGCCAAACTTTTCAGACTAGGTTTTCGATGCGCTGCTTACCATGCCGGCATGGAGAGCGATGAACGAGAGTTGGTGCAGCGTCAGTTCCTCAATGACAAAATTGATATTGTGGTCGCGACAGTAGCCTTTGGTATGGGCATCAACAAGTCTAATGTACGCTATGTGGTTCATCACGATGTACCTCGTAGTGTAGAGAGCTACTATCAAGAAACCGGGCGCGCTGGACGGGACGGGCTAGAATCAGAAGCGCTGCTATTGTTTGACGAAAAAGATGCCGCCAGAGTGAGGCAATGGATTGAGCAAGGCGAAAGTGGTGATAGAAATCACATAGAACTTCAAAAGTTTGCTGCTATGGAAGCCTTTTCTGAAGCGCAAACCTGTCGTCGGCAAGTTTTGCTTAACTACTTTTCTCAGTTTAGCGATAGCGCCTGCGGCAACTGTGATATTTGTTTAGACCCGCCAAAAATGGTGGATGGCCTTGTTATAGCCCAAAAAGCCTTATCATGCATTTTGCGCTTATCTCAACAGGCATCAAGTCAATACGTTATCGATGTGTTGCGGGGCAAGCAGCTTCGCAGGCTACAAGAGGCAGGACATCACCAGCTTTCCACCTATGGAATAGGAAAGGACAAATCAGACAGTTATTGGCATAACATTTTGAATCAGCTGGTTCATAAAGGGCTGATACGCGTTGATATTACTGCACATGCGGCGCTGCGACTTACAGAGGCCTCGCGCCCTGTATTAAAAGGCGAAGTCCCGGTGCAGTTAGCAGTACCGCGACTTGAATTTAAACCGGACAAAAAAGCCAAGCAAGCACCTTCCAATTACGACCGAACCTTGTTTACAAGGCTCAAGCATTTACGCAAAGTACTGGCAGAAGAGAATGAAGTACCGCCTTATGTGGTATTTAGCGATGCGACCTTAGTCGATATGGCATGTAAGCTGCCCGTCACTCGCAATACCTTACTGGAAGTGAGTGGTGTTGGACAAACCAAATTAGAACGATACGGCGACGCTTTTATCAAACTTATCGAAGACTACATCTATCGAAATGACTAAGAGTTGCGCTAAGAGGGATCCCAGCGACTACACACCCCGCATGAAGTCGCATTAAAGCTAAGCGTACGCGTACTCACCGCCTTTTTCTAAAGCGCGCTGGTAAGCGGGTCTCTCATGTACACGTTTCACATACCCGCGAATTGCCGCAAAATCATCAGCCCGACCGCTAGCAACAAGAGACTCTAGAGGGAATATCATTTGTATATCCGCCCCCGTTGGTTCCTCACCTGCAAACCACGTGTGGCTGGCAAGATACGACTCTACATAGCGAAGGCTCTGCGCCAAGTTAGGGCCATAGTATGCGTTAATTATTCCATCCACTAATTTGTCAGTGATCGGCTTTATGAAAAACGGTTTAGAGCCCTTCTGACGGGCTTTCTCCAATACTAGATTAGCCACGAGCGGCGGCATCAAAGAGCCTTCGGCGAAATGAAGCCAAAACCAATAATCCTGCAACGCCTTGTCGTCTTCAGGCACTGAAAAGGCGGATTCAGCGTAATTGCGAACTAGGTATTCAACGATAGCGCCTGATTCAGCGATGGCCCCATGTGGCGTGGTGAGCACGGGTGAGCGTCCTAGAGGGTGGATAGCTCTAAGTGAATCGGGCGCCAAATTGGTTTGACTGTCTCGTTCATAAAACGCGACTTTGTATTCAACACCGAGCTCCTCTAGCAACCACAGAATACGCTGAGAGCGAGAGTTATTTAAATGGTGTAGTGTTAACATGCTCTTTCCTTAATATGCGTTGCCATAGCGCATATAAAACTAATAAACTTATGCTGTATTATATACATGGATAATCGATGGCAGGTTTACTTATAGTTAGACGTTTAATCATCAATTTAACATCTTGCACGTGATGTGCTTTCATACGCACGGCTTATTTGTGCAATCATCGTACCCCTAATACGATTTTGCATGACATTCTGTTTATGTTGCATGCAATCGCGGATAAAGTCTGCTTTTCGTTAACTATGTCAATATATTATTGCTGTGAATTAGACCGCTGTGGATTGGAGCACCGTTGATTAGGCGTCTTTAGCTAACCATAAAATTGCGTTAGCATAGTGTCAATTATCCACTCATTAGCACTTTACACGCACATAACCAATTAAACTAACAGGGTTTCAATTTATGCAGCAGCTACTGGCATCAAGTGTCATCGCAGCGCTTCGCAACACTGATTCAAGCGTGGAGATAACCCTCCCTTTACCTACTACGCCCCTAAAAACCGAGCAGTGGCTGGCTCAGTTTGTATCTCTATTCCACTTTCAAGCTTCACAAGCTGATTGGGGCGCCGACAGGTTTCAGGTGGTATTAACCTCTGTGAAAGGCCACCCGCCTTTTCAGTGTCTTCTTTGCATAGAGTGGTTATGTGAAGCGATATGGCTTGAGCCCATCGGCAGCGAGCAACACCCTCAAATCATTGGTAATTATCTAAAAGAACAGGGCGGCGCTTTTTCGTGAATAGTCGGCACTCGGGCTCCGTCCAACGCATGATATCTACGTTAAACAAGCGCACAGTCCGCTCTGCGTTTTCGTATGCTCTCGCGCTAACGGGACTGTTGCTTGTGTCACTCTCCGCTACCGCCAAAAATGACATACATATTGATGAGTCTTTTCAACATAGTCTTATTAATCACAATAGCAGCATAACTCACGCTCCTGACTCGGCGACCTACTTTGATGTATTAGAGGGTACGAGTGCTTTTTCAGGCCAACTGATTAAATCTGCAAACACAAGGCAGTGGCTGTCTACCGAAATACATCACGACGGCTTTAGTCCGCTCTCCCTAGTGGTAAAGGTAGATCGACTAAACATTGACGATCTGCAGCTTTATTTGCTCAACGACAGTGAGCGCATTATTAAAACGTATCGCTATCAGGCAGGAAAAGGAGACCTTTCGCTCTCTCAACCCATTCCTAGTATTCGATTGCCTTTTACTCTCCAGCCTTATCAAAAAGTGCGCTTGCTCATTGGCATTAAAGACACAGGGTTAAACAATATTCCTGTTACGCTGTGGGAAAGGGATGTGCTCCAGCAATACGATGCTAATATGCTGGTTGCCTTAGGTGCGGTGCTTGGCGTGTTCGCACTTATTATTACCTACTTCCTTCTTTCTTACTTCAACCAACGTGTTGCCATTCGATTTTGGCTTGCGATGTCATCATTGGCCATGCTGACGCTTTTTTTCATTTTTCAAAGCGGACTAGGTTTGTCGCCAAGCTTAACCAACACAACTGAAGCGGCATTTATTATCGCATCAATGTTGATGTTGCTGTGCTTTGCAAAAGTAACCCATCACCTATTTCCTCGAGTTCCCGTTTTTCTCAAGGTACTTAATTCTGTCATTCCTTTGGTGTGCTTATATTGCTTTTTCATCAAGCCCACTGCGGCTGTGGTAGTTCTGCTCAGCACTATTGCGGTCATGAGTGTAAGCCAAGTTGCTTTGGCGCTTACGTTTAAAGAAAATCGACAAACAAGTCGCTTGTTCTCAACTGGATGGCTCTCGTTTTTTGTCTTGTTTGCAATATCGATTCAAGGCCTTTATCACTTCATGGTTTATACCTTCAGTGTCTATTTAGTTATGCTGTTTTTTGCCGCCTTTGGGCTGTTGTGTTTAGGCATGGCCGCAGCAACAAAAGAACGGTTTTACAACAAAAAGCAGTTGGTTAAAAAAGAAGAAATCATTACCAACTTAAACCATTTCTATCATTTATTTAGAAACTCAGCAGAAGGACATTACACGTCAACTTGGGACGGTAACTTAGTGTCTGTAAATCCGGCCATGTATAAGCTTTTTGGATATATCGATGAAGACGACATGCTGGAAACCGGCGCAAAAACATCGGTTTTCTATGCTAACGCTGATGACAGGCAGCTTCTCTTAGGCGAACTGTCTCAAACGGGTCACTTAACTGGTAAAGAAATAAGAGCTAAACGAAAAAATGGTGAAGAGTTTTGGATTTCGTTGTCTTGCCGTTTGCAAGAAAATGGTGATGGTCCCTATATTTTCGGCTCAATTATCGACATCACCGAGAAAAAACAATCGGATCTTAACTTACGCTATTTAGCCACTCACGACTCCCTGACAGGGGCATACAATCGCCGCCAGTTTGAAACTGAGTTTAAAAGTAAGGTAGCATCGGTTTCCAGCCCGCCTATATGTCTTCTGTATTTAGATTTAGACCGGTTTAAGATAGTTAACGATACCTGCGGTCATAAGGCGGGTGACGTACTCATAAAAGATATCGCCAGACTGATAGAAAACACGCTTTTAAAAAACGCCCTTCTTGCCCGTCTAGGCGGCGATGAATTCGGTATCATTTATTCAGATTATGATGAGAAACGTGTCTTTGAGAACGCAGAAAAGATACTTAATGCAGTGCAAGACTACCGCTTTATGTGGAACAACCGCATTTTCAATTTAGGCGTGAGCATTGGCATGGTGGTATGCGATGAAAATACCACAAGTGCTGGGCAGTACTTAAGCATGGCAGATGCAGCGTGCTATTTCGCCAAAGACCAAGGCCGCAATCAAATTCATCGATACAACAGTAATGAAGAGAGCACGCAGCGTTATCAACGCGAACTAGATTGGGTATCTACCATTAACAACGCGTTAGAAGAAAACCGTTTTGAACTGTTTTATCAGGCGCTTCGACCACTGAGCCAAGCTAATGAAGGGTATTATTACGAAGTGCTGCTTCGCTTGCGAGAAAGCGACGGGAAAATTGTAGAGCCCGCCAACTTTCTGCCTACCGCAGAGCGTTTCGAAATGAACGTAAACGTAGACAAGTGGGTAGTAACGAATACATTCAAGTGGCTATCGGAAAACCCCGAGCACCTAAGCAATCTCAAGCGCTGCAGCATCAACTTAAACTGCCACTCCCTGGCCGATAGAGATTTTACGTTGTTCATTCTTAATGCATTTGAAACTTTTGGTATTGCGTATAACAAAATTTGCTTTGAAGTTATTGAGTCAGTGGCCATTATTAAAATGGAGGACACGTTGGCCTTTATGCAGACCTTCAAAAATTTAGGCTGCACATTTTCTCTTGATGATTTTGGCAGCGGCTTTTCATCCTACAACTATCTTAAAAGCCTTCCTGTGGATCAGGTGAAAATAGACGGCATGTTTATAAAAGATATGCTTAACGACGCCATAGACACTGCTATGGTTGCATCGATAAAGGATGTGGCGAAAGCCATGGGCATGCAGACAGTGGCAGAGTTTGTTGAGAATGAAGCCACAATGACCCAACTAGGAAACATGGGAATCGATTTCGCTCAGGGCTATGGTGTCGCGATGCCTGCCCCTCTCGTCAATTTCACCCCGCTGTAGAACGCCTAATTACGACAGTTTCATAACATTGAGCCCGCCTTCAATTTATATCAAATAAAAAAGAGTGATAGAGCAAAAACACCAAAACCGGATGAAATGCGTATAATGGTGGGCCATTGGCAATAACGCTTTTTAATAACCGTGTAACATTACCTTCAATAAATGATACAATGTAACATTGCGCGGTAAAGAGTGCATAATAGCGAAAACATACAAAAGACGACCTAGAAAAGATGCTACCAAATTCGGTAGCGATCAGTGCTGATATCTGGCTTGCAAAAGCTGTGATTATCCCCACATATGGCCTACTGTCCTAAGCGTAGAAGTAACATGAGTAGCAAACAGCCTAAATACGAATTTGTCAGTTCAGCAAAATTGCCAACGCGGCTTGGTGATTTCAAAATACACGGCTTCGTTGAAGCCAGTGGTCAAGAGCACGTTGCCCTATCATACGGCAACTGGAAGAAAGGCGATATTGTGCCAATTCGAATCCACTCAGAGTGCTTGACCGGAGATTCTCTTTTCAGTACCCGCTGCGACTGTGGTTTTCAGTTAGAAAAAGCCATGCAAAACATTGTCGATAATGGCTTTGGCTTACTACTATACCTTCGCCAAGAGGGTCGCGGCATTGGACTGCTTAATAAAATACGTGCTTACAATCTGCAAGATAGCGGCATGGACACCGTAGAAGCCAATGAGCATTTAGGCTTCGATGCTGACCTTCGTAGCTACGACATCTGTAAACTCATGCTAGATACGCTAGACGTTACCCGCGTAGAGTTAATGACAAACAACCCTAAGAAACTAGCGGCTCTTACAGCCCTTGGAATAGACGTTGTATCGCGCAAACCTATCGATCATGGCGTAACGAAAGACAATAAACACTATTTAAAAACCAAAACAGAAAAGCTGGGACACGCATTCGACCCCCATATTTTTAAATAGTATTGCAAGGGCGTGCTATTTTTTGCTGTACATTTTTGCAGCTCACAAGCGCTGCCCGAAGGGGGCGTTTTTTTATTCAGCTTAGGTTAATTAACCGCGGGTTATAACGTATACAGACTTACCAACATTGTTTGTTCGCTACAGCAAGCGCACAATGACAATGTAAGGAGAATGTATGAAAAACATAGCCCTTTCTATCGCAATTTCCCTCGGCGGCATTGCAGTTGGTTTGCCGGTAGTTGCTCAGCAATCAACCGTTGATATTACCGCTAATCAGTCGTTGTCTACTCGCCAAACTCAAGTACCTAATGCACAATTGGACAGCCTTTTGGCTCCTATTGCTTTATATCCCGATACCTTACTCACCCACATACTCATCGCCTCTACCTACCCCCTTGATGTGATTTCAGCAGATAGGTGGCGACAAAGTAACAAACACCTTACGCCAGAGCAGGTTGAAGACGTATTAGAAGATGTGGATTGGGATCCAAGCGTGAAGGCGTTGGCCGCATTTACTGATTTGCTCAACACCATGGCCAATGACCTAGACTGGCTGCAACAACTCGGCGACAGCGTCTTGATAAGCCAAGACAGAGTACTCGACCGCGTTCAAGTGTTGCGTCAACACGCAAGAAACACTGGGAACTTAGATACCAATGACTATATTGAAGTGGAAACAGAGCAAAACCATTCCAGAGAGATTATTTATATCTCCCCTCGTCAGCGAGAGGTGGTGTATGTACCTTATTACGACCCTCAAATTGTGTACGGAAATTGGTGGCACCCTATTGCGCCGATATTCTGGTCTCACCAGGTAAATTATCACCGTCATAGAAACGTATATTGGTCACCGCGAGTGAGAATATCGGCCTTCTTCTCTTTCGGTGCTGTGCACTGGAGTAATCGCCATGTTATTGTGCATCGCCAGCCAGTGCACAGGTTTTACAGAGGCAGTCAGCGCAAACGAGTGATCAGCAATGATTATCAACGCTGGGAGCATCGTGTGGATCACAGACGAGCCCGTTACTCAACGCGCGTGTTGCAAACTCAACCCACTCGTGTTGTGCACAGCAGTAATAGAAGCGTATCTACTAGGCATCTTGCTAGTTCGCTCGGCTCAAGGTCGATATCAAAAGCACAGTCTATAAAACCAGAATCTGCGATACGCAGAACAGGGACAAACAAGGCAGCAATAAATAAGACGCGAACGTTTAGGAAAGACGCTAACCGCAGCAGAACGTCACAAAACCAAGTTTCTCCAGTAGTAAAGACTGGCAGCGTTTCGAACAAACGGACAGCGAATAGGCAGACTGTCACTCGAACAAGCAAGCAAACGGTCTCTCGTAACGTATCGCCCAAAAGAAACGTGAGCCATTACGAGCGAAGCAGAAATGTTCAGTCTCAAAATCGGCTATCTAAAGACAAATAGCTTCGAAACAAAAGGCGTTAACAATAAGGTGCCAGAAACAGACGCTTAATAATCCTGCAGGCATTGGCTAACAGTGGCTACTACTAGGGCGTTGTAAAAAAAAGCAGTAGCCATTAGCCTTAAACCTAGGCTATCGAATAAGACAGTAACGCCTGTACAAAACGAGCAGGAGAAGCCGGGTCTAAATTGAAGTATAGAGACGGCTCTATAAGTTCTAGCTCCATAATAGCCCACTCATTGTGTTGGTGGACTAGGTCGACACGTGCATATAGAGCTGAAGTCGGCATTGCTCCTAATGCTCGCTCTGCTATGTGTTGCTGCTCTTTGCTTGCGTCAACGGGTAACAATTGCCCACCGTGCTCCTCCTGAACTCGAAAGTCTCCTTGTTGAGGCACTTTTAAAATGGCATGGCTGTACTCCCCCCCGAAATAAAACAGCGAGAATTCCCCTTCCTCCACCACGCTAGGTAAAAACGGCTGAATCATGTACCGACGGGCGGCAAAGGTAGTCAGCAATGAGGGCATTACCACGGCCAAATTTGAGGAAGAGACTCTAAAGGTATCATCAGCGTTTGCGCTCAGCGTTGGCTTAATAACAACTTCTTCAGTATTAAAACGCGCAAAAGCATCGTGTATATCTTGCTCCACCAAACATTCCCCCCACTTAGTATCTACTATGGGTAGGCCTGCGATAGCTAAGTCCTTCAAATACTGCTTTTCTATGTTCCATTTAATCAGCGCTAAAGGATTTAGTAAGCTAGCCGATGACTCGTCAATGGCCCTCAATGTATTGAGAAAGGTGTCAGGATGCTGTTGGTAGTCCCACGTACTGCGCACGATAACGTAATTGTACTGGTCCCAATTGACGTTCTTTTTGTGCCATGAGATTGTCTCTACCGAACACCCCATATCCTCAAAGTAAGGAATGAGCAATTCATCATAAACGAAGAAATCGTCCAAATTATCGGTAGAAAGAAAAGCTATATGTAACATGAATGTCTCATTTGTGAATTGAGAATTAACACGCTCTAGTCTAGCGGTTACCTTAAACTTTAACCAAGTGATAAAAGACAAGAAATGTAGACCAAAGTTACATATCGCAAAAACCGTCAATAACTTACTATTCGACGAATTTTGTTGGAAGCTAATACCTCTTCTACACTAAACATAAACACATGGCGGAGACCTGTATGCAATACCCTTGGCTTTTAGAAGGTCAGAAAATATTTCGCGTAGTCATCATTGCTCAACTGGTTATTGCCGTTGTCATTGGCCTGATTACCGGAGAACTCCTGCCTGCATTTATTTTTGGTATTCCTATCGCTGCGGTGCCCTTGGTGTTGAGTATGCAGTCGCCTTATTCTGCTTTGAGCCGCCATGCCATGGCCATTGGTGTGCAGCTGCTTACCGCGCTGCATATTCATCAGTCATTCGGGCTTATTGAAATTCATTTTGAAATTTTCGTCCTTCTCGCTTTCTTATCAGTCTTTAGAGATTGGAAAGTAGTTGCTACCGGAACGACAGTGGTTGCGTTACATCACATTAGCTTCTTCCTCCTGCAATCTAGCGGCGCCCCACTTGTGATTTTTGAAGAAGGCCACGTTACCTTCACCATATTGCTTTTACATGCTGCCTTCGCCGTCGCGGAAGGTGGTGTGCTGATGTATATGGCAAAGATTGCCCACGAGGAGGGTGCTGGCGCCGCGGAGCTGTCCCTAGCCATCAACGACATGCAAAAGGAAAATAACAGGCTGGACTTAACGGTTGCTGTGGACAGAGACAACAAACTACTACGACCTTTTGGCGAACTGATTGACCAAGTTAAAGAATTAGTTCAACTGGCTTCGTCACTCACTGACGACGTAGTTAGGGGCTGCGGCAACATGGAAAAAGCGGCGAATAACATGTTCGATATAAGCCACAAAACCGACCAAGAAATTGCCATGGTGTCCGCTTCGTCAGAAGAAATTGCGCAAACTATGCAAATGTCGACTGAACAAACCACTATAGCTAGCGATAAGGCGTCAGCAGCTCAAGCTTCATCGCAAGCCACCAAAAATTCCATTGCCACTACCAGTAAAACAATCAATTCATTGCGAAGCACGCTCAATAGCGCTGAAAAAACCAGTGCTGCACTAAATGAGCAATGCTCGCACATTTCCGACGCTATGCGCTCTATTACAGCCGTAGCAGAACAGACTAACTTACTTGCTCTTAACGCAGCTATTGAGTCAGCCCGAGCGGGGGAGCACGGTAGAGGATTTGCCGTGGTTGCAGATGAAGTACGTACCCTTGCTATTCGATCGAAAGAAAGTGCGGAACAAATCACAAGTATTACTGAGCAGCTTGTTTCTCAAACGGCAAGCTCGGTAGACCAAATGCAGTCTTGTATCAACCTTGTTGATGAGGCAGTTATGTCGAGTGAAAGTGCAACTAACGCAATGGCTGAAATTATGTTACAAATTAACGATGCCAGTGAAAGCATGACAGAAATCGCCACATCGGCAGTAGAGCAAGAAACAGCGTCTGCATCCATTGCTGAAAGTACGGCTCGCTTAAGCGAATTCACTTCTGAAGAGCTCGCTACCGCTGAATCTCTTGCAGGCGAAGTACAGGTGCTTACACAAATATCGCAAAAAATGCGCAGTGCCATCGAGCGCTTTAAACTGCAATGACAAAAGGCCTTTCTTGGGCGCTGCTTGCCTTGTGGGCAAGCAGCCTACTCGCCGCCATGCTAGTGTATGGTCAGCGCCAGCTATCAGAGTTCGATCCTGACGGCATACTGCTTCATCACTCAACCTCACCCACATTTGACAGTGAGCTTACGCAACTGCTTAAAAGCAGTAATATACCCAGTGCCAGCATTATCCACGTTGGTTCATCTGAAAATTGCTACTGCGAAACACTCACCGCGCCCCACCAAACTCAGTTACTCAATCGCCTTGGTGAATCCCATTACGACATTGTAAATATTGCGCTGGACACCGTAAAAGGACTAAGCAATATAATTACTACCGTTCCTGCGTTAATTGTTATTGATGAGAATTACCAGTTGCGCTACGTAGGCCCTTACGCCACAGGCTATGGCTGCTTTACTGGTAAAAACTTGGTGGACCAAATAGTAAGCTATACACATCAACTCCCCTACAACGGCGCTATTATCAACAGTGATGCCACTGGCTGTTTTTGTTGATATGGCACGTGAGCATGACTATCTGCGTTTTCGCGCTTTTTAAGTCATTAGAAGTTTTGCCACTGCTAGGGCTGACTTAGGCCTTTGAGATGCGCCACTACACTTCGCCCTAGTGCGCTTAAACTGTAGCCGCCTTCAAGCATACTTACGATACGTCCCTCGCAACAGCTATCAGCAACGCGTCTCAAGGCTTGGCTTATCCAAAAATAATCGTCTTCCACCAAACGTAAATGGGCCATGGGATCTTCAGCGTGGGCATCAAAACCTGCCGAAATCAGAATAAGCTGAGGCTGGAAATTAGACAGCGCATTAAACCAATGGTGTACTTTTTCTCTAAACACATCGCCTGTTATACCTGCCTCAAGGGGCACGGCTAGAATATTACTTGCAGAAACCGGCGCTCCACTATGGGGGTAAAAAGGATGCTGAAAGCTTGAACACAGCATAATGCGCTGGTCGCCCGCCACTATCTGCTCTGTGCCGTTGCCATGGTGAACATCAAAATCCACAATGGCTACCCGCTGTAAATTGTAGTTTTGTAATGCATAGCGCGCTGCCAACACAATATTATTGAATACGCAAAAGCCCATCGCGCTATCGTAGGTAGCGTGATGCCCGGGAGGCCTAGTGGCGCAGAAAGCCTGTCTTTCTGTTCCCGCCATGACATAATCTACGGCATTGCAGCCAGCGCCAGCCGATTCCAACGCTGCCGTTAAACTGTGCTTCATTAAGCCAGTATCTTCATCTAGCCAGGCTGTAGCCGTCGTTTCACCGGCGTACATGGTCTTTTCATCATCACTAAAAGACACCTGAGCAGCACGGTCGAATACACTTTTAATGTAATATGGGTCGTGCGCTAAAGATAAATATGACTCAGGAATTGGCGTGGCATCGCCGTGTTCACAAATCATCTCTAGCCCAGATGATAAAAGCTGATCGTCTATAGCAAATAATCGATCGGGTGACTCTGGATGCTCATTTCCTAAGTCATGTTTCGTGCCGTGCTTACCACGGAATATTTTTATTGTCATATCAGCGACGCCACATCAAGTACCAATTCAACATCACTAGGATCACCGGTAAATTTACGCTTAAAATTTGCTTGCTCAAAAATGGCAATCATGGGCATATTATCTCCGCGAACGTAAGCCATCATTTTGCTAATTTCGCGCTTTTTCGCAATATTGATGAGCTCTTTCAACAATAACTTAGCCATGCCTTTACCTTGCTGTGTTTCGCGAGTAACGAAAGCAGCCTCACAGGTGTTGTCCGACGGATTGAAATAGAACCGCCCTACTGCATGAATGGTAATCCGCGAACCCTCTTGGCGAACAATACATAGCCCCGCGTCAGAGCTTTGGTCGACGCTAACTAAGTTACAGGATTTTTCACGAGACATTTGCTTAGGATCGTAGTTATAGCGCAATCGCAGCGTTTCTTTGGTATGGGAGTAGAAAAATTCCTGCAGCCGTCGTTCATCAGCAGGGTTTAGCGGTCGCATATAAAAGCGCTCGCCCCGTATATCCAGCTTTTTAAGCTGAATAGCGCCTAATTCAGGAATGTCGGTAGGGTACTTTTCCTGATAGTGCGGTACCCAATAATGCTGCCTGACTTCTTCTAGTAATGCCGAGCGAAACTTAGGATGCGCAACACGAATAAGTTCTAGCGCACGCTCTCGAATACTTTTTCCCTTCAGCGAGGCGATACCGTATTCGGTGACCACATACTGCACGTTGCCCCGCGATGTAACAACACCGGCCCCCTCACTAATTTGGGGCGTAATTCGGGAAATGGTTTCATTTTGAGCAGTTGAGGGAAGCGCAATAATCGCTTTTCCGCCCTTGCTAATGGATGCGCCAGTGACAAAATCAACCTGCCCACCTATTCCACTGTAAAAGTCATAACCTAAAGAGTCAGCAACAACCTGCCCAGTGAGATCTACCTCAAGAGCGCTATTAATTGCCACCATATTGTCGTTTTTCGCAATATTGGTGGGCTTATTAACATAACTACTTGGATAAAATTCTATGTGCGGATTGTTATCAATCAGCTCGTAAAGCTTGCGCGTGCCAATGGCAAAGCTTGTGACAACCTTACCGGGGTGGAATGTCTTTTTCTTATTGGTGACGGCGCCTGAAGCCAGTAACTCAATAATACTGTCGGTGAGCATTTCGCTGTGTATGCCCAAATCTTTATGAGTGCAAAGATACTTGAGGGTAGCGCTGGGTATTTTTCCAATGCCAAATTGCAGTGTCGCACCGTCATTCACTAGCATAGCTACATACTGCCCAATTCGCTCTGCTACGCTGTCTATGGGCGGTGTAGACACTTCCACAAGCGGTTCATCAGCTTCAATACAGGCGTGTATCTCGCTAATATGAATATAGGAATGCCCCGCTGTGCGCGGCACTTGCGGGTTTACTTGGGCAATCACTTTTTTACTATGACGTATGGCAGACATGGCAATATCAACCGATGCGCCTAAAGAGCAATAACCAAATTCATCTGGCGGACTGACATTTACCATTGCAGCATCTAATGCCAATGTCCCATCGCTGAATAAGCTGGATATTTCTGACAAAAACACCGGTGTATAGTCAGCTCGCCCTTCATCAACGGCTTTGCGCATGGCGCTGCCGCCAATAAAGAAGGTATTTGCCTTAAACAGGTTTTTGTATTCATCCTTTACCCACCGTGTGTCGCCTAAAGCAAGCATGTGCACCAATTCAATGTCGCTGAACCCCTCACTATTATCAATGAGGTGCTGCACAAGTGCGTGGGGTACTGATGCGTTACCGCCAACAAAAACACGACAGCCTGATTTTATCAACGCGGGCCAATCTGGCGCTGGAGGTAAGCGTAATGCCATACATTTCTGCCTTTATAAGCTAGCGAAACCGATAACCTATAATGCCATAAATTCAGTTACTTTCCCGCCACAATAAAGAAATACCTACCTAAGCGATTAGTCTTAGAAGTCGAGTATTTACATTATCCAAAAAAAAACGCCCACTGATATGGGCGTTTTAGCTGTTTATTTTTTGCTCGAGCATTTTTCTTAGGGCACTATTAATGTCTCTGCAGTTATCTCAAAGGCTCATTGGTAGCGGAATTTTTCTAACCAATTTCTAAAAAAGGGAGAAATGACCGACTTGCTATTGGCCAAACGATGACCATCGTTTAGCAGCAATAGCTGGGCCTTTTGGTGGCGAGCGTATTTAAGACTGTTTTCAATTGGAATGATATCGTCATTCCAACCGTGCACTAAACTCACGTAACCATCGTAGGGATAGCGCTGAATTTTATAGTCGGGCATATATAGAGCCGGCGCCATTAGAAAAACCCCGCGAGCAGAAATCTGACTCGCCGCCGCCAGCGATACATAACCGCCCATACTTGAGCCCACGAGAATGACGTCGTTGCATTTTTCGGCAATCGTTTCTTTAAGACGCATTAAACGGGCTTCTGGGCACTCGAGATCTTGATAATCAATACTCTCTACACCAAAGCCCATATCAGTTGCCACATTTGAAAGCGTTGTAATTTTACTGCCCCAAGGGCCGCTTTCTTTGCCGTGCGAAAAAACAACGGTTGTCATTGCTCATGTCCTTATTGTATTTTTTAGTGAAACTACAATTTCATTAACAGTACGAGAGATAAAAATTTACTGTATCGTAAATCCTCACTGCTTGTCTTCTTTATGAAACAGTTTTTCCACCATTACATAAAACATAGGCACAAAGAAGATAGCTAAGAAGGTGGCTGCGAACATGCCGCCCATCACGGCGATACCAATAGCATTTTGACTTGCCGCACCGGCGCCGCTGGCTAAGGCCAATGGCGTTACCCCTAAAATGAAGGCCATCGAGGTCATAAGAATAGGGCGAAAACGCTGAGTTGCTGCATTTGAAACCGCTGTCATTAAGTCTACGCCATTCTCGTATTCTTCTTTGGCAAATTCCACAATCAAAATCGCGTTCTTCGCTGCCAAGCCTACGGTGGTTAGAAATGCCACCTGCAGGTAAACGTCGTTAGGTAGGTTGAAAATAAACGCCGCTGTCACCGAGCCTAAAATACCTAATGGCACCACCAACATCACCGCAAAAGGCACCGACCAGCTCTCGTATAATGCAGCGAGACATAAAAACACCACCAATATTGAAATGGCGTACAGCACTGGCGCTTGCGAGCCCGCTTGCTGCTCTTCAAAAGATAAGCCCGACCACTCGATACCGAAGCCTGGCGGCAATTGCGCAACCAGGTTTTCCATTTCGGCAATGGCCTCGCCTGAGGACACTCCTTCAGCAGGGTTACCCTGAATATTCACCGATGATGTACCGTTGAAGCGTTCCAATTTAGGAGAGCCGTACACCCACTCGGTAGTAGCAAAGGTACTAAACGCCACCATCTCACCATCGCTATTGCGCACATACCATTTTTCCAAGTCGTTTGGCGTCATACGGTGTGGTACATCGCCCTGCATATACACCCGTTTTATACGCCCCTTATCGATAAAGTCGTTAACGTAACTCGAGCCCCATGCAATTTGAAGGGTTCGGTTAATATCACTTAAATTCAAACCTAGCGCGGAGGCCTTCTCGCTATCAATGTTTATTTTAAACTGAGGAACATCACTAAGCCCATTAGGGCGCACACCTGCCAGTTTCGGGTTTTGCGCCGCCATTCCTAACAGTTGATTACGCGCGTTCATTAACGCTTCATGGCCGTTCCCCGCTCTGTCGACTAGCTGCATATCAAAGCCTGTGGCATTACCTAACTCCATGATAGGCGGCGGTACAATTGGGAAGGCAGAAGCATCCTCAATGTGACTAAACGCACCAAAAGCTCTTCCTAGCACGGCAAAGGCCGAGCTATCGTCATCTCGTACGCTCCAATCGTTTAGATTAATAAACGCCATACCTGCATTTTGTGCCTGACCGGCAAAACTAAAACCAACAACTGAAAACAGACCATTCACTGCTTCCTGCTCTTCGTTCAGGAAGTAGTCCTCTGCTTGCTTTATCGATTCTAATGTTCTGCCTGCCGTGGCGCCTGGAGGGGTACTGACAAGCACCATCATTCGCCCCTGGTCTTCATCAGGCAAAAAAGCGCCCGGTAGCTGGCTGAAAATAAGCGCCATGCCTCCCACTAATAACCCGTAAACCACAAAGTAGCGCTTAAATCGCTGAGCCATGTGCGTCGTGGTTCGCTGATACGAGTCACGACCTTTATTGAAGTTGCGATTAAACCACCCAAAGAAACCTTTATTTTTATCCTGATCTTCAGGATGTTTTTTCAATAACGTGGCACAAAGCGACGGCGATAGAACAATGGCAACCAACACAGAAAATGTCATTGCAGACACAATGGTTATCGAGAACTGACGATAAATAGCCCCAGCAGATCCGCTGAAAAAGGCCATGGGAATAAATACAGTGGACAGCACTGCCGCAATACCCACGAGCGCGCCGGTAATTTGTGTCATCGACTTTTTGGTGGCTTCGGCAGGCGACAGACCTTCCTCTTCCATAATTCGTTCAACGTTTTCAACCACTACAATGGCGTCGTCAACGAGAAGACCGATAGCCAACACCATGGCAAACATAGTGAGTACGTTAATACTAAACCCAAATAGCGACAGTACGGCAAAGGTGCCAAGCAAAACTACCGGAACGGCAATGGTAGGAATAAGCGTTGCTCGCCAGTTTTGTAGGAAGAGCAGCATAACTAAAAATACCAACACCACGGCTTCTATTAGGGTTTCAACCACCGACTGAATCGAAAGCTCGATGAAAGGTGAGGCGTCTACCGGATAAACCACTTTTACACTGTCTGGCAAGTTAGCGCGTAACTCTTCTACCCGGTCTTTCACTGCTTTAATCGTATCCAAAGCATTCGCGCCAGAGGTCAGGCTAATTGCCATGCCCGACGCGGGTCTTCTGTCGTAGCGCACAATAACATCGTAGCTTTGCGCACCCAATTCAACGCGAGCCACATCACGCACACGCACTTGAGAGCCGTCGGTATTTACGCGCAGTACAATGTTTTCAAAATCTTTTTCAGTTTGTAAGCGGCTTTGCGCCTGAATAGTCGCATTTATCTGTTGGTTATTTATGGCTGGCAAGCCGCCTAACTGACCCGCCGACACATCGGTGTTTTGCACCTGAACCGCCGCTTGCACATCGACAGGGGTGAGGTTATAACTGTAAAGTTTGTTCGGGTCTAACCATATACGCATAGAGCGCTGGGCACCAAATACTCGCACGCTCCCCACACCATTCACCCGCGATATGGGGTCTTGAAACTGAGAAACGAGAAGGTCGCTCAAATCGAACTGGTTCATCGAGTCGTCTTCAGAGTAAAAGCCAACGGCTAGGGCAAAAGAACTGTTCGATTTAGATACCGTAACCCCTTGCTGCTGTACTTCAGCAGGTAATAAAGGTAACGCTCCCTGTACTTTGTTTTGGGTTTGAACCTGCGCAATATCAGGGTCGGTACCGGGCTCAAAAGTTAGGCTAATAGAGACACTGCTGTTAGAGCTACTGGCAGAAAAATAGCGCATGTTGTCTATACCCGACAGGCTCTGCTCTATAACCTGAGTAACAGAGTTTTCTACGGTCTCAGCAGAGGCACCAGGGTACGCAGCACTGATGGTTACCGTAGGCGGAGCCACTTTTGGATATTGCTCAATGGGAAGTGTATAAATGGCAAGCACGCCGGCCATCATCGTAATAATTGCTAAAACCCATGCAAACACGGGCCTGTCTATAAAAAAGCGAGCCATAACTAAAAATTCCTTGCTTGCTTATCGTGAGCCGCGTGATGAAGGTTGCCACTCAGATGCATTCACTTTCGCACCTGGCTTTACTTTTTGATATCCGGTAACAATAACTTGTTCACCTTCTTTTACCCCATCCTTTACCACATATTGGTCGCGATATATTTGTCCAACGCTCAGCGTTCGACCCTCAACTTCACCTCGGCTATTCACCACGTACACTGAGAGGGAGCCGTCGGTTTGCCGGGTTGTAGCTCGCTGTGGAACAAGCAGTGCATTTTCTCGCCCGGTGATCACATGGCCTTTAACGAACAAGCCAGGCAACAAGATACTGTCGGGATTGGGCATTTCGGCGCGTAACGTTACTGAGCCCGTGCTTTCATCAACGGTGACTTCAGAAAACTTAACGCTACCGGTGTGTGAGTACTTTTCTCCGCTCACTTCATCCACCGTTAATTCCACATCTAATGCGCCTTGATTTCGCATAGATTGGCGTAAGGTGAGAATGGACGCGCCCGATTCCTGCATGTCGATAAAAACGGGATCGAGTTGAGTAATAATGGCAAGTTGCTGCGCTTGGTTGGTGGTAACAAGTGTACCTTCTGTAACGAAAGAGCGGCTAATTTGCCCGCTTATAGGCGCGTACACCTTGGTATACCCCATATTCACTTTGGCAACGTCCACGGCAGCGTCAGCAACGCTAATAGCAGCTTCGGCCTGTTCTTTTTGCGCAATAACATCGTCGTATTCTTGTTTGCTAACGGCGTTTTTCTCGACCAGGTCATCGTATCGACGGGCTTTGGCCTCTAAGGTTTTCAAGTTGGCCTGCGCACTTTTCAAATCTGCTTTTGCACTGTTTAACTGCGCTAGGTATCGCGCTTCATCAATTTGATACAGCTGCTGGCCTTTTTCCACCTGCGCCCCCTCTTCAAAAAGGCGACCTGTTATCACGCCATCCACCTGCGGACGAACTTGTGACTGACGAGATGGACTTACCCGACCTGGGAGCACCATTTCATGTTGCACTGGCTGTCTTTTGAGGGTTAATACCGAAACAGAAGGAGCAGGCATTGACTGCTGTGAGCCCTGTGATTGTGCTGATTCGTTTGAACATGCTGCAACGCCTAAAAGCGCAATTAATGTCAAAAACGCTGCAGTAAAGTGAAAGGTGCGACTCATAAATCTTCTATTTCCCAATAACTAATTGAATGCAGACAGCCGAACGCCGTCTAAAATCCGCCATCTGCGATATGCCATCTGCAATAACGCAATGAATGTTTACAAAACTTGTCTATTTTCCTGTGCCAGAATACTCACTGTTGGCGAGGCCATAGTGGCTGTTGAGTACCGGTATTGATGTGACATAGTTTGGAATTCGAATATATACGAAGCTATGTTCTTATTGGCGCTATTTTGCGCTCTTATACTAAAGATTAAAAGGCTGAGTAGCCGAATTTACAAATGCTGTCGTTAAATAACTAAAGACATATCATTTATCCTTATCGCTACGCCGGTTTTATCCGTTAACGTTCTATTTAAACGAATAGAAGCGTACTAATAATTGGTATGCCGAAATGACCTGCTGAGCTTGTTCGCGACTTCCTCCTTTATCGGGGTGCAGCTGCTGTAGCTTTTTTCTGTAGTGTTTTTTAATCTCTTTCAAAGAATAGGCGTCATGTTCTTCAAGGGGTAATGCAGCGCAGGGCCAGGTGAGCCCAAGTATACGATGGGCTGTTTCAATATCGCCATCGTTGAAAGAAGCGTATTGGGCCTTTCCCATTGTTGTCCAAAAGCTTGCTAGTAATGCCTCAACACTCTCTTCGTCAGTTTGTTCGAAATTGTTCCAATCTAAATAATAAGAAGCCAATGCATCGTGAGGGCCTATCTTGTGCGCACTTTCTGTTATTGCTAATTCATCTTCAGGTGCAAGTGTAGGCTCCGGTGCAAGCTTTTGTGCCATCTCTTGTTTAGGCTCAGCGGCACCTGCACCTCTACTTGCGAATGAATCAAGGCGAATGTTAAGCGTATGAATATCAAGCTTGCCTACCCCATTCTTAAGCCATATCGAACGCAGTTGATAGAGTGCGTTAAACAAAATGAAGTGGGTTTTAAACAGCATAAGCGGATCGCGCAGGGCCTCTTCATCAAAAACGGCATAAGGCGGCTTTTTTAACATCGAAATAAGGGTGTACTCACTGACGCCCTCCTCAAACATGCTCACCATGGTTGATAGAATATCGACTAACATGTCAGCAAGGAGTTCGTGTAATGGCGAGTCACCTTGCGCTGTGCTTACAGTATTGGTGTTCAAACTACTTCTCGTAAAAATGCTACTTTTCAAAATTCTACTTTTCAAAATCTTGTCTTTGAGAGTGTTGTTGCTCAAAATCTCATCTTAATAGGCACACGGTATCACGAGCAATTAAGGAGCCGCCACTTTATAAGCGAGTGTATTCAAGCTGCGGATGATTTCACGCTATCAACGTTTTCACGCTGCAAGAATTTCCCCTTTGCAGGCGCAACATGCAAGAAACCTCATATATTGGTGCACTTAGCACTACACTTATCACCGCACTTGTTACTGGGCTGGGAGAAAAGTGAATGGAGCACCATTGCACATTTATCTTTTATAAAATAATCCAAAACTCCGAAATGCCTGTTAAAGTAGTCAAAAATATAAAACAAAAATAATGGAGTTCCCTTGAAAATAGTAGTCGCGTTAACCAGCATTCTTGGTTTTTTGATGGTTGTATTACCAGGCCCTTTGTATCAATTCGCCGGTGTAGGCTTAGGTACGGCATTTACGTCTTTACGTTACGGTGTTTACGTTGGCGGTGCTGCTCTCATCCTTATCGTGCTTCAGGTGGTCATAAATCGTAAAAATATTAGCTGGGGGAGCACTATCGTATATGCTGTTTTAGCGTTAATTGCGGTTGCAATGCCAGTCAGCATGATGAGCAAGGCAAGCACTGTACCGCCTATTCACGACATTACCACTGATGTTACCAACCCACCTGAATTTGTTGCTATTGCACCGCTTCGCGAAGGTGCGCCAAACGATATTAATTACGAAGGCGGCGATATTACTAAGCAGCAGTTGGAGGCTTATCCAGAAATTAAAACGCAGCTATTTCCACAGCCGGTAAGTGAAGTGTACGCTGCTGCAGAAAAAGCCATTGCGCTCCTTGGCTGGGACAACGTTACCGCTGGCGCCCTGCCTAACACGCTAGAAGCCACAGATACAACGACATGGTTTGGCTTTAAAGACGATGTAGTAATTAGGCTGACAGAAAAAGGCGACAACACCCTTGTTGATGTTCGCAGCAAGTCTCGAGTAGGTAAAAGTGACTTAGGTAAAAACGCAGAACGCATTAATACCTTTATGGCAGAGCTTAGAAAGCAGCTTGACTAAGTGAGAACTAGGACATAGTGACTTAGAATAAACATCTGAAAAATAAAAAATTAAATTAAGATTAGCGATATAATCGCTAGCACATAAAAGCCCGCCTTGTTCAGCAAGTCGGGCTTTTTAATTTCTGTCACACAAAGCAGTGCTTTTTAAGCCGGGTAATAATAAACACGTGTTATTTGCATCTAAAGCATCCCATGAATCGTTTCACTACTGAACTTGTTTTTGCTTTAAGGATAATCATGGCTTCAGGTTATGCAATTTCAGCGCTATCTCTTAGCGTTGCATCAATACTATACGCGTCACCCTCTTTTGCACTGGCTTTTGACCTCGATGCTCCCGCAGAAGGTGATATAGAGCATATTCGCATAAAAGGCGATATGTCACAGAAAAGTGGCGAATTTGTGTCTGCATCCCAAGGCTGGGTTTCGGGCGATACGTTGCTTGAACGCCCCATGTTGCGCACGGGCGAAATGCTTGAATTCATACCTGGCATGATGGTCACTCAACATAGCGGCTCGGGCAAAGCTAATCAGTATTTTTTGCGCGGTTTTAACTTAGACCACGGCACCGACTTTACCGTTAGCGTTGATGGCATGCCCATCAATATGCGTAGCCATGGTCATGGACAAGGCTATAGCGACCTTAACTTTGTCATCCCCGAAATGGTAGATAACTTGAGTTATTTTAAAGGCACCTACTATGCGAATATTGGCGATTTCTCTAGTGCCGGTGGTGCATTCTTTAATTTAAAAAATTCTCTCGACGACAATCGCCTGTTTTTTACCCTTGGTGAATACGGCTACCAGAGACTCGCTACATTAAACCACGCTGACATCGGCGAAGGTAAGGCCATTGCGGCGTTTGAGTACCAGACATACGACGGCCCATGGACTGATATCAGTGAAGATGTGCGGAAAAAGAATGCCAACATTCGCTATGTCACGCCTTTGTTCGACGGGGAGTTAACGGTAACGGGAATGGCATACGACAATAGCTGGAACGGTGCTGATCAAGTGCCCGCCCGCGCTATAGAAAGCGGTCTAATCGATCGCCTTGGCTCTATTGACACCGACGTTGGAGGAGAATCTTCACGCTATTCACTATCTGCAAACTACACCAGCGATGGCATTAATGCTTCGTTTTATGCCATTGATACCGACTTAACGTTGTTTTCTAACTTCACCTATTTCTTAGATAACCCAGAAACGGGAGACCAGTTTGAGCAAGCTGACGACCGGCAAATTTATGGTGGCGAAATATTTACCACAGTACCGCTGGCGGTAACCGATGGCAGTACCATTACCATGGGTGCTCAATGGCGTTTCGACGATATTGAGAATGTAGGCCTCTATCGCACGCAGAACTTGCAACGCGTAGGCACGATTAGAGAGGACGCCATAAAGAGCAGTAGCTACTCTTTGTTCGCACAGTCAAACATACTGCTAACAGACGCCCTGAGCCTATCCCTCGGTGGTCGTTACGATTACCTAGATGTGGATGTGACAAGCGACCTCGCGGCCAATAGCGGTGAAGAAAGTGATGGCCTATTTACGCTAAAAGCAGCGCTAAAATACGCTATTACCGACGATATCACAGCGTTTGCCAACATTGGCCAAGGCTTTCATTCTAATGACGCCCGTGGTGCAACCATTACCATTGACCCTGTAAGTTCAGAGCCAACACCGGCATCACCATTATTGGTCAAATCGTTAGGTTATGAGACAGGTGTCAATTATACAGACGGAAGAACCTTCAACATCTCCGCCGCACTATGGCGATTAGAGCTGGACAGCGAGTTGCTGTATGTAGGCGATGCAGGTTTTACAGAGCCAAGCCGGCCGTCAGAAAGAAATGGTATTGAGCTAAGCGCGTATTATTGGATAAGTCACCACCTTACCACCGATATTGAAGCGGCTTACACTAATGCTCGCTTTAGCGATAGGGTTGAGGGTGAAGGCCGACATATTGATGGCACAGTTCCTGGTGTTGTCAGCGCAGGGGCGACCTACTATCAAAATAGCGACCAGCTAGGCATGAGTTATATGCTTCGTGCTCGTTATTTAAGCTCGCGAACGGTAGAAAGCTTTGATGAAGTTTCTCCGCCATCGACGTTTTTACTCAATGCCCAAGTTGCCTATCGCCAGCCAACGTGGGATGTCACTCTTGAAGTGTTAAACGCATTAGATAGCGACGACCATGATATTGACTATTTTTATGCATCACGCCTCCCTGGCGAACCTGAGGAAGGCATAGAAGATTTGCATTATCACCCTGTAGAGCCTCGCAACGTGCGCGTCACGTTCTCGTTGCGATATTAAAAATTAAAAAAACGAAGTGCATTTTTGTACTTCCCTCCCCCGTTCATCACTGTTGCAAGGTATTATCTTAGTCATTACCCCGATTTGAGTTGATGCCTTGCTTTTTTATCCATTTTTTTGTTTAGCTTCTCACCCTACTCTTTTTCTTACTTTTGCCCTTCTTGGCTTCCGTTTACCGAAAAATAACAACGCAATCTCCTTCCCACATTAAATATTTGTTAATATGCTTTTTAAACGTCACTGAACAACGTACTCTCAACCGGCTGTTAAGTCTTCACTGTTGGAATAAGTTACCTATGAAATGGATATGTCATTACAGCCTTTTAGCCGTAATTTGGGCTTCGCTGTATTCCTGCGTATGGGCAATGGTATTATTAACCGCAAGTACATTTGCGCACGCTGAATCAGCGTCGTTACCTGAGTATGTACAACCGTCTGAGGTGTTAGCATTTAGTGGCTCAACGGTGAGAAAACGTTTTTTCTTTAGTGTGTATAAAATAAGTCATTTTATGGCTTGGCCTCAAGAAACCCCCGATGATCCTAACGAACTTATCAAGCTGATTTCTACAGGACAATTTTCACAACGGGTGGAAATAGAGTTTCTCCGAGATGTTTCTCGAAAACAAGTTGAAGAAGCATTAATGGACGGCATCGAACGCAATAACCCCAATATCGATTTGAGTGATATTAAAAATGAAATAGCGCGATTATCAGATGGTTTTGATAGCGATATCACTGAAAACTCGCGATTAATATTATCGCGTGTGAATGTGGGTAAACTTATAGTATATTTCAACGAGCGAAAGATCGTTGAAACAGATAACAGCGAGCTCACTAGAGCCCTGTGGTCAATATGGTTTGGTCAAAAGCCAATAGTAGATAACAAAGCATTAATAGCAAATAAAATGCAATAAGAGTAATGGGGCGATTGAGTGAAGGTTGTAAAAGGCAGTATACGTTGTGATAGATTCCTTGTTCCCTATCGTATTTATGGGGACAAACCAAACACTATTGTATGCATAAGCGGAGCAAAACAAACCATGGCAGTATGGCGAAGCTTTGTTAAGCGCTTTGTGCCCTCTTTCTCTGTTGTTGTATTTGACTTGCCCGGCACTGGTCGCGCGGAAATACTCTCAGGCGCTCCACAAGTGACCTTCGAAGAGCAGCAACAAGTGCTGCTTAACGTAATTGAAGACACAGCCAAAACCGATCAAGTAGTACTCGCCGCTGCGTCATGGGGGACTATATTAGCAGCGTACATTGCCGCAAAGTACCCAACTAAAATAGAAAAAATGATACTAGGGAGTTTTGGGGTATCTACCAACGATACTATTTTAGAGCTAATTCACCGCGGTCAAACGGCGTTTAAGACCGGTGACGTTGAAAACATTGCGCCTCTGATGATTGAGTGTTTTGGCCAATATATTCCAGAATCGCAAAAACAACAAATGATCAATCAGTTTTCAAACATGGATGAGAAAGAGCTGCTAAATTTTTACGAGCACTGCGAGTTTGTGAAGACCAGCAGAGACATTAGCAAGCTGATTAACTTACGTGAAATTGAAGCGAAAACCTTGGTTATTTGTGGTGAACATGACACCATTTTAGACCACGAAGGTATTCGAGCGGCAGTGACTAAAATTCCAAATTGCGTATATAAACTCGTGCCCGATACAGGCCATTTTTTGCATTGGGAAAAACCATCAATTTTAGATACTTACAGCAACTTCCTTAACTCTACAGAAAGCGCGTAACATCTAAAAAATAAAGGCGTAGTTAACGATTGCGCCTTTTTTACTCTCCTCTTAGTATCACCGCGGTGCTCATCTCCTTAAACCATACTGAATCCTCTGAAATCATTGCATCCACAGAGCATGTAAATCTTGATTACCACTGCGTTCATCGCAGCCTCATTGACCGTTCAATTTTTACCCTACACTATAAGAACATCAAAGTAATAAGAAACTATCTCGAAAAATCATAGCGACAAAAAGCAACACACAATAAGACTAAAAAACGATAAGGGAACACTCATGCAATCCATCACCAAGTGGTTCACGCTTCTGCTAGGACTAGCGATAATACCTGCTTATTCAGCGGTCCTCATGAAACCTATAAAAGATCCAGATCTTCAATACAAGGGAGAGTTACTCACTGGTAATTACAACGAACAAATAACCCATCCTGACACTTTGCTCGGCTTTCCCATTGGCTCTCGCGTTGCCGACCCAGCGCAAATACACAGTGCTGTGATGCACTGGGCTGAGCAAAGCGATAGATTACACGTAGTCGAGTATGCGCGCACCCATGAAGGTCGCCCACTGATTGCCGCGTTTATATCTACGCCGGCGTTACTCAGTGAACTGGATAGCATTAAAAGTAATATCGACAAGCTCGCTAATCCTTTAACTACCAGCGATAGCCAAGCCAGCAACATCATCAATTCACTGCCAGCCGTTGCCTGGATGGCATACTCTATTCACGGCAATGAAACATCAGGCGCCGATGCAGCGTTAACCGCTATTTATCACCTAATCGCCAGTGAAGACAAAGACGTGGAAGCACTGCTTGACGATATGGTGGTGGTGATAGACCCCATGATGAACCCTGACGGCCGCGCTCGATTTGCCAAATCACTCGAGCAGTATCGTGGTACGGCGCCAAATGTTGACGACCAGTCGTTGCTGCACCGTGGTGACTGGCCTTACGGCAGAACAAATCACTACTTTTTCGATTTAAACCGAGATTTCTTTTATCTAACGCAGCCTGAAACCGTCGGTCGCGTTAAAATGATTAATGACTGGCGGCCCCAGCTAATGATTGATGGTCATGAAATGGGAAGCCAAGATACGTTTTTAATGGGTCCCCCCCGCCAACCACTAAACCAAAACATTGATCCTAATTTGCAAAAATGGGCAAAAACCTTTGCCCGTGATCAGTCTGCCGCTTTTGATGAGAAAGGCTGGCGCTATTATACCGGTGAATGGTTTGAAAACTGGTACCCAGGCTATTCAAACTACGCTGAATATCGCGGTACCATGCATATTCTTTACGAGCAATCTCGTATGGCTGAAGACGGCGTGCGTCGACCTGAAGGTACGGTGCAGACCTATATGGAATCGGTGCATCATCAGTTTGTATCCACCCTTGCCAACCTCAAGACGTTGGATAAAAACAGTAAAGCCATGTACCAAGATTATTGGCAGGGGCGCAAAAATAATGTGGCCTCAAAAGGCAAATTCGCCAATCGCACTTACGTGGTAATGGCAAATGATAACGTGGGAAGAACAAGCGCACTGGTAAGCCGTTTGCAGGCACAGGATATTAATGTGTATGTTGCGGATAAAGATATTGAAGTAGACCGTGCTACCACTCAATTAGGTGAAGTGAAAGAAGACCTCATCATTCCCAAGGGAAGCCTTGTTATACCCAACCGCCAGCCTGAGGCACCGCTTATTGCCGCTATCATGGAGTTTGACGCTGGCGTTAATGACGCCGTATTACTAGAGGAGCGTCAGAAAACCCTGCGTGACGGTTCATCACTGATGTACGATACCACTGCATGGAACTTAACCATGATGTACGGTCTAGAAAGCGTCACCGTGCCAGAGCATCTTACTAGTAATATGAGCCTGTATAAACCAAGCGCCCACACCCATACCTTACTGGATAATGCTATTGCATGGATAGTTGACGGTGCCGATGATAGATCTGTTGCTTTTGCTGCAAGGCTGATGGAACGCGGTGTTTATGTTCGTTATATCGACCGCGAATCAGAGTTTGCAAACACGGCTTTCCATCGAGGCTCTATTGCGGTAACGGTGACCGATAACCCCAATACAGAAAATCTTGCAAGCCTAATAAAGCAAACCGCCGATGAGCTTATGATATCGGTAACTGCTACAACAAGTGGCTTTGGTGAGGGCGAATTACCTGAGTGGGGAGGCAAGCATTTTGATCTGCTTACAAGGCCGCAAGTGGCTATTTTAAGCCATGGCAATGTGTCTAGCTATGATGTGGGCGCAACCTGGTATAGCATCGATGTTAACTTGGGCATTCGCCATAGCCAAATAGACGTAAACTCTTTAAATCGCACTGACTTGCGTCGTTACAATGTCATTGTGCTCCCCACTAGCTACGGCGCACTTGATAAATCTAAGCAAGCACTTTTAGATGAATGGGTTAACAATGGCGGAACGCTTATCGCTCACGGCAAAAGTGCGGCAGCTTTAGCGGGTAAAGATGGCATTGCCAATGTGAAAACCATTGAAAACAGCTTTGAAAAAGCGCTTGATTACGATATTTCTTTACACCGTGAATATATGGCGACTTTAGACGAAATAGATACCAAGGCAGCCATGTCTCATACATTAAATACAGACTTCGCTTTTCCATGGGACGATTTGCCTAAACCGCTTAAAGAGGAAGAGCTAAGCCGCCGCGATAAATGGTTAAGCCACTTTATGCCGAGCGGCGCTATGGTGGCAGGCCGAACTGACCAACAGCATTGGCTAACAGCCGGCACGCCAAAAGTACTACCATTGCTTTATAGCGATCAACCATTGCTGATGTCGGCAGACAACAGCGAAGCCGTTGTAAGGGCTGGAGTTTTTTCATCTAAAAGTGCTAAAAACCAAGAAAAAAGTGAATCAAAGAAAAGTGAGAAAAACGCCGATCGCTGGTTCACACTGCCACACGATAAAACGCTTAACGTTCGTATGAGCGGCTTACTGTGGCCAGAAGCACAGCAGCGTATTGCCAATACCGCTTACTTAACTCGTGAACGCAGTGGCAAGGGGCAAATTATTTTGTTTTCTGGGCAGCCGAACTTCCGCGGTGCGGCATTAGGTACCAACAGATTACTGCTTAACGCTATTGTTTATGGTCCAGGTCTTGGTAGTCAACAACGTGTAGCACTTTAACCAACGCCTGAGGTGACGTTTTATATTAGGGGCTGAAAGTAGGCCCCTTTCCTTTTAGCGAGTAACAACACCAGAAAATTCGGTTTAAATACGTGTTATTAGCACAGTGCAATTGCCAATGCATGGTCTTCAATAGTGTTTTACCCCTTCACTTCTCACCTACAAACCCCATGTAGTTATTGCTATAGTTGGTGTCTTCGCCATCCTTTTTTCGCTACTGAGAACCGCCAACATGGAAAGCCAATCAGTTATCGACTGCCTCGAAAAAGTAGAGTTATTTCAAGGTTTAACAACACAAGAACTCAGTATATTTGTAAACTTAGCCAGCCAAAAAATACTTAAAAAAGGCGATATGCTGTTCCGAGGGCACGACGTATCCGATACGCTGTATGTTATTGAAAATGGCAGTGTACAATTATTTGATGAGCGCACAGAGCCTCATCAAAGTTTAACCGTGTTTTCACACTATGAATTCATTGGTGAGACCATACTCATAGCGCCACCGCATCAGCATCACTTAAGCGCACGGGCACTTTCACCAGTCACGTTGATCACGTTCGAGCGTGACACCTTACTAGCAGCATTGAGCGAACATGGCAAAATAGCACTGCAGATATCAGCCACTATTTCGCAAATTATCATCCGGCGAATGCAGTATGCGAATAATCGTTATGAGAATATAGCTACCCTGTATCAGGCGAGTGGGCAACGCAACGAACGTGATTTACTCGGGGATAAACAGGTCCCTCAAACGGCGTATTATGGTATTCAAACGCTTAGGGCACTCGAAAATTTTGATATCAGTGGGATCACGCTGAATTTCTACCCTGATTTTATATGCGGTCTGGCTAAGGTAAAGAAGGCAGCTGCACTGGCAAACTTTGAGTTAGGTAATCTCTCAGAAGAAATTAAAACCGCGATTTGCCAAGCGTGCGACGAGATTACCCTAGGGGCGCTGCATAACCATTTTATTGTCGACATGATCCAAGGGGGAGCAGGCACATCGACCAACATGAACATAAACGAAGTAGTAGCCAATAGAGCCTTAGAAATAATGGGAAGACCCCTTGGCGACTATCAATATTGCCACCCAAACAATCATGTGAATTGCTCCCAATCGACCAACGATGCTTACCCCACGGCCATTAAAGTTGCACTGATGGACGCCAATGAAAAATTGCTGCAAGTGATTAATCGCCTCGTGGTGTGCTTAGAAGATAAAGCGCTAGAATTTCAACACGTGTTGAAAATGGGCCGCACCCAATTACAAGATGCGGTACCAATGACGCTGGGGCAAAGCTTTAAAGCGTTTGCCAGCAGTTTAAAGAACGAGTTACTACGATTAAATACCAGTAGCGCACAATTTCTAGAGGTTAACATGGGCGGCACAGCAATTGGCACAGGCATTAATGCCGCGCCAATTTATCGGGAACGTGTGGTACATCACTTATCTGACATTACACGCAGAAATATACGCTTAGCCGACGATTTGATTGAAGCCACCCACGATACGGGGGCCTTGGTGATGTATTCATCGGCGCTGAAGCAATTAGCCGTGAAATTGTCCAAGATATGCAACGATCTTCGTTTATTGTCATCGGGCCCAAGAGCAGGGTTAAACGAAATCAATTTACCACCAATGCAGCCTGGCTCGTCCATTATGCCCGGCAAAGTAAACCCGGTTATCCCCGAGGTCGTTAATCAAATTGCCTTTAAAGTAATTGGGAATGATTTAACCGTAACCTTAGCCGCTGAAGCCGGTCAGTTAGAGTTAAATGTGATGGAGCCCGTCATGGTTGAGAGTGTTTTTGAGTCGATAGAAATATTGAAATCAGGTATGGATACCCTCGCTACTCGATGTATTACCGGAATAACTGCCAACCAAAGCGTGTGCGAACACAATGTGAAATCTTCGATTGGCATTGTCACCGCACTCAACCCGCATTTGGGTTACGATATTAGTACAGCGCTGGCCAAAGAAGCGCTGTCAACGGGTAACAGCGTGTATGATTTAGTATTAGAAAAGCAGCTTATGTCTAAAGAAAAGCTCGACGAGGTATTATCACCTGAAAATATGGTGCAATAGCGCTGCACATTTATAACATGGTGTTGAGAGGCTCAATACCACCATAATTAGGCGACGATGAGAGAGCGAAGTGGGTTATTGCCCCACTTCAGCGCCAATAGTTAAAACCGAACCGCCGCTTTTGATAGGTGGCGTTTGATTAACCATCATGACTGTTCCCGTCATTGGCGCCACGATGGTTTCGACTACGTTTCCAAAGTAATCCAACACGGTGCCCACTTCTTGGCCTTGTTGTACTTTATCACCAATAGCAACAACTGGCTGGAAAAAGCCGGTGGTTGTGCTTTTTGCTGACGTTAAGGTATCGTAAATAATAGGATCTGGATGCTCGATAGGCTCTCCTGCTAACATATCCAGAAAAACCATGGTGTTTCTAGCCACTGTGAACGCCTCTTTTACAAATTCTTCCTTCGATTGCGCAAGATGACCAATTTCAGTAGTAAGGCCCGGCTTTCCTCGTGTCATTGCGGTGTTAGGGTAAGAAATAGAGTTATTTGGATCTCTTGGCCTGTCACCGTAAAGCACAATATGTTGCATGCCTGTTGCCTTAGCAAACGCTAGCGTCAATTCATCTAACGCTTTGTCACCAATAAACGGCGAATAGACATGATTTAGCAGGGTTTGGTTTGCGCTACCAGAATGCATATCAACCAAAAAATCAGCCTTATCGATGAATTCGTTTGTCAGTAAGTCTGCAATTTGCTCGGTAGGCGTGCCAACAGCACTACCTGGAAACTCTCTATTTAAGTTTTTCTCATCCCGAGGGTTAAGCGCTAGCCGGTGTTCATGGAAACCGTCCAAATTTGCCAAGTGCAACACAACCAGTACGCCACTCATTTCCTTAGGATTAATACTTTGCTGCAGCTGCTGTAATGCGAGCATCGACGGGTACTCGTCGCCGTGTATACCTGCTGTTAGCAGAAGTACGGGGCCTTCGTTTTTGCCGTTAATAACGGTGACGGGCAGAGAAATATCCCTTTCACCAGCCATATATGATGTTTTCTCACCAGAATGGGTGGTCACTCCCATGAGCTCAAAAGGCGCGTTGGCACTGACAGGAAAACGCAGTGTACACAACACAAGCGCCAAAATGGAAATCACAGACTTTCTTTTAAAAAGCATACTCAAACCTTTAACAAAAAATTAGTATGGTAAGTAAGCCAGAACGCTTTTACTTAATCAATACAGTATTTTAAACTCATTCAAGGAAACATGCCTTCATCACAGCACCGCAGCTCGTCTCGGCATAGTGATGCTGAATTGTTGTGTAAACCACACCGCTGAAAATTCTAGAAGCATTGTGTATACGCTATACATTCATTAACATCGTCTATTATCAGAGAGGGAATTGACAGGCATATGCGAATGAAATGTTTAACGTGGGTAACGGTCGTTGTCAGCCTATTTCTCACTGCCTGCACACCTTCCCCCCTTCCCAACAACATTGTGGTTAGCGGTCCCTTTGAGCCAGTCAATAACGACCCTGCAAGCACAGGATATATGTTTACCAGAATGCAGGTTTTAGAAACGTTGGTAGACGTCGATAATCAAGGCCGACTCATTCCCGGACTTGCAACAAGTTGGAAGAGTAATAACGATTTTACGGAATGGACGTTTAACCTTCGTTCAGGTGTCTATTTTCACGATGGAACATTGATGACGGTTGACGCCGCGTATAACAGTTTGTCGGTTGCCTTGGGCAAACCTACGCCTTTTTCAAAAGACATGATTGACAATATGGAAATCGAGTCTGAGTCATCCATCACGTTCACGTTAAATCAGAGTTATCGTCCATTTCCTTCATTGTTGAGTAACTACACCACAGCCATTGTCGCTCCCTCCTCCTTCGGTAAGTTCAATCGAATTAAAACCCTCATAGGCACTGGTCCATATAAAATTACTCACTTCGAACCGCCCCATAGCCTAAGCACTACAAAATTTAATGACTATTGGGGAGAACCTGCAACGATTGAAAATGTGGACTATATTACAGGCCACCGCTCAGAAACTCGCGCACTTATGGTAAGAACAGGTGAAGCAGATATTGTCTATAATTTAGATCCCGCAGCCGTCAATATGTTGCGCACAGACTCTAACGTAAACTTATTTAGCGATAAAATTCCCCGTACAACCCTGATTAAACTTAACAGCCGTCATCCTATTCTTTCAGACGTAAAAGTAAGGCAGGCACTAAGTTTAGCAATCGATAGAAAGGGCATTGCGATGGGCGTGATGCGAATTCCCGATATTGCTGCAGATCAGTTATTTGGGCCGAATATCCGCGACTGGCACATCCGCAAGCCAGAGAAACGTAACGATAATGTGTCACAGACATCTCACCAACAAAAAGCGGTTCAGTTACTCACTGAAGCAGGCTGGATAGAAGGCAGCGACGGCTTGCGCTACAAAGACGGCAAAAAGCTTTCGCTTACTATGATCACCTATGCCAATCGCCCTGAACTCATCACCATAGCCACCGCGATACAGGATCAATGGAAGCAAATTGGTGTGTCTCTCTCTGTGCACATGGAGAATGTCAGCGCCATTCCCTCTGGGCATGCCGATGGCTCATTAGAGACGGCGCTCATGGCTCGTAATTTTGCCAACATCCCCGACCCCCTTGGAATAATGCTTGCTGACTTCTCCTCAGAAGAAGGTGGCGATTGGGGACCGATGAATTGGCATAACGAAACGGTTTTCAACACGATTAAGAGCTTAAGCCTAACCACCGATGAGCAATCGTATAACGCCAAAATAGAGACGATAATGACGGAAATTGAACAAGATATGCCGCTTATTCCCGTTATTTACTATGTACAGCAAACTGCGACGTCAAGTCGACTCAAAAACTTTAGTTTTGATCCTTACGAACGTTCTTTTCGTCTTTCTCAAATGAAAATAGCCCCGTAATAATGAAAAATATTCTTTTCCACAGATTGCTGCAATCTGTATTAATGGCATGGAGCGTGGGTACACTCACGTTTGTGTTAACCCGTTCACTACCCGGTGACATGGCCTACAAAATTGCCGCAGGTCGGTATGGTGATGATGCAGTATCCACACGTGCAGCCAACGCTGTTGCAGAAGAGTTGGGCTTAAACAGGAGTGGTTTGGAACAGTACCTAGCTTGGATGGGCGATCTCATAACCCTCGATTTAGGCACGAGTCTCGTTACCGGAGCGCCCATTGTATACGAGTTACAAAATCAGCTTTCCTATACCCTTGTTCTCGCGGGGTTTGCCATACTGGTTTCTGCGTGCATTGCTTTTCCCTTAGGCATATATAGTGGATTAAACAGTACTAAAACCCGCTATGCTCTGTTTGATAAATCTGCACTCGTGTTCTCAACCCTTATTCGTTCTCAGCCAGTGTTTTGTTTGGGGTTAATACTCATTTTTATTTTTGCGCTAGAGCTTAACTGGCTGCCCGTGGCTGGCTCATCGGGCTTTGTCTACACCATATTACCGGTTTTCACACTAGGACTTAGTCTTGCCGCCATATCCAACCGAGTGATAAGAAATAGCACGGTTAATGCCCTCCATTCTGGCTATTTCCACTTTGCAAAGATAAAAGGGCTCAGCAATGCCAAAGCGTTTTCGCGCCATGCACTACCGAATATTGCCATTCCAGCTTTCGCATTTATGGGCATTCAACTTATAGGATTAATTGAAGGCGTGATAATGATAGAAAGCCTGTTTGCATGGCCGGGTATTGGTCATGGCCTCTCACATGCCGTCTTCGCACGCGACATTCCTATGTTGCAAGGCACGGCTTTATTAATGGGCGTATTGTTTGTACTGGTCAATACCTTGGTAGATTTAAGCCAGTACGTCCTCGACCCAAGAGTAAGAGCTAACACAGAAACGCAACCATGAACAACTTCATCTTGTCTTCAACAAAATTAATAGGCATTGCGCTTTTAGGTTTGCTTCTGCTCGTTGCCGTTGGCGAGCCCATTTTTTTGGGGGTGAATGGCAATCAGCAAAATTTAAAGATGGCGCTTATCGCGCCAAATGCACAGCACTGGTTAGGTACTGACCAATATGGTCGAGACATGTTAGCCAGAATCTCAGAGGGCCTTCGTATTTCTTTATCTCTCGCCGCCCTTTGCGTGTTAAGTTCATCCATATTGGGTGTGACATTAGGTGTGGTTGCGGCGTGGTGTAAAGGCTGGGTGGATACGACATTAAATTTCCTAGCCAATACCGTATTAGCACTACCTGGGCTTGTGCTCATTTTGCTTTTTGCGGCCTTTGTTCCAGGCTCATTTGCCATGTTGTATTTGGCTATCTCCATTGTGTTAGCCGTTGAATATTTTCGGCTAGTACGCGCTATCACGCTGCCCATTGTGGAGGGGCCAGCCCTGGAATGCTCAATGCTCATGGGCTTTGGAAAAGCTTATCTATTTAAAATGCATATTTGGCCCGCGATAAAAAAAGACGTAATGTCGCTCGCTGCGTTTGGAGCGTCAACGTCTATTATCGCGATGGCGTCGGTGGGCTTTGTTTACGTGGGATTAAAGCCACCTAGCCCAGAACTGGGTTTAATGATAGTTGAGCTGTTTCCTTATTATCACGAGGCACCGTGGCTGCTTGCTCAGCCCATTATTACGCTATTTATATTAGTGTTGGGCTTTCATTTATTGGCTGATAACAAGGTCAGCACAGGTCAACAAAACCTGCTTGTTGCAAAGCAATCACCTACGTCGTCAAAACATAATGCGCAAGAGCAGAACCAGTGAACACGCTAATTACTATTGAAAATTTGACTATTCGCGCTGGCAGCTCGGTGATTGTTGAGAATGTCACGCTTCAACTAGAACAGGGTGAGACCCTCACGCTATTAGGTGAAACAGGCGCCGGAAAAAGCTTACTTGCTCAAGCCATTATGGGCGACTTACCCAGTGCACTTGAGGTAACAGGTTCTATCATCGTAAACGGTGTCGATATGTTAAATACGGATAAACATGACCGCGAAAAAATGTGGGGCCGCGATATTGTTTTGCTTCCCCAAGAGCCTTGGCACTCATTAAGCCCAATGATGGCAATTGGCCAACAAGTTGCCGAAGTGTTTCAGTTCACACAACAGCGCGACAAGCAAACCGCCCAGCGTGATGGGCATCAAAAACTCGCCAACCTCGGCCTACACAACGACACGCATAAAGTGCCTTCACAGCTTTCTGGAGGCATGGCGCAGCGTGTGGCATTTGCATGTGCTTCTGCTTCCCAAGCCCCTTTATTCATTGCTGACGAGCCGACCAAAGGACTTGATGCCAGTCGTAAAAGCGACATCATTGCTCAACTTAAACAAAAGGCAAAACAAGGTACACTGCTTACAATCACTCATGATGTAACGGTGGCTGAGGCATTGGGCGGCAGGTGTATCGTGATGAAAAACGGGCGACTCATAGAAACAGGCGATACCAGTACGATAATATCCAACCCAAGCACGGACTATACGCAAACACTTATTGAATCGGCACCCCAGCATTGGCCTGAAAAAATGCCCACTTGCGAACATTTTTCGCCGCTCGTTTCAATAAAAGATTTACGTGTATCTAGAGGTGGAAAAAATGTTTTTTCCGAGGTTAGCTTTACCTTGGGGAAGGGTGAAATTGTTGGGTTAAGCGGTGATAGTGGTAGCGGCAAAACGTCGTTAGGTGATGCCCTGCTAGGGCTTCTTCCCTACCGAGGCAACATTCAATTTCATCATGCTCTTTCTCGCCACCAGAAACTAAAGCTATATCAAGACCCGCCCAGCGCCTTTGCTGAACATGTTCCATTGAGTACACTTATTCATGACGTTATAAAGCTACACAAGGTGCCAAAAAGTCAGATGAGTGAGCTCGCCTCACTGTTAAGCCTAGACTCTCTATTATTTGAGCGCACGGCGTCAGAAGTGAGCGGCGGTGAGCTTCAGCGCATTGCACTTTTACGAGCCCTGTTGCTCAAACCCAAGTTACTGATAGCCGATGAACCCACCTCAAGACTCGACCCTATCACAAGTAAAAAGATCACCCATTTGCTTGTAGAACGGTGCAGAGAAGCCAACTGCACCGTCCTTTTCATTAGTCACGACATCGCCCAGTTAGAAAAAACCTGTGATCGCATCGTACAACTTGGCTCGTTATCCCATCATTTTCCAAAAAACTGACCTCTGACAGTATCCCTGAACGTTAAAACCGATAACTTGCTGAAAGTCTAAAGCGCTGAGGGACACCAGGCTCAACCCAAACGTCCGCAAAAGAGTTAGTATAAAACTCTTCATCAAATAGATTGTCAATGTCCACTCTCACCGATACGTTTTCTATAGGCTGAATTTCAGCGAACGCTCGCACTGTGGTGTAACTGGGTAAGTAGAAGTCAGTCGCGGTTTGACCCAAACGCTCGTCAACATATAACACGCCTGACCCCACGCGAACCGGCATGCCAGCAAGCACTAGGCCTTTGCTTATCTGTACACTGAACTGGTTCTCTGGTACGTTAATTAACGGGTCGCCGGCTTCTATCGCAGCGACAAAGTTGGCATCTGCTGTATTGTTGGTGCTTTCAGCATCAACAAACGCGTATGACACCCAAAGTAAAATATCGTTTTCGAACTCAGCGTTAATATCCAGTTCAACACCTCGACTTCGAGCTTCACCAGCTGGAGTAAGGAAAAAACCGTCAGACGCTTCCGGGCGGTCATCGAAAACAAGTATATTACTTTGTTCAATATTGAATACCGAGAACGTGATGTCGCCACGCACGTTATCAAACATTGAGGTTAAATCAGCCTTTATCCCCATTTCTGTAGATTCAGATTTATTTGGCTCGAACGGATTGCCAGCAAAATCTGACCCGGTTAACTGACGAAAGCCTTCACCGTACGTCGCGTAAATGCTTGTAGCATCGTTAAACACATACACAGCGCCAACTTGCGGTGAAAACCGAGTGTTCTCTTGGGATGTGGTACTCACCGGGCTTGCCAGGCGGTTATCAATGTCTTGTTCAAATTTATCAAAACGACCACCCAAACGAATTTGCAGGTTGTCAGTAATATTAATTTGATCTTGGAAATAGACGCCCCAAGCTTTCTGTTCCTCTAAACGATCCAGGTTGTCTGAAAGCGGAACGTCCGGCAATGGAGAATAATCTGGGTTGAAAATATCAACCACTAAGTATTGGTCTAAATCTAAGTCGTTGATGTTGGTATCGCTTGAGAAAAACGGTGGACGATAGCGAAGGATCACTTGGTCATTTTCAAACCTATCATAGTCTGCACCAATGATTACTCGGTGGGTTAGCGAGCCCGTGTCGAACTGACCGGCAATTTCACCGCGCAGTACTAAGTAATCAGTTTGATAATTGCGATAGCGTGCAAAGCGCGACAACAGAGCCTGATCTGGATCGATAAACAAGGTTTGGCGACCGCTAAAATTCGCTTCCAGCGCGTTACCTTCAAATGTCGTGTCCCGCAAGCCTGCACCTAAAAGAAGGCTCCAATCGTCAGCTAATTCATGAGAAATCTCAATTTGATGCCCAACCACTTCTGTATCAATGGTGGCGCCACTCGGATCGCCGGTGAAAGTCTCGATGGGTTGATGACCTAGCTTACCATCAAGTGCTGCGACGCCGCGATCGAAGGGGATTTTTTGTTCGGTATACTCTAATTCATAGGTTACTGAGGTATCGGCTGACACATCCCATGTTACCGATGGATAAAATCCAAAACGTTCTGTCTCTACAACGTCTCGAAAACTTTCTGCATCTTCATAAAAACCCACCAGGCGCACACCAACGCTGTCTGTATCGCCAGCAACCGTTTGCACGTCTGCCTCTATTCGCTTTTGATCCCAACTTCCGTAAGTTGCTTTTACTTCACCGCCCTGTCGAAATTGGGGACGCTTTGTAATTAGGTTTATTGCACCACCAGGTTCACCACGGCCGAACAACGCCGCTTTTGGACCTTTTAAGATATCAACTTGTTCGATACCCGATAGGTCGCGGGGCCCGCCAAATCCACGACCGGCATTAAAGCCGTTGACTAAAAATCCACTGGGCAGGTTTTCATCACCTGAAAAACCGCGAATGGCAAAGCTGTTCCATAGCCCACCAAAGTTGTTTTGACGCGCTACAGACGCTGAAAGATCCAATGCATCATTAAGGTTAATAGCTCCGGCGTCGGAAAGTAGGCCCAAATCGATACTTTGAGCAGCGGCAGGCACCTCTTTGTATTCGAAAGCACCCTGATATGCGCGGTGCATACCACGAACCGTAATTTTCTCAATGTCGGTTTCACTTGATGTACTGTTATCTTGTGCGTACGAAGACGTGTTAAAAAACGTTGCTAAAGTGACAGCGAGAGTGGTTTTTACCCAGTTAGGTTTCATCAGTGTTTTCCTGTAACTCTTTTTTGTGTTTTTGGTGTGAATTGTGGCCGTTGTTTGAAGCTCTCAAGCGAAAACGCTGGCGCTTTAAACATATGATAATAATAGAAATCGCGGAGAGTGGCGTGGAATTGTCGTACGCTGTTTTCGTAGCGCACCATCGCTTTCACGTCGGTATCTGCAGCACTTGATAGCAGTCGCTGCGTAAGCAAAGACGGCGACAGCCATGCCACATAACCGGCTATTTCATCTTTTTTAAGCGTGGCGGCTTGATAAGACTTCGAGAGCTCGCTCGCCATCTCATCGCCTACCTGCTGAAATGCGTAGTACCATTTCCAGTTAAACGAGCTATCGCGTTTGGGGTCAAACTCGGTGTAGTTAGCCCACTGCGGATGAGTGTTGAGAAAAGCGCTCCATGTTTGTTCAACGGGTTTGTCCCATGCACCGTTTACCGCCTCACGCTGCACAAGCACAATGTCACCACCTTCAGGCGTTTCAATAAGCGCATTAATCATAGTGTGCCCGGTAACCGGCACAACCACGGTAGTCATCAGCCACACTCCTAGCATAATAGACGCTAAGTGCGTGGCGCTGAGTTGAGCAAAGCGTTTAGCGGCGCCGATGGCAAGAACAATAATGCTCCAAATAACAATATTGCCTGTCACAATGCCACATACTTTTGTTATTGCGCTCAACCCAGCGCCGCTAGCAACAGCAAATGCAACAAAAGGAATAAGCACTGCAAGTGCAAGGGGCACCAAGGTAACGAGCACGCGAGAGGTCCATATGGCGTGAGCATTGCGCGCGGTAACGTTGAGCAAATCAAAGCGGCGCGCCTCACGTTCTTTGGCTTTTAAATCGTAGAGCAACAAAATGATAAACAGCGGTAGTAGCACGCTAGTGACAAACGCAAAATCGAAGCGCCCCAAGAAAGCGAGCTCAGGATTATCAGTGTCGCTTTCATAAATTTGCCCTTCCAGCGCTAGCATACGAACACGGTGTTTCCATGGAAATACGTCGCGCTCACCCACAGCAGAGAAGGCCAAAGGCGAAGGGGGAGCATAAGTAAGATGGAAAGAATAATAGGCAACCATGCCGTAATTAGCATGTTGAGAAAGTACGCTATTGCGTTCTACTTGGTCTTTTTCTAATAGGCGCTCAATGGTCGACTGTTGCTCCTGCATTTCTGCAAATCCAGCCCAAAGCGACATTGCACTCAACAGAAACACAACCAAGATGGTTAATTTGAACTGACCATGCCCAAATACAAAGCCTGCTTCACGTTTAATATCATTAAAACGCATCATGGGTTTAACCTCCTAACCGCAATACGAAGAAGTAGGACAGTAATACCCATCCAAAACAGCAGTTGCAAAAAGTACACGGTTGCATTGCTTAGTCGTGTTGCGGGCTTTTCGGGCTCAAAGTTAAACTCTGCCAGTAAAGACCAGTTACTTGAGTCGACTACTGCTTTATCGGCCGCCTCCTCACTGGCATTGCGGTTCATATCCAACTTGTAGTCAAGCTTCTCTGCATGGATCTTATTTAGGCCTTGAACAAACGCGAGACGCAGGGTTTCTGCTTCGCGTAAAAAGCGGTGATGGGTTTCAAGACTTGTACCGGCCAGCACCGTTGAAATAGACCGAATAGCAACCGCCGGAGAAAGCCAGCCAAATTGACGAGCAATACGGGCTTGCTCTAACTCTTGCTGCATACGATTATCAGCAAACTCATTGAGGACTTCAGCCTGACGCTGCTCAGAGTATTGCGCGACTACGCCTCTATAATTTACCGGGAGATCGTCGACCGAGTTGACGTTATACTTAGCCAGCAACTCTGCTTTGAGATTGTTAAAAGCAGGGTCGTTTGCATCATGACCATCACCTAAACTCCTTAGTCTTTCTTCTACTTTAAAATCGGCCTCAAGTTTGCCCATCGACGGCGCTAAATTGGTGGCAATACTACTGCCTAAGCGAGGAAGTAACACGCAAGCGCTCATCCAAATGACAATAAGTACGGTAAAACTCGCGCTACTTTTTTCCATGAGCGCAGAACAAGCCGTTACCACCAAAGCCCAAAGCAAGAAGTAAACGGCGTAACTTAAACTGAATAACGCAACAACCGCGGCACTTCCACTAGAAAGCGCAATATATAAACACGCTAAAAGCAGAGGCAGTAAAAAAACGCCGCTTGCAATACACAGTGCGAGTAACTTACCGAACAGAAGCTGCCAGCGCGTTGTACCTTGAGATAGCAACAGAGTTAATGTGCCCGCCTCCCGCTCTCGCGATACGCTACCGTAACCAATAAGAATGATAAATAATGGCGCAAGTACAAGGGCTAAAAAGCTGGGCGTTAAACTGCTAAAGCGGTTTAAGCCGGCTGCCTGGCGCTGTTCTGCAAACATTGCATTATTTTGCCTGTGCCCCTCTAAAAAAATTGCGGTGCCGGTGTATGGATCAACGCCAGGTTCAATTATGCTTAACGGTGTGGGAGTACGAAATACGTAATGACCGTAATGCACCATACGATGAGGGTGCTTATCGGGTTGAGCTTTAAAGCTCTGCTCTGCTTTACTTTGGAGGTGTTCACGGACATGTGCGGCTTCTTCGATATGGAATGCATTCACGAGTAAAGCAGCCAATGTCATCACCGCGCCTAATATCAACACCGTCGTGGCAACCTTGGTGCGAAGCCAATAACGCCACTGCTCTGCACATATCGTTTTAACGACACTCATTATCATAGTGTACGCCCTGCGAATGCTGAGTGAACCGCTTCGGTATCTATTGGCTTATCAGCCTCACGCTCGAAAGAGCCGGTAAGTTTACCGTTGCTTAATAACACAATTCTGTGGGCAACCTGACAGGCGCCATATACATCGTGGGTAACCATGAAAATAGTAGCGCCAGAGGCACTAAGTTCAGTTACAAGACCGTTAAACTCATCAATAGCGGCAGGATCTAAACCCGACGTAGGCTCATCGAGAAACAACACTGGGGCGTTACGTAAGAGCGCTAACGCGATGGCGGCTTTTTGGCGCATACCCTTTGAGTAGTTAGATAACGCTATATTCCACGCATCTTCTTGCAGAGCCACTTTGCGTAAAGCGGCGAAAACGTCTTCATCTGTTTTGGTAACCCCCGCCACTGACAAGAAATAACGTATATTTTCCAGCCCCGATAAATGACCGTATAAAGTGACAGACTCAGGAAGGTAAGCCACTGATTTTTGAACTTCATTGGTTTCAGTGCTCGCATTTTTACCTAAAACAGTAGCGCTGCCACTACTTGCTGGCATTAAGCCCAAAAAAGTTTTGAGCGTAGTAGACTTGCCCGCACCATTGCCACCTAAAAGTGCAAAAACCTCACCTTTATTGACATTGAAATTAAGATTGTCTAACAGTGTGCGACCATCCGCTCGCACGGTGAGCGCATCTGCGCATATCACTGAATTTGTCTGCATTGTGTGAAGAAGCTATAAAAATGAATTATTCAAGCAATGTTATATTATAACTATTGGGATGGAAATACCTTTTATTGGTATGTTTTCGACATCGCTTTTTTAATACGCTAGGCTGACAGAAAATTAAAAAGGTAAAAAAATCCCGCTGGGGTAATCCTAGTTTAAGCAAAAAATTACTCACAAAAGAGCGGTTACTGTGGCATTTATTCACTGTGTATTGATTAGACTAAAATCAAATTGGGTACCGTCGTTTTTACGCCATTTACCACAAAGTTAATGGCTTCTACCCCGTTTAATTTAGGCCGTGCAAACAAGTAACCTTGAAACCGCTGAGCCCCCGCATGCTGTAGCCACAGCCATTCATCCATGGTTTCCACGCCCTCCACAATAAGCGGTATACCCATTGAATTAGCAAATTCGTAAACTGCTTCAAAAATCGCTTGCCTGGGGCCGTTATCATGGATACTGGTGGTAATTTTGCGGTCTAACTTGATTTTATCAGGCAGAAAGTCGGCTAACAGAGATAAGCCCGCATAACCGGCGCCAAAATCATCCAACGCCACTCGGATCCCCGTAGAGCGAAGGTTTTCAATGGCATCAAAAAAAGCCGATCCTTCTTTGATGATTTCGGTTTCCGTTACTTCCAATATCAATTGCTGAGGTTTGAGGTTGTTAGCTGCGGCTAAGGTCAATAGATAACTGGCAATATCCGGGCTGTAGGTAATGGCTCCAGGGCACAGATTGACAGACAGGGCTTGATCTTCAGTAAGCAACTTTGCACCTTGCGCAATTGCAATAGCTTTACTCTTTAAATCAAACTCGTACTTAGCATTTCCCTCGAAGCTATCAAGCACGTCTTCAGGAAAGCGGCCATCGCTGCTTCGCAACAAGGCTTCATAAGAAGAAACGCAACCTCTGTAAGTGTCCACTATAGGCTGAAAGGCAAACTGAATACTGGAGTTTTCGTAAGCGGGCGTGGTCAATTCAGGTTGATTCACCGCCGCCTTCACGTCACTAAGATCTTGGCTCGACAAGCACATTCGCCATTTGCCTGAGGCAAAACCGTTTATTAAGGCAAAAATTCGACTATCGCGGTGAAACGAGATATCAGAGGGGAGCCAATAACAGCCACTTTTTTGATCAAGCCTAAGCGTGCGTAATGCCCAGTCGCCAAAATCTCGCTTATGAATAGCGTTATCAGTAATTTTTACAACATTGTTGTGACGGGGGTCGTTCTTAATATGCTCGAACAAACCCAGTATTATATCGCCTTCCCCTTCAAGAACTTGGAAGAAATATTCACCATCAAACAGTAGTATGCCGGTGACATCATTGCCTGCATTAAATGGTAAGGAGTCTCTCGCTACCTCTTCAAGCAGGGTGTTGTTCACAAGCGATGACGCTCTACTTCGATAAACCACCTGTCTTAACACCTTCACCCTCCCACAAGCTCACATTTGTGGCTTACAAAACTGCTATTTGGTGGTGATGTCAAATGTTATCCCGCACCGTCAAAAATAACTATAGCGTGCTCTTTGAATTTTTTCTAACCGACAAACGTTATAAATTAACCCGACATTATTGCCGATTAACGTCAAGAGAAAAAGTGAGTATCTGAGGCGCTACTTGTTAACTCCTCAAACGAGTTATTGTATGCAAAACCTTTTACCACAGACGCCTCAAGGTTGGCGTCTGTGATTGTGTTGGTGTGTTACAAAGTGTACTAACGTGCTCATCACACTATGTGTGACGTCATTCGATTGTGGATTCGCTCTTCTTGCTCGTTATTTATCGATGATTGAGGATAAACTCACGCACTTTGGCGCCCGATACAAGCTTGAAATTTTGTTTATTGCTCGGCATCACATTGCGGCCATCCTGCACCACCAATAAACCATAGGGAAAAGCCTTACCCAAGTTTACACTACTAATGGCTAGGCCGTCCGTTTCCGAAGCGCCGTCAATACCCTTATTAAAATTAGGGGCAATGCGAAAGCTTCCTAACCAGCGAAAATCATCATCAATAGCGTAAACAGCGTAACTGTCATTGCCTTGGCTCGATGCAACCAGATAACGTAGATCATCAATATGGTACATGTCCATACCTTCGATATCCGCGTGTACTTTCTCACTTAAATTGGCCACTTTAATACTGGCTGAGCCAACCTCGGCGATATTGCGAAGCCATATTCCCGCGGCCTCTTCACCGTAAATCAGCTGTTGATGAGTATCGTCTGCCACGCAGCCTTCTGGCTGACTTGGCACCTCAAACTGTTCCATCAACGATGCGCTGAACTCGCCCTTATTCACATTCAACTTATACCGCAGGTATCTCCCGTCGGTATCGTTGATGAAAACTTCTAAGCCTTGCTCAGGTTGATAAAGACACAGCCCATACGCATCGGTTAACGGCGTAGGAAGGTCGGCAACATGAGAAACTTGGCGGGTCATCACATCAATATTAAACACACTGAGGGTGTTACCAGTGCGATTACTCGCCACTGCAAGGTCCATAGTCTGTTGACCAAACCGCACAGACTGACGCACGTCAACGTTATTCACTTTACCAATGGGCAGGTGCTGGAGCCGCTGGCCATTAAGGTCAAAAACATCCAGCCCGGCTTTTTTATCGGTGCCAATAATGAGGCTTTTGGCGGGCGACTTACTGTCTACCCAAATAGCCGGATCGTCTGCGGCATCGCCAAAGCGCTGCACCGGGTCGGTTTGTCCATCTACTACAAGCATCGGTAAGTCATCGCGTTCGTTCTCAACAGGCTGTACATCAAAGGGAAAAACCATACCGATTTCATCCGTAAGCGCTGCCTTTTCTGCCGATATCAGACTGATTGACACCGTATCTTCATCTAATGGCAACGGTGCTAGGTAGCGTGACAACTCAGACTCTGGGGCCACCGACATTTGCCATACTCCAATGCCTTCTTCAGCAATAAAGATCTGACCCGAAGCGTTATCTACTGTGCAATATTCTGGCTCTCCCCCCATGGCAAACTCGCGAAGTGCGGTGTGTTGCCACGTCTTCGTCGCTTTTTGATAAAGATAGTGCTGCTGCGCCATGCCGCGAGCGTCGAACATAAATACACCTATACCATGCTTGTCTTCAAACAAGCACAGTGTTTCTACATCAGCTTGGGGCAGTCCAGTACGATATTGTTCTGTCATTGACTGGCTGATAGACGCGCTGTTAATGCTTGTACTACTGCTCATGCTATTGCTCATACTACTGACTATGAGCGCTTGGGTTAGCGGGTCAATGTGAGCCACTAATTGATGGTACTCATCAATAGCATGGCTTGCATAGGTTTCAACGTCGTCGGAAAAAAGCGCCGACACGGGCTGCAAATTTGCGTTAGTGGCAAACGAAGAAAGACTTAAACACGCTGTGGCAACGCCATAAGAAAACAAACGAAGTAACATTACTTATCCTTACTGAGAGAGATGGCATAACGATAAATCACCTCTCCACTATCATTAACAAATTGCACAAGGCACTGGTCGTCATTCATCGACACCACCGCAAAGCCGGCTTGAGACTGGGCAAACAGGGTAAACTCCCGCTGTGCTGTGGGGCGAAGCTCTGAGCCTGCACCAGAAACAAAGTGCTCAACCTGTTTATTGGCAGCGCGATTATGCTGCAAGTCGTGCTCGTGACCGGCGAAATAGGCGTGAACACCGTGCTTTTCAAGCACCGGCTCAATCACATGTCGAATACCGCTTGTCGTGCCGTAACGTTTGCCGCTGGAATAGAGCGGATGATGGCCAATCACAATTTTCCACTGAGCTTGTGACTCACTCAGTTGTTGGTTTATCCACTTAAGCTGCGATTCGCCATCTTGCTGCATGGCTTCCGCATACTTTTCCTCGGTTTGATAATCAGGGTTTAGCGGACTGGTATCAATAAACAGCAACAGAGCCTTTGACTTGCCTGTAACATCAACAGTTTTCGCGTAATACTGCGCCGGCATTTGCCAACGGCGGCTAATATCGCTGTAGTCAATTTGTGCTTGCCAGTTGCCGCGGTAGTCGTGGTTACCTAGCGTGGCGTACCAGTCGATAAACAAGTGTGGACCGTTGTAAACATCTTCAAAAGAACTACGCCAATACGGATCATGGATAGAAGCAATGCCGTTGCTGTAAAAGTTATCACCGGTGGTGGCAACAAACTCTGCATCGGCTTGAGCCGCGGCAATGTCCATCCACTTCGCTACCGAGCGTTGATGAAAGTGGCCGTTTCGGCCCCAATCTCCTAGCACTAAAAAATTGAAACTGTCTTCTAGTGTCTCAAGGCCTTCGATGGAATGCTGCTGATAATAATCGCTGTCGTAACTCTCTTGGCCTGCCAGCGAGAAGCTGGCAAACCAAAGGAGAACAGGCATCGCGATAAAAAAATAACGATTTTTCATGCTCACCTAACTTCCCGTTACTGAGTACGCCAAATAAAACCAATTTCGAAGGTGCGGCCATACTGTTCAAATTGCGCATTGCGATTGCGCTCGTCGAAGAAGTTATACAAAGGCTCATCACCTAAGTTTATGCCGTTAAAGTACACCTGCATGTCGTTGTTGATGTAATATTTAGCGACAAAGTCGAGTTGCTGATGGTCGTCTTCAATGCGCAGCATGCCACCATCAATTTCTTCTAGGTTGTCACTCTTATACGTCATGCTTAAACGCAGACTCAGTTTGTCATTCTCATAGCCCACAACCACGTTGCCTACAGTGTCAGACTGATTGGGTAAATTGGTTTCAAATCGCTCACCATCAAGCATTGTCACCGCATCAGAATTTGAAAACGTACCGTTTGCAGACAATAGAAGACCGTTATTAAAGCTCTTCATCCAGCTTAGCTCTAGACCGGTTAGGTTAGCTTCTTCGCCATTCACTGGCTGGAATGCCTCCTCAAAACCTTCCCATGGGCCAGTGCCCGCCACGTTTGCCTCTACAATGAAATTGTCGATACGCTTGTGGAATAACCCAGCTGATATCACCCCAATATCGCCTGGATAATACTCAAGCATTAGGTCGAAGTTATCTGCCTCGTAGGGCAGCAAGTCAGGGTTGCCTACACTGGCTTCCCGCTCTATCACCTGTTCGCCATCTTCGGTTCTCACGTTAGCTTCGATAATTTGAAACGCTGCGGCGTCTTCAAAGCTGGGGCGTGACAAGGTTTGAGTAAAGGCCGCGCGTGCAATCAATTTTTCTGTAAACGCATAACGCAAATTGATGCTAGGGAACACATTGTCGTAATCACGAGAAGCATTAACCGGGTTGATAGATAAATCAACGCTGTCGGTATCGTCGTTTTCTGTTAACGACACCTGCGAGCCGGAGGTGCTGTAAGAGGTGCTTTCATAGCGAAGACCCGCGACTAAACGCAGTTTTTCCCAGTCAAATCGCGTCATGGCATAAGCGGCGAAAATATCTTCATCGTTGGTGAAAGAGCCACCTTGCGACTCGATGCGAGAATCTAGCTCTGCCAGCTCGAGTTGACCGCGCTGCTGATTGAAATTGTCTCTCAGCGCGCCGCGATTAAACCCTGGCCCAAAGTTACCTAAGGTGTATTCTGGTGATGCTGCCGCAAACGATGCATTGTTAAAATCATCGAACCCACCATCGAAAATATCGATATTAGCGACCGCCCTTTTTTCACGGGCACGGTATTTAGTCCCAAATTTCATCTCGCCTTCGCTGTTAAACCACTCTATTTGCTTAGCAATATCTAGGCGGAAGCTCAGTTCAGTGTCTTTAGCGTTATTGCGCTCAAAACTCATTTGGTCAAGTTCATAATTGCCAAGATCGTTCAATGCATCAGGTACCGTAAGCTGCGGAATACGCTGTTCTAAATCGCCTTCAATACCGGCCTCTGCGCCAGTAAACACGTAATACAGTGCATCAGGCTCGTCTTCATCAGAGCGTGAATAACCGGCTTGATAGCTGATGGTCCACGCGTCCCGTTGGTGTTCTGCACCGGCAGATATACTCAGAATACTCTGCTCTTCAAAGCGGTCTTTACTCTCGCGCTCTACTTCGGAGTCTTCACCATCAAGCACAAACACGTTTGCCTGCCTGAATTCAGAATCTGAAAAGCGGCTGTATAAGGTGCGAAGGTAGTATTGGTTATTAAAGTCTGGACGAAAATCAATATTTACCGCACCGCCAAGACGCTCCCGAGTGATAGCATAATGACGCTGTTCAATTTCATCATCGCCGTTGGTTTCAATATTGTCTGAACCAAACTCACGGTCGAAATAACTGAGTGCGGCGGCAAAGCCCCACTTATCGTTCAATTTGTGGGTAACACTGCCCGCTAATTTAGGGCTAAGGGCATCGCGTAATTCGTTTTGACTTAGTTGAGCGGTAAAAGATGCGCTGTCATTAGCACGGTCAAAGGCGCTGACGCTTTTCACTTCAATATTTCCGCCAATGGTATCTGCATCCATATCAGAGGTGACCGACTTCGATACCGTCAAACTGCTGATCAGCTCAGAAGGGATAACGTCAAGAGCGACCGACCTTACGCCCCCCTCTGGCGATGGTATATTCAAGCCATTAATGGTTACATTATTGAGGTTCGGATCGATACCGCGAATGCCCACAAAGCGCCCTTCACCTTGGTCACGTTCAATGGACAAACCTGGCAGACGCTGTAGCGACTCTGCTGCGTTCTGATCGGGGAACTGACCAATTGCATCCGCTGAGACGACAGAGGTAATGCCGTCAGACATGCGTTGCTTGTTAATGGCATTGGCTTGGCCGCTTCGCTGACCGCGCACTAAAAGCTCTTCAAGGGTGTCGCTCGCCGCCCCTACTAACAAGGTCACATTGGTAATGTCTTCATTAACCTCAATAGTTTGCGTTGAAGTCTGAGCACCTAAATAGTCAATTTCAACGGTGTATTGACCCGGTGCAATGCGCGGAATTCGAAAGCGACCTTCTTTGTCAGCGTAAACGCTAATACCAAGCGCTTTGATATCAATTTTGGCACCGGCAAACAATTTGCTGCTGTTTACGTTGGTCACTACACCAACCACCTGCGACTCTTCGGCCGCTAATGCATGTGGTGCGACAAATTGCATGGCTGCGGTGCAGGCCATAGCGATAAGTGATACTTTTCTCGTGTGCATACCTAAGTTCTTCTGAAGTTGTGTGAAAGCCACGCCAACATAGGAGGAGAAAATGACGATTCTGTGACAGTTTGTTGACTGAACTTGGCAAAAAGTGGAATTAGGCATAAATAATGTAGGTATTGTCATTTTGCTGAGCCAAAATAACCCATGGTCAAGCTGTTGTTTTTAATAAAAAACTCAGCAGCAGTGGCAATTCTTTACTTAAAAGCATCGTCAAAGTGTCATATTCATGAGCCAAAATAACACTGCTCCTCAGGTTCACATTACGTTAAACAGCACATTTCACGTTAATGAGGTAATTATCCATGGTTTCACATTTAACTCGGCATCAAGGCTTGTTCTTGCTGTCATTCATTTTACCCTTAATGGCGTTTTCGTTGTGCGTACTGGCAGGTACTTATGAGCAATCAGGCATTGAATGGCTTGATGTATTAGGAGAAGGCAGCGTAAGTTTAGTGTTGCTACTGTGGGTCCTAGCGTTATTGATAAGCCGCCCTTCAGGAAAGTTAACTCACCTGTTAGTGATAGGTCTGAACCTTATTTTGTTTTCTTCGCTTCTTGATGTGATGGACGAGTTTATGGACTATCCAGCGTCATCAAATTGGATTTCGATGATGGAATCTATTCCCGCCTCAATCGGCATGGTAATGACCACCTTTGCAATATGGCAGTGGCACAAAGAGCAGCTAGCACTTAACTCGCAGTGGCAAACAAGAGAGGGGTTTGTTCGCAACACGGAAGATCTCGACCCAGTGACCCAGCTATACCGCGGTGAACACTGGATCAAGCGTTTAGAACAGGCCTTCAACTGCGCGCCCGATGCCCACAAAACGTTGGTATTACTAGACATCAACGATTTCAGTCAGTTTAATAGCCAATATGGACACAAAGAAGGCAACCGTTATCTTCGTGGGTTAGCCTCAATGTTATCCCTTTCACTTCCCAGCAGCTCATTAGTGTGCCGATTTGCAGGCGATCGCTTTGCCATACTCCTTATACAAGATGTGAAAGCTAATACCGCAAAGTGCATATCACAGCTGAGCGATAGCATTAGTCACTTTGCGTTTTATCCTCACCAATGCAATAGACCTGTTTGTTTAAGTGCCCGCCACGAGGCAGAAGAAATAAACTGTCTTGCGGATATACAAGCACTCATACTCAGACTAAACCAGTATTTAGATGAGCAGCATGACCACGCAGCCTGACAGCGTGAGTATGGACTCTGAGTTCTCGCTACTTGGTGTAACTGATAAACACCTAACAGCATGGCCGCTCGCCCAGGCTATGATTGATATCGGCACCTCACAGGGCATTGCCAACTCGACCTTGCTTCGCGGTACTGGGCTATTTCTTGAAGATCTGGCTAATGGCTCGAGCTTAAGTGCTAAGCAGCTTATGCTGCTTAGTCAACGGGTGCAAAAAAATGTGAAAAGTCGCGATACCGGCTTACAAATAGGCAGAATGCTTACCACTAGCCATATGCTCGGTATATTGTCCTTGATGCTGCGATGTCGTAATCTTGCCCACTGTGTCGATCTGTTATCGCAAATACGCTGGGCCTGCATGCCCCTTATTCACTGGCGCACCTATCATTTTAAAGGTACGGTATACCTCATTCCCCAAGACAGCTTTGGCGCCAAAGAACACTGGCCTTTTTTGGTAGAAATCGTCTTTGCGTGGATGGTGTCTGTTATTCGACAAGGAACCGGCAAGCGTTTTCCAGTAAGCTTCGAATTTGCATGGGCACGGCCGCGCAACATTTATGATTATGAGGAGTTTTTAGGCACACGCCTTCGATTTGACCAGCCCATCACCATGATGAAAATTCCCCAACACGCATGGGAAGCAAGCTTTACTCTTGCCGATGACGATTGGGTGGCAACGGGCATAGCGCCTTTTGTGAAGCACCCGCTGTATGCCTTGCCTGAGCGAGTGCAAAGCCTGTTACTCAAGCAGCCCGATATTACCGCAGCACAAATCGCTGTTGAGCTTTCTATGAGCCTAGCAACGTTTAAGCGGCGCTTAGCCGAGCACAATATGAGCTTCAAACAATTAAGTGATGACATACAAAAACAGCATGCCATTATGATGGTGCAAACCTGCAAAGCAAATACCCAACAGCTTGCCGATGCCTTTTCTGTTAACGACACCACCAACCTTCGTCGCTTTATCAAACGTCTTACTGGTATGACCCTCACGCAAATACGAGACTCTATTTCATAGTTAAACAAGATCGTCAAATCACTGCCTATAAACGTGTTTCCGCCCTCTTTTTTACAACTTGGCAAGCAAATTGTAAGTCTGCAGTTAGTTGATTGACACCGAATTAAAATGACGAGAATTTGACGATGCGTTTACCCACAAAGCAACTTATCAGTAAAATTGAACACCTGTCTAAAGACCTATCCCCAGCGCAACTTGGGCATTTTCTCGATATTATCGATGCAATGACTGCGCTCGTTGAAGACGCCGCCACGATTGACCTGAGCAAAAAAAGCGACGCTAAGCCAACTGCGCTGGATAATTCGTCTGCTCTTCATTAATAAGCGCGACTGAACGTCATCGTACCTATTCGTTAATAAGGCGACTACGTTACAATAGATAGCAGCGGTACGCCGCTGTCTTTTTTCTACTCACTCCTTGCATTCAATTTTCTATTCATACCGTTGCCGTGTGTCCACTTTTCTATTTGCGAACCTTTGCAGAACGTTTCACTCGCCACGTAATTTCAATCAAAACTTGGGTCAAGTCGAAAAATATACAAAATGTGACAGTTTAGCTTTACCTGAACAGAGGTACAGGTAAGTTATTCATTAAATAAGTTTATTTTAACGCCTTAAGTCATTGAAAAATAAAAAGTGTGACGTTTTTATTATTATTTTCATTAAGTACTTGCTGCTAATACCTATGTATACGAATTTATACCTTCTTATAAAAATGCCGAGGGCAGAAAAATGGTGAAGCAGGGTGGAAGTAAAAAGCCAACGTTGATGAAATCAGCAATAATGATCAATGCACTGTTAGGCAGCGCATTATCGTTAAACGTAATGGCCGACACGATATGGCAGGAAAACTTTGAAGCAAGCGCGCTTCAAAACAAGGGTGCAGTGGGCCAAAGTGATGCTCCTATAACGGTTAATATGGACGGCGTGACGCGCTGGACCATTGATGTATCGGCAGCGGAACTAACCGCTACAAGCGACTGGTTTAAAGTGACAGCGAATGCCCTGCAAGCTAGAGACGTAGATGGCGAAGTGGTTTGGCAATCTGAAGCCATTGATATAAGTGGTCAAGAAAACGTAAGTCTGGATGTGCTGCTGTCGCAAAATGGTGTATTCGAAGACAACGATTATATCGATGTATTCTACTCGGTAGATGGACAAAGCTTTGAGCTAGTCACCTTAACCAATGGTGATACCAATACTGTTAAAGACGACTTTGGCACCGCCACCGTTACGGCATCTATTCCTCAAGGCTCGAGCCTAGTTATTCGCGTTGCTATGGCGAATAATGCTGGCAGCGAATATTTAAACCTTGATAGTGTAACGGTAACATCAACGAATTCTGAAGGTGCTGGCTCGGGCGACTCAAGCGAAGGCACCCCAAGCACAGGGCTTCGTTTGTTATCTGAGACTTGCTTCAATTGCCCTGATCTTCAAGCTATCAACTTGGCGGATGATTTTGTCGATTCTATTTACTATGCTTCACTGAATACGGCATTATCGAATCAAGAAAGCCCTGAATCGTTAAAAGCGACTACACAAGACATTATTTCAAACGGTCATCGCACGCTATCTTACTCAGAAGCTTGGACTGCTCTTACGTACACCGATGAAGACCCTGCAAATACAGACAACGTCATTCTATTCTATAAGGGCACGTCGCAGTCAAAATTCACCAATGGCAGTGGCTCACAAAGCACAAATCAAGATAACTGGAATCGAGAACATGTATGGGCTAGCAGTCATGGATTCTCCAGCTCAAGTTTAACGGCGTATAGCGATATATTACATTTGCGCCCCTCAGACATTTCAGTCAATAGCTCACGTGGCAATCTTGATTTTGACTTTAGTGACCAACCGTTGTCTGAAGCCCCGGAAAACCGTATCGACAGTGATTCGTTTGAACCACGCAATGCGGTTAAAGGTGATGTGGCTCGCGCATTAATGTATATGGATGTGCGCTACGATGGTTCAAACAGCACCGATGCTGAAGCCGATTTGGTATTGCTAGACCGCTTAACCACCACAGATGAAGCCGCGCTTGGAAAGCTCTGTGTACTGTTACAGTGGCACGAAAGCGACCCGGTAGATGAATTTGAGCGCACCCGTAATAATCGTGTCTTTGAATTCCAGGGCAACCGTAACCCATTTATTGATAAGCCAGAACTTGCGTCACTTATTTTTAATGAAAGCTGTGATGGAAGCGGTGGCTCTGATGGAAACACTGGCGGCGATACAGGGGGAGGTAATGGAAGTGAGACAGGGGGCGGCTCAGGTAATGATGCTGGCGGAATATCTACCAACAGCGTGTATATTTCAGAATATATAGAGGGCGGTGGTTTTAATAAGGGTATCGAACTTTTTAATAGCTCGTCGGCGAGTGTTGACTTAACTGGTTATGCCCTTCGTCTTTTCTCAAATGGTGACACTGCCGATAGTGATGGCAAAGAGCTTCCGTTAGAAGGCGTTTTAGCGTCTGGTGACGTAGCCACGTATGTTCACAATAGTGCAGACCCATCAATGGTTGGTGAAAGTACTATTTCAAGCAGCTTTGTTATTAACTTCAACGGTGATGACTATATAGAGCTTACCTATCAAGGAAACGTGATTGATGCGGTAGGTACCTTTGGTGTTAGAACTAACTGGGGTAAAGATACCACCCTAGTGCGTAAATCCTCCGTAACTGCTGGCAACCCTAATCGCAACGCTAACTTTGACCCAAGCGTTGAATGGGATGTGTTTGCAAAAGACACGCTTGAATATTTCGGCGCTCACAATGGCAATATAAGCGAGCCTTCAGAGCCAACTGACCCAGTAGACCCGACAGATCCAACCGACCCGGTGGAGCCAACGGACCCAACTACTGAAGTAACCCTTATCAGCGCTATTCAAGGCGACGGCGATACCTCACCTCTAGTCGGCTCGACTGTGCTGGTTGAAGCGGTAGTCACTAAAGTAGTACCTGAAATGAGTGGCTTCTTTGTTCAAGAAGAGGCGAGCGATTCAGACGGTAATGATGCAACCTCTGAAGGGGTTTTCGTGTACTCCACCACCTTCACTGACATGCCGCCTGTTGGCGATATGGTGCGATTACGTGCCGACGTAGTCGAATTTAACGGCCTAACAGAGCTTGTGCTAACACAAGCCCCAGAAGTCATTGGCGCAGGTGAGAGTATAAAATACACAACCCTTGCTATGCCATTTGCAGCTGGAGTAGATTTAGAATCGTTCGAAGGCATGCAAATCAGCTTTGAACAAACCTTAAAAGTTACGGATAACTTTAACTTAGGGCGATTTGGTCAATTCAACGTGGCATCTGAACGACTTATGATCCCGACCAACCAGTTTGTTGCAGGTTCACAAGAAGCGATTAATCTTGCTGAACAAAACGCGCGTAACTCGCTGATTGTAGATGATGGCGCTAATTCACAAAACCGCGATGATATCCCTTTCCCAGTAGGTGGGCTCTCCCATGCTAACCCATTGCGTTTGGGTGATAGCGTAGAAAACCTAGAAGGTGTTGTTCACTATGGTTTCGGTTCGTATTACTTAATACCGGTAAGCGATATTCAAACCGTAAGAACAAGCCCTCGGTTACGCAGTCCAGTACTCAACGCTGTAGGTGATGTAAAAGTAGCTAGCTTTAACGTGCTTAACTACTTTAACGGCCCAGATTTCCCTACTGCCCGCGGTGCAGACTCTGAAGCTGAATTTGTTCGTCAGCAAGCAAAAACGGTATCCGCTATTTTAAGTATGGACGCCGATCTGCTTGGATTAGTTGAAATTGAAAATGACGGCGACAGCAGCGAGTCAGCTATTGCTTCATTAGTGGCTAGCATTAATGCAGAACTTGGCAATGATGCTTATAGCTATATTGCATCTGGCTCTCAACTAGGTGGCGACGCTATTGCGGTAGGTATTATCTACAAACCGTCAGTAGTCACACCAAGTGGCAGCCCGGTAACCTCTTCAGAAGCGCCTTTCGATTTTGGTAATCGTCAACCACTACTACAAAGCTTTACGGTAAATGGTAATGGCGAAGATTTCACCTTAGCGGTTAATCACTTTAAGTCTAAAGGAAGCTGTGGAAGCGCAACAGGTGGCAATGCCGACAGTGGTGATGGTCAAGGCTGTTGGAATGCACTTCGCACCGATGCGGCTCAAGCCCTATTATCGTTAATTGAGCAAAATAGCGACGTACTCTCACCTCGAGTGCTCGTCATGGGTGATTTGAACGCGTACGCAAAAGAAGAGCCTATTCTTGCCATTGAGTCTGCTGGCTACAGCAACCTAGTAAACCAGTTTGATGGTGACAGCGCTTACTCTTACAGCTTTGGTGGTGAGATTGGGTATTTAGATCATGCCTTATCAAGCGCCTCGCTCACCGAGTTTGTGGTAGATGCAACCGTGTGGCATATCAATGCTGATGAACCGCGAGTGTTCGACTACAACGTTGAATTTAAAACAGACATGCAGCTTTCAACCTACTATGCGCCAGATGCATACCGTTCGTCAGATCACGACCCGGTGGTAGTGGTGCTTAACTTCCCAGAGGAAGTAACGGTAGGTGATTTAGACGGCGATAACGATGTGGATTACAACGACATTATGGCGTTTTACCAAGCCTTCTTGTCGGGACAGCCCCTCGATAGCAGCTTTGATTTCAACAACGACGGCAACGTTAACTTTTTCGACCTGCAAGCACTAATGGCAATGTGTACTCGCGCTGGTTGTGCAATTTAATTTTTAGGAAGTATTACGATGAAAAAACTATTTTTACTACTTGTTGCCATGGCAACCTTTAACGCAAACGCTGCGCTGATTAGTGTAACGACTGACAAAGCGGTTTATAACGTTGGCGATACGGTGACGGCAACGGTGAGTATTTCTGACTTGTTTGATGCTAATGCTGTGCAAACGCTTTTTAATACTTATACAACTTCACTTACGTTTGATACATCGTTTTTGGAGCTAGTGTCTGGTAGCGCTATATCACTAAATCCGTATGGTACTGAGGCAACGGTGACACGTATAGTTCCGTTTCTACCTGTAGATGTATTTGCAGCGTCATCAAATGGAAATATTCTTGGAATACAGTCGACAGCAAATACCTCCGATTTTTCAAGCCAGTTTGGGCGAAATACCATTGGGTTATTTACGGTTAACTTTATTGCTAATGCCATTGGCGACTCGGTATTAACGATGGGGCCAAGCAGCATCTTTGGCCCAACTAGTCAACTTCCGACGATGGTACCTACTCAAAATGCTAGCTTTTCGGTTGCACAAGTCCCAGCGCCAAGCACAGGTCTACTTGCAGCACTTGCTCTCGCGGGGCTCGCGCTATCCCGTCGACGCGCTAACGCATAATAAATAAAACCTAATAAGCACAAAGCCCAGCGTCTGCTGGGCTTTGTTATTTAAGCGACTTTCTAGTGTCGTTCGCTGCGTATTTTTAAAGGTATCTGTTGTGCTGTGTACAGCTTCATCTTTACTATTATGCTGAAGCAGTTTCTCGAGGCTTAATCACCAAGCATGTTCGTAGCTTTGTTTTGCCAAACACCGACAGCGATGCAAAGTCTTGCTTTAGAATAGGCAGGTGCTGATAATCTAGATCAATATCTTCGCTTTCTGTCAAATCTGCATCACTCACATCCGCGCCGCTCACGTCATTGTAACTAGAACCGTCTAGTCTCACGCCAGCCTCATCATAAAACCCTTCGCTTCCGTCAGGGTCGTGCAAATACAAACAACGTTCATCAGCATGCGTTATTACCACCCAATGGGGCGCTTTTACACCATGAAATTGGTACGTACTAATAAGGCAAATAACGCCGTAGCCTTTGCCTAGTGCCTCTTCAATTTCAGCCAGCTGAATGTCTGTTTTATGCACCTCAATGTTAGCCTCATAAGCGCGTTCAATAAAGTCTTGCTCTACAATGCGCATAATCGATTTTTTGTGCTCACTGCGCACACCGTCCACAAATAAATCATTTATTTGTGTGGAATATACCTCCACGTCGAATCCGCGCTGATGACCAGCTAACGCCAACCCTAACGGATGACAACCGCCATGGCCTGACGTCATAAAAATCGTGGTGGCTTGACGCCAAATGGCTATTTCAGTGGTTTGGTCAAATCGCGTATCGTCTTGCACATACTTCATTGCCATCATTAAAGCACTAGGCCCGCACGTAAACGACGTCGTTTGTTTGTACCACGGATAGTATTTCTGAGGGCCAATCGCGCTTGCGTACTGTATGGGCTTTTGAAAGCGCAGTGCATCAGCACCTGTCGCATAATACTGCCGATAAATACCAAACTTACGATAGCCCATTTTTTTGTACATTCTAATGGCGGCAGCGTTGTCTTCGGCAACTTCTAAGCGAATAAACAGCTTTTGCTCCTTAAGCGCCAGCTGTTCCAGCTTTGTGAGAATTGAGGGGGCAACCTGTTGTCCTCGTGCACTTGTTAAAACGGCAAGAGAATACAAACGGGCTGAGCGACTGCCCTTGCGCATAATAATTAGCCCGTAACCAACAACGTTACTCTCGATTTCAGCAAGCAGCAAAATGCCATGCTCAGCCTTTATCCAATAGCGCATTCGTCTGCGCGAAAGCCTGTCACTTTCAAAACAGCTACGCTCTATATGTTCAAGAGCATCAATGTCAGCCGCGTCCGCCAAACGCAGACTTATAGCGTGGGTCTTAGCGGCGCTATTTTCAGTCTCTTTACGGCTTTCAGTGTCACTGCAAGTTTTGTTGCTACCACTAACGGCCACGGGCTTCCAACCTATTTACGAACTCCTGCATAATGATCATATAAAGCTCTTTACCTAAGTAAAGATCTTCCACCTTGGCTTCTATGCTAGGGTTATCATTCACCTCTATCACGTACACTTTGCCATTGGCCTGTTTAATATCAACGCCGTACAGGCTTTTACCAATCATTGAGCATGCTTTTATCGCTGCATCTAACACAGGCTTAGGCACTTCAAAGGTCGGCAAGGTTTCAAACCCACCCGACGTATTGGTTTTTGCGTCATGGTTGTATATTTGCCAGTGCCCTCGCGCCATGTGATATCGACACGCGTAAATAGGCCGGCCATTTAAAACACCAATGCGCCAGTCAAATTCAGTAAAGATGTATTCTTGAACTAATACCAATGCAGATTCGTTTAGCATAGCTTCAAGTTTATCTTTCAGCTCTTCATTATCTTTAACTTTAAATACGCCCATTGAAAAAGAGCTTTCTGGTAGCTTTAGTACCATTGGAAAACCAAATTCATCGGCCAATTTTTGACAGGTTAGTGCCGTATTGTCAGACACAAAATGACTTCGTGGTGAGGGCACCTTGTGATAGCTAAACGCATCGTGTAAATACACCTTATTACAACATTTTAAAATGCTGGTCGCGTCGTCTATTACCACCAACCCTTCCTGCTCTGCTTTTCGAGCAATGTGGTAGGTTGGGTGGTTAATGGCCGTGGTTTCACGAATAAATAGCGCATCATAATGGGTGATATTTGCCGCGGCCTGCGCTGCATTTACCACTTCGGCGTTAATACCCACGAGCTTTGCCGCTTTGATAAAGTGCTTAATCGCTTTAGCGTCGCTAGGCGGTGTCGCTTCGTTTTCATTGCATAAAATCGCCATGTCCCAACGGGCAAGCTTCTGCTTACTTCCTCGATGCCACGTTTTTTCTACGTAGTTTTGCAACGCATCTGCTAGCGCTGATTTATCTTCAGCATTGGCCGTGCACCAATCACCGAAGCCTACCGTCATAACGGTAGCACTTGATTGTTTACTCACCGACACTCGCAAAAAGGGCGCAGGAAAGCGCTCGAAGGCAAACTTTGCCACGGCATTCATCGACACAGCGTTAGTTGTTCCAAAAAACACATCGCAGCTACTGCCATCAATAGCTTCATCGCTCAATAGTTTTGGTAGCGTAACGGTTTTCATTTGCAGCGACTGCTCTTCACTTTCAATAATTAAATTATTAATGGTGTTCACGCTTGGCAGGACTTTGTGCGTGCGCGCTTCAGCGAGCAAAGAGCAGTAGTAGCCTTTACTTAAATAGCGGTCGGTTGCGCATAGATTGATAACGCGCATTTTGCCTTCCCCACGCTTAGGAAATTGCGAAAGGTATTGCTCAAAATCAACCACCTCGCAATTGCGAAGAGCCAATTGACTAACATCGTTTAGCGAGTCGACAACAATTAATGTCGTTATCATTTTTAGTTCCAAATAGGTGCATTCGCATGCTGCGTAACGCATAAAGTTTATCGCGCGAAATATAGACTTTTTTGATGCTATATCAATGTATGAACAGCAGTATTTGAACGAAATAATTTGTCCTTAACGGTCATATTATTTTGCTCGTATTTTGGTCATTTCATTTTAAGCTTAACCTGTTCACTGAATGAACCTATTTGGAGATAACATGAAATATATTTGGGTAATGGCAGGGGTACTGCTTTCTGCGTCCACGTTAGCTGACGATAGGCCTGTTGCTAGCGAAGAGATTATTCTTGAGTATAAAGTATACTGTTCAGAGCTCGCCGAGGATGAAGGCACAGATGGCTTATCACTTGACGAGTATTTGCTTAGCTGCATCAATGAAGAGCTTGATATAGAGGGTTATCAACCTATTAAGGCTGTTCCTAAGTAATTCTTTATACTGCATTACACTCCGTCTCTGCGCCTACACGTTAGGCGCATTCTGAAAATCAACAGTATAGACAGGGTCAGCAACCTTGTATCTTCTCGCTGCTACATCTATCATTTCACGATAAATACACAGAAAATTTACAGCCCATAAAAAACGAGTGTTTAACCGACGTTTGTATTGAATGTTTCTGTAGATTAGCGTGATTGGAGAAATTATGAGCTGGGCAAGTAAAGGGCTATGTACCATTGTTTTTCTTACATCGCTTGCATTGGTATATGCAATGAGCGAAACCAACCTAAACAGCTTTAATAACGTAAAAAATTCAATTGAGGAGATTTACGAAGATCGCCTTGTAGTTAACGGAATGATTTACGAACTCGCTGGTTTCTTGCACGAAAAAGAAGTTGCACTTGCGGCGCAAAACTATTCTTTTTTCACGGATGAAAATGAAAAGGTTAACAAGCAAGCCTTCGCCATTATAAATGCGTTTAAGAAAACGTATTTGACCGACTTTGAAGCGTTCACACTAAATCATTTTGAAACCAGTTTTAATGAGCTTGTGGCTTCAGAACAAGAAATCTCATTTACTGAAGAGCAGACAGTCGACACCGCTGCCATCGCAACACTAATGCTAGAACTTAAGGCGCTAAATAGTGACTTGGATAAACTGTCAGATATTCAACTAGCCGAAGGAAAGAACAAGCTAGCAATCAGTAAAAATGCCGCTGAGTCGATGGACACCTACCGTTCTCTAGAGAAGTACTTTTTAATCATTACGGCAGTGCTCATCTTTATCATTATTTTACTGCCTTCTTCGAAGGAAAAAGATGAGTTTGTGTCTGAGTAGGGGCATTTCATAATCTGGGCAGCTAACAACTATACCACCTGCCCGGCTGCCCAGCCGCTGCTCCACGCCCATTGGAAGTTATAGCCGCCCAACCAGCCTGTTACATCAACCACTTCACCAATAAAGTACAGCCCTTCCACATTATTGGCCATCATGGTTTTGGACGATAGTTCATTGGTATTCACACCGCCAATGGTTACCTCGGCGGTGCGATAACCCTCTGTGCCGTTTGGCTTGATATGCCAGTTTTCAAGGGTATTAGCGATATTCTCACACTCGCCATGAGACAGTTGCTTCACCGGCACGTTGCGCCATTCGTTTAGCTCAATAAAACTTTGCGAAACGCGTTTGGGGAAAATTTTGTTTAAGCAGGTAGCAAGCAGTGCGTCAGGCGTTTGTGCTCTGGCGTTATTTATCAGCTCGTGAGGGTCGTTATCCGGGGTAGTGTTGATAGTTAATGTATCGCCGGCTTCCCAGTAGCTGGATATTTGCAGCATAGAAGGGCCGCTTAACCCTCGATGCGTAAACAACATGGCCTCTTTGAAGGTGGTGTCGTTACAGCTTGCGTAAACATCTACCGCTACACCACTTAAATCGGCGAGGGTTTCTTTGTCTTTATCGTGTAGTGTAAATGGTACCAAGGCCGCTCTCGTTGGCAGTACATTTAAACCAAATTGCTCGGCAATTTTATAGCCAAATGGCGTGGCCCCCAGTTTGGGCATACTCAAGCCACCCGTTGCAACCACAAGAGATTCGCATTCGTAGTCACCATTTGATGTAGATAGTATGTACTTACTTTCGCGCTTCTCTACCGACAATATTTCGCAGCGTGTAGTTATCGTTACCTTGGCTTTTTCGCACTCTTTAAGCAGTAAATCGACGATATCCTTAGCACTATCGTCACAAAACAACTGCCCTAACGTTTTTTCATGATACGCAATGCCGTACTCGGCAACGAGTGAAATAAAGTCCCATTGCGTGTAGCGGCTTAACGCCGACTTGCAAAAATGAGGGTTTTGAGACAGAAAGTTCTCTGGGCCTGCGTACATATTAGTAAAATTACAGCGCCCGCCGCCAGACATCAATATTTTACGACCTACTTTCTTAGCATGATCAAGTACCTCTACGCTGCGCCCTCGTGCACCAGCCTGCGCAGCACAAAAAAGTCCGGCAGCACCCGCTCCAAGCACTATCACATCGCGTTTAATCACGTATTACGCCTCTCTTGGAAATACGGCTAACGGATGGGTAGTAATAAGCTGCATATGCGCACGCTCACCTGGCTTAATCGCATTTTCGTGGCTTACACGTACTTTGAGCTGACTGCCATTATCATGAGTTACGGCATAAAGTCGGCTTTCCCCCTCATAGCGCACCCAGTCTACCGTACCATTGGGCGAGGCATGAGTAGCGTCTAAACTTAGATCGTCTGGGCGAACCAGAAGGTCTACTAAGCCGTTTGCGTTTTGAAGTGGCGTACCCGGCACGCGGCCAATGTCGGTGATCACTGTGTTATCTGTGTTGCTCGCACTGTTGTCGAAGCTGGCTTTTAAGAAGCTCGCCTCACCCATAAAACGCGCTACAAAGCGACTGTTCGGGGTTGAGTAGCACGACTCTGGCGTGTCTAACTGCTCTAAAACGCCTTTGTTCAAAATGCCAATTCTGTCACCTACACTGAGCGCCTCTTCTTGATCGTGAGTCACCCAAATAGCCGGTACGGCAGCTTTTTTAAGGGCGTCGCGTATTTCCCAACGCAAGCTGTCTTTTAGCGCAGCATCAAGGTTTGATAGAGGCTCATCAAGTAATACAAACGCGGGCTCGTGAGCCAGAGTTCTCGCCAATGCCACACGCTGCTTTTGACCGCCAGATAAACTGGCTGGCTTCACGTTGCGAAAACTGTCCAGCCCCAACAGCGTTAGCCAATGATCGGCAAGGGAGGTGTCCTTTAGACGGAAACATACGTTTTGCTGCACAGTAAGGTGAGGAAACAGCGCAAAGTCTTGAAACACCATGCCTACATTGCGCTTCTCAGGCGGAACGTGCTTAGCTGGCGTGCTTGTCCACTCACCTAGGCGAATTTCACCTTCGGATAAAGGTATTAGACCAGCTAGCGCCTGTAAAATAGTAGTTTTACCACAGCCTGTAGGCCCTACCAACATAAGTATTTCGTCTTGCCCAAGTTCTAAATTTAACTTGTCGACAACGCGGGTAGACCCATAATTCACTGACAAATTACTGACACTTAGCATTACGAACGTTCATCCTCGGTAACGGTAAATTGGGCTTTTCGTTCGCCCGATAGCATTAGGACTAACCCAACGCCTGATAATAACACTAGCAGCAACCCCGGCACAGCGGCACGGCCAAAATAGCCTGCTTCGTAAACACGCCACATATAGGTAGCTAGTGTTTCAAACCCCGTTGGCCCAAGCATAAGGGTAGCCGGGAGCTCTCGCATTGCTTCTAGAAAGACTAATGCAGCACCGGCAATCATACCACGAAGGGTTAACGGTAGCGTAATTCGTGTAAAGGCTTCTCTGGGGCTTGCGCCAAGTACTCTTGCCGCTTTCACTAAGCCTGAATCGATATTTTCAGCGGTGGTTCTTACACTGCCTACTGCCAATGGCAAAAAGCGCAGCACGTAAGCCATGACCAATAGCCCAAGGGTTTGATATAGCGCAGGAAGCTGCAGGCCAACATAAACCAGTGCGGTACCCATAACAATACCAGGTACGCCAAAGCCAAAGTACGTAATGCGCTCCATCAAACGCCCCGCTTTCCCTGCAATAGCAGCATGGGCAACAGGAATAGCCAATAGCACAGCCACAAGAGCGGCGAGGAAAGAAGCGTGGGCAGAGTTCCATGCGTAGCTTAATTCAAAACCTCCAGTTCCCTCACGCACCAGCCAAAGGGTAAATATAGCGAGAGGTAATACAATTGCCATCAACACAATGGGCATGGCAGACAGCAGCATTACATTGCATTTCCAACGCGCGGGGAAAAGTGACAAATGTCGACCAGGGCGCTCTGTTGCGCCACTAATGCGGCTCTCAACAAATAGGATAAGCCCGACTATAACCATAAGCTGCAAGCTCAACATAGCAGCCTGGCTTAAACCAAACGCATTGTATTCAACGAAAATAACGCGGGTAAAGGTATCGAGGCCCATTATGGCCGGGGTTCCAAAATCGGACAGCGCGTAAAGCGCAGCCAGCAGTGCCCCAGCCGCAATGCTGTTTACTACTCGAGGCAGCACTACGCGCCAAAGGCTTGCACCTAATGAAAGACCTAGCGTACGAGCCGCATTCACTAAACTGGCGTCTAAACTGAGTAAGCTAGAACGCGTGGTCATCATAACGAATGGGTAGGTATACAGGCTCATAACAAGGGCCGAGCCCCACAAGCCGCTGATAGGTGGCGTGGTGATACCCAGCACGTTTTCAATTTCGCCACCGCGACCAAACGAAAAATACATAGCAAACGCGCCAATATAGCTTGGTAACGCCAGTGGAGCAGCTAATACGATTAGCCAGAATCGCTTAAACGGCAACTGCACGTAGGCGGTAAACATTGCTAACGGCACACCAATGATCACCGCGCCAATAATGGTCAGCACCATTAATGCAACGGTGTTACCTAGTACTCGTAAATTGTGAGTATCGAATAATTGCGCACTGTCTTGAGCTAGGGAAAACAAAACGCCGACGGGCAATAAAGCCATCAGCGCAATGAGTAATGCCAGTGGATAGGACTTTGGCCAATTTGTCACAGTACGCCAACATCCCTCATCATGTTTAGGGTTGGGCGCAGGTCTGCAAGTTTGCGAAGATCGAGTTCTGGAGGAGAAAGTGAGCTTAAACTGGCCAGCCCTTCTGGGGCCGCTACATCTTGCACCAATGGAATTTCATACGCTTCTCGTGCAAGGTAACTTTGCACTTCATGGGTCAATAAATAACGAATGAAGTTTACCGGCAAATCACCATCACTTAAGGCCACAATGCCAGAGGCGTTAACCAAACAGCCCGCGTCGTTATTGGTATAGGCTAGCGCCACATTAGCGTCTGGCTTACCTGATTTTAAGCGCAAGGTGTAATAGTGGTTAGCAAAGCCGATATCCACTTCACCACGCTCTACGCCCATGACTACTCCAAGCTCACCAGCATATTTCTTGGCATTGCGGTTAATGCCTTTTAACCACATGCGCGTCGCGTTTTCGCCTTCTAGTATACGCATCGCAGTAACGAAGGACTGAAATGAAGAGTACGCAGGCGCCCACCCCATTTTTAAATCGCTGTCGGCTAATGCCATTACGCTATCAGGAATTTGTTCGGGATTAACGCGCTCGGTGTTGTACGGTAGCGTTCGTACTCTGCCCGTTACGGGAGACCAGCTAGGATATTGAAACCCAGGTTTCAACTGATCGCTAATGCTAGCAGGAAGGGGCCTTGCTGCGCCCGAATCGGTAACCATACCAATAGAGCCCGTATCTACCGCCCAGAATAAATCAGCCCGCTTAACGCCTGCTTTGGTCTCAGCAACAATAGTGTTCGCCAACGCGGCAGAGCCACCGCGACGAATTTTAAGGTTTAACTTAGGATTGCGCTTTTTAATTGCATCGAGAACATTCTCGTAAAGCCCGCCTTCCCCACGCCCTAAATACAGCGTTAGGTCGCCCTCTAACTTAGGTAGCGATTCTACAGAAACGCTACCAGCTACAGATGCGGCTTGGGCTAAACTGAAAGGTACACTGCCCAATACACTTGCGGCAGCTAAACCTTGTAAGAATGTTCTTCGTTGCATCTAAGTTCCTTAAAATACGTCTTTGCGACCTTTTTCTGCTTCTACAAGCAGTACACGCGCTTTATCCAGTTTGCTTTGCATGGTTTCTACCACGCTGCGCACACCGTCTACTCCTTTATTCTGCGAGATAGCTTGCGGTAAAGTAACGTTAAAATCTTTTTCCAACGACTCGACTAATGCAGCGTCTTTTGCAATTAAGTCGCCTTCTACTCCTTCAAAGCGCTGAAGGTAGGTATCGTGAACTAATGTGGTAGCCACCTCGTTGAGCTGCTCTGCATATTTTGCGACAACGCGGTCGAGTCGAGTTTTAATATCGTCGATAACAGCTGGACCGGTGGTAGGTTCAACTTCAGTGGTTTGCACTTCGCCAACCAGTCCGCGCTTTTGATATTGCGACGCAAGTTTAACTGCGCCCAGCGCTTGCCACAAGGCGTGGTTCAACTTCTCTTGCTCGTGACGCACTACATCAACAGGTTTGCCTTCGTCAATGGCTACTTTTACGCCATAAATACCCTGCCAAATCGAGGCATAGATAGGTACATACTGAGTTTCGATTGCCGAGTGAAAATCGACTTCTTCCCAATATTCCATTAGTGCGTTGGTTTTAAGGCTTTTATCCTTGTTGGCGTAGGCATCTACCACACCACCAAACTTGCTTTCCAACCACTCTACTTCTTCAGTGTATTCACCGATGTGAGCGTGCAGGTTATTTACATGGTCGCCTATGGCTCCATTCGCCATCGCATTTCCTGTCACCATAGATAGTGACATCACTGATACAGCCAAAAGAGCACTCATTTTTTTCAGTGTTGTTGTCATACTTGTTCCTAAAACATTGTTCTTTAACGTTGGCGTTTGCGCAAATGATACTTATTATCATTAAGTAAGTAAAGGCAACTCACCTTGGCTACCGGTTGTATACCTATGCTTAAGAGCATAAATTCACTCAACACTGGCCTTTGTTAACAGAGGTTCAAAGTGACTTACCCGCCTTGTACACTCATTGCAGGCTTGCTACATAAATAGTTACAGGCTCGTTGCAGACTCTCTGCTCGAGGGCTAAAAGCACTGATAGTTATCGAATTTTGATCAGTTAAGCGCTCGTTGGTGCAGTATATTAATAAAAATGAGTCTCAGATACATTAACTCTTTCTTACAAATAAGCCAGAAAGTAAAAACCCGCTTAATAGCGGGTTTTTATAGATAAGTAGTCAGTGCAGTGGTTATAAGCTTTTTAACATAGACTCAGCATCACTCACTTCAAATCGACCTGGATCTTCAATATTAAGCTGTTTTACTTCACCGTCTTCAACAAGCATCGAGTAGCGCAATGACCGCACGCCACCAAAGTTGCTTGTGTTCATATCTAAGCCTACTTGCCTGGTGAAAAACGCATTTCCATCAGCCAGCATAGTAATATGCTCTGCATTGTTCGCTTTACCCCACGCATCCATAACGAAAGCATCGTTTACTGAAAGGCAAATAATGTTATCTACGCCTTTAGCTTTAATCTTATCTGCTAATGCGATGTAGCCCGGCAAATGAGATTGTGAACAGGTAGGGGTGAATGCACCGGGTACCGCAAACATTACCACGCGTTTATTAGTAAAAAGTTCGTTTGTACCAGGGTTAGTAATTTCACCGTCAACTAAAAGACTAAAATCTACCTCTGGTAAGGTGCTACCAACTCGTAACATGCTGCTCTCCTATTTATTTTGACACAAATACACATCAAATCTGTGTTTTTTACTTTCAATTGCCATTGATGGTTTTTCACCAGCTAATACATCGGCACTGTTTGGTCGTTTAACCACCACGCGATGTGTAGCAAGCCCAAGAGCCGGCTGTAACAGCGCGTCCGCATCTGGATCGTGTCCAAGCAATTGTTGAAACAATCGCATTTCTTTTTTCACCAAGGCTGATTTCTTTTTATGTGGGAACATTGGGTCTAAGTAAATAGCATTCACACTCTCACCCTCAAAGTATTGCATCACCTTTGCACTATTTCCATGTTGCAATGAAATTCTCTCGGCAAGCTCAGGAAAATCTATCGCTAGTCGTCGAATACCGTCTTCTAATAAGGCGGCAACAATGGGCGAACGCTCTATCATGGTAACTTTACAACCCACACTTGCCAATACAAATGCATCGCGACCTAGCCCAGGCGTGGCGTCTACCACATGCCAACTTTCGTTTCCTTTCAAGCCAATGGCTTTGACTATGGGCTCTTTCCTTCCCCCGCCGTGCTGCTTGCGGTACATGCTGGCAGGAGAGGCAAAATCAACCTCTACTGGCAGTACTTTTTTCTCATTAGCATCAGCTAAACCTATCACATTATCTTTTACCTGTAAGTACAGGCCGTCATTGGGCTTACTGTCTTCAGTACGTATCGCCTCGGGCCACTTTGCAGCCAAATCTTTAACCAGCCGGCAGTCGCTTTCATATAAGTTGCTGCTCGTGTCGGTAGCAACCGTTATGGGCATTGGTGTAGAGGAGACTGTGAGCGAATTATCTGACGCGCTGCTATTTGTACTATCAGGCATTGCCATATTGCTCCTTATGACCAATCCAACGATTTATAATGGCCTGCGCATGAGAGGGGTATTTGTCCCACATGGTATAAGCAATTTCTTGTACTTTAGGGATGAGTGCTGCATCGCGCACTAAATCGGCTATTTTAAGCTCTGCCATACCGGTTTGTCGTGTACCCATAAACTCACCCGGCCCGCGTATTTCTAAGTCTCGCTGAGCAATATAAAACCCATCGCTACTCTCTCGTAACACACCTAGTCGCTGAGTAGCGGTTTTAGATAGCGGGCTTTGATACATCAGCACACACTGGCTTTCTACCGCGCCACGCCCAACGCGACCACGCAGTTGGTGCAGCTGTGCTAAACCCAACCGTTCGGGGTTTTCTATTATCATGATGCTGGCGTTTGGTACGTCTACGCCCACTTCAATAACTGTAGTGGCAACCAGCAAATCAAGCTTACCTTCTTTAAAATCGGCCATGACTTGGGCTTTTTCAGCAGATTTTAAACGTCCATGCACTAAACCAACATTTAAATCTGGTAGCGCGGTACGCAGGGTAATAGCGGCCTCTTCGGCGGCTTGGCATTCTAACACTTCAGATTCATCTATTAGCGTACATACCCAATACGCTTGCCTGCCGTTGTCTTTACATGCCTGGCGTACCCGCTCTATAACGTCTGCGCGGCGAGTGTCGGGCAGCACAACCGTAGTAACAGGGGTTCGCCCCGGCGGTAACTCATCAATTATTGAGGTGTCTAAATCGGCATAGGCCGTCATAGCAAGGGTACGAGGTATGGGCGTTGCCGTCATAATAAGCTGGTGTGGGAAACGCCCTTGCTGCTCGCCTTTGTCTCGCAGTGCAAGTCGTTGGTGAACCCCAAATCGGTGCTGTTCATCAACAATAACTAACGCCAGTTGATGGTAATTGACGCTTTCCTGAAAAATAGCATGGGTGCCCACCAGCATTTGAACATCACCTGCCTCAAGCCTTGCCAGTACCTCGGCTCGGGCTTTACCCTTGAGCTTGCCGGCTAACCAGCCTACTTCAATGCCTAAAGGTTCTAGCCATCCTCTGAAATTGTTCGCATGCTGCTCTGCAAGTAGCTCCGTGGGCGCCATTAACGCCACTTGATAACCTGCGCCAATAGCGGAAAGCGCAGCAAGGGCTGCCACTAAGGTTTTACCCGAGCCTACATCGCCCTGCACCAGTCTCATCATAGGTCTGGCACGCTGCATGTCCTGCTGAATATCGTTCACTACCCGCTGCTGTGCGCCGGTAGGTGAAAACGGCAGTTGTGCCAGCATTTTTTCAATCAGATTGTCGTCTACCTTTATGGCAATGCCCGGCTGTGCATCTGACTGCTTACGTACTTTAAGCACGCTTAGGTTGTGTGATAGCAGCTCTTCAAGAATAAGACGGTATTGAGCAGGGTGAAGCCCCTCTTCTATTTCATGTACATCGGCATCTGGAGGCGGACGATGTACAGTGTGCAGAGCCTCATTAAGCGACACTTGATTATCGTAAATACCCTCTGGCAATAAATCTGCCAGAGCGCCTTTATCTAACAGCGATAGCGCCTGCTCGGTTAAGTTGCGAAGGGTAAGCTGCTTTATGCCCTCTGTTGTAGGATAAACAGGGGTTAACGACTCTTCAATGGGCGGCGCGTCTTCATCTACCACTTTGAACTCGGGGTGCATCATTTCGATGCCCCACTTTCCTGTGCGAATTTCGCCAAAACAACGAACTACGTTGCCAGGTGTCATCATTGTTCGCTGCACTGCACCAAAGTGAAAAAAGCGCAGCGTTATTGTGCCCGTGCCGTCACTAATTTTGACTACCAGCATTCGCTTTTTGCCGTACTGAATATCGGCATTCATCACTTCGCCCTGAACGCTGACATGGGTGAAAGGACGGCATTCAGCAACACTGTAAACGCGAGTTCTGTCTTCGTAGCGAAGGGGAAGGTGAAATAAAATATCTTGTAGCGTGAACAAGCCGATTTTGTTGAGTTTTTCTGCCACCTTTGCGCCTACCCCTTTAAGGGCAGTGATAGGTGTGGTGGCGAGTGCTTGCATGCAGCCTAATCCTCAATTCAAATGGTTGATTGTGATACTAAAACGATAAATGAAGTGTAAAGGATTGTTGCAGGGTTGGCGAGTACGCTTTAGGCCAGTTTTTACTGACTGGCCTTAGGCTTACACCATTTTCTAGTTGGCTTCTAGTGCTTCAGCCTCAGCTTTGGTTATTTGCATTTCACGCCACCAACTTTCATCGGCAATCACTTCACCCATGTTATTGATTGCGGGATAAGGCAAGCCTTTGCGTATGCACAACTTAAACAAGCGCGGATAGCCATTTTGAAATGCCAATGCTTGGCACTCTTCTTCTGGTAACTGCTGGGTGTTATACATGCCAGCAATTGTGCGCTGTCGCTGAGCTTCGTATAACACTAAGGCAGCGGCTACAGACACATTTAACGACTGCACCATGCCCATCATTGGAATAACAATGTCCTGATCGGCAAGGCCAATAGCTTCGTCGGTTGCACCGTACTTTTCCTGACCAAACAAAATGGCGGTAGGTTTGGTGTAATCCACGTCACGAAAATCGATTGCCGAGTCAGACAAGTGAGTAACCAGCACCTGCATGTTCTGTGCTTTCAATGTGTCCATGGCACTACCAATGTTGTCGTGATTGGTTTGACGCACCCAATCTTGACTACCCATGGCGGTACCGCCACGAAATTGGTATTTCTTTTCCCACACCGTGTGCACACGATGAATGCCTACGGCATCGCAGGTGCGCACGACAGCCGATACATTATGTGGTTTATGCACATTTTCCAGGCAAACCGTCAGGTCGGTTTGCCTTTTGTCCAGCACAGATCGTATGCGCTGATAACGCTCTGGCGACATGGCTTACTCCGGCAGTTCCATGACCCCGTCTATTTCTATTTGAGCGCCTTTTGGTAATGCAGACACCTGAACCGCTGCGCGAGCTGGGTAAGGCTGATTAAAATAACGACTCATTATTTCGTTAACTAGCGCAAAGTGCCCTAGATCGATAAGAAAGATATTTACCTTTACTAAATCGTTAGTGGTGCCGCCGGCTGCTTCACATACCGCCTTAAGATTTTCAAATACCTGTACTGCTTGAGCTTCAAATTCTTCAGACACCATTTCCATGGTTTCAGGCACAAGAGGAATTTGCCCCGAAACATACACGGTGGTGCCAGCTTTAGCTGCTTGACTGTATGTACCAATAGCAGCGGGTGCCTTATCGGTCTGAATAATAGACTTAGACATAAATATTCCTAAATTTTGATTAAATTAGTGTCGAGATTGACTGTGACGAGACACTTTTTGAACCTCTGGCATGGTGCGTATTTTCTTCATAACACGGGCCAGATGCACGCGATTGTGCGTAGTTAGCTCTAGGTCAATAAAATATATATTACTCTCTTTCTCTTCGGTTTGCAGACCAATAATATTGGAATCACAACCAGAGATAGTATTAGTTAACGTTGCCAATGTACCTTGATGGTTAAACAGCTCTATGCGAAGCGAAGCCTTAAATTCGCCCTGAGGCTCATCATCCCACTGCATGGGCAATACACGCTGTGGCTCTTCTTTGCTTAGCTTGCGAATATTATTACAGCCCGTTTGATGAATGGTCATGCCTCGACCGGGACTGAGTACAGCAACAATTTCATCATCGGGTATAGGGTGACAGCAGCGAGAATAATTCACTAAAAGGCCCTCAGTACCACGAATAGCAACGTTGCCCTTTTTATTTGATAAGTCCGTCGTATTTTCGCCCAGTAAACGCCTCGCCACAATAGCACTAAGCTCGTTGCCAAGACCGATATCCACTAACAAAGAATCGAAATCAGCATGCTTGGTTTCAGCCACCACCCTGTCGATATCTGCATGGGGTATTTCATCCAACTTCACACTGCCAAGAGCATGCCTGAGCAAGCGATTTCCCATATTCACCGCTTCTTGAGAATGCTGCTTGCGCAAATACTGACGAATACGAGTACGCGCCCGGGCGCTCACCACAAAGTTAAGCCAATTTGCATTAGGCTTTGCCCGTGGCGAGGTAATAATTTCTACTGTCTGCCCATTTTCGAGGGGCTTGCTTAAACTAAAATTGCGGCGCTCTACACGTACGCCTACACAAGTGTTACCCACATCAGAGTGAACCGCATAAGCAAAATCGACAGCAGTGGCCCCCATAGGCAGTTCAATAATGCGACCATCGGGAGTGAATACATAAATTTCATCGGGGAATAAATCAGTTTTTACCGACTCGATAAACTCAAATGATGAACTGGCTGACTGCTGAAGCTCTATTAAACTTTGTGCCCACTTTCTGGCCCGCATTTGCGCCGTAGTGCCGTTATCACCCGGCTCTTTGTAGAGCCAATGTGCTGCAACGCCTTTGTCTGCCATTTGGTCCATTTCGTGAGTTCTAATTTGAATCTCCACCGGAATTCCATGAGGGCCAATAAGGGAGGTGTGAAGCGACTGATAACCATTGGTACGGGGAATAGCAATGTAATCTTTGAAGCGGTTTTCGATGGGCTTATACAAACCGTGCATGGCCCCAAACGCGCGATAGCAGTTGTCTACCGAATCTACCACGATACGAAACGCATAAACGTCCATGACTTCGCCGAACATCAACTCTTTGTTCTTCATCTTGCGGTAAATAGAATACAGGTGCTTTTCGCGACCTAATACATTGGATTCTATGCCGTAAGCATCTAGGCGAAGACTGAGCTCTTCGCGAATATTCTCAATAATCTCTTTTCGATTACCACGAGCCTGACGAACCGCTGATTTTAGTGCCCGATGACGCATGGGATACATGGCTTGAAAGCCTAAATCTTCAAGCTCGTTTTTAATATCGTGAATACCCAAGCGATGCGCAATAGGCGAATAGATCTCAAGGGTTTCCAGCGCGATGCGGCGGCGCTTGTCTGGTCGCAGCGAGCCCAAGGTGCGCATGTTGTGTGTTCTATCGGCCAGTTTAATAAGAATAACCCTGATGTCTTGCACCATGGCCATCATCATTTTGCGAAAGTTTTCTGCCTGTGCTTCTTGCTTACTGCTAAATGCTATTTTGTCGAGCTTACTTACGCCCTCTACGAGTTCTGCAACGGTATCGCCAAACGCCTTGGCCAAGTCTTCCTGACCATAATGAGTATCTTCAATAACATCGTGTAATAAGGCAGCCATAAGAGTTTCATGGTCAAGGTGCATGTCGGCAAGGATGCTCGCTACCGCAACAGGATGTGTGATGTAGGGGTCGCCACTAGAACGCATTTGGCCATCGTGGGCCTCTTGCGCCAATACGAAGGCATCTTGAACCAGCTGCACTAAATCAGCGGGTAAATACTCAACAACTTTCTGCTTTAAACCTTCAAACAAATACACAGCGAAAAACGGCCCCTAGTTCCAGTAATTACTTAAGAATACGTTTATTTGCGCATTAATCCAATACGCTAAAAGCAAAGCGCCAGTGCTTTTTTCAAAGCACTGGCGCAAACTTGCTTGTAACAGCCCAGAAGAAGGTGTGTTACAACATCTACATGAACAGCTTCTATTGATCAGACAGGATATTTGCAACAGAAGAAAACTCTACATTGTCTTCTCGCTCTTGTGTTTGAAGCGCATCTCGTTCAAGAGTGGCTGCTGTTACCAAGCCTTGTTCAATTTCACGCAAAGCCAATACCGTTGGCTTGTCGTTTTGAACATCAACCATAGGATCTCTCCCGCCAGTGGCAATTTGACGTGCACGACGAGCAGCAACTAGCACTAAGTCAAAGCGGTTACCAATTTTATCTACGGCATCTTCTACAGTTACGCGAGCCATCTATTTCTCCGAAAATCAGGTTGAGCGAGGAATACAAAAAACAGCCACGCAGTATACACGCATACCGCTTTCAATCCTAGCACTTTGTTGAAAAATAACACAAATAACACAATATGAAAGCGAGGTTCGCAACGATTTCATGGCGACACACGCAGTTTATGAGTATACGTTTTGCAGTTATCTCAGCCGCTGTTTTACGCGCTGTGGGTTACCAATGGTATCACTAAGCGCTGCCGAGCAGCGAATCAAATAAAGGCTGATGACGAATTTGCTGCTTAGCCGAGCGTAAACGCTGGGCAATCACTATTGCCTCTAATTCGTGAAGTGCTGTAGCAAAATCATCGTTGATAATGATGTGACCAAACTCATTAAAGTGAGACATTTCATCCACTGCCTTCGCCATGCGGCTCGCGATAACTTCGTCACTGTCTTGACCTCGGTGATTCAAGCGCTGCTCTAAAACGTCTAACGATGGTGGTAAAATAAAAATGCCGCAGGTATCTGGCATTAACTTCGTCACTTGTCGCGCACCTTGCCAGTCGATGTCTAAAAATACGTCTATGCCACGGTAGAGCGTTTGCTCAATGGTCACTCGCGACGTGCCGTAATAATTACCAAACACTTCCGCATACTCAAAGAATACGCCCTGCTCGATGAGCCCTTCAAATTGCTCACGGGAGACAAAATGATAATGCACGCCGTCAACTTCGCCAGGACGAGGCTGGCGCGTGGTGTGTGACACCGAAACCTGCATGGGGGAGTGTACATCACCCTCATACTTTTCCATTAATGCTTTGATAAGACTAGATTTTCCAGCGCCAGATGGCGCCGCAAGAATAAACAAATTACCGAGTAGTGAGGCCATGAAATAATAAAATTTTGTTAAAGTGTGGTGATTTTAGATGTCAATGATAGCATATTGGTGTTTTATGCCGTAACTATCATGTTAGCCATAGGCGCTAATAACGTTAAAACAACCCGCCAATGAAGGTTGTGAATGATAACCCACTAGGAACAGAAACAATGACCCAGCCCCTTTTACCCTGTGTAGAAAGCACACTCTCCTCTACACCAAATGCCTGCGTTATTTGGTTACACGGACTTGGCGATTCAGGGCATGGTTTCGCCCCTATCGTGCCAGAGCTTAAGCTTCCAGGCTCAATGGCGGTTAAGTTTCTTTTTCCTCACGCTCCTGAGCGTCCCGTTACGATAAACGGCGGTATGAGAATGCGCGCTTGGTACGACATCAAGTCTCTTGATTTTGAAAGTCGCGCCGATTTAGATGGTGTTGAAGAATCGGCAGCTCAGGTAGAGCAACTGATCAACGCGCAAATAGACAGTGGTATTGCTGCTAACCGTATTGTGCTTGCGGGCTTTTCTCAAGGTGGCGTCATCGCTTTGCATTTAGCACCGCGTATTAACACTAAGCTGGCAGGCGTGTTGGCATTATCGACGTATATGTGCGAGCCCTCGTTGCTGGCAAATCAGGCAAACGATATTAATAAAGCAACACCGTTAATGATGGCACATGGAGAGCAAGACGAAGTCGTACCTGTATTTATGGGTAATGCAGCGTTTAAAACCATGACAGAGAACGGTTTTAATGCCACGTGGCAAACCTACGCTATGCAGCATAACGTCTGCATGCAGGAATTAAACGACATCAGCGCATGGCTGCAAAAAGTTTTAGCTTAAGGCACTTCATCTTAGCGTCATTATTTAAGCCTCAAACAACCTTATTTCTTCCGCTGTTTTTAGCTTGATACAAGTTGTCATCGGCCTGCTTTAGTGTTGCGTTTATATTACCGTCGGTTAACGCGGTTGCTACACCAAAGCTCGCGGTGATCTTATGGTGAATGGGGCGCTCAATATTAGCCTTATCAAAAGGATTGGCCTCAACTTTACCGCGGATAATTTCGGCTAATTTTAATGCCTGAGTCAGCGTTGCTTTTGGAAATATAACCAAAAACTCTTCGCCGCCAGTGCGCGCGACAATATCTGTCGTGCGCACTGCGCTTTTCATTATCTCGGTAAAGTGTTTAAGCACTTCATCGCCCACATCATGTCCGTAAGAATCGTTAATCACTTTAAAGTGGTCTATATCAACGACAACCGTGCTGAGTGGAAAGTAGCTGGCGGGGTCTTTCGACACTTTTTCAAAATATACCGCTTCTAAGAATCGTCGGTTTGGCAGTTTAGTAAGGGGGTCGGTGTTGGCCTGACGCATGCGCTCTAGGTTTTCTTCTAGCATTTCTTTTCTGCTTTGATGCCAAAAGTTTTCTGCAATAAAGGCAACGCAAATAAAGCACCCCATAGAGATAAGAAAACGGGACACGTCTTCTTCAGCGTATTGTGCGTAAATAAGATGCTGATTAAATAGCATAACAACAGCCAACATCATGGTGGCTGCTACATAAAGTAGCGCTGGCCTAAAGCTCACTACAATAATCTGAACAAAGATAAGCGGGTATAAAAAATACAGGCCGGTATTGTTGTACCCCCCCGTGTAAATAAGCGCATTAAAAGTAAACAGAACAATAAGACCCGCTACATAATAAGAAACGTCTGAGTGGGGAAAAATATGCGAGGCTATTACGTTAAGGTAAATAACCGTGGCTGACACTGCCAGCGCGGTGACTAAAAACGCGTTATCACCACCTACATTTATTCCCGCCATAATGGCCATGATGGTGCCACCTACATAGGAAATAAAATACAAGGTTAAACGCCGACGCTTTTTTTCTGCTTCGTCCTTATGCACACCTTTTAACAGGGTACGGAGGAATGAATGTTCCATATACCTAGCTCTTACTCATTAAACGTAGTGGTGGCACTTCAGACGATGCCTCTTTAAAATTTTAATACGCTGGACTCAATGCATTTGTTCCATATAAACCAGAGGAAAACCACGTGAATTCAACACATTTTCGTCTGATATGCGTATAATATAGCTTACGTTTTCCTGAATATAATTCTAAATGTCAGGTATCGCATCCAAATTTGAGCAGCATTATAGCCTAGTGTTAGCATCGACATCATTTTAACTATTTATAGCGTGGAATTATCATGAGTCACCAAGGTACGTCTCGCACCATTCGAATTGCAACCAGAAAAAGTGCACTAGCGCTATGGCAAGCCGAGTATGTGAAAGCAGAGTTATTAAAGCACTATCCATCGTTAACTGTTGAGTTGGTGCCGATGAGTACCCAGGGCGACAAGATTTTAGATACCCCCCTTGCCAAAATTGGCGGTAAAGGCCTTTTTATTAAAGAGCTTGAAATTGCCATGCTTGAAGGTCGAGCCGATATTGCTGTGCACTCTATGAAAGACGTACCGGTAGCGTTTCCTGAAGAATTTGGCTTACACGCCATTTGCGAACGCGAAAACCCGTTTGATGCTTTTGTGTCTAATCACTATGACAGCATAGATACACTACCAAATGGGGCGGTTGTTGGAACCAGCAGCCTGCGCCGACAGTGCCAAATTCGCAAACACCGCCCAGACCTCATTATTAAAGACTTGCGCGGTAACGTTAATACCCGATTAGCCAAGCTCGATGCCGGCGACTATGACGCTATTATTTTGGCATCAGCCGGTCTTATTCGATTGGAAATGCAAGATCGCATTAAAATGGCATTACCTGCTGAAGTGTCACTGCCAGCAGTAGGCCAAGGCGCTGTGGGCATTGAATGTCGCAATGACGATGTGCCGCTTATTGAGTTATTGAGCGCGTTAAACCATGACGAAACCCATGTTCGAGTAACAGCAGAGCGGGCAATGAACGAACGTTTAGAAGGCGGCTGTCAAGTGCCTATTGGCAGTTTTGCGACTCTCGACGGAAATACGCTTACACTCACTGGCATGGTTGGAAAACCCGATGGCACAACGTTACTCTTCGCCTCGGCTACTGCGTCTGCAGAAAAAGCAAAAGACATTGGTATAGAAGTCGCCGATGCGCTTCTAGAGCAAGGCGCTGGCGACATTTTAAAAGCGCTTTACGAGTAAGTAACGCCAAGTGCTGCTTTTCACCCGCCCTTTGCCAAAACTTGCCTCTAGTGCAAAAGCCTTTGATGCTGCCGGGCTTGATGCAGTGGGCGCGGCCACCTGCGACATCGTCTATGTCAAATCTGAACGCAATGCCATTAGCACATTTTTAGCAGAAACGAGGGTAGATGTGATCATTGTCACCAGTGTGTACGCCGTTGATGCGGCTGAAGACGCGGTGCACTCACTGATTGAAAAAGCGGTGCCTAATCGCAGCCTGCCGTTCATTATTGCAGTGGGTGATGCCACTGCTAAAAAACTTCATCACGCCCTTTGTGCTGAACCACAGCAGATATCACCGCTCATTATACTGACTCCTCAGATGCATACATCAGAAGGTATATTGGCTATGCCTCAACTTAATGAGGCAAAAGGCAAACAAGTAGTTATTATAAAAGGCGAAGGCGGCAGGCAGGCCATCGCTGACGGACTAAGTGCAAAAGGCGCCTCGTGTCAGAGCTTCTGCGTCTACCGAACCGAGCAACTTGCTGACCCAATTTACACAAAGTGCTGGAAAATTGAAGATGTTCGCGGCATCATCGCTACAAGCGAGGCAATGGCAATGCAACTTATACACAGCCAAGGGCATGCAATTTTATCTCTGCCTTGGCTTACGGTTAGCGAACGTATAGCCATATCGCTGAGAAAACGTGGAGTGACAGAGGTGTTTGTATGCCACCGTGCCACTGACCAAGCGTTAATTGCTTGGGTAAAGGACAACTGGGAGTATTGAATGGCCGATAATAAAGATAATGGCGTGCAAGATAACAAAGAGACTGATGACGCAGTGATTGGTGTCGATGTAAAACGCAATGCAGAAGATTCAACAACTTCTGCCAAGCCAGACGCCAATAAAAAGACAAAAAATAAATCGTCTGGCAATGGCCTGCTGTGGTTTGTCGTTTTTATTCTCTTCTTATTAGTATTAGGCCTGGCTGGCGCTGGCTACTGGTATTACACACAGCAGCAATCTAGCAGCAGTTCAATAACAAGTGCACAACAGCAAACTACTGCAAAAATTAATGCTTTAGCTTCTGAAAGAGACGACATAAATAGTACGCTTAGCCGAATTGCTCGCGACAACGATGCATTAAAAGACACCATTAACGAACTGCAAAAGCAAAACGAGACCCTGTCTCTAAAAGCAGAATCGACCCTTGAGCAACTAAATCAAATGGAAGGGCGTCGCCCCGCAGACTGGCTTATTGCCGAAGCTGACTATTTAGTGCGTATGGCTGGGCGAAAACTGTGGCTAGAGAGCGACGTTCGCACCGCCATCTTATTGTTAGTAAACGCTGACAAACGCCTTAAGTCGCTAGCCGACCCATCGATATTGCCCGTTCGAGCAGCGCTGGCACAAGATATTCAAACCCTTCAGCAGCTAAACCCTGTGTCGCAAAGTTCGGTAGCATTAGCGCTCACCGGTATGGTGGCACAAATTGACAAGCTACCGTTAAACACCTTTGAAAAGCCTGAAGATAACAATGCCGCAGATAATGCCCTTTCTGAGTCTACCGACGACTGGAAAGACAACTTAGCAAAAGTATGGCACTCATTAGTTGATGACTTCTTAACGGTAAAATCGATTGAAGGCCCTATTGAGCCGGTATTGTCCCTCGAAGTTCAGTTTCTCATTAAAGAACAGTTGCGACTTCAGTTGATGCATGCACAGTCTGGTGCATTAACTGCTGACGCAGGTCTTTATAAACAGTCTCTGCAGTACGCACAAACTCTGCTTATTGAAAAGTTTGATACAGAGAAAAGTCAGGTGAGCGGGTTTGTTAACGCTTTACAAAACCTGCTAGAAACTGATGTAGCGCGCCCCATTCCTAGTGAGCTTGTATCGCAAAAGCCACTGGAACAACTGTTAGACCGTCGTGTTAAACAGGTCTTTGGTCAAGGAGCAAGTGCACTATGAAATGGTTAGCTATTGCCCTTGCGGTATTAGCCGCATTCGTTGTTGCGCTTATTGTTGGCCCTATGATTTTAGGCGACAAAGGCTACGTTTTAATATCCCTCGGTGAAACCGCCGTCGAAATGACGATCATCAGCTTTTGTATCCTGGTGATCGGCGCTGTAATAGCATGGTATGTGCTGTCTCGATCCACACTCTGGGCGCTTAGCTTAATCACTGGCTCTCATCGCTGGTTTGGCACCTTAGGAGAGCGTAAACGTAAACGCGCCTTTTATGATGGCCTACATGCCATGGCCGCAGGCGATATTGAACTAGCGCAAAAATCGTTAGGCAAAACCACCAACGGCAATTTTGAAGGGGTAAACTATCTTGCCTCTGCGCAAATTGCGCTTACGAGCGGCGAGTTAAGTAAAGCCCGTTACTTTTTAGAACAAGCAAGTGACTATGCAAATGCAAAAATAGCCGCAACGGTTATGCAGTCTCGCATTGATATCAGTGAAGGCAAACATACTGACGCATTAGAAAAGCTAAATGCCCTTGATGAGAAGGACCAAGAAAATAAGCAGGTTATTCGTCTTAAAGCGCAGATATTGGCTGATTTAGGCAAGTGGCAAGAGCTTCAAAATACATTACCTAGATGGAGAAAGGCGCTAGCGAAAGAAGACTACAAAGCATGGTCGCAGCGTATCGCGAAAGGTAAGTTTGCCGAAATTGCTAGCAAGCAAGGCGCTGTTGAGCTTAAGAGCTACTGGGAAGACTTGCCCCGTAAAATGCGTAGCGACGATGTTTATCAAGCGGCTTACATTCAGCAACTGCTCGACCAAGGCATGCATTCTGATGCACAAACCCTGTTAGTAGAGTGGCAAAAACGAGGACCAAACAGCAGCTTGTTTCCACTGTTCACCCAACTTAATATTCCCGATTCATCGCCCTCTCTGCGCCTATTAGAGAGCTGGATTAAAAAAGACGAAAAAAACATCGAGCTTTATTCTACCTTAGGGCACGTTGCCTTTAATTCTGGCGACGATGTATTGGCAGAAAAAGCGTTGTTAAAAGCCACCAAAATGGCATCGCGCAAAGAAGACTTACTGCTACTATCAGCCATTAGCGAACGTCAGCACGATACCGCAACGGCACTTCAGCTATATAAAGAAGGTCAACAGATAGCCGGATAATGTGACTTAATACGCATGAGGTTACGCATGTAAGCTATCAAACACAGCTTACCCAATTTAAAACGCGCTTTAGTAAGAATAAAAGCGCGTTTTTGTATCTCCCAACTGCAACCTTCTATGGCGATTTATTATTTTTTCTAATCTTTATTCCGAGAATATTTGTTTTGCTTTCGTAAACAAGCGTCCGTACACTCCGCGCAAATTTAGCTCGCGCAATTTTTCGCCAGACGTTATGCGTTGACCTATACTTTTTTGAAAACGCTTATTGGCAAGTTGCTTGATCGCTTTCTTACTTATTATATTGTTCGTTTGTATCCCTCACTCACCAAGGAACTCTGTTGGACACGATTGAATTTATTCAAATTCGAAAGTTTATTCTTAAGCTTGGCAAAATGCTGCACAAGTACGGTACACCTGCATTCAGATTAGAGGCCTATCTCACTGAGATAGCTACCTACCTTGGTGTTCACGCCTCTTTTATATCTACCCCCACCTCGTTGACTGTCGTTATTTGGAGCGATCGACACGAGGACGAATATAACCACGCAGCCCGCCTTATGCCGGGTGAGTTAGATATGAACGCGTTATCGCTCACCGATGAATTAGCCAGTTTATTGTTAAATGGTGAGCTTTCGCTCAGCGAAGCGGATGCTCGCCTAAACGAAATCGATGCCATGGGTAGTTTGTACGGCAAAATACCAACGGGTCTTGCCTATGGCATGGCTACCGGCGCATTTGCTATGCTGATGGGAGCAAGCTGGTCTGAAATTGGATGGTCTGGTGCACTTGGCTTACTCGCTTTTGTATGGACACTTTGGGCAGAGCGCTCCAAACGAGTTAAGCTAATGCTAGAGCCTATGACTGCATTTATCGCAGGCTTATTAGCCTGCGCAGTGGGCAGCTATATAGACCCGGGCATTAACATTCCGCTCGTTGTCCTCTCTTCAGTTATTGTGTTTGTTCCTGGCCTAGCCCTTACCATGGGGTTAGCTGAACTGTCCTCGCGAAACATGGTGTCGGGTACGGCGCGTACTATGGATGCCATTATGCAGTTATTTAAACTGTATTTTGGCGCCTTTCTCGGTGTGACAGCAGGTTTCAATTGGTTTGGCGAAAACACCTATACACCTGCACAATCACTGCCTTACTGGGCAACATGGTTATCGGTATTGTTGCTGTGCCTTGCATTGGTGGCTATCTTTAGAACTCGGGTAAAACACATTCCTTGGGCATTAGCTGCAGCCTTTATCGCCTACGGTGCAACAGCGTGGAGTGCCGATTATATGAGCCCTGGCTTAGGGGCATTCGTAGGCGCATTTGCACTAGGCATTTTTGCTAACGGCTTTACCCGTATTGCCAATCAACCTGCTACCATTGTTGCTATGCACGGATTAATAGTATTGGTACCAGGGTCTAAAACCTACATTGGGCTAAATTCGTTTATGACAGGGAAAGACTTTGTACAGTCTGACCATTTAGGCCAAGAAGTGTTTCTCATTTTCATGTCGCTAGTGGCTGGGCTTATCTTTGCGAACGTAATCATGCCAACAAAAAAGGCGCTTTAGCAGCGCCTTTTTTATCGTGTTGACGTTAGACTTAAAACCTATTTAAATCGCACTTAAAAGCCTATCTAAAGCCTTATTTAAGCAACGCGATAAGCGCCCTGCCCAGTCTTGCATTTAGCGCACCTGCGGCAATGGCTTCGGCGGAATTTTCCATAAATTTAGCCGATAGGCTGCCACCAATTTGATTGGCGACTTCGTCGGTGGCTAAATCAAAAATCCCCTGCGCGGCAATGTTTTGCGCCAGCACTTTTAATAACTTCCAGTTACCCGCCGTACTCGGGCGTAAGCCGTATACCCGTGCCATGCGACGTATTGTGCGAAAGCTTATCCAGATAACCGCAAAGGTTTGAATAAGGTTATTTGGGCTAATAAACGCTAAGCTACCGGCTGTCACCGACTCTTTGTTAAGCACCTTGTGGGCCTTCGCTTGCACTGGGGTTAATACCGTATCTTCATAGAGCCCGAGCAATTCGCTTGCCGTCATATCGCTTTGCATTGTTTGCTTGTAGCGCGCAAAACAGTGAGCCGCATAAGAGCCTTTTGTAAAACGCTGTCCATGAGCGGTAAGTACGCGATTAACGTCATTAATACTGATATCACTTTGCTTTGCTGCATCCCTTTTTTCTTGTAGCAATGTACGAATAGCATCAGCATCATTCATGGCCGTATTCACCTGCTTATAGCCCCGCCATTCACGAAAACTTAAATAACTAAAGGTACTAACAAACCCTGCCAACAATGCCCCTAGTACGCCAGTACCAATGGGGTGCTCGCTCATATTCGCCATTATGGTGGTGTAAGCATCAAAGGTAAAAAAGCCTAATACGGACAGCACACCAAATATAAGGGTTGCAGTACCTAACGACACACCTTCTTTTTCAACCTCTAGTGTCCAGCTATCGTTTTTTACTTGAGCGGGTAACGTCGTTTCAGGTGGTTCTATATCTAAGGTTTGCGTGGTGACCTTTGAACGATAGGGCGTTTTGTATGATGCTTTTGTTTCGTCTGTATCTAAGCTGGCAGAACGTGAACTGCTCGAATTCAGCCCATCATAATTTCCATTAGCGTCACACTGTTGCGTTTCTAGTCCTGCTTTTTTGGGCATCGCTTCTTCGTCAAAGTCGTCACTGGTATAAAACGGACCATTATTGCGCTCTTTCATTACTGCTCTCCTTTACCCAGTAGAAATTGTAGAAGCCTGTCTACCCCTTTTCCGGCTAAAATTCTGGCCTTAAAGTCTGCGGGAACCTGTGCATTAGGCACAGGGAAGTGCGCCCCCTCTTCCATTTCTTTTAACGCACTAGGCACAGGCTCGAACGTAGATTCAACGTAGGCACCATCGTCATTTTTGTAACGGATTGCCTGCGGCGTACTGCCTTTGTCGGTTACTTGAATGGCCGACACTAGAAAGTGCTCAAACTCAATAGGCTTGTCGATAAACCGAGCTCGTGCACCCTCGGTAATTTGAGTAAGTAAGCCCAGCAAATTCTCCCGCTGACTCACAGGAATAAGATCGGCCTTTGTAGCCACAAAAGCGACTTTTCCTATCTTCTCTTTTTTCAGCACATTGCGTGAAAACCAGCTAGTTTGTCCGTACACAAAGGTGTCAGCCAAATGACTAAGGGTTTCTTTTAGCTGATATAAGTGCTGACGGCTATGATTTAGCCCTTCAAATAAATCCACCAAGATAATTTGTTTGTCGGTCTCTTTAAAAATGGACTGCTTTAAAGGCGCCAGCCATTTGTCTTGAAAGGCATTAAAATGCTGTTCAAACGCCTTGTACCAAGGGTGTGATACATCGCTGGTAATGCTAGAAGGCAGTGGCGTAAACCCAAAGCTTTGCCAATCAAAGTCGCTAGAATCTAGTAGAAAACTGCCCGGTTGTAATAATGATATTCCTTGGCGCTTGGCTTCAATCAAATATTGTCTGTACGCGTGCACTACATACTGAACACGCTCGGGCGTTGGCGGCTGTTCAAAATCAACGCTATTTACTGCTTGTTTCCAATCTTGCGCAAAGTGCTGTTGCGGCCCGCCGCTTAGCTGCGCCCATGCAGAATCTGACCACTGCGCATAGGTTTTGCTTAGCATGGGAATGTCGGTTATCCACTCACCGGGATAGTCAATAAATTCAAACACAATGTCGGTATGGGGAAGTACGTGACGTTTAATCGACGCGGTTTGCTTTAACCGTACAATAAGCTTAAAACCGAAGGCTTCTTCTGTCGCCGCAGGCCATTGCCCACGCTCAAGAGCAGCCAAATTTTCTTCTTGTGGGAAAGGCTTATAGCCTTCTATTTGCTCAATGCGTATATCGAGCACCTGAGATGGCGGTAAATAACGCAACAATGGCAGACAGGCATAGCCTTCTTCACTTCTACTTTTCAGCATAGTAACAAGGCTGGTAAACAACATAGACTTCCCGCTGCGACTAAGCCCAGTAATAGAAAATCTATGTGTTTCTTTGCTAAACACATCCGCTAACGTGTTGCTTGTCAGCGACGCTGCTGCCACTGTTTTATCAAACAGTGCGGCAATATTTTTTTGCATACTAAAGGTTATGTCCCGTTTTGTGCGGCTATTAATATCGCTGTGAAATTGCTAGTAAACCGGTATGCGCATTGTCTTTCACACCGTACCAAAAGAACATGGCGCCCATATCAATGCCTGCGTTGTTTAACACGCAGCCTAGTCTACCGTTAGCGCGTTCTTATAATAGTGGTTATTTCGCTGTTAAAAGCAAGGGCAGTGCCACATATTAACGCCGTGCGAAAGTAACATTCCATTTCAGGTTAGCACTACAGCGACACAATTATGACGATGCCCCTAATGATCTTTGGTGAAGCCAAACAGCTTTTTCTTGATACGATTTTTACTTGAGTGCCAGTGGTTCTTTGGTTTTATAGGCGCATTGTCGATAACATGCTCAAAGTCTATATCGCTTTTAGCCGTAGGAGGCACATGGGCACAAAAGAAGGTGTCTATTGGTGACTGAGCTAATGTTTTTAAGCTCTCCCTATACTGATTTGGATGGCAAAGTGGATATGGCGGCACCAATTTCCCTTTTACCCTAACCAGTACATCGGCAATGTAGGCTTGCTTGCTAGGTACGTGCATTATTGAAAGGTCGTGATCGGTATGTCCTGGCGTATAAATCACCTGCCAATTAGCAAAAATAGGCAACGTTTGTTTATCTTTCAAAAGAATGTCTGGTGCAAGAATGGGGTTATACCAAATAGACTCTTTCGCTTTGCCAATTCTATCTGCAACCCACCAGGTAAGTAACAAATCGATAATATGAGCAGTACGTCCGCCCAGCCCTTTATACCACGCAGCAGCCTTAGGATGAGATGCCACCTGCGCACCGGTTCGCTTGCGCATGCGCATCGCACCACCGGCATGATCGGGATGCATGTGGGTAACTACTATTAACTTTAAATCGCTTAGTGGTCGGCCTAACGTTTTCGTGATGTATAAACACACTTTGTCTACATCAGCGCGGCTGCAGCCGTCTAATAACAGCAGCCCTTCGCTATCTTCAGCAAGATAAATATGTTGTATGTAACCTGGCAATGTATGAATTTTCATAAAAAAACCTAAATCAGCACGTTCCGCATACTAGCAAGAATTATCTGGTTAGACCAGATTCAGCGAACAACTGTAGCATCAACCCCTTTAACCACAGTAGACCCGGCTCACTTTCTTGCTGGCTATGCCAATACAGGTGCGTTTCTAGTGCAGGTAAGCCATAGGGTAGCGGCGCAGAAATAAGCCTATCGTCTGATATTGCAACCGCAACAGACCCTGGCAGCGTAAGTATGGCGTTAGTACAAACTACCACGTCGGCAGCAGCCCGGTAGTTTTGGCAGCGCCACAGTGACGGCCTATTTACTCCAAGCTGCTGTAACGCAATTTCTTCTACCGAGGCCCCTTTCGCCCGATTAGACACCGTAATATGCCTAGCCTCAAGATAGCGTTTTTTGTCTAATTGATTAGCCAGCGGATTGTTGCGATTGATCAGTACGCGATAGTTGTCTCGGCGCAGCATGCTGTGAGAAATGGGTTTTGGCACAGCACGGCCAATATCAATGGCTAAGTGTAAACTGCGATTACTTAAATCTGCTTGCATAGAGTCGCGCTGTAAGCGAGTACTTACTATTTCTATGTTTGGTGCTGCTCTCTCAAGCCTTGCCAGCAACGTAGGTAACACGCCTAACTCTAAGGACTCTTGCATAGCAATAACAAAACGCTGATGGCTTAAGGCGGGGTCGAAATGAGTAAACTGCTCTATGGCGCTTCGTATTTGAGTAAGGGCATGCAAGATATCGGGGGCGAGTCGCTCGCAGGCTGCAGTAGGCAGCATATGCTGCTTTTCCCGTACAAACAGTGGGTCGCCCAATACTTCCCTAAACCTGCGCATAGCATGACTAACAGCAGAAGGGGTAATATGGAGTGTTTCTGCTACACGAGACATATTACGCTGCTGCCACAGCGCTTCGAACACCTTCAACAAATTTAAATCGAGTTTTTCAAACTGCCTGGTATCAATCATTTTCTGCACGCACACCTTTTAAATTTTTGTTCATCACCTTTACCGTTTTGTCTTTACCCGCCTGCCTTTACTTGTTTTTCTTTAATGGTCTTTATCTACCTGCTACAAAGCTTTTATCGAAAAAACACCAACAAAGCATTCAATGTGACAGATCAGTAAACCACACTATGAATTACATTCATATAATACTGGTATTATATTTCATTTCATTCAAAGCGATTCATCTACTAAGCTAAGCGTTATCAACAATTGCACTGGTTTATTACACCAGAATTTGAGCACACTAAACCGCATACTTGGGCTTTCAACAGCGTCAAAACGGTAACACTGTAGTTTCATTTTTAGCTTTACAAAGGGATAGCCATGGACTTTTCACATAACGACAAAACCAACGCCTTATTAGAAAAGCTTGATGCGTTCATTGCCGAGCATATCGAGCCTATTGAGAATGAGGTATACGATTTTCACCACAAAGAGAATAATCACGGTAACTGGAAAAGCTGGAAGCTGCACCCGAAAACTGAAGCGCTAAAGAAAAAGGCTCGCGACGCTGGGCTAGCTAATCTGTTTTTGCCTGATGACAAACTAGGTAAAGGGTTAACCACCCTTGAATACGCCCCAATGGCAGAGCGTATGGGTAAATTTTTATTCGCGCCAGAAATTTTTAACTGTAATGCTCCCGATACGGGCAATATGGAAGTGCTTTACCACTTTGGTAACGACGAGCAAAAAGCCCAATGGTTAACACCGTTATTAGCCGGTGAAATCCGCTCAGTGTTTGGCATGACCGAACCCGATGTCGCCTCTTCTGATGCGACTAATATGGCAGCCACCATTATTGAAGATGGCGATGATGTGGTTATCAATGGTAAAAAATGGTGGTCTACTGGGCTCGGCCATCCTAATGCGGCCTTTACTATATTCATGGGCTTATCGAACCCTGACAACGATAGACACAGCCGTCATAGCATGGTGATAGTACCTCTTGATACCAAGGGAATTACTATTAAACGCATGCTAGATGCCTATGGTGATTTTGATGCGCCTTATGGTCATGGTGAAATGCACTTTGACAACGTACGCGTAAGCAAAGCCAATGTTATTACGGGGCTAGGCAAGGGCTTTGCCATTGCACAGGGACGCTTAGGTCCAGGCCGAATTCACCACTGCATGCGCGCCATTGGTATGGCAGAAAAATCGCTTGAGCTTGCCCTTAAGCGAGGCCATGAACGCGTGGCGTTTGGTAAGCCTATTATTCGTTTAGGCGGTAATTTAGAACGGGTTGCTGATGCACGTATGGCCATTGAACAAGCCCGCTTACTCACACTGCATGCAGCCTGGAAAATTGATAACTTAGGCGTTAAACATGCCATGACTGAAATTTCAGCTATTAAAGTCGTAGTGCCAAACATGCTGCAAGACGTGGTAGATATGGCACTGCAGTTACACGGCGGAGCAGGTATGTGTAGCGATTTCCCGCTGGCGCGTTTTGCCGCAGGGGCGCGTGCACTGCGTTTAGCCGATGGGCCAGATGAGGTTCACAAAGGCATGGTATCGAGATTAGAGCTTAAAAAGTATCAGTAAGTGATTATAGGCGTGTTAGCCCAAGTCGTGTTTATGTGGGCCAGCATGCACTAGAAATCCCTACATGAAAAATGCCGCTTTCAGGTGCCTCATCATGAGAACACAAGACAGCGGCATGTTTGTATGTGACTGCTAGCGCAGCCACATGGTCAGTACTGAAGTGCTTTTTACGAAAAGCGTTTAGTACGTGTAACGAGCTTGTACGTAGTACATACCGCCGTTAAAACCAAACGGACTGGCCTCAGGATAAAGCTGACCTAAGCCTCCCGCACCGGGGTTTTCCTGAGGGTAAGTGTCGAACAAGTTGTTTGCTCCCACTACCAAATCGAGGTACTCGTTGTAAGTGTATACCACTTCCACGTCAATCAGCACTTCAGCACCGATGCCGTTAACGCCATTACCTGTGTCGTCCCAGCCGCCAAAGTAGTTAGCTCGAACTAACGTTCTTATGTCACCTTGGGTATGATTCCAAGAAAGGTTACCGCGCATATTCGGCAGTAAGTCTTCAATGGCAGCAACTCGGTTTTGGCCAATAGGGTTCAACGCACCAACATCATCAACTTCGGTTTCGTTATAATTAGCTGCCAAAGTGATACGAGAGTTTCCGCCCCACACTTCAAAGCTATAGTTACCTACGATATCGATACCGCGTGTGGTGGTATCAAAACTGTTAGAGAAGAACCTGAACTGTGATAGGTCGTCCAAGCCAATAAAGTCTTGACGGTTGATAACACCTGATGCATCTAAATCGGTTAATGCTTCTGATACCGATGCGTAATCAGCCCCACCACCGGCAAAATTAAGGGCGTCGAGGAAGTCTACATTAGCACCTAACGCAACGCGGTCTTCAAGCTCAATGTGATAGAAATCTACGGTTAAGCTGATATCTGCGATGTCAGCAGAAAAACCGAATGAGAAGTTTCTAGCTTGCTCAGGCCCGAGGTCTGGGCGACCGTTGCCTTGGCTTTCAATGAAGTTAGCCGCTAGCTGACCTGCTGCAGATGACAATGGCAATGTACCTTGGTCGACAAGCACGCCATTTATATTCTGTGTGGTAACGTTTGTAATATTCGCTTGACCCGCTGTTGGTGCATGGAAACCCGTTGAATAGGCACTACGAAGACGGAAATCATCCGTTACGTGGAAAATACCCGCAATCTTAAAGTCGGTGGTATCCCCAAACTCACTAAAGTCTTCGCGACGAACTGCGGCTTGTAATGTAAGCGATTGCGTCACATCAGCCTCTAGGTCTATGTAGAATGCTGTACTGTCTTGCGACGAACTGGTATCGCTAGGGAAACCACCAAAGCCGTTTGAGCTAGATGAGAAACCTTGATTTGATAATGGACCTAACGCAAATGACGCTGCATCACCTGCGAACAAGTCGAACTCTTCTTCGCGGTATTCAGCACCAAACGCCACGTTTAAATCCGATTCAAAACCAACGTCTATGCCATAAACAAAGTTAAGATTAAACAAGGTTTCTGTTTGTTCTTGCCCACCTGGGTTAAAGTCGCGCGGAGAATCAGGACCAAGCGATGCGTTAATGGTGTTGTTGATAAAGAAGTCCGTTCTGTTGGAGCCGCGCTGCGCACTTACGTCGTAATACAAGCCAGTACCTACTTCTAGCTCGCCTCGTAAACCAACCGTAATGGCCATATCTTCGTTGTCACCACCAAAACGGGGGACAAAACCCAATGGAATCGTTTCAATGAATGAGAAACAGTTATCGTCAGCTTGAACCTGTGCAAGGAAATCTGGGTCTGGGAAGACGTTGCCATTGCCGCCAATTGGAATACCGGCAATACAGCTTCCGCCAGTACCCAAGCCATCTAAGTCACCGACTAGCACAGAATGCACACCGTTTGGATCTTCCATGCCTGTTAGCGGGTCAACCAATGGCCCAGCGTAAACACCACCACGCTGACCACCTTCAGTTACTGGGTTACGATAGAAGAAACCACCAGTAACAGTCCGCTGACCGTAGTTACCAAAAAGATAAAGCTCTGCGGCGTCACTAAACTCATACCCAGAGTTGATAAATACTTTTACATCGTCTTCAACGTCGGGCTGCCCCCAATACTGAGGCACTTCGTTGGTATAAGCATTGATGGTAGAGAAGTCTGACTGCGTTAAATAACCTGCATCAACCATAGCGGCAACATCGTTGCGCACTACCGAGCGAATAGTCCCTTCTACATCGCGAATCTCACCAGTTATGTTTACAAAGCCGCTATCGCCTAAAGAGAAACCGGCGTTGGCGGAAATGGTATACGTATCGCCATCACCTTCATAGGTAGAGCCATAGTTAGCACGAAGTTCAAAACCTTCGTCGTTGTCACGAAGTAAGAAGTTGAGTACACCGGCAATAGCGTCTGAACCATACTGAGACGACGCGCCATCGCGCAGCACTTCAATCTGCTTTAGCGCTAATGAAGGAATAGCTGAAATATCAACACCTTGTGCACCATCAGAAATACCACCACCTAAAAACGAGATAATTGAGCCTCGGTGTCTACGTTTGCCATTCACCAAAACCAAAACGTTATCTGGAGACAAACCGCGCATGTTGGCTGGGCGAACAATGGTGGCCGCATCACTGATTGGCTGCGTATTGACATCGAATGATGGGACCGCTGTTCGCAGCATGTCTTGCACATCTGTCGATGAGTTTTGACGGAAATCGTCACCGCTGATTACATCAACAGGCACGGGCGAGTCTGCCGCAGAGCGATTCGACATTCGCGTACCGGTAACAATAATATTTTCAAAACTTTCCGCTTCTTCTTCCTTTTCCTGTGCTAAAGCAGGAAAAGTAAAAGCAGCAAATAATGGTATAGACCCTGCTAAAAGCGCTGAGGTTATACGATTAAGTTTACGACCCTTTGCGACGTTAATTTGGTTCACTGTGTGTCTCCTTCAAGACGTGTTGTTTGTATAAATATTATTTTTATTATGTTTTTTGATACTAGGGATGACGCAGTGAGCCAGATCTCACCATGTGCATTTTTCATGCTACAATAACGCGCCTTATTAGTACAAGTATTTCGATATATCTAAGTTTAAGAATGGATCATCACCATTTAGCGCTATCAACCCTTTCACTTTAGGATAATGCTTTCGAAACAAAAAATAACAAAAAGACAACAAGCTGTTTAAATATTGTGCGAAGCTTTTACACTTAGCAAACAATTAAATCGATTAAGTCACTTCATCATAAGCAGTAAATTAAACTCATTTAATAGTGGTAAATTTCGTTTACTGGTGGGCTAAAAAATGTGTCAAAAATCACATCAGGTAACATATAAGCATCTAAAATAATTAGCTTTATTCTTAGTAAAGCGTATATTCCCACGCTGCATGGTCCTGGTCTCGAATTCGGGGTTCCCAGCCTCAGGCACTTCACATTAAGGCATGATTAAATGAAAAAACTCATTCTTGCTGCTGCACTAAGTGCAGTATCTGCCGCCTCTTTAGCAGCTGCTCCTGCTTGGGATTTTGTTCAAACCAGCTATGTATTGACCGATTTTGATGATGCTGATTTCAACTATGAGCCTGATGGCTTTGCCATTTCAGCATCAAAACTAGTAACAGATGACGCGTTTGTTACTGGTAGCTACTCCATACAAAACGACGATATCTTTGGCTCTGAAATAGATTTCGATAGATTGTCACTCGTTTTAGGCTACCGCTATGCTCTATCTGGTACTACAGACTTTTTTGGTATTGTTAGCTACGAAGATGTTGAAATATCAGGTAGTGGTGAGTCTGAAAGCGAGGACGGATATGGCTTAACAGCGGGTGTTAGCTATGAAACTTCAGACGACCTAAGCACGTTTGGATTGAATGCACGTTATAATTTTTAATTTGATGTAGCGCCATACGGCGTAGGTTTTTACATTGTTATTGTTTTAGGCGCTTACGATAAAGCCGGGTAGGTAAATTCCATACCCGGCTTTTTTTATTTCTTTTTTTGCTTATTTGCTTCTGAAAAAAAGTTTTTACAAATCACGAACCCAACTGACTCTTGATACGTCTTTACTTCATTAACCTGATATGGAGTATGTATGCTAGTTCAAATTTTGAGGATGGTGATCGTGTTTTTAACTGAGCTTATCGAACTACTTTTACGTCATGGATGATTTAGAAATTGAAATTTTAGTATTAGAAGCTCAGATGGGCTCACGCTCTGCCGTACAGAAATTGTATGAACACTTTAATCAGTCCCTTAAAAAATATGTATATGTTCGCGTTAAAAATCGGATGATAGCCGAAGACATCGCGCAAAATGTATGGCTTAAAGTTTATCGAAGGATCAATAGGCTGAACAACGTTGCACTGTTTAAAAGTTGGCTGTTTAAGGCGCTAATCTGGGAATTAAATGACTGGTATCGAAAGTCAAACCGAGAAATTTTGTTACCCGACCCACAGAATGAGCACGTTTATGAAACCGATGGTTCGAAAGACTTCGATTTGTTTCCCTTGCTTCAACAATTAGACAGTAGCGAGAGAGAAACCGCAGAGCTTTACTATGTAAACGATCTTTCTGTTCGAGAAGTGAGTCTGGTACTTGGCGTCCCTGAGGGAACTATAATGTCGAGGTTACATCGGGCAAGAGCCACACTCAAAGCAGTTATTGAAAAAAATGAGAGGAAATAAGCGATGAAAAATGAAATCGATGAAAAAATAAAACGTGAATTGCAAAAGCAATCTGAAGAACTCGATGAGCTTATAGACGGAGGGCTTAAAAGTTACCTCAAGCTTGGTTTCGAATCTAGATTCGTCGGAATAATGAAAATTGGCTACCTACTGGCCATTCTATTTACCTTTTTGCTTGTTTGGTGTGGATATGAATTTTTTAATGCGTCGAGCGATAATCAGGTTTTTTGGGGAGTGTGCTTTATTTTGAGCGTTAATATTCAAATTGCAGTGAAGCTGTGGATCTTTATGCAGACTAATCAAAATATTCTGTCAAAAGAACTGCGTTTAATGCAGCTACGTCAGAATTCGAATGGTTAGCGTTTAAATACCCGTAATCGCAAAATCTATCGCGTCGATAAGTATAGCTCTTGATTCCACAAGCGTTCCAACTGCGACTTTAAGAGTGTCTATTGGAACGGTTGTTATTTGCTGTGAGAGAAAAACATAGCCGACACCGTCAAAATCAATTCCAGGAGTTAGTGTAATTCTCTAAGCTCGCCTAGAGAATTAAACTCGAAACATGAGTGCTAGTGCATTACTGTATATGATATCTAAATTACAGTGTGGCGCTTATGCATTTTACTCCAACCAACATTGAAAATTTACCCACTCCCTGCTGCTTGATAGACAAAGCCAAAATGCAGCGGAATATCGCTCGGTTATCCGCGCATATTGGTAATTTGCAATGCACGCTACGCCCTCACGTTAAAACCCATAAGTCGATTGAGGTAACTAAGGCCATCATTGATGCTGGCAACGTTAAAGGCATTACGGTTTCAACATTAAAAGAGGCAGACTATTTTTTTAAACACGGCATGAACGATATTTTGTATGCGGTGGGTATTACACCAAACAAAATAGCTCACGTAGCGCAGCTTATTCAGCAAGGTTGCGACCTCACTGTCGTCATTGATAATGAGGATATGCTGTCACTTATCTTTGAGAAAATGGCGCAGCACGACTGCGTATTTAAAGTCATTATTGAGCTAGATACCGACGGGCATCGCTCTGGGGTAAACCCTCACTCACATGCGCTTCTCTCTATTGCCAAACACATCAACAATAGTGCTCATGCAAAGTTTGAGGGGGTTATGACCCACGCGGGTGAGTCTTATGCCTGCTTTACTGAAAAAGCAAAGCAAGACATGGCGGCGCAAGAGCGTGACCTTACCTTACACGCAGTAAAGCGTTTATTTGAGGTGGGAATACATTGCAATACAGTTTCTATTGGCTCTACCCCTACCGCATTTGCGGTTGACCAACTAGACGGAATAACCGAGGTACGCGCAGGCGTATACGTTTTTTTCGACTTGGTTATGGCGGGATTAGGTGTATGCGACATAGACGATATTGCCATGTCGGTATTAGGCACGGTAATAGGCCATCAAAAAGACAAAGGCTGGGTAATCACCGATGCAGGTTGGATGGCCATGTCGAGAGATAGAGGTACTGCCGACCACCCGCAAGATTATGGTTATGGGCTAGTTGCCCTTTCAGGTAGCCCAAATACGCGTTATATCATGAGCGACGCAAACCAAGAGCACGGCATTATTACTGCGGTTTCAAGCGCAAGCCTCAAAAGCCCGGCGGAAGGCCAATCAACAAGCCAGCCAGCGTTCCAGACAAAAAGCACAGACGGCATTTTCACTCATTTCCCGGCGGCCAAAGCCATAGAGATTCTCCCTAATCACGCATGCGCCACCGCGGCGCAATACGACCATTACTACGTAGTTGAAAATGGTGTTGCCGTAGACAAATGGCATTCGGTTAAGGGTTGGTGAGTGAACGCATGGCTAGTCTTGCGGCTTTAACCATTCAAATTTTAATCCTTTAGCCGTTCGATTTTTAAAGCCGGTCCAGTGCGTATGTTCTGGCTTTTCCTCACCATTTTGGTCTTCGGCCCATTTGCCCTCATTCGAAGACGGCACGAGATCTAAATAATCATGCATTTCAGCGTTCTTTTTCAAATACTTGCCTAGCCAGGCTGTAGTGAAATGCTGAGCAATATTGTTCATTCTAACGCTTTCCCACACCGAGTCGGTATAGTGAGCACTCACGTTAATTCCGAGTTCTTGATTGAAGTAAAAACTTTCTTCAGGGGCGGGCATTGGCGCACCCGCACTATGATTGGCATTTTCATAAGTTAGAAGCGCTCTTTCGGTATTCTTCGCATGTTGCCAAAGCGCCCTTATGCCATTTTCATAACCAGAAACATCGTCAACAGAGCCTGCAACAAACAACATGGGTACGTCTATGTCGGCTAAACCTTGTTCATCCCAAACGTTATAGTTCATTCCCCAAGGAGCAAACGCAATAACGGTTTTAATTCTCGAGTCGGGCCGTTTGGCCTGAGAAGTCGCCCCCTGTTGATACATACTTAACAAACCCGAAGGCACCATATTGTTAGACTCTACTGCTTGCTTGGTCATTCCGGCGCCACTCATTATTACTGCGCCGTACCCTCCCATTGAATATCCAATAATGGCGGTGTTTTGCGTATCGACCATGTTATGCAAGAAAAAGTCTGCAGTTTCACTCAGCCTTTCAATTTCATCGAGCACAAAGCCTTGGTCGAGGGGGCGATTAACGAGTGTTGACTTAAAAGCGCCAAGCTTACGATAGGTAGAGTCGGTGTGGTCAATGGAGGCAACCACGTAGCCTTTTGATGCCAAGTTCTCACCTAAATGGGACATTAAATAGCGGTTACCAGGATAACCATGAGAAATGATAACAAAAGGATGGGCTTGGTCGCTTTGCGCAGGACTCGCGTCGCGCATCGCCTTGCCATGAAGATTAATTTTAGTTTTACCGTCACGTAAATAAGTGGTTTGTACCCTACTGCCAGTTGCATCTTCTGCTGCAGGATACCAAAGCTCGACCTTAAGCGGCCTGTCGTATTTCGGAAGTGTGGGCGCATCGGAGCCACTAAAATCAACATTGGTAGAATCAAACTGGGCTGCATCAATATTCACAACATCAATCTGATTAGGGTTAATAAGTTCGAGTGTGCGTACTCCCACGTTATATTGGCCATATTTTGCTAATTCAGGCGCATCGGGTCGTTGGGTATCTATTCTGTTTTCGCCGTTGGCACTTGTGGCTATGCCCAGCGATAAAAAGAAGAAAGTAATTAATGTGGCAAAGCTAGATGAGTACAAGTTTTTCATTACATGCCCTTTGTTATCAAGCATTAGTGTGGAATAGGTTACCTATAATAGGCTATTTGTTACAGGCTGTTGGTAACAGATCATGCCTAATAAATCATGTTTACGCAGGCATGAAACAGATAATACATAACAAGTAATACACTTTAGCTACAGTTAAAAACGCAAAAGCCAGCGGTAAGCACATTACCGCTGGCAAATATTTTTTCAAAATATTAGTATCTTAAGCGAGCTTGAATACCAAAGTATCGGTCTGCATCTCGAGGGATCTGATATCGGAAGTTGTCGCCGCTGTAGGTAGTAACAAAGCTCTTATCAGTCAGGTTTTTACCAATTAGCGATATACGAAAGTCATCATCGTTAAACGAGAACGCAAGACTTGCGTTAACAATACCATAATCAGGCAATAAGGCTTCAGGGTTTGTCTCAGCCGTTGTACCTGGGCCACCTGCGAATATTTCGTCCGTGTAGACGTAAGAACCGTTTAAGTAAACGTTCATATTGTTAAGTTCCCAAACGTATTCACCGCTTAGAGAGTATTTCAAATCTGGTGAGAATGGTAAGTCGGCACCCGATCTGCCATCACAGGTATCTAAGCCTACTGGACATCTAAACTCATCAACAGTCGCATCAACGGTAGCCATTCCACCGAACAAGCTAAATTGGTCGCTTACTTGCCAAATAAAGTCAACTTCAGCACCTTCGGTTATGATAGATCCTGCGTTAGTTAAACGAGTGATGAAAACACCATCTAACAATTCTGGGTTGTTCGCTTGGAAACCGTCAATTTCTGTGCGGAACAATGCCGCATTAAAAACGAAGTCGCGGCTAGCATATTTATACCCTAGCTCGTAAGCATCAGAGGTTTCTGGGCCAATGGGGAGTGTATCGTTTTGCGCCATATTATAGAACACGTTAAACGCTGGGCCTTTGTAACCTTGCGAGAAGGTAAAATAAGCCATGCTGTTATCGTTAATATCGTACTGCACGCCTAGCTTACCAGACAGGTCCGTTTCATCGGTTTCACCGTCGAAATCTGTTACCCCTCCTCTCACACCTACTCCGGTTCTGGCATACTCATCATCGCTACGACGGTTGTGAGAAAAGCTCACTTCGTCTTTTGTATAACGCAAACCAAATAGTAAACGTAAGTCGTCGTTAAAATGGTATTTACCATCTGCAAATACGGCGTAGTTTAGAAACTCAGTTTCCATAAAGGCAGTTGCGCTAACAATATCGTTTGATAGACAGCTTAGCGACTCGTCTTCAATAAACTGGTTAACTTGTTCTTCGCTGGGGTTCTCTACACCTAAGGTGCCGCTTAAGTAAGCACTAATTGCTGCAGGAAATTGTCCGGCGTTGTTTTGACAGCTCGCTTCGCGGGTAAAGCTACGGTTAGACTTTTGTTGCCACCAGAACACACCGCCTTGGTATTCAAGTGCGTTGCCAAGAGGGGAAGCAATACGGAATTCTTGCGATACTTGGTTCCAGTCTTGAGGACCGATATCGTGTAGTTGAAACGGCACGTCAAACACTGGCAGCGGTGCGTCTCCAGCAGTAGAGGTGAAGTCCCCCTCACGGAATTCCGTGTTCGACCAATCGCGATATGCAGTGATGGAAGTAAACTGGTGATCGCCTATCATAGTGTCGAACTGCATCGAGAATGCAGTGTGCTCATCAATAGTACGCGTTTCGAAATCGTGATCGACTTGCCGCTGACTTAAGTCCAAGTCACCGATACCAGTGCTATCAGGCGATGCCTCAGACTGATGTCGACCACTTGGCGTTAATTCTAAATCTGCGCAGCAGTCATCGTTTGACTTCATGCTTTCAAATATAAACAGCATTTCGGTATCATCTGAAATGCGATAATCGAGCATGGCTCGAACACCTTCTCTATCGTAACCGTTAACCGTTTCGTTATTGAAAACATTTTCAATATAACCGTCGAAACCCGATTTCATTACCGTAATGCTGCCGCTGGCGTCCTCATTCAAGGCACCGTGCATACTGCCCCTCAAGCGATATTCATTACCTTGGAACATAGTAGCTTCTAGCATTCCCCCAAACTCATCCTGAGGACGCTTGGTGGTAATATTAACGACACCAGCCGATGCGTTTTTACCGAACAATGTACCTTGTGGGCCACGTAAAACCTCAATTCTTTGTAGGTCATAAAGATCCATGAATGCTTGACCAGAACGACCAAGAACAACACCATCTACTACGGTAGATACGCTTGGCTCTGCGGCAATACTAAAGGAAATAGTGCCCACCCCTCGAATTGTTATAGCCGAGTTGCGGGTTGTATTACCTTTTCGAAAGCTAACAGAAGGCACTAGGGCTTGAAGGCCTTCAATGTTATTGGCAAAGGCCGCGTTAATTTGGTCTTCGCGCAATACAGACACTGCAACAGGAATATCACTGATACTCTCCACACGCTTTTGCGACGTTACTACAATTTTCTCTAGCGACCTTTCATCAATAGGCTCTTCGGCCTGTTGATTTTCTTGCGCATAGCCATGTGCACTAACGAGTAATCCAGATGTCATGGCGAGCGTTACCGCCCGACTAACAATAGACCTTCTTGTTTTCATGTTGTTCTCCAAGGGACTGTTTTCAAGCCTTTTTTGCAATCAATACTCGAACTTTTATAGGTATATTGATGACGCAAAGCATGTAGGTTTTATTTTTATAAGTGGAACAAGCCACAATGTAATTTATGTTTTCGACACCTTCGGACATAGAAGATATCTTTTATCTGGTATCTTATATAAGAGTACTTAAGTTAAACAATTGTAAAATCATTTGCAAATAGAATGTTAATTTTTTGCCATGTTTTTGATGAAATTTTAGGTAGGTAAAGATGAGGGGATCATCTCTACCTACGAATCAGGCATTAGCTAGACGTTGGCCGTTAAACGCTTCAAACTTTTTGCATATCTAACCCGCCACCATTTAAGACTTAGCCCAATGGCGATGAAGCAGCTCGTCCACAGGGTTATCAAAAGAGGTATAAAAGATTGACTTAATCCTCCCACAAAGCCTATTGGTGAAAACATAAGGTAAAGCGTGGCAATAAGGCTGATGAGAATGATGGCGCTTGGAATGGCATAGCGCCAAGGCGTCATATTAACCTCTGCCTTTAATGTAAATTGCCATGGTGTAGCTCTAGGGTGGAGACGGCCAATCACTAACATAATGGTAAGTTCTATGACGAACAAAATGCCGTAAATATGAATGAAATTGATATCGACTTCCCACACAAACTTCAGCAGTCCATAAGCAATAACGTGGAAGATGATGGCTACTTTGGCAGCTAGCGCAGGTACGCGTTTGGTGAATAGGCCTACCAGCACAATGGTAATAACCGGAATGTTGTAGAAGCCGGTAAATATGCGAATAATCTGCCACAAACCATCAGGCGCAAACATGAGAAGCGGTGCAGTAATAAAAGACAGAACCGCAATAACCAAGCTGGTTATCTTTGCTACCAGTATAATTTTTTCATCGCTTACGTTACCTTTTTTAAAGGGCTTGTACACATCGAGGCAAAATAAGGTAGCCGCACTGTTTAACAGCGAGTTAAATGAGCTGAAAACCGCACCTAGTAACACCGCCAAGAAAAAGCCCGAAAGATATTGCGGTAAAACGTTTTTAACCAAGTGTGGATACGCCAAGTCGATAGTTTGCAAACTTTCATCTTGATACAGATGGTAGGCAATAACGCCAGGCAGCATCATCATAAATGGCACTAGCACTTTAAAGAACCCTGAAAAGAGCACGCCTTTTTGTCCTTCCACAAGGTTTTTAGCGCCAAGCGTGCGCTGAATAACGTATTGGTTAGTTCCCCAATAAAAGAGGTTGGCCAAAATCATGCCAGTAAAAATGGTGCCAAACGGAACCGGATCGTCAGGCCCGCCTATTGCATTGAGCTTTTCAGTTTCTGTTGTGGCAATGGTAGTTAACCCCTGGCTGAAACTGCCATCTCCTAATGCTACGAGACCAAGTATTGGTACTAACAACCCCACAATTAACAGGCCAACGCCGTTGATGGTATCGGACACTGCCACTGCTTTTAAGCCACCGAAAATGGCATACAAAGCACCCACTGTGCCCACTACCACAATGGTTAATACTAGACTTGCATCATAATTTAGGTTGAGTAAGCCAGGTACGTCAAAAAGACGAAGCACGGCAATGGAGCCCGAATACAGTACGGAAGGTATGGTAACGAGGGAGTAGCCTACCATGAATAGAACAACCGTCATTCGCCGAACGCTGTCGTCAAACCGGTCTCGAAGAAATTCAGGTAAGGTAGAAAAAGCACCGGCCAAATAGCGTGGCAGAAACACAAGCGCCATAATAATGGTAGAGATACCCGCAGTAACCTCCCACGCCATGGCACTTAGGTTATACCCAAAGGCAGAACCGTTCAGTCCTATTAGCTGCTCTGCAGAGAGGTTGGTCAGGATCATGGAACCGGCAATAAAGGTACCGGTAAGCCCCCGCCCAGCAAGGAAATACCCATCTTGAGTATTCACCTCACCTTTCGTCTTCATGTAAGAAATGACGGCAACTAAAATCATAAATGCCATGCATGACAATAGCGTAAGGGTGATGTCCATGTACTACTCCTTCCTCGCTATTGCGCCGGCCATAGGGTGGTGTTCGACATGTCCATATCGGTGTGCTGAACGTCTGGTCCAAGCTCAATTTGACTGCCCTTTTTCACAAAAACAGCTATATCATTAAGTGACAGCGTTTCTTCTTTATAACTGTCACCGTTAATAACTTCTTCGCTAACAGTCTCATCGCTACCCAAGCGCACCCACTCGCCCTTAGGCAGGTAGTATTTTATTTTTCCACCCGGCACCACACATGGCACAACGAGTAGGTCATCGCCACACATAAACTGCTGCTCGAAGCCGTGGGAAAGGGGTTCATCAGGAAACGCCAGTACCATTGCTCGTTGAACGGGCAAGGCAGTTTTCGAGGCCTGCTGCGCTACTTTTTGTAAATAAGGAATGAGTCTGTATCTCAATCTTAGTGCTTCAAACACCGCGCTCGATGCGGCTTCACCATACGACCAGGGTTCGCGAGGCCCTATACCGTGAAGACGCATGTGGGCGCTGAATACCGAGGCTTGAGTCCAGCGAACGTACAGCTCGGCATCGCGGGTATCTTTGTAAAAACCGCCAATATCAGTGGCAAAGAACGGCCCGCCCGATAGCCCCCACGACAGACTACCGCGAATGCTTGCTGCAAGCCCTTGCCAATCAGCTTGCGGATCGCCGCCCCATTGTGAAGGATAACGCTGACTGCCAGTCCAGGCAGAACGGCTGAATAGAAATGGCCCTGTTTTACAGTACTTTTCGGCGGCCTCGTACACGCAGCGGTTATACAACATGCTATACACATTGTGCAGACGATTACCCGAATCGCCGCTGTGCGAAAGCATATTGTCGTCTTCTAGCTGCTCACCAAAATCGGCTTTTATCATATCTATGCCTAAATCGAAGAGAGGCTTGTGAGACTCTCTCCAAAACTCGTAGGCGTCGGGGTGAGTAAAATCGAGAATACCGGAATCTGGCAGTGGCGTAAGTACTTCACCAAATGGGCTGAGATCCCACTCGTAGCGGTAGGCTTCGCCCGTGCGCTTATCTTTTATAAGCCAGCCTTTATCAGCGGCCTTTTCAAACAACGGGTTCTTCACGGAAATCATAGGGTATTCCCACACACAAATTTTAAACCCTAGTGCCTTTAACTCATCTATTACGGGTTGCGGATCGGCATAGCGAGATGGGTCCCATTCGAAAGCAAAGCGGGTATCGGTGTCTTGCCATGCCCTACCATCAAGGGTAATTACGTCGCACGGCATTTCTTTTTCTCGCACTTCTTTTGCTACCGCTAAAAGCTCTTCCGCGTCTTTGTAATACGCCTTTGAAAGAATGACACCCAAGCTCCACGTTGGCGGCGTTGGCGCAAAACCGGTTAGCTGGCTATAGGTGTTAATGCTTTTTGCTGGTGTGTCTTCGTGATACAGAAATAAATCGAGTAGAGCGTCTTCAACTAAGCACACATAAGCACGTTGAGACCATAGCGCGTAGCCCACGCCGTGGGTTACCGGTGAAGGTGTATGGACAAATAAGTTCCACCCTTCAGGGCTCCAAGCATAAGGTGTGTTTTTGTAAGACTTCTCTGCGTTAACACCAAGGGCATCGTGGTTGTACGAGCGAATAAGCTGACCGCGTTTATCAAGCTTTGCCCATTTTTCGCCTAAACCATAAACGGCTTCATCATAGGCAAGCTCTAAACTGACTAACCAACCCGCGTCCGTTTTTGCAAAAGGGGGAAGACGATGCTGACGAACAAAGTGACCATCGGTGGCGCTTTGCTGTACTAGCCTGTCGTTTTTGAACAGCTTAAAATGAAGCGGCGACGTGAATAGCTCTAGGCGATAGCTTCCACCTTTTAGCGTAAATTGGTCATTATCACCAGATAACGTGAGCGGCTCTTTTTCTGGCGTACTTGTGAGCATTCCGTATGTAGCTTGGCTATCATCGGCGCTTTGAATTCGAAGCCCGAAATTGCTTATTGATAACCTAAGTTCACCACACTGCGTAGGTACAATAAGAATATCGTTATTCTCTAGGTAAGGTGTTTGGGTAATATCCGCCGGTTCTATTTGGTTCCAATCTGGCTCACTAACACTAAAGGCCTTACTCATTTGCTCATCGCTCTGAATGTCTTATATAAGACACAAGTTAATGAAATGTAACCACAGTGTCAATCAGCAATTAAAATTTTACTAACAAATGCCACTATTAAAAACTACGGTCAGTAAAGAATGGATGCCGTTGTTAGCGACCATATCGGTGTTTTTAATATAGTTACAAAATTAGTAAAAAGTACGCTATATATCTTGTGTATGATATAACAAAAGAAAAACAAACTTTAGGTTTTGGTTTTATGTCTTCATCTCAATTTGACCATAAGCTCGGCGGGCCGAGTCTCGCCTTTCAGCCTCTATACCAGCAGGTTGGCGAATACATTAAGCAGCTCATTGTTGAACGCAGATGGCAGCCAGGTGAAATGCTTCCTAGCGAGTTTAAACTGGCAGACGAATTTAACGTTAGCCAAGGTACCGTGCGTAAAGCGCTTACCTTACTCACGGATACAAAAATTGTAACTCGCCGACAAGGCGTGGGCACCTTCGTTTCAGAGCACACTGCACAAGACGCCTTATTCCGCTTTTTCCCACTTCAAGCCGATGGCAAAGGTGCAGACCTTCCTAAAGCGGAATTGCTCAGCAAAGAGCGCGTTGCGCCAACCAACGCAGTGCAAAAGGCCCTGTCGCTTTCTGCAAAAGACAAGGTTATTAAGCTTGTACGCAGGCGCATTCTCGATAATGAGTTTTGCATGCTAGAAACCGTTTATCTTCCGGCCAATCTGTTTACTGGTATTAATACCCGTGAAGACATTCCTCATACGCTTTATCACTTCTATCAAACCGACTATAAACAAACCGTGTTTAAAACTCGAGACAGCATAAAAGCGGTGCTGGCCTCGCAAACCGACGCGGACGCGTTACATATAGAAAAGGGCACTCCTCTTTTATTTGTCACTCGCGTAACAGAGTCGATAGATGGCAAACTTATTGAATACCGCGAAAGTAAATGCCGTACTGATCATTATCACTATCAGGTAGAGTTGGATTAGTACAATCAGTTCTACCTCTTAGCGTTAAGCATCTGCTTTACCTATTCTTGTCGCCACGCCAGCTTAAACATATCTATCCAAGACACGCTAATTCTTTTCTCTTCACACTTTTTTACACGTTTTCAGATTAGGCATACCACCCGCTAATCATTAACTTTGTTAACAGTTTGTTGACTTAGCTCATCCTGTGTAATAACTTATGTCTTATACAAGACTAATGTATTGCTATGATACACTTAGCTACAATATGTGAAAGATGAGGTGAAAAACATAATGGACAAAATACCAGAGGTAGGATTTGGCTTTTGGAAAGTAGACAAAGCCATTTGTGCAGATACAACCTATGAAGCAATTAAAGCAGGATATCGCCATTTAGATTGCGCTACCGATTACGGTAACGAAAAAGAAGTGGGTGAAGGGATCGCTCGCGCTATTGCTGAGGGTATTTGCTCGCGGGAAGAGTTGTGGATTACGTCAAAGCTTTGGAATACGTTTCACGCGCCAGAGCATGTTAAACTCGCGCTCAACAAAACATTAAGCGACTTAAAGCTAGATTATCTCGACTTGTACCTCATTCACTTTCCTATAGCGCAAAAGTTTGTTCCCATTGAATCTCGCTACCCGCCCGAATGGTTCTACGACCCAGAAGCCGCAGAGCCGACAATGGAGCTCGCGCCAGTACCACTTCATAAAACATGGGAAGCCATGGAAAAGCTAGTTGATGCCGGTTCGGTAAAACAAATAGGTGTGTGTAACTACAACAGCGGTCTTATTAACGACTTAATGAGCTACGCTCGCATCAAGCCTTATATGCTGCAAATTGAATCTCATCCTTACCTTACTCAAGAACGACTGATACGATTGGCCAAAAATTATGGCCTAGCGGTGACGGCGTTCTCGCCCCTTGGCGCGCTGTCATATTTAGAGCTAGAAATGGCTGATAAAACTGAGTCTGTTTTAGAGCAAAGCGTTGTGAAAGCGGCGGCAGAAGCGCACGACAAAACACCCGCTCAAATCGTCTTACGATGGGGCATTCAACGCGGAAACGCCATTATCCCTAAAACCTCAAAAGTTGAGCGTATGAAAGAGAACATTGCGTTGTTCAACTTCAGTTTAAGCGATGAGGAAATGCAGGCCATATCTGCGCTTAATATGAATCGTCGCTTTAACGATCCTGGGCATTTCTGCGAAGCTGCATTTAATCGTTTCCACCCTATTTACGACTAGGAGCTTATTAATGAAAAACGTCAATGAAACCTCAGAGGTTACGTATGCCAATGTGGCTACTCAGCATCGTTACAACGATGATGTATTTCCGTCTATTGTCGTAAATAACACGAATTGTGAGACCGTGGCAGACACGGTGGCCTTTGTTAAAGCAAACCAAGCAGAATTAGAAGCCAAATTAGCAAGCTCAGGTGCCCTGTTGTTTCGAGGGTTCCCACTCGATAGTGCAGAAGTATTTGACGTTTTTTCAGCCGGCTTTGGCTATCCAAACTTTACCTATCAAGAGTCTTTATCTAATGCGGTAAGAATAAACTTTACAGAGCGCGTGTTTACGGCCAACGAAGCCCCGAAAGACGTAGAAATATTCTTACATCATGAAATGGCGCAAACGCCCATCTCTCCCAGTAAGGTATTTTTCTTTTGTCAGTCGGCCGCTGATGAAGGCGGCGCTACACCCCTATGTCGCTCAGACAAACTGTTTGAAGCACTGAAGGCAGAAAACCCACAGTTAGCCGATGACTTCAAACAAAAAGGTTTGAAGTACACTACCACTATGCCCGCCGCAGACGATGCAAACTCTGGCCAAGGTAGAAGCTGGAAAAGCACCTTAAGCGTTGAAACCGTTGAAGAAGCCGAAGCCAAATTGAGCGAACTGGGATACAACTGGGAATGGATGGCAGACGGCAGTTTAAAAGCCGTTACCCCCGTATTGCCAGCAGTAGTTGAAATGTCTGATGGCTCTGAAGTATTTTACAACCAGCTTATTGCCGCTTACATGGGCTGGAAAGGCGTAAGAGAAAACCCGTCATCGGCCATCACATTCGGCGACGGCAGTCATATTCCCAAAGAAGGGTTAGAGCGCGCCTCTGAACTTGCTGAGGAATTTACCTTCGACCTTGAATGGCAAGATGGTGATGTCGCTGTAGTTGACAATTATCGCACTATGCACGGACGCCGCCCTTATTCTGGAGATAGAAAACGGGTTGTGTTAGTGGCTTTAGTGGCCGCAGACCGGTAATTGCAATGAATGACATAGCAGTAAGGTGTAAGAATATTTGGCCAGGTTTGGGCATTGCTGTTATCACCGGCATGGCGGCGCTATTTCTTAGCGAGCATTACAACGCCCCTGTTATGTTATTCGCTTTGTTGCTTGGCATGGCGGTTTCGTTTCTTTATCAACAAAACACGCCCTGTTCATGCGGTATTGATTTTACTGCCAGCACGTTGCTACGTGCAGGCGTTGTGTTACTTGGCCTAAGAGTTGCACTAGGCGATCTTATCGTTCTTGGGTGGCAAACTGCCCTTATGCTAGCAGGTGCCATTTTCACCACCATTGTTTTAGGTGTTTTTCTAGCGCGGTTGTTTGGTTTGCAAAAACGCTTTGGCGCCCTTACTGGAGGATCGGTAGCCATTTGCGGCGCGTCGGCTGCCCTTGCTATTTCCACTATTCTGCCTAAAGGCGAAAATCATGAGCGAGACACCCTACTTACCGTTATTGGCGTTACTGCCATGTCTACTATCGCTATGATTGTGTACCCAATAATTGTGGCACAAATGGGTATGAATGATATTAATGCAGGCATATTCTTGGGCGGTACCATTCACGATGTAGCACAGGTAGTAGGTGCAGGGTATTCAGTATCGGAAGAAGCCGGTGATATGGCAACGCTAACCAAACTTGTGCGCGTAGCGATGTTAATGCCGGTAGTACTGATTATGATGCTGATGATAAAGCGCTTTTATACTGCAAAACAAAATATGAATGAAAGCGACGTACCTAAAGTGCCGCTATTTTTAGTGGGCTTTATTGCCATGATGCTGCTCAATAGCTTTTTTGCGTTACCTGAATATATTGTTGAATCAGGCTCGCAAGTGTCACGGTTTTTTCTTGTAGTGTCTATTACCGCTATTGGTATGAAATCGAATTTAGGTAAACTTGCTGAAGTAGGCGCTCTACCCATAATGATGATATTGGCCGAAACCATTTGGATAGCGTTACTCATCTTAGGCTACTTGTACTTTCTATAGAAAACGTACTCGATTTGGTAAAGCTCTACTTGATGCAGCTCCACTTGGCAAAGCTAGCCAACAAGTGCTAAACAAAGATACCAAGCAGCAGCAAAACGCTATAAAGGCTAATAACTTACGTAACTTTAAAAGGTAAAAGCAGTGAAAAAACGCGGCCTTCATGAACTTTACGCCATCGATGCTGAAAAAGCAGACCTCACTGTATTTGGCAGAACCAGTAACCCAATGAGTCGCCGCGGTTTTTTATCCGGGTTAAAAACGTTGTCGGTACTGCTTGGCGCAGAAGTAGTGTATGGTCAATTCATGCCCTCTGGACTCATTCCTGCCGCGTTTGCACAATCTCAAACACCGTTTGAAATAGAGGGTAAAGATGGGCTAGTGATATTAAATGACCGCCCCTTAAATGCAGAAACACCCGCACACCTGCTTGACGATAAGATTACACCGGCTAATCGCTTGTTCGTGCGCAATAACGGTATTGTGCCAAGCGCCCCCAATCCAGATACATGGACACTTACCATAGGGGGTGAGTCTGCCAAGCAATCTACAACATTCACCCTAAACGAATTAAAACAGCGTTTTAAACATTATACCTACCAACTTACGTTAGAATGCGGCGGTAACGGCCGAGCTGAGTTTTCCCCGGCAGCCACAGGCAACCAGTGGACCACCGGCGCAGTAGGCTGCCCTAAATGGACGGGCGTTCGGTTAAAAGACGTATTACAAGCAGTGGGGTTAAACGATGACGCTGTGTATATTGGTTACTATGGCAACGATCAGCATTTAAGTAGAACGCCCGGTAAAGCAGCTATCTCCCGAGGCGTACCTATCGATAAGGCCCTAGAAGATGAGTCGCTTATTGCCTGGGAAATGAATGGCGAACCGTTACCCTTGATGAATGGCTTTCCATTGCGTTTAGTGTTTGGAGGCTGGCCTGCTTCCACAAGCGGCAAGTGGCTAAGCAAAATTGTTATTCGAAACCAAGTACATGATGGCGCAAAAATGCTGGGTAAAGCTTATCGCGTTCCTTGTGAACCAGTCGCACCAGGAACAACCGTTGCCGACGACGAAATGTGTATTATTGAGGCCATGCCGGTAAAATCGCTTATCACCTACCCTAAGTCGGGCGTGGAGCAAAAGCTCTCGAAACCTTTGGCGGTGAGGGGGCATGCGTGGTGCGGTTCAACAAACGTAAAAGACATGTTTACCTCAATCGACTTTGGCCAAACTTGGCAAAAAGCCGAGCTATCTCGCCCCGCAAACCGACATGCGTGGCAACACTTCTCTACTAGTATTTCTTTTCCTCAAACAGGCTACTATGAAATATGGGCAAAAGCGGTAGATGAAACTGGTAAAGCCCAACCCATGGTGCTGCCTGGCTGGAATCCAAAGGGTTATTTAAACAATGCGTGTCATCGCGTTGCAGTAAAAGTGATGGCGTAAAATATGAAAAATAAACACATCACGCCGCTGCCAATAACAGGAGCTTCACTATGCCGTTAGCATTACGCACATTCGTTATTGCGCTTTGCTTAACAGGGTTTAGCGCTATGTTTGCGAGCAGTTCAGAAGCAGCAGAACCGGCGATAGACTCGCAATCAGGATTAGTGATAGCCGAAGGCTCAAACCTGGTTTTAGCGCACTGTAGCGCGTGTCATTCAACCTCGCTTATTACGCAAAACGCTATGAGCAAAAAACGCTGGTTAGAAACTATTCGATGGATGCAAGACACACAAAAACTATGGCCACTAGGTGACGCAGAGCCCGTTATTTTAGATTATTTGGCGAAGTGGTATGGGCCTAAAGAATCGGCAAGACGACCGCTGCTTGCCCCTCACCTTATGCCGAAAAAGTAACTCATCTTGAGAATAAGTCAGCGTAACAACAGACCTGTTTTTAATCTAATCGACCAGGAACATCCATGGTCTTATGAAAGACACGAATTATCGAGATTGTATCAATCTCATTGGTAAAGATTACCAAGTGACTCTTGTACAAACCGATTCTCACCGCGGTACATAACTTTTTTGTAGGCGATATTTTTCGGGAAAGTTACATAAGCTTTTTATGTAACTACCTAGTTCATCCAAGTATGCGTCTGCACATTCTATTCCCCAATTTTCTGCGCCATAAAGCCAGATTTCAATCAAATCTGTCCTTGCTGCATTAGTTTGTATTATTTTCAAGCTACTTACCTAACAGCTTTCTGCCACTTTGCTTAATATATTCAATATCCAGCTGTCCCGCTAAACCACTACTAATTCCCTCATATACAGCAACTTGCATCGCCTTTTCCTTGAGTAAAGCATAATCGTTTGCTGACAATAAAACGCCCTGCTCTTTTCCATTTCGCGTTATCGAGATAGGACTAGCCTGGGCTCCAAGAAGTAGCTCACCAAAATTATTCTTTGCTTCTGTTGCTGAAACTGACTTCATAAGACACCCACCCATTGTTGTTAGTTAATTTAGCTTTTTTAGCTAAATTAAGCGATAGCGCAATTAGCACTAACCAATAATACCCAGCTCTACCGCTCGAAGTACGGCACGAGTACGATCGCGCGCACCTAGCTTTGCTAAAATAGTCGATACTTGGTTTTTTACTGTGCCTTCTGACTTATAAAGCGCTGCCGCTATTTCTCGGTTACTGCAGCCAGAGGCCATTAAGCGCAAAATCTCTTTCTCTTTACCCGATAACGGCTCAATAGGCTCGGGTTCGTCATACGACGTATTGAGCCCCTGCAAACTGTTAATCAGCGTAGTGGTAATGGCTGGCTGAATAAGCGACTCACCAGCATTCACGGCCTCTATCCCTTCTACTAGCGTTTCTAACGACACGTCTTTTAGCAAATACCCTTTTGCGCCAGCACGCAACGCGCCCATTAGGCTTTCATGATCGTCAAAGGTAGTCAGCATGATTGTAGGAACAAGCGCATTGGCCTTTTTAAGCGCACTAAGTAACTCTATGCCTGTCATACGCGGCATGCGAATATCTAACAGCATAACATCGGCGCCATTAGGGTTATCTTGTAGCCACTTCATGGCCTCTACCCCGTCGTTGGCTTGACCTACCACGTCTACTTTGTCAGAAAGACCCAGCAGGCTGCATAAACCCTGTCGTAATAGCTGCTGATCATCTACCACTAATACCCTAATCATTTCTGCTCCGGCCCTATCCTCTTCATTGCGCCTCCGGCAGTATTAGTGAGGTATGAAAACCTCCATCGCTGTTGATAAACGTTGCACTGCCATTTAACTCGCTAATGCGTTCTTGAATACCTTTAAGGCCATTTCCCTGAATAACATTATTTGCACTAGCACTTGCGCTGCCGCCATTATCCTTAATATCTATGCATAGTTGGTTGGCCTTTTTATAAATGCTAATCACCAGCTCATCGGCCCTACTGTGACGCATAGTGTTAGTGAGACTTTCTTGAATACAGCGCAGTAAATTAGTGGCCTGTAGCAGGGTTAAATGACTGATGTCTGTGCGGCAATCAACCTTTACCCGAATCTTATGTTTTAGAGGTTCAGTAAGCGCATCAAGGGCTTGCAGTAGATTAAGCTGCCCAAATTCACGCATGTCTGATACTGCTTCGCGCACGTCTGAAAGGAGCAACCTCGCAATACTCAAACATTGGTCGATTGCTGGGCGCTGCTCGGGGAGTGCGGTGCGTGAGGCCACCTGCAAATGCAGCGACAACCCCGTTAGATGATGCCCCACTAAATCGTGAATATCGCGAGCAATGCGGGTACGTTCCTCTTTGCGACTAGCCTGCTGCATTAAATCTTGTAACGCCCGTAGTTCTCTATTCGCCTCTTCCGCCCGTTCGGTTTGTCGCTCCGCGTTTTTACGGCTTTCCATCATTACTAAGGCAAATAAATTGAATGTCCAAAATAGCAGTGCGTTTACCCACAAACTGCCGCTTGTTTGCCAAACCCAGCTAAATAACAGCCAGGGTAAGGCTGACCAAATTGGCGACAGCAAAAGTGCCCGTTTAAACGACATAAAGTAGGGCAACACCGCAGACCAAATAACCAGCAAAATAGCGTTAAAGGTCATGGGGCTTAAAGAAAAAAGTAGCAGTACTAATGCGTACTCTACACCCACTAGTGCAACGCGAACCAACTTCTCATGGCGAAAAGGTTTGTCTTGAGTAACGAGCAAAAAACCGACGCTAAACAAAGCAAAACACAACATAATAGCCACAAAGCTCGTGACACTTATACGCTCTGAATCCGCAAGTAACCAAGCATTGGTTGCAGCCACAACCAAGATGGTGATGAGCGCTCCACTCTGCTCGGGAGCAATACGTAATTGAGATAATTTCATACCGCTTAGTATTGGTTAATTACGCGTTTTTTGGAATAGGCCAAAAGTCATTTTTCACATCGTGACTTTCGCCACTGATGCCCCCGTTTCCTTCTAGATACACTTCTCAATACACCGCCCTCGCTTATTGAGACAGTCACTTTTAAACGCGGTCACTTGTAAACGCGCGCTTATTAGGACAGTCACTTTTAAACGAGCACTTATTAAGACAGTCACTTATTGAGACAGTCACTTGTAAACGGCGAATTTTACCAGGGCGTTATCGAGACACCACTTATCAAGACAGGCACTTATACAGGTTGTGATTTTTACCAGAACAATTGGAGAATTTAGATGAGCTATTCATACCAAGCTATTTTATACAGCCACATACTAGCCGGCGCTATTGCACTGGTGCTGTTTTGGGTACCGGTTACCGCTCGTAAAGGCGCGCTTAACCATAAAAAATTTGGCGCTCATTATCGCCACGCTATGCAGTGCACTATCGCCACTGGCGCAATATTAGCTAGCGTTTGGCTATTTGCACCCACTGTGCTTTACCCTGACATAGCTAGGAATCCTGCTGCTGCCGCAGAATTGCAGCGTTTTGCCATCTTTTTACTACATTTAGCCGTGCAAATGTACGCATCTGTCATGATGGGGCAATGGGCGCTTGATGCTAAACAAAGCCGTCGATCGCTTCGCTGTTTTAGCCGAACTGCACCAGCGGTGCTGTTAACTGCAACAAGCCTTTATATCGGCGTTATCGGCATGATAAACCAGCATATTTTAATGCTCATTTTCGCTCCGCTTGGGCTCTCTATCAGCATTGGGCAGCTTCGCTTCATTTTTGCCAAAAAGGTAGCCGCAAAAGCCTGGTTAGTAGAGCATCTTGGCGGCTATATCGGGTCTGGCATTGCCGCTTACACTGCGTTTGCAGCATTCGGTGGGCGTACCTTATTTAGCGATATTGGCGCATGGCAATATGCATTCTGGGTTTTGCCAGGGCTAATAGGTGGCATTGCAATAGGTCGTCTTTCGCGTAGGTACAGCGTAAATACGGTAGAAAGCACGGCAAAAAGAACGGCAGAAAATACGCGGCAAGCCTAGTCTCATTTAGCGGCGCTAGCTTTTCACAGATGAAGGGGCTACAGCCCTGCGCCGAGGCTTTTTAGGCGACTTCCTAAACAAGTAAAAATACAGGCCCGTTATGGCAAGCAACACAGGGCTTAAACCCAACACACACCACAGTATTTTGCTAGGTAACCCTGCAAAATACCCAAAGTGCAGTTTTCTAAACATATCTACAAATACCGCCCAGCCCGACTCTTCTCTTACATCAAATGTGGCTAATACCTCACCTGAATCGCGGCTATAGGTAACCACCGAAGAATATTCGCTTGAAAGATACGGCTTGTTAGGCACCTCGCCAAACACATTAATGTGCACTTCAGGCTCGTAGGGGAATGTAAGATAAGTTGGTCGGTGACCCTCAATAGCCTTAGACGACCCATAAACCAGCTGCTGAAAATCGAGATTGGGGCTGTAAATAGCCTCGGTAACATAGGCGTGTTCGTCGCCATGCTCTAAGGTTTCATGTATCACTTCAGAGGCATTCCAATAGCCCCCGGTAAACGCCAAAATAAGCAGCACCGGTGAAGATAATATGCCTATTAGCTTATGCACATCGCTAAAAAAGATGCGCCTAGCTGCATGCACGCGCAGAGTGAATAGCTTAGTCCAAAACTTGCGATGCAATATTATGCCTGTCACGCTAAGCACTAGCAGCATAAGAGAAAACACAAACCCGAGTGATGTGCCAATCACCCCCAGCAAAAAGGTGTAATGCAGCGACAGTAACCAGTCGGTAATATCATGAGTAACAGGCACAGGCGTAGATAACAGCGTGGCCGAATACTGGTCGACATACAGCTTATACCATTCGCCCTCAGACTTACTGATAAGGTACGCTGCATCGCTGCGCTGCTTGTTATCAAATAGCTCCCAACTTCCCAATACAAAGTCGGGATGGGTGGCTTCTACTTTATTAATTAACTGATTTAAGTTTTCACGAGGCTGGCCTTCTGCTGCCTGCACGCTCATGTGCGAGGGCATTAACCACGTATCAATTTCAGGTTTAAATACCAGTATGCTACCGGTAATCGAAATAACAAAAAGCGGCACCATTGCAATGAGTGCCGTTATTGAATGCCACTTAAAAAGCGTTTTGCGCATGCTTACCATCCATCTTCACATTGTTAGTCCGTGTACCCCAAACGAGGCACACGGTAAACCGTTATGCCGTTACAGCGACCAGGTTGCGCTTAACATATAACTTGCTGGCGCACCGTAAAAACCTTGAGCCCAATACAAGCTATTAATGTATTTTTCATCTGTTACGTTATTGGCGTTAAAAGCAACAGACACATTTTCAGACACGCGGTATCTCGCCATTAAATCGATAATGGCATAAGCATCTTGGCGCGTCACAATGGTGTCGCCTGCGTTTGCGAACCCTTCACCCACAACACCCTGCACTCGTGAGGTATCGTCTTGCCAGCGGGCGTTAATCCCCACAGACAGTTTGTCGAAACTTGCAGGCGTGTACGTGGCCGCAAACTTAAGCAGTCGCTCTGGCGTGTAGTCGGCCACCAGCTCGTTACCATCAATGGTGAAATCGGTATAACCAATGCTGGTTTGTAGGCCTGGTAATAGCTCACCGGCCACTTCAAATTCATAACCGCTAGACTCTATTCCCGTAGCGCCAACAAAACGCTGTTCGCCAGGGGGAAGATCTGCTGTTGCTGGGTCGGGTATGGCCAAGTTCTCTTGTACAATGTCGAAGTAGGCCACGGTTGCAATAAGGCGGTCTTCAAAAAACTCACTTTTAAAGCCCACTTCTTTACTCTCGCCCACAATAGGCGCTAATGTATTGTTGTTAATATCTAGCTCGGTTTGCGACAAGAAGGTTTCTGTGTAGCTCGCATAGGCAGAAATCGAATCATTTACCGCATAAACCACACCAAAGTAGGGAATAAACTGATCATCTTCGGCGTCTTGGGCAACATCGTAAGACATGCCGTTGGTGTCCCATCTATTTTGGCGGCCACCGGCTGTAACGTGCAAATCATCAGACAAACTAAAGCGCGTAGTGAAATACACTGCTGATTGCTCGGTATCGACATCGGCCCCTGTTAAACCGTCTACAAGTGTGGGAATGGGTGCGTTGCCATCCCAAGTTTCAAGGGCAGGCATCGGTGGAAAGCCGTTACCTGTTGTGAAATCGTATAACGACATATCTTCAAAGGTCATAGCAGCATGGTTTACCCCTACTACAAACTCGTGAGAGCGGCCGAAAAGATTGAAATCACCGGTTAGGTATACGTCAATTAAATCGGTTTCTTCATCGTGATCATATTCGCTGGCATAACCGGTGAGGCCAAGGCCTGTTTCGCGATTTGGCGTGCCATAAACATAAAATAGTTCAGAGTCTTCATCGGTCACTTTGCGAGAATACGTGGCGCGCATATACCAGTTATTTGAAAATACATGGTCTAGCTCTATCAAGGTGTTGTGCTTTTCAACATCCCAATAAGCCCAATTAGCTGATGTGTTAGTAGACACATCAAAATTAGTGGCTGTACCGTCGGAATAAAACAGCGGGTTAGCGCCCCAGTTATTACCATCGGCATTGTTAGTGTGATACGAATGACTTACCGAGAACGTGGTGCTGTCTGACATATTGTACTCTGCGAACAAATAAGCCACTTGGCGCTCTTGCTCGTAACGGTCGAGATAAGACTCTTGCGACTGAGATACCGCCACGCCGCGAATACCAAAATCTTCATTTACGCGATACGTGCCGTCTACTTCAATACGGCGGTTGTCCCAGCTGCCCACTAAGCCTTGCACGGTTAGGCCATTTTGCATGCCTGGGCGCTTACGAATAAAGTTAACCGTAGCAGACGGATTCCCCACGCCGGTCATTAACCCATTTGCACCGCGAATTATTTCAATGCGATCGTATATGGCAGAGTCTTCATCACCGTGGTTATTGCCTCGAATAAGCGGCAGGCCAATACCATCAATTTGGAAGTTGTTAATGTCGAAACCACGCGCACTGTAATAGGTTCGGCTGGTCTCTACCCTTTGCACGTTCACGCCCGTTGCCGTATCGAGTACATCGTTAATACCATTTAGCTGGTAGTCGTCGAACTGGGCACTGGTAATAACCGATACCGACTGAGGAATATCTTTAATCGGCAAGTTTATGCGCGACGCACCACTGGCCTTATGGGCACCGTATCCTTCAATGTAAGAGCCTTTTACCTCAATGTTTTCCATATCAGGAGTTTGAGTCTCAGGGTTTTCGATGTCATTGCTTGCTATTTCGGCGGTTGCCGCGTCATTTCGCTCGTCAACCTTTGAGCTTGTTTCAGCAAATGCAGAGTGAGCAGTAGCTGATAAAATTGCTAGCGTGATAAGTGACCATTTCATAAATAAACGCTTCTATGCTGTTGGATGTGTGTTTAAGGGGGCAAGATCCTACACATTTTAAAAATAATGTAAATAGTAATAATTATCATTAGCATAGATTTTACGTGTTAATTGCCACACTTAATTGCTGATTAAAAAGCATAAGTGATGCATTAGGTGACAAGGAGGTCGCTTTAATAGGAAAGAGGAAATGGAAGAAGGGAAATGGGAAATGGGAAATGGGAAATGGCGTTGAGGCTAGTGTGTATCAGAGGTCAACACACCAGCCAAAAAATGAATACTTATACTCTGCTTGTATAGCAATACCCTACATAGGATCTAACGTAAGCAGCACGCGTTTCGTCTTTGCATCGACAGGGCAAGAGCGATGTATTGCGGCATATTCCTCATGCTCTTGCCATGCTTTTCCTTTTAAAAGACCTACATCGAAAGTACGCATTTGCTGTATTTTGTTAGGCTGGTAGTAGTGTCCAAGACGCGTTTTACTCACTGGCGCTGCGTTGACTGTAGGCTTTTCTGCCAATACCGCATCTTGTGGCAGCCACTGAGTTCCGGGCCCCAAATAGGTAGTTACCATACGCACTGGAATGTTGTCGACATGAAAACTGGGACACATAGCAGATGTCAGCGGAACAAGTCTAATGCCAACACTGCTGCAGTCGAATAAGGTAATAAGCATGTCAGACAACAAATATATATCATCTACCACTTGCTGCTTACCTTCCCCATCGGGCAGAGATGACGCAATAGACGCTTTTAATGACTTTAATGAGTATACGCCGCGTATCCCCAACCCTAGTGCAGAAAAGAGACCGTCAAAGTAGTTTTCAACCGCTTGGTGCTTTGATCTTTGCCATATCACCACGCTTTTATCGGCGTTAAAGATGTTGCCAAGTACCATAGGATCTTCGTCTTCACACCAAGACTTATCATGCGTATCTGCATCCATAGATAAAAGCGCTTCGTTATTCGCCATTGTGTTACACCTCCCACGCAGGAAACGGGTCGGGCATAGCCGCCCAAGCAGTGCGACCGCTAAGTAATAACTCGTCGTTTATTAAACATGCATTTAAACGCTCTATAATCTCTTCTTTAACCAACCCCTGCCCTATAAACACCAACTCTTGGCGCATATCGCCAAACGGCTCTAACCATTGCGCCTCAATCGCTTTGAGATACTCTTCATCTTCGGGCCATTGTGCTTTAGGAACGGCTTTCCAAAATAGGCCGGCAGCACCGTATCGCGCCATTCCTCCCGCTTGACTCCAGCTTCCTGCCACATGGGGTCTTGTGGCTAACCAAAAGAAGCCTTTAGAGCGAATTAACTTTCCGGCGATGTCTTTACTATGAAGAAAATCATAAAATTTTTGGGGATCGAAGGGGCGTCGCGCTTCATAACTAAAGCTGCTTATTCCAAATTCTTCCGTTTCAGGAACATGCTCACCGCGCATTTCTTTTAGCCATCCTGGTGATTGCTGGGCTTTTTCAAAACTAAAACTGCCCGTATTTAATACCTCACAGAGCGGCACTTCACCGTTTTTTATAACGACTTGCTTTGCGTCGGTGTTCAGCGTTTTTAAAATAGATTGAAGGCGTTTTAAGTCGCTCTGTAAAACAAGGTCGGTTTTACTTATTAGCAGAATATCTGCGAATTCTACCTGTTCAACTAATAAATCTGCGACGCTTCTCTCGTCCTCCTCTCCTAAGCTCTCTCCCACCTCATTGAGAAACTTTGCTTCATCAAAGTCTTTTAAGAAGTTTAGTGCGTCCACTACCGTTACCATGGTATCGAGTTGCGCAATATCAGATAGGCTTTTGCCTTCTTCATCGGCAAACGTAAACGTTTCGGCAACGGGGAGCGGCTCTGAAATCCCTGTAGATTCAATAACTAAATAGTCGTATCTTCCAGCAAGTGCCAAGCGCTCTATCTCTTCTAGCAAATCTTCTCGCAACGTACAGCAAATACAGCCATTGCTCATCTCCACTAACTTTTCTTCTGAGCGATTTAAAGTAACTTCATTTTTTACCGTTGCTGCATCAATATTAATGTCGCTCATGTCGTTAACAATAACCGCGACACGAAGTCCCTCTCTATTATTGAGAATGTAATTAAGCACGGTAGTTTTGCCAGCACCTAGAAAACCGGAAAGCACCGTTACTGGTAATTTTTTTACATTAGGCATATTGCTCTCACTGCAGAGTTTGAAATACGAAGGTCATCATTAGTTGGGAATAATTGGCCATAAAATAATTATGATATAACATAACGCAAGGTGAGCCATAAGATAACTGTGAACCCACATAAGCGCGCCTTGAATGATATGTTATAACATTATTTATATCAACGTAAAAAATGCAGAACTTTTACTCAGAAAGGGATAGCTTTATCGCGCCTTGCTTATCAAGTGCCTGTAACGCCTCAATTGTATTTGGCAATGGAAGTATACCTGGCTGAACCATATCAATAATGCCCACCCAACGATTACGCCCAGAGCCTTTAGCGGCATACAAACAACTATCTGCAATGCCAAATAGCGTCGATATTCGGTTATCACTAGGTAAATATGCAAAGTAAGACAAGTAGCAAAAACCCACGCTGCAAGTAATAGTTTCGCGTCTATTTTCATCCACGAGAAAAGGCTCATCCTGCATACCGTGAATAATTCTATCGGCTAAATCGGTGGCCATTTGATGTTGGCTGAAACGAGCGGCAACAACAAATTCTTCTCCGCCCCAGCGAACCACGTAATCGGAGGCCCGTAACACATTTTGTAAACGTTCTGCGGTCTGCTTTAACACCCGATCACCGGCCACATGACCGTAGGTATCATTGATGTTTTTAAAGTGATCGATGTCGACAACAAACAGGCACAAATCGGTTTGCTCATATTGGCCTCTTTGGTCTTTGGAGGTTGGTGGTTTACGTGCGGCTGTAATGAGTTCATTTTCAATTTGATGCTCAAGGAATCGTCGATTTTTAAGACCGGTTAAATTGTCTGTCACACTTAATGCAGCTAATTCTGTATTGGCCTTTTGAAGCTCAGCAGTGCGTCGTTTTACCTCTTGTTCAAGCTGTCGAGTGTATTTTGCCTGTATGGCTCGGGAGTAAACTAAAAAGCCTAAAATTAAAACACCGATAAACGCAATACCGATGAACAACTGCTGTTCACGCCGCTTTTGCTCTTGGATCTGTTCTAACGCTTGTTGTTGCTGCAATAGTGCAATCTGGTTTTCGCGGCGAATAAACTCGGTTTGAGCTTGAATACTGGCGATAGCATCAATACGTTGTTGGTCAAGCAGCGAATCGTCTAACGCTTTTTGCTGCTTTAATGCGTTAAATGCAGTGCCAAGTTCATTACGTTGTTCATAAACCTGTACTTTCAAGGCAAGTAATAGCGACACCTTTCGCGCTTCTTCAAGTGAGCGAGCAAGAATGAGCGCCTCCTCTATTAAAGCCGCAGCAACGCTATAGGCTTTGTTATGAATGTGAATATCGACCAGTAATAACTGAATGTCCATTAGCAAACTGTTGTAGTTGTTTGCTTTGGCCCGCTGCATAATTGCGGTTGCTTGCTCCATTGCAACTTCAATATTGCCTTCCCTAACATTGAGTTCTGCCAGCCCAGACAAGGCCCAGTCGACATCGCGCTTCGCCCCTATTTCCACGAATAAGGTGTGAGCGCGCTGCATATTCTCACGGGAAATGGCAAAGTTACCCATTTGCATATTCACAAAGCCGATTTTATAGCGGCTATAGGCAATATTCTTTTTGCTTTCAGATGCTTCATCAAGCGCCAATGCTTGCTCAAAATAATCTAACGCCAGAGTTAGGTCGCCCATCACACGGCGAATATCCGCTAAGTTGTATAATGCAGAGGCGATCCCCGACGCATCGTTAAGCTGATAGTTCGTTTCTAGGGCAAGTTGATGATAGCGTGCTGCCTCAGTAAACTGCCCCATTTTTTCCAAGACAATACCCAGGCTGTTATGTACCGAAGCAACGTCGCGGGTTAAGCCTTGCTTCTGAAAAATGGCTAGCGCCATATAAAGATATTCTAACGCAACAGAATAATTTGATTGGTAGCGAAAGGTTAAGCCAAGTTGCCTATACGTGCTGGCTATTGCCGGCTGTTCACCTATTTTTTGATATAGGTTTAAGGCCTGTGTTAACCATTGTTGTGCGCTTGGATAGTTGTTCCTTTCCATTGCATTTCGGCCTATTTGAAAAAGCGCATCGGCTTGCAGCGATTCATTGCCAGACAATGTCGCTTCAGATAGGAGTGTTTGTGCCATCTCTTCCGCTAGCGTCAAATCGCCGCCATCCCTGACTTTTGCAATATCTTCGACAGTCAGCGCAACACTTATTGTTGGTGTGCAAAGAGCGAAAACGAACCAGAAGAGCCGAAAATGTCTGATGAGGTTTGCCATAGAGATCAAGATACTGAGCAAAAGTTATTCAAGCATAAGGCAATCAGGTGCAATGATAAATGGTGTCTATTGAAAACATGGCCTGCAACACGCAAGGCATTGCTTTACTTAAGTTAAAATAATGCGTTAAACAGCAAATACTCATCGAATACATGATTTTCCACGCCGAATAGCACCACAATCTGCGGGCTAGATAACAGCAACGCAGCAAGCATATTGAAGAGAATGTGCATCTACCACCCCCTATTCTCATGGAAAAATAAAATCGTATAGCATGTCTAATATCCCCTTGCATTAGTGTTACAGTATAACATATCATGCTTCGCGTTTTTCATTAGTCAAAAAATCAGAGGGTTAATCATGAAATTGTCTCGGTTGGCATTGGGCATATCGCTCATGTTGCCTGCTTCATTGCTAGCACAAACAATTACCGGTACGGTTACTAATGCTTCCGGCAAACCTATTTCTAACGCCACGGTAGAAATTGAGGCTTTGCAACAAGCGACAAAAACTAATGCAGCAGGAGAGTTCGTATTTTCTGACGTTGCAGAGGGAACCTATGAACTTCATATTTTTGCGCCTGGTTTTGCACACTTGCATGAAGACACTCGCGCTCAGGCTCAGTCGACAAGTACAGCATCGTTTGTATTAGAACGCAGCGCGATTGAAGTTATCGACATTACCGCCTCGCCCATGCATTTGTCGGTGATGGAGTCTGCAAGCCCAGTAAGTGTATTGGCTGGCGAAAACTTAAGAAGACAGCAGGCAGCCACCTTAGGCGACACCCTTGAAAACTTGCCAGGTGTGCACACCAACTTTCATGGCAACGTAGCAAGTACCCCAGTTATTCGCGGATTAAGCGGCCCCAGAGTACTCATTGCACAAAACGGGTTGGATGTGAGTGACGTGTCGCGCGTAGGGCCTGACCACGCCGTATCCACAGAAGCGTCCACCGCACAACAAATTGAAGTACTGCGCGGCCCTGCAACCTTGTTTTACGGCAGCGGCGCCATTGGCGGTGTGGTTAACGTGGTAGATCAACGCGTACCCACCAGCACCGAAACCCGCGGCGAATTTTTATTTGAAACACAAACCGTTAATGACCAAAAGCTAGGCTCGTTTAATATCACTACTGGCCAAGACAACATGGCCTTTTATGCCGACGGCTTTTTACGTAACAGCAACGACTATGAAACACCGGTTGCCCCCGATATCGACAAGCCCAACGGCGACAATGTAGTTGAAAACAGCGCTGAAGAGTCGAGCGGTTTCACGCTAGGCACAAGCTACTTATTCGACAAAGGGTATGTGGGCGTTGCGGTTGAACAGTTTAATAGAGAATACGGCATACCCGGCCACAGTCATGGTGGTGTAGAATCTGTGTTTGCCGATTTATCGCAAACCAAGTACCAACTGCTTGGCGAATACAATGTTAACAACGACATACTACAAAGTATTCAGTTTAGAGCGGGTTACACTGAATATGAACACGCTGAAATAGAAAACAATGTAGTAGGCACCGAGTTTAAAAACGATACGCAAGAAATGCGCGTTGAGTTACTTCACCAGCCAATTAACGGATGGCGCGGCGGCTTGAGCCTTCACTACAAAGGCAGCGATGTGTTTGCCCAAGGCGAAGAGGCCTTTACTCCACCCTCTGATATGGAAATGTTTGCTGTTGCCCTTATGGAAGAGCGCGAATTCGGCGATGTACTTGTACAACTAGGAGCACGGGCAGAGCGTGTAACCCTTAATGCAGGCAGCGTATTACTGCCAGAGCTTTCTTCTCACGAGCACGATGAACACGGCCATGAAGATCACGATGACCATGGGCATGAACACGACGAACACGCGCATGATGACCATAGCGATCATGGCCATGATGAACACAGCGACAGTGAATTGATTAGACAGTTTGACGTGTCTCAAGAATTCACGCCCATTTCCTTATCTGCGGGCGCGGTTTACACAATAAATGACAGCTACAATGTGGGTGTGTCTATCTCTCGTTCCCAGCGTGCTCCTTCCGCGTCTGAGCTACTGTCTTTTGGCCCGCATATTGGTACTCGAACATACGAAATAGGAGCGCTGTTCGACTTATCAGAAGACGGCGATTTTACGCTCTCTCGAACACCTATAGATTTAGAAACCGCGAACAATATCGATTTAACCTTTAGAAAAACCCAAGGTGACATTGGTTTTGTTTTCAACGCGTTTTATAACCAAGTAGACAATTATTACTATCAAGATGGTACTGGTTTGTTTGCTGAAAGCGGTCACGACCATGGCGGGCACGATGAGCATGCTCACGACGACCACGGCCATGATGCCCATAGCGACCACAGTGATAGCCACGAAGGACATGAGGGGCACGATGAACACAGTGATGAACTTCCCGTGTTTCTCTTTCGCTCAGACGACGTAATTTTACATGGTTTTGAAGCGTTGGTTGGCTGGCAGGCCACCGACAGCTTTAAAGTAGATGTGTTTGCTGATTACGTAAAAGCGCGCTTGCAGAATGGCGGTGCCTTACCCCGTATTTCGCCAATGCGAGTAGGTACGCATTTGCAGTACACCACTGAGCGACTTCGCGCCGACTTAGACATTACTCACTTTGCCACGCAAGACGATATCTCTTCTTTTGAGACAGAAACCGATGGCTACACGCTGGTAGATGCCACCGTTACGTACGACATACCACTGAATAATATGGACCTTTCTGTTTACGTTAGCGGCCAAAACCTAACCGATGAAGAAGCGCGCGTTCACACCTCTTTCTTAAAAGACATAGCCCCCCGCCCAGGACGCAACTTGGCATTCGGCATTCGCGGCGCTTTTTAAGCTATTAAAAAATTAATTAAAGGAACAATTAACATGAACAACAAACTTATTCTTACCAGCATAGCAAGCGCGCTTATTCTTGCAGGGTGTGGTGACGCTGAAACTACCATAAACGAGCTTCCTCCTGTTGAAGCTCCCGAAGGCGGTCATGACCACGACCATGACGGCGATCATGGCTCAGAATACACAATAGAAAGCGAAGGCCGTTTGGTGGTTGCCGATGCCGCATCAAATACACTTACCGTATTCGATTTAGATGACGACAGCATGTTAGACACGTTTACAACAACGTATGAAAACAGCAGCATAAGTAGCTCTGGTGACTATCGCTATGCTGTGATTAACAGTCGCAGTAATGGCCTTACCGAGTTCCTCGACGGCGGCCTATGGCGTGAAGATCACGTAGCGCATTTACACGACTACGAAGAAGCGCCCATGATGTCTGACTTCACGCTTCAGGGCAGCCAGCCTACCCACTTCAGTAAATATGATGGCCAACTAGCGATTTTTTATGATGGAAGTGCCAGCACTGGCATGCCAGCGGGCGTAAAGGTAATAACAGACCTAGATATTGCCAATGAGCAGGCTGATATTCCCGAGCTAGCATTTACCGTAAATATGCACGGCGTTAGCTTACCTCGAGGCGATATGTTGGTTAGTTCAGTACGACGGGACGACGCTGAAACACTGTCGTCGAACCCCATTTTACCCGACAGCGTGGCGGTGTATCACTGGCACGACGGTGAATACGAAGAAGAACAACGCTTTGACGGTGCCTGTGCCAATTTACACGGCGCCGCACAAAACGAACACGCCGTTGTTTTTGGGTGTAGCGACGGCGTACTTATGCTGCATGAAGAAAATGAAGAATTTACTTCTGAGCTAATAAGCAATATCGACGCACTTAACGGCGCCCGTGTGGGTAGCCTTTACGGTTATGAGTATGCTGAAGCGTTTATTGGTAGGGCGTCGCAAGATAATGTGGTGACGTTAGTTAACATATCCCCTAAAACCAACAGCATGAGCGTTATCGACTGGCAGCCAACTGCCGATGCGAAACCGGTAGCTTACAGCTTTACTTACGACGGTGACTACTTTGCTATTTTAGACGACAAAGGCTTTGTGACACTGCTTGAAGCACATGAAGAAGACGGCGACGTACATTTTGAATTTGCACATCAAATTGATGTAGCCAGTGCAAGCGCAAGCAGCTTAAGCGAAGGCCAAATGTTTTCAATGACGGCCTCTCAACACGACAGTGAGCTTTTTGTTGTCGACCCCGCAGCGCAAACTGTTCTAGAGGTAGACCTAGAAACAGAAACCGTTGAAACCGAACTAACCTTAGACTTTGTGCCGCGCAGCGCAGTGTGGCTGGGTATTGCAGAAGCCCATGCTCATGAAGAAGATGGCGAGCACAACCACTAATACCACCATAGTTCCCTAAATTGTGTGTGTTTGGGCATGCTGCAATAGCATGCCCTTTTTTTGCTCTTTTTTTATAAACCCCTGCCTTAAAACGCGCGCTGCACACCACTATTTCTTCTCTCGCCCCCGTGACGCTGTTATAAAAAGCTGCTAAATTTTTGAAAAGCAGAAAACGAAGCGCGTTGTTACCACCAATCGCTAATCCGTTATCAATTTGTTGAAAAAGCAAACGTAGGCGCGCCTGTTTTCTCTGACGGAAAACCCCAAAATAAACTCAAAAGGAATTGGCAGTTATGCTTACTAGCCCAAGCACCATGACGGCAGAAGCGCGTGTTACGCGGTGGCCCAACTTTACCGACAGCGAAATGGCGTGCAGCTGCTGTGGTGAACTTTCGCCCTCTGTAGAATTTAGCCAGTTAATGGATCACGCCCAAGCCTTTCGTACCACAAGCAATAAGCCGCTGGTCATCAGTAGTGGCTACCGCTGTGCAGCACACAGTATTGAGGCAGCAAAAGCGTCGCCAGGCCCGCATTCCCGTGCCGCCTGCGACTTTGCCGTACAAGGTGAGCACGCCATTGAACTGCTACGATTCTTCTTACAGTTAGGCTACGTAGGCATTGGTGTTCATCAAAAAGGCGACAAACGCTACATACATATTGATACGCGAGATACTCCTGCGCTTTGGACGTATTAATGCTGTTTTTACACCACCTTTTTACATAAAGGCTAACTAGCCGAAAAAGCGAGTATGCGATATGGTGTAATGCGTAAGGGGTTTAACGCGTATAGGTGTAGCACACACGTAGCAGGAACAGGGAAAGGTAATTACATTGAAAAAAACCATCGCGCATTACAGCGAAAAAGCACAGCATTACTATCACTTATACAACTCTGTAAACGCAGAAAGCGTGCACTGCGATTGGAAGGCTTTGCTTGAAAACACTCCCGCCGCACATGCGCTAGATGTAGGCGCTGGCAGTGGCCGAGATGCAAACTGGTTGGCTGAAAAAGGCTGGCAAGTAACAGCCGCAGAGCCTGCCGATGAGTTGCGAAACTTAGCGAAGCGCCACTCATCAGAAAACGTAAACTGGTGTAGCGCTGCCTTACCCGCGCTTGAACACTTACCCAACCCATACGAGCAATTCGACCTTATTTTGCTTTCTGCCGTGTGGATGCACTTACCACTAGATGACAGGCCAGCAGCCATAAAACGCTTAAGCGAACTGCTTTCAAACACTGGCAAAATGTATGTAAGCCTGCGCTTTGGGCCAAGTGACCCAGAACGACCCATGTACCCGGTTAGCTATGAAGAGCTGCAAGCATTGGCGGCAGAAAATGATTTAACGGCGCGCAATTTAAACCCCGTGCCGAGTAAAGATGGGTTACAGCGCAGTGATGTTGAGTGGGTGACGGTTGAATTGATAAAACAGGGAAGAAATGACAGCTAAGAATTATTTAATAACAGGAAAAAGTGAATGAGCCTTTCGAAATTATTGGAGAGTAAAGGCTTTCAACTCATTAACTCGCAATATACTTCACTCTTATACACCGATGCAGAACAAGAAACCGGCATAATTTTAGATACACATTTATACGGTGAGAATAAACCTAGCTATCCGTACCACGAATACACTGGGTGGCAAAATATGCTTATGCACAAATTTGCCAGACTATATAGGTTTATTGATGATGAAGATCCTGAAAATAGAAGGTACGTTGACCATATTTTAGATGAGATGGACGACGAATATGACTTTAGACAATTTGGAACCAATAGACAGATAAACGAGATAGATCCGACAAGGCCCGAATACAACTTTGAAAGTCTCTTTGAACAGGTTTATGGCTCACAGTATCTGCATGCTCTAGAACGGGAATATCAGTACATAGACTTACTTGGGAAAAGTCGTTATGTAGACTACTTGCTGAAAACCACTAGCGCCCAAATAGCTATCGAGCTTAATGGTGAAGCTTTCCATCATCCATTAGTTATATCCAGAAAAAAGTATCAGTCCCAACTCCTTAAACAAAATTCTTTAATGAAAGACGGCATCAAAGTATATCGTTGGTCGAATGCTGGAATGTCGGACGAAAAAAAATTTGCAGATCAAATGCGCCTCTATTTTGGTCAGAAAGAAACGTTTTGTGAAAAACCATCCGCAAATCAATTTAGAGACATAAGCTTTTCGCTTTTTAAGCATCAACAAGCCGCACTTGAAGATATTCAAAATGGACGAGCAAAGGGAAAGAGCACCTTCCTATTGGTACTTCCAACAGGAACAGGAAAAACAGAAGTATTTATCGCGGACTATAGTGAGCAGCGCCGTTTGGGAAATGCCAAACGCGCATTAGTAATTGTTCCATTTAAAGACTTGCGGGAGCAAACAAAAGAACGATTTCTAGAACGCGACCCTTCTCTGATCACTTCCTCTGATATATCTGATTTGAAAGCAGATGTTATCGTACAGACGACACAAGCAATACAGCGCCATTTCTCTTCTCTCTCATCGGATCATTTTGATTATATTGTGGTGGACGAAGCACATCATGCGCCAGCTCAAGGCCTTAAAAGGGTACTAGAGCATTTCAACCCGAAAACACTGCTTGGCTGTACCGCAACCGATAAACGATTAGACCAGAAAGATTTAGCTGAAATATTTGGTCGATATCAGTTAAACATGACGTTGGAAGAGGCTATTAAACAAAAGCTATTGCCGCCTATACGCGCTTTTCGACTAGAGAGTAACATTGATTTTTCACAAGTACGATTTAACGGAAAAGAATTTGTTAAAAGCGATCTTAACAGAAGCGTAATACTGCCCTCCCGCGACCAACTTATCGTTGATGTTATTTCTAAGTATTTTGACCTAGTAGATTCCGATACCGGCCAGTCTCTATCTGCACTGCAAGGCGTAATATTCTGCGTAGATGTGAAACACGCCAAGAGACTTGCTGTACTCCTAAATGAGCACATGATTAGCGCAGAGGCAGTTTCTGCGACGAGTAGAGAGGGTCTTAAAAAATATAAAGAAGGAAAGCTCAGGTTTTTGTGTGCTTGCGACTTGTTAAATGAAGGGTGGGATGCACCGAATACTTCAATTGTTGTAATGGCCAGACCCACTATGTCTAAAGTGTTGTATATGCAACAGTTAGGTAGAGGAACACGAAACCACCCAGGAAAAGAAGCACTATACGTAGTTGATGTTGTTGATAGCTATGGGCCAGCACTTCAACCATGGAGTCTGCACAGTATATTCAATTTAACTGATTACAAACCTTTTGCTAATGTATTCACTCCAAACGCGGCACCTGTGGGCGAAGAAATAATATTAGACCACTTATACGAACACGAACGTAACCTTCGGCCTATCAAACTATTTAGTTTTGAGGAAGAATTTGGTGACTTTATTAACGATGAACAACTCGCCCGCGAGCTTTTCGTTTCTACTGGCACAGTAAAAAATTGGGTGAAAAACCAAAGTGTATTACCAGACAAGCAATTACCGTTTGGCAATAAAACACTCAACTACTACAAACAAGACAGAGTTGATGAAATACGCGATAAGAAAAATCTAAAATTACGTAGTGAAGCGACAAGAAGAGATGACTTTTTTGAATTCTTGGAGCAGCGTGATTACACATTCTCATTCAAAATTATATTTCTGCTGCTAATGCTAAAGCACGCCGACAAGACTGGAGAAGTCTCTCTTCCAATGCTTAGAGATGACTATCAGGAGTTTTATAAGAACTTATTAGCGAAATATGGAAAAGCAGAAAAGAGTAATAGCCCACTCAACAACCCAGAATTTTTAAATGACAAAAAGCAGCTAACGAAAAGTATTTTACAAAATCCATTCGAGAAATTTGAGCGCAAAAGCTTTATGTACCACGCTAAAGATTTAGACAAACTAGCATTTGACGCTGTTCTATGGGAAAAGCTTGAAAGCGGCGATTTTGAGTTGATTAAAGAGCAGATGATTGAAGATGGGAGAAGTTACTGCGATAAGCATATTGAGGCTGGCGCGTTCAGAACTGAAGTCTTTGAAAGCGTCTAGTTGTAATAGTTTAAGGTTAAAAGTCAAAGAGTGGGGGATTGCAGGGGCAGTCGGAATGCCCCCTAGAAAATTTGTGAAGTAAATCATTGGGCACTAGGGCTTCAATTTTTAAAAAAGGCTACGGTAACAGAAGTAAGTATATTAGGTTCGTGCTTAGGTATAGAGTTACAGAGCCTATGCGCAGTGCAAAATAAGTTATTTATTGTCAATTAGCCAAACTGTCTGAATCAACTGCTTTAACCTTTGATGGCGAGTTTTCAAGCGCTCAAGATTCCAGTCATCTTCTCTGCATAGGTCCCTGGTGATATCGAAAGAACTTCGGTTGTTGAGTTTTTCATAGATTGTTTTCTTTTTTATGAAATCACTGTTTTGCGCCTCAGAGTTCTTGGAACCGCTTATCAGAGTCAAGTTTCCCAGTTTGTGAAGCCATAAGGCATGTTGTTCAGTATCAAATCTATCTTTCCAATATTGATTAGCAAGCTTCTGAGGAACGATATGCTCGATAGTAATTCGGCCTGTATAAGTTTTAAGAACACTTTCATCCTGTTGTTCCACGTCAGCTCTCAATAATAGAGCTTTAATTAAGTTTACTTGGTTAGGTCTTGGTTCGTATAAATCCTCATCAAGAGCAGCCTTCACTCCCTCATTATCAGCATGTTGTAAAACATGATTTATAATATCGGAAAAATCGAGGTTATTATTAATTGCTACTAACGCTGAATAACATACTTTTTCACGTTGGCTTTTAACCTGTTTCTTGAGCCACCCATGCATATAAACCTTCTCGAATGCCTCAAGAAAATCTGCGAATTGTGATAATTCCAAACTCTCTTTGCGTGTCATTCTATTCAGAAATGCTAAAAGTGGCGGTAACCATTCATCTGTATTTAAGTTTCTTAAAGAAAAAATTCTTCTTCTAATACCAGGATGCTCGAAATCAACATCCTCAATTTTAGTGAAGTTTTTTGCTGAGCCGACTAGCATAAGTGCAAACTCGACCGGATCTCCACCATACTCTTCATTTAAATTAAAAATGAAGGACTCCAATCCTTTTTCGAGTACTCTATCGCGGTCTAATTTCTCCGACAACTTGTGTAACGAAAGAAATTTATCAATTCTGCTCACACCAACTAAGTCTTCGATCTGCGACCATGCATTTTCGATTTGTACTGCGTCTTTGTTATTAGACGAAGCGTATTCAAAAAGAGTGTTTTTCAAGAGATCTGCGTTTCCAAGGGGAAGGCCGCGATTATTGAGAACATTAAATAGCCTGAACGAGGAAGCTATATCGTTCGTTTGAACGAAAACGACAAAAACATTTTGTAAAATATACTTAGCAAACCCTTTTAAAGTGACTTCGTCGAACTTAACCAAAAACTCTTTGATTGCAGTTGAGTTATCGATAAATAGAAGCTGTGTAGATGTAGGCTTTTCTGGCTTATACTCTTTCTTACCTTGTAGAAGGTAAAACTTGAAAAGTTCTCTCTCTTTTTCTCTGACTAGTAGGCGTGGTTCGTCAGCCTCATCTGAATAGACATCTATCGGCAGAATTCTTTTTTGAAGATCGTCTTTTACACCCTGATGTGTTATCAGTGTCTTTAACTCAGATACGATAATATTAAGTGTAGTTAAGCGCTGCTGCCCATCCACTACCTCATATAAATTATCACCCTTATTAATGCAAATCATACTTCCGATGAAATACTCTTTTTCAGATGAAATGAAGCTCTGGTAAATATCCTCTACAAGCTGATAAGCGTTATCTGGCGTCCAACTGTAGGGCCGCTGATAAGGAGGTATAACGAACCTTTTGTTTTCAGTGAGTATGTCCTGAACTTTGCATTCTTTTGCTTCCATTTTCAGTATCCATTAATTATTTGAGCTTGAGCCACTTGTAATTCTAGTTATCTTTGGTTTGCACCAAGAAGTATTTAGTGCCAGTCCTTAAACTCTCTTGACTGTATTAAATTTTACATTTATCCGCCTAGAAAGGTTATAAAGATTTAGCTGAAGAACAATATCAAAACCATTAAGAATTACCATTATTTTCTTAGCCTTTACAATGTTTTAACTTACTATCGGTCATTTTATTAGTTGAGATAAAGTGATCGAAGAATGCTCAACCTAAAAAGAATGCAGGACAAATACTGGTCGCTTCGGAAATTACGGAAGGTGCTACGCCGTACAGAAGAAAAAGTGCAAATTCACCTAGGACAGGTAAACAGTAGAAAAGGAAAGTACTGTAGTGCTAACACTGTAAAATATCGCTTAATTCAAAAAGAACTCCAGAGGCAAATGCTCGAAAATCTCGTTATCGTTAACGAAAATAAAGAGTCGTTTTCGCTTGCTGAATTGTCAGATAAAAATGTATCTAACCCTGTAAATCGTAAAAATGAACTTATGACACGCATGACTGGTTACGAGAATATTGCTAAAGCGCTAAACCACAAAGCCTTATTTGTAACGATTACCTGCCCTTCTCGCTTTCATAACACATACGCTACGTCCGGAGACCGAAATCCAAAATGGGATGGTTCAACGCCTTATGAAGCACAGCAGTATTTAAATGATATGTGGGCGCTTATTCGCGCTGATTTGAACCGTAAGGATATTAAGCTATACGGCTTCCGTATTGCTGAACCACAACACGATGGCACACCACATTGGCACATGCTTATTTTCTTAGAACAGCACCAAGCGAACGAGCTTAAAAACGTTATCGAACACTACGCGCTTAGAGAAGACGGCGATGAAGCAGGCGCTAAGGAAAACCGTTGTGATTTTAAAGATATTGATTATTCAAGAGGCAGTGCAACGGGCTACATTGCTAAATATGTAAGTAAAAACGTTAACGGTGCGAATCTAGATAGCGATATTGACGGCGGCAACGCTATTGAAGCAGCGCAACGTGTAGAAGCATGGGCTAGTTGTTGGGGAATACGTCAGTTTCAATAATTAGGAGCAGGGGCTGTTACTGTATGGCGCGAACTAAGAAGACTCAAGGCGCTTTGCAACGAAACTGAACACTTCACTGACATTTTCGAAGCAGCGGGTAAAGGCAAGTGGGCAGACTTTGTAAAACTTATGGGTGGAGTATTCTGTAAGCGCAACGAACAGGCCATTCGGCCTCTTTATAAAGAAAAACTCGATACAGAAACAGGTGAACTTAAACAAAGTTACTTTGATGGGATAGTTTCAATTTCGCTTCGAGGAATAAAGCTAGGTGAAGAAGAAGTCATTACCAGAGTTCACGAATGGCGATTAGAAAAGCGTGGCACTAGAGCCGCGTAGCGGCTCAGATGCTTTTACTTGGAGTTCTGTAAATAAGTGTACTAGTCTGGAAAAAGTATAAATTATCGAGCATAATGCACAAATCACTAAAGGGACTAAGTTTTAAAAGTTTGGAAGTATTTTTTCTATCTCCTAAACTGAGAAGTATCTGTGAAAATATCAAAACAATGGAAAAAACATTGGGGCGTGAATGCGCAATACAGCTAAAGCCGCTGTTATTCGATTTTGATGCTGCTGATTATGCTTCAGAGGTGCTTACTTTCAGACGACATGCGTTTGTATTACATAACGGAGCACCAGCTTTGCTTTTCCCTTTGCACGAAGATTCAGTACTCATTGCAGTCAACAATTCTCAATTACATGAACCAAGCACCAATTGGTCAAATGTATACAGACTAAAGATCGTTTCAATAGGGATATATGATGAGTAATAGCTTGGGTTTTTCCCCCAATTGGGCTTCTCCACCAGGAGAAACTATCCGCTCTATTCTATTTCAAAGAGATGTTGATATCGAAGAATTTTCCAGCCTCGTTGGAATTGAGCTCGATTTCTGTGAAAGAATGCTTGCAGGTTACGAATCAATCACAAAAGAACTGGCGAAAAGTATCGAATTAGTTACTGAAGTATCTGCTAGTTTCTGGATAAATCGTGAAAATAGATACAGAGAACAAGTAGAAGCTGCTCGCGATGAACGCATCCAGTGGTTAAACAAGCTTCCTTTAGCGGACATGGTTAAATGGAATTGGATACCCAAAGGTCTTCGTACATGGGATAAATTCCAAGCATGTCTGGAGTTTTTTAATTCTGAGTCTATGGAAGATTGGGAAGTTAAGTTTTCCGAACGGCTTTCCAGTGTAGCCTTCAGAACTTCCAACTCTTTTGATAATTCACCAGAATCAGTTTTAACTTGGTTATATAAAGCTGAAAAAATTGCCTTTGAGAAGTCTATTTCAAGTTGGGATTCCGAGAGACTAGCCAATTGTATTCCTGAAATTCGAACACTAACGCTTGACCACAACCCTCTAAGTTTTTTACCTAAACTCGAAAATATTTTAGCTTCATGTGGTGTAAACCTAGTAATACTACCTACACCTAAAGGTACGAGAGCAAGTGGGGCAACTTTTTTTTCTCAGGAAAAGCAGCCAATTTTAGTATTGAGTTTTAGGTACAAAACCGACGATCATTTTTGGTTTTCGCTTTTTCACGAGTTAGGACATTTACTGTTGCATAGCTCTACTTCTGTATTTATAGAAGGCAAGAATATAGCTGATACACAAGAGGAAAAAGAGGCCGACGACTTTGCTCAAGAAGTTCTTATCCCGTCAAATTATAGAGATGAGATGCTTACTCTGAGTCATAGAGATTTACGAAAAATTGTTAAATTTGCTAAGAAAGTTGGTATCGCCAAAGGCATAGTTGTGGGTCAACTCCAACATTCCGGAAATATTGCGCCCAGCTATCTCAACAAATTGAAGGTCAGATATGATACCGATAGTATATTTAATTAACCTCTAAACAATTTATATCTATCCGGTGATTTTTGCCAATTACACAAAGAGTCTTCAAGGATCTGCATTGCTAAGGGACCTAAGGCCATTTGGTCACTGAGCTCAGCTAATTTAAACTCTAATGTTTTCGCACCTATGCCACTTTCATACCCATAAAAAAGTAATGTTGCTCCCGTTCTAGGGCCAGTTGAACCAGCTATGTATGCATATTGTGGGTAAAAATCCACAAGATTCAATTTACTCCACATAGTCAGCAAATCAAAGATCCCCAATCGACTAAAAGACTTTACGTTTTTTTTCATTCCTTTATAAAAGTAATCAAACATCAGAGTCTTATCGTTATCAGTCGCATATTCTGCTTCAGCTATTTTCGCTGCGTGACTATGGTGTGCCCCAACAAAGTCTAAGTAACTTTTAATAACTTTTGGGACCGAGCAAGCCGTACCATATCTAAAAGACTGATATTTTCTATGATTATTGAACTTTAGTTTTTCTTTTTCGTTCGATATATCAACACTAGCTCGTTTAAACCAAGTATCAAAGTCACTAAAATTTTTTGTTATATTGTCCCATGTCCAAATATCACACTCACCTCTTCCTCCGTAAACATCCGCAACAATGTTCCACCCGTAAGCTTGCGCTTTTCCGAAGTGAGTAGCCAAAAACAAGAGCCAAAACGCTTCATCTTTTTTATCTTCCCTTATATTAATAACTGCGGCTTTAAGTGGATCAAACAACTCGGAGTAGGGATTCGCTCTTAAAGCATCTAGTTTTGTTTGACTCAAATGTTGAACATATTCAATTCTGCGTATGCTATCTACTACTTGCTGTACGAATACATATTTTCTGTTCGGGTCTTCTATTCCTGGCAAATCAATTCCACTAACTTGATTTAGCTTTTTTAATACACAATCAATCTGTTTTTGTTTTCTATTTGTCATTCTTATTACCCAATTTATCTAATAGCTTTTGCACAACGGGCTTATATCCCTTGTTGGTAAGACTAGCCATTAGTTGCTTGATTCTTGGTAAGCTATTTGTGCTGTTTTGCTTGTAGGTGTTAAATATCAGCAATAACATCGTTAAATCTAACCAATAATTTGGAAACTCACTCTCAAAAACTTCCGTCTGTTGGCTTTCCCTAATTTTCTTTTCCATTTTCACAACGTCATTAAGTAATCCGTATGATTCCAAAGGCATCGATGTCATTATTGGTTGAATGCTTGGATATCCCTCCTGTTGATAGGATTCAACATGTTCGAAATCTTCTTCATAAACATGAAAACTACCAACAAAATGCTTGTAGTTGCCCAGACGAATTTCCTTTCCAAAACGAACTGACAGTTCTTTAGCAACCAGCTCTTGTAACATTGTGAAGCAAAAAATATCGTGCGGAAGTCCTCTAAACACGTCATTGGACCTCATTGTAACTATTAGCTCTAGAAAGTTATCCCGAAGAATAAACTGCAGCGTCTGAGTGCAAGGAATATCATTTTTTCTATTAACAAGATCATACTTATCGAAAATCTGAATAACGGCTTGCCTAGATGAGGGCTTTTGCTCAAGAATTGAAATTATATTTTCAAGTTGATTGACTGAATTATGTGTGCCTAACAACCTGGGGCCATAGGCTCCACCGACAGTTCCGTCTGATTCAGCATAACGCGAATATGTCGATAGATAATAAATCATATGGTCGACATTATCTGACCCACTTAAGTACCAAAATAATTCACCTAAGCAGCTGAATAGGGTATTTTTAGTTTCAGTTCTGCTAATTCGATTGAGCGGGTTAGAGAGTGTAAGAAGAACGCCTGTTAGTTCTAGGTTTTTACCTTTTGTGGGTGTATTTTCCTTTCCTTGAGAAAACAACAGACAGAGACTCGCTCTTATGAGCTCATCTATTGATTCACCGTGAATTTCCATTTTTAAACCTAATTCCTTGGTCGTTTTTCGAAATATTATCAGTATATCGAGCAAAATTATAGCGCCGCACTATGCTACACATTTGCTACATATTTCAAAGAAAATAGTTCCAAGAAAACAGAATCAGGCTACAGCCCTTTAAAAATGGCACACCCGGCGCGATTCGAACACGCGACCTTTGCCTCCGGAGGCTAGGGCCTATTGCGTCAAGCTAGTGGCTAAACTTTCGCTTCGTTCCGAGAAAGCACACAAGAACTTTTCAGTGCTCTCTCAACCCTGCCTTTGCTTTATATAACACATCAATCTTTTCGTGGCCGTATTACTTTTTACATCCAAGCTTACGCTTTGTTTACTATACGCATCGGGCTGCTCTTTATACAAAAACAGGCAAACCGCCAAGAAGTTAAAGTCGATATCGTTGTTTATAAGGGAATTAAGCAAAGTGAGCTGTTCCAGTAATATTTGCTCACTGGAAGATAATCCATTGGCTCGCCTGCTTTTCAGTATTTCGAAGTCTTCAGCAATCATGGCTTCTGTGTAACCAGCAGAGGTAAGCGCATAACCCAGAATCTGCTTTGCCGCTGAGGCAATGCTATTTATATTGTTTTCATTGCCTGTTGATTTTTGAGCCACATTATTTTCGCTGCATGCCATCATAAAAAGCACCGCAGGGTCGACTGCATTTAGCCGTATAGCGATATCTTCGATAGACCGATAAAACCGTGGATGGGAAATGTTGTCGATAAAGGCGTTAATAATAGCGCGGTAAACCACGTTGGCTCTCCATTTATCCTGCTTTTCTGTGCAACCGTTGATTTGCTGATGGTACGCATTTTCGCTGTTAGCGTGTAATTAAAATCTAGCAATACACTAAGAAATAAGTCAGTTAAGCTTGGCTTGGCACCTAAACACTTCGTGATTAAATTGAGCCATGTTAATCTTAACTTTCAACGGTTCACCACACATCAAGGAAGATTTATGAACAAACTAATTATCCTAATCACGATACTATTTATTTCATCGCCAGCTTTTTCAGCTTCTAACTTTGAGCCCTCTGAATACAGTTGTTCAGGTATCGAAAAGCGACTAGCAATATGCGCGATTTAGACAGATACCGTAGATACCAACGAGTTAAAAAGTAACTTGGCATTGGAATGAAAACGTTTCTGTTGCAATAGCTACCGGTATTGCAGGTTATGTAGGTGGTGATTACTACAACCACAGCGGACTGAGCCTACAGGAATGTTTAACGCCTATGATTAATATCAATAAACCTTGAGTTTTATACCGTATGACCGATGAAGAAATTATAAATAAAGCGATAGCTCAAGCTAAGGCGATGAAAAAAACTATTGCCAAAAACATGATTGATCATTTGCCAGAAGAAGAAAGTGCTGTATCGGTATTTATGGCTGGTTCACCGGGCGCCGGAAAAACTGAAACTGCTAAGAGTATGATTTCTCAGTTTAAGAAAGAGCACGGTGTAGAGGTTGTTCATATTGAAAATGATGAACTAAGGAAAGAGTTTGAAGATTACAAGGGGTTAAATTCGCCTCTTTTTCAGGATGCAGCAACTCGTTTAGTCGAGGCTATTCATGATCGGGCTTTGAAGAAAAAGGTAAGCTTTTTGCTTGATTCAACTCTATCTAGTTTTGAGAAAGCAAAGTCGAATATTGAACGCTCACTAAAAAAAGAGCGTTATGTTTTGATAATCTTTGTATATCAAGATCCTGAGCAGGCATGGTGTTTGGTAAAGGCACGTGAGATTGTTGAAGGCAGAAGGGTTCCACCTGAGGTTTTTGTTGATCAATTTCTTAAATCTCAAGCCGTTGTTAGTGAGCTCAAGAAAATATTTAAAGATCAAATAGATATTATTTTTATGGAGAAAAACCTTGATGGAACAAGAGAAAAACCATACTTTAATGTTAGCGATATTGACTCTTTGCTAGGCAAAAAGTACAATCGCGCATCGCTTGAAGCCATAGCTGGCATAGGTAATTCAACAAAATAAGGAGTACGACATGTTTGCTAAATCTCGTGAAAAAGTTAAGTCTACGCCTTTTTCTGAATTTGTAAGAAATAGTTCAGCTAGAGAGAAAAGAAAATTCTTCGATAAGGTTATAAAAGAAACCGTGGCGGTACAAAAAGCCATGATTGAAGAAGCTAAAGCTTGTAGATAATTAACAGATTTTATTACGAAAGCCGTTCAAATGAACGGCTTTTTTGATTTAAAAAAACAGAATTAAATCTAACTCTAGTTGCGTTGATTTTATCGACATCACCTTGGTTTTCCAAACTTAATGCATCTGCGTATTCCCCACGTAAATACAGCAAAACTATGGTGCCGTCGTTTCTTACATGCACCTGCGTAGGCTATTTAATAGCGGTAATAATAGGATATAGCTAAAAACCTCAAACGCTGTTTAACCACAAGAAAATGTTGGTAATTCTATGAAAAACGCTCATTTTATATTAGACATCCACTTGAAAAATGTTTCGTCTCCTTTAGTGAGAAGAGTGGTCTCAGTGCCGCAAAACATTACCCTGATAAAGCTCAGTAAAGTCATTAACGAAGCAATGGGTTGGTATGGCTACCATTTGCATATGTTTACGTTTGGCGATGAGCACTATGGAGAAGTTTTCGATTTTGATGATGATTATTTAATTGACCAACGCAGAAAGCAGCTTCACAAATTGCTGGGAAATAGCAAACGCTTTACCTATATTTATGACTTTGGTGATCATTGGGAGCATCAAATATTCGTTAAAAAATCAACTCAATTACCGCCACACCCGTTTTTCATCATATCAGCGGAAGGGGCATGTCCACCCGAAGATTGTGGTGGTGAACCAGGGTATGAAGAGCTGAAGCGTGTGATTGCCGACCCTGAAGATGAAGAGTACGAAGAAATGATTGAATGGTGTGGTGAAAACTTTGACCCTTATCATGCTGATACAAGCCGTATTCAAGAGCGGTTAAATTGCATCAAATAATTGATTCTACATTAAGCTGCACTGCGTAATTTAGCAAAGACGGCTTCAGGCCGTTTGTAACCCCGGCACATCCACGCTTTTGAAGAAAAAGCAGACTGTAATTGCCCAACACACTCAAACAAACGAGGCTGTTATCAAAAAAGGTCTGATATTTATCTCGCTGCTATGCACCTTTGCACTGGCTGGCGCTATTTGGTTTTTTCAAACTCAGCAGAACGAACCTAAGCCAAGTTATACCGAGCCATGGCGTAGTCGCGTGTGGAATAACGCATTGTGCAGCTTTTTTACGCTAAACAGCGATAAGCGAGATGTGGCAATACTGCATGAAGCATTAATTAACGCTCTGGTTGACAAAGAACCTGTTTTTGATGAAGAGACTGCTGCTAAAGAAAGTACCGCTAAGCCGACAAATATTACAGAGCAAGCTTGCGCTGCAGTTACTAGTTCATCTGCTAGTTCATCTGCTAACTTACCTTCTGGCTTACCTGCTAATTTGTCTTCTAGCCTATCGGGCCGGGAAAGCCGCTTGCTTGAAATGCTACAGGCGGTAACGGTGTTAGCTAGCCCGCCATCAAACACAATGAGTGCTGAGGTGCTAACGCTTACCTCTTTTATTGAACAGTATGGCCCACTTGCTCGTGCAGATATGCGCATTTATGAGGTAGATGTAGCTAACCAGCTTTTCGCCTACGAACTGCGCTTTGAAAATGCTCGCGCATACGTAATGTACAACTTTTCTTTCGATACCCACCCATTGCCATTACCCCTTGGGTTTATGGCGTCAACCAAAGTTACGCTGTATAGAACAGACAACCCTAAATTCAAGCGCTTTGTTACCAGCGGCCCGTTAAGTATTACCTATCACTCTGCTGTTGTGGTTATTGTCGATTGAGTTAAATTTAAACGTGCCAACGCAAAGGGTTTGTACAGTCTGTTATACTTGTTCACACGATAAGCATTTAGTTAAACGTAGCTAATTCGTTAAAACTTCTATGGGGAGTGCATGGTATTTAAAGCAGCAATATTTTCTTTTTTAGCGATAGTAAGCGTCGGGCTAGCCAGTGAAACACATATCAACGTTGAGCCTGCGCAGCAAACTAATGCAAATAAAACGCAGTGGCCTGAAACCCAACCCGTTTTACGCTTTGCAATAAATCATTTCCCGCCCTACTCTATTTTGTCCGAAGGCAAGCCCCCTGCTGGCACAAACGTAACGGCCATGAAACTCATTGCCGAACGGCTGAATATGCGTTTGAAATTTGTAGAATGCCCCTTTGCCCGCTGCATTGTTTTGCTTGAAAATGGGCTGGTAGACGTTTTTATTGGGTTAACCTATAGCGCCGAAAGAACCGAGTTTTTGCACTTTGTTGAACCGCCTGTTGCGCCAGGCAGTGTGCAAACCTTTTACGCTAGGCAAGGTTCAAACATTTCCATTGATGAATTTGCCGACCTTGATGGGCTAATTGTCGGCCTTTTACGTCACAGCTTATACTTCCCTGAATTTGACGAGGCCACTAGCTTTGCGAGAGTGGAAGCCAACACACACTTTCAGCTTATTAATTTGCTACTTAATAAACGTATTGATGCATTTGTAGGCTCTGAGCAACGATTTAACTATTTGCTGCACGAGCAGGGCCTGTCAGACAAAATTTCGCAACAACCCTTTCATGTTGCGGAGAACAGAAAAGTGTACCTTGCACTGTCGAGGCGCTCTGAACATGCGGCGCTAGCAGAATTATTCAGCGACGCGCTACGTGCTGTAAAAAGCAAAGGCGTATTTGATACGCCTTTTGATGTACACCATATTGAATAAACGCAGGGCCTGTTTCACTAACCTCCTCTTCACTCTACATTTTACTCTGCAATTTCAATACTAAACTCTGGCATTGTCTGAACTACTTTCTAAAAGATTAGTGCACATTCACAACGCTATTAATGATAATTCCTCAAAGCAACATCCTATACCTCATAAGGTATAAATTGACATGTATACCAGTAAGGGTATATTTAACCTTATATACCTTTTAGGGTATCGAGATTTCATACTCCCTCGAAAGTGAAGTCGAAGGTGATAATAGCGGAGAAAAATGGTGAAGCTCAATAATTCGAAAGAACTCGCAGATTACATAAAGCTGCATAGAAATAAGCTAAATCGAACGCAAACCGATGTGGCTGAACATGTTGGGTTAAAACAAAAGACTATCTCTGCGATTGAGAATTCTGCAGGAACCTCTCGAATTGACACTTTATTTAAAATTGCCCATGAGCTAGAGCTCTCTATTGAGCTTAAACCCAGACATGTAAGTGAAAATGATAAGAGTACGAAAGGTGGCTGGGATCAGGAATGGTAATATGGAATTGTTAGTAAGCCTTAATGGCACTGCAGTAGGTACATTGTCAAAAGATAAGAACGGTGGCCTACATTTTTCTTATGCAGAAGCGTGGATGCATCGTCAAGGCACACGCCCAATATCATTGTCATTACCCATTACTAAGCAAAAATATTCTGGCGATGTAGTGTATAACTTCTTCGACAATTTACTTCCCGATAACCCAAATATACGAAATAAGATACAGGCTAAGTTCAATGTCGGCTCTGGGCATGCTTTCGACCTTTTGGCCGCAATAGGTAAAGATTGTGTGGGTGCTATTCAACTATCTTCACAGCAACCAAAAGCGGTTAACCAACTCAACTATAACGTGTTGTCCACTCAAGATATTGAAAGGTTATTGCAAGGTTACAAACATTCGCCGCTTGGAATGGACATTGACGACGACTTTCGCATTTCAATTGCTGGTGCTCAGGAGAAAACCGCTTTACTTAAAGTGGGTAATGAGTGGGCTAAGCCCACTGGCTCAACACCTACAAGTCATATAATGAAGTTGCCAATGGGTGAATTACCTCAGGTAGGCATCGATCTAACTGATAGCTGTGAAAACGAGTTTATTTGCCTAGAGCTTGCAAGGGCCTTCGGGTTTAGCGTAGCTAATTCAGAAGTGCTCTACTTTAACGAGCAGAAGGTTTTAAGCGTTGAACGCTTCGATCGTAAATACGCTTCTGATAACTCATGGCTTATGCGTCTGCCTCAAGAGGATTTTTGTCAGGCTATGGGGCTCTCATCTGCTCAAAAGTACCAGTCGGATGGCGGCCCAGGGATATCTGATTGTTTAAATTTGCTGAGAGCATCTTCAAACGTGAAAGACAGATCTACCTTTTTTAAAACTCAGATTTTCTTTTGGTTAATCGCAGCCATCGACGGCCATGGCAAAAATTTTAGCGTATTTTTAGAGCCTGGAAACTCATACAAAATGACACCTCTTTATGATGTGCTTTCCGCCTTTCCAGTGATGTCTAAAAAAGCGCTACAACCACAGAAAATAAAAATGGCGATGTCGTTAAAAGGCAAAAATAACCACTGGAAGTGGAACGACATTCAGCCTCGTCATTTTATATCAACTGCTAGAAGCATTTCTTATCCCGTAGATAAAGCTGCGACACACTATGAATATTTTGTCGATAATGTTGAAACCGCTATTGCTATCGTAGAAGACAAAATTCCCGACAGTTTTCCAGCCTATGTGGCAGACGCCATATTTTCCGGATTAAGAAAGCAAGCAGCTAAAAAATTACGATAAATAACGAGGCTGCTTAACTCACTTGTTGCTCTTCACTCTACATTTTACTCATCAATTTCAATACTAAACTCTGGCATTGCCTGAATCACTTTTTTTACTGTACAGCTGTTGGCAGACGCCAAAAGTGGCTTTTTATATTTCTCTGGGAAATCGTCAGGCAAGGTTACTTTAATAGCAAATGCCTTTTTAAATTTATCTTCGGCATTGCTGCTATGGTCTTGGCTAATACTAATTCCGTCTGTGCTGATGTCTCTGGCTTCACAGAATTTGCGAATAAAAAACGCTGCGCATAACGGCATGCTAGCTAAGAAATAATCGAACGGCTCAGGGTAAGACTCATCGCCCCCTGCAGATACGCTTTGGTCACTGATGATTTGATGTTTGCCAAAACTGGCCTGTAGTTTTTGCCCTTCTAAAAGCGCGATATCTATTTTCATAACGGTAACCTTGTATTCAATTAAGCTAATAAACGATGTGTTGATCCTGAGAGGAGTTGTACGCGGAGTCAAGGTTATTGTGCGCTATGACGTTAACAATAGTGAAGCACCGTTTTTAAACGGCATTTATCAACACAATGCCGCGCAAATTAATGAACAACGTAGCGCATTAAAGTGGAGTTAAACAAAAACATTCAACTTTTTTCATTATGCACCTTCGTTTCATTACCAAAATACAGCTTTACGAGCTTACGCTTGCCCCTACTAATAGGCAACTTTGCGCCATTGGACATTTCGCACCACGCATCACTGCCTGAAATGCGCATTCTATCAACGTGATTTTTATGCACCCAATGAGAACGATGAATTAACACGCCTTCATCGTCGAGGGCATCCGCTATCAGTAGGCCTTGACTATACGTTCCGACACTATATCAACGAAAGTTTACAGGTGTATGGCGAAGCGCTTTTTGAGTACTACAGTAGTGAGGTAAGAGATAGCCCAATCGCGCGCAGCAATTATGAAACGGAAGTGGGCATAGGCTTGATCTATATTTTCTAATTAAAAAATCACCTCATTAGTTCACCATTACTGGTGAATATTTATGATGAAATTAATCTCTCACTTTAAATCACCACTAACGGTTAATAAACTTGTTATTCATTAATATCAATCTATGATCACTAGTGCTGAAGAATATTAATGTCAGCATTGGTGCATATTAGATGGCAAAAAAGTGACTTCCTCAAAAATGCCTCAGGCACAGTTTATAAATGAGGCGCATGTGCTGGGGCAACTCATTAAAGCAAAGCGCACGGCGATGGGTATGAAACTCGCTGATTGCGCCGCACTATGCAATGTGGGTATCAACACCTTATCTCGAATTGAAAATGGCAATAGCAATTGCACTCTAGCAGCCACATTTGCGGTGCTGCATGGACTAGGTATCAAGCTTGCCTCACCGTCGCTTTCGCCTAGTTTGATTGAAAAGCGAAGCCACTCTGATGTAAGTAACGACGAGTGGGTATAACAGCCATGCCTGAAGATAATATCAATCAGCCCTCAGCATACGCTTTGCTCATCTTTTTAGCAGAACAAAGAATTGGCACGTTAGCTTTGGATAAAAGCACCAACCTGCTCAAACTAGAATATGAGTCGAGTTGGCAGGAAACGGGCTACCCACTCTCTCCGGCGCTAACACTAGACAATGAGCAATGTTTTTTAGGCGCCGTTATTCAACAGCGCCTGCTAAGTACGCCCCTCACATGCCTGCTAGATTATGCAGCCTGCGATTTTCTGGCGCGGTTGGTTAGCCTTACCAACTCCATGCGCACGTCTTCGTGCTTAGCGCACACGTTTTCAAAGGGCACGTAGTAGTTTTTATCTTTCGAGCGAATATAAAAGCCGTCGGTGACTACGCCTGTCATGGTGGGCGCGTCGTCTTGCACACTGTGATGATGGGCTAAGATGAGCGCCATGGCGTCTTGATGGTCTTCGTTCATGTGCGCAATCATGCCGGTTTCTGCCTCAAAATCCCACGGGCTTGCTGGCGCGTTCCACTCTTCTTGTTCTAACCAGAATATTTTACCAAATCCGCCAATATAACGAACGCGCACAATATCCATTTGCCATATCTTAAAGTCGTGGGCTTGTTTGTAGGTTTCAGCCTCTGGGAAACGACGTACATATTGCTCAAGAGCCTGCTTTGCTCTGTCGCCTTGTATTGGCGTAGCATCACCTACCACCGTTACTCGGCCGTGGGCATTTTGATCGCCCTCTTCTGCCTGATGAAACACCGTTAGGCTCATTCGGCTGTCTTTTTCTAGGTTTTTGGCATGCTGGGCAATATCACTGATATAAAAATACAACTTACCTTCGCTACAGCTAATGAAGGGAGATACTGATCCGAACGGGTAACCACGTAGATTGTGGGAGATAGTTGAAATAACGCCCGTCTCACAAGCGCGCAGTAGTGCTTTGGCGTCAGTTAATGCTTGCGTTCTCATTAAGGAGCTCCTTGGGTTGAGAAAATATCATTGGAATATATAAGTCTGGATGAGGCTGTATATGCATTTGCGTGTTGTATACAGGCTCTAAAAATTCTGGCGTTAGTACGGTGTCTTTGGGGCCGTAATTAATCAGCTCTCCGCCACTTAATAGCATTACCTCATCGGCGTATAGCGATGCTAAGTTTAAATCGTGGATTGCCACAATAGCCGTATTACCCTGCGCAGTGAATTTGCGTACTAGCTGCATAAGATGGTGCTGAAAGTGTAAATCTAGCGCTGAAGTAGGCTCATCTAATAATAGTAGTTTGCTGTCGTTTTGCGATGCAAATGCGTCTAGTTGCGCAAAGCTTCTGGCTATATTCACCCGCTGTAACTCACCACCCGATAATTGCCCTGTGTGCCGGTTAACCAGTTTATGTAAGTTTAAGTGGTCTACAAATTCCGCTACGCGCTGCCGCTTTTGTTGCTCAGACTCAGCAATGGAAAAACGCCCCATGGCAATGAGCTCGGGCACACCTAGTTGAAAGTTAAGCGCGTTTTGTTGCGTCATTACGGCACGGGAGCGGGCCAACTCTTCGTCGGCCCACTGACGTATGTCGCGCCCTTTAACACTTAGCTGCCCTTGAAACGCTAAGTTACCGGCAATGGCGTGGATAAGCGTAGACTTACCCGCCCCATTTTCCCCCACCAGCACGATAAGTTTGCCTTCGGGTACTTGGCATGTGATGTTTTTCAGTACATTACGCTGGCCGCGCTTTACGGTTACGTTGTTCAATGAAAGTATGTTGGTCATGATAGCGGCTCTCTTTTAACCCTGTGGCATTAACTGGCGTCGCAGCATCCAGATGAAAACGGGCGCGCCAATAATGGCGGTAACAATGCCAATAGGTAACTCGGCAGGTACCACAATCACTCTGGCAATCCAGTCTGACGCCAGCAGTACCAAGGCACCTAATAGCATGCTCACCGGCATCATGTATTTAAGGTTAGCACCTACTAAAATACGAGACAGATGGGGAATAACCAACCCTAAGAAGCCTACTAACCCAGTAAGCGCAACGGCAGCACCCACACCTATAGCCACAAAAACCACAATCTGATTTTTTAAGCTTTTTATGTTTACGCCCATATATTTGGCTTCAGACTCGCCCAGTAACAGTAAACTCATCTGCTGTCTTTTACTCCATAGGCCAATTAGGCTAAGTAGCAGCAACGGCATTGCCTGGGTAAGCGAAGACCAGTTAGCCCCCGCGAGTGAGCCCATAGTCCAGTAGTTGATAAGCCTTAGTGAGCTGTCATCAGCGTAAAAGCTGAGTAACCCGATAAGCGCAAACCCGAGCGCGTTCATCGCCACCCCCACTAAAATAAGCGACGTCACTTGCACACCTTGGCTGCTTTGCGCAAAGTGATACACTAGTAGCGTGGCTAGTAAGGCGCCGATAAATGCAGCGTAAGGCAGCATTAACTCGGCTTTTATGCCAAAGGTTGCCTGTAAAAAAGGCCCAAGGGCAATCATACCTACCGCCATTACCGCTGCGCCTGAACTTACTCCTATTACGGAAGGGTCTGCCAGCGGGTTTCTGCACAGGGCCTGCGTAGCTGCCCCAGTTTGCGCCAATACTGCGCCTATCAGTAATCCAAGGCATAAACGCGGCAGACGTATTTCACTAATAATGTTGAGCTGAAGCGTGCTTATTGTTTGCCAACTGTCGGGAAACAGCCAAGCAACAGATAAACGTAAATCCCAGCCCGCCGGCCCAAAGCTTAACGACACCACGCTTGCCATAATCAGCATAGCCGACAGCCACGCTAGCCAAAACCACACTTTTTTCTGCTGGCTATCGAACCAGCTTTTATGCGAGGCCGGCAAGCGCGATGGCTGTGAAAAAGTAAGGCTACTCATCGCTCTTTCCATAAGCGCTTTTGCTATAACTGCTTTGGCTTAGTAGGTTCGTTTCGCGCCAATCTTTCACAGTAGCAATAGCCTGGGCAAGTCGAGGGGTCATGCCAAGGGATTGAAGCGAGTCCATTACCAGTAAGCGACATTCTTGCGCGGCTTTTAGCAAGCTAAGGTTAGGACTTTGGCAAAACTTGTCTTTACCGCCGGCGCTCATTACCACGTGATAAGGCGCCACTAAAAAGTCGGGCTGCTGCATTGCTAACGCTTCACTATTAATGCCTTTAAAACCGCTATGCTGTGCGGCAATATTCTCAATGCCCGCATAACTGAATATTAACTGCGGCACGGTTTCTGTACCTGCCGCAATTAACCCGCGGTCAGATGCCGAGAGTAAAAATACCGCTTTGGCAGTGCTGCTTGTCGCTTTACTTGGCAGTGAGGCGTGAAATTGTCTAATTAACTGCTCAGCTTCGGCGGTTTTGCCAAGGTCTTCGCCAAGCTGTTGAATTAGCGTAACAAGGCCCTCGGGGCTGGTAGGTTTATCGTAAATAGCCACCTCTACCCCAGTGCTTTTTATTTGCTGTATTACTTCATTACGGCCCACACCTTCAATGGCCAATATTTTATCAGGAGCAAAAGACAACACGCCCTCGGCAGCTAAGTCTCGATAGTAACCCACCATGGGCAGCTTATTTACCTCCTGCGGATATTGGCTTGACTGGTCAACAGCAATAACACTATCACCAGCATCAAGGGCAAACACAATTTCGGTAATAGTGCCCCCTGCCGTAATAAGTTTTTGTGAATTGTTAGCTTGCCCATGGGCAAGGCTTTGGCCGGTAAAGCAAAAAGCGAACAACGCGCTCACCACTAACACGGAGAAAGTGACTGAAAAAAGCTGTTGGAGTTTCATGGCAATCTGTTCCTAATGAAAGTTATAAACTTATGAGGCGTAACCAGGCCTTTGTTTTACCGAGTAAATTGCAACTCAGGTCTACTATTAAGGCCTAGCATTATTCCTCGCGTAACAACTTAAAATGCGTACGTGACATTAATGGCGGCATTCATGCCAGGCTGAGTAAGAAAATTGAGGTTATTCGCTTCACCAACTTCTAGGCCGCGTACCTCAGTACCGCTCCAGCTTTTGCGATCGAAAAGGTTGAATATGCCAACATTAATAGCAAGGTCTTCGTTCACATTGTAATTCGCCAGTAAATCGAACTGGGCATACCCAGGCGCCTCAAATAACCGTGGTTCGGCAGAATCTTGTGGTTGAATTTGTGAGTCGAAGCGCTGCACAAAGGTACCGATAAACTCAACAGACCAAACGTCGTTACTGTCTGTATAACCAATGCCTGCAACGGCTTGTGGCGGTAAAATAGATTCTACGTCTTGCCCTGTGGCTTCATCTTCGCTGTCTAGCCACGTAAGCGCACCGCGAAGTTCCCAGCCATTTAGGCCGTTAACAGACTCACCTAAAAACCATGTAAATTGAGCGTCTATACCTTCAATAACCACCGATTCGCGGTTTCTTGCCTGAAACTCAATGAGCTGCGTAGCGGGGTTAAAGCCTACAGTAGCTCTCGATTCAATAAAGTTGTCATAATTGTTGTGGTAGGCGCTTACGCTCCATTTCACCGCATCTAGGGTTTGTCTTATGCCTACCTCCCAGCTTTCTACACTCTCAGGCTTCAAATCAGGATTAGGGAGTGAGGTGTAGCCACCGGCAAAGTTGGTAAAACCAACGTTTAGGTCATCAAAAGGCGGAATGCGGAACCCTTCTGCGTACTGCAGCCAGACGTTGGTGTTTTCGCTTAGGTCGTACACTGCACCTAACTTAAATGATACTTGGGAATCGTCGAAAGGCACTGCAATCACGCCAGGGTTGGCGTTGGTGAACACATCATCTGGGTAAGGTGCTAGTTTAAATTCGTCGTAGCGTACGCCTGGGCTTAAGGTTAAATCGCCATTTAGCAGGGTTATTTCATCTTGAATGAAAAACGACAGTTCTCTGGCTTCAGAGATAGGAAAGTCTCGTGCGGGAAACACTGAAAACTCCGGCACCACAGTACCCGTTGCGGCTACAAATGTACTGCCCTCTCGTAACGATTCACTGTCGGTGTACTGCAGCTCACTTCCGTAAATAAGATAGTGCTTCGAATCACCTAAACTAAATTGCTTGTCGAACTGTAAAATTACACCTTCTACTGTTTGGCTGAATTCGCTATCGCGCGTTCTACCAAGCTGCACCGGCATGGGATCTTGTCTAGACACGGCGCCAAAACGTCCTTCACGGGTTGCTTGAGTATTTTGGGTATCTTGCCAGTAAACTCGGGTAAGCACTTTGTCGAACATGGCGGTGCTATCGCTATAGGTGTGATTAATTTGAAACCGCGTTCTATCGCGCTCATCAATACCTTGGCTTTCGGTAATGCGCACACCACGTACGAAGGTATCTACCTGAGATAACACGTTGGTTTGTGTATCGCCCGCTAAGTAATCAGCAAGAAACTCCACTCTGTGGGTATCGCTTGGTTTATAGATAAGTTTGAACTGAGCGCTGTCGGTGCTGTTGCTTTGCGGGTTAGCGGCATCGCGGTCTAACCCCGTGCCATTACCGCCGAAATAGTTTTCGGTTTCAGAACCGTCTCGTGTAGTGGCGTTTAATAACCATTCCCAGTCACCATTTCTTCCGAAAAGCTGAGCGTTGGCCATTCGTTCATTGGCCACCGATGCGTAACCTACTTTTACACGCCCGCCCATACTTTGATTATCGAGTAGCAGCTGGCTTGGATCTTTACTGATAAATGACACTACGCCGCCAATAGCATCGCTTCCGTAAAGCGTAGACGCTGGACCGCGAATAATTTCTACTCGGTCTATCATATCGACATCGATAAAATCCCGTCGTGCTGAGAGCCCAGGACCAAAACTAAACTCATCTGCAATAGGTGCGCCGTCTAACAACATAAGCACGCGATCGGCATTAATACCGCGAATATTAAAACCCGATAGGCCAAAGCGCCCGCCTCCCTCTACCACTACACCGGGCTCAAATCGCACTAGGTCACGAATATCAGTCGCCACCATTTTATCCATTTGCTCGGTGTCGATAACGGTTACACTTGAGGCAATTTCATCTATATCTGAATTAAAGCGCGAAGATGTAACGGTAATTTGTTCGAAGTCAGCCTCTTCTAGCGCATCGGCAAAAGAAAATGTACTGAAACCAGAAACGAGCAAAGCAAGTGCAACCTTTGAAAACTTCATGTGTATAAAACCCTACTATTAATACGGATGTTAATGCGAATAGTTGTTATTTAGATTAAGTTATCACGAAGTTTTTTAGGAAACAAATTTATTAATGGGCATTTTTAGTTGCCTATATACCAACGTCTAAAGGAGAAATGGGCAGTAAATAGAAAGGAGTATGGAAGTTTAAATACGGCTGATCAGCAGATTTTATAAGGGGAACAAGGCTAAAAAGCAATGAGAGATCTTTGCATCAACCCACTGAAAAATTGGGCTATTGGTAAATAAAATTTAATATGAATAAGGCTTAAGTTGATTCAACTTGTCAGACTCGATTAACAGAACAAAATAAAGCCTAAATCTCATGTGTACCAACGGAAAATGACATTTTAGAGAACTAAAAATAACGTCTTGTACACACTATTTAATTTGATATGATTATGACTATAGCAATATGACTATGGTCTCCATATATGGAACATGAAATATCAAAATCGAACTTTAAAGCTCATGCTCTCGAAATAATGAGAAATGTTGAGAAATCGGGTGAAGAGGTTGTGATTACTTCTCATGGCAAACCCACATTAGTCATGAAAAAATTTAGCAAAAAGAATGTTAGCCCACTAGAAAAGCTACGTGGCTCTGTTGTGACATATAGCTCTCCTACAGCTCCTGTATGCGAAGATGATTGGGAGCTTGCATAGTTGATAATCTTGGATACGCACATTCTAATCTGGTGGTGTGATGGCGATGACCGGCTTTCTGCTAAAGCAAAAGAACGTATTAACGTTGCATTAGAATCAGAGGAAGAAATAATGATTTCCTCTATATCGTCATGGGAAGTGGCTATGTTGGTATCAAAAAGTAGGCTTACTCTGACTATGGACGTTGATACTTGGATTCAAACAGTAAGCGAAATCGACAACGTCAGTTTCGTTCCCGTAGATAACAAAGTTGTCATTGAGTCAACTAGACTGCCTGATGAATTTCATAAAGATCCCGCCGACAGGATGATTGTGGCGCTAGCAAGAACCTTGTCAGCACCTTTGATTACGGCAGACGAAAAGATTTTGAATTATCCACATGTAAGGACTATTTTTTAGTATTTGCACCCCTTTTTTACCCTTAACAAATAAACCTTATCCAGCGCCTCGTTGACGGTAAGATTTTCATCGGCTCGCAGATATTGTTTAACCTCGCGAATCACCACGTTTCTGTTTTGATTGTACTGCTTTGCGAATACTTCACAGGGCTTCTCGATGGCATCTAATAGTTTGCGCGCTGCTAGTGAACGATGAAACGCCTCTATCGCATTGTCAAAGTTCTCACCATTTTCAAAGTATAATTCGCTTAATCGACCTTTTTTAATTTGGTAAGTGTGGCTTGCATATTCCAGTGCCAGTTTGAAGTTTTCAAAGGTTTCATCGAATACCTGATAGCGTTTATCTGGCGCTTTATCCACTCTGGTAATGCTGCCGTTTATTTCATAGTCGAAACCGTTAAAACGAAGTCGTGAAACGGTTTCTTTGCCCAAATTGATGCCTGCGCTTAAGCTAATTTGAAACGCCGTGTCCATTTCTTCTAATTCCTCTGGGCTCCACATGGTGTAAACCCTTACCGCTTTTTCGTATTTTTTAGCCAGTAGCTTTTTAAGCACATCGAAACGTTCGCCTAGCGTGCCGGTATTGTGCTTTTTTAATAAATCGACGCATTCGTTGCACGCAGGCACGGCAATAAACTCGGCTTCTCTGCTGCCATCGCGCCAGTCGTGTATAAAAGAAACTGGAGGAATGTAATCGGGAGTTGAAGCCTCGCAGCCACAGTAAAAGCACTTGTTAAAATCGACAGAATATACCGCCACCAGCGGTTCGTAGTACTTTGTGTAATCCATTGCGCTCTTATTTTGGTATGTTTAATTTAATTATCATCTGCTACCGTAACGGCACAATTCAGCCACATTCATTCTAATTTTGATCAGCTTTTCTCTAGGTCCCTTTGCATTAACGGCGAGCACCTTACTCACCATTGTGAGTGTGTTGTTACTTTGGCTATTCATTACTTATTTTACAAGGTCAAAACCATACCAAACTTACGCTACCGACACATTATTTTACAGCGTACTCGTCGGTGTATTAGCCGCTAGAATTGCGTTTGTTGTAGCCCTGTGGGAGGTCTATCAAACAGATTGGCTGTCGGTTCTCGACATAAGAGACGGTGGTTTTAAACAATCGGTAGGCTGGTTTACCGGTATGAGCATGATGCTTATTAGATGTAAAAAGCATAGCCCGTTACTGCCGGTTTTCGTGAGGTCCGCTCTGATAGCTGGGGCCATTGTGTTCCCGCTTTTTCTTATCAACACCATGGTTAGCGGTCAAAAGATCACCGAAAGTATTGAAGTGTCTAGCGCTCAAGGTACCCCAACCATTTTGGACTTGAAAACGGGTAAGCCTTTGATTATTAATTTTTGGGCATCGTGGTGCCCGCCTTGCCGCCGAGAGATGCCCCTGCTGCAGCGTGCTCAGCAAAATATCACCGATATAAAATTTGTTTTTGTCAATCAGGGAGAGTCGCCCAGCAAAGCTCAGCGCTTTTTACTTCAACAACATATTGAATTAAAAAATACGTATTACGACTTTGCTGGCAGTTCAGCCAAAAAACTGGGCGCGTTTGGACTTCCTACCACCCTGTTTTTTGATGCAGAGGGCAAAATGGTAAACAGCCATATGGGCGAGCTTTCAGAAGCCAACCTGCAATACTATATAAAGCCCCTAGTTACAGAGGTTAAAGAATAAGTTTTTATTGAGGTTAATGCTCTAACACTGGCGATACAAATCCGTCGGGCTTCAATGTCAGCACATCGCAGTCAACACTGAGCAGAATTTCTTCAGCGGTGTTGCCAATTAGTAACCCTGGAATACCTGTTCGGGCCACAGAACCAATTACCAGTAAATCAGATTGATGTTGTTTAAGTTGCTGGGGAATTAATTGCTCGGCGTGCCCTTGTATCAACACCTGTTTGATATGCTTGTGAAGGTACTTAGGCGCCAGACTTTCACGCATAAAATGCAGTAGCAAATTAAGTTCACCAGATTTAAAGCCTTTCTCATGCGCCGCCATATCCTTCGTCATCGTATCTGGATCGTCTGCGAATAAGCTAACAAACCCAGCATGAGGCGCATTATAAGCATTGAATAAAGTACATTGCGTTTCGTCGTTGTCAAAAAAGCGTACCACGGTACCCAGCATTTTTTTGTTCAACTCGTCGGCATGAGATGTCGGATCATCTATATCAAAGTCTACCGCCACAAAAATATTCTGTGGAAGTGTAGCCTCTTGTGAGCGTACTAAGAACACCGGAACAGGACATTTACGCAACAGGTGCATATCGTTACTCGTCATGGTAACTGCATGTTGAATCCAGCTCTTCTGTTCTGCGCGCTTGACTACTAATTGCGCATTAACGCGCTGCTGATACTGAATAATTTCTACAAATGGCTTACCAAAACGGACTTCACACGCGATATTGTCGTTAATATTATGCACTGTAGCCAGATGAGAAAGCTGCTCGAGTACCCGCGACTTGGCTCTATCTTGAATATGTTGTGCAGACTCTGACGAGTAGTGAAACCATCTGTCTGGTAATACACACAGAAATTTTAGCTGCAGATTTTCGGCTTGTGACAGCAGCTGGCTTTTTTGAATAAGCAAGGCTGTGGCATCATTCACCTCATCAAACACGCAGAGTACGCATGGTTCGGCTGAATTTGTCATCGTAGTTTCTCCTTGTTACCCGATATAATGATTTGTATTTGTCCAGCTGATTGCGTATGCGGTTGTATCACATAATCAAATCCTGCCGCCTTTAATCGCTCATCATCAAATTGTGAGTGCGCCACTGCAATTGTTTTGCCTTGATACCCAACCTGACTTAAATGCTGTAAAAGAGCGTGTCGTCCATCTTCGAACGATAAGCCCGTATGGTGCCAGGGAAAAGTACAAATTACCCATTGAGTTTGAGCAAGGGGTAATTCGCTAGTGAATTCTGCATCGGTGACATCGCCGTAAACCGCATTTAAGCCTTTGTCCTGCATAGCCAATACTTCGTCAGGATTTAAGTCAATCCCCATAACACTGCGGTTTTTATGCAGCTGCTCAAGAAGGTACCCACCTAATCGACCTAAACCAAAAATCACCGTTTCAGGACTGTTTGCTTCTAAGTTAGCTGAATCGATATGCGCCTGCTTTTTCATCAACCGCGACTCAATAGCAAGCAATACCGGTTCAAAAAAGCGATACAACTGGTGAGAGTAGGAAATCATATAGGTAGAGCACGCAATAGTTACAATACCCACTAGCGTAACTAACCCCATTACAGACGGCTGGATATGCCCAATGCTTACACCCATTGCGATGAAAATAAGCGAAAACTCACTAATTTGTGCAACCGTAAGACCGGCCAAGAACCCGGTTTTGGCACGATAGTTCATTTTTGTCATGATCAGTAACACAATAAGCGGGTTACCAATCAGTACAAATAAAGAAAACACGAGCGATGCAGTGAGGTTGGCGCCCAAATCTGACAGATGAAGCTGTGCACCAAGACCGATAAAGAAAAACAGCAGCAGGAAGTCGCGAAGTGGCGCCAGCCGTGTAGCGATAGTCTCGCGATATGGCGTAGACGCTAATGCGAAGCCAGCTAAAAGGCCACCTACTTCCATACCTAAACCGATAATTTTGCCGACAGAAGCCATTAACGTAGCAATCGCAATAGAGAAGATAAGAAGCAACTCAGGAATGCGCGCCATGGTTTTTGTTAGCGGGTTTGCTACATAACGAATAAAAATCGCTAACGCCACTATTAAGCCTATTAATGCATATAGGGAGTGCATTGGCGATAACATGCCTTTACTGCTAACGCCTGATTCACCTACTGCCATACTGGCTAATATAATCATTGCAAGCACAACAACTAGGTCTTGGACAATTAAAAATCCCAACGCTATTTTTCCATGAAGCGTGTCGACCTCACGCTTATCTGATAACAGCTTAACAATGATGATGGTTGATGAAAATGTGAGCGCAACACCCAGATACAAACTGCTGACGGAGTCAAATCCGAGCATCAGGCCAATACCATAGCCAATGGCAGAGGTGAAAAATACTTGACCCAACCCAGTTGCTAGCGACACGACGCCAATGTCTTTGATGAGCTTTAAATCAAGTTTAATACCCACTAGAAATAGCAGCAGCGCAATGCCCAATTCTGATAGCAAATTAATTTGCTCCTCGGAATGAACTAAGTCCATAGCAGTAGGACCAGAAAGTATACCTATTGCAATAAACGCAACAATCAATGGCTGGCGCAACAGTAGCCCCAACATGCCAATGCCTGCCGCTAAACACAGTAATATTGTGATTTCAAAAAACGAAGACTGAGCGATAAGTGTTTGCATAACATGTTAAACATGAATAAGACTTATTATCAGTTATAGCACCTTTATGTTGTATAAAAAAGAGGTTATTTCACTGACCATATCAAGTAGAAATACTATAAAATTTGATGCGGTATCGCCCTCAAAAGTCTCAATAACAGTACTTTTTGGTCACCTTAAGAGGTCGGACAAAACAAAAGCATATTCTAAATGTATATTTAATTTATATACTCCTGTAAGCTTGTTAGGATATCGATTGTGTTCATATGCATTAGTGCGCACACTTATATGCGAAATAATGCATTTAAATGACTTCTACAGTCAGTGACGAAATGCATAAGCTTGTTTTAAGTGCAGCAAATTAGGAGAAAAAATTTGGAAAACTGGACTATGACACCGTTCGAGCCGCTATCTGGCTTGGCTGGAGGCATTCTAATTGGGTTATCAGTTGTATTGCTTTTGCTCACGCTTGGTCGCATCGCAGGTATTTCGGGTATTTCTGCCGGCGCGCTAACCCAAAGAGGCACTGAACAATATTGGCGGCTGGCGTTTTTAGCTGGAATGTTAGTAGCTGCGGTATTTTATAACGCCTTTCTGGGTGGTTTTGCAGTACAAACTCAATTGGGATCTGGCTGGATGATAATAGCGGGGCTGCTAGTCGGTTTTGGCACTCGCCTTGGTAGCGGGTGTACTTCTGGTCACGGAGTAGCGGGTCTATCTCGATTATCGCCACGCTCGATAGTAGCCACACTCACGTTTATGGCGGCTGCCGCCGCTACCACAAATATTATAAGACACCTTTAATACAGCGGAGGAAATAGATTATGAAAGTACTTATCGCTTCGCTATTTAGCGGCCTACTTTTCGGTTTTGGGCTTGTTGTATCAGGAATGAGCAACCCTGCTCGCGTGCTTAATTTTCTTGATTTTAGCGCGAACTGGGATGCCACCTTAGCTTTTGTAATGGGCGGTGCCATTGTAGTGGCGGCCCCCGGCATCTATTGGGTACGCAAAAGAAGCAAACCTTTGTTTGCCAGCAAGTTCGACATTCCTACAAGCAAAACAATAGATAGTAAATTAGTGTTGGGATCTGCATGTTTTGGTATTGGCTGGGGAATGAGTGGCTTTTGTCCAGGCCCTGCCGTTGTTGCTATTGCATCTCTTCAGTCAGATGTTCTTTTATTTATTGGCGCTATGCTTGTTGGCATGCTGGCGCAGCATTGGTTGAAACCAACAGCGTAAGTAAAAACAAAGCAGTAAAAAATATCCCTTTGCGATTCATATCTCACTCTTTAAAAAGGTACACACCATGTTAAAAATAAAAAACTTGAGCCTGATGGCTTGTTGTCTCGTCGCCCTTTTTAGTTTTCATTCTGTGGTTCATGCTCAAATGTCTGAGTTCAGAGATGGCACTGTGATTAAAGGCTTTGGAAAAACCGCGCCTGTGCCCTCTCATGTTTTGCCAGAAAACAGTGCGTTTAACATTACATTTGATGTTGCCAGTACTGGCGGTGCAGGCGAGGTAAATCGCAAGTTTGATAGCTTGGCGCGCTTTATTAACATGCACGCTGCGGCGGGTGTTAAAAAGGAAAATATCCACCTAGCACTTGTTGTTCACGGAAGCGCAATTTTCGATTTATTAAATAATGCGTCTTATCAAGAAAAGTACGACACGCCAAACCCTAATGAACCGCTTCTCAAAGCACTTTTAGAGAATAATGTGCGCGTAATTTTATGTGGTCAAAGCGCCGCTTCAAAAGCGGTACAAAGCGGCCAACTGGTTGAGGGCGTAGAAATTCAACTATCAGCCATGACTGCCCATGCTTTGCTTCAGCAAAAGGGCTATACGGTCAATCCATTCTAAATGTATAAATAGTATACAAAGCCAGACTTATTAGCGGTATTCGCATAATGTGCTGCATACCGCTGATACGAAAGTAAGTTTATTGTGAGTTGTAATACATTAAGGGAAGTGTATTGTTATGAATTGCGTTAAAGCCTTCGTCGGGATTACCCTTTTACTCACTGCCAATAGTGCGCTTGCTGACGTAAAACGTACCCTCGATGAAAATAACCTGAACGGGTATCTGAACAGCTTTAGCAAAGGCCTACCCCATAACCAATGGGGAGTGGTAGATGAACAAGCCTACGAGCGCCTATTATCAGCACTTCAAAAAGGGAATAGTGCGGCGTTTGAAAATGTGCCAAAAGGTGTGAAAGACGGGTTTGGGCTGCGTAACCCACTTGCAGCTTATGCCCAAGTGGCACAGGGCGATAGCCCAGAAACCTTTACAATGCCGCTGGCCCCCGAATTTAATAGCGCATGGCAAGCCGCAGAGGCAACTGAAGTCATGTGGAAAGCGTTACTTCGAGACGTCCCATTTGCACAATACAACAATAGCTTAATGGCTAAAGAGGCCGCAGCAGATCTACAACAATTATCTGCATTTCGTGGACCTACACTTACTACGTCGCAAACGAAAGCTGAAATAAATACGCAAACGTTATTCCGAGGAATAGGCCCTGGCGAAACCGTTGGGCCTTACATTTCACAATTTTTACTGAAACCTATTCCTTACGGTGCAACCACCATTATTCAACGCTACAAAGTGCCTAAACCCGGCAACGATCATCTGACAAATTACAGCGAGTGGCTGCATATTCAAAACGGCGGTAAACCTACAGGTATTACTAAAACAACCTATGAGGCTGACAATCTTTATTTATATAGTGGTAGAGCGTTAGGCGAATACGTTTTACACGATTTTGTGAACATGGCCTATCTCAACGCAGCCCTCATTATTGGGTCGTTTGGTGATGACGCATTTGCCACATCGAATCCCTATCATAAAACTAAGTCTCAAGCACGTGCACCGCTGTTTGGTATCAATCATGCCATTGATCTGTTATCTCGTGTGTCAATGCCGTCTCAGCAAGTCGCGTGGTATCAGAAGTGGCTGGTACACAGGCGTGCGCGCCCTGAAGTTTTTTTTGGGCATATTCATAACCATTTAACAGAAAATGACATTGCATACCCAATACATGAAGCAATGCTAAACGCTAAAGCCCTTGAAAAAGCATTCAAAGCAAATGGAACCTATTTGCTACCGCAGGCTTCACCAAAAGGTGCGCCGCTTCACCCTACTTATCCCGCTGCTCATGCCGTTATGGCTGGCGCTGCTGTCACAATGTTAAAAGCGTTTTTCAAGGGTGATTTTGTTATTCAAGAGCCTGTGATGCCAAGTGCTGATGGCAAGGAGTTACTGCCTTATACAGGCGAGCCCCTTACTGTAGAAAGCGAGCTTAATAAACTCGCCAGTAATATTTCGTTAGGTCGAAATTTTGCAGGTGTGCACTATCGCTCTGATGGCGATCTTGGATTACTGCTAGGCGAAGCATATGCCATCAGTTTGTTAAAAGAAATGGTGCAACATTACCAAGAAGATTTTAGCGGATTTACATTTACTCGTTTCGATGGAACGACGATAACCATAAATCAACTCGCTACGGACTGATAAAAACTCGGGGGATACCTGTTTCGGTGTGCTAACCTTTTAGCTTAACGTCATTTTTTGTGCTGCAAGAAGGCCAGGTATTTCTGTTTGTAGATATACAATATCAAGCTTTGATTGACTCACTTTATCTTTTATCTATTGGCCTAACTGTGTTCAGTGCAACGTGGTTTTTAACGTTTTTCCTCATTATTCACAATGATTTTCGCCGTCTCAATGCTCTTTTAAATGGCGTATCACTGGTCATTCTCGTCACAGCAATATTGAAAGTATTTGTAACCCATGGCGCGTTTGGGCCTATTAGCGGTGCCATTATGAGCTATGGCACACTCACTATTGTTACCGGAGTTTTTATTTTAGCGATTGTACAGGCCTACAGAGGGACGTCCGAAGCAGGGCTCGTAGCCATTGCACTGTCACTGGTTCTCATTAGTATGGTATTTCGAATTGTATTACTGAATCACAATCCGTTTATACAACGCTACGGATTTATTATCGCCTTCGCCATTGAAGCAATAGTACTGGCTATCGCGTTATCAAAACGAGTAAACCGTATTTCAGTCGCCAAGGAGAAAGCAGAAAAAGATGCGAGTATCGACCCTCTTTGCGGCATTGCAAATCGACGAGGATTAGCCAAACAATTAAGTATAAACGGCGAAGACCTCTCCGGCACGTCTTCACGGTTTGCCTCGTTTTACATTGATATTGACAATTTTAAGCAGGTAAATGATAAATACGGTCACGCCGCAGGTGATAATGCATTAACCTGCGTATCAGAGTGTTTAGTCAATAACATGCGTGGCGAAGACATTGTTAGTCGGCTGGGCGGTGATGAATTTATTGCTATCGCCATGTTTGAGAACGAATCTGCAGCTGTCGATAAGTATGAAAAACTCAAGCACGCTTTTGAACTCATTTCCTGTGTTATTGATGGTAAACAGCTCCATCTTTCTGCGAGCGTAGGGTGTGCAACCTTTGAGAAGCTACCAAAGAATATTGATGTATTGACCGCTGCTAGCGACAGCTCAATGTATATAGAAAAAGAGAAGCGAAAAAGCAGTTTGCAGCGCCCTTTAGCGTAACGTGTGTCAACCGACATACTTCAGTAATACTTCTCGAAAGTCATTAATAGAAAATGGTTTTCTTACCACAGCCAGCACTCCCATGCTTTTCAACTCTGCAACTGTAGTGTCTGCCAGGTAACCTGAAGATATCATTGCTTTTACATTAGGTTGAATAGCACGTAACTGGGCCAAAACTTCAGTACCCAGCATCTCTGGCATCATATAATCTACGATAACCATAGCAATATCATGATGCTGCGCTGCATATATTTCAATTGCCTCTTTTCCACTATCAACGGCGATAACCGAATAGCCCAGTACCTTTAATATTTCTTCACATACCTCTTTCACTGACGGCTCATCATCTATGAGCAATATTGTGCCCTTTGATGCAATTTGAGGCTGTTCAGCATGTATTGGTGGCGAACTACTTTCGTGCTCTAATGCAACAACGGGAAGCGTAACAGTAAATGTGGCTCCCTGAGCTGCATGGCCAGTCGTGTTGCTACTCACATCAATGACACCGCCGTGCTGCTCAATGGTACCTTTTACCGACGACAGCCCTAGCCCCGTGCCCTTTCCGTGATCCTTTGTAGTGTAAAAGGGCTCGAAGATTTTGTTCAACTGATCTTCTGGTATTCCATTCCCCGTATCTGAAATAGTGATTTGTATAGCCTCATTGAACGTGTCTGGCTTTAGCTCAGCAAACGGTAGCCGTTCGGTTTCTATAAATATGTGTCCGCCATCGGGCATGGCATCACGAGCATTCAACGCTAAATTTAACAGCGCTGTTTTCATTAACGCCCTGTCCGCCACAACATGATAAGACGAAGAGGCTAAACTGAGTGAAGTAGTGATTTTTTTGCTTATGGTGTGACTGAGAAACTCTTCCATTTCTCTAATCAATTGATGCATGTCTATCGTGGCGAGCTGTAAATCAGTTTTGCGAGAAAAAATAAGCAGTTGCTCTACTAGCTTTTTCGATACTTCCGCTGAGTCTGCAATACGTAGGGCATAGCCAATTATGTCGTTACTCGCTTCGTGATGTGCAATTAAATCTGCGTACCCGAGAATAACCGCCAGCTGATTATTAAAGTCGTGAGCAACCCCACCAGCCAATCTGCCAATCGCCTCCATCTTCTGTGAATGGCGATATTTTTCTTGCAGCTTTTTATAGTCACTGATGTCGCGCACTATCGCAACAAACTGCTTTTCTCCTGAGTGCCCTTCAACCAATTGTAAAACAATACTCACGTCTATGAGGTCACCGTTTTTATGCTGATGCACGGTGTCAAAGTTTAATGTGCCGCCACCGTTTCTAATGAGAGGTAAAACTAGTTCGCGAAACTCGTCTTCAGTAAATTCAGGTTTGATATCGTATGGATGCATGGTTTTAAGCTCGCCAAGCGAATAACCAATTTGGTTCTCAGCCCCCCGATTAATATAGGTAAAGTTAAGCGAGTCTTGGCTAAAGATAAATACGCAATCGGTCGTTTTATCAACAATACTTTTGAACTCGCGAAGCTCCGCCGCCAATGTTTTGTCATCATTGATACTTTTAACAATAACAAGCGCCACTGGCTGGTTATGCAGGTTAGTGACAAAAGAAGAATACTGCACAGGAAACGTGGTGTTGTCTTTATGTATAAAGCGGCTTTCAACAGTACCAGATGAGTGAGAAAGGTATTCGAAAAAAGACGAGAATTGCTCTTTGCAGTATTGGGAGTCTATATCCGATAGTGAAAGCTGATTAATGTCGATAGCGCTACAGCCCACCATAGTCTGAAACGACTTGTTGCTATAGTTAATACGGCCGCGTTGGTCGAAGATAACAACACCGTCCGTCACATTTTCTATCAGATATTTTATCGGCTCTGGGAAGTCCGCATCGTCAAACGATGCGCTTTGCTCACCTAATACGCCAGGCTTATACAACATATTCTCAATACCTTCAGCAAGCAGAGGCTCAACGTTTAAACAAAGTGCTCTTGCCCTCCTTCAGTACTTTTTATTGGGCACATACAAAAGAAGCGCTGCCATTTAGGTAAGAGGGCACCGTTCTCCGCCATTATTGTTGTTAGTGCATTTGCACCAACAACAATAATGGCGGAGTTCACTAGTTATACTTTAGTTTAGTTGGTAAAGCGCACTACGCAATGAATGAATGTGAAAATAACAATACTGCTATTGAGCTTCTGCCGATTGATTTTGGGTTATGTCGAGCCGCATAAGCAATGTCATAACATCGATTGGAGCACTTCATCTTTCTTAATAAAATAATGGTACAACGCTGCAAGTAAGTGAACACATACAACCCCTATGAGCACCAAAGCAATGTATTCATGAGTCATGCGAAAAAAGGCAAACATATTTATATTCGGCGTCATTGCTGCAGGAATAGTGATTATTCCAAATATAACCACAGGTTGTGCTGCAAAATATTGCATCAACACGCCGCTAATCGGTAGTGCAAACATGAGCAAATAAAGTACATAGTGCGATAACGTCGCTGCAAATCGCTGTATTGTTGTTACTGATAAAGGCAGCGATGGCGTATTGGATGTCATTTTAATAGCTAATCGAATGCAAACCAGTACTAGCGCAAATGCACCAAAGCTTTTATGTAAAGCAAGCAAGGTGGGCTGCCAGACGGCGAGAGACTCAATCATTACTAAACCTGCCGCTACCATACTAATAAGCAGCACTGCCATTGACCAGTGCAGTAAACGCATAGAGGGCGGAAATTTTTCTCTGTTTTTTTGCTGCATCATTGCCCTCTTTCCTTATTAAGCGCACCATTAAACTCTTCTATTGCGCGGCGTTTGTAAGATTCTGCGTAAGCTGCTGACCGGGCCTTTAAGATAGGATCATCCGTTGCCGACATGCCTTGTGGCAGCACATTGGGGTCGAAGTTTGTGCCATGGCATTTTCCTTGTAACTGCTCTTGCCAGTCGTAAATAACGATTTGTCCAGCGGAGACTGTGTAGCGGGTTTCTGGCCATTTAACGGCAGGGTTGTTTGGGTCGTCGCTAGCGTCAGCAAACTGAAAAAGCCAATTAAAAGAAATAGGTTTTGCGTTCAGCTGTTTTTTCAACATGTTGTGTAATGCATTGTCACCCGTTTCTGGCGGAAACGTTGCTGCAGTTGCAGGTGAAACAGACCAACGCACGGCGTGCTTCGTAGTGCCTTTTTCTAAGTAAAATGCATTGATACTATGATAGGTTTCGTCGCTAAAGCTATTTGCTGGCGAATACTGTGCTTTCCAAGAAAGAAAGTCTTCACTTTCTGGGTGGGCGTTAAAAAATGAGGCAATAGCTTCTGGTCCAGATTTTATTGCTACAAGTTGCGCATAAAAATCTTGCGGGTTAGTTACCGCCATCACTGGCGGTGTGTTCATTGCTATACGCCATTGGTTACTAGCCGAAAGGGTAAAATTAAGCGCCAAACTTCTCACCGGCGCTTTTAAATCCGCCCCATGAGGATCATTTCCTGCTATAGAAAATCGACCAATAAATGGTGTCTTCCCTTGTGCAAATAACGACGCCGATGTGAATTCAGCAAGCTTACCATTTGAGATAAATTCGCCAGTCACACAGACTCCTTTTGCATGTGCCCGTCGATAACCTTTGTGCGGATGACCTCCTTGCTGCAAATTTACAAAGTCTTGTGCAGTCACTGTTGTTGATAAGTTTGCTTGCTCTGCTAGAGCAGTTGAGGCATTTAAGACTAGTCCTACCGCAATTGAAGCACTTATAACGCGTTTAACAACAAGGTTCATATTCTTCTCTTCTTGCTGTCGATTTACATAACAGCATTCTGGCATTTCAATTATTAAGATAGTAGACACGACATTTCGACAAAAAATTTCATTACTTGATTGTTGGCGTGAAAACAGGAAGTAGGTTAATGAAAACAGATAGAGTTAGTCCTATGACTTACTTCGCACTGTGGGTGTCGAGTCAATTGCAGTACTTTACATGCCCTAGCGCTAACATACACTTTTTATCCTTATGACAATTGGCAGCGCTTGATATAAGACTTTCTTTATGTATGCTACTATTGCGTTGTTGTTATTTAATTAAGCATTTGATTTAGGATGGAAAATGAAAGATAAAATACTCTCCATTACGCTAATTTGTATTATCGTGCTTAAAATTGCAGACTTAAGTGCAGATGTTTCCGACGATGCTAGCGTTACCCACCTAATTCAAGAGTCTATCTTAATTTTAATTTCTTCTGCGCTTTTTCTCTTTCTAATATTTGATATTCGCCAACGGTCAAACGACGCAAAAGCATTAAAAGCAGAACTCGCGGCTTCGTCTGCGAGAGAGCAAAAGGTAACCGCCGAACTGCAACAATCGAAACAGCATTTCTTAAAAGCGATTCAAGCGCAATTTGATGTTTGGGGCTTAACACCGAGTGAGAAAGAAGTGGCCATGTTTTTATTGCGAGGCTTAACGCTTTTAGAAATTGCAGAAATGCGGAGTACTTCAGAGAAAACTATACGCCACCATGCGTCAGCCATTTACCGCAAAGCGGATTGTAAAGGCAGGCATGAACTAGCGGCTCTATTTTTTGAAAACTTAATTTAAATCAAAAATTTACAGCTTTTATAGGCGGTTTAACCTAGGTTATTAGGTGTTATGCCCGATATCTTTTCTGACTTATTTACCGTATTGTCGTTGGTGTCTGTGAACATGAATGCACCTAAAATATATGCGTGCGTTTCTACAACGAGAACTTATGACTCACTACTCAACATTCCTCATTTTTTTCGTTCTACTGTTAACAAGTGGTAACGGTATTGCGAAAACGTTACCCGATATCTATAGCGAAGCTCGCGGGCGACTTACCCAACGCTATCAGAACAATCCCGACCACGTAGAGCGTGAAGCAAAAGCAGTAAGTTATTGGCTACAAGGGCCGGCATCGCTGCAACTTATTGCGCTACCAAGCAATACCAGTAATGGCGAAGACGAGTACGAAGTTGGCGTGTTTTTACCCTTTAGATCCCCTGCAGGCCGAGCCCTTGATAAGCAGCAAACCGAATTGACCGAGCGGTTTATCAAAGCACGGGAAAAACGGTTTTCACTATTAGCAAGCGGCCTGTTGAGAGAAGCACTATGGCGACTAAAGATGGCTCAAACCGAATTTAAAGGATTAGAGAAAAAGCAGCAGTGGATTGAATCGTTAGACACCACCCTACAAAAGCAGGCGAATAGCGGTGAACTTGACCGCGCTACACTGTTGCGGTGGGAGCAAGAAAAACTGTCTCATCAACTCACACTATCCCAAGCGAGAATTACGCTAAACAATACGCAACAACGCTATCGAGACATTGCAGGAACACAAGACCTGCCTGATTCACCTGAAGAAGCAGTGGTCGCGAATATTGATAGCGCAATTCAAACACACCCCGAGCTCACTTTACTGTTACTAAGTCAGCAACAATTGAATATGAATTACGACTTGGCCGATCAGTCGCTCTCGCCCTGGACACTAGGCATAATTGCACGCCAGTTAAAAGGGCCTACTGGCAACGATAACTTGCTTGGCGTGAGTGTGAATATACCGCTCACTGGAGGCGATACCACCTCGGTGAACGATTACGCGCTTTGGCGAGACGCTAGCAATGCATTAAACGGTGCACTTGCTACCACCTATGCTCGCATACAGCAACAGCGTAGCGAAGCCACCGCTAACTTCGAATATGCAAAAGAAGCTGAAAAGGTATTATCAAAGCAAGTGGCCCTAGGTAAAGAAATTGCAACCCTGTATTCGAAGCAGGCCAGCAGCTTACCCAAAGTAGTATGGTTAGAGCAGTTGCTTGCACAGCAAGATACAATGTTAACGCTAGAAAAAATGAAAGTACGTCGCGCGGAAGCGGCGTCTAAACTCAATCAGATTGCAGGAGTTGCACTGTGAACCACGCTATTTTTCGCCATATATTAGTATTGTTTTCGATCGCGTTTGCGTGTGGTGTGCATGCAGGCAACTCAGTGTCGCTAGATAAATTAGGTAAGCTATCGCTTACTTACTCTTCAATCAACGCAATTGGTGCGATAGAAAAGCCGGCTTCCACAGCCATGGTTTCGGCATTACCACGTTCACCACTTCGCATCATATCGCCCATGAACCCGCAAAAAATAGATTATTTAGTGGCGCACGGCGAAAGCGTGACTCAGCACCAGCGCATTGCCATACTCAGTGGCAGCGAAGTTCATCACTTTCGCGATAATTTAGCCGCTAAAACTGCACTTTTAGCGATAACCACATCCCGTTTTAATAAAAACCGCGAGCTTGCATCGATCAATGCCATCCCCCAAGACAAGTGGCTTGATATTGCTCAGCAATATTATGATGCGCAACTTACGTGGGGGCATCTGAATCATTTCGCTGACATGTTTGAACCTCATGAAGACGACGACATGGGCTACCTATTAGCGCCAACAGAAGGTGTGTTTCTGCTGCCTGATCAAGCATCTACTGATACAGAAACTCAATTAGGTGCCATTGTTAGTCCAAACGACGTTCGCCTTTCTACACTTATTCATACGCTTAACAGCGACGTTGCTGAAGCCATAAACACTGCCTCGTGCAGTGTTGACATTGAAAAAGTAGAAAAAATTAACCATCGCTTTTTTGTGCGCGTGTGGTCTGCGCCACTGCCTGAAGGCTGTGCACTGCAACTTGGCGCACAAGTGAATGCTCGGGTGCAGCTTTCCGTCTCTGCACTTACCGTTCCCGCTGACAGTGTGTTCTATTTACATGGCCAAGCTTCCATCTTTTTACGTCGTGCTAACGTGCTTGAAGCGATTCCCATCACCCTTCTCGGTCACGCTGATAAAGATAATGCTGTTTTTACAGCACCCGGGCTAACAAATAGCGATGAAGTACTCACGTCTGCAGTAAGCGCTGTGCAGGGTATTTTATTGGGCCTTGGGGGTATTGAATGATAGGCCGCATTATTCAGTTTTCCCTTGTTCAACGACTTTTCATATTGTGTGTGTTTTTAGCGTTAGTCCTCTTTGGTTTCCGTGCTTGGCAAACACTACCGGTAGACGCATTTCCCGATATATCACCTACTCAAGTGAAAGTGATCATGAAAGCCGATGGCATGACCGCAGAGGAAATGGAAGCGCAAATTACTCAACCCATTGAAGTGGAGCTATTGGGTATACCCCATCAAACCATTCTGCGCTCAACTACGAAATACGCCATTACGTCTATTACCCTAGATTTTGAAGAAGGCACGGATATTTACTGGGCTAGACAACAAGTGAGCGCTCGGCTAGCCGCTGTTAGCTCAATATTGCCCAGCATGGTAGAGGGCGGCCTAGCGCCAATGAGCACGCCCCTATCTGAAATGTTCATGTTCACCATTGAGAACCCCTCGTTATCGTTGCAAGAGCGAAAATCGATACTTGATTGGGAGATAAGACCGGCGCTTCGCACCGTAGCGGGTGTGGCAGACGTAAACGTATTAGGTGGCTACACCAGAACCTTTCAGTTTGCCCCCGACATTGCCAAATTAAATGCGTTTGAATTTGATATTGACCAGCTATCGAGTGCTTTGCAGCAAGCCAATATAAACGGCAGTGTGGGTCGAATAAAGGCAGGTGTCGATTCGCTGGTAATACGCACCGAGGGGCGCGCTACGTCTATCGACACACTGGGCAATATAGTGGTTGGTAACTATCAGAACGAACCTATTGCACTCAAACAGTTAGGTACCATTTCACTGGGTAGTTTAACCCGTTACGGTGGTGTCACCCGTGATGGAAAAGAGACGACACAAGCCCTTATTGTTGCTTTAAAAGACAGCAATACCGCTGAGGTTGTCAGCAACGTAATGACCAAGTTAGACGCCATTGAACAAACCTTACCCCCAGGCACAACCCTTGATGTTTTTTACAATCGCAAAACGCTCATTGATACTGCGGTAGGCACCATTACTAGCGCGCTAGGGCAGGCAGTCATTATCGTTGTATTAGTACTTGGGCTGTTTTTAGGTAACGTACGCGCTTCCTTTGTTGTTGCACTTGTTATACCCGTTGTGGTGCTACTTACGTTTTTGGCCATGAAAGTGACTGGTTTAACCGCAAACTTAATGAGTCTTGGCGGGCTGGTTATTGCCATAGGCATGCTGGTTGATGGTGCCGTAGTGGTAGTAGAAAACACCGTATCTCAACTTGGTAAGGCACAACACTTACCCCGCTTACACCTCATATATAGAGCAACACGGGCCGTTGCTGTTCCGGTAATAGCAGGCACAGCCATTGTTATTGTTGTTTTTGTGCCCTTACTTACCCTTACGGGGCTAGAAGGAAAACTCTTTTCACCCGTAGCTATGACCATTGTGTACGCCATGCTTGCCTCAGTATTCACTGCGTTAACGCTTATTCCTGTTGTAGCCTCTTTTGTGCTTACCAATAAAGACGGTGCTACACCGAGTTACTTAACTAAACTTCAGACACTCTACCGTCACTCTCTGGACATACTGCTAACCCACAGTAAATGGCTGGTAGCCAGTGTGCTAGGCCTTCTAGTATTGAGCGGCGTATTGTTCAGCTATTTAGGCAAAACCTTTATGCCTGTGATGGACGAAGGCGACATTATTGTGCAATTGGAAAAATCGCCCACCATCTCATTAGCCTCATCGCTAGCATTAGATAAACAGGTAGAGCTCGCGTTGTTGTCTGAATTTCCGGAAATACAGCATATAGTGGCAAGAACGGGGTCTGACGAATTAGGGTTAGATCCAATGGGGCTTAATGAAACCGATATATTTATGCAGCTTTCATCGCCCGACACGTGGCGCTTTGACAACAAGAGTGCACTGGAAGCAGCTATTCGCGATACGCTTGCGCACTTTCCTGGTATGAATATTGGGTTTACCCAGCCTATACAAATGCGCGTGTCAGAAATGCTTACCGGCACAACAGGCACTCTGGCAATTAAAATCTTCGGTAACGATTTTACCCAATTATCGACCATAGCCAACGACATTGCCGACGTAGTTCGCGACCAAGATGGCGCCGTAGACGTAAACGCTACACTTATTGAAGGCGGTGACTTTCTTAGCGTAATCCCCAAACCAGGGGTTGCATTAACCTATGGCATGAATACTTCCTCTTTGTCGCAATATGTAAAGATGCAAATATCGGGGCTTCACGTAGGAGACGTTATACAGGGGCGCGTAAGAACACCTATTTATTTTGGCGACCTTGAACGCGGAGAAGCTTTGCTCACGTCACCAGCGCAATTAAATGACTTAATGGTTCTAATGCCAAATAATGCAATGCTGCCTTTGTCTACCCTTGCTGATATTCAGCGTACTCAAGGTCCTGCCATTATTGAGCGTGAGAAAGCACTTCGCTTCTCTGTAGTTACATCGAATGTAGAGGGCCGCGATCTAGTCGGTTTTGTCGATTCAGTGCGCAACGCAGTTGATAGCGACATCAATCTGCCCGCAGGTTATTCAGTAGAATATGGTGGTGAATTTGAAAATCAAATACGGGCCAGTAACAACCTGATGACTGTTATCCCCATCGTAATAGTCGTTATTATTCTTATTCTGTTTACCATATTCGGAAGATGGTCATTAGCCCTTCTCATTCTTGCTAACGTGCCGTTTGCTCTGATGGGTGGAGTATTTGGATTATTTGTTACCGGTGAATACCTATCGGTACCCGCCTCGGTTGGATTTATTGCGCTGTTAGGCGTAGCCGTACTCAATGGCGTAGTGATGATTTCGTATTATGAAGATTTAAAAGGTAAAGCGATGCCGCTTTACGAATTAGTAAAAAGCGGTGCCGTAGCAAGATTACGACCTATTTTGATGACGGCAACAACGGCGATGTTTGGCTTACTTCCCCTTGCATTTGCTAGTGGCCCAGGCGCTGAAATACAAAGGCCTTTGGCTATTGTGGTTATTGGCGGGTTAATAACCTCTACGTTTATAACACTGTACTTATTGCCCATTGGCTACTATTACTGGGAGCGCAGAAAACATGCCTGAAACAGTCAATCTTACTGTTTATGTGGAATATAAACGCAAAGAAGACGTAATAGATTGCTTATTACCACTTACGTGCATTTCTGGCTTTTCAATATCGCCATGCTTTGGTTACAGTCGTGACAATGCCAAACTGGACCTTGCTGAACAGGTAGCTGGCGGGCGGCAGCTTTGGAGGCTTGATGTTTTGCATAGCGATATAGACACCAGTACGATTATCGACGCACTACGCACTGTTAATACACATAATCCTATGCGTTATATGGTATCACCTGTTATTGCATATGGGCATATTTGACCCACCTTTAAACCACAAATACATAGACTCGAATTACGAACTAACGTGCACTATCCGGCGGCGCCACTACCTGTCGATCAAAACTAAATAGCCACTAATCAACTTATAGTTTAGTAATCAAATTTATGATGGGAATTTGTCAAAAATCACCACAAATAAAATGCGTTTCGCTTTATAGTTAACAGCACATTTACATTTTCACAAATGCTGATTCATTAAGCTAATTTTTTCTGCGTTAATGAATGTAAGCCATCGCTAAGTATGCAATCACTTTGGCTAGCCATAAAGGAATACCATGAAGGAGCTATATGAAAGGATTGTCACCAACCTACTTATTAACTGAATTGTTGGATGTTAACGCTTTAGAAGATGACGAATTTTTAGGTCATAAATTGGCGTCGTCAACTGGCCGAGTTTTCGGAGGCCAAGTATTAGCACAAGCGTTAATGGCAGCGTCGAAAACGGTATCAGCCGACAAACTTGTGCACTCTTGTCATAACTACTTCATTCGTCCAGGTGACTGCGATAAAGACATAACCTACAACGTTTACCGCGACCTTGACGGCCGCAACTTTAGCAACCGAAGAGTGGTTGCTCTTCAAAACAATAAACCTATTTTTAATTTGATTGCCTCATTTCAAGGTAATAGCGATGGGTATCAACATCAAATTGACATGCCAGCTGATATTCCTCCACCCGATGACTTGCTTAACGAAAATGCATTGGCTGAAAAACATAAAGCCTCTTTGTCGGAGCATGTTTATTCTATGCTAAACCGCTACCGCGCTATTGAGGTAAGGCCAATCAACGAAGAGGCCCACTTTTTAAGAAGCGACAAAAAGCTGAGTCAGGCTGCGTGGTTTCGTGCAAAAGAAACACTGGCAAACAATGCCAGGCTGCACCGAGCCATATTGGCTTACGCTACCGACTTAACCTTATTAAGCACAAGTGGCCGCCCACACGGCATGCTGTGGATGGATGAGAATGTAGCGACTGCCAGCATAGACCATACCGTGTGGTTTCATGCCAACGACATTCAAGTAGACCAATGGTTGTTATATTTGATGGATACGCCGTGGTCGGGTAATGGTCGAGGGCTTAACCGCGGCAGCATTTTTACGCAATCTGGTGAGCTAATAGCGTCGGTTGCACAAGAAGGGTTAATTCGTATTAAGTAGTGTTTCATAGGCCAAAGCTAACGTAGTTTTACCCCGTTTTACTAAAATAGCGAGTCTATGCTCGCTATTCTTAAGCCAGTGCTCGCGCTTAAATAGCAACAAAAGTTAGTTTTCTTTCTTATATACCACCTGCCCGTTGACGATAGTCATCACTACGTCCGCTGCCAGAATATCCGCTTCGTCTACTGTCATTAAATCGCGGTTAAATATGGTAAAATCCGCGTATTTACCCACTTCTATTGAGCCGCGCAGGTGCTCTTGAAATACGCCGTAGGCAGGCCAAATGGTGAGCATTTTAAGGGCGGTTGCTCTTGATACCGCCTGTTCTGGGTGCCAGCCTTCACCCGAGGTACCGTCCAGTCGCTTTCTAGCTACGGCAGCGTAAAACTCTATACGCGGGTCGCCTACTTCTACCGGCGCGTCAGACCCCGCGACCACTTTTAAGCCTTTATCAACCAGTGATTTCCATGGATACGCATAGGCTAGTCGAGCTTGGCCTAACCGAGCCCCTGCAAAGTTTAAATCGCCTATACCATGGCTAGGCTGCATTGAGGGGATAACGTGTAAATCTACAAAGCGCTGCTGATCTTGTGGCGTGATGATTTGCGCGTGCTCCATGCGCCAGCGCAAATCTTGGTGTGCCCATTCTTCTTTGGGCACCGTGTTATACGCCTCTTCGTACCAATTCAGCAGCGAGCGTACTGCTCTATCACCAATAACATGGGTTTGTACCTGCGCACCATGATGTAGCGCTTTATGCAATATGGGCACTAGGGCTTCTTGAGTAATGCGGTTCATAAACCCGTTGTGCGGTGCATCAGAATAGTTTTCTAATAGTGCCGCACCTCTCGAGCCCAATGTGCCGTCGATGAATACCTTGATCCCTCTTACATCAAACATATCATCGGCGGTTTTTTCACGCCCCCGAGTAAACAACTCTTCGGCCTGTAAAACGGGAATTGACGCATATACTCTGTGCAGCATGTCGCCTTCTTGATGAATTTGCTGCATTAAATCGACTAAGCGATACGGCATACCGGCGTCTTGGGTTTGTGTCCAGCCCATAGCCACATTGGCTTTTAACCCTCTTAGCAAATTGTCTTTTAAATAAGCGTCGGTGTCTTTAGGAATAATGTCGCGAAACACGTTCATAGCGTTGGCAAGTACGTAACCTGTTAGCGCCCCTGACTCGTCGCGCTCAAACTTGCCGCCTTCCGGGTCTGGCGTATGGCGGGTAACGCCGGCCAGTTCCAACGCTTTACTGTTTACCAGCGCAGACACACCGTCAGCACGTGGCATAAATAACGGCTTATTTGCGGTAAAACTATCTACATCGTGGCGACTTAAAAAGCGCTGTTCATCGGTCCATTCACGCTCTATCCACCCGCGACCTAGCACCCAACTGTTCTCAGGTACCTTACTTGCCCAGTTTTCTATTTCTTGTACAGTTTGTTGTAGCGTGGGCAACCCAAATAAGCTTAACGTTTTGGTGCGTTTACCTACGCCTTCTAAATGCTGATGGCTGTCAGTAAAGCCTGCAAACACAGTTTTCCCTGCCATATCGATACTGTTGGCGTTGCCGCACATATACTTTTGGGCTGCTTCGTTTGAGCCTACGAACACTATTTTATTACCTAAGCTCGCAACCGCTTGCGCCTTCCACTGTGCATCGTTTGCAGTGTATACGGTAGTATTGTGCAGTACTAAATCGGCTTTTTCGCATGTAGATGTCGATGTGAAAGAAGTTGTAGCGGGCGAGGTAACGGTTGCGGAGTAAGACGTTTTAGCAAGGCTTGGCTGAGCCGCGACCAACGCCGCTATAGACAATAAAATAGATAGTGTAGACATTCCTTTCTCTCTGTTTTTTCAGTGCTTTTTTTGCTTCACTCATTCGCAGTGAAACATTGGGGTTTATGCTAGCTAACCCGCATTAAAGCAAATGACTGGGCAAGCGATATAACAGGTGTGCAAAAATCACCCACCGCAGAAATAGTATTCTCAACAATACAACGTATAACACCATTGTTTGATAAGACTAACAATAGTTTCTTGTTTGCTTAGCGAACTTAACTCGCGTACGGAAACTGGTAAAGGCAGTATTATTTGTCGATATAAAAAGGCTACTTTTGAATTAGGTTCTTTTTTTGAGTGTTGTGCTATGTTTTTACAAAGAAACATAGGGGAGATTTTTATGTACGGCATGGTAAACAAATTTATTTCAACCACGGTTGTAAAACGCTATGGCGAGCAGGCGTGGAATGATATTAAAGCGTCTCATGATGACTATGAGTCGTCTTTTGTTGAAATGCAGCCTTATGCTGATGACGTCACCTTCGGCTTAGTGGGCGCTTGTGTTACTCACTTAAACGTTGATGCAGCAATTTTTTTACGCCAAATGGGTGAAGACTGGGTGAAAGAGACCTCTCAAGGTAGCTACCGCGCTATGTATGCCCTTGTGTCTGGCGGTGCATTTGAATTTCTATCTAATTTAAACAATATGCATCAGGTAATTTCTGCACAGTTAAAAGAGCTAGTGCCACCGTCATTTCTATGCAAGAAAAATGATGACGGCAGTATTACTATCCACTATTACTCTACCCGAGACGGGTTAGAACCTTTTGTAGAGGGCTTGTTACTAGGCGTGTGTAACTTCTTCAATGAGCCAGCCACTATTACGTTTGTAGAGGCGAAAACAGAAGACACACCGTTTAGCACGTTTCGTATTAACTTTGTTTAGGAAGCACTTTGCAAATTCATACCTTTCAGTTTGAGCTAGACCAGCAGCTCAACATCAAAAGTTTTTCGCCGACATTTGGCAAAGTTTGCAAGCAATTGCATGAAAATATGCCCTTGTTAAGTGCGTTTGAATTGGTAACACCAAAAATTCCGGTAAGTAAGCAATTTCTTACTATGTTTAACGGACAGCTAGTGACTATTTGCCCGTGCGACAAGAAAGACTTTGTTTTTAGTGGCGTGTTTTACCAAATTCCTACCGGATATTGTTTTATTGGTTATCCGCAGCTTACCGAAATGGGTAAGCTGGCAGAAATGGGGTTATCACTCTCCGATTTTGTTAATCACGACCCTATTAATTTCTACATCGGTACGCTTCAACTAAAAGAAAGCATGTATGAGGATGTAAGAAAACTTAATAAAGACTTGAAAGCCAGTGCAGAGCATCTCGAATCTTTGGTAGATCAACGTACCAAAGAGTTACTTCAATCTGAAAAAATGGCCTCTATAGGTACCCTCGCGGCTGGTGTTGCCCATGAAATTAACAACCCTATTGGCTTTTTGCTGAGCAACCTCTCTAGTCTTGATGAGTATATGCAAAACATAGTTCCATTAGTCATGGCACTGTCTAATTTATCTGAGACTGACAAAAAACACATTGAGGGTATGTCGCAAACCAGTATTAATTGGAGCGACTTGGCGTTTATGGCTGAGGATATCTCCCCTCTTATTCAAGAAAGTGTAGAGGGCGCTCAACGCGTTAGCAAAACCGTGTCTGGATTACGTAGTTTTGCCCACCCCTCTGACTCGAAGCAGGAACAGGTGTCTATTCAATCGGCTATTGATCTGGCCATATCACTGGTTCGCAATGAATTAAAATACAACGCCGTGCTGCACTATGAACCAGGCGACGACTGTTATGTTACGGGTAATTTAACCGAGCTTAGCCAGGTGTTTGTTAACCTACTGGTCAATGCAGTACATGCAATTGGTGAAAACGGGGCTATTGAAATAGATATTAGGCCCACAAATGAAGACGTTGTAGTAAGCGTTAAAGACAACGGCTGCGGCATTCCACCGGAAAACATTAACAAACTTTTCCAGCCGTTTTTTACCACCAAAGAAATTGGTACCGGTACCGGGCTAGGCCTCGCGATAAGCCACGGAATTATTGAAAGCCACAACGGCAAAATAAGCATTGAAAGTCAGATGGGCGAAGGCACTTGTTTTACTATTACGCTGCCCGCCGCTCGTGTATAGCGCCTCGTTGATAAATACGTTTTAGCAAGTGCCAGCGCTAGCCCCTACGAAGTGCTCATAGAAATACGGGCCAGCGCCGACGCTTTAGTATTTACGCATCGTGTCTACAGAAAACTCAATCACAGAGTAGCCACACAAACCCTATGATTGCTCTACCCCTGACATAGCAATATCTACCGCACTTTTTCCCATGGTTTGATTGCCAACATATTGGGGGTCGAACGCAGTGCGAGTAAAAATACGACGAACTAAAGGCTCGAAATGCGACAATGGCTTGGTGGGATAATCTGGGTCGAAAGACGCCTGATCCCATTTCTCACAAAAATCTACGCACGACTGATACCACGGGTGGTCTTTTAAATAGTCACGTTCATTTCTGTCGCCACCTAAATGATGGGCGTAATAGAAATTTTGAAATAAACCGTGCTGATTAATGACCCACGTCACTTCAGGGCGCACGTAAGGACGTAAAATAGAGGCCGCAAACTGAGAGTGATTGTGCGGCGCTAAATCATCGCCTAAATCGTGAATAAGGGCAGCAAGGATCATCTCATCATCTGCTCCGTCTTCTTCTGCCCGCGAAGCCGATTGCAGCGAGTGCTCTAATCGCGACACCTGATAGCCAGAGAGCGTGTGCTCTAATTGCGCTAGCGCCTTTAAAATTCTATCGGGCAGCCCTTTGGCAAAGTCATCTTCGTGCTTATCAAGAAATTCAAACTCTTCTTTCGTGCCGTCTTTCATTTGTTTGAATGCTACGGTTTCCATACAGCTCCCCTTATTGACCACTCATTTTTTGCTTTAACAATTTATAACGCCCTTTCGGTGCATCGTAATCGATATAAGCGCCGTGCAGGTGACGCAAACCTTTGTTCGGGTCGAAACCTGTTCTTCCGTGTAACACGCGGGTATTGTGAAACATCTGCAGCTGACCTGGCTGCAAACAGAATTTCCACTCAAACTCTGGCGAACTCAGTAGCTGCCCCAAGCGCTTACGGGCATTGTGAAAAGTAATGAGGTCGTCATCGCTCAACAACGGTAAATTGTCTAAACGGGGGCTGTAGGCAATGCCAGTTACTTTTCCGGTCGCATCAGATTCAATAATGGTGCGCCGCTCCACCAAATCAACTTCGCTATCGAAATGACGAAAACGCACCGGCACTTCGCTAAGCATTTTGTAGCCCTCTGGCTGCTCTTTCTTTAGCTGCTCTAGTACAGATAAACTGTCCACCAGCGTTGATAAGCCCTCACCCGCCTGATTTTGTAAGCAATGCAGTAGTTGAATTCCTGGCATTGGATCGCGATACGGGTTATCGGTATGCGGCCCAAGTGGCACCGAGCGATACGCTAAGTCGCTTGAATTAGGGCGGGAATAAACTTCAAAAGATTTACCAAAATTGGTTTCTCTTACGTGGCCAAAAATCTCGGCAACCTCAATGGTGGCCTCAAGATTCTGCGGCACGTCATCAACAATGATAACGCCATAGGTGAGAAACTTTTCAATACCTGCAATAAGCCCTTTATCTGAATGCAGCGAATGATAGTCCACATGAAAAACCGACTTGTCGATATCACTTTTCCAAGGACGTGGGGCTGGAGCGCCATCAAGATGATCGAAATCGGCGTTAAACTCGCTGAGGTCGTACTCACCGCTGTACCCATCGCTGAAGGTTAAGCTGGCACGTAGCTCACTTCTCTTTTCCACCCGTGTTAGTGCTAAATCGGTATCTAGCTGATGCGGATCGAACAGGCGATGTTTGGTTGTCTTATCCACGTTTTCCGTATCCTGACAACGCTCTCTTAGCCACAGCGCTGGTAATGAGATTTCTTTGCCATCAATGGAGGCCAGTACGCGAGCTTGTTGTTCATCTATGCGGTAATTGAGTGTTTGCACCTGTTGCACTTTTGATTTTTCCTCTGTGAAATGTCAGGCTGCGAGTATCAAGCAAAATTACCTAGTAACACAGTAGCTACGACTTATAGGAAACATGCAAATTCATTATGAAGCAGCGCAACGAACCACCAACACTGAATAGCCTTATTGCGTTTGATGCTACCGTAAAGCACGGTTCGATGACCCTTGCTGCTGAAGAATTAGGCATAAGCCAGCCCCTAGTGTCGCAGCGAATACGGGCATTGGAAGAGGTACTTGGCGGTGTGTTAGTTAATAGGGAGCACAAACCTACGTCTCCCACCATGGCCGGCATGAAATACTATAATGAAATAGAAAAGGCCCTTGCCACTATTCAGCGAGCCACAGATAGCGCAAAAACTGACTTTAACGATTTCAGAACCAAAATTTCTATTAGCGCCTATTTTGGGTTTGCGTTTCATTGGTTAATGCCAAGGCTGCAGCGTTTACAGCAAGCCTTTCCCGATTACCTATTTGAAATTCAGCCAACAAACAGCTTATCTGATCTTCTCGCTTCACAAGCAGACATTGTTTTTCACTACTCAAGCTTGGCGGGTAAATATGAATACGAACATATGATGATTGAGGAAGAGGTGTTTCCAGTGTGCTCACCTGAGCTTGCAGACAAGCTAGGCCTTAAAGCTGGACAAAACCTGACTGATTTAAGCAATATACCTTTGCTTCACAAGGATGTTGACGACCCTCGCTGGCCTAATTGGAAAAGCTGGTCGAAGGGCGTAAAAATAAAGCCTTCCACCAACCCTATTGTGTTTCGTTATAACAATTTCCCATTAATTGTTGAGGCCGCTGTGGCTGGGCAAGGTTTATGCCTTGGCTGGAAAGGCTTAATCACTTCGTTTATCGAAGAGGGAAAGCTCATTCCACTTGGCCCTAGCTTAACGTCGCCAGGCCGTGGCTATACCATTTGCTCCAACTATCACTCTACCTTCGCTATTGGCAATGTTATTAAATGGCTGGTGAAAGATGCTTAGGAGGTAAGAAATGCAACGTCTTTTTTCAAACCCAACTATTAAAAAGGCGATAACGCTTAAGCCAACATACCTACAAGACAATGTTTAATTTATAGGTATTAGCAGTTCAGCTAATTCCGCTGGACTATTTATATTGGCAAATTCTTTTTCATCGCCTCTGTATTTTGCGGCGCTAGCACCAACAGCATTTATAACATTGCGTACCGACGGTGAAGGCGTTAGCATGACTAGTTCACTCAGTATTATTGCGTTGCTGAACGATATTGGTATCACCAACGGTAAGTAATATTGCTCATAATAATAAGCGCATTGATGTTGTTGTGATAGTTGAATGAGCGTAGTTAAGTTGTTGGGCTTTAAAAAAGGCATATCGACGGGAATGAATAAAGCATACCCCTTTATAGCTTGGGTTTGCGTCAAATAGTCCTCACTTTCAAGGCAATGCGAGTATGAGTGCGTTACTAACTCACAAATAGCCCGACCAGGCCCTAAACCTTGATTATTTTCGTGAACATCAGCAAAACGACCACCCACTACAACATGGTGGTGTACTTGCGTATGGCTCATTAGATCGTGGGCCGTTTGCAGCATGCTACGTCCGGCAACGGTGACCGTTGCCTTGTCTTTACCCATTCTCGAAGAACGCCCACCGGCTAGTATAAAGCCAGTGCATTGCTGCGCCTGCGATATAGCTAAATTTTTGTCATCCGTTACTACTGGCATAGCGAATATGTCACCCTTAAAACTTAGTTGAAACCCACACCCAAACTCGGTCGGTATCAACGCTAAAGTCATCTGCTGAATAGTTGGCGTATTTAACACCAAGGTTAAACTTTTCGGCCACTTTGGTCGTGTATAACAGGTTTATTTCACTGCCTAAATCATCAATCGCTACAGATGCTTCATCGGCATCGAACTGATGGTAAATGGCGGTCCATTTTCCCCCTGCAAACTTAGCTGAAATAGTGGCCGACACGTCTTTTAACCCTTGTGCAGGTGTGCCTAAAAATTGATCTGACCAACCGTTGAATTTGTGTAGTGTCGCTAAGGGAGTGGCAAACCCATAGTTACCCTCATCAGAGCCTAGTACTTCGTAGCCCAGCTTTGCGGTTATGCCTGACACTACTGCACCGGCCTCTAACAATAGATAGTTAGCATCAAAGTCACTAGTCGCATTTTCAGAGCTTTGCTTAGCAACTTCTGCGGTATATAGCCATTTAGCAGAATCGGTTGCATACGAGCCCGCATAACGAATACCGTAGGTATCTAATGCGTTGTCGGTATCATTGTCTATTTCGAGTAAATACGCATAGGCGGTTAATTTACCTATGTTGTTGCTGTAGCTAACATTAAGAAAATGGTCCTTTGAATCAAAGTCTGCGGCTTCTGCAAAGATACGATTTCGCTGATTAACATAAACATAGAAAGCGTTAATGTTATCGCTCACTTTATAGTTAACAGATATACCATCGAAGGTTTGACGGTCTTGACGCCAGGCCACGCTGCCAATAAATCGATGCGTATCAAGCGCGATAACCTGCCGCCCTGCTTTTATTTTGATGTTGTCACTTCTGTATTGAATATAGGCTTGATCAAGCTCGGTGGTTTCGGGGTCCGCAATGACTGAATACTCACCAAGGTTATATCCCGTGGGCCCGACAGTATAATCACCTTGCCCGAGCACTATTCTGCTGTCTTCCATTTCTACTTTAAACGAGAAGCCGTTGTACTCACCCGATTCAATACCGGCAAAAGTACGCAACGTTAATGCATTAGCGTCACTTAGCGCATTGTCTTGAGACGCGCCTTCATAACGTAAGTAAAAGTCTGCACTTGCTTTGATGTCTGACAGCGCTTCGTACCAATCTGCCGCATGAACTAGTGGCGCTAACGCCATTGCAAGGCCAATGGAGAGTACCGCCTGATTACCTATTTTTGCTGCAATTTTCATAGTGAATTCCTAAATTTAGTGTGAGAAAGCCTGACCCGGCCTCAAAGAGTCGAGCTAACTTATTGTTTTTATTATTTGTTGCTATTAAGTGCTATGCAGCGTCGCTATTTTTTGCCGCGTTGTTTTGCTTTGTTTTTTTGTAATTTGAAACTGGCTCAACTTTTTTTTGCTTTTCGTACAAGAAGGTAAGTACCTCATGCCGGTAATGGTTGTATTCTGGCTTGTCCGCCAGTACTAAACGGTCTCGAGGGCGAGGTAGATTTACATCAAGAACTTCACCGATAGTGGCCGACGGCCCATTTGTCATCATCACGATGCGGTCAGAAAGCAACACTGCTTCATCCACATCATGCGTGATCATGATAACCGTGTTACCAAGTTCGGCATGAATATCCATTAAGGAGTCTTGTAAGTGCGCCCGAGTAAGTGCATCTAGCGCGCCGAAGGGCTCGTCCATCAGCAATACTTTTGGCTCCATGGCTAGGGCACGAGCAATGCCCACCCGCTGTTTCATGCCTCCCGAAATTTCTGAAGGAAGCTTATCAAGTGCATGGGTCATATGAACGAGTTCAAGGTTATGCAAAATCCAATCGCGGATCTCTTTTTTTGATTTACCCTTCTGCGTTTGTTTAACCGCGAGTTCCACGTTTTTATACACAGATAGCCACGGCAGCAGCGAATGATTTTGAAACACAACAGCACGTTCTGGCCCGGGCTCTTTCACCTCGCTACCATCTAATATTACGCCGCCATTCGTAGCCTGATGTAGGCCTGCCACAATGTTTAGTACTGTTGACTTGCCACATCCCGAATGACCGATTAGAGAAATAAACTCACCTTTTCTTATTTTCAGATTTACATCGGTCAGTGCGGTAAAAGGTCCTTTAGGAGTGGGGAAATTAATACCCACTTGCGATAGCTCTAAATGTTTGTTTTGCATAATTTATTCCTCTTCTAAGCGTTGCTAACTTATCGCAACACCGCGTTTTTATCCCAGCTTGCGAAGCGCTGAACGGCTAACATCAAACGATCGAGCATGAAACCAATAATACCGATGGTAATAACGGCCACCATAATTCGGGCTAACGATTCAGAACTACCATTTTGAAATTCATCCCACACAAATTTACCCAACCCAGGATTTTGGGCCAGCATTTCAGCAGCGATCAGCACCATCCAGCCAATGCCTAGCGACAAACGCAAGCCCGTAAATATCATAGGAATAGAAGCTGGCAGAACAATTTTTTGTACATGCTTTAAAGGCGTTAATCGCAAAACTTTGCTCACGTTAACTAAGTCTGCATCGATATTTGAAACACCTACTGCCGTATTCACCAACGTTGGCCATAAGCAGCACAAAGACACGGTAACTGCAGAGGTGATAAACGATTTCGAAAACATGGGATCGTTGCTGACATAAAGGGCACTAACTACCATTGTTACCAACGGTAGCCAGGCCAAGGGAGAAACTGGTTTAAATATTTGAATAAGCGGATTCATCGCAGCGTAAGCAGACTTACTGAGACCGCACAAAATACCTGCCGGCACTGCTATAATGCTAGCGATAAAAAAGCCCACCATAACCGTGTATAAGCTAGTCCAAATTTGGTCGAAAAACGTGGGCGCGCCAGTAAACTCACGAATTTTAGGCACGTAGCTTTCATCTTGCGCTACGCGCTGGGCATTTCGCACCTCTTGACGTTCGTAAAAGGCCGCGGCTTTATCTCGCTGCGCATTGTGTTCGCTCACCAGCACAATACTCTGCTCCCATACCTGTGCCGGCCCTGGAAATTGCCCTAGCGACGTATCAATAGATTTTGAAACGCCATTCCACACGGCTAAAAATAATAGAATACCGACGAGTGGCATGAGCAATTTAGGTAGCATTGAAATAAGGCTCGTTATCCTGCTTTTCCCGTCTAGCTGGCCAATTTGGCTTACCGCCTGTACCGATTTACTCATGATTATGTCTCTATATGTCTAGGTCGACACGGTTAAAGTACCGTGTCGCCTTTAAGTCCAATTGAAAATTGCTCGAGATAACCGTTTGGCTTTGTTCCGTCAAACGTTACATTGTCGATAAATTCAGTTTGCGGCGGTTTAAAACCAGTCTCAGAAGCAAAGTCGGGGAAGTCTGACGCTTTGGCTAGTCCATCCTTGATAAGTGCTTGTGCAGCCTTGGTGTAAATATCAGGGCGATAGACATTTTTGGCAGTGTCTAAATACCAATTGTCAGATTTAGGCTCAGAAATTTGGCCCCAACGACGCATTTGTGTGAGGTACCAAATAGCATCGCTGTAGTAGGGATAGGTGGCGTTGTGACGGAAAAATACGTTGAAGTCAGGTATATTGCGCTTATCGCCTTTTTCGTATTCGAAAGTGCCGGTCATACTGTTGGCAATAACCTCTTCATCGGCGCCTACATAGCTGCTTTTCGCGAGCATTTTTACGGCTTCAGGACGGTTGGCATTATTGTTGGCATCAAGCCACATAGCAGCACGGATCATCGCCTTTACCACACGAATGTGCGTGTTTGGATTTTCTTCCGCCCACTGACTGCTTACACCGAATACTTTTTCTGGGTTGTTTTTCCAGATTTCATAGTCGGTGATCACCGGCACACCGATGTCTTTAAATACCGCCTGCTGATTCCATGGTTCGCCCACGCAGTACCCATTAATTGTGCCAGCTTCCATTGTGGCAGGCATCTGAGGTGGTGGTGTTACAGATAGAAGTGCTTGGGCATCGATTTGACCTGAGGTATCCCCTTTATGCGGTGCGTAATACCCGGGATGAATTCCTCCCGCCGCTAGCCAATAACGAAGTTCGTAGTTATGCGTAGAAACCGGAAACACCATACCCATTTTAAACGGTTTGCCCGCTTCTTTATAACTGTCTACAACGGGTTTTAGGTAATCAGCTTTGATAGGGTGAACCGGCTTTCCATCTTCATGAGGAATCGCCTTTTTCATATCAGCCCACACATCGTTCGACACAGTAATGCCGTTGCCGTTTAAGTCCATGCTAAAAGCAGTGACAATATGAGACTGCGTACCATAACCAACAGTGGCGCCTAGTGGTTGCCCGGCTAACATATGCGCGCCATCAAGCTGACCATCTATTACTCTGTCTAACAGGACCTTCCAGTTTGCTTGCGCTTCCAATGTGACATACAGCCCTTCGTCTTCGAAGTATCCTTTCTCGTAAGCTACTGCCAGTGGTGCCATATCAGTCAGCTTAATAAATCCGAATTTAAGCTCTTCTTTTTCTGGCCATCCAAGTTCTTGCGCGTTCACAGTAGTAACCGATGCCAACTGCGATACTGAAAATAATGCAGCGACTAGAGAGAGTGAGCCAGCTGGGTTTCTACGTTTCTTATTTGCAATGATTGATAACATTTACTTTCCTTTAGCCAAAAAAAAACCCACCCGCTATGGATAACCGTGTTATCAATCGCGGGTAGGCTTCGTTGCCGAATGTTTTGTTACTATGACGAATTAGCAAAACACTAAATTTTGTTTGAAAGCTCGTTTTAATAAAAACACGTACTGTGGTTGAGCTTTCTGTGTGTGACAAAGGTGAATTAAACACCCTCAACAACACGACTTACCTTATACTAATCACGTTTAGTGCCAAAAAGATAAAGCTCTATTTTTTCATACCCTTAGCTTAATAACTTCTTTTTACACTTGTTGATATGACTGAATGTAGTGCATTTGCTGCACAATAATCATACATTACTGTTGTATTCTCAAAGCCAGGTTATGGGGCTTCAAGCTAACAATACCTCTACTACTTTACTGCGCTCTCGTTCATTAACTCTGCCGACACAGATTGTCGCGCCGTTACCACCTCACCAATAATTACCAGTGCAGGACCCGCAACTACCGCATCAAGAACTCGTTGATAAATAGTGGCTATTGTACCGGTGACCACTTGCTGCTCAGGGCAACACGCATTTTCTATTACCGCAACAGGTAACCCACTATCAATACCTTCGTCGATAAGCTTTTCAGATAGCTGCTGCAACCGCTTAAGCCCCATGTAAATAACGGTTGTTTCATGTTTTGCACTGTTGGCAATAGCGGCCCAATCGGCCTGCTTTTCTGGGTTTTGAAATTGCGCGGTCATAAATTTTACCGACTGAGCAAATCGTCTATCGGTAAGGGGAATACCCGTATAGGCAGAGGCGCCAGAGGCCGCCGTAATGCCCGGCACAATGGCAAACTTGATACCTGCATTGTGAAGCGCTGTTGTTTCTTCACTCGTACGCGCAAAAATGGCAGGGTCGCCGCCTTTAAGTCGCACTACTCGCTTGCCTTCAAGGCCAAGTTCAACCAATCGCTGGCAAATCATAGCTTGTGGCATGCTGTGTTTACCGCACCGCTTACCCACAAACTCTTTACTGATATGCCGCGGTATACAGTCTAAGACTGACTGGCTAACCAACCAATCAAACAATACCACATCGGCAGTTTGTAAAAGGCGGTGCGCTTTAAGGGTTAAAAGCTCGGCGTCACCGGGACCGGCGCCAACGATAAACACCTCGCCCTCGCTCCTGTTTTTTCTCCCATTTCGCGTACTAGATGGCGTGGTCGAGTCAATTCGTGTATCGCGATTAACAAACGCGCTTTGAATACGAAATAGGGCGCTGTGTAAAGCACCAGAGAAAGCATGTAATCGAGCGTTCATAATAGGGTTTCCTCCGTCACCGATGTATTTGCAGGTGCGCTATCATTGTTGGATACAGATAACGTGCTGGCTTTGTTGTTAGCACAAAGCAATGACGCCAACTCTGTTTTACATGAACCACAGTTAGTTCCACATTTCAGTGCATCACCTAAGCCGCTAACACTGTTATTGCCTTGCTCAATAGCTGTAGTAATGGTTTTTTCTCGCACGCTAAAACAACTGCATACAATTTTACCTAACATAAAAGCTTCGTCGGGCTGCTGGTTTAATAAGCTGTTGATTTGTGCCTGAGTAAGCGCATGGTCGCTGTCGAATAAATTTTCTAGCCACTCGGTAGGAATAGATACCGACGTTGTATTGAGCATGATGCTCAACACCATTTTTCCTTTCCGTGTGGCGACCAAAGCGCTTTGCTTTTCACATTGAAAGGTATACCACTGGGTATGTTGTGGCAGCAGCGGCATTATCTTATTTAATAACGGCATTGGAGAGATAATGTCGGCAATTTGGGTATACGCTTTACTGCCTGAGGTGGTATCGAGCCAGTAAAAACATGACGTTTTTATAGCATCAACCAAAGCGCTTTCACCAAAAAGGATACCCGTTGTGGCAGCGTTAAACAAAGTAGCGCTGACCGCGCCGTGCTTCAACTCAGGCTGACCCGATAGTGCATCGTTTGCACCGTTAAGAAGTGCACCCACTTTGCAATGCGACCCCCACGTGGCCGACCAATGAAAAGGAGCGAACAACTCGCCAACTCGCTGCCTATCATCCAGCTTGGCAGGTAATATTACCTTGATACTGTCACTGCAAGCCGCGTGAAGTTCAACGAGCGAACCCTCGCTAATACCTTTTAGTTTTGCGTCATCTGGATGAATACTTAGCCAGGGCCGATCGATATGTTTAAGTAAACGCGACGCGTTGCCAGTGCGCGTCATAGTGTGCCACTGATCGCGCACCCGCCCTGTATTAAGAATATAAGGGTACTGCGTGCTGGTTTGTTGTTCAGGTTTTTGAGGCGTTATTGCCATAAAACGGGCTTTGCCGTCTTTGGTGTAATACCCACCATTGGAGAATAATCGCTCGCGGCCTATGCGATGTGCCGATTCAAGGGGCCATTGCTGAGGCCGCAACGCGTCATACTCAGCTACCGTTAAATTGGCAAGCGGGCCTAAATCAAGCGCACGAGCGCCATTATTATTTGCAGAGGTTAGCGCGCAGTGCTCGTTAAAAATTTGCTGCGGATGATGATAATTAAAGGCATCGTTAAACCCCATAGCGCGCGCCACCATACTGATGATTTGCCAGTCGTGTTTTGCCTCGCCAATAGGGGCTAGTAAGCCGCGCTGCCTTGAGATGCGTCGCTCAGAATTAGTAACGGTGCCGTTTTTTTCAGACCATCCTGTAGCGGGCAATACAATATCAGCAAAGCGCAGCGTATCATTTTTAGCCGCAGTCTCAGACACAATCACTAATTCACAATTGAGCAGTGCTTTTTCAACCAGAGCTCTGTTTGGCATGCTTGCTACGGGGTTGGTTGCCATTATCCACAAGCATTTAAGTTTGCCATCGGCAGCCGCCTGAAACATATCAACTGCTTTTAAGCCCGGCTTTGTCACTAAATTTGGCGCCTGCCAAAACGCACTTACCGTGTGGTGGTGCTCAGGGTTTTCAATATCCATATGCGCCGCCAGCATAGTAGATAAACCGCCGACTTCTCGCCCGCCCATTGCGTTGGGCTGGCCGGTAATTGAAAACGGACCACACCCCTCTCGGCCTATTTTTCCGCTGGCTAAGTGGCAGTTAATAATCGCGTTTCCTTTATCCACACCAGTGGTAGATTGATTAATACCCATCGAAAAGAAGCTGATGACTCGCGGCAATTCAGCAAACCACCTAAACAGGGTTTTTAAGTGCTCTTGTGGTACATCGCATGCGTCAGAAACGTTTGCCAGCGACCACTGTGACGCAGCATCTAGTGCATCATCAAAGCCTTTTGTAGATGCTTCAATGAATGGTTTATCTAAGGCGTTATTGTCTGCTAAGTAATGCAGCAAACCGCAAAATAATGCGCTGTCGGAGCCTGGACGAAGGGCTATATGTAGGTCAGCTAGCGTGTTGCTGTCGGTGCGACGAGGGTCGATGATGACAACCTTCATTGCAGGGTTTCTAAGCTTAGCGCGCTCAATACGCTGATAAAGTACAGGGTGTGTCCACGCCGCATTACTGCCTATCAAAATCAGTAAGTCAGTGTGCTCTAAATCGTCGTAGTTACAGGGCACAATATCTTCACCAAAGGCACGCTTATAGGCCACTACCGCCGATGACATACATAGTCTCGAATTTGTGTCGATATTCGCCGTGCCAATAAAGCCTTTCATCAACTTATTGGCCACGTAGTAATCTTCTGTCAGCAGCTGCCCCGAGCCATACAATCCAATAGCATCAGGCCCATGCTTTTCAATAATCTGCCTTAAACGCCCAGCAATCTCGTTAGTTGCCGTGTCCCATGTAGCTACTTGACCAAAAACAAGAGGTTGAGTTAAGCGTTTGTGCTTATCAAGAGTTTCTAATAAGTGGGTGCCCTTAATACACAGTCGGCCGTAATTCGCAGGGTGTTCAGGGCTTCCCGTAAGTTGGCTTAACTGCCCTTGCATACCACCACGCTGAATAACATCGACACCACATCCAACGCCACAATAAGGACACGTAGTTTGCAGTAACCTGTCGCCTTGGAAAGCGTGGTTGGGTAAAGTGGCTGTTGGTGTTGTAGTCATAATTAGTCTAATTCGCTAATGTGCTATAACGTCGCGATAAAAACACGGTTTTGGTCAACCCGCACTTCATATGATGGTATGCTGACATCGTCTCGTTCTAAGCATTGTCCCGTGGCAAGTACGTAATGCTCTTTGTACAGTGGCGATGCCACTACAATATTGCCCTGTAAAGTGCCCACAATACCGCGATACAAAACATTAGCCTGCCCAATCGGATCCCAATTACTAACACCAAAATATTGGGTATTTCCCTCAATCTGAATTTTAAAAAGGGCTATTTGCTTACCCTCAAGCAGCACGCACACCCCACTATTTGTGACAAGGTCGTCGGTATGACACACATCGTTCCACGTTGTTAATACCTCAGCCTGAGCCTGCATAAATTTCTCCTAAATGATATCTACTGGAATGGCTTGTTGACCTGCGTATTTTTCGGCGCTGGTGGCAGGACGAATTTGATCTCTTTCGGTAACAAACTGAATGTTTGAGTCGGCTTCGTCGCTGTTTACAAACTGGCGGAACCGTTTAAGCGCCTCAGGCGATTCAATGGTGGTTTTCCATTCGCACTGATAGCTGTCGGTGATATGTTGCATTTGAGCCTCAAGGTCGTCACAAATACCAAGCGAATCGTCGATAACCACCGACTTGAGGCAGTCCAACCCACCTTCAAGATTCTCCATCCACACCGAGGTGCGCTGAAGCCGATCGGCAGTTTTTGTGTAAAACATAAGCACGCGGTCGATGTATTTCACCAGTGTTGCGTCATCTAAATCGGTGGCGAATAGGTCGGCATGGCGTGGCTTCATGCCACCATTACCACAAACGTAAAGGTTCCAACCGTTTTCCGTTGCAATAATGCCAATGTCTTTCCCTTGAGCCTCAGCGCATTCCCGTGTACACCCCGATACTCCAAATTTAATTTTATGCGGTGCACGTAGGCCCTTATAGCGGTTTTCTAAATCGATAGCTTGGCCAACTGAGTCTTGCACACCAAACCTACACCACGTGCTGCCCACACAAGATTTAACTGTACGTAACGACTTCGCATAGGCATGTCCAGTCTCAAAACCACCGGCCACTAACTTTTGCCAAATTGCAGGGAGTTGCTCTACGCGTGCGCCAAATAAGTCAACGCGCTGACCGCCTGTAATTTTGGTGTAAAGGTTGTATTCTTTTGCAACTTCGCCCAATAAAATGAGCTTATCTGGAGTAATTTCACCGCCAGCTACCCGCGGCACAACAGAGTAAGTGCCGTCTTTTTGCATGTTGCCCAAATACATATCGTTAGTGTCTTGAAGTGGCTGGTGCGCCTGACGGAGAATATAATCGTTCCATACCGACGCAAATATCGATGCTGCGGCCGGTTTACAAATTTCGCAGCCTAACCCTTTACCGTGCTTTTCAAGCAGTGCATCAAACGTCTCAATATTTTCTACCTGAATAAGATGATAGAGCTCTTGGCGAGTGTGATTGAAATGTTCGCAAATGGCTTTAGATACTTCTACGCCCCGTTTTTCTAGTTCAGCATCGACAACGTTTTTAAGTAATGCCGAACAACCTCCACAGCCTGTACTGGCTTTTGTGCACGATTTTATATCGCCTAAAGAGCAACTACCGCTTTCGATAGCCTCAACAATATCGCCTTTAGATACGTTATGACATGAACAAATAGTGGCGCTGTCGCCAAGAGCATCGGCCCCTAACAAGGGCTTGTCTCCTGAGGACGGTAATATAAGCGCTTCTGGTGCATCGGGCAGCGCAATGTTGTTTAGCGCATATTGCAACAAGGTATCGTAATCGCTGGTATCGCCGATAAGCACCGCGCCTAATACCTGTGTTTTAGTTTCATCGACAACAAGCTTTTTATACATGCCTGCAGGTTGGTCGTGGTAGGTGTACACGAGCGCCCCTGGGGTATTGCCATGAGCATCACCAATAGACCCCACTTCAACGCCCATTAGCTTGAGCTTGGTGCTCATATCCGCACCTGTAAATTCGCCTTCATTGTTAGTCAAACTAGCAACGGCGGCGCGGGCCATGGCGTATCCTGGCGCTACCAACCCGTAAATACGCTTTTCCCACAATGCACATTCACCAATAGCATATACATTAGGATCGGAGGTTATACATTGATTATCGATAACGATACCGCCGCGTTCACCCACTACTAAATCAAATTCACGGGCTAGCTGATCACTAGGTCGTATACCGGCAGAAAATAACACCATATCGGTCTCAAGATGTGAACCATCAGAAAATTTCATTCGGTAGCGGCACTGCTCGCCAGCCTCGATGACTTCCGTGGCTTTTTGTGTATGTACTTGTACGCCGAGCGCTTCAATTTTATCTTTAAGCAGTGTGCCTCCCATTGCATCAAGCTGCACCGCCATTAACTGTGGTGCAAATTCAACCACATGTGTTTCTAGGCCTGCAGATTTAAGCGCGTTTGCTGCTTCAAGCCCAAGTAGACCACCTCCCACAACAACGCCTATTTTACTTTGCGCTGCAGAGGCACTGATAGATTCAAGATCTTCAATGGTGCGATACACCAAACAATGTTCTTGCTCGTTGCCAGGAATAGGAGGTACAAAAGGGTAAGAACCTGTCGCCAGCACGAGTTTATCGTAGGGATATGAAGTACCGTCTTTAGTTGTCACGACTTGATGGGAACGATCAATATTAGTAACCCACGCACCGGTAACGGCATTCACCCCCCACTGCTGATACGTTTTTTCGTCGGTAAGTGCTAAATCGGCCGCGGTTTTACCCGTAAAGTACGACGATAAGTAAACACGATCGTAAGCTAACCGGCCCTCTCCACTTAACACAGTGATATGGTAGTCGGCTTTGCTGTTTATAAGTTGCTCAACAAAGTGATGGCCAACCATACCGTTGCCAATTATCACGATGCGTTGTTGCTGCTGTGAGGAAAGCGTCATCTCGTTCACCTTTATTTAAAGCAAAAAAAAGCCCGCAACCATTCCTGGTTGCGGGCTTCATTGCCTGATTAAGTACATTGTTAAATATGTTGCTACTCGATGATACACAGGTACCTAGTCGAGACTATGTAAATAATAATACAAGTATAGTGCCAATGCTTTTCATCGCTATATTACAAAGACTTAGCAAAATAACGTTGGCATAAACCCGTTGATATCGCACCACGAATAAGCAAAGAAGATAGTTTATGGTGCATTCCTTTGATACTGAGCGCCGTTTTTCAAACAAGGTTCAGGTTACGTATAATGAACAACAAGCATAGCAAGGAGTAATACCAGCAATACGCCAGACACGGTTTTCCATGCCCGTACTGGATGCTGCTCCATCAGTGGCAAGCTTTTGCGGTAAGATGGATTAGGATGATTTAAGTCGTATAGAAATTCAGACAAGCTCGGATAGCGTTTCGACGCTTTAGGATGACAAGCCCGCTTTAGCGTTTCATCAACCCACATGGGAACGGCGACGCTTCGTTGTAGTAAGCTGATATAACGCAACTTAAGAAGACCTGCGTAGTTGCTTTTCTTGGCAACATTACTGTTGTAGGGATACTCGCCACTGAGTAAAAAGTATAGGACCACTGCTAAAGAAAACTGATCTGAGCTTTCATCAGGCCAAAGCCCCACAAAGTATTCCGGAGCGGTGAACAATAGATCGCCAGGAACGGCATGCTGCACATCACTTTGCGAAACAAGATAACCCGCTATGCTCGCGGCACCAAAGTCTACCAGTGTAATTTTACCGTTTTCATCAACCATGATGTTATCCGGTTTAATATCTTGATGAAGCACGTCTTGCCGATGAAGTGCCGTTAGGGCGCTAACGATTTGCGCACTCCAGCCTCGAACCTCAGAAAGAGAGACACTACCAACGTCGTCTCGATATTGGCGTAAACTTATTCCAGGTGTGTACGCCATGGCAATATAAAAGTAATGTCGTAAAAAAGGGGACGTGTAATTTTTAAGGACATTGTCATGTTGTACCCGCGCACCAATCCACTCTTCTTTCACCATTTCATCTAAAAAGCTTTCGTTATCGTGCATCGACTTTGCAGGAATTTTTAACACTGCCTGATGATTGTGGAGGTTATGCTTAGCAAGAAAAACCAGGCTGCGTTCACTGGTATATAACTGCCGCTGTATTGTCCAATCGTCTATGACATCGTTTGATTTGGGTGTATCTAAAAAAGGAAGGAAGCCATTTGAGGCATAATGTACTTTCTCTTCCTTAGCAATGGATAGTACCTCAAGCAGCACTACAGTGACGTTATCATCACAATCTGCATTCAGTGCTGCTTGCGCTATATGTTGTGCGCTCAAGTCGATACTAGGCGTATTATGCTGATGTATTGCGTACCATGTTTTTGGCGGCAAGGTATCCGCAATGCCATCTGTCATTAATACAAATATATCGCTAGGCGCAAGCGTTCGGATGGCCATATCAATGCTTAAGTTAGGCCGAATACCGAGGGCATTGCTTAGATAAGTATTGTTACTCTCGCCGGCTTCTCGATGTTGGCGGGTGCAAAGCGTTAGTTCACCGCGGTGTACGTGATAGATGCTGCTATCACCACAATGCAGTAACACCGCAGACTGCTCTTTCAAAATAACTGCACTAAAGGTACAGACATAGCCTTTATCAAGATTTTCAAAATAAGGGCTTTGTTGGTTTTTTATGTAAAGCTCGGTGTTTATGGTACGCAGTACATGTTGTGCCGCCCTCGACAAAGACCACACACTGCTTGTTCGTGAGAATTCACGAACGAACGTTTCAACGGCGAAGTTACTTGCATACTGACTAACCTGACTACTACTTATTCCATCAGACACAACAGCGATAGCATCGAAATTTGCCGATGGCGAAAAATCAGGCACCACCACACAATGGTGGTCCTGATTAATCGGTTTTTGGCCTTTATTCGAAAAGGCACCATGACGAAAGGTGATCACGGCTTATACTTTGTCATTCACTTTTGCTGCAAGCACCGTTTTGTTGCTAGCACCTGTAGCAATAACGCGTTTAGGGGCAGTACGCACATGGGTAGAATAAATAGTCAAACCAGTAAACGCTAAGCCTCCCACTAAATTACCCAGCGCGGTAGGAATTTCATTCCAAATAAAGTAATCCATAACAGAGAACTCGCCGCCCATAATTAAGCCGAACGGAAACAAGAACATGTTAACCACCGAATGCTCAAACCCCATAAAGAAGAACAGCATGATAGGCATCCACATAGCCAACACTTTACCGCTTACGTGAGTAGATATCATCGCACCAACAACACCAAGCGATACCATCCAGTTACACAACATGCCGCGGATAAAAATAGAAAACCAGCCAGCAACGCCATGCTCTGCATATCCTAGCGTTCTTGCCTCACCGATACCCGCCACCTTAGCCGCTATAGCACCGCCATCGATGTTGTAACCCATGGTGAAAACAAACGACATCATAAATGCCACGCTCAGCGCACCTGCAAAATTCCCTAAAAACACTAAGCCCCAATTGCGGAGAATTTGCGGCCATGTCACGCCAGGTCGTTTTGCCAACCAGGCTAGTGGAGTAAGCACAAAAACACCGGTAAGTAGGTCAAACCCCATGAGGTACAGCATACAAAAACCAACAGGAAAGAGTATTGCACCAATTAAAAACACCCCTGTTTGAACCGCGATGGTTATTGCAAAAACCGCGGCCAACGCCAAAATGGCCCCCGCCATAAAAGCGCGAATTAATGTGTCGCGAGTAGACATATATATTTTGGATTCGCCAGCATCAACCATCTTGGTTGCAAATTCAGAAGGAAGTAAATACGCCATGTTTGATCACCTTTTCTATTGATATTAATTCCTTAGAAACATTCTTTACCTAAATTTCAGGCACAAAAAAGCGCCCGCTCTTATTTCCTAAAAAATAAGTTGCGGACGCCTTTATCCGAATATTGTTCTTAAACAATCTGCATTGTTCATAAAAAGTAAAACAATATTGATGCCAATATTGAGGCGCAAAACTTTAAATGAAATTCTCTTCTATAACAGATAATTACTCAATGGTAAGAATAAACGTGTTCGATATACCCCCCATCGTTTGCACCTGTCTCGAGAAAAAGTGCACTAATTTGGAGCATGATGTAGTGCAATCCGTTTGCTTGCTTTTGTGATCAGTCCATTATTTTTGATCAAGGTAGTAAATAGTGGCGCCCAGCTGCTTACATCGGGTATATCGATGTGGATCCCTTGCAGTTTGATTGAAGGGAACAACATTTGCTTATCCTATGTATCTCTTTTCTGGATACTTCACGATGGGCCATCATAGCGATATCACAAAGCGTTTTTTTTTATTAGCCAAGCATCAAGAAATACAGGCACTGCGACACTTATCATCAAATTGCAAAATAGTGAAAGCGGTAACGGAGATGATTCATCAACTGCAGCGCGAGCGCGGTATGAGCAATGTATTTCTATGTTCTCGAGGCGAACGTTTTGCCTCTCAAAGGGCACAACAAGAAACCGCAAGTGAGATGAGTGAGAAAACACTTCGTAGCTTGCTTAACGCTTTATACCTATCCAATTCTGATAATGGACTTACCATGCGATTGGTTACTACCATTACATTTGCGTTGCAAGGTATGGACAACCTTAAGGATTTGCGTAGCAAAGTGGCGCTGCAGCAACTCACACCAACCGAATCGACCAATGCATTTTGCCGCCTAATTGCCGCGTTGATTGATGTAATTTTTGAAGCCGCCGACGTTGCTAACGACCCTGCTATCACTCGCCTTCTAGTCGCGTTATTTAACTTTATTCAAGGTAAAGAGTATGCGGGACAAGAGCGTGCTTGTGGGGCAATTGGGTTTTCTTCCAGTCATTTCAAGCAATCTTTATGCGATCGAATAACAGCACTGACAGATTCGCAAGAGCACTCGTTTGAGACGTTCACTAAATTTGCCGATGCCACTGAACTCTCAATGTGGCAGCAACAATTAGAAAGTGACCACACCGAACATCTTAACCGACTACGTAAAATGATTTGTGAGCTTGGTGAGAATGACACTTGCACCGCTGAGCTTAGCGAAATTTGGTATGACATTGCCACGTTGCGAATTGACGCGATGCAAGACATAGAAGAACACATTACCGATAGGCTGATAGAAAAAGCCACACTAAGAATTGCTCAAGCCGAGGAGGAACTGCGTAACAACGAACTGCTGATTGCCGCTTTAAATAGCAGCCCTTCAATGAGCGATACACCCGTTTCGATGATTTACGATAAAACCGTTAAAGGTCTCTCTATGGCAGGCGCTCATAGTGACTCAGGAATTACCTCAACATCACTCTCTGCACACAAGTCGTTTTATGACTTAATTCGCCAGCAAGCGCAGCACATTCAAGATATTGCGAACGAATTAAATGGGGCCAAACAAGCCCTTAATGAGCAAAAAGCCATTGATAGAGTAAAGTTGCTATTAATGCAGCAAGGGAAGCTTAGCGAAAGCCAAGCATACAAAAAGCTGCAGTCTGCGGCCATGGACCAAAATATACGAATAGCTGAGTTAGCCCAGCGTATGCTAGACAACCTACGTTAACTTAGTACTCTTCGATGTTAGTTGATACACAACAACTCTCTTTTAATACCGAGTTAGAAGAGATGGATATCACGCTCTTTTGCAGCATGAAAGCACCTGTAATCACCAGATATATCCCAAATGCGCGTTTTAGCATATTAGGATTTCAATTATGCGCGAGTTTCGCACCTAATGGAGCGATAAGCACAGACACAGCGCTAATAGCAATCCAACCTATGGCATTGACGTAGCCTAAGGACCCCAGCGGTAAGCTAGCTTTATTCCAGCCGATAACAATAAGAAGAGATAAAAGCGAGGAAGCACAAAAATGAATTGAGTCCAACGGACCCAATTCATCAAGTGGGAGAGTAAACTTTCAATTTGATTCAATTAAATGCAATAGAATGCTCACATTGGATCTAATGTGAGTAACACTCTTTTTTCGCCTTTTGCAACAGGACATGAACGATGCACGGCTCCTAACGACTCATGCCAAGCCTCACCTTTTAGCATACCTACCTCGAACGCATTCATTGTTTGAATGTCGTTGTGTTTGTAGTACATACCAAAATTCGTTTGCGATACATACTGCTGACTTTCAGCAAAAGGCGTTGGGCACAATTGCTCTAGCGGAAGCCACTGAGTTCCAGCACCAAGATAGGTGTTTACAAGGCGCACGGGTATATTGTCCCGATGAAAGCTAGGACACATTGCTGAGGTGAGCGGCACTAGCCGAAGACCCACATCTTTGCAATCGAACAAACATGTAAGCATATCGGTCAGTAAATAAACATCATCGATAACTTCAGCTTTGCCATCTTGCTTAGGCAGCATAGTGTTTAGCTGCTGCTTAAGGGTATTAACCTCAAACACACCTTTTAGGCCTAACCCTAACGATGTAAAAACCGCTTCAAAGTAGCGAGTGATAGCATCATTTTTCTCTCGCTCCCAAATGGTGACGCTTTTTGTATCGCAGATAATATCGCCAAGTACGATAGGAGACTGTCCACTGCTCCAAGAGCATGTAGTTTTTTCTTTCAATGCAAGCATGTTAGTGTCACCAAGATGGAAATGGATCGGGAAGTGTTGACCATTCTGCCCTTCCTTTATTATTAAGAATATGATTTAACACGGTGGTTTTGCCTGCACCTAGAAATCCAGATAGCACCGTTACTGGTAACTTTTTTTGCATCATGCTTTTAGCCTACGTTAGAGCCCAAAGAGTAAATTCTAATAGTGAGTCAGCAGAGAGCTTTGCATTGAGACTGCTCATTTGCCACCAGCAAATTATGTTATAACATAACAATAAAGATTTATGTTGTAAACGCTATAACCACTCGTAAATGGCAATGATGAATTTGATAGTGAGCAAAAAGTACGTGGCTATGAGGAGATGGCGCACCTGGCGCGATTCGAACGCGCGACCTTTGGCTTCGGAGGCCAACACTCTATCCAACTGAGCTACAGGTGCTAAAAATGAGGTTTGCAGAAATTAATGAATGTTAATAAACACATTTTCAAACGCACCGTAATGATACTTAGGCCATGGGCAGGCATCAACTAGTTTGTTCTTTTCTTTCAATTTAATCGATGTTCGATTGTTAAAAATCCTTACTTTTTATAGGTAATTGGATTCTTATAGTTGTTCAGCCGCCATTTACCGTTATAATCTGGCCAGTTATATTATAAACAAATTCATCATTGCCTGGAGACAGATGTGAAATTAAAGACTTGGTTAACTGTTGCTGCTACTGCGCTAACTATTTTTGCTGCGCAAGCGCAAGAAATGAGTAACGATGAAATTGCAGATCGTATAAAGCCGCTTGGTAGAGTACACGTTGCTGGTGCCGCTGAACAAGGTAATTCCGCAGCTGCAGGCGGAGCAAAATCTGGCGAAGATATTTACAACTCTGCATGTGTCGCGTGCCACAGTGCAGGTGTTCTTGGTGCTCCTAAACTTCAGGTAGCAGCCGACTGGCAACCTCGTTTAGACGATCGCGGACTTGACGGCGTATGGCAAAATGCAATTAATGGTATCAACGCAATGCCTCCAATGGGTACGTGTGGAAACTGTTCAAAAGACGATATAAAAGCGGCAATCGAGTATATGATTGAAGGTATTTAAACTGTCAATTGACGGTTTAGTTGTTTTGAAAATTAGCGTTTTTTCAGTGGATGGGGTAAGTTAATCCGCTCAACGAAGTGTTAATTTTACATTGGCGATCGGAATGTCATCAAACTCGACTCAATCTGAGCTGTCTGAGGAAGAACTACGGGAACTTATCCCGCAGCTTCAGCAGCTTACAGATAAATACAAGCGTGCTGAACGTGTTCAGAAGGCGCTTTTTGACATTTCCGAACTCGCCAGCTCTGTTAGTAATCTTAATCATCTCTATACTTCTATTCATGAAATTATCGGCGATTTTATGATTGCGGACAATTTCTACGTCGCTTTTTACGATCCTGAAAGCAACGTTGTCGACTTTTCTTATTTCGTTGACGAGTTTGACGAACAGACCGTGCGACAGCTCCCTGCCGAGTCGCTAATGGACGGCATGACCGGTTATATTCTCAAATCGGGCAATCACCTTTTTTACCAGCGTGATGAAGAACACGAGTTTGCTGAAGAGCTTGGCTTTAAACTCGTCGGCTCTCCTCCCTATGAGTTACTTGGCGTTCCGTTAAAGCGTGGTAGCCAAGTTATTGGCGCAATGGTTGTGCAAACTTATGATGAAGGTGTGCACTATACCCAAGAAGATTTAGAAGTACTGCTGTTTGTATCTCAACACATTGTTACCACGGTAGATCGTGTTAAAAACCGAGAGCTTACCGAACGCACTATTCGTGATAGAACGCGTCAGTTACGAAGAACTAATGATGACTTACAAGAAGAAATTCTTGAACGCCAAAAAGTTGAATCGTTACAACAGGCGTTGTTCGAAATATCTGAGCTAGCCGCTACTCTTGAAGGCGATATGAACGTTTTCTATTCAAGCCTGCATGAGATCCTTGCTAGGCTAATAAGCGCGCCAAACTGCTATATTGCGATTGTAGATAGAACTCAAAATAGACTTGAGTTTCCTTATTTTAGTGACGTCAACCAAGCAACCATTGACCCTAGACCACTTAGTCTTGGATTAACAGAATTTGTGCTTCGCACCGGGCACGCCGAGCTAATCAACCCTCCCCGGGTGCTACAGCTAGCGGAAAATGGCGAACTTGATGTGACTGTGGCGCAAAAAATGCTGAAGAGCGCGAATTCATGGTTAGGTTCTCCGCTCGTGGTAGATGGTGACATAGCCGGTGTGATTGCCGTTCAAACCTATGGAAAACACGCTAAGTACACTGCCCGTGACCAAGAGCTTTTACGTTTTGTATCACACCATATTGCGGTGGCTATGGAGCGAAAAAGTAATACAGAAGCCATTCAGCAATACAATATGCAACTTGAGGAACGAGTCAAAGAGCGCACCGCAGAGCTTAATCGCGCCAACTCATTTTTACAGCAACAGATAGATGAACGTAAAGAGATTGAGCTCAAGCTCATTCACGATGCACACCACGACTCGCTAACCGACTTGCCAAACCGAGCAATGTTCACCAGCCGCTTAGAGCTCGCGGTAGCAAGCAAACAGCGTTATACCGAAAATATGTTCGCCGTTTTGTTCATCGATCTCGACCGCTTTAAAGTGATTAACGATACCCTTGGCCACCACGCGGGCGATGAATTTTTAATTGAAGTATCTAAGCGCATTGCACTGTGTATTCGCGGCCACGATTTACTGGCTCGGTTAGGCGGCGATGAGTTTGTTGTGTTACTGGATAACTTTGATGAAAACGCTGATGTCAAGGAAGTGGCAAGTCGTATCATTGCATCAATATCAGAACCTTTTCTACTTGATGGCCGTGAAATGTATTCGGGCGCCAGTATCGGCATCGCCCTCCTTGAGCCCTATTACAATAGTGCTGATGAAGTATTGCGAGACGCCGATGCTGCCATGTACCAAGCAAAAACCTTAGGCCGTGGACGCTATGTTATGTTCGACAAGAGTATGCGTGAGCGTTTGATTGAAGAACTTGAGCTAGAAAACGAATTCAGACGTGCCCTAAGAGATGGAGAGTTTGATTTTTTCTTACAACCTGTCATCAATCTCATCGACAACAGCATTTTGTATAAAGAAATGTACGTTCGTTGGTCGCATCCTACTTACGGAAAGATTGCGAGAGAACAATTTAGACAAGTCGCAGAGCACAGTGGATTAACTATCGATTTAGATCTTTTCCAGTTAACCAAAGCATGTGAACTGATAAAGCGCTTTGATGACACTGACGATGCTATCGAGCGTATTGCGGTAAACGTATCGATTAATCATCTGCTACAACCTGCAATGGTTAACCAAATGACCGACGTTATTGCTGACTCAGATATTAGTGCAAATCGATTAGTGTTTGAGTTCGACGAGAATGACTTAAATCGTCGCTCGCAGTTTATACTGCCCGCTATTAAAAAGTTAAAACGTGCGGGCGTGACGCTGGTACTCGATAACTTTGGTAGTGGTTTGGCGTCGCTGAGCTACCTGTTTGCCTACCCTTTCGACTTCATTAAAATTGACCATCGATTTGTAAAATCGTTACCAAGGTCTCAGCGCAACCTCAAGCTAATTCAGTCGGTAATGTTAATTTCAGAACACCTGAGGTTTAATGTGATTGCAGAAGGTGTAGATTCGCCCTCGCAACTTAGCGCACTTAACGACATAAAGTGTGTCTATGGCCAAGGTAAAACACTGCAGCGCGCTGTTGTTTTGGATATCAAGAAAGCATCTGAATGAGCACCTTAAAGTTAGTAAGCATTCACACTACTTTATTTTTTTCCCAGAATATCTCTTAAGTTTGCAATACCCACCTGCGCTTTTTGTTGACGCTCTTCTTTAGTCGCTTTGGGCTTTTGGTTTTCCCACTGAATGTCATCAGGCGGTAATTCAAATAAAAAGCGGCTGGGCTCTGGCTGAATCACCTCACCAAACTGTCGTCGCTCTTTCGCTAAACTAAATATTAACTCTCGTTGCGCTCGTGTAATGCCTACATAGGCTAATCGCCGCTCTTCTTCCACATTATCTTCATCTATACTGCTTTGATGGGGCAACAACCCCTCTTCCATGCCCACAAGAAACACAATGGGAAACTCTAACCCTTTTGAGGCGTGCAGCGTCATTAGCTGAACTTGGTCACTTTCGCCATCTTCTTCTCCACGCTCCATCATGTCGCGAAGTATTAGACGGTTTACCACCTCAGTAAGTGTCATTGGGGAGTCGAGGTCGTTACCCTCAAGCATATCGGTAACCCAACCAAAAAGCGTACTAACGTTAGCCATTGCCATTTCAGCAGCTTTTGGGCTTGCGCTCGACTCGTATAGCCACTCTTCGTAACCCATTGTACGGATCATGCTTCTTACTGCGTCTACCGTATTGCCGCGCTGTGCATTATCAGATAGCTCTACAACCCATCGGGCAAACCCAGACACCGAATGAAACGCTTTATCGGGCAATACGCTGTTTAGGTTGTTGTGTGTTGCAGCCTCAAACATGGACACACCCAGGCTATTTGCAAAATTGCCAAGTTTTTCCAGTGTGGCTCGGCCAATACCACGGCCAGGCGTATTGATAATACGTAGCAGTGCATTGTCATCGTCTTGATTCACCAACAGCCTCAAGTAGGCCATGATGTCTTTCACTTCGGTGCGCCCAAAGAACGACATGCCTCCACTTATTTTATAAGGAATGCGGTTGCTCATTAGTAGCTTTTCAAACAAACGACTTTGGTGATTACCACGGTATAAAATAGCGTAATCTTTGAATTTGGTTCGGTTCATGAACTTGTGCGCCAATAGCTCGGCTATCACCCGCTCAGCTTCATGCTCTTCGTTTTTGGCTTCAATAACTTTTAATGGTTCACCGTAGTGAAGTTCCGAAAACAGGGTTTTATCGAATAAATGGGGGTTGTTCTGAATTAAGATATTCGCGCAATGCAGTATACGCCCTGAAGAGCGATAGTTTTGCTGCAGCTTAATAACGTTTAAACGGGGAAAGTCTTTTTGCAGTAAATTCAGGTTTTGTGGTTTGGCCCCGCGCCACGAATAGATAGATTGGTCGTCATCGCCTACCACAGTAAACCGAGAGCGCTCACCAACAAGTAGCTTCACCAGTTCATACTGACTGGTATTGGTATCTTGATACTCATCAACAAGTAGGTAACGTATTTTGCTTTGCCACTTAGCTCGAACCTGCTCGTTTGTTTTTAACAGCAGCGTAGGCAATAAAATAAGATCGTCAAAATCTAACGCATTATAGGCTTTTAAATTGTCTTGGTAGCGCCTGTAGGCTTGTGCAAACTCTTGTTCGCCAGTGCTTTGTGCTTGTTTTAATAACGCATCGGGAAGTACTAAGTCGTTTTTCCAATTTGAAATACAGCTTTGCAGTAGCTTCAACTGGTCTTTGTCACCGTCTAAGGTATCGGCGGTAAGGTCGGTAAGAAGGGACAGGGAGTCTTTGTCGTCAAACAGAGAAAAGCCCGGCTTGAGCCCTAAGTCTTTCACGTGGGATTTAATAATGTTTAGGCCGAGGGTGTGAAATGTTGAAACCTTAAGCCCTCGCGCCTCTGGCTTGCCTAACGTTTGCGCCACGCGCTCTTTCATTTCTCTAGCCGCTTTGTTGGTAAAAGTTACCGCAGCGATATAGCGAGCTGGCATGTCACAGTTTCGAACTAAATGAGCAATCTTGTTGGTGATTACGCGAGTTTTACCACTGCCCGCTCCAGCCAAGACTAAACAGGGGCCCGATACGAATGTAACGGCAGACTCTTGAGCTTCATTGAGTTTCATTTTGTTCCTAAAACAAAGTTAGCAGGGGATAAAAGCATAGTTCACGGTTTTCATTGCATGTCGTGCCGATACCGATAGAATAGTGACTCTAATTTGAGCTGCGTATTATAAGGGAAATCCATGTTGGATCCGAAAAAACTCGAAGATTTGGCAAAACAGATTGCTGATGCCGTTCCACCGGGCGTAAAAAATATGGCTGAAGGCGCAGAAGCACGAATTAAAACGGTGTTGCAGTCTCAGCTTTCTAAACTCGACTTAGTAACACGTGAAGAGTTCGATATTCAAAGCCAGGTACTGATAAGAACTCGCGAAAAGCTGGAGGCGATGGAAGCTCGTATTGCCGAGCTTGAAACCAAGCTTGCTGATAAATAGCCCAATCGACAAATAGCTCCACCTCAAAACTAGGCACTTTTATGTGCCTTTTTTGTGCCTTGTTATCGCTCGCATACGCTGCTAGTAAAGCAGGTAGTTTACTGCCAACCCTAAGGTAATTGATAAACCTACTAGGTGATTTTCTAAAAACGCGGTAAAGCAGCCTTCTCTTTGTTTTCGCTTAATAAGTTGATACTGCCTAACACACAGTAGCGCAGCAAATAGCATCGCTAGAAAATAAGGCCATGCCGCCTCAATGGTTAAGCCAACACACCATAATGTAACCAACGTGAATGCCTGCAACGCCATTACAATCACTACATCGTACTGACCGAACAGGATAGCAGTAGACTTTACGCCTATTTTAACGTCATCATCTCTATCGACCATGGCATACATGGTATCATAGGCCACTGTCCAAGTAAGATTTGCGATAAATAGCCACCAGCCATAGGCGGGCACAGTTTCTAACACCGCCATAAACGCCATTGGAATAGCCCAGCCAAATGCCGCACCAAGTACCACCTGCGGCAAGTGCGTGTAGCGTTTCATAAATGGGTATGATGCGGCTAGCAGCAGCGCCACAACCGACAGTGCGATAGTTTGCCAGTTGAGAAAAAGTACTAGAATAAAAGCGATACCAATGAGTACGGCAAACAGCTCCAATGCTTGCTTAGCAGTTACCTCGCCGGTAGCAAGGGGGCGTGCAGCAGTGCGTTTAACACTGCCATCCACTTTTCTATCTGCATAGTCGTTGATAACGCATCCAGCGCTGCGCATCACAATAACGCCAGCAATAAAAATAGCAGCTATATCAAGCGCAGGCATTCCTTGTGAGGCAATAAGCAGTGCCCATAATGTGGGCCACAGTAAAAGGTAAAACCCTATGGGTTTGTCTAGGCGCATTAGGCGAGCATAAGCGCCCCAGTTGTGCTGTGTCATATTAACCTTTCTATACCATTTGCATGCGAGTACCAATGCTGATTTATTGGATTATGTCATATTTGGATAGTTGCAAATCTTACTCACCTTGCCCCAACGTAACGTTCCTCCCCCGCCAGAGCCTCTCATGATATCACCCGCATTTGGATTTTTAGATAAATAATTGATAAAACTTTTTCGCCCAGGTTCCCTTCTGGAAAGAGCATATCCTAAATGTCACTCCGCCGCTTTTTTAGGGCGATGCGTAAACGTTCGCAACGGTTACCCGCACAGTATCAATAAAGGCTATTTAGTTCATGAGTAGAGAAAATGAAAGTATGTTGACTCGCAACGCTTTGTGTCATTGAGCGGAAACCAGCTTTTTTAACTGGCATCGCGATGTTTTCGGTGCAGTTTGCTGTGTTAGCAGGGCGGATAGATGTTGATTAAAAATACCGAGCAATTCGGCGGAAATTGTGCGCCGACTTAACATAAAGTGCACGTTGTCTTTGTGCAATGTTGTCTCTGCCAAAACAATTGCTGGATGCTTATTTGATCTTTGTAGTTCGACGCCGTAAATCTGCATATCTTGCAGTTGGCTACACAACGCGCTTCTGTCATCTACTACAACATCAAGTTCGCCCTCTACCAACATTTTTAACCTATCAGATAAAGCAAAGGCATGAACAAATTGGTCTTCAAACTGATTTTTTAGAGACTCAACATTGTCGCCAAAGTAACCAGTCATATTAATACCCACTCGGCCACCTGATCGCAATAACTGCTCTAGTGTAGTTGTTTTGCTGTTACCGAGCTTGGTAGCGAATGCGAACCCTATTACTTCTTCACGGTATGGCTGGGAAAAATGAAAGGTTTTCTCTCTGTCTTTGGTATAAGTGGCACCAATGTAAACATCGAACGTCCCTTTTTGTTGCTCTAGCATCGAACGAAACTCGGTCATTGCCAGCACTTTAACATCGCAGGAAATATTTTTTGCTGCGCTCGTTAAAAGCTGATAATCAAATCCGTCATACTGTTGTTTGGCGTATTCGTAGAAATAAGGCTTCCAGTCACCACTAAAGGCGACGACCAAGGGTGCATTGCAGGTAATTGCAGACGCGAATGTCGCCCAAAGTGACAATAGTAATAGCAATAAAAGGCGAAGCAAAGCTATATCCTTGCAGCATGACTTGACTATTTATTGTACATGATGTTATTGCAATTGAGAACTGGCAAATAAATTGTGCACAGAACGGTATACCATAAGATTAAGCGAATCTGGAGATTCCACCTGCTTATCTACACTAAGTCTCTCTTTTTGAGTTTCTTATTGAGGGGCGCTCTTTTAGCACAGATCAATAGCCATGACTGGGGAAAGTCGCCGCTTCTATTTATAGTGCTCGGTATGAATACGCCGGCGAGGCTGGAAGAAAGACTTCTGCAACAATCAAATGATGCGACTCAAAGGTAAACACAGACCGCCTACCCCACAAATTTTGCTTTATATCGCTTTTACATTTCGAGTTTGATTGCACACTTGATTGCAAAAGTGATTGCTCATTGAGATGCTGAGAAAACTGTTCATAAGGTAGCGTACACAGTTGGAACTCAGAGCGTATAAACCGCTTGTCATTGAATAATCGATTGCCTAATGGCTCACGGCCTAAGTTTGAAAGCTCTGCTTCTATAACAGCTTGAGGAATGACTGAGCGAGCAAATACCCAAGGCTGCTCATCTCCACACAGTACAATTTCTCGTACTTGATAGGTCGTTAGGCCGTTCTCTTGTAACAGGGATAACTCGGTGCTGTGAGGCTCTAACGTTTGCTGGCCCAACAGCTGCAGCGAAAATTCACCACAGACCGACTGCACTCTCTCGGTTAACGAGCCTGTATCTAGCAACCAGTCTTTCAACGTTGGATTAGGTATGTTTGCTTCTGCTAAGGAAAGCCAATCAACGGCAAGCCCAACGGGAAAGTCGGCGATAACACTCACTACTAAAACACTCATGCTATTATTCAGTGAGTATCATAACATTTATTTTTGCGCTGTAATCTTCAGGAAAGGTGAAACTTTTTATTTCCATCTCTCGTAAAGGTCACTATGTTGTTTCAGTAAATGCACTTGAAGCCGCGTACTACTTTTGCAGTAGTGCGTTTAACCTCAGCTTTGCTACAATAAGGCTGTTTTTAACTCATCCCTTTTTTGGTTCTTACCATGCTTAAGTCTCTAATTTTACATTGTTTAGCAGTAAGTACGCTTTTACTAAGCACATCATTCAGTGCTCATGCACAAAAGAAGGCAAATTTCGCCTATATTGGCTTAGAGCCAGAAATAGTCACAAACTATATTAGCGACAGCGCACGCAAGCTTGGCTATGTTCGTGTACAGGTTGAGCTGATGGTATATGACATAGAGCAGCTGGAAATCGCGGAGCATCACATGCCACTGTTACGCTCTACTGCTATCGAAATATTTGGTCAACAGCCCGCAGCAAAGGTCAAATCGTTAACGGGCCGAGAAGAAATTCGATTAGCGCTTTTAAAAGCACTAAAAGAGCACATGAAAGAAGAAACTGGCGGCGAGGTTATTAAAAACGTGATATTTACCAAATATTTATATCAGGGCGATTGATTTGAATAGAATGAATAAGCGCCAACGACCTCAACTCGGTTTTTTGGCGCCTAAGCTGAGCATTGCAGCCAGTAAGCATCCGGTGACCAAACCCGCCGTATGCGCTGCGTTTGCCATGTTTACTCCCAATACATTAGCAAAGAATACGTCCGCAAAACCGAGTACTAACCACACTAGCATAAAGCCAACTATAGAATTGGGTAACGATAACCCCCAGCTTGGGCGCAGCCAACCTAGCCACCACACAAACCCCATAACGGCATACACAACACCAGAAAGGCCACCAAAGAGGTACAAGTTAGCCTGCACTGGTTCACTAAATAGCGCCTGAGCCGCATTAGATACTACCGCTGACACTGTAAAAACAATAGTAAGCATAGTAATACCAAACGTGCGCTCTATTTTGGCGCCAAGCATGCCCCACCACAATAAATTAAACACAATGTGCAACACACTGAAATGTATGAATGCCGGGCCTAATAACCGCCACCACTGATGATTTTCTGCCAGCAGGCCAAAAGGCTGCATCAGTAAATGTTGTGCAATTGGTGCAAATAGTCCTAGCAAAGATAAGCCGTATACCAATAAGCACAGAATAAATATCAAAGAGGTAAATGGGGCTGTAATCGCATTCGCGGCAATTTGCTTAACGGATAACCCACTGGGTGACCCTGATAGCTGAACATTTTGGCCATTATCCCATGCTGCCTGCTGATATTTTGGGTGCCCCGGGTTTGCAATAAAGTCTTTAGCAATAAGCTCTGCTTGCTCGGTATGCTCAGTATCTTCGATACACACAACAAATTCAGGCGGTACGGGCTGTTCTGATGAATGCTGTTGTCTCACAGAAGCGGTCACACCTTGGCTGTTGAGGTAATTGGCGAGTAGGTGCGCAGCACTTTGCTGATTGAACGCGATTAATGGTTGGCCCATAGGCTGAGGTAGCTCCCAAACACATGATTCAAAATAGAGAATGTAATAAGCATGAGTGTAAAAAAGAAAACAATACGATAAACCAGTCTACCGATTCAACAAGCATATCGATTCGACAAGTGTATTGATAAAGCGTGGTCAGAGAAAGAATAAAGGTGCTCATCTCAACATGCTCTACGGCATATTGAGGTAAGCACCTTTATCAGACTTCTATTAATTATGGTTTATTTATTCGGTCTCTACAGGGTTAGCTAAACGCCAGGCTTCAAACCCTCCATCCATACTATAAACCGTTTCAAAGCCTTGCTGAGCGATAACGTGGGCAGCTTGCTGACTACTCACACCGTGATAACACACCACAACAACAGGCGTGTCTTTCGGCGTTTGCTCTACAAACGTAGAGAAATTGTCGTTGTTCAATGGCGCTGCGTTCGGCATATGTCCGTTAGCGTAAGATTGCGGATCGCGAATATCAACAATAGATACCGGACCTGTAAAATCAGCAACGTCTTGCACGCTGATATGAGAATATGTGCCCATTATTGCCAGTCCAAAATTACTTTACCTGATTGCCCTGAGCCCATAGTATCAAACCCTTTCTGAAAGTCATCTACGTTATATGTATGAGTAATGATTGGCGTAAGGTCTAGGCCGCTCTGCAACAGGCTTGCCATTTTGTACCAGGTTTCGAACATTTCACGACCATAAATACCTTTAATGACTAGCCCCTTAAAGATTACCTGATTCCAATCAATAGCAACATCGCTCGGCGGAATGCCCAGCATGGCAACTTTACCCCCGTGATTCATTTTATTAAGCATATCGCGAAGCGCTGCTGGCACGCCTGACATTTCCAGACCAACATCAAAGCCTTCCGTCATCCCTAAATCATTCATCACATCTTTCAGGTTTTCTTTGGACACATCAACTGCGCGAGTGGCGCCCATTTTTTCTGCAAGGGCTAAGCGATATGGATTGATATCTGTAATCACAACGTGACGAGCACCCACGTGCTTCGCAACCGCTGCCGCCATGATGCCAATAGGTCCCGCGCCGGTAATAAGCACGTCTTCACCAACAAGGTCAAAACTTAGCGCAGTGTGCACGGCATTGCCAAACGGGTCGAAAATTGACGCGAGTTCATCGCTGATATTGTGAGGTATCTTGAACGCGTTGAAGGCGGGAATAACGAGAAACTCAGCAAAGGCGCCAGGGCGATTAACGCCTACCCCTTCGGTATTACGACACAGGTGTCTGCGACCTGCTCTACAGTTTCGGCAATGCCCACAGGTAATGTGGCCTTCACCAGACACCCTATCGCCTATTTCGAAGCCTTTAACTTCTTGCCCCATTCCAACCACTTCACCCACATATTCATGACCCACAACCATAGGCACTGGAATAGTCTGTTGTGACCATTCGTCCCAGTTGTAAATATGCATATCAGTGCCACAGATGGCGGTTTTACGAATTTTGATTAACAGGTCGTTGTGTCCCACCTCGGGTTTAGGCGAGTCCTCTAACCAAATGCCGCGCTCGGCTTTTGCTTTTACCAGTGACTTCATGAAATCACTCCCATTTCTCGGCCTATTTCGATAAAAGCATCAATGGCTTTGTCTACATGCTCAATAGAGTGTCCTGCAGACATTTGGGTACGAATTCGAGCCTGCCCTTTTGGCACAACGGGGTAAGAGAAACCGATAACATAAATACCTTTTTCAAGCAGTTTATCTGCCATCTCACTCGCTAAACGGGCATCGCCAAGCATCACTGGTATAATGGCGTGGTCTTTACCTGATAGGGTAAAGCCAGCGTCTTCCATACGACGGCGGAAGTGTTCTGCGTTGCGCCACAATTTAGCTCGAAGGTCTGCACCCTCTTTCATCATTTCAAAGACTTTAAGCGATGCTGCCACAATAGGAGGCGCTACTGAGTTTGAAAACAAGTAAGGGCGTGAACGCTGACGCAACCACTCAACCACTTCTTTTTTACCCGACGTATAACCGCCTGATGCTCCACCAAGTGCTTTACCCAGTGTACCGGTAATAATATCCACGCGGTCTAAAACGCCGCAATACTCGTGACTTCCGCGACCGTTTTCGCCAAGAAAGCCTGTCGCATGGCAATCGTCAATCATTACCATGGCGTCGTATTTGTCAGCCAGATCGCAGATAGATGCAAGGTCAGCAATTACGCCGTCCATCGAAAATACGCCATCGGTAGCAATAACTTTAAAGCGCGCGCCTTCTTCGTTTGCCTTAATGAGTTGCTCTTCTAAGGCAGCCATGTCGTTATTTGCATAGCGATAGCGTCTTGCCTTACTTAAACGAACACCATCGATAATACTCGCATGATTAAGGGCATCTGAAATAATGGCGTCTTCTGGACCAAGAATAGTTTCAAACAGCCCACCATTAGCATCAAAGCAAGACGGGTAAAGAATGGTATCTTCTGTGCCTAAAAAGTCGCTTATAGACGTTTCGAGCTGCTTGTGAATATCCTGCGTGCCGCAAATAAATCGTACGGAAGCTACGCCGAAACCGTGAGAGTCCAACCCATTCTTAGCCGCCTGAATTAGGCTTTCGTTGTTTGCTAACCCAAGATAATTATTAGCGCAGAAATTAACGACATGGTCACCATTAGCCACATCGATATCAGCTTGCTGCTGAGATGTGATCACGCGTTCTTTTTTATATAAACCATCTTGTTTGGTGGCTTCAATTTGCGATTGCAAATGGGAAATAAATGCCGCTGACATGCCGTTCTCCGAAATTCGTAAAATGATATTTTAATAAAAGCCTCGAGATGAATATACAGTGATACGCTCTATTTAGCAGGAAAGCCGATGAAGCGTGTAAATTATTTAGCACACATTGTCATTAACACTAGCTGCCTAGCATTAAGCGTGAGACAGTTTCCAAAGCCCGTTTTCGACATTTTTGCTCAATACGCTCCAAATATGTTGCTCTGGAATAGGTTTACTTATCATGTAACCTTGCCCAAAATCGCAATCAAATTTGCATAGCAACTCGTACTGGGCCTGTGTCTCTATACCCTCGGCGACAACCTGCATTCCCATATTGCGAACCATAGATACCGTGGAGCTCACAATATTTCTATCGTCGGCATCGTCGGTAATATTTGAAACGAAAGAACGGTCAATTTTAATAAAGTCTGCCGGTAGCGATTTGAGATAACTTAGTGAAGAATAACCGGTACCAAAGTCATCGATAGCCAACATACAACCCATTTCATGAATCGTATTCATAATAGCGCGAGCTCTTTTGATATCAGAGACTAACACCGTTTCTGTAAGCTCTAGGCATATCTGCTCAGGCGCTAGTTCATTGCGCTGTATTTGCTGCTGCAAATAGTCGGGTAAGCTAGGGTCGGCAAATTGCCCCGCCGACACATTAATAGCCACTTTCATATTGCGATAACCGCTATGGCCAAGTTCCTTGGTGAGGGAGCAAGCTCTAGCGATAACCCAGTAGTCTAACTCAAGCATAAAAGTGGTATTTTCTAATAACGGTATGAAATCGGCAGGCGAAATAATGCCTTTGGTAGGATGAAACCAGCGAAGCAGCGCTTCAAAGCCAATGAGTTTACCCGTATGCAATGCTATTTGCGGCTGCAATGCGAGACTAAACTGATTACCCCTAAGTGCTTCTCGCGCCTCTGACTCTAATTCTACCTTCTGCATTACCGCTAAATTCATTTTCGCTTCATACACTCGGTAGGCTGCACCTTGCTTTGATTTTGCTGCATACATTGCAATATCGGCGTGCCGCAACAGCTCAACGGGTGTTGCTTGTGCATGGCTTGTAATAGCGATACCTATACTCACAGATATATAGAATTTCTGACCATTGATAACAATGGGCTCGGCAAATTCATTCAGCAGCTTATTGGCAATAAAATCGACCTGAGACCGACTGTCAACATCTGAGAGCAACACCACAAACTCATCGCCACCGAAGCGAGAGGCAATATCGGTTTCCCGAATAGGCCGTGAAATGCGCATGGCTGCGGCCCTCAATAGCGCATCACCCACATCATGGCCGTGGCTATCGTTGACTTTTTTAAAGTCATCTAAGTCCATGAACATCAATGCAACGAGCTTTTCATCGCGAAATGAACGGGCAAGCTGCTTTTCAATTTGAAATGTCAGCATATTTCGGTTGGGCAACCCAGTAAGCACATCAAACATGGCCATTTTTTCCAGCTTCGCGGTATTTATAGCCATTTGACCATCAAAGTCTTCAAGCTGCTTTGCTAAATTATTTGCCGCGCTTTCTACCACATCTAATTCGTCAACCAACTTCAAACTCGACACTTTTCGCTGCCTAGCGGCGTTGGCGTGAAATTCTGAAAATTTGTGCTCTGCCAGCATGGGAAGTCGCTCGCTGATAGAAAGCAAGCGCTGGTTATAGCCATTTAAAAATAGGTATAACAGGATTGAAAAGATGAGAAATAAAATAACCGCTGAGCCTACCACTATGGCTTGATACTGATTGGCTTGCTGAACGGCCGCGGTAACGTCTTGGACAAGGAGCAAGTAAGGTCGATTCGCGTTACCCTCTGAGAATGGTAGCAAGCTAACGAGAAGTTGCTGATTATTTAACCTAACATCGACACCTCTGGTTACTAAAAGATTAACTGACCAGTTAACAGGAAGGCCATCGAAAACTTGCTGTAGATATTCTCTATTTGCTGCAGATAATTGACTGGCTAGTGTTAACGAAGGTGTAACGTCGTTGTCAGTATTGTTCTGCGCTGTTTGTAGCAACTGTGCAATTTGTACAATAGCCACTTTGTGTACCCCCGCAGCGCGATTAAACAAGTACAAGAGTTCGCGCATTGAGGTAGACACCACTACAACTGGAACGGTATCACTGCCGCTCATAATAGGAATAGACATATAGTGAGTACAATTTTTGTCGCAGACAATAGTTGAACGGCTTTCGAAGCTGGCTTGGGTTGAGCTAACTAATTCGGCGACGGCTTCACGATAATGGCTAATATTGGTGCCCACGACACCAGACTCACCAAACAATAAAAGCTCTTCTACCTGAAAGTTAAGAGTGAAGTATTCCGAAAGGTTTTGAAGTGTGCGTTGAAGTTCATCGAGGTTTTTGCTCTGCAGGTCCCTTTGCTGACTTACAATATCAATAAGGTTTATCATGCGGTTATGCAGCACTTCTTCAAAAAGCCGGATACGCCGCTGGTGACTTATCTGGTTTTCTCTTTGCTGCAAAAGCAAACTCGCTTCCGATTCTTTTATTAATACTACCGAAATTACTACGGTTACGGTTAATACCATCGCCATTAATATAGCAATTGTTTTGGTAGTGAATGATACTTGCACCTTCATATAGCGTGTTACCACCAATACATCAATTGCAGCGACCACATCTGCCAGTTTTTATCCGCTCGTTCTGCAACGTTGCGATCCAGCAAACTCACTACCCGCGTGGCTCCTTCAACCCAGTGGTATTCTCCCTGCAAGCGCCACTTAGGCGCAATATCCCAACGTACGCCCAATGTAGTGGTGTCTTGATAACCAAAGTATGCGGGCACGGCACCGTTGGAAAATTGCTCCAAAAGCTTCCCATCCCGGTCATTTACATCATTTACGTAGGTATCGTAGCCTATTAGCCCACTAATCTGGCTAGTGAATAAATACCTAAACTGAACAAATCCACCTTCGCCGCGACGCTTGTCATTAAAGTCTGGCGCAAATAAGCCCCTACTGTGTTGGGACTCTGAAAGTAACTCCATAGACACTTCCCAATGCTCAGCAAAATACTGTGTTGACAGCATAAAGCGCTCTACATTTGCCTCCCCAGCCACACGGTTATCCTGCTGTGAAGGAGTGTAGCTAAAGTCGGAGTTAAGCCAGCTTACGCCCACCTTCCAGGCCATAGATGCCGGCTGCCAAAATACACTTGCTTGATGAACAAAATCTTGCTTCGCCTCGCCATTCGCCTCTTCTCCCAGCAAAAAATCTCGTTGGGACGAATTTATATTCGAACGCCCATAACTCCAGTTTAATTCCCAAATATTGTTTAGACCGTAGTGGGTAAAGCTAGTTAATATGCCGTTGCTGCCAAGCGCCACATCGCGAAAGCCGTCAAAATAAACGGATTGAGGCAATACCGCGGTATAACGAGTTTGCGGTACATCACGGGTGACAGAGTAAAGCCAATGCCTGTTTTTAAATCGGCCTGCGTGAATATGAGCTTGCCATCCGTTCCCTAAATTAGGCAATTTCCAATCAACAAATAAGTAATCAAGGCGTGTCCCCTGCTCAAAGCGATTCCCACCATCTAAATAATTTACTTGCCCTGCAATAGATAAATTTTCAGACAATCGATAAAGCCCGTTGATACCGATTTCAGTAAGCTCACCAGTAACAGCATCACCATCGGTTATAAAGCGACTGTTGTTAGACTGAGTTACCCCCTGAGAAGCGTATCCATGCCATGCGAAATCTGCTGAACAAACAGCAAAGCTGCTCACTAACAATGAAAAATAGATTAATCCTTTCATTTTTCTTCTACCTCAATACGGCGCAGCTTAACGATATCGTTCTTGTCACCATAGCCGATAGCTCCTTCTGTTGACTCGAGTGCTTCAATTAACGCTTGATATGACGATACTCTTACGGGCGTAACACCTTGCCCCGAATAAGTGAGTTGATCCCATAAGCGCGATAGCTGATAAGGGAACATCTGTAATATGTCTCGGCAGAACTGCTTGTGTAATTCATCATTGTCTTGCAATACAAAAACGGTGATTTTCTTGCCGTTTGCCCAATATTGACGGTGACCTGTGAAAATTTGACGCAGTTCAGAACGGTTTAATTGTGAAATGGAGACGCTCTCGTGCGCCATCACTTTTAGGTCGGCGGCGTACGAAAAAGGAGATGTCGCAACGAGCAACATCACAATAAGAAATGTACGATAAGAAATACGAGAAAAAGACTCAACGAGCCGCCTTATCGAGGGCGTTTTCATTCAGTAACAGCTCCCTGTTTTTAAACAAAAGCACAGTGCGTTATATTATCAGTTAAGCACAGTGTAGATAAAAGCTGAACACTTTACTCAGTAAAAATTACGCTATGCGATATATGGGTGAACTTTTTCTCTCACTTGCTCAAAAGAAATACTTTGCATGAGGTTATCGCCTTTCGCTCTTACACCCCAAGGCAGTTCTTGCCAAGCCTTACCTTTTTGCTCTTTAATGCATTCACCGTAAACCGATACAACATCATCAAGGCTGTTGTAGGGCCCAGTTCTGAGCGGGTTTGAATGTGCATAAAGCCCCACAACAGGGGTGCCAACTGTCGTTGCCATATGCGCAGGCCCCGTGTCTGGGGCAATAACTAGCTTGGCGTGTTTCAGCAGCATAAGCAGCTGATGCAGCGACGTTTTTCCAGTGAAGTCTTGCAGAGTGACATTTGCGGTGTTTTTTATTGCATCAGCAGTTTCGCGGTCCAACCTCCCCGGACCGCCGCACAATATCACGTTCATATTGTTGTGCTGAATATATTCGGCAATACGCGCGTATTGCTCTGGCAACCAATTTCGCTCGGCTTTACTTGCAGCAGGGGCAATAACTGCGTATTTACCGAGGGCTTTAGCCTGTTGTAACCCCCATTCACTATCTTTTTTGGAAACGGGAATATGCCACGCGGGTTTGTCTACGCTAGGAACGCCTAATGCATCTGCAAAATCCATAAACCCATCAAGTACATGGGCATGCTTATTTGCTGATATACGTTTATTGGCAAACAGCCAATGCAGCTCTTTACTGCGAGCCCAATCAAACCCTATACGCTGCTTAGCTTTTATAACGCGAGATGCTAAGTTTGCTCGCAAAGCCACCTGCATCATTAATAGTGCATCAAATACCTCGCCTTTTACCGCCTGTTCAAGGTCTTTTACTGCCGCTTTGCCGCGCTTTTTATCAAAAATGATAAAGCGTATATTAGGCATTAATTTAACGAGTTGATGCTCAACTTTTCCTATCACCCAGGTTATTTGGGCATCTGGCCACTGGGTTTGGATACGAGTGACCATGGCAACCGCATGACATACATCACCGATTGCAGACAAACGCACTATACAAATTTTTTTTCCCACGTGGCGCTCTCTTTTTTCTGAAAAACTACTGCTAAAAAACTATTGCTGAAAAACTTTAATAAACCGTTAGAATGTCAAATTTACCATAAGTTGTGAGAAACATGGCGACAATACGACGAGACTCAGGTGCCGGTCACCACTTTCTATACGACAGCGCCATTATCGATGAACCGAGTATCGATACCTTCACTCAGGAGCATTGGGAAGTTCAACATAAAATTATCGGGCGTGCGAAAGGACGAGGAACAACCTTGTTTATCGAGCACGAGCAGCATAGTTGGGTGCTTCGACACTTTCAGCGTGGTGGATTAATTGGCAAATTATTGAGTGATCAATATTTGTTTTTGGGAGTTGAGTCTTCTCGTCCTTTTAAGGAGTTCAGGTTGCTTGCTGAAATGCGCAGAGAAGGGCTAAATGTTCCGGTACCAGTGACTGCTCGCATTCACCGCAGGGGCATGGTTTATCGCGGCGATCTTATCACCGAAGAAATACGGGGCAGCCAAGACTTACATAAAGTGCTTTGTTGTGAGCCTCTCAAGCCAGAGCAGTGGCAAGCCGTCGGGCATGCACTCGCTGCAATGCACAACCATCAGGTGTACCATCATGATGCCAACATCCGCAATATTATGATAGATGACAAGCAAACAATTTGGCTCATTGATTTTGACCGCTGTCGCAAGCGTGAAGGACAGCATTGGAAAGCCGGTAACCTCGACAGATTACTGAGATCACTGCTAAAGGAAAAAGAGCAAAACGCCATTTTTCATTGGTCAATGGATGAGTGGCAGCATTGCCTTAACGGCTATTCGTCGATAGCAAGAACAGCATAACTGCGCTCATAGAGGCCAATAAAAGGACAAGTATAAGCGCAATGGGAATAGCGGCTAACTATGATACAACTGTGTTACATTGAAGGCACAGATATATTTAATAACTACCTTACAACTTCACTCTACACTCATTTTATAACTAAAAAGATTCGACATCATGCATACTAGAGCACTTTATCCAGGTACTTTCGATCCGATTACAAACGGACACGCCGATCTTATTGAACGAGCATCACAATTATTTTCTCGCGTGATTGTAGCTATTGCATCAAATCCAAGTAAGAAGCCTTTGTTCACGCTAGAAGAGCGTGTGGAAATGATTAAGCAAGTTACCGCCGACCTTCCTAATGTTGAAGTGGTGGGCTTTACTGGGCTGCTTGCAGATTTTGCTGATGAGCAAAACGCCACCATTCTGATTCGTGGCTTGCGAGCGGTATCTGATTTTGAGTACGAATTTCAGCTAGCGAATATGAATAGACGCCTCAATCCTAAATTAGAAAGTGTCTTTCTCACCCCAGCTGAAGAAAATTCGTTTATCTCTTCTACACTAGTAAAAGAAGTTGCCCTTCACCGCGGTGCTGTAAGCGGATTTTGTCACCCTGTTGTAGAAGCTGCCCTGCAAGCGCGATTAGGCAAGAAAAAATAGACTTTCTGACGCTTGAGTCTGCTTGCGCAGAGACTGCTGTCGCCAAAGACCGCTGACACCAGAGACCCATCGTGTTGAGTGACAATCAAACCCAAAATACCGCAAGAGCGGTTATCGCTGGCAGTGAATACAGAAAAAGGTGTTGCGCTGCCCGATGACTTTGCTTTGAATTGGGTTACCGCACACCTCACAGTCTTCCCCTTTCCTTCCGTAAACATTAAGGTGCTGCGCGAAGTAGCCAGGCTTACCATCGGTTTGCGCGAAGTCTCTTAGGGTCGTTCCCCCTTGCGCGATTGCTTTCGCTAATACCTGTTTAATATTGTGGGTTAAACGCTTATAACGCTCTGCACCTATGCGACCTGCTTGCCTACGGGGGTCGATACCACTTAAAAATAACGCTTCATTTGCATAAATATTGCCCACGCCGACCACAATCGCATTATCCATAATGAAACTTTTAACAGGACTCTTTCTACCGCGAGATAGTGTATAGAGACGATTTTCATCAAAAGCCTCAGTAAGCGGCTCTGGGCCTAAATTATCTAATAGACCAAGTTGTGTATCAGGTGCTTGAAATAACACCGCACCGAAGCGTCGAGGGTCATTAAGACGCAAACATTGACCCGTGTTTAAGACAATATCTACATGGTCGTGCTTTATTAGCGGTGTTGACGCATCAATAACCCGTAGCTTGCCAGACATACCAAGATGTAAAACCAAACTTCCCACGGCCGTTTCAATGAACAGGTACTTAGCTCTGCGCGTTACGTCGTTAACTTTATGCCCTACCACCAATGAAACCTCTTCAGGTATGGGCCAGCGCATCCTTCTCTCGCGAACAATGACGTTTGCGATAGTGTTATTGATCAAATGCGGTGATACACCTAAACGGCTCACTTCAACTTCGGGTAACTCAGGCATTCTTTATATCCATGGGAGCAATGTACTTAGAGACACATTGTCTAATGCATACCAATTATTGTCTACTTTCACTACGGTGGCAGAAGGCGTTGGGTAAAAGGCGTAAACCCGACCGTTTGTTGCACCCGCAAGCCACACCACAACAACAAGGGGCTCTATTTCAGATATATCATTTTTAAGGGAAGTCAGATAACGAAGCCGCGCTTTTTGCCACCCGACTATTTGTGCTTCTGGACTGATTGAAAGATTGCCCTCAGTACTGCGTTGACGCCACTGCTGACCACTCCTAACAAGCTGGTTGTCGTCATGCTCTATTTTTAACACATAGGCGTTTTGCGGCAACAAGTTGCGTACTTCAGAGGTATCTTGTTGAGGGCGTAAGCTGTCGATGTTAAACAAAGCAATCATGATCAACATGGCAACGATGACCACGTTATTCATTGCCCGCTGTGAAAGTTTTGCCATTGCCTATGCCTGTTACAATGAAAAAGGAGATAAAGAGCAGACATAGTAAAGCTTCAATTCTTAAGATACTAGGGCGTGGTTGAACATATCAAGGCTCTATCGTGTTTGTGCGGGGAAAGATTTTATCACCATCTCGCTACTACTGCGCGCCACTCGACGTACGACTGTGATTTGTCGTGATCTGAAACTCAAAAAGGGGGATCGGCACTGAGAATATGTAACCTGATAATCGCAAAAAACCCGGCTAAAGCCGGGTTTTCGTGGAGACAAAAGCAAGTGCTCTTTCTAAAAGGGCTTTACTTGATTTTTGCCTCTTTAAACATAACGTGCTTACGCACAACAGGATCAAACTTTTTGATTTCCATTTTGCCAGGCATGTTACGCTTGTTTTTATCAGTGGTGTAGAAGAAACCTGTGCCAGCTGAAGAAACTAGTTTAATTTTATCACGCATTGTCGGTTTCCTTAGATTTTCTCACCACGAGCACGAACGTCAGCTAATACTGAGTCAATACCTTTCTTATCGATGATACGCATGGCTTTAGCAGACAAACGTAATTTAACAAAACGGCTTTCGCTCTCAACCCAAAAACGGTGAGTTTGAAGGTTTGGCAAAAAGCGACGGCGAGTCGCATTTCTTGCGTGTGAACGGTTATTACCAACCGTTGGACGCTTACCTGTTACTTGGCATACTCTTGACATTGTATTTGTCTCCAGAACAACGATAACTGTCGCGCCAGTCGTTCCCACCACTCAAATAGTTGTTGGGTCAAAAGGCGTATTACTATAAATTAGAGGGCGCATTTTATACAGCAAAGGCAGGATCATTTCAATGAAAAAGTTAAAAAAGCTCAATTTTTAACTGCTTTTTCTACGATCTCGGCATTTCTACTACTAATTACCGTACTTTAATTAATAACCGCAACCCACAACCGATTATTTTTGTGCTAATTTACATTGAGCAGTCGGCTCAACAAAAGCCACAAATAAAGTGAGTGCAACGATACCACGCACGCACGTGCGCGTCATTAAAATAAAAAAGCAACTACAATAAAAACAACTATGCAAAAATAGGAACAGCATTGCGAAGAGTAATTACATTTGGCACATTTGATGTGCTTCACGTTGGTCACGTACGTATTTTGCAACGAGCAAAAGCGCATGGAAATCATCTTACGGTGGGCTTGTCTTCTGACGAATTGAATTTTAGTAAAAAGGGTAGAAACCCTATTTATCCCTTTTCTAGTAGATCTGAACTGCTGAGTTCTATGCGCTTTGTTGATGCTGTTTTCATGGAGGAATCCCTAGAAAAAAAGCGAGATTACATTCTTCAGCACAAAGCAGATGTGCTAGTAATGGGTAATGATTGGGAAGGTAAATTTGACGAATTTCGCGACGTTTGTGACGTTGTTTATCTGCCAAGAACTCCGTCTATTTCTACAACCGAAATCATTGAAATAATTAGAGATGTTAACGGATGAAGTTTTTACTCTACCTATCACAGAATTACTCTTTTGAGATTCTGCGCCCGCTTTGTTTAATAATGTTGAAAGAGGGACATGACGTCAGGTGGTTCGCAGAGGGCAAACAAGTAAATAAGTCACAATTTCAACCTGATGATATTGTTTTATCCACTATATCTGAGGTAATAAGTTTTCGACCCGATGCATCATTTCTGCCTGGAAATATTGTCCCTTCGTTTATTCCTGGTTGAAAGTACAACAATTGAGAGCGGTAAATTTTACGTATTTCTTGGCCCAAACTCATAAGTTAGTAAAAGCTCACACTTCGTCTTGCGCAGCGTTTAAAGCGCTAGACAAAAGCTCACCTTTTTCAAGCTTGAATTTAAGTGTTTTTACATTTGTTTGGAAGCGCTCGATGTCTTCTTTACTCAGGCTCGTTAATTTACTTGATAACTCACTCAAGGAACTGACAGTAATACCAATATCATGTTCCGTCACAAAAGCTGCCATTGCGGCTTTATCCCAAATAACAATTGGTATTCCACACAAAAGATACAAAGATAACTTGTGGGGATTATTGTATTTAAGGTATTGACCCGCAACACCATCGCAAGAATCTAAGGATTCACCGTACCAGACTAAACCAAAATCACCATCGATTCGGTCTATTATTTCATCGGCAGGAAACATTCCCTTATAATTTAAGACCGAACCCTCTGACTTTTTCACCGAATCAAGATAGAAACCAACACCATATAAATCCATGGTGAATCCCGCTGTTTCAATATCATCAAGTGAATATATAAAGCTTTTTCTCGACCCCATATTACCGGCAAATACAATTCGCAGATTATTGTAGTCAATCGTCGCTTTAGGTATGGAAAGTTTTGGTTCATGTAAGTAATCAAAAGCACCAATTTCAAACATTTGTGGCTTGATATTCTGACTTTCAAACCAAGTTCGCATTGCTTTGTTATGCACAATGAGTTGGTCAGACTCATTTAAGGTATCGATTTCTTGTTGTGAATAGCCGTATTTGCCTTTGAGGCTCTTAACATCGTGGACAATGGTAATGATTTTACAATTTTTGCGTTTAGCACCCCATAAGCAGTATCCATAAAACTTGTTGAATGGATACTGTATGCAGATGTAACTATTCTTTGGAATCCGCAGTATTCCCCACGTTACTCCAATTGCGCTTATCAAGGTACCCAGGAGCGAATTGGAGATCCATGTCTGCTTAAAGCCTACATTGCGCCAACCATTGTTTAATAGAATGGTTTCGCAATCCATTTTCGCTTTGCCCGCTGCATCGAACTTTGAACGATAGTTTCGGGCAATAAACACTTTTTTTATCATATTGCTAACTTAACTCTTGCGACGTCAATTTCAACGCAGCTTCTATCGTGTCGTCCATATCATAGTATTTATAGTCAGCTAGTCTGCCACCAAATATGTACTTTTTACGATATTCCGAAGACTGAGCCAAAGCTTGATACTGACTCAATAAGGCTTCATTTTTTTTGTCATTCAATGGATAGTAAGGTTCATTATCTTTGCTAAATTCATGCGGATATTCTCGCGTAATAACGGTTTTTTCACCCTTGCCGAATTCAAAGTGTTTGTGTTCAAGGATACGTGTGAAGGGTACACCTTTATCAGTATAATTTACGACAGCATTTCCTTGGAAGTTATCCATATCGAGCACCTCCGTTTCAAAATGCAAGCTACGGTATTCTAGTTTCCCAAACTGACAGTCAAAGAACTCGTCAATTTTCCCCGTATACAGAACCTTGTCTGCGATAGCATCATACTTTTCCTTTTCATCAAAATAATTCACGCCAGTTTGAATTTCTGTATCGCCAAACAATCCGTCAATTAGTTTGTTATAGCCGCCGATTGGGATCCCTTGGTATACGTCGTCAAAATAATTGTTATCAAAAGTAAAACGAAAAGGTAAACGCTTAATGATAAATGACGGAATTTGGGTCGCTGGCCTACCCCACTGCTTTTCGGTGTAGCCTTTAATAAGCTTTTCATACAAGTCTTTACCACCGAGAAATAGTGCTTGCTCTTCTAGATTGCTAGGTTCTATGTCCTTGTAGGGTGCGCGCACTTCTTCGATTTTGGCTTTTGCGTCCGACGGCGTTACTACGCCCCATAACTGATAAAACGTGTTCATATTGAAAGGAAGATTGTAGAGCTTGTCACGATAGTTCGCCACCGGCGAATTTACATAATGATTAAAATCTACAAACTGATTTACATAGTCCCACACTTCCTTATTGCTGGTATGAAAAATGTGCGCGCCATATTTATGCACATTGATACCTTCTACATTTTCGCAATAAATATTGCCACCCACGTGCTCTCGTTTATCGATGACCAAAACACGCTTATTTTGTAAACCAGCTTGATGCGCGAAAACAGCACTAAACAAGCCAGCTCCAACGATTAGGTAATCAAATTTAGCGCTTGTCGTCATATATTATCGTCCGTGTTGAATTAAGAAATACTGTTAAAATCAGAGTCATCAGCATAAGCGCCACATGTGTAAAAAATCAATGAGTAAGCAGCGTTCAAGGCTGACACTCTAATGACATCTACCGTGCAATCATATTTCGAAATAACAAAACCGGATATACTAGTTCAATTCAAACTAAATTGGAAACAGTTTAAAAGCAGATGCACTTGTCTGTGACTATAAAAATTGGACTATTGGAAAAGAAGTATCAATACGCTTTTGCGAGGTAAAGCCGTTCAAAGTCATAAAAAGGGAGCATAGCTCCCTTTTTTAATCGTAAAACGGCGCCCTTATTTCCGTTTGATTAATCAACCGGGCAGGTCGCTGTAACATTTGTCCACCATCTCGAGAAATGGGTATCCATGGGAAGAAGCCACGCCCTTTTGAAGGCTGCAGCAGAAATAGGTCTGTGGGTATTGAAATATAGAAGCCTTTAGTAAAACTTCCTTCCCCATACTCTTCTGACGATACATTAGTAAACGCAGCAAATGCCCCCACAATAATCCCACTATCAAAACGTTTCGCGTAATCGATATTCACGCCTTTATCTTGTGCGAGGAATTGCCCTGCACTCACGGTTATTTGCGTGTCATCTAAGAATTCCGGCTGCCAATAGACACTCGCGTGGCCTGTTATTGCGTCGTAATCTTCCAAAGCCAACTGCTTTAATGGGTCACGCTGTTTAACGTAATTAATATCCAAGCCGTAGGCAATATTACTATCAACTTCGCGATACATTATTTCGCCGCCAACACCCGCAAACATAGTCTCTAAATAACCCGCATATACTTGCCCGAAAATATTTTCAGCGACTTGGTCTTTGTAGTGCAAAATAGCAGTGTCCAACCATACATCGTTCTCAGACACGTATTCTCTTACCCGTGTTCTTACTCTGGGCAGAGATACTTCTTCATTATCGACAAGGTAATTAAACTTATCGAAATTATCGAGCACGGTTACACGTGCACTCCCTCGCAGTGAAAGCTTTTCATCGAATGCATATCCGCCACCTAACAAAAAGCCTGTCTGATATAAATAAAATGCTTCTGGATTACCGAATGACTGAGTAAAGAAGAAGTCTGCGCTATAAAACATGCCTTTCGTATTTTCAGGCTCATAAGCATCTAGCACTTCTTGCGACGGTTCAGTTCTTATGTAGGTTTGCTTAATGTCGGCATCTACAGACTCATAACGAGCTGCCGCAATAAAGGCTTCGGCGTCGACTTGTGTGTCTACCATTGGCTGACCACCACGATTGTCTACAATATGATAGGTTTTTACCGTATCTGGCAGCTCAGAGGCCGCCACGCGACCAATTCGCTCTATTGCTTCGTCTTGATCCCTGTAACTCACTTGCGTACCGTAAAACGTCGCTTTGTTCTCTTTTAATTCTGCATCCGAAAGTACAAAGCCAGCATCACGAAAAAGGTCGTTATACAATGCTGACTTATTAACGTCTTCAATCTTTTTAGGCGGACGTCTTGCCATTAGCGACCGTGGCTCCTTGTCGAATTTCAGCTGCGACGCGGTATTCATATTGAAACGATACGTTAAGCCAAACCCAATGGTGTTGCCACGCTGGTAATTAAATGAAAAGTCGACGTCTTTATATCGATAGACCGCACCAATATTCCAACGAGAATCTTGCTCAAGCTCACCAGCACGGTCTTCAGAGTAATCATTACCTTCAAACTCTAGCTTTAACGTCAGCGGCTCCCAAGGTGTTTGATATTCGATACCACCAAAAAACGACGCAGTGCCTTTAAAGAACTGATCGTAATCTACTTTTCCGCCTCTGCCAGAAAAGCCTCCAGGGCGTTCACAGAAACTGTCTCTCAGCTCACAAAAAGGGTTAGTAATATCATCAGCGGTTCCTAGATAGCCCCATCCCAACCCTAAATGAAAATCAAAGGGTCCTACAGATTTACTGGCATTGATATATTCACTTTCAAAAAAACCGGTTCCACCAAAATCTCTAAATCCAACACTGATATCCGGTAAGTAATAGCTTTCTTTCCACAGTCTAAACTTAACGTCTAAGCCTTTATCTTTGAGCGTTTGATCTCCACTGAACGACTCTACTTGACTGTAGAGCTGAGTGCGCACATCGGTATAACGTGCAGTAGCCTCCATCCAGTCATAGAGCTGTATATTGACCGACCAAAAACGATACTCTCCGTTATCGGTATAATTTATTGCCATGCCGCCTTGCTCACGCATACGAGCCGTTGGCGTTTGTATGAGACCGTTTCCACCTTGCACCATCTGCGAGGGCGTAACGTTTATCTGCGTGTTAGCTTGCGATGTAGTCGATAATACACTGCCCACAACCAGCGCTAGTGTTGTTCTTTTTGAAGGAAAATACGCACTCATTGAGGAAGAACCCTGTGTACTGCTAAAGCGGCAACCCGCTGATTAAGCTGATTGATTTTATTGCTGAATAACTCTGATGAAACAGGTACATAAACCTGACTACCCGGCATGAGTTGTGAAAAATCAAGATTCCAATAAGCAACGCCTTTGCGCTCAACTTCACCATTTGGGTGTATGACGTAAACAATACTCTTGTCTGCGTCGTCAAGTTTAGCCACTTTGTGCGACGCTGTATAAACAGACGTATCGCTTTGATGTTGGTATGCACCAGGCTTTTCAACCGCACCAGAAAAATGAAGCACATTGGGCCGCCCATTCAATCTCAACCAATACTTACCAGGCTGAAACATAGGGTTGTCTTCAAAAAATAAGCGGGAACGATTATAGGATATGGGCATATTTAAACGGGTAGATACCGTCCACTCGGCCACTTGTTCGTATAAATCATTGAGCGCTTTGTGTGTGTTGCTGCCTTTATCGAAGTGAGTTAACAACTCTCTAATGCTAGACAGCACCACTTCTTTTTCATGTTCAGCTTTAGGATTGACCAAGTCAAACGCTGCAGCTGTCGGCCAGTACCATTGGCCGTTATCCGCCACAATAGACAGTGCGCTTGATAACCTAATGGTTCTATCAAACTGATAGGTTTGTTTGTTTATCATTATTGTAACAAGATCGCTTTGGGCCGCAGCAGCTTGCGAAATTGTCATACTTAGTAACTGCGCGATAACAGCAAACAAAGTGTAATTTAGCCCTCTCATTGTATTTCTGCTCCTGCCTTTTTCATCTGACGAACAATGCGGCTTAAGTACACCATTTCGTAGGTGTCCCCAGTAGGACTAAACTTTTGTGTCGACGCCAAAAGCTCTTTGGTTGATTTATGCAGAAAATACGTATTTTCCCACGACAGCCCTACATCAATAAAGGGGGTATATTCAGGAAACGTTACCGTCTCAACTATTTTGATAAGGGGAACTGAGTAATCAAAGTAGGTGCGACTTGTTTCACCTTCTACACGCCACGCTGAATCCACTGCCAGCCCAAAACCGACGTCAGACACATCGACTTTGCGCTTCCAATTAAAATTAAGCGTATCGTTTCCACCTAATGGATTGTGTTGAAGATTGCCTGTATAGAAGATGTCGTTATCTAACCCTTCTGTTTTAACAATAATACCGTGATGCATGGTGAAGATAACTTTATCAGCCGAAACCCAACGATAGCGATCGCCGTCGATATAAGCTAACGCCAACGAGGCATTATCACGGTCTCCGGCTTTAATCTGCATAAGATCGGCCTTGCTATTCGCGATCTCTTCAACGGTATAGGTTACCGTTCTGTCTTTCAGCGCTAACTTTAACGTATTGTAGTAAGCAAGTGTGGTTGTTGAACAACCAGAGATAGCAAACATAAGAAAGCCAACAATGGCCAAGGAAAAATATGATTTCATTTGAATGCGCCGACGAAAGGGAAATTTAGGAATATCCGTTTTAACTGGTTTTATAACGTTTCAGCAATAAAAAAGCCGCTAATTAAAGCGGCTTTTAACGATACGATTTATTTACTGTACTGTCGGAGCGTAAGTAAATGTCACTGGAACAGTGACTGTAGTTGTTGCTGTAGTTGTACCAGATGTAGTTACCGTTACTGTGTTAGTTGTGCCAACACATACACCGTCCACTAACGGATCAGAACCTTCACAAGTAGGAACAACTGGATTAGTTGGATCTACAGTAGGTGCATCAGCCGAGGCATTGTTTGAAATGCCAACAGCAATCCCTAAACCAATTGCTGCAGTGGCTATTGTTCCACCAGTTACAGCGCCTGCTCCGCCAGCACCTGCTCCGCCTTCACCATCTTGCGCGTTAACACCAGCCACCATTGTTGCAGCTGCAAATAATGCGATAATCGACTTTTTCATAACAGTCCTTTAATAAAAATACCCACTAATATCCTATGCTAAATCATTTTGAACCCTTTGACTAGAATATAATCAAAAAAATGACTTAGTCTGTTATGATAACAAGCCTCTTTGTGCAAAAGAAATAGTTTCTTTGTCTCCAACAACAAAATGATCTAAGACGGGTACGTCGATCATTCCCATCGCATTTTTGATCTCACTCGTTAATCGGATGTCGGCATGGCTTGGCTCTGCTATACCAGAGGGGTGATTGTGAACAAGGATCACTGCGGCGGCGTTGTCTTTCATCACTTGTTTTATTAACTCCCTTGGGTACACCGCCGCGCTATTTATCGTGCCAGTAAACATGACTCTAAATGCAATAAGCTGATGCTGACTGTTGAGCATTAGAAGCGCAAACTTTTCTTCTTCGCAGTCTCTAAGCTTGGCTTGTAAATATTGTTTCGTGTCATCTACATTATGAAATGCGTCTTGACGAGTGAGCTTAATTTCCAAGTTACGACGAAAAATCTCAAACGCAGCTTGAAATTGTGCATAGCTGCAGCGGCCGATACCCTTTAACGAGGTGAAGCGCTCCTCTGAAACGGTAACCACTTCTCTTAATGTACCAAGCTCGTTAAGCATATCGTGAGCAAGCTCTACAGCTGATTTTCCTTTTACCCCTTTGCCAAATAGCACTGCGATTAACTCTGCATCACTCAGACTTTGTGCACCAGAGGTTAGTAACTTTTCTCTTGGTCTCTCTCTAAATGGCCATGCTTTTATTGTCATTGTATTGCTCTAGTTAAGGTGTAAGCATGTTATATCGAAAACTCGACGCAGCAGCGACTGTCTAAAAGGTGGGTTTATTGTATAGCTTTATGCTGAAATTTGAGCTTACTACAACTTGACGATCTGAACTCTGGGCACTTTGAGGTTGGTTAGCGAGGTTTATAATAGATTAGCTCGCAATAGATTAACTTGGATTGGTTATGATTCTATTGGTGAAATCTAAACACCTACTTTTGTTTACCTATCCCAGATTTTAGCTTCATGATAGTTTAGTATGCGTGTACCACTCTTATTCGTTTCTATCCGTATATATATGACTATGTCTCTTGCAAATAAAAATGTACTACTTGGTGTTACTGGTGGCATTGCAGCGTATAAGACACCCGATCTCGTGCGCAAGCTAACTGCATTAGGCGCTAACGTGCGCGTTGTGCTTACCGGCTCGGCAACAGAATTTGTCAGCCCATTATCTCTTCAAGCTGTATCGGGTAATCCTGTTCACCAGCATCTGCTGGACCCGGCAGCAGAGGCTGCAATGGGACATATCGAACTGGCAAAATGGGCAGACATATTACTTATCGCCCCTGCTACAGCGAACGTGTTGGCAAAATTAGCCATCGGCATGGCAGATGACTTGTTAACTACACTGTATCTTGCCACCACGGCGAGCGTATTTATTGCACCCGCAATGAATCAACAAATGTGGAAGGCGCCGGCGACACTTGATAACCTAGCGCGATTAAAACAGTATGGTGTAAACTTTATCGGTCCAACAAGCGGCGAACAAGCCTGTGGCGATGTGGGTGCGGGAAGGATGATGGAGCCAGTAGAGATTGCCTCTATGGTAAGTCAAACAATCAACCGACGTGCAGTTGCTGAGCTTCGAGGCAAACACGTTTTAATTACTGCAGGACCGACGAGAGAGCCTTTAGACCCAGTGCGATATATATCTAATCATAGCTCTGGAAAAATGGGGTTTGCTATTGCTGAGGCTGCGGTGGACGCCGGGGCTAAAGTAACCTTGGTGGCCGGCCCTGTCTCGCTTCAAACGCCGCGGGGATGCGAGCGTATAGATGTGGTTACGGCAGACGATATGCTGGGTGTGTGCGAACAATTCGCGCTCAAGGCCGATATTTTCATCAGTACCGCTGCGGTAGCCGATTATAAAGCAGTAAGTGTGGCTGAAAATAAAATCAAAAAATCAGATAATGAGTTAACACTTACTTTTACAAAAAACCCTGATATTCTAGCTATAATTTCACGTAAAGATAACAGGCCGTTTTGCGTAGGTTTTGCGGCTGAAAGCCAAAATGTGGAGCAATATGCCCGCCTGAAGCTGACCAACAAAAAGCTTGATATGATAGCGGCCAACAACATCACAGCAGACGGCTTAGGCTTTAACAGCGACAACAACGCACTTCATGTTTTGTGGAACGGAGGCGATAAAAAGTTACCCGCCACCAGCAAAAGTGAATTAGCACATCAATTAATATCGCTGATTGCTATACGTCTTAGTGAAATTGAAAAAAACTAAAAACACGTTTATGTATCGACAACAGCTAAAGAAATTGCTGACTAATAGAAACATTATTTGAGATCACTACTACAAAAAAGTGGTGGCTTTGATAAAAAATAACAATAAAACGATATCGTTTTGGCATTAGCCAACTTAACAAGGAACCCGAGTAAAACTTACTCGGTTGCGGAGGAAGTCATTTCGTCATGCCTGCAGTCAAAAAAACAAATCGCAGAGCGCAAATTCTGCAAGCACTTGCTGGAATGCTAGAAACCAATCCAGGCCAGCGTATAACGACAGCAAAATTAGCGGAAAAAGTGGGCGTTTCTGAAGCCGCTCTTTATCGCCATTTTCCAAGCAAGGCTCGCATGTTCGAGGGTCTTATTGAGTTTATAGAAGAAACCTTGTTTACGCGCATTAACAAGATTGTAAACGAAGAAAAAGACTCGCTAACTCGCTGCCAAATGATTTTGCACCTTATTCTTGGTTTTGCAGAAAAAAACCCGGGTATAACACGTATTCTTAATGGCGATGCGTTAATGGGCGAACAAGACCGTTTACGTGCCCGTATCGCAAAACTTTTTGAGCGCTTAGAAACTCAGTTAAAGCAAGTGCTCAGAGAGCGCAAACTGAGGGAAGGTAAAACCCTTTCTGCTGATGAAGCTACTATTGCGAACATGCTGATTTGTTATACCGATGGGCGTATAAACCTGTTTATTAGAAGCGGGTTCACACGTAAACCTACCGAGCAGTTTAACGAGCAGTGGGCAGCGTTTAAGCAAATGTTTGTGTAAAGAGTTAAATCTCCCGAGACACTTGGTAATAGGTGTCTCGGATTAAAGTCACAAATGTTTTAGCCAGCTTTTTCCACTTTTTTTGAAAAAGTATCTTCCTTGAGCAAGCGTCTCGTCAGCGCCTCTACATGTTTATCGTCGACGTTTCCCCAAGCTGTGGGAATAACGTAATACTCATACAAACAATTGAGGAAACCATTTTTAACTTCGCTGTTCACTTCGTACAGGTTTAAGTTATTAAGTATATGGATAAGCTGTTCTTCTGAAGACGCTTGCGCGCACACTTCATCAATTCCATAGCATGCATTTCCTAGAGCAATTACTCGCTTCCCTAACAATAGCGACTCAATGCCTACCGTAGAATTTACAGTTACTATTACTTCAGCCCCTTCAATAAGTAACTGTGTATTGCATTGATTAGCAAACAATATACGTTCGTGCTGATGATGCAATGAGTCATGGCGCACAGACTCAGACGGATGCTCTTTTATAACGATGTGAATATTTTTATCGTTCAATTTATCGATAACATTCGCAAGGTGATAATAAAACTCACCCATACTCTTTATCCAAGGTGAATTACTTATTATTTGACTGTCTGTCTCAACTTGAAATGGAACGAATATATACTGCTCAGGTAATGCTTCTGACTCTATCCCCTTCGCTTTAGTGGCTATTGGCAACCTAGGTACTAATTCGTTAGGTAAAGACTTCTCACTGTTAAATTGCCGATAAAATTCACTATTGCGAGGGAGAGAATTTTCACAATTCACACCAAGCCAGTCGCATGTTGTTGAATTGGGCAGTAAACCATTTTCAAAGTACACCACCTCTTTTCCCAATGCTTTTGCTGCCTCTGCTATCGACGAACTAGGCTGTTTTTGACCATTCCACACCCCTACTACATCGGCATTTCTCTTATCAATTAATGCAGCACTTTTAGCAATGTCACATTTGATAAAAAATCGACTAAGTTTTTTATAAATATTCCATAAAAATGATTTCGATAGTTTAGGGTGTTTACGTGCTTTTTTCGCCAAATGAGGAATAAGCAAACGTTCGATACTCACATCATTTGCTAACTGTAAAAAAGGTATATGGCATGGCAAGAAAGGAATTGCGTTTACTTTAATGACGTGAACATCAAGCTGAGAGGCATCGGCAAAATGCTTAAAGTAACTAATATGTGAACTGCCTCGCGCTATAAGCAAGTATTTTTTTTGTCGTGTCACTAAAACCATCCCCAATGATTAATATTATTCTTTCAATTACTTGCACAGCACTTTCTCGTTATTATAAACAACAGTAAGCGTTATAACTATACCGCCCTCAGTAAAGAATAAAGAAATCATCTACCCATGATGAGAGCCGTCACTTCAACGATTATTAAGCCATAAAAAAAGCAGCATTTATATGCTGCTTTTTTAAGCTCTAATTAACCATATTTACTAGCGTGGTTACTTACTAAACGTTTCCCCAAAGAAATCACCTTCATTCCACTGAGGCTTAGCTTCTTGATTGGCTAACGTCCAACCTATTTGAGCATTCACCTTGGTAAAGGTTTCAGCTGCTTTCCAATTAAATGGCTGGTTAATGTCATCGCTAGGCTTGTGATAGTGAGTCGACAAAAACTGCCCAAACACTTTGCTGCCATCTACACTTGGATCTTTTGATTTAAGACCTGGCACCATAAACACCGCAGGAACACCTTGTTTCACAAACGCGTAATGGTCTGAGCGCGTAAACAAGGCTTGTTCAGGCCATGGATCTGGACTTAGTTCAATATCAGCATTTGCAGCCGCTTTTTCCACTGACTGTTGCAAATCACTGTGGTTTGCACCAAATGCAATAACATCTGCAAACTCATAGGTAAGAATAGGCATATCTAAGTTCACATTCGCCACCATAGACGTTACTGGTACCGTGGGGTTGCGTGCGAAATAGTCGGCGCCTAGCAGTCCTTTTTCCTCACCCGTTACCGATACAAACAAAATAGAGCGCTTAGGCTTTTCGTTCATTTCACTGAAAAGTCGAGCTGTTTCTAGCATCACAGACGTGCCAGAGGCATTATCCATCGCGCCGTTATTGATGTTGTCTTTTTTAACGGTTTTCGCAAAGCCTATGTGGTCAGAATGAGCTGAAAATACGACATACTCATCTTTTAATATTGGATCCGAGCCTTCCAACATTCCCACTACGTTAGGACTTGTGATAGTGTCATGCACACTCTTTTTACTGATATCCACGGTGCCTTGTAACGCAAAACCTTTGGGCACTTTGTCAGCCTCAAGGTCGGCATAAACGTCGTCTAAACTGCGCTCAGCGCCTTCAAATAACGTGCGAGCAGCCTCTTCACTCATGTAAGCGCCACCTTTAAGCTGAGGAAAACTGTTTGCAGGCTCACTCTCATCGTTTAGCCATGCCATGCGTGGTGTATGGATATAACTTAAACGGCTTTGGTAAGGACGCACTTTTTCATTTTTCGGTGTTGTGATGGTAATCATGCCAATGGCACCATTGTCTACGGCATACTTTTGCTTTTGATAACCCGAGGCAAAGTGTGCGCCTTCTTCTGAAGGAAAATCACTTGGCTTGCCGGCTAGCGTAACCACAATTTTTCCCTCTACATCTAACCCTTCATAATCGTTATGCGATAGTTCGTCGGCAACAATGCCATAGCCCACAAAAACCATTTCACCGCTTACCTTAGCATCAACTTCTAATAAACTAGGACTAGCAAGATATTGTTTAGGGTAGGCGAAATCTAGAGTATTGCCGTTTTTCGTTAACGTAAACAGAGGAGATTCTTGAACTAAATTTGCCTTGCGAAATGATACATCTTGAATAAACCCGTCAGTGCCAGCCGGCGTTAAACCATACTTGGCAAACTCTGTTGCAATATAAAGCGCAGCAATATCGTGCCCACGAGAGCCAGTATCACGCCCCTCTAATAAATCGTCAGCTAAAAAGAAAAGGTGAGATTTAATTCGCTGAGTATCTGGGCTAAATGCACTCTCAGTTGATGCATGAGCTTTTGAAGAATGTTCTGCCGTTGAATGATTGTGTGCACTTGTAGCAAAGGTGATTGCCGTTATTGCACTACCTAGTAGTAGTTTTTTTATCATTTTAATTCACCAAGTTTTTTATTATGCAAAATTTCTAATGCATGCTTATCACCGTAAGCAATATGTTAACTCACTTCATAGGGGCAATGCTACGCAGCACATTTTTGTTTAACACGGGTTTTCTGCCATTGCTCGCATAGAAGAGTAGTTATAAAATTCACTGGTAATGTTTAACTGATAAGAGCTGCACATGTCTAACGAAGCGTTGTTATATCGTATTCAGTTCATCAGCAATGGTGAGCGATACGAGCTATATGTAAAAACTCTAATGCAAGGAAGCCTATTTGGCTTTGTTGAAATTGGCGACTTTGTATGGGACACGCATACCAGCCTTGTACTCGATCCTAGCCATGAAAGGTTAAAATCTGAATTTGCGGAAGTCACAAAAACCTATATCCCTATGCACAATATATTACGCATTGACGCGGTAAATAAAAAAGGTTCTGCCAAAATTACTCAATTACAAAACAAATCTGATAAAGTAACTCAGTTTCCTAGACCAATTTATACACCAACCAAAGAGTAACGCGCCGGGGTTTTTCGGTTAATGTTACTGGAGAACCTTATGCATCGCTTGCTTCTCACCGCTACACTATTAATTTGCAGCTTGGGCTTATCAGCAAAAAGTTATAATGATGAGGGTCTTTATAAACTCCTCGATAACATTTGGCAGTATGAAGTGTCTGTGTCTCCATTGCTTGCCTCTCGTCAAGGCAATACAGACCTAGCGCATGTTCTGCCAGACATATCTCCTGAAGGATTGAGTCGACAGCACAAAAATTGGCTTAGATTCCAAAACGAACTGGCTCAATATGATAATAGCAACTTATCGCAAGATGCTTTTATTGCCCTATTGATGCAGCGGTATCGGCTAGCAAACTATATAGACCAATATACGTATCGCTCCTACCTTGTTCCCATTAACTCAGAATACGGTTTTCATAGCGCCATGGCGTCTTTGCCCAACCTGTCTACATTTAAGCGCGTAGCAGATTACGAGGCATATATCAGTCGCTTACAGGCGCTAAAACCCTATTTCGAGCAGCAAATTGACTATATGAAACAGGCTCTAACTGAGGGGTATACTCAACCTAGCGTCGTACTCAAAGGTTTCGAAGATTCTATTTCAACGTATTTAGTGAACGACGTGGAAGAAAGCGGTTTCTACGGGCCCTTTACTCGTTTTCCAGACTATTTTAGCGACACAGAAAAAGTTGCATTAAGAGAGCAGGGGCAGCAAGCAGTAAGCCGTTTTGTACTACCGGCTTACCAAGCGTTTTATGATTTTATGATAAACGATTATATTCCTGGCGCCCGAAATGAGATAGCAGCAGAAAAGTGGCCCGATGGCGAGAACTATTACGCTAACAGAGCTAAACATTATACCACTACAGATATGAGCCCAAAAGAAATCCACGAACTAGGTTTGTCTGAGGTAGCACGAATTCGCGCGCAAATGCAGCAGATTGTTGATGACTTGGCGTTTGATGGTTCAATAAACGAATTCATAACATTTTTGCGTGAAGACCCTCAGTTTTATGCCACCAGCGCAGAAGAGCTGCTGAAAGAGGCGTCTTTTATCGCTAAAAAAATGGATGCTAAACTACCAGAATTGTTTGAATACCTGCCCAGAACCCCCTACGGCGTAGCTCCGGTTCCGGACGCCATTGCGCCAAAGTACACCACAGGGCGCTATATTCACCCTAGCAGAGACGATCAGCCCGGCTACTACTGGGTAAACACTTATGCTCTTGATAAGCGCCCCTTGTATGCACTACCTGCACTAACTCTTCATGAAGCTGTGCCGGGGCATCATTTACAAATATCATTAGCAGCAGAGCTTGAAGATCTTCCTATGGTTCGCCGCAATACGTATATTTCGGCATTTGGTGAGGGCTGGGGATTATATTCAGAGTTTCTTGGTATTGAAGCAGGCATTTATGAAGACCCTTACGATAACTTTGGCCGTTTAAGCTATGAAATGTGGCGTGCATGCCGCTTAGTAGTGGATACAGGTATGCATACTATGGGCTGGAGTCGTCAACAAGCGGTAGACTATATGATGGAAAATACCGCACTATCTGAACACAACGTTAACACTGAGATTGACCGTTACATATCATGGCCTGCCCAGGCGCTGTCTTACAAAATAGGCGAAATAAAAATAAAAGCGCTACGTGAAAAAGCAGAAACTGAATTAGGCGAACACTTTGACGTTCGAAAATTCCACCGTGCTGTATTAGAGAATGGCTCAGTTCCACTTTTCATTTTAGAACAGCGTATTAATGCTTTTATAAAGAAACAAAAGGCCAAAAAACTATGATTGTTGCATTTGGTGTTATTGGGGTCCTTATTCTGCTTCTGATTTATTTCGTGCTTCGCGCGCAAAACTTACAGAAAGAATTAATACTTTCCCGCTCTTCCAATAAGCAGAGCAACAGCAAAGTCAATTACGCTCAGCGCAACTTGGTATTAGTAACTGATGCCTTGGAAAAAAATCTGACGCAGCGTTTGCAAAGTCTATATAAAAGCCGGCTTATTAATCAGGACCAATATGATGCATTGCTACCTTTAATGACGTTCTTTTCAACCATTGTGATGAACTGCTGCGAAAAAGGGGATTCGTTGGAAGAGTCTCTAAAGAAAGCGCTAGCCAATGAAGAAATAACACTAGAGGGTATTCAATTAACTATAAGAGAGTTACCTAGTAACCTTAGAATGTTGTGGTCAAAAAATACAGCCGATGGGTTCATAGCATTTTGCCAAGCTGTCACGTCTGTTAATAGCACTAGCGACTCCCAAGACAGTGCTCAAGCAAAAAAGGCATCCTAACGGCCCAGATTCGGCATGACCTACTCTCGGCAACACTTGATCTCGGTATCACTTAGCCTCGATATAATTTAACTAGTACGGATTAGTTGAAAGCTGCTGATACAGGCAGCTTTTTTGTTAATAGTGATTTTAAAGCCCTTATTATCGGTTTTTTACTTTTTCCTTATAGCTGTATTCATCAAGCAGTTGTTAAATCTCCCCTTATGAATGGCTGATCACTCACAATGCGTGTGAAGTAAAATTTAATGTCTTTCCTTTTTAAAATAATCAGTACGTTAGCAAACTACGAGGTAGAAAGGCGCCGGTTTATCTTGAAAAGACTTCACCTCTCACTATAATACTGTACATGTATACAGTATTTGTTGATGCTATGAATAAGTCATTATCTACGTTAGAGAATCATCCGCATATTTGGCGGGCTAGAGAGCAGAGTCAGCAGGAAGAGCGATTTTCACTGGGTTTTAAGCAGCTAGATAAAGCCCTAAACGGTGGCATTTCAACGTCGGGAGTGGTTCGCATACGCTCACTAACTGGCATTGGCGAGCTCTCTCTATTCAAACAAGTGATCTGCAAGCAACGCTCGCACAAGATGATTGTGTTTGTAAACCCGCCAGGAGATATTCAAGCCCCCTGGTTAGCAACATTTGGAATTGATGTTAAACAGGTTTTAATTGTAAAGCCTAGTACGGAAAAGGAGTCACTGTGGGCAACTGAACAGTGCTTAAAAAGTTCGGCATGCCATTGCGTTATCTTATGGAATAACGGGGTTAATACAAAAGAAGCAAGGCGTTTACAGGTAGCAGCAACACATAACGAGGCTCTTTGTTTGCTTTTTACCCGTCCTAACAAAAGCAGTATATACAACAGCGTTGCAGTGCAGACATTACCTATCTCTCTAGATTTATGCCTTAATTATCGACAGCATGCATTAGAGGTTAGCGTGCTAAAGCAACGCCACGGATGGCCAAAAGATAATATTGTCATATATAACGATTGGACCCCGAACAACCGCGAAATTAAGTGGGCAATGAAGCACAACAAAGTAAAACATCATACACTTCATTCTGTGAGTTGATGATGTTGTGGGCATATCTTTATTTTTATCAAATCACCTTGGACACGCATGAAAAAGCAGGAATGAGTGTAGACAATAGCTCGCCACACGACATGAAGAATCAAGCAACTCATGCACGAGGAAGTGAATCAGCGAATGGGCTAGACCAATCGGGCAAAACACAAACACCGCCAGTCATTATTTATTGCGAAAAAACAAACCGCATCGTTCAACGAAATAACGCAGCATTCCAGCAAGGTATAGAGATAGGCCACGGGCTTGCTCAAGCTGCAGCATTGTGTCCTCAAATAAGAATTATTCCTTTTAGTGAAGAAAACGAGCGCCTTACTCTCCTTCAGTTAGCGCACCGACTTTACCCATTCGTGTCAGATATTGTTTTAGACACTTCTAACACACTGGCCATACGACTTGATAATTTAGTGCATTACTATGGCGGACACAAAGAACTGTGGAGCACTATTAACCATGAGCTATCACTATCAAAGATGAGCTATCATTACGCTACAGCGTGGTCTATTGAAGCAGCAAAAATATTGGCTTTAAATGGCGTTGATCAATATGAGTGCGATCGTGACAATATCAAACATAGGTTATCGCAATGCTCGCTGTCATTAACTTCGTTGGATAAAAAAACAAAAGAAGCGCTGACTCGTGTGGGCATAGGCCATGTTCATAAATTACTTGCCATGCCTGTACACGAACTTGGAAGACGATTCGATAACAACACCATTTCATACCTCACTGCCCTGCGGGGAGAAACCTTTCCTCGTGTCACCCTTTTTCGGCCTGCAGAGCACTTTGAGCACTTCACGCTTCTCCCTTTTGATGTTGAAAACACGCAACATCTCACTCCTTTTATGGAAAAGCTGCTGGGCTACCTTACCCACTACTTACGTGCCAGAAATTTACAAACGTCCTCACTCTGCTTTCAAATTGATTTTCGAGAGCATCCATCAACACAGTTAGAAATAAAGTCAGCGCTACCACAAAGCACCGTCGACAGCTGGCTGTCGTTACTCACGCTGCGCATTGAAAACGAAGTGTTACCTGAGCCAGCAGTGTCGATAACCCTGCGCTGCGACAACTTCGAAACGATTGAAGGCAGTAATGGCGACTTCTTCAGCAATCGCTTTAACGAGGTAGCTCAGAAACAATTAATTGGACGTTTGAACGCAAAATTAGGGGAAGAGTGTACTTTTCAGCCAAAAGTGTCAGATACACATCAGTTTGAGACTATGTCGAATGCTGAAATTGCTTCTAGCACACCCGCATCAACATTTACTTCAGACATTGTTCCCACTTTTCTGTTCGACTCTCCCAAACCACTCACTCAATCAACAAAAGTCTGCTTTGGCCCTGTAAGACTTCACAGTGAGTGGTGGCACAAAACACCTCGAAAACGTGACTATTTTATTGCTCAAACCTTATATGGAGTGCGCATGCTGATATTTAAAGACGAAGATGATCAGTGGTGGGCTCAGGGTCTTTTCAGTTAGGGTTGTTATGAATTACAGCGAGCTTTTTTGTCAAAGTCATTATAGCTTTCTAACGGGCGCATCTTCCCCTGCCGAGTTAGTGACAACCGCTTCGTTTTTAGGTTATCAATCTATTGCTATAACCGATGAGTGCTCGGTGGCGGGAGTAGTACGCGCATTTGATGAAATAACTCATCAGCGATTACCGATAAAGCTTATTATAGGTAGCTATTTTGTATTTGATGAGTCTCTTTCTTTTGTATTGCTATGCCCAAGTAAAGAAGCATACAGCGAGTTGTGCCGAATTATTACTAATGCTCGTCGACGCTCTGAAAAAGGCGATTACAAGCTGGCAGAGTGGGATTTGCGCACTATTAAGCATTGCCATTTTATATGGCTGCCGTCCGGTAAAAAGGAGTACGACGACCATTGGGCAAGTTGGCTAGCAAAGCAGTCGACCATTCAGGTTCATATTGGTGCGCAGCGATTACTCGATGGATTAGATCACCATAGGTTTGAAAACTTTAACTATCTCCACGCAACCTACGGTTATCCATTAATAGCCTGTACCGGCGTACTTATGCATCATAGTGACTACTTACCACTTCAGCATGTATTGCACGCCACACGAACACATAAGCCTGTAGATGAAATAGGGCGCGCCGCGCTGAGTAATGCAGAAAGAAGCTTGCGAACCACGCAGAAAATTAAAAAGCTGTACCCAGAAAAGTGGATCTATAATGCCAGCACCCTAGCCTCACAATGTCATTTTTCACTGAGCGAATTACGCTACCAATATCCAGCAGAATTGGTGCCTTCGGGCTACACACCAGCCTCATATTTACGGGCGTGTGTTGAGCGTGGCATTAAGCTGCGCTTTCCTGAGGGCTTACAGCCTGAGATAAGACAAATTATAGAAAAAGAGCTCGTACTCATTAAAGAGCAGGAGTACGAATACTTCTTTCTCACTATTTACGATATTGTGCAGTTTGCTAAACAACAGGGCATTTTATATCAAGGCCGAGGCTCAGCTGCTAATTCTGTCGTGTGTTACTGCCTTGAAATAACCGCTGTCGATCCTCGCCAAATTAATGTTCTTTTTGAACGATTCATCTCAAAAGAGCGCAACGAACCTCCCGATATCGATGTAGATTTTGAACATCAACGGCGCGAAGAAATCATTCAGTACATTTTCAAAAAGTACGGCAGAGAGCGTACTGCTATTGCGGCTACTGTTATTTGCTACCGTTTTAAGTCGGCCTTCAAAGACGTGGGCAAAGCACTGGGATTCAGTGAATCTCAACTCGACTTCGTCATAAAGCAAATTAATCGACGGGATAAGGTTATTCCTTGGAAGTCTCAGTTAGCCGACCTTGGTTTAGACCCCAGTAATAAACGAGTGAGTCTTCTTATTGATTTAACAGAGCAGTTGCTAGGTACACCACGGCACCTTTCACAACACGTTGGAGGCTTTGTAATAAGCGCTGGCCCACTTTACGAGCTGGTACCTGTTGAGAATGCAGCAATGCCAGAACGCACTATTATTCAGTGGGATAAAGACGATATAGAAACCCTTGGTTTACTTAAAGTGGATGTACTTGCCCTTGGCATGCTGAGTGCCATACGCCGAACATTTGAACTTATTAATAAGCAATTTCCAGTAGATGTGAGCATTCCTTTTATTACTAAGCTAGGCGATGACAAACAAGTCTTTGACATGATTTGCCAAGCCGATACGGTAGGCGTTTTTCAAATAGAGTCACGGGCTCAAATGTCGATGTTGCCTCGACTTAAGCCCCGAAAGTACTATGACCTCGTAGTGCAAATCGCCATTGTAAGGCCCGGTCCAATTCAAGGCGATATGGTGCATCCCTACCTTATTCGACGTCATGGTAACGAAACAGTGACCTACCCCTCCAAGGAGGTTGAAAACGTATTATCTCGTACAATGGGTGTACCCATTTTTCAAGAGCAGGTGATTCAGCTTGCTATGGTGGCTGCAGGGTTTAGCGGCGGCGAAGCTGATCAGCTGCGAAGGGCAATGGCCAGTTGGAAAAAAGACGGTCGTATTTTTGAATTTAGGGATAAATTAATTAAGGGAATGACGGATAAAGGCTATGACAGTACTTTTGCGCACAATCTTTTTGAACAGATTAAAGGTTTTGCGGGTTATGGTTTTCCAGAATCTCATTCCGCATCCTTTGCGGTATTAGCTTATGTATCTTGCTGGCTAAAGTTTTATTTTCCAGTAGAGTTTTACGTTGCGTTACTCAACAGTTGGCCCATGGGTTTTTATACGCCCTCACAATTAGTTCAAGATGCCAAACGACATAACATTGAAGTATTAGCGCCCTGTGTTAATAACTCCAATGTAGAACATATGATGGTTATGGATGGCAAACAAAAGCTGCTGCGCTTAGGATTAACACTCATCAAAGGGCTTAGTAATGAAAGTGCCAAGATCATTGTTAGTCAGCGCCCTAAAAATGGCTTTAGTAACGTAAATCAGGTCAGGCAATTAAAGTTACGTAGTAACGAACTAGAGGCGCTCGCAAGTGCAGATGCTTTTAAATTAATTTCTGGCAATCGGTATGAAACTCGATGGCAGTTAATGGACAGTCAAGCCAGCCTTCCTCTTTTTGAAGACATTTCATCAAACTATAATGCTGACAATAGAAGTGTAAAAGACTGTGAGCCACTACACTCTCTACCTTCCAAATCTTCTCAACCTTCTCAGCCTTCCAAACTCTTGTGCAATGCTCCTTCAGCAGCCCAAAACTTGCTTGAAGATTATGCAGCCACTGGGCTATCTGTTGATAATCACCCTGTCTCATTGCTGAAACAGCATAAAAATCTCAAGAATATTAGCTGGGCACACACCCTTACTCATAAACCAAACCGATCAATGGTGAGCATACTTGGTGCTGTAACTGGTAGACAAGCGCCTGGTACAGCATCTGGCGTTACTTTCCTCACCTTGGAGGATGATACGGGTAATGTGAATGTTGTTGTGTGGCAAGCTACTGCTAGAGCTCAACAAAAAGTATTTTTGAAAGCCAAACTGCTTCAAGTTAACGGTATTGTTGAACATTCTAAAGAAGGAGTTGTACACGTTATTGCAGGCAAACTGATTGATAGAACCCCTTGGCTAGAATCGATTATTATTCCATCTCGCGATTTTCATTGAGATAATTTATGTTATCTTCATACAGGCTAGCGTAACGTAAATGCATTTTCGTTTTGGAGTATAAAGTGAAGCATTGGGCAGTAGCGTGTACTTTTGCAGTGTTTGGTATTTTGGTTAGTGCTAATGCCATAGCTGAACGTTTTATTGTGGGCGCGCAAAATTTATCTTATTTCCCCCATTACGACTTTGAGTCAGATGTTGATAAAGGCGTTGGGTGGGCAATACTTGAAGCATTTTCAGATGTGTCAGGTCACGAGTTTATCTATGTAGACTTACCTATAAGGCGACTTCAGATGGAGTTAATGAAAGGTAATGTGGATTTCGTCTACCCTGACAACGATAGATGGTACAACAGTATTACAAAAACCAAAGATAAAAGTTTTTCCATTCCGCTTACTCAAGCGGTAACTGGCACTATTGTAAAGAAAAAAAAAGCTGGAAAAGGCATTACGTCAATAAAGCACCTTGCCATACCACTTGGTTTTACCCCAGTAAATTGGCAAGAGAGAGTTAATAGTGGCGACACCTTACTCACCACGGTAAAAGATGTACCTCAGGGGTTCGCCTTACTTCAGCAAGACAAAGTTGATGCTCTAGATTTAGAGTATCATGTGGCTTTATATTCCACTGCAACACTCTCGCAATACGATGACGTCACTCTAGACCTCACCCTGCCTCACAATGAAGTCTCATTTTCTATTTCCACCTTAGAACATCAGGATATCATTAACGAGCTTAACGAGTTTATTACGTCAAATCCTGCACTTATAAAAGAAATAAGATCCAAGTATGCAATATCGTCCCTTTCTGAACTTTTTGATTCTCTGATGAATGAGCAGCAATTAACCCTTAATGAAGTATGGACAAAGAGCGTGCATAGCGCGGAAGAAGGTTATAAATGACTTACACTTTTCTGCTTTGTAACAACTTCTCTCCGCTGCGTAAATCTCTCTGCTGAGGCCTTTCATTTTTATCCTAAAAAAATTTAAACTACTGATTTTAATCACTTATTTTAATTGGTCACGTTTTTGCTAAGACTCCTTATCATTAAGGAGTACACATGAACCGTTTTACACTTTTATTCTACATTTTGCTTTTCCCATCATTACTATTTACCACCAACTCATTGTCGGCCAAACAAACTGTAAGTGCTGATTACATGCACGGATTTGATGGTATTGATGGGTTGAGGTTTGCCTACCGTCCATTTACACGAGATATTACTACCCAGTGGTTTGGTGATATAAAGCTCTATTGGGAAGCTAGCGCTGTTGTGTGGGAATACGGTGAAAGTAATACCAGAAGCACAAGCTATGCGGTTTCTGTAACCCCTGTTTTTATGAAGCAGATTACGACCATTGCCAATCGTTACCCTCTTTACATTGAAGCAGGCATTGGCGCTAGCTATATCGGCGATCAAGAAGTAGCGGGTAAAGACATTGGCTCTAACTATCAGTTTGAAGACCGACTCGGTGTATTCGTTGAGTTAGATGAAAGCCAACACGTGGCCGTAAGATACATGCACTTTTCAAATGGTGGATTTAACAGCGACAACCCAGGACTAGACTTTCTCAACCTATCCTACGCTTATCATTTTTAAACCAAAATAACGTGTGCTTAGCCCTATGGTCTTGATCTTCGCGCTAAGCACATTTCATCATACCGTATAGTAAACTCTCTTACCAATCAATTTATCCTCACTACTATGCCCGCTGTGCCCGCTGTGCCCGCTGTGCCCGCTGTGCCCGCTGTGCCCGCTGTGCCCGCTGTGCCCGCTGTGCCCGCTGTGCCCGCTGTGCCCGCTGTGCCCGCTGTGCAGCATTTTCAAAAACTGTTTCCTTTTAACAATCACAAACTTAGAAAATATTGATGATTTAACTCAATTAATAATAAAAACAGCAGGTTAGGTTTTTGGCATAAGTCGTGAATAACATAATGTAAAGAATTGGACAGTTAAAAGTGAATACGTTAAACACAAATAAGATTTATAGAGAAACTGGTAATTTGTATCTTTTAGTTTAGCTCATAAATAGGCAACTCTATAAATCAAGACATTATCGACATAGAGGGATTTATATTATGAAAATTGCCACGCTTAATGTACTAATAGGAACTGTACTTTCAACATCAGCTTTGTCAGGTCACCACGAAACTAGGATCGAGAAAAGCTTTAGCGCACTCGATATAGACGGCAGCGGATTTATCACTAAAGCCGAAGCTATAGGTACAGTAAACCCCAAACTACTTACGAAGATAGACACTGATGGCGATAGCAAAGTGAGTCATACAGAGTTTAATAACTTTGTTAATGAGAAACTTAGCATGTTTAGCGACGATATTATTACATCAGCAAATACGCAAACTGCAACACAATCTTTAATGTCTGAACGAAAAAAGATGTCAGCATTAGACGATGGTGAAATGATCTCAGAGAAGAATAAAGAGCTTCGTACTGAGATGTCAGCTACAGCAGACAGCAGATTCACAGATCTCGATATAAACAGTAACGGCACACTCACTATGAAGGAACTAGAAGCTAGCAAAGTCGAAGGTAATATTTCAGATATGGATATCGATGGTGATGAAGAGATCACTAGAATGGAATACCGTGAATACTTCGAGAAAATAGAAACTGAATAAGCAATAAATGGGGTCAGATCCGCATTACTTGACCGTTGTTTCAGTTTAAATACTATAAACATCAGCAATATGGAGTTCTGACCCTGAGGGATCCCCACGAATTCCATTTTTTATTGCACCATGCGCAGCGCTTTCCGCCATAGTGATGTACCACTGAAGCGCTGTCTTCCAATGACGTATAGTAAATTTTACCCTACAGACAAACGCTCTCATCCCTAGATAATGGAATGACAGTACGCGTTCAGCGCATGTGTTAGCCTGGAAGCGTCGATGTTTTTTGGCGACGATAAGTGCCATACCAAGGAATATTGCTACAAGCGATGCAAGTGTTGTCAGTAGAATTAATATCACCAGACGCCGCTTTATAACGCTTTTATTCTGTTTATAGCCCAAGCCGAACTGGGTGCTTTTCATGTCTCTAAATCCCTCCTCAATTTGCATGCGCTGCCGATCAATGTGGATCTGACCCCATTTATTTTTGAGTTCGATAGCCAGACTTAAACACTAAAAATAACGATAAATTGGGTTCTGAACCTGTTTTATGTTCGTTAGATTGGATGTAATGATTGTAATTGGGGGGATAAATGCGGATCTGACCCCCATTATTTTTTGGGGCAGAAAGCAAAAAACCCGCCGGTAGGCGGGTTTTTCTTAATGGGACCTGGCAGTGTCCTACTCTCACATGGGGAGACCCCACACTACCATCGGCGCTAATACGTTTCACTTCTGAGTTCGAAATGGAGTCAGGTGGTGCCGTACCGCTATGGCTGCCAGGAATAAACTGGTTTAACAAATCGGAAATCTGATATTCAATCAATCAAGGAGTAATCACTTCTCACTCTACTTGCTTTATTCTTTATAAGCTTGTCGCTTTACAACACACCAGCCTAAAGCTTCTTGGGTGTTGTATGGTTAAGCCTCTCGGGCAATTAGTACAGGTTAGCTTAACGCCTTACAACGCTTCCACACCCTGCCTATCAACGTCATCGTCTATAACAACCCTTCCAGACCTTTAAGGTCAGGGATGACTCATCTTTGGGCCGGCTTCCCGCTTAGATGCTTTCAGCGGTTATCCGTTCCGAACGTAGCTACCGGGCAATGCCATTGGCATGACAACCCGAACACCAGCGGTTCGTCCACTCCGGTCCTCTCGTACTAGGAGCAGCTCCCATCAATCATCCAACGCCCACACCAGATAGGGACCGAACTGTCTCACGACGTTCTAAACCCAGCTCGCGTACCACTTTAAATGGCGAACAGCCATACCCTTGGGACCGACTTCAGCCCCAGGATGTGATGAGCCGACATCGAGGTGCCAAACACCGCCGTCGATATGAACTCTTGGGCGGTATCAGCCTGTTATCCCCGGAGTACCTTTTATCCGTTGAGCGATGGCCCTTCCATACAGAACCACCGGATCACTATGACCTACTTTCGTACCTGCTCGACGTGTCTGTCTCGCAGTTAAGCTAGCTTATGCCATTGCACTAACCTCACGATGTCCGACCGTGATTAGCTAACCTTCGTGCTCCTCCGTTACTATTTGGGAGGAGACCGCCCCAGTCAAACTACCCACCAGACACTGTCCACAATCCCGATAAGGGACCAATGTTAGAACATCAAACATACAAGGGTGGTATTTCAAGGACGGCTCCACACATACTAGCGTACGTGATTCATAGCCTCCCACCTATCCTACACATGTAGGTTCAATGTTCAGTGCCAAGCTGTAGTAAAGGTTCACGGGGTCTTTCCGTCTAGGTGCGGGTACACAGCATCTTCACTGCGATTTCAATTTCACTGAGTCTCGGGTGGAGACAGCGTGGCCATGGTTACACCATTCGTGCAGGTCGGAACTTACCCGACAAGGAATTTCGCTACCTTAGGACCGTTATAGTTACGGCCGCCGTTTACCGGGGCTTCGATCAAGAGCTTCGCTTACGCTAACCCCATCAATTAACCTTCCGGCACCGGGCAGGTGTCACACCCTATACGTCCTCTTACGAGTTTGCAGAGTGCTGTGTTTTTAATAAACAGTCCCAGCCACCTGGTCACTGCGGCCCTCGTCCGCTCAAGGAGCAAGTCCTATCACAGATAAGGGCGTACCTTCTCCCGAAGTTACGGTACAATTTTGCCGAGTTCCTTCACCCGAGTTCTCTCAAGCGCCTTAGTATTCTCTACCTGACCACCTGTGTCGGTTTGGGGTACGGTTCATATAATCATACGTTTAGAAGCTTTTCCTGGAAGCAGGGCATCAACAACTTCACTCCCTTGGGAGCTCGTCTCGCGTCTCAGCTTTAAGAATCCGGATTTACCTAAATTCTCGGCCTACTCGCTTTCACTTGGACAACCAACGCCAAGCTTGCCTAGCCTTCTCCGTCCCTCCATCACTGATTATATAAGTACGGAAATATTAATCCGTTTCCCATCGACTACGCATTTCTGCCTCGCCTTAGGGGCCGACTTACCCTGCCCTGATTAGCATGGGACAGGAAACCTTGGTCTTCCGGCGTGGGAGTTTTTCACTCCCATTATCGTTACTCATGTCAGCATTCGCACTTGTGATATGTCCAGCAAGCTTTACAACTCACCTTCATCCACTTACACAACGCTCCCCTACCCAGAGGACATCCTTAACCCCACTCCACTGTGATAAACGCTTTACCAGCAGGCCGCTTCGCGACGTTGCTGTTAGCTTTCATCATAAATGAAGTTAAGTGATGTCCTCTGCCGCAGCTTCGGTATATTGCTTAGCCCCGTTACATCTTCCGCGCAGGCCGACTCGACTAGTGAGCTATTACGCTTTCTTTAAAGGGTGGCTGCTTCTAAGCCAACCTCCTAGCTGTCTGTGCCTTCCCACATCGTTTCCCACTTAGCAATATTTTGGGACCTTAGCTGGCGGTCTGGGTTGTTTCCCTCTCCACGACGGACGTTAGCACCCGCCGTGTGTCTCCCGGATAGTTCTCATTGGTATTCGGAGTTTGCAAAGGGTTGGTAAGTCGGGATGACCCCCTAGCCTTAACAGTGCTCTACCCCCAATGGAATTCGTCCGAGGCTCTACCTAAATAGATTTCGGGGAGAACCAGCTATCTCCCGGTTTGATTGGCCTTTCACCCCCAGCCACAAGTCATCCGCTAACTTTTCAACGTTAGTCGGTTCGGTCCTCCAGTTGATGTTACTCAACCTTCAACCTGCCCATGGCTAGATCACCGGGTTTCGGGTCTATACCTAGCAACTCAACGCGCAGTTAACACTCGCTTTCGCTACGGCTCCGCTATTCGCTTAACCTTGCTACTAAATATAAGTCGCTGACCCATTATACAAAAGGTACGCAGTCACCCCGAAGGGCTCCCACTGCTTGTACGTATACGGTTTCAGGTTCTATTTCACTCCCCTCACAGGGGTTCTTTTCGCCTTTCCCTCACGGTACTGGTTCACTATCGGTCAGTTAGGAGTATTTAGCCTTGGAGGATGGTCCCCCCATATTCAGTCAAGATAACACGTGTCCCGACCTACTCGATTTCACTGTAAAGCACGCTTCGTGTACGGGGCTATCACCCGGTATCGCTCCTCTTCCCAAAGGATTCCACTACACACTAAACAGCTTAAGGGCTGCTCCCCGTTCGCTCGCCGCTACTAGGGGAATCTCAATTGATTTCTTTTCCTAAGGGTACTTAGATGTTTCAGTTCCCCTCGTTCGCCTCGTTACACTATGTATTCATGTAACGATACCTGTAAACAGGTGGGTTTCCCCATTCGGACATCTGTGGCTCAAATGCATTTTGTCGGCTCACCACAGCTTTTCGCAGACTTACACGTCCTTCATCGCCTCTAACTGCCAAGGCATCCACCGTATACGCTTAGTCACTTAACCATACAACCCTAAAAAGCCTTGAGTATCGGCCTCGTCTCCGCCTTTTGAATTCGGACACGGGTAATGTTGTATGCATGACAAGCTAATCGGAAGAATTGCCTTGCTATCTTCTTTGTCAACCGAACGCGTCGATTGACCCGCCTTGCGGCGTTGTCGATAACAAGCAATTCAAGTCAAGTAGAGTAAAAAGTGCGTCTTTCGACTTCTCAATTACTCTTCTGATTGATTACTATTAATATCAGCTTTCCAAATTGTTAAAGAACATTAGTGCATTATAAAAAAACACTAATCAATAATACGATTATTGATTAGCATTCTATTTAAAAACAACTACCACTTTAGCGAGCAGAATGGCTGTCAGGAAGGTTTCCTTCCGTTTAAGCAGCTATTCGCGACACTCGCGAAGCGAGTCTTTATAAATAAACAAAACAATCTGTGTAGGCACTGCATCAAGGGCGTCATCGACGTAATGGTAAGGAGGTGATCCAACCCCAGGTTCCCCTAGGGTTACCTTGTTACGACTTCACCCCAGTCATGAAACACAAAGTGGTAATCGTTCTCCCGAAGGTTAAACTAACTACTTCTTTTGCATCCCACTCCCATGGTGTGACGGGCGGTGTGTACAAGGCCCGGGAACGTATTCACCGCAATATTCTGACTTGCGATTACTAGCGATTCCGACTTCATGGAGTCGAGTTGCAGACTCCAATCCGGACTACGACATTCTTTAAGGGGTCCGCTCCACATCACTGTCTCGCTTCCCTCTGTAAATGCCATTGTAGCACGTGTGTAGCCCTACACGTAAGGGCCATGATGACTTGACGTCGTCCCCACCTTCCTCCGGTTTGTCACCGGCAGTCTCCTTAGAGTGCCCAACCTAATGCTGGCAACTAAGGACAAGGGTTGCGCTCGTTGCGGGACTTAACCCAACATCTCACGACACGAGCTGACGACAGCCATGCAGCACCTGTGTCAGAGTTCCCGAAGGCACCAATCTATCTCTAGAAAGTTCTCTGCATGTCAAGTGTAGGTAAGGTTCTTCGCGTTGCATCGAATTAAACCACATGCTCCACCGCTTGTGCGGGCCCCCGTCAATTCATTTGAGTTTTAACCTTGCGGCCGTACTCCCCAGGCGGTCTACTTATCGCGTTAGCTTCGCTACGCACGCCTTAAAGGCACACACAGCTAGTAGACAGCGTTTACGGTGTGGACTACCAGGGTATCTAATCCTGTTCGCTACCCACACTTTCGCACATGAGCGTCAGTCTTTGGCCAGGGAGTCGCCTTCGCCACTGATGTTCCTCCAGATATCTACGCATTTCACCGCTACACCTGGAATTCCACTCCCCTCTCCAAGACTCTAGTCTGCCAGTTCTAAATGACCATCCCAAGTTGAGCTCGGGGCTTTCACATCTAGCTTAACAAACCGCCTGCGTGCGCTTTACGCCCAGTAATTCCGATTAACGCTCGCACCCTCCGTATTACCGCGGCTGCTGGCACGGAGTTAGCCGGTGCTTCTTCTGTTGTTAACGTCACGGTGAGCAGGTATTAACTACTCACTTTTCCTCACAACTGAAAGTGCTTTACAACCCGAAGGCCTTCTTCACACACGCGGCATGGCTGCATCAGGGTTTCCCCCATTGTGCAATATTCCCCACTGCTGCCTCCCGTAGGAGTCTGGACCGTGTCTCAGTTCCAGTGTGGCTGATCTTCCTCTCAGAACAGCTAGAGATCGTCGCCTTGGTGAGCCTTTACCCCACCAACTAGCTAATCTCACTTGGGCCTCTCTTTGCGCCGGAGCCTAAGCCCCGTTTGGTACACAAGTGCACATTATGCGGTATTAGCAGTCGTTTCCAACTGTTATCCCCCTCGCAAAGGCAAGTTCCCAAGCATTACTCACCCGTCCGCCACTCGTCAGCGATGTGCAAGCACATCCTGTTACCGTTCGACTTGCATGTGTTAGGCCTGCCGCCAGCGTTCAATCTGAGCCATGATCAAACTCTTCAATTAAATATATCGAATTATGAATCGTCGTATAGACACTCTTAACGAGTGCCCACACAGATTGTCTTGTCTACATTGTTAAAGAACGTGGTTGCTACTGCAACCTCACCGTAAGCCGCTGCTTTTTGGTGACTCACCCTGTTTGAGTGAGGTGCGCATTATACGCTGGAAGTTTTTGCTGTCAACACTTTTTGAAAATTTATTTTCGTAAAGCTCACTTCGAAACTCCCGTCTTTACTGGCCTTAACGGTTAGTAAAGACTTGCTTCCTCTTAGTCAGAGTGGGTAAGCTGTTTGGCTTTTCCCCCGAAGCGGATGCGCATTTTAGGGATTTGAGCGCTCACGTCAACAAGTATTTTCAAAAAACTGTCATATTTCGTCTGTTCGCTCAAATATCCCACACAACGCACAATATTCGCTCTGTTTTTACCGTTATTCTGTTATTGAGGTAAACCAATTAGCGTGCTGGGGAAAATTTGTATAAGGGCAATAACACTTTTAACGTATAAATGACGTGAGATAGCTATTATTCTATATCTATAGTTCGCATAATTAGTTTACTACTCCCCCTACGTTTTAAGAAAGGATAAGTATTGTGGCATTACGTACATACAATTCAGTTGCACCTAATATAGGAGAGCGCTGTTATATCGATGAGTCTTCAGTATTGGTTGGTGATGTAACGCTTGGTGATGATAGCAGTATCTGGCCGCTGGTAGCCGCTAGAGGAGACGTAAACAAAATACAGATTGGTGAGAGAACCAATGTTCAGGATGGTACGGTACTTCATGTTACTCGCCCTACAGCACAATTCCCAGATGGCTTTCCCCTTATCATTGGGGACGACGTGACTATAGGGCATAAATGTATGTTGCATGGATGTCAGTTGGGAAATCAAATTCTAGTAGGTATGGGTGCGATTATTATGGACGGCGCAATTGTCGAGGATGGCGTATTTATTGGCGCGGGTACATTAGTACCACCTAATAAGCTGTTAGAGAGTGGCTATCTCTATGTGGGCAACCCTATGCAAAAAAAACGCCTGTTGAAAGACAGTGAATCGGCCTTTCTAAAACAGTCTGCTATTAATTATGTCATGTTAAAGGATGAGTATATAAAAGAAAGCCTACCATTTTTAAACGAGGCCGACAGTTGAGTAATAACTTAAGTAGCAATATTCTTTATAAAAAGAAACTATGACCAGCACTCGTATGAGAGTTTAATATGAAAGGGCTTTCAGCGAACGCCCTTTCATAAAGGCGCTTTATGACGGTGTCAGCGTGAAAAGGGTGAACTATGTTTGTGCACTCCTATTTTGTATCTAAGCTTATGATACAAACGTTGTATTAGGACTAATTATCTCATTTTTACAATTCTTTACATATTGTTTATAAGATTTCGTATCTTGTTCACCACAACATTGGTATCTGGTTGCTTGGAAGTCCAAATGGTAAAAGCGGCAGCTGCCTGCTCCACTAGCATACCCAATCCGTCTAAGCTTTTTGGCACGCCCTGAGACGTCGCCTCTCGCATGAACACTGTCGGTGAGTTCTTATAAACCATATCGTAAACTACATCACATTCATCCAACAGCCCCGTAGTCATAACACAAGGTAATTCGCCGTCCAGACTAGCCGCAGTAGAGTTAATAATAATATGAGGCCTTAGATTGCCAACATCTTCTAGAGCGACTACCTCTATATTAGAGTGCCCAGTTTCATCTGCCACCTGCTGTGCTTTCTCTTTGGTCCTATTGGCAATAGTCAAGTGAGCAATAGAAGCTTCTATCAAAGGTGATATCACGCCTCGAGCCGCACCTCCGGCACCAATTAATAACACTCTTTTATTTCTAAGCTCAATGTGATTATTTAAAAGGTCGTTTACCAGCCCAATTCCATCGGTGTTAAAGCCCTTAACATTGTTTTTTGCATTGGACTCATTACTGCCATTAGAAACCTTCATCAGTGTGTTTACTGCTTTGGCATCTTTCGCGGCCTGATCGTCTACCACCGCCATATTGAATGCATCTAGCTTAAACGGCATGGTGACATTGCAGCCAACTGCGTCTGGCTGTGACAAAAAAGACCTCGCCTTTGCGATAAAACCCCCCTCTGGTGCTAATATTTTTTCATATGAAATGACTTCATCACATTGCTGAGCAAACATTTGATGGATGGTTGGTGATAAACTCTGCTCAATAGGGTTTCCAAATACAGCGAATTTTTTCATGGGAATACGTGACTTCTTTAATACAAAACGAAAAGACGAAAATACAGTAAACGAGACTACACCATATTACCGCTTAGGTGGAGAAGATAAGGTTCGCGAATTAGCCAATCTGTTTTACGATATTATGGAGACCGATCCGATAGCATCAGAGTTATTGGCTATGCACCCCATGCCTCTGAATAGAATTCGGCATGTTTTCTTCCTTTATTTAAGTTTATGGATGGGAGGGCCTGATGATTACCAACAGCAATTCGGTCACCCTAGATTAAGAGCTCGTCATTTACCGTTTTCCGTTACGCCAAATTTAAAAGCACAATGGATGTACTGTATGAGAACGGCGATGTTTGCCACAACCGATGACATTTCACTCGCCAACCAACTGCTTCAGTCGCTGGACCAATTAGCAGAACACATGATCAACTCAGAATAAAAAAGCGCGTTATCAAATATTAGGACACGTTGACCCAATGATAACGCGCAAGTCTTCTTTTGACGATGAAGCTCTTATCGGCTTTGTCGTAGTGCAATACTTCGCTTTAAAAATCCGCGCCTCTACTTGGAATGCTACTGCATGGTAAATTATTACAAGAGTTGCTATTACAAGCTGAGCTACTGCAAGAGTTCTTTTATAAGCAACTACCTAAAAGGTATAGCCCACAGATATAGTGTAAACCCAAGGGTCAATTTCAATGTTTTCAACTGCACCGCTAGCGTCGCCAACGTTAAACGTTGCTTCAGTATCAATATCAATAAAGCGTACAGATGCATTTACATGCCACTTGTCATCAACCATATAATCCATGCCCACTTGTGCTGATAAACCAAAAGAATTATCAAGCGACAAATCGCTTAACCCTGCGTCGCTATTTGCTGATGTAAATTCCTCATCAAAGATGAAGGTATAATTGATACCCGCTCCTACGTAAGGCTGAAATGCTGAACTAGCATCATTGAAGTAATAGTTCACCGTAAGGGTTGGCGGTAAATGCGTAACCTCACCAAGTTGGTTACCTGTACCAAGTGGGTCTGCTACTGAAAAATCGACATCGTGCTTAAATGGTGTGGCCGCTAATAATTCAATATTAATATTGTCAGTAATAAAATAAGCGATATTGAGACCTAGTTGAGTATCGTTGCCGATATTTAGGGCAACGCCTAGATCTGTTCCACCCGCTAAAATATTTGAAGTAGACTCGTCAGGTGCGACTGTGGTTAAACCTCCGCGAACGAGTAAGTCACCTTGCTGATGAGCATTAGCAAAAGGGGCAATAGCTGCCAGAGTAAGACAAAGTGCAGAAAGAGTATGTGTACGCATTGTGTGTCTCTCGTATGTTTAAATAAGATGACGCCACTCTACTCATTTTTAAACATAAGGAATTGATCTAGCGCAATATACCAAGTTCGCTGAACGAACATAGCAGCGCAGGTTGATGTAGATCAAACACCGTCGATAGACTCTTTATTTGTACTGCCCCCAAGATAACCAATGACTTGGTGATTTTCACCTGTAACGCTTATCGCGTTGAGTGGGCTGCGCTGTTTCGCGTTTTAATCAGCCCTGCACTCAACCCCCACTCAGCCCCAGACCCAATCCTACGCCGTGGATGTTCACCAGTTCGTTGGCTTCAACCAATCGCCTAGTTTCGATTCTGCGCTGCCTGGTGACGGTGAATAACAGTATTCCCAGCGAGCTAATGGGGGCATCGACATCAAAATTGATTCTGTCCTTCCTCCTGTCTGCAAACCGAACAGCGTGCCACGGTCGAACACTAAGTTAAATTCAACGTAGCGCCCTCGTCGGTATAGCTGAAATTCACGCTCTCTTTCACCGTATGCAGTATTTTTACGTCGTTTGATAATGGGCACATACGCATCAATGTAACCATTACCCACCGCTTGCATGAAGCCAAAAGACTGGTCAAAACCCCATGCATTAAGATCATCAAAAAAGAGCCCGCCTACACCACGGGTCTCATTGCGGTGCTTCAAATAAAAGTAATCATCGCACCACTCTTTGTACTTTGGATAAACATCTTCACCAAAGGGCGCACAGAGTTTTTTAGCTGTATCGTGCCAGTGTTGAACGTCTTCTTTAAACGGGTAAAAAGGCGTTAGGTCGAATCCACCACCAAACCACCATATTGGAGATTCACCCTCTTTCTCAGCTATAAAGAATCTTACATTGGCATGAGAAGTAGGGATGTAAGGGTTATGCGGATGAATGACGAGTGATACGCCCATTGCTTGAAAATTTCTGCCGGCTAGCTCTGGACGGTTGGCGGTTGCAGACGCAGGCATTTGACTTCCGAAAACGTGCGAAAAGTTGACACCGCCCTGTTCCACCACAGCCCCATTTTTCATCACGCGAGAGCGGCCACCGCCGCCTTCTTCTCGCACCCAGCTGTCTTCGGTAAATTGCCCTTTTCCATCGGCCAACGCTATGGCTTGGCAAATCGTGTCTTGAAGATTTAGCAAATACGCTTTAACTGTTTCAATAACATCGGCTGCCTTTTTACCATCAAGTAATTGTGCTGGCTTCATGATCTTATTATTTCTCCCGTATCACCGTCTTTGATTGTGCTTGGTTTTTTATTGCCACCGACTTCACCATTGACGTAAGTAACACTGTCTTCAAACACGCTTCTTGCTTCTTCGATAGAAAGTGTAGGTGATTCTCCTGCCAAGTTTGCGCTTGTAGATACAATAGGCTTACCAACCTTGTTGCATAAGTCTGCAACTAATGGATGATTAGTCACACGCACAGCTATTTTATCGTGCAAGCCAGTAATCCAGTACGGTGCCGTCTTCGACTTTGGCAGCAGCCACGTTATAGGGCCTGGCCAACTTGAAAAGATGTCAGTACGCCTATGCTGTAATACTGCCTCGTCATTTACATAAGGAAGAAGCTGGCTATAGTTAGCAGCTATGAGAATAACGCCTTTATCCACAGAACGTTGCTTGGTTTGAAGCAGTAACTCCACTGCCTTTTTATTGTCAGGGTCACATCCAATGCCCATAACGGCTTCAGTTGGATAAACCAGTAGCTTACCAGCGTGGAATGCTTCGACAATAGGGTCAGCCGTGGTCTGCTCGACTTCAACTGGATTGTATATATCCACTTGCCCTTTTTGGGTATCAGACATTAATCGTTATCTCTAGATGGTAATTATTTTTTAAAGCCACATGATGGTTGAGGGCAAACATATTGACCTTTTTTATCAATCAATACACCCCAACCACACTCTGGACATTGCTCACTAACTGGCTCGAAATTTAGCACATATCGACATGTAGGATAATGATTGCAAGCAAAAAATTGTTTTCCAAACTTACTGGTGCGAGAAATAAGCTCGCCTAACTGACACTTAGGGCAGCGAACTTGGGTTTCTTCCTGCTGTTTCAGCGGAGCGATAAAGTGACACGTTGGAAAGTTAGTGCAACCGATAAACATGCCATAACGGCCTTTTTTGATCCCGAGTTCTGATTGGCAGTCGGGGCAAGCCACGCCATCTAACGTTTTGAGTAGAGCGGTCTGATTGTCATGTAACGGTTTACTGAAGTGACACTCAGGATATGCGGTACACCCTATGAAAGGGCCAGTTTTACTGTTTTTTATACGAAGTGGCTTACCGCATTCAGGGCAGTCACCAAAGCTTTCCTCTAATGCGTGCTCGTGAGCAGAAAATAATGAGTGGTCAATTTTAGACATGATGATTTATATCACACACTTTGAAGCGTTCTCTTTGCAAAGCAGGCATTGTGAGCACCGTGTCTGCAAAGAGAGTCCTAAAAACAATAACGCATGCAGATTAATGTAAAACACCATCTGGCTCTTCGAAGAGTAAATCTTCCATTTGCGCATAAGCCTTTTCTTTACCCGGCACATTGAACAGAACCATCAATACCACCCACTTTAAGTCTTCTAAACAAAACTCGTTAGAATCTATTTCCATAACGCGGTCTATCACCATTTCACGGGTAGATGCATCAAGCACATTAACTTGCTCAAGAAACATCAGAAACCCTCTACAATCCACGTCCAAGCGCATTTGCTCTTCATGGGTATAGATTCGACTTAAGCTTGTATTAATCCCTTTGCAAAAGTAAGGCTTGATGTCTGTCTCTTGCAGGGCGGCTAACTTTTCTAGCCATGCAAGCGCTTTGTATATCTCATCGTGATGAAAACCAGCGCGCACGAGCTCGTCGGTCAATTCGTCTTGATCGACACGAATTTCAGTCTCACTATGGATGAAATTTTCGAACAGATACATGAGGATATCGAACATTTTATTTGCCCCTCAATTTAATGTAACCGCCAGGGACAGCAGTTACTAAACCGCACAACTCGTATTCTAATAATAATGCCATTGCCTGCTGTACAGGCATGGAGCCGCGCTGCGCTATAACATCTATTGCGGTAACGTTGTAATCCACACTAGCTAATAATTGGTCCGTTGCCAAGCTATTCACTTCACTTTTTTCATTCTCACCACTTAGGGTATCACCTGTATACAAGGGCTCTATTGCAAGTTCATCAAAGATATCATTAACGTTAGTTACTAATTTAGCACCCTGCTGAATCAACCAGTGACACCCCTCAGAATAAGAATGATATATGCTTCCGGGAATGGCAAATACGTCTCGGCCTAGATCTGCGGCCAAATTCGCCGTAATCAAGGTGCCACTTTTAATTTTTGCCTCTACCACCAGCGTTCCGAGCGATATTGCAGCAATTAATCTATTTCTCCTTGGAAAATGCCATGCTTTAGCGGGTACACTGGGAAAGAACTCTGTGATAACAGCGCCGTCAGCATTAAGAATATCAGCATGTAATGGCCTATGCTTATAGGGGTAAATTGTATCTGGGCCTGTTCCCATTATGGCGATTGTTTTGCCTATCCCTTTAAGCGCACCTTTATGCGCTGCGGCATCAATTCCTAACGCCATACCACTGGTCACTGTTATTCCTGCATTAGCAAGTGCTGTTGCTATATCTTCAGCAATGCTTTTTCCCTGATAGCTAGCACGGCGGCTTCCCACCATTGCGACTTGAGGCTGTTGCAAAAGCAGCGGATTTCCAATAACAAAAAGAGCAAACGGAGGGCTATCCAGTGTTTTGAGCATTTCTGGATATTCTTGGCACTCAAACGTTATTATGCATCGCTCTGGTGCTCCATCTAGCCAAATTAACGCTTTTTCAACTGATTGTTCAGATATTTTGTCAAACAATAATGTCGCTGTTTTGTGCGCACTTTTTACAGTAGAAGCTTTACTCGTAGATGTAAGAAGCTCTTGTGGATTGCAGTTAAGTTCACTTAATAACATCAGCCATTTCTTTGTAGCGACGCTGTATGCCGAGGCCAGACGTATCCACGCCATTGATTGTGCTGAAATAGATGCAGAATTGTGATGCATTGCCGCTCCAAGTCGGTGCGGCAATGTTTACAGCATAACGTTAGGGGTGAGCAACAATATACCCGCGTTGAATACCCGTGTTCGCTCGCGTTATCAAACCATAGCTTGCCGCATTAAAGGTTTTGTAAATGATGATCTCTCCCACCTTGAGTGCGGGTTGATCAACAGTGTTAGCAAACCAGTCTCTACTTTTTTGCATGTCTGATTTGTTTGTATATTTTGGCAATTCATCGTTAATAATTGATGGCCCTCTCGCGTATACACCCATTACGGTGCCCGGCTCTACCTCAGTGTTACCTAAATCTAAAATAACCACGTCGTATTTTCCGAGTAAATCATGGTCGTGTAGGTCGCCAACAACAAAGCCTCGCTGCGTCTTTGCGGGCTTAAGCACCAAGCTTTTCTCATGAGAAAAGTCGCCGTCAAAAATCTTATCACCCAAGTTTGCCTCTTGTGTCGAGGCGGTTAACGACAATAGCATTGAGTCGGCACTTATCGACTCTTTAAACACGGATGCATCTGCAACGTGCGAAACTTGAACGCCCAATTCGCGACCATCAAGGTTTGTTATAATAGATTGCTTTCTTACGATACGTAACTGGTCTGGGGTATTGTATTGGGGCTCGCTGACCACGAGATTTTCAGCGGCAAAGCGAACATTTGCATCCCTGTTGCCAAGTACTCGCGGCAGAACCTCGTAATTGTCCTTATCAACTATGGTATGTTGATTTATAAATGGCGCTATTTCGCTCCAAGCCAATGTATTGATGGGCGATGACTTCACCCGCTTTTCGGTTTGAGGAGACAGTGAGATTAAGGGCTTCTCTCGGGCGATAGAAAGCACGGGCTCTCCATTTATCATGCCGACCACAATAACATCACCCGGATAAATTAAGTGGGGATTATCGATTTGCGTATTGGTTCGCCATAGTTCAGGCCATAGCCAAGGCTCGTTAAGAAAAATATTAGCGATATCCCACAGCGTGTCGCCGCGCTGTACGGTATAAGTTTGCGGTGCACTGTCCTTTAACTGAAGTGCAAGTACAGGTAGCGCAAAAATCGCCAGAGCTGCAGCCAACATTACTCGCCCGTATTTGTATAATCGCTTTTTCAAATTAACCACCTGCAAAAGATTCACTGTCACTTATTGTTGCTTTTTAAGACAATACCACTATATCGACAGTTACACGTATTCTTAAAGGACTTGAGCAAAAAACTGCACCATAGTCTGTGTTATACGTTAGAATAGTGAGTAAATCTGCACTGTAAAGTGCATTGGTAAATAGATCGTATATGAATTTATACAGCGAAAAGGCAAAGTAAGCGACAAATGGCAATATTAGATGTTTTAAGTTTTCCAGATGAGCGTCTTCGCACGGTAGCTAAGCCGGTAGATGACGTTAACGATGAAATTAAGCAACTCGTTGCTGATATGTTCGAAACGATGAAAGACGAAAAGGGTATTGGCCTTGCGGCTACTCAGGTCGACCGTCACGTTCGAGTAGTGGTTATGGATGTATCGGAAGAGCAAGATGAGCCACGAGTTTTCATTAACCCTGAAATCACGCGCAAAGAAGGCGAAACCATAAGCGAAGAAGGCTGTCTTTCTGTGCCGGGCAACTACGCAAAAGTTGAACGTGCAGAAGCTATCACAGTAAAAGCGCTTGACGAAAATGGTGAACCATTTGAATTAGACGCTGAGGGGCTGTTAGCAATTTGCATACAGCACGAGCTCGATCATTTGAAAGGCACTCTTTTCATCGATTATCTATCGCCGCTAAAGCGTCAGCGTATTCGCAAAAAGCTTGAAAAAGAAGCCAGATTAGCAGCGAAAGCTTAAGGAAAACCGTGACAGCGCCACTTAACGTTATTTTTGCCGGTACACCGGATTTTGCAGCTAAACACTTGTCGGCATTGATTGACAGTGAGCACAATATTATTGCCGCCTATACGCAACCAGACCGACCTGCCGGTAGAGGAAAAAAGCTCACTGCAAGCCCGGTGAAACAATTAGCGCACGAGCACAATATACCAGTTTACCAACCCGCTTCTTTAAAAGATGTCGAGGCGCAGCAAACCCTTCGTGCACTTGATGCGGATATTATGGTGGTTGTCGCTTACGGATTGTTACTGCCAAAAATAATTTTAGATGCCCCCAGACTAGGCTGCATTAATGTTCACGGCTCTATTCTGCCAAAGTGGCGTGGTGCCGCACCAATACAGCGAGCAATTTGGGCAGGCGATGCTGAAACGGGCGTTACCATTATGCAAATGGACGAGGGTTTAGATACCGGCGACATGCTGCATATAGCCACGTTACCCATTACACCGCTAGATACAAGCGCGACCATGTACGACAAACTTGCAGAGCTTGGCCCTAACGCCCTAGTTGATGTATTAAACAACATTGAATCGCTAACTCCTCAAAAGCAAGACGATGCGCTTGCGACCCACGCGAAGAAGCTATCAAAAGACGAAGCACTGATAAACTGGGAAGACAGCGCAGAGCAAATTGAAAGGAATATAAGGGCGTTTAACCCTTGGCCCGTGGCGTGGATGAAGGTAGAAGATCAAAACATTAAAGTGTGGGCGGCGCACATAGAACCGCTTACCAATAACGCCTCCCCTGGCACTATTGTTAATGCCAGTAAAGAGGGAATAACCGTGGCAACAGGGAAAGATGCGCTCACAATCACACTTCTGCAAATCCCAGGTAAAAAGCCCTTGCCAGCAGCAGATGTCATTAACGCACGCAAAGCGTGGTTCGAAACAGGCCGCTCATTGTCTCAAGAGAGCAACCAGTGAAGCCCCTTCCTCTACCTAAACAAAAGAATCTGCGAGCAGATTGCGCATGGGTTATCTACCAAATACTCGAGCAAGGCAAGTCTTCTCGAGACTGCTTAGAGCGCGTACAACGTCGACATAACGCTAGAGACAATGCGTGGCTTCAAGAAATGTCCCTAGGAGTAATGCGAAAGCTCCCCATACTACAGTATTGGCTAAGAACATTACTCGATCGCCCTCTTAAGGGGAACAAAAAGGTGCTAGAACACCTTATTATGCTGGGGTTATACCAACTTGCCTTTTCAAGAGTGAGCAAGCATGCCGCTGTTGGAGAAACCGTGGCAGCAGCATCCTACTTGGGAGGCACTGGATTAAAAGGATTAGTAAACGCGGTACTACGAAACTTTCAACGTGAAGAACTCATCGATAAGGCTATTGACGATCCTATTATCAACAGCGGCATGCCTAAATGGCTTTATAAAGCCATAGAGAGCGCATACCAAGATGATGCAGATACCGTACGCCAGTCAACTAATGAAATGGCGCCTATATGGCTTAGGGTAAACACCCAGCAAATTGAACGTGATGAATTTGCCACGCTGTTAACTCGGGCCGATATTGAGTTTTCATTTAGTGATTCCCACCCTGATGGCGTTATATTGAAGTCTCGTGAAGATATCACTGCACTGCCAGGTTTCGACAAAGGCTTTTTTGCCGTGCAAGATGGCGCAGCACAATTAGCCGCTCGCTATTTAGACCCGCAAAATGGGGAAAGAATTCTAGACTGTTGCGCCGCTCCAGGTGGAAAAACAGGTCATATTGCCGAACGTGCGCCAGAGTTGTCTTATTGTTTAGCGCTGGATGCCGATGACAAGCGTTTACAACGAGTGCATGAAAATATGACTCGTTTGAAACATAACGTCGACATAAAACAAGGGGACGCGACCAATCCATCACAGTGGTGGGATGGAATACCGTTCGATCGTATTTTGTTAGATGCGCCCTGCTCTGCTACCGGTGTTATTCGTCGTCATCCTGATATTCGATGGCTCAGAAAGTCCAGTGATATAGACAACTTAGCGACATTACAGCGAGACATACTTGATGCGCTTTGGACAACGTTAAAACCGGGTGGAACCATGCTTTATGCCACCTGCTCTATTTTGCCAAAAGAAAACAAAGAGCAAATTAAACGCTTTGTTGCAGAAACAGATGACGCAACATTAGTGCCTCTCGTCAAAACAGAAACCAGTGAAAATCCTGGTCGCCAAATTCTACCTGGTGAACAACAAATGGATGGTTTCTATTATGCGAGGCTGGTAAAGTCGTCTGGCGAATCGGTGTAATAAGGCAAAGTAATAACGATGAAAATCATCATTTTGGGTGCGGGTCAGGTCGGTGGAACACTAGCCGAAAATTTGGTGGGTGAAAATAACGAGATTACAGTTATTGACTCTGACCCTAATATTCTTCGCTCGCTCCAAGATAGACTCGATTTGCAGGTAGTCACTGGCGTAGGCTCTCATCCAGACGTGTTGCGCAGTGCGGGTGCAGAAGATGCCGATATGCTTATCGCGGTAACTAACAGTGATGAAAGTAACATGCTAGCGTGTCAGGTTGCTTACAGTCTATTTAAAACCCCCACAAAAATTGCTCGGGTTCGCTCAGAGCAATACATTATTTATCAAGCACAACTTTACAAGCAGCAAGATATCCCCGTTGATCACATCATTGCTCCAGAACAACTCGTCACCAAAGCTATTAAACGGTTAATTGATTACCCTGGTGCGCTTCAGGTTGTAGAATTTGCTGAAGGCAAAGCAAGTCTTGTTGCTGTAAAAGCCTATTATGGCGGTTTGTTGGTGGGACATGCCCTGTCGGCCCTTAAAGACCATATGCCGAATGTGGAAACAAGGGTAGCGGCTATATACCGCCGAGGACGCCCCATACGCCCATTAGGTACAACGGTAATAGAAGCAGATGATGAAGTCTTCTTTATTGCTGCAACGAAGCACATTCGCGCCGTAATGAGTGAACTGCAAAAGTTAGAGTCTAGCTATAAACGCATCATGATTGCAGGTGGCGGGCTTATTGGCGCTGGGCTGGCAAAAAAGCTTGAGCATAACCATAACGTTAAGCTCATCGAGTTTAGTCCTGAACGGGCAAAATACTTAGCTGCACATCTAGATAAAACCATCGTGTTTAGCGGTGATGCGTCAGATCCAGAGTTACTTGGTGAAGAGAACATTGAACAGGTTGACGCCTTCATTGCCGTTACCAATGACGATGAAGCCAATATCATGTCTGCCATGCTGGCTAAGCGCATGGGTGCTAAAAAGGCAATGGTGCTGATACAGCGCGGCGCTTATGTAGATTTGGTACAGGGCGGTGAAATTGACATTGCCTTTTCTCCCCAGCAAGCCACTATTTCAGCGCTTCTCACCCATGTAAGGCGTGGCGACATAGTAAACGTTTACTCACTACGTAGAGGCGCTGCCGAGGCAATTGAAGCCATCGCTCATGGTGATGAAAATACGTCTAAGGTGGTTGGTAAGCAGATAGGCGATATTAAGTTGCCGCCCGGCACAACCATTGGCGCAGTGGTGAGAGACGAACAAGTCATTATTGCCCACAGTGACACAAAAATTGAAGCTAACGATCACATTGTTCTGTTCTTAGTTGATAAGAAATATATCGGCGATGTTGAAAAGCTCTTTCAACCAAGTGCTTTTTTCTTTGGTTAAATCATACAGGCTCATCGTTCAAAAGTGGATGACTAGGGCAAGCCTCCACACAATTACATCTACACAGACTTTGAGAAGTATTAGCTTCGGTTAGCTTCGGTTAGCTTCGGTTAGCTTCGCCAAAATGTAGGCGAGAATAGCACAAGTAAAGAAAATACCTCTAAGCGACCAAATACCATTGCCAATACAAGCAGCCACTTACCGCCATCCGTCACATCTGCATAGTTTGCCGCAACGCTGCCTAAGCCTGGTCCAAGATTATTGAGCATTGCGGCAGTTGCTGTAAACGCACTTAAATTATCTAACCCAGTGGCTATCAGTCCTATCATGATAAGCACAAACACAATGGCGTAAGCAGAGAAGAATCCCCACACCGCTTCCACTACCTTATCAGGCATAGCTCTGTCACCAAATTTAACCGCATACACTGCTTTGGGGTGGATCAACCTATCGACTTCTCGCTTGCCCTGTAAAAACAGCAAACAAACGCGCACCACTTTCAATCCGCCACCGGTTGAGCTAGCACAACCTCCTATAAAGCTTGAAAAAATTAGCATTATAGGGAGAAACGTAGGCCACACCGAAAAATCAGTGGTCGCAAAACCTGCCGTGGTACTAATAGAAACAGCTTGAATCATGGCTTGGTCAAGGGCCGTTTCCGCTGAACTGTAATACCCAGAAAGCGTGAGAACCAAAAAGCAGATAGAAATAAGCGAACCCTGGATGATAAAAAAGGCTTTGAACTCAGGATCTTTGAAGTAGCCTCGCATAGAACGAGAGCTTACCGCAGCATAGTGAAGCGAAAAGTTAAGCGCAGCGATAAGTAGAAATACGGTACACACTACATTGACCATTGGGCTTGAAAAATAGCCTAAACTGGCATCGTGGTTTGAAAACCCGCCAATAGCGACAGTAGAAAACGCATGGCATATGGCATCAAACACATTCATTCCTGCAAGCCAATAGGCACCGGCACACGTAATAGTAATAGATAAATAAATGTACCAAAGGTGCTTTGCAGTATCAGCAATACGAGGAGTCATTTTATTGTCTTTCACCGGGCCAGGTGTTTCAGCACGGTATAGCTGCATGCCACCAACGCCTAAAATAGGCAGTATCGCAACGGCCAATACAATGATCCCCATTCCACCAAGCCATTGAAGCTGTTGACGATAGAACTGGACTGAATGCGGTAGAAAATCTATGCCCTCAATAACCGTAGCGCCCGTTGTGGTTAATCCAGAAAACGACTCGAAAAACGCGTCGGTCACCGTCATACTAGGCTGTTCGAGCAATATAAGAGGTATGGCACCAACACTCGCCAGCACCGACCAAAACAGTGCCACAATCAAAAAACCCTCTCTGGCTCGAAGATCATTCTTCTGTTGTCTATTGGGATACCACAATACCATGCCACCAACGACACATAAGATAAACGTAAGGGTGAATGGAAGTCCGCTACCGTCTTGGTAAATGAGAGACACTATGCCAGGGGGGATCATTGTGAAGCTGAATAACGCAATGAGTAACCCTAAAATTCGAACAATGGCACGATAGTGCATTTTATTATGCCTTTATTTTTATGATGGCTTAGGATGTTAAGTCGCTAATTATTAAAAACAAACGAAATACGCTGTATAACCGATTATAGGACTATATTACCTAGGGAGAAACGATTTGTTTTCTCCCCATTTCTAATTGTTCTCTGCTACTTCATTCCAAGTACGGTTTTTACCATTTTTGAGATACTGCGGTGAGCTTGTGACACATTTTCTGCCAGCATGTAAGCTGGCGTAGTAACCAATTTTACTTCGTTGTCGACAACAACGTCATCTACATTACAATCAACGTGGGAAGCACCAAGTGCATTTAATGCTTCTGCCGTTCCCTTGTCATTGCCGATAGTCAGTTTTACGCCGTTACCGTAGACTTTTGCAGCAAGTGCAGGTGCAATACATGCATATGCGGCTGGCTTTCTAGCTTTTGCAAATGCCTGACATACCGTCAACACGTTTTCATTAAATGCACAGTCTGCCCCATCTACAGCAAACGTACATAGATTTTTCGCAGCACCAAACCCACCGGGTAAGACTAGCACATCAAAATCATCTGCATTGCATTCCGTTAACGACTTTATGTTACCTCGTGTGATGCGCGCAGACTCAACCAATACGTTTCTAGTCTCGCTCTCAACCACTTCGCCGGTTAAGTGATTAATTACATGTAGTTGGTCTACATTCGGCGCAAAGCACTGGTATGACGCACCTTCTAATTCAATAGCGAGCAGAGTTAGTACGGCTTCTTGCAACTCTGCGCCATCATAGACACCACTTCCACTTAGAATCACAGCAACTTGCTTCATATTTTTCCTCCAGACTAGGTCGTTCATGACTTATGCAATTTCTGGCTATAAAACAACCAAAATTTTTAAAAAAGTTCTTAACATTACGTATATGTTTTGTAAATTCTTATGCTACATTATTGCGCTGATTTGGTTAAACGAAATATCACGTACACCAAGTTATCCACACAAAATGGAATGTTCTGTAGCAGGTATGCTGTGTTCTCATCATTGCTTCATTCCCTTATTTTTCTTGCATTATGCCTTGATCTTTATATTTTGTATGATCAGCGGGATCAGTGTGTCTAAATATTTAGATCACAAAGTTATCCACAGCCGACTATCCTAGTTATCTGTCAGCCCTATATGGCGATCTTTCCCTTCCTGTGGCATCCTTGCGATCATTATCCATGTTGGAAAGTTACCCTCTATGCCTGAATCTAAAAAGTCTCCTTTTATACTCGTTGACGGGTCTTCTTACCTGTTTCGAGCCTTCCATGGGCTGCCGCCGCTAACAAACTCTAAAGGGCAAGATACTGGCGCCATTTATGGCGTAGTAAATATGCTCAAAAGCCTTATCAAACAATATAACCCAACCCATATGGCGGTTATATTTGACGCAAAGGGTAAAACATTTAGAGACGATATTTACGCTGAATATAAAGCTAATCGCCCTCCTATGCCAGACGAGCTCAGAAGTCAGATAGCGCCTTTGCACACGATTATAAAAGCAATGGGGCTACCGGTAATTGTTGAATCGGGTGTTGAGGCCGATGACGTTATTGGCACACTGGCTAAACACGCCACGGAGAGAGGCATAGATACGGTTATCAGTACTGGTGACAAAGACATGGCACAGCTGGTCAATCAGCATGTCACGCTTATTAATACCATGACGAATCAGACAATGGATGTTGAGGGCGTTACTACCAAGTTTGGTATTCCCCCTGAGCTGGTTATTGATTTCTTAGCATTGAAAGGCGACAAAGTAGATAATATTCCAGGCGTGCCAGGTGTTGGAGACAAGAGCGCCCAAGCGTTGCTTAATGGCATTGGTGGCATCGATGATATCTACAAAAACCTCGATAAAATAAGCGATTTGTCTTTTCGCGGCAGTAAAACCATGGCTGCTAAAATGTCAGAATATGAAGAGCAAGCTAGGCTGTCATATACATTAGCAACTATCAGTATAGATTTAGAGCTCGATTACGATGTAGAAGCGTTAATGCCAACGTCGCCAGACAATGAAACCCTGCGCGACCTATTTGCAGAATATGAATTTAAACGGTGGCATTCAGAGGTTAGCGCACTGCTAGGCGCGAGCGATGCTCAGCCCTCTGATGCATCTTCAAACGACACGTCTGACACTCCTAACGGTGAACCAGAAAGCGCTTTCTCAAACGATGCTCAAATCGACCACTCTCAGTATGAGGTTGTTTTTAAAGAAGAACAATTTATCGCATGGGTGGAAAAGCTAAAACAAGCAAAGCTGTTTGCATTTGATACTGAAACCACGAGCCTCAGCTATATGGATGCTGAAATTGTTGGTGTTTCTTTTTGTATAGAGCCCGGCAAAGCCGCCTATGTGCCGGTGGCCCATGACTACCCAGATGCACCAGATCAGCTATCTAGAGATTATGTCCTTGAAACGTTGAAGCCTATCCTAGAGTCTCCTTCTTCTATTAAAGTTGGCCAGCATATTAAGTACGATAAGAATGTACTAGCCAATTATGACATTACGCTTAATGGAATTGGCTTTGACACCATGCTAGAAAGTTACATGCTTAACAGCACGGCGCAGCGACACGATATGGACTCGTTAGCACTTGCCTACTTAGGCCATAAAACTATTCATTTTGAGGACATCGCAGGTAAAGGTGCTAAACAACTTACGTTCAATCAAATTAACTTAGACGAAGCTGGACCATACGCGGCAGAAGATGCCGATATTACCCTTCGTCTTCACCATGCTATTTGGGAGAAGCTTGAACCAATTGATTCGTTAAAGCGTCTGCTTATAGATGTTGAAGTGCCCTTAGCATGTGTACTTTCCCGCATGGAACAACAGGGCGTGTTGATTGATAGCCAACAGTTGAGTCAACAAAGCCAAGACCTGGCAACTCGCATTGCAGAATTAGAAAAAGAAGTTCACGAAGAAGCAGGCGAAACATTTAACTTGGGCTCGACAAAACAGCTACAGCATATTCTTTTTGAGAAGATGTCGTTGCCTATTGTTAAGAAAACGCCAAAAGGTGCACCTTCAACTTCTGAGGATGTTCTACAAGAACTCGCATTAGAATACTCCTTACCGCAAAAAATTATGGAGTACAGAGGGTTAACTAAGCTCAAAAATACGTACACCGATAAACTACCGAAAATGATAAATCATCGTACCGGCAGAGTGCATACATCTTATCATCAAGCAGTGACAGCAACAGGTCGCCTATCCTCTACCGATCCTAATTTGCAAAATATTCCTATTCGAAATGAGGCCGGCCGCCGCGTTAGGCAAGCCTTTATACCTAGAAAGGGCAACAAGATTGTTGCTGCAGATTACTCTCAAATAGAGCTACGTATTATGGCGCACTTGTCGAAAGACAAAGGCTTACTTGATGCGTTTGCAAATGGAAAGGATATACATAAGGCAACCGCTGCCGAAGTATTCGGCATTGCCCTTGACGATGTTACCACGCAGCAGCGTAGAAGCGCCAAAGCCATTAATTTTGGTTTGATTTACGGCATGAGCGCATTCGGGTTAGCCAAACAGCTTAATATTCCACGCAACGAAGCACAGAAATATATGGATCTGTATTTTGAGCGCTACCCTGGTGTACTTGATTATATGGACAGCACCCGAGAGGCCGCAAAAGAAAAAGGTTACGTTGAAACTGTGTTTGGTCGACGTTTGTATCTGCCAGATATTAAAGCAAGTAATGGAGCGCGAAGAAAAGGGGCGGAGAGAGCGGCTATCAATGCACCAATGCAAGGTACAGCGGCTGACGTCATAAAGATGGCCATGATAAAAGTGGACGATTGGATTGCGAAAAACGCCAGTGACGACGTCACTATGATGATGCAGGTTCACGATGAACTGGTATTTGAAATAAAAGAAGACAAAATTGATGATTATGTAAGCACCATAAAAACCCTTATGGAAAGTGCTGCAACGCTAAATGTGCCGCTAGATGTCGAGGTAGGTATTGGTGAAAACTGGGATGAAGCGCATTAACTAACACTCGGTACCTTGACCGTTCAGTAATTCGATTACAGCTTAATCAATTAAGTTGCTTACAAATTAGGCTTAGTTAGTAATTAAATTACATTTTGTACTTGCCTTTCTATACTCTTGTTGTAACATTACCAATGTAGGGTACAGAGGTGAGAAAGCTGTTTTCAAACCTTTGCTTTAGCCCCGGTCATTTACCGGGGTTTTTTTATGTTTGTTAAAAAGCGCCGCAAGTAGGTTTAAGTGGCAATGAAAACGCTAATAAAAACCTCATCGCTAATTATTTTCTACTTATTCTGAACTTTTCATTTTTCACCTACTCTATATTTTCGGTTTTTATGTGTTTTCTCTCATTTAGTGCCTCGTTTTTTAGCGAGGCTTTTTTTGCTTCTTATTCAGCAGCCGGAGTTTCATCACCTTCAGGAGCAGTTCGGCCAAGCCACATATCAAGCATCTGCTCAAGCTCGGGCAGACCATGACGGTTTAAGGAAGAAAACGTTTTAACTGTCACATCGCCCATAAACGCTAACGCCGCTTCCTGTGCCATCATCAATTGAGCCTTACGCTTACCCGATTTTAGCTTGTCTGCTTTTGTAAGAAGCGCAAGTACTGGAATACCAGCATCTACAGCCCAATGAATTAAATCTTGGTCTAAATCTTTAAACGGATGACGAATGTCCATTAAGACAACAAGCCCTTTCAGCGATTTGCGCTTTTGCAGATATTCACCAAGAGATTTCTGCCACTTGAGCTTTGTCTCCATCGGCACCTTTGCAAAACCATATCCGGGCAAATCAACTAACCGTAAGTTTTCATCTAACTCAAATACATTAATTAACTGTGTTCTTCCTGGTGTTTTACTTGTTCTCGCCAAGTTCTTCTGGCGGGTTAACGTGTTTAGTGCACTGGACTTACCTGCGTTTGAGCGACCGGCAAATGCCACTTCTATACCAGAGTCATCTTTCAAATGACGAATATCGGGTGCACTGGTAAAGAACTTTGCTTTGGTGTAATACGACATCTAGACTTACCTCCACATGCGTCATAACGTCTGGTTTACAGCTTTTTAATGTTAAAACAGACTAAAACCCTTAGATTTATCATGGAATAGGTTTTTCTGACGCGTTAAATGTGTAAAATACGGATTATATCACGTATCTAACGTGAGCCGTTGGAACCATTAAGAGATTATTTATGAAAAAACTGTGTTTGTTGGTTTGTATGTCACTGGGTCTTAGCGCTACGGCTGTAGCAAAAGGCGATGCAGAAGCGGGCAAAGCAAAGTCAGCGGTCTGTGCGGCCTGCCACGGCCCTGATGGCAATAGTATGATTGACATGAACCCTAAGCTTGCTGGGCAACATGAAAAATACCTTGTTAAACAACTTACCGAGTTTAAGCTTGCGTCCCAGACAGGTGGTGAAGAAGGCCGTAACAATGCGGTAATGAACGGTATGGCTGCTCCCCTTTCTACACAAGATATGGAAGATTTGGCAGCGTATTTCTCTCGTCAAGAAGCCACACCTGGCGAAACACCAGAGCAGTACATCGAAGCTGGAAAAGCAATGTATCAAGGCGGCGACGAGGAGCGTGGTATTACGGCTTGCATCGCGTGTCACGGACCTCAAGGTAACGGCATGGCATTGGCTGGTTTTCCTGATATCAGTGGGCAGCACGCCACGTACACTGCGTCTCAGTTAAAATCGTTCCGCTCAGGACAGCGTCATAATGACATGAATGGCATGATGCGCGATATCGCCATGAAATTAACGGATGAAGACATCGAAATATTGGCGAACTATATTTCCGGTTTACATTAAATTTTAAAAAACCTCTTTCGTTGTTAAATTTTTGTTACATGAAAAGTTGTATTTTAGAATTATTAGTGTAATCTAACGGCTTAGTTGGTTGTTGCCTTTGTAAACATACAGACGAAATAACAACAATAATAATAAAATACCCCACGGAAGATTGGATAAAGCGCCAAGAAGGCCAAAAACAAAAATAGCGCTCTGCTAAAAAAAATAATAAGGGGAGCACCGCTAGGGAAGCATTAAACACAGAGATGTGTAAATAACGGGAGAGGTGTCATCTGACACTCATTCAAAATAAGGTGATGGTGCAAACCATCACCTTTTTTTCTTTTTATTCCGTGAACCTTTTTTTGGTAATATCCCTTACAGCATTTTAATCACAGTGTTTTATCAACATCATATGCAATGCCCTCTGTGCTCGACTTCCGCTATAACTTGTTATTTTACTGACAAAAAAAGACCTTACTTGCAATGCAGTGAATGTGATCTTGTATTTGTACATCCCGACTTTCTACCTGATCCATACAGCGAAAAAAGTGAATATGACAAACACGAAAATAGCTTTGACGATGAAGGTTATAAACATTTTTTAAGTAAACTTATAAATCCTCTATTATCACTTCTCAGTGGTGGCGAAAAGGCTTTGGATTTTGGATGTGGTCCGGCAGCAGTACTTGCCAAAATGCTGGAAGATAATGGATTAGAAGTCGACATCTACGATCCCTTTTATGCCCCTTTTGAGCAGGTATTAAACCGCAGTTTTGACGTCATTACTTGTACCGAAGCGATAGAACACTTCCACCACCCCGCAAAAGAATGGGCCATATTAACGGGTATGCTAAATCCTAATGGTATTCTGGCTATTATGACAAAAAGAGTGATTGATAAAGAACGTTTTGCAACGTGGCACTATAAGAACGACCCAACGCATGTGAGCTTTTTCAGTGAACGTACCTTTAATTATCTTGCTCGACGTCATGGTTTTGATATCAAATTCCCCAGTAGTGATGTCGTTTTGATGAGGAAGCTTTAAGCAATTCGCGCTATAATAGAGAAGTCTTTTACCCATTCTTTTATTTGGAATATATGTCACGTTCAAAAAAATCCCGTAAAGTTGGCCTTATCGGCGTTCGTAAGGATCCAGACTTTAAGCCTAGCGAAAATCGAAAATCTGATACTCCACGTCCTAAAAAGCATAAAGGCAAGCCAGCAGGCAGTCGCCATAATGTAGAGCAAGGCAAAGCAGGTGGCGGAAAAAGTAGCGAAAAGAAAGATCCGCGTTTAGGCAGTAAGAAACCTATTGCATTAGTTAAGGCAAAAGGTGTTGCACCAACGCCTACTGAAAAGAAAAAGTATGCTACGCCCGCACAAGAGCTTGCCGCCTTAGAAGCAGATCAACGTCTTGCCGATTTGTTAGATAACCTAGATGCAGATAAAAAACTTACTAGAGAACAGCAGCGTTACGTTGATCAAAAGATGGCTCGACATCGCGTACTGTGCGACCTACTTGGTATTGTCGATGAAGACGATGAAGAAGAGAGCGATCCGTTTGATGAGTTAGACGCTATTAAGATTGACGACTTTAAGAATTAGAACGGGATATGTCAATGCTGTGGGTAGTACTAACTGGTGTAGCACTAATAGTTATTTTAGGCCTTGGTGTTTACGCAGGTAAATTGCTTTTTTTGCTTAAACAGCAAGGTATTCGACAGGATAAGGCCAAGAATTCACGTATAAGCAGCATAACTGAAAGCGTGATACTTATCGCAAAAGCGATGGAGCAGCAGCAGTGCGACTTATCTGAGGGCGTTATACGTATTGTTAACTTACTCAACGCGTTACCGCTGAACGAGCCACCAGATTTTAAAGCAACCTATCCACATACATATGCTTTGTTTGTCGAGATAAGTGGTTTTGCCGTATTAGAAGCAAGACAAAAGTTGTCAAAGCAAGAGCGTAGAAAGCAAGACCAGGCGAGAGAGCAGATAGAATCTGAATACGAGTCGAAAGTGTTAGATGAGTTACCTAAACTCAAACAATACTGTGAGTCAATTGCCTGAGTATTCTTTTTATAGCTACTTAGTTACGGCTATACGAGTACTCAGCTGGCAATTCACCGACTAGCGAAAGCGCGTCTTCTAAAAAAAAAGCAGTATTGGTATACTGCTTTTTTTTGTGCCCGAGGGAATATGTTTGCATATCTAGTTGCTTGTTCGAGCTTTGAGTTGCCCAACAAAAAAGCCTCTGTATTCCTTATGCAGCTCCCTTATTACCGCATATCCTTCACGTCACACTCTTTATGGCAAGCTTTGTGGTTGCATCATAACAATAACACCCTTTCTCATGATCGTTCACCATTCCAACAGCCTGCATAAATGCATAACAAATAGTTTCACCAACAAAATTAAAGCCCGCCTTTTTCAATGCTTTTGACATTGCTTTAGACTCTTCTGTCGATGTTGGAATATCATCATGAGACTGCCAGCTATTCACCAATGTCTTTCCATCTGTAAATTGCCAAATATACTGATTAAAAGGCTGTGATTTTTCTATCTCCAAAAAGGCATTTGCATTTCGAATGATAGACTTGATTTTTAGTCTGTTTCTCACAATACCGGTATCGTGCATTAACCTTTCTAAGTCGTCATCGGTCATTTGGGCAATATGGCTTGGCTCAAAATTATAAAAAGCGCGCTCGTAGTTTTCTTGTTTTTTCAGAATAGTAAGCCAAGATAAGCCCGCTTGTTGGCCGTCGAGGCACAATTTCGCAAATAACGCCTGACTATTGGTTTCTGGAACGCCCCATTCATTGTCGTGATATGCCTGGTAAATAGGATCATCACTCACCCACGCACACCGCTTCACTGCGTTACTTGCCATCAAATATTAAATCCTTGTTGTAATAGCAGCTTTCTCGGCTTTTTTTCACCCGTTACACCTACATACTCCGCGTCACAAATTGTATACTAAGCCATCTTTTTTTATGACAGCTAACTAATAAGCAGCGGATGTATGCAGAAATACGATATTAAAACCTTTCAAGGGTTAATTCTAGCGCTTCAAGACTACTGGGCGCGTCAAGGCTGCGTAATAATTCAGCCTTTAGATATGGAAGTGGGTGCCGGCACATTTCACCCTATGACATTCTTACGCTCGTTAGGCCCTGAGCCAATGAGCAGCGCTTATGTTCAGCCATGTCGTCGACCTACAGACGGTCGCTATGGTGAGAACCCGAATCGCCTGCAGCATTACTATCAGTTCCAGGTAATGCTAAAGCCCTCACCTGATAATATTCAAGAATTGTATCTGGGCTCTTTGAAAGAATTAGGTTTCGATCCACTTGTACATGATATTCGTTTTGTTGAAGACAACTGGGAATCACCAACACTTGGTGCATGGGGCTTAGGCTGGGAAGTGTGGCTAAATGGTATGGAAGTCACTCAGTTTACCTACTTCCAACAAGTTGGCGGTATCGAGTGCAAGCCTGTTACCGGTGAGATCACCTACGGTTTAGAACGTTTAGCCATGTACGTGCAGGGCGTAGACAGTATTTATGACCTCGTGTGGACAGATGGCCCTCTTGGTAAAGTGACCTACAGAGATGTGTTCCATCAAAACGAAGTTGAGCAATCAACGTATAATTTTGAACATGCCAATGTAGAAGCATTATTTAGAACGTTTGATGAATGTGAGGCGCAGAGCGAAATTTTGATTGAAAACAATCTTCCTCTACCGGCTTACGAGCAGGTAATGAAGGCTTCCCATGCCTTTAACCTTTTGGATGCACGCCATGCTATATCGGTAACAGAAAGGCAGCGTTATATTCTACGAGTACGTGCGCTGGCTAAGGCGTGTGCAGAAAGTTATTACAAAGCTCGCGAAGCATTAGGCTTTCCGCTTTGCAACAAGGAGACATAGGCGTGCGTACGGAAAATTGTTTAGTTGAATTAGGAACTGAAGAGCTACCACCAAAGGCACTTAAAACACTTGGTGAAGCATTTGCTCAACAGTTTGAATTAGCACTTACCAGTGCCAACCTTCCTTTTGGTTCAGTAAGCTGGTTTGCCGCGCCTAGGCGTTTAGCGGTTTATGTTTCTGACTTGGCAGAAGGTCAAGAAGATAAAGTCGTTGAAAAAAGAGGCCCTGCGGTAAACGCTGCATTCGATGCAGATGGCAACCCCACTAAAGCGGCACAAGGCTGGGCTCGTGGCAACGGAATTGACGTTGCTGATGCAGAGCGTCTGGTTACAGACAAAGGCGAATGGTTGCTGCATAAGGCACAGGTTCCCGGTCAAAGTGTTAGCACACTTCTTGAAGGCTTGGTCAATCAAGCAGTAAGCAAACTGCCTATTCCAAAGCCAATGCGCTGGGGAAGCCACAGTACCCAATTCATTCGCCCTGTACACACGCTATGTGTACTTTATGGCAGTGAAGTTATCAATATTAATACTCTTGGTTTAGCTAGCAGTAGAACCATTCAAGGCCACCGTTTCCATGGAGAAGCTCGATTCGAACTTGACCATGCTGACAACTATGCCACTGCACTTGAGGCACAATATGTCATTGCAGATTTTGAAGCGCGTAAAGCGAAGACTCGTCAACAGTTAGAAGACGCTGCTGCAGCGTTATCCCTAAAGCCTGACTATGATGAAGCACTGCTCGAAGAGATTGCTTCACTTGTTGAATGGCCAGTGGTGATGCAGGCAGAGTTTGACGAGGGCTTCCTTGCGGTACCAAAAGAAGCGCTCATCTATACGATGAAAGACGATCAGAAATATGTTCCTCTTCTTAACGCCAATGGCGACTTGGTGAATACCTTCCTATTTGTGAGTAATATTAAAAGTAGCGATCCTATTCAGGTCATTTCAGGCAATGAAAAGGTTATCCGCCCTCGCCTAGCTGATGCTGAGTTCTTCTATAACAGCGATAGAAAAGTATCCTTAGAGAGCCGTCTCGACAGCCTAAGCACTGTGCTATTTCAAAAGCAGCTCGGCACACTTAAAGAAAAATCAGAGCGCATCTCTGTGCTGTCTGGCTTTATTGCAGCACAAATAAATGCAGACGAAGCACATGCGACTCGTGCCGGACTGCTAGCTAAAGCAGACCTTATGTCTAACATGGTTATGGAATTTCCAGACGTACAAGGCGTAATGGGTAAATACTATGCCTTAAACGACAATGAGCACTCTGACGTTGCACAAGCCCTGTATGAGCAGTATATGCCTCGTTTCGCCGGTGATACTCTTCCGAGTAACGGCGTCAGCGCCTCGGTAGCCCTTGCTGATAAGCTAGATACGCTAGTTGGTATATTTGGTATTGGTCAGCTGCCTAAAGGTGACAAAGACCCATTTGCCCTTCGTCGCGCGGCCATTGGTGTACTGCGAATTATCACTGACTTATCACTTCCACTTGATTTAACTACCCTGGTAACGAAATCAATTGAAGTTTATGGCAAAAAACTTTCAAATGACAAAACACAATCACAGGTTGTAGATTTTGTTCTTGGTCGTTTTATAGCGTTACTTCAGGATAAACAGATAGCGATTGATGTTATTCAGTCAGTCGCGGCAAGACGCCCTACTAAGCCAGCTGACTATCTTGCGCGAATTAATGCCGTAGCTCTATTTAAATCGTTAGATGAATCTGAGGCTTTAGCGGCAGCAAATAAACGCGTAGCGAATATTCTAGCAAAGCAACATGTCGATATTGACGCTACAGTACACATTAATGATGCCCTTCTTTCAGAAACACCAGAACAAGCGTTATTTGAAGCACTGACTGAGTCAGAAAAGAGAGTGAATGAAGCGCTCGGCTCGCAAGATTACACGGCAATTCTTACAACTCTTGCAACGCTACGTGTCGCTATTGATGATTTCTTCGATAACGTTATGGTTATGGCAGAAGACGAAGCGGTTAAGAAAAACAGACTTGCGCTGTTGACGCTTTTAAGGCAACTTTTCCTTACTACCGCAGATATTTCTATACTTGCGAAGTCTTAGGCTAAATTTATGAGATAGCAATATCTTGTAAAGTGAAATTAAAAGCCCGACTCTGTTGGGTTTTTTTATATCTGGAGTATTAGTGAAAAAGTTATTGTCAGTTTTATTGTGTTGTCTTTCACTCTCAGCGTGTTCTAGTAAAGGTGGATTTAGCATTCCAAAGCTCCCATCTTCATCACCTGCTATAGAGTTTGAGAATATGTATCTCAGAGGGGTTTTTAATTGGTGGGAAGCCGACCCTAGCTATAAATTTACCCGTAAAGGCGTTGATAACAATGAAGCAGCGTGGTCAGTTGATGTTGAGTTAATTGCAGATGGGCAGCCTTACGACTTCAGGTTGTCTGATGCTAACTGGACGCCTTCACAAAGCTGTGGAGGCAAGTATAAAGGTCAACCTGTGATGTTAGGCACAACAGTTTACTTAGCCTGTGAGCAAGGCTCAGAGAACCTTCAATTCACTCCATCATCTACCGGTACCTACCGATTTGCTATTCATAGTGCAGGCTTGAAGGAAGTGGTATTAAAAGTTACTAAGTTATAGCTGAAATCTCGCACGAGCATTTCTTTTCATCAGCTTAGCTGTTTAACTAGCTTCACGAAAAAAGGCGATTTATTAAATCGCCTTTTTGTTTTACGTCATTTACAGCTGAAATTGCTGACTCCATGCAGGCGTCGTTGTAGGCCTTTGACTAGGCTAAATGTGGGATCTCATAATCCTTGCAAAAAAGAACACCTGTTTTTAAAGGCGTTGCGCGAATTATGAGAATTTTTCAGAATCTGAAATTCTCATAATCTCTTCTAAATTCGACAAAGATTCTCATAATTGCTTCTAAATTCCTTATCAGATACTTGTCGCCAAAGGTGTTGTCAGAAAAATCAGAGGAACAACATACTCGGATGTACTAGCTCAGAGTGCTTTTATCCGAGCACTCCCATTACAAATAACTATCTCTGCCGCCTGCCACTCTCGCGATTTACCGTTATGCGTCGGCGGAAATTTCAACAATACCTGCTCATCACCAACGTTGATTTTGCAGCTCAATGAACTCGGTGTCATTACACCAACTTCGGAATAATTCGTTACTAACACCCTATAAACGTCAAATGACCATCTGCTGATATCAATACGCTCCTTTCCTGGTCCAGTTCTCACATCATTTTTTAAACGAGCAAAAGGTGCACTATCTAATGAGCCATGGTTACGAAAGTCGACTGTATCTAAAATATCCCCACTTAAATTTTGTACTTGTAATGAGAGGTCTATGTCAGAAAGAGTATCATCCCAATCAATCTCTATATAACCACCTGAATTTGTACTACCAGCTACGTCTAAATTATTGTCTGATACTTGATCTACCTCTGGTATTTGCGAGGGTAGTTCAGGGAAAAGAACTTTTTTAATTGAGTCAGTGACAACTTTTTTTGAACACTCTCGTAGTGGCGTTGCATCTCCTATGAAACTAGCACGTTGTTGAAGTTCGTCAGGTAACTTCTCTTTCAGCGCACTTTCATCTGCTGGGCCATGATTGATAAGCTGGACATTTGCTTGTGGGCAACTAGTTGCATAATCTTTTACTGCTTGTGTAAAGTTCGTTTTGTTTACACTCAGGTAGTGTTTGCATTCAAGAACATATATTGTTTGTGAAGCGATCGACTTAGAGATATCGACTTGTAATATCCTAAAATCGGGCTGTATACCTTTCTTTCGCTTCGGGCTCTTGCCAACTAATGAAGAACGCAATTCAGCCCATACATCATACTGTTTGTCGTTCCAATTAAATGTAGCCAGACGACTCCCACCAAATGCGAATGAGAGGACATCATTTACTGTGTGGTAGCGTATTTCAGGAGCTACACTTTGCACAACAACCAGCAACCGCGTACCAATCCAGACCGAATAAAGTTCATGCCGGCGCTTCCATGCTGGTAAATTTAAAATATCGAGAAGTTCATCAAATGTGCGAGAGACCCAATTATATGACCACTCAACTCTGCTGAGTTGATTGTCTAATGTTGCGAAGATTTCTTCATGATCTTGTTGCCCAGAATTTAGTTGCGCTGATATCGCCTGAACTCCTTGCAAAACACCTATGTCCCAAAAGTCCGTTGCATCGCGGCATAGACTTAAAAGTTCGTCTCGGAAATCACTCTTGCGGGCTGTTTCAAATACTTGTGAACGTGTTTCCCCATGTTTACCCCAAATTCCCCTCACCGCAGATACCAGTTCCACAATGGTATTTAACTGAGCGTCGATACCTTGATGCCCAGTCTTATTTATTGACTCCACTGGAGGGAAGCCTTTTGGTCGCTCACCACTGAAATCATTGGGAATATAGTTTCTTAATGTCTTGAAAAGTGACCAGCGTAGATCGGAACCTGGAAGTTTTGGTCGCTTTTCTAGGACATTTCTAGTTCGAAGTACTGTTGCTCGAAATTGCTCGAGTGTAGCTTTTAAAGGATCGCTGACATCATCAAATTTAAATTCAACACTAAGTTGATTTGATGCACTAACAGCGTTTGCTTCAATCAATACGTCAAGAATATCCTGCATCATTTGCGCAAATCCATTCTGACTTTTTAGTATCTCAACAAGAAGTGTCTCAGTACTAATAGACGGTTTTGGTAAAAGAGCGTCCTCTTCCAACCATACCTCGAGGGACAAAGCACTATCCGGCACATCTAACGCAAGTCTCAAAGACTCTTCAATATCGGCGTCCCTACCAGGCTTTCCTTTACTCAGCCTCAACTCCAAGCCAGCACTGGAGCACAAACTTTTCCATAGTTCAGCGGGCGAAGTGATCATATTAAGCTCTCCATGTCCAAAAATATGTTTATCTGTATTTAGCGTGGGTATAGATTATGAAAATAAAGTGAAACGTACAATGCAGCTCGATGTTTAGAACGTCAAGTATCTTAACACAGTGGGGAAACGGCCGATCGGATTCACCGAAATACGCAGCAGATTTTTTTGTTCAAAACGCTATCGCATACTTTTCTGGAGGTTTGTGTTTTAGATCGGCTATAGTTAACTCCAACGGATAAAGGTTAATGCTAAAGCAATAATAAATTACTAACATTACGCTAATGACCGCACCTGCGACACCAAGGGCTCTACAGAGCTCCTTCAATGTATTAGTTAAAGTCCCTATCAATGAACTGTCTTCCATATTTATAACCGTGTTAGTTTTTGAGATGTAAACGCCTATAGCATTGAAAGAAAAACAGAACGAGACGGCGTTTTTTACACCTGATTGGCTTTATCAAGCATGTTGCTCGATACCGAGAAGATTCTTCATATCAGTAATATATTTTGAGTAGTTGTTCCACTCCAAGATTGACCGAATATTTGATGAATATGAAATGATTGATTCGTTATCGAGATCAAATGGCGGGTCGAGAAAATCACCATATTCGTGGTTCGTAGCCAATGCATTAAAGACATTGATGTTTACAATATTTTTTAGACCATCTTGAGTATCAAAATGGTTGTACTGGTTACGCCCCGCATAAATGATAAGGCCTATAGGGACGCTTCTAACCTTTCTGCCAATAGCAAACTTGACTAACCTTGCTTTTAATTTTGACTTGCAGCCCTCGAAAAGGTACGCAAATGAGTCGTCGCATTCAAGGTTATTTGAATAAAGTTCTATTGCTTTACAAGCTATCTGCAAAATCGAACCTGAGATGACATGCATAGAAAAAAGGCTGGCTCGGTATTCCTCACGAGCATACTCGGCAATTTCAAATTCTTGCTGAATTTCAGGCCTAGACCTCCAAGCCTCATATTTCTTTTCAAACTCTCCGTCGCGGCCATTATGACGAATTACCTGTACCGGAGGGAAGCTCATTTTTATCAATTCAGAATAGTGATTAAGAAGGTCAAACATGCCTTCAACTGCATGCTCAGACTGGAATATGTATTGTTCAGGGCTAATCATCTTATAGTTCGCTTAACGCCCGCATCACCCGAAACTCTGATGCGCAGCGGAAGTTTTGTTTCAGAGTTGTGCATGCTAAGTGTTTGGTTGGAAATAGTACAACCCTTTCGCCAAAAGTTCCTCGCAAACATAGTGAGGTATGTGCATGTAATCTAATCCGTTCTTAACCTTGTAATTCATTAACTGCCTTGAATGATTAGGAACTGCATCGACGAACTCCCAAATTATTTCTTTTTTATCCTGTTTTCTCAGAGGGTTAGAAAATACAAGATTAAATGACTTTGAGAAGTCCCAATGATTCTCAACTTTATCCTTGCGCTGATAGTCATGGTGACGGTGATACAAATTTGTCAGCATAACTACGTCAACATTCTTATACTCTACAAATGAATAGAATGACTCATTGGTAAACAACCCCTGATGACCATACAGGTAGAAAAACCACTTCTGCATATCAGTCCAATCAGCACAGCAGACTACAAGCACATTCAATTCGCTTGGCCCTGTCGATTCTTTAAACTTGCTGTGAGCAGATACAAGGTAATCTTTTAACTTGTTATCCATGTGCTGCTGTATCACAAGTGGCTTATCAGGGTCTGCTGCCGGATTATTTTCAGGATCAAACACATCTTTTAGATTTGATACCACATCCTCAAAATCAATAATTCTTCCAAACGCGCCTATCTTGAAGGTATTTGAACTATCGATTTCATTCTTTTTTGAAAAGTCTGGACATTTAACTTCAATATTGTAGGTTTTTCCGTTCAGCTCAAAACCACAATCAACATCTTTTGGAGGATTTATTTTTGGTTCATAGACAAAACTATCGGTATATGTTCGCGCCAAGTAGGCTGCAATTGATGTTTCACATGCAGCTTGGAGATACTTTGCCTCATCAAAAGTTGAACCTTCAACTTGAAGATCTTTAAACAAGCGTATTTTCTGTTTCTTTGTTAGATGCGTTTCTAAAAAACCTAATGCTTCCACTAGTCCAGCAAGATAAGCACTCTCCGAACCTGAAAATAAATATTCGTTTTTCTGATTGGTTACCTCGAAGTCCATCATATCTCCTTGGACACTTAGATCCCCTGACTAGGGGCAATAACGTGTGCTAGCGTAAGGAACTAAGTGTCGGGAGTCCTGGCCTAGCATCCTGCCTATTTGGATTCTTTGTTTTCACCTGCGCTGTATTTTTGCCGCAGCACCATTAATCGATTTAACTAAATCTGTTGTTGCCTTTGCATGTTTCTCTGATGCTTGAATTAGTTTTTTAGATAACTCGTTGGATGCTTTTGTATACATGGCAAGAGATTTATCGTGACCAACAGATTGTTCTGTAGCTTTCGCTAATGACCTCATTGCATCTGCTTGAGCCTTAGCAAAAATAGCGAGCTCTTTGGTTTGTTTTGCTTGCTCTTGCAACTGCGCTTCTTGCTGTTTTAAAGCTATTGTGTTTTCTTTGAGCTCCTGCCCTTGTTGAAAATACCCAAATATCAACCAGAAAAGAGCCAATATTGAGCCTATACCCGCAATTAAATCACCAACTTCGTTCGGTTGTAAGGAGACGAGCTGTTTAAAATTAGTAAAGCAATATACGCCTACAGCAGTCAAAAATAAAAAAGTTATTATAAAAGCAAATATGGTCCGCTTATCCATCCATTCCTCCGAGAAAGGCCTACTCTGCAAGCAACGGTCGAAAAACCTAGCAACAGGTTTGAGGACCAGCCTACGAAGTAGGCATAGCTGACTGACCTTGTCATATGCGCTCTGTTAACAACCATAACAAATGAAATCTAATCCTTTTCAAAAGTTATATACTGACTTTTTCCATCAACAAAAATTGGGGTACCTCCCGCTACACCTCGGTCTGCAAGACAAATCTTGATCGGAGCGCCATTTTGATGCGGAGGAAATATTGCAATCACAGTTGGTTTAGCTTCTTTGTAATACTGATTGATGTCCTCGCCAACGGTTGCAACCATACTAATGTTATTATGTACATAATGAACCGTATATATCATTTCGCTGGTTTTAGGCACCGGATTTCCAATAAATTCCGCAGTTGCAGCTAATACACTTAATGCTTCGTTTTTATCTCTGGCGTATGGAAGAAAAAACTTCATCGAATCACACTCCTTTGTTGTCTAAAAATCGAGCCCATAACATCTTGCTCTCAAGTTGTCATACTAACACTCGTTTCCGATGAAAAGCTATGTCCTATGTTTTCATGGGAGTGGACACAAAAAATCTGCTTTGACTGGCCGGTATTTTTTGACCATCCTCATAGAGAGTAAACGGACTCTGAAACAGCAGGTTGCGGCTAAACTCATACTTAAGAACAAGTGCAGTTGCCGTTTACTTATCGTCTTGCCACGCCTAGCATGATTCTTTGTATCAGCGAGGCGGGCAACACCCAGAGCTCTTCAAACGTTTCAATCTTAGACACGCATCATAGCCAAATGAAATACTCGGGATATGTGATCTGGGGAAACACCGACATCGCAGCCTTACGATTTAAAAATCAGCTATACCCCTGCATTTTCCCAATCAAGGTGGTCTCTAACGTAGGTGTATATCATCGGTATATTCACAAACTGATACCTCTGATACATCTTACTCCTAAGCTTATAGTTTTTATCATGGTCAAAGGGCATGATACCGAGCTCTGCCAAGTGTCGATACAAATGCCTGGGGCTCATCTCAAGGACTTCGGCCAGTTTCGCCCCTATAACAAATCGCGCCTTAAACTTGTGGGCAAACTCTATCGGAATCACTCTCTCGTCAGAGTTGTTGTCAGTCTCGCAGCTCTTTATGAGCTTATGCTTTACTAACTGCGACATGAACTCAGGATGTAATTGCAATTTGCCCGCCATTTTCGTGGCTGAAAGGTGGTGGGCTGGGGTTATCCTTTTAATGAGACTGATTAACTCACGATGACAAAGTGCCAGTCCTCTTATACCTAATGCCTCATCGTCTAAATGAGACAATAGGTTGCCAGCTCTGCATTCTTGCAGAATAGTTAAAAATAAATCGGGTATATCACCACCGTATTTTTTCATGGCAACAGGTAGCAGAATCGACTTAGGCATCAACTTAACTTTCTTTGGCGTAAGACTTTTCAAGTATTCGATTATTTCACTTTTTGCAATCCGCCAATGTGCGCACCGCCCAGGCTCTGGCGGAATAGCGGTTAAGAACACTCCGCTGTTACACATTAGCTGCATTTGTGATTTCGTCACACCCAGTAAAATTGCCGCTTCTGTTGCATTGAGTTGTTGCATTAAGAAGCTGAGACGCGCTTCTAAATGGGGACGGTATATCAGTGAAAAGGTTCTTCCGCCTTTTTTCTGTCTGTTACAAGCGATTAATCCCTCTTTTGTCGCAAGCCGGAGTTTGGATGCTGCAACCGAATACTCTCTAGATGCGACCTTCAAAGGGAGCCAAACGTTGCCATTGATTGTCTCCTCACTAAACAAGCTATTTCTCTTCGTCGCATAGACACTACGTTCCGTAATTTCTGCTTCCAAAACGTCTTTATACCGCTGAAAGCACGCCTTTTTTGCTTCCTTATAGAACGACCGGTAAAACATGGTGAGTTGGTCAACTCGGTGACCTTTGCCGCCCATCTTTTGCAAAACATCAAGTAATGCAATAAACATTGCCTTGCCCCCAAGCAAACCGCGAGCGACATCCTGGAGGGCATCGAGTGCTTGTTGCATACTATTTAATTTTGTACTGGTACCTGTTTTTTTAACATCGTGGTTTGGTGTAAGCCGCGAGAACAAGCTTACTAGCGATACTCGTTCCTCAAGAGTTAACCCATGGTCAGTCGGCATAAGCTGCTCTCTGTTTTGTTCAGGTACAGCACCGTCCTCAATAAACCGCTGAAGTTCTAGTAGCTGTTTCGATGCCCTAACAATACTTTGCTCACCGTACGGTGCACCACAAACACACTCGTGAAGTTTAGCTTTGAAGAGGTCTGTGTCTGCACCACATGATGTGCAAACATCCACCAAATTAACCTCATGTTTTACACATGTTACCGAGGCTTTAAGGTGCCAAGTGGCTCTCCATTTTTTATCTTCGCTGACACAAATAGGACAAAACCTGGCATTTTTTACTAAATGGAAATTCTCTAACTGGAAGATGCGAAGTGCTGTTTCATCCTGCTCAGCATGTTTTGTCCAATCCTCTTCGGCAAGGTAATTGACGAGCTGACTCAAATTTCTTGAAACCCTATCTTCAGCATTTTTGTACAGCCAAGTATGTGAATCATAGTGGTTTAACAAAGCAAGCCGTTTAAGATAAAACAGCGGGGATTCGCCAGCCTCTATCGGCGGGTGTATAGGGGGCTTTTTCAACATCATTTGAAGCCCCCCTTGGTTTGTCGCACGGAATCACGTTCTACCGCATCGTAAAAAGGCATGTTCGGTTTATCCAGCAATTCCCAATTAAATTTATTACTAAAGGGATTTTTAGAATGTTCGCATTCTTGCCAAATGGCTTCGTTGAAAGCTAACGCCAGGGTATCTCTCGATAGCCCTTCATGCCCCTTTTCCATTGCGATTTCATACGCCGTGATCAATATCTTGGTGACGTAGTCAATAATCCCCATCGTCGCAAAATAAAATCGTTTTACTAAGTCCTGAGATAACTCAAGCGGGCTTGCGGTCGCCAAGCTTTGTTCTAACTGCAAAATCACACCACCAAAAATTTTGGTGCTTTCCGGATCGGTGATTGAAAAAGGAGGTAGGTACACCTTTTGGCTAAACCGCCGTTGCAGCTGCGTGTTTATCGAAAGTAGCGTTATGCTTCTTTTCAGCCCCATCAAAACGAAACAGACTTTTGAATCCTCCATAAGCGATTTAAGCCAATCTGAGACCTCTTTTGCTGTAGAAGGTCCGCAGTGATCAACAAAATGTTGAAGCTCATCCACGATAAGCATCATCACTTTCTTTTCTTTAAACAGCTCTTTAATCCTATTGGTTTTTTGTGTTGCAGTGCCGCGATAGAAATTGGGGTCGTCAAGCTCTACTAAAATCGTTTCGGCCATGCTTTTTACAGTGGGTTTGGACGGCGTTTCTACGCACACAAGAGGCTGCGTGATACACACAGAATCGTTTATCGGTAGGTATTTGGCCTTCAGGTGATTTTTGAGTGTCGTTTTACCTGTGCCCGGATCGCCAAGGCACAAGATATTTTTACTCACGTTCGCAGCAATTTTCGCCCGCAACGCTTTTTCAATTTGTTCAGAAGCCTTTTGATATGACGGATGAACGACAATAGTGTTTTTGGTTTTGGCAATATGCTTAAAAATGATCGCTTCGCTGGGTTTCATTACGCATCCTCCAAGGTAGCCGAAGCGAATTGAAAGACATCAAATGACTCAAAACTGTCAAACACAATGTCTTCGAGTGGTGCGGATTGCTGGTCCTCTTGGCGAGGGCTATTTTGATTAGTTTGCGTAAGTTGAGCCGCCTTTCTGCGTTTCCTTTGCAACCGGTTCGATTTGAGCGACTTAATATCTTCGTTCAGTCTGTAAATATGCTCTAAGACTGCTTTTTTGTTCTGTTCACCCAGTCCCTTGTCGATAAGATGCTTTCTTATATGCTTGTGTTGTCTGAGGGATAACCCCGTTGCGTACTCGGGCGTGATGCTGGGAACACAAATGTAGTCTCCATTTTTATCGTCGAAGACCCATATTCGACCTAAATCTTCAGGATCGGCACGCACAATGACATCATAGTTGTCCTGTTTTCTGCATCGTAAGGCTCGCAAGTCTGCCGAATTGTAAAACATGCTGAAAATCTCAATGCCTTTGTGAGTCAAATGCCTTTTTTCCTCATGGGTCATACAAAACGCCAGTGCGGTTTCACTTTCGGGTAATATCGGGGACACAGACTGAAGTCCCTCGTTCCACATGGCAAGAGGCGTCCTTTTTGTCTTTGTGTGGACTCGGTTGTGGTAGATATCAACAATCCAACGGCATATAAAATTTTTGAGTTCCTTTTCAGTCACACAGGCGTATTCATCAGATTTATAGTCCCCTCTTTCCTCTATTGAGCCAAATGTCGTTCCTGGTAAACGGTGGCAAACTTCTCTATTAATGGTTCCCACCAGTCTTTCCACCGTGCCTTTGTACCCAGCCTCAGCCTTTGGGCAAAACTGAAGATTGATATCCAGTTCTGCACACAGTCGTTTAAGTGTCTCTGCGTGGAATTCTGAACCATTGTCACAAATAAGGTTCATTGGAATACCGAACGCTGGCCATTCTCCGGTCACGTCTTGTAAGTAAGAAGCAGCATTATCTTTTGGCAGGATCGCATGTCGCAAAGCCCTCATCACAGCCACGAGAGAGGGTGGCTCAAACCCGATGTAAATCCCAAGTATCATTCGAGAGTACACATCAATTAGCAATGTGAGCGTAGGCCGCCCTAAAACAACGCCGGTTACATCATCAACTAATAAGGCGTCGATAGGCGAGTGATCTACTTCTACTCGCTCCAAAATCATTCTTACTGATGGTCCAGCTCCCGTTAAGCGAAAATGCTTGTCAGCGGCTTTTATACCTTGTCGATGTAGCATCGTTTGGTATTGGTCAAGTCCTTTAATTATTCTGTAAAACTGGGCCCTCGACGGGAATTTAAGTGGCGACGGTCTCAGCCTGTTGAGAAGTTCTACTTTATGTTCGAGTAGCCGATATACGTGAGATGGTGGGGGCCTATTGTTCGAGAAATATTCCTCTTCAATAATCGTTTGAATTTCATCCGTGATTATTGAACTAAAGCGACGTATACCCCCTTTTCCTGGCTTCCTTTTTTGCAGTGACATAATATCGCCACCGGAGCGGTGATACCTTTTCCACCATCTATACACTGAATCTATGGTTGGGAGCGTTTTTAAGTCGAGGGCTTGACCTACCCCAGAAATCACACTCTGAAGGCCAACTGTCGTAGGCTGTTTCCCAAGCACGTTGATGGCTTTGCTTATAAAACTCAGTCGGTAATAGACGATTTCTCTGTGCTCTGGATCCAAAGATTGCAAGTCTTTGCTGAACCTAGCGCCATGAGGACGACGAGCATTGACACCTATCAGGCTCAATTCTCCCTTAGCGTGTCGTTGCAATAATTCTTCAACGGGTTGAGCAATCACGCTCAAGTCATCGGTATTCTCCAAGAAAATCTTGTTTTGTACCTTGCGAATGATTTTGAAGGTTTTGCTATTTAAAGTCAGGTGCGTACCGGCATGAAAAGATGATACTTTCATCGCTGTTCTCCTCATTAGTAAATGTTATTGACGTTTCAGACAGGGGTTGAGTTAGGTCGACTTGAGCATGCCCGTGTGCAATGAATGCAAAAGCCTTAAGCGATGAGCCAAGCATCTTTGAAAGGGCAAAAATTGGCGCTTTACGCTTTTCCTTTAGCCACTCTTTCATGCCGTTTATTTCGACATTACTGAGCGTTAATTTGCTGTAGTGCTTTAATATGGTGAGATTAGTTTGGAAGTTAGTTACGCGTATCTCTTTCTCCGTAAGAACGAAGAAATCGGCGTTTTTCTCATGTCGGAAGAACGCTGAGCACTTCGCTAATTTACTTTTTAAACCAGTGTCATTTAGCTTCTCTTCCGGCTTGATTTCGACGTATGCCTCTCCTCCACACCTGAAACTAAGCTTAAAGTCTGGTGTATACCTGAATGAGGTACCTTCATCTTGTATTTCAAAGGCTTCAGGCTGTTCCAAATAGGCCACTATTCCTTTTGAAAACTCAAACAGCGCACAGGCGTCTCTTTCTAGCTGTGACTCCCAAGCGATGGGCTTTTTGTTCTTCCAAGAGGCGTAGTAGCCGACAACGCGACCTTTTGAGCGAGTCACAGGCTCTCTCGCTCTGAGGTACGCGCCTTTTCTTGCGTGCACTCTCGACGCAAGCTGTAACGTTGCCGTCACCGCAAAATCATTATTTTTTTGCATGCTTATCCCTTACCAAATAAGGCAATGATTAATTACTGGTTAATGTAATGCTGGAAACAGGGATTTGACGACGAGAGAAAGGCGGTACATAATCTTGCTTGCCACAGGAAGTATTATGTACTTGCTAACTCTAGTCGGGCCGGCTTCCAGTCGGTCCTGCTAGTTCTTCATCGAATACCTCTCTCTAATTTGAATTCGTCTTGTATTTTCAATGCTATTTTCATTATCTGTATTTGGCTCGACGTGAGATTGCCAACGTAGTCTTTCATCATATACAACAGTTCAAACTCTTCCCTTGATGCATTAATAGGCGCTTTTAGGCTAAAACGGCTAAGTTCAAGGTCGTTTTTCAGTCGTTCAGTGTCGTTTTGATTTAAACGAAGACAATCAATAATTTTTTCCAGGAGCGCTTCGGAAGGTAACTTGCGGCTATTTTCAAGCGAGCTTATGTAGTTTGCACGAACCCCCACCATCGAAGCCAAATCTGTTTGACTAAAGCCCTTATCGCGTCGGAGTGTTTCAAGTGTTCTGGAAAAAGGTGTCAAGGGCGCGTCTTCAACTGATAACGTAGTTTAATTTACGCACATTATATTGGTAATGATTGGCACCGCAATAAATATTTTCATAACCCACTGAAATATAAGGATAATGTGTATATTAACATACACACCTAAATTCACTCGGTGAGACTCAAACTTAGGAATGATTTGGGTGGTGTCTGAAAGGGATATAGGAGTTGTCGCAGTTAGTACAGAATTGATTACAGACCGCGCAGCTACTGCCATGCATTCGCAAGCGAGATAAAAGGACAACAGTACAGATTTTTTTAAACACGTTACCGGTCAAGCTAAAGAAAGACATTTCGTTAGCAATAAAAATATACACACTAATTTTTTTTCTAGCAGATGATATCTTTGTTTTGGAACATCGAGGTTATTCTGATAGCCAACCATGCATAATGTAACTTCAACTTACAAGATGCTAATTAAATATTAAAATCGTGATATGCTCTTTGGTAATGTACAACCCACACAACAGAGGCAGAGCCATGATCCGCTGTCATCTCGCCCGAATGATGGGCGAGCACAAGATGCGTATTGCCGATGTAGCCAGAGAAACAGGGTTAAGTCGAGCTACAGTCACGTTACTTTACAAAGAAACTGCCCAGAAAGTTGATTTGGAAGCGATTGAAAAACTCTGTCAGTTGTTTGAATGCGAGGTTGGTGACTTACTTGAGATGACACCTCAATAAACAAGGAATGTTATGAAATTTAATGAAGATTCTCGCGTAAAAATTCCGGCTATTTTGCATTTAATGCGCCTAGGCTACCAATACCTATCACTCAAGGGGCAAAGCTGGGATCTAGATACCAATATTTTCCCTGAATTATTTAAAACCGCTATCAGCAAAATTAACCCAGGTATTGAAGAAGCTGAAGCTGGTCGACTGTTAGAAGATGTAAAACTACTGCTTGATAATGAAGATCTGGGAAGAGCTTTCTTTGAGCGCCTGTCTGAGCGTTCAAATACCAAGTTGATTGACTTTGAAAACTTTAATAACAACACCTTCCATGTTGTCACCGAGCTAACGTGTCAAAACGGCGATGAAGAGTTTCGCCCCGATATCACACTGCTTATCAATGGTATGCCGCTGGTGTTTATTGAGGTGAAAAAGCCCAATAACCGCGAAGGCATTCTGGCCGAGCGCGACCGCATCAACAAACGCTTTCAAAACCCTAAGTTCAAGCGTTTTGCCAACATCACCCAGTTTATGATTTTCTCTAATAACATGGAGTACGACGACGGCGATCCTGAACCCGTGCAAGGTGCCTTCTATGCCAGTAGCTCTTACCATAAGCCGGTATTTAACTATTTCCGCGAAGAAGAAATCTTAAACTTAACCGCCTTGCTGAAGCCCGTATCGGATGATAACGAGCTAAAAGTCTTAAAAGACAATAATCTGGAAGTGATCCGCAGTAACCCAGAGTTCCAGACCAACAAGCAACCCGAGCGCCCAACCAACCGCATTTGTACCTCTTTACTCAACCGTGAGCGCTTAGCCTTTATTTTGCGTTACGCATTGGCGTATGTGTCCGAGTCAGACGGACTACAAAAACACATCATGCGTTACCCGCAGTTGTTTGCCACCAAAGCCATTGAGCAAAAGCTCAGCGAAGGCGTTAAAAAAGGCATAATTTGGCACACCCAAGGCAGTGGAAAAACCGCCCTAACGTTTTACAACGTACGCTTTTTAACCGACTACTTTCAAAAGCATCAGGTCATTCCAAAGTTTTACTTTATTGTTGACCGCCTAGATCTACTGCAACAAGCACAGCGTGAATTTACCGCCCGTGGTTTAACCGTACACACGATCAACTCAAGGGATGCCTTTACCCGTGACATCAAAGCCACACAGGTGATCCACAACCATTCTGGCAAGCCAGAAATCACTGTGGTGAATATTCAAAAGTTTAAAGATGACCCTGATGTAGTTAGCACCAAAGACTATAACGTAACGATACAGCGCGTGTACTTTTTAGACGAAGTACACCGCAGCTATAACCCCAAGGGCAGTTTTTTGGCCAACTTGAGCCAGTCGGACAGCAACGCCATAAAAATAGGCTTAACCGGTACGCCGCTATTGGGGGATGACTACAACTCACGCGCCTTGTTCGGTGATTACATTCACAAGTACTACTACAACGCGTCCATTGCCGACGGCTACACCTTGCGGCTCATTCGTGAGGAGATCAGCACACAATACAAAATTGAACTGCAAAAAGCCCTCGAAGAAGCCGAAGTTAAAATGGGCGATGTGGATCGCAAGCTGATTTACGCCCACCCAAGCTTTGTTGAGCCCATGCTGACTTACATCGTAAACGACTTTGAAAAAAGCCGTGGCGCATTAAACGATACAACCATTGGTGGCCTGGTCATTTGCGACAGCTCAGATCAAGCCAAGCAGATGTTTGACATTTTTAATGGCGTTTATGCCGAAACGCCTATACTGCCACAAACATCCAATTCAAATAGTCAGCTACTCGAAGTTGCTGAGCCTGCGCTAACCAGTTATGCCGAGTCGGTTAAACAAGCGCAAAAGGTAAAAAACGCCGCCCTAATCCTGCACGACATTGGCACCAAAGAAGAACGTAAAAACTGGGTAGAAGACTTCAAAGCAGGCAAAATCGACTTTTTGTTTGTGTACAACATGCTACTCACCGGTTTTGACGCCAAGCGCCTGAAAAAGCTCTACCTTGGCCGAGTGATCCGCAAGCACAACTTGCTGCAAGCGCTCACCCGAGTGAACCGCACTTACAAAGATTTCCGCTACGGCTATGTGGTCGATTTTGCCGATATCCGCAAAGAGTTTGATGCCACCAATAAAGCCTATTTCGACGAGTTACAGGCGGAGCTCGGCGACGAAATGGAGCACTATTCTCACCTGTTTAAATCTCAGGAAGAGATCAAACAAGAAATCGAACACATCAAAGACGTGCTGTTCCGTTTTGATACCGACAACATGGAAGAGTTCTGCAACCAGATCAGCCAAATACAAGACCGCGATACCGTACTGGCGCTCAAAAAAGCTTTAGCCGATGCTCGCAGCTTGTATAACTTGATCCGTTTGCAAGGCGAGTATGACTTTCTCGATGAACTGGATTTTGCCAAGCTTAATGTGTTGTATCGTGAAACCAGTAATCACTTGGACTTACTCAATCTCAAAAACGACTTAGAAAGCGGCGAAGATACCAGCAACTTGCTCAACCGCGCCTTAGAAGATGTGATCTTCAAGTTTGTAAAAATCGGCGAGGAAGAGCTGGTGCTGGCCGACAAACTGAAAAACACTCTGCGCCAAACGCGCGAAGCACTAGCCAGCAACTTTGACCAGCAAGATCCGCAGTTTATCAGCTTAAAAGAAGAGTTAGAGCGCCTGTTTAAGAAGAAGAACCTCAGCGAAGTGACTCAAGATGAAATGGTTGCCAATATCGACGCGTTAAATAAAATTCACGACCGAGTCAAAGAGCTCAACCGCCAAAACAACCAATTGCGGCAAAAGTACTTAGGTGATGCCAAATACACGCGTATTCATAAGCGCTTGCAAGAGCGTCAGCAAAGCCAAAGCGACATCAGCGAGTCAGAGCGAAAAATTTTCGAGGCATTAGCTGGCGTAAAACAAGATGCAGACGAGCAAGTGCTCAACAATAGCCAGGTGTTGGATAACGAAAGCTACTTTGAGCGTCAAATGATGCCGCTGGTGATTGGTCGCTTTATGAAAGAGCAGCAAATCAAACTCAACGCTGACGCTTCACGTTACATTAACCATCTGATCGTCGCGGAATATTTAAAAGAATTTAATACTGGCAGCCAGACGTGGTAGTGGCTAATGATTCACTGCCAACAATGAGCGTCGATAAAACCTATTAGGAAGTAAACGTTAAAATGGTTGAATTAGAATTTCAGCAAAAAACTAAAGCCCTGATTGATAGCTTAAAAAGCATCTGTGCCAACTACGGGTTAGGTAACGACGGTAACGAATTTAAAATCATTACCCAAACTTTTTTGTATAAGTTTTTAAACGACAAATTCGCCTTTGAAGCGAAAAAGCTCGACGACAACATCGCCAAAGCCGAAAAATGGGAAGAAGCCCTCGCAGACATGAGCGAAGACGACCTCGACATGCTGCAACTTCAAATGGGCGGCGATACGGCTCGTTTAAAACCGCAGCACTTTATTAGCTACCTGTTTAGCCAACAAAACGCACCGGATTTTGCCAAGCTGTTTGACGATACCTTGATCGACATTGCCATCAGCAATAACGATGTATTCGCGGTAAAAACCGATGGCGGCGCAAAAGTGGTGCTGTTCGACCGCATAAGCCAATATATTGCTGACGACTCTAAACGCGATGCCTTCTGCCGCGCCATCATCAATAAACTGGTGGAGTTCAGTTTTGAGCGTATATTTACGCAAAAATTCGACTTCTACGCCACCATCTTTGAATACCTAATAAAAGACTACAACAGCAATTCTGGCGGCAAATACGCCGAGTACTTTACCCCCCACGCGGTAGCACGCATTATGGCGGAAATTTTAGTGCCGAAAGAGCAACGTGGTACAGTACGCAATGTCAGTTGTTACGACCCATCAGCAGGTTCAGGTACGTTGCTTATGAACGTGGCGCATGCCATTGGAGAAAACCGCTGTAGCATTTACACCCAGGATATTTCACAAAAGTCATCCAACTTACTGCGTTTAAACCTGATCTTAAACAATTTGGTGCACTCAATTCCGAATGTAATTCAGGGTAATACCGTGCAGCATCCTTATCATAAGGATGGTAAAGAGTTAAAACGCTTTGATTACATCGTCTCTAACCCGCCGTTTAAGCTAGATTTCAGCGACTTTAGAGATGAGTTAGATAGCAAAGAAAACAAAGAACGTTTCTTTGCCGGCATTCCCAAAATAAAGCCTAAAGACAAGGACAAGATGGAAATCTATCAATTGTTCTTGCAACACATCATTCACTCTCTTAAACAAACTGGCAAAGCTGCGGTAGTCGTTCCGACCGGTTTTATAACCGCACAATCGGGTATCGATAAAAGAATCCGTGAACATTTGGTAAAAAACAAAATACTCGCGGGCGTTGTGTCCATGCCATCGAATATTTTCGCCACCACCGGCACCAACGTATCTATTCTGTTTATCGACGCCAGCAATAAAGGCGACGTGGTACTAGTAGATGCCTCAAACTTGGGCGAAAAAGTCAAAGACGGCAAAAACCAAAAAACTGTATTAACGCCAGAAGAAGAACAACAAATTATTGATGTGTTTAACGCTAAACAAGCAGTAGAAGATTTTTCCGTAGCGGTGAGTTATGACGACATCGAATCGAAGAATTATTCGCTAAGTGCAGGTCAGTACTTTGATGTCAAAATCGAATATGTCGATATTACCCCAGAACAGTTTGCTGAAAAGATGCAGGGCTTTACCAGTAATTTAGATAGCTTATTTAGCCAGTCACGTGAATTGGAAACTGAGATTAAAAAGCAGTTGGAGGGGTTGAAGTTTCATGGATAAAACAATAGGCCTTGCTTGCAATATATCAACAGGAAAACTAGACGCTAATCAAGCTGTTTCAGGCGGAAAATATCCATTTTTTACATGTGCCGAATATCCTGACCAGATCGATCACTTTGCATTTGATGATGATGTCGTGCTTGTAGCTGGTAACAATGCACGAGGTAACTTTCATGTAAGTCGTTATAAAGGAAAGTTCAATGCTTATCAGCGCACTTATATTCTAACGGCCAAAGAAGGCTTCGATATCGATTATGTCTATTACGCACTAAAACTCGAATTGAAGAGATTGCGGGAAAAGTCTCAGGGCTCTCAGACGAAATTTTTGACGATGCCAATTCTTACAGGCATTCACTTCCGCGATATTACGGGTAACGAACAAACAGAAATCGCAAATGTATTAACTGCAATCGACAAAAAAATCGAACTCAACAACCGCATCAACGCCGAGCTGGAAGCCATGGCAAAAACCCTGTACGACTACTGGTTTGTACAGTTTGACTTCCCCGACGCAAACGGCAAACCCTACAAAACCTCTGGCGGCAAAATGGACTTCAACCCAACCCTAAAGCGGGAAATACCGGAGGGGTGGAGCGACAAAACGCTATCTCAAATTGCGAACATTACGATGGGGCAATCTCCAGAGGGAATCTCCTATAACGATGAAGGTGTTGGGACCATTTTCTATCAAGGCTCCACAGACTTTGGCTGGTTATTTCCTACCACTCGACAATACACAACAGCTCCGAGTCGCATGGCTATGAAAGGCGATATTCTGTTGAGCGTTCGCGCGCCAGTCGGAGATATTAATATCGCAAACACAGATTGTTGCATTGGACGGGGTTTAGCTGCGTTGAATAGCAAAACAGGGTCTGATGGGTTTTTGTTTTACGTGATGAAGTATTTCAAACAGATTTTTGAACGTCGAAACTCTGAAGGCACTACCTTCGGTTCCATTACAAAAAACGACTTGCACTCACTAACGCTAGCCTATCCAACGCTAGATCTACTCAAGAAGTATGATGACGTTGTCACGAATTACAACAAAATGATATTTGAGCGAAGCTTTGAGAATAGAGAGCTTGCTAGTCTTCGAGATTGGCTCCTCCCCATGCTAATGAACGGCCAAGTAACGGTTAGATAAACAATGCCTTTAATGAAAGGATGGCACCATGCAAATCAATGTCAGAAACTGTAATAACATTGCATCAGCTCTACTTACCATCGAAGAGGGGAAACTGAATATCAGATTTGCCCCCAACGGTACAGGCAAAAGCACAATCTCCAAGGCCATCCAATTCTCCTCATCTGACGATCATCAATCCTTAGCCGGTCTTTTACCCTTTAACCTGCGCGAGCAAAATCCGGAGAATCTAGCACCCGATGTTTCCGGTATTGACCACATTCATAGTATCAAGATCTTTAATGAAAAATACGTAGAAGATATTGCATTCAGGCCTGAAGAGTTAGTTGAGAACAGCTTTGATATATTCATCCGAAACGATGCTTACAAGGCTGTCGAAGCAGAAATAAAGCAATACGTTGAAGCGATTCAACAGGAGTTTACTAATAACCCAGATTTAGAATCACTTATCTCCAATATGAGAGAGCTGAGTGGGGCATTTAAAATAACTGCGAGCGGGGGCTTATCAAAATCCTCTTCGGGTGCGAAAGGCTTATCTGGCGGGAATAAAATAATCAATATCCCACCTGGTCTAGAATCTTACCAACCTTTTATTCAGAGCTCTAAAACTGTCAACTGGATAGATTGGCAAGCAAAAGGCCAAAAAGAGTTCTCTGAGCTATCTGAGTCTTGCCCTTTTTGCGCTACAGACACATCATCCAAACAAGAACTAATTACCAAAGTTGGCAAGGAATACGATAAAAATTTGATAAAAAACCTATTGGGCATTCTCGATGTAGTTGAAAAACTTGGTGATTTCCTATCGGACGAGGCGCGTGAAAATTTGCGCACGATTACGTCTCTCACGGATGGTATTGGGAAAGAACATGAAGAGTACATCGTCACGCTTAAATCCCATATTGACATTCTGATCGAGAAGCTTGAAAAAATTCGAACGCTATCCGGCTTTCATTTCCACGAAGGTGATAGGATTGGAGAAAAACTACCAAATTACAAAGTAGACCTGCAATTCCTAAACACTTTGAACTCCGAAAAAACCAGAGAAACAATCGCCAATATTAACCAGTCTATAGAAGACCTAATAAAGCAAGCAGGCCCGCTTCAAGGAAGGGTTAATATTCAGCGACGAGAGATGAATCGTCTTATTGACCGCCACCAAAAAGACATTAATGACTTCCTGACTTACGCGGGGTATCGCTATGAAGTGGCGATAGTTGGCGAGGGCGAGAAGGCGCAATTAAAGCTTCGGCACATTGAAAACTCTTCACACCTTAGCGGTGGAAGCCAACATTTGAGCTTTGGTGAACGCAACGCTTTTGCAATCGTGCTATTTATGTACGAATGTCTGGCCAAAAAGCCAGACCTTGTAATCTTGGACGATCCAATTTCATCGTTCGATAAGAATAAAAAATATGCAATTTTGGAGATGTTGTTTAGAAGAGACTCCGGCCGTTGCCTAAAAGGCAAGTCCGTACTTATGTTAACGCATGATGTAGAGCCCATCATTGACACACTGAAGTCGGTGCGCGGTCAATTCAACAACCAAGTCAATGCAGCATTCTTACGATTAAGAGACAACAAAATATCAGAGCAAGCCATAGCCAGTTCGGACCTTAAAACCTTTGTCGAAATATGTGATGGCATCCTCTCCTCTCCGCTGGATCCAATCATCAAGATTATCTATCTTCGCAGAAGATACGAAGTTTTAGGTAACCTAGATAATGCATACGAGGTATTGTCAAACCTGTTTAAAAAGCGTGAGATTCCGGAAGATCATAGGGTGCCGGTGAGCGAGGATGGTATAAGCACACAACTTTCAGCGGAAAACCTTGCTGCCGGATTAAATGAGATCGTGTCCTATATTGCAGAAATTCCTTCAGACTACCCATCATTGCTAGCTTTATTCAAAAACGAAAATCAAATCAAAGCGCTTTATCACTCCAGTCAAAACGGCTATGAAAAACTACAACTAACTCGGATACTGCGAGACATTGAAACTGTAGATAACTCAGTTGTCCGAAAATTTATTAATGAAACATACCATATTGAAAATGAGTTCATCTTCCAGCTAGATCCATCGCGGTTCGATCTAATGCCCGAATATGTTGTGAAGGAATGCGATAAAATTGTTGAGGCATTTGAATAATGAGTTATTTCGCAAAATTTGATGGATGGGACGAGCTAAGAGTCGAGGACCTTCTTGTTGCTTACCGAAAAGCAAAAGCCGACTGTTTTTTTGAAAACTCCTTCCCTACTGCCATTAAGTTTGCAGACTACGAACAAGACCTGCTGGCCAACCTAAGTGATCTACTAGACCGATTGAAGAAAAACTCGGGCTTTGAAAAAGATAAAGAGCTGCTTGGAGATTTCCGATTACTACCTAAGAAGCTATCTACTGATAGAAAGGCAGATAGCAGTGAAAATGGTCATATACATTTCTCCAAACCAGAGCGGGCGGTCGAAAGTCTGTTCAAGAATTACGCTATAACGCCTGAATTCAGAATTGTAGGTGACTTTCCGGTTGATACCCACATCATTTCAGCCTTGTGGATCAATATGATTGGCCACCAGTTTGATGCCAAGCTCGACGACAGCTGTTATGGCGCACGGCTAAAGCGAATCCGGAACGATGAACTATTCGCAGAGGACGATGAGAAGCCATTTCACATCAGTTCCATTGGATCGTTTGTGCCCTATTTTCAGCCATATCAAAAGTGGCGAAGTGATGGTTTAAAGGCCATCCGTGATGAGCTGGAAAAGGATCGCGACGTTATTGCTGTTTCTCTCGATTTGAAGAGCTACTATCACTTTATTGACCCTAAGGCGATTTCTGGTACAGCGTTACTTGAAGCACTCGATCTTGAGCTGACAGATGAAGAGAAGGCCTTTACCGAACAACTCGCAAGTTTTCTATCTGCCTGGGCTGTAGGTGCTGAAAAATTCGGCCAATCCGTTGGGGGCAAGATAGCTAAGATAAGCGGAGGATTGGTGATAGGCCTGACGTGCAGCCGTGTTATTTCCAACGCTTTGCTTCACAGGTGGGACAAGCTTGTTCTGGAGAAACTAGCGCCAATTCACTATGGCCGCTACGTAGATGATATGTTCCTAGTATTGCGTGATACTGGCACGATCACCAATAGCCTAGATCTTATGAACATGGTTCAGTCTCGAATGGGTGAAAGTTACATTTCACAGAACGCCAAGAACGATAAGGTTTGGGAGATTAACCAGGGTTCGGACGTCCAACGCGAGACCAGAATATCGCTTCAGTCTGACAAACAAAAGCTATTTGTATTGCAAGGGCGCGCCGGACTTGACCTACTGGACAGTATCGAAAAGGAAATATACGAACTTTCCAGCGAGCACCGTTTGATGCCATCGCCAGATCAATTAGAGCACTCGACGGCAGCCAAGGTGCTCTCTGCTGCCGGAAGCGTGGGCGAAAATGCAGATACTTTGCGTAGAGCGGATGGCCTGACTATTCGTCGGTTAGGATGGTCACTACAATTGCGTCATGTAGAAACCCTGGCTCGGGATCTGCCACCAAATCAATGGAAGGAGCAGCGCGCGGAGTTTTATCAGTTTGCCCATAACCATATCTTACGGGCAGACAATCTTTTTGCTCATTTTACCTACTTACCGAGACTACTCGGCTTTGCAATCAGCATGAATGAGTGGGAGCAGGCCGAGCAAATAGCAGTGAAGTCCTATCGAGCGATCGATACCTTAGCTTCTGAGGTCGTCAGAGGAAAAACGGTTCGCATTAACGGATGTGACGCCAAAGTCTCAATAGATCTTTGGGGGTATATCAAAGGTACTTTAACTTGGCTATTTATTGATGCAGCCACTCGCTACCATGATCCCAGCAAGCTGTTTCTGGGTGAACGATCAAGCAAGAAAAAGCGCTTAGCAGATCTCTTTCTAAAACAAATTGTGGCAACGCTTACTGATTTTGAAGCGCTTCTGGATTTGCGCTTTGATGTGGCAGATTTCGAGAAAAAGGCACCCCTTGTAGCTGCTGCAGATCTTGCGAAAGAGGCATACAAGTATATTTTAAATAGCCAGTCTGCTGAGGAGCTGGTTGGCAAACGTGATACTAAGAAAGAGAAGAAAATTCTGAAGTTGCTCGGCAACGCCGAGCTTCTCGACGTGGAAATATTTGAACAGTTCATCAACTCTACGCGCAAAACTAGATTAGGAAAAGTAACTAGAGGGCAGAAGAAAAATGACAGTTACCTGCCTTATCTTTTTCCCACTCGACCTCTATCCCCGGCTGAGATATCGGAATTAGCACCCGAATGTGTTGGCTTGCAATCAGCTTCAGATAAAGCTTCAGCCTTCAGCCCAGCAGTAACATGGGCTAAGTACACTCAAGTTTTGCGTGGCGTTTGGATAAAACCTACTCTTCTGGCAGCGGAACAAGACGCCAGCAACAAGAAAGCAAAGCGACGCAAAAGGTATGTGAAAATTGGCACTGACAGTAAAGACAAGGTGGTAGTTGCATTAACCAACCTGAGCACCGAAGAGAGTGATTGGGCGGCTACCGCATGTAATAAGCCGAATTTAAGTCGCAAGCGTTACCAGAAAATATCAAAATTAGTTAACGATGTATTAAAGCTAAATCCGAGGCCGGATTACGCCCTTTTCCCAGAGCTTTCAATCCCATTGCGCTGGCTGAACAGCATTGCCGCCAGATTGAGTGCTGCGGGTATTAGTTTAATTGCAGGAACGGAGTATCGACATAGCGAAGGAAACAAGATTCTGAGTGAGGCGGCGCTGGTTTTGGCAGATAATCGACTCGGTTATCCAACCTTTGTAAAAATATGGCAACCCAAGCTTGAGCCAGCCGTTGGCGAAGACAAAGAGCTCACGGTGAAATTTGGCAAAGAGTGGGATCTTTCTAAAAAATCACCGAAGCCAATTTATATTCACAACGGCGTTAACTTTGGTGTCATGGTTTGTTCAGAGTTGCAAAACAGCAAGGCACGCATTCGTTTCCAAGGTGCAGTTGATGCACTTATGGTGCTCAGTTGGAACAGGGACCTGGATACTTTCGCGTCGCTGATCGAATCCGCTGCACTGGATGTTCACGCTTATACTATATTGGTAAACAACCGGAAATACGGCGATAGTCGCGTTCGGTCACCTGCCAAAGAGAGCTTCCAGCGGGATATTGCCAGACTTAGAGGAGGAGACAATGACTTCGTGGTTGCTGCGACCTTGAATATTGCGGCACTCAGAGGATTTCAGAGTCGCGCTAAACGCTGGCCAGAGGAAGGCGACAAATTTAAGCCTTTGCCGGAAGGATTTAGAATATTGGACGACAGACGAAAGCTACCACCCAGTTAGATATAATTGCCTTGATAACTTAGCAGTTTAATCTTGATTGCATATATTTAGAAAAAATTTTGTACACTCGCTATCATGCGATTGCTCTTATCAAACTTTGATGCTTTCAATAATTTGCTTGAACATTTGAACAGAAGATAAAATAACTGCTGGGCTTTCACTGAATGCTTGCCCATACTCTTTTAAGTCTCGCCTAAGTTCCTTTTCATCGCCCTCTAAGTTTTTTATGATTTTATTAGTTTGGCCTAATAATTCTTTAATGGAGCGAGACATACACTTTTCAGAGCTTTTATCTGATACATCGATACTAATGTCTGTATAATCAAAAATGGTTGATGATAGTTCAAAGGTAAACTCTTCATACTCGAATTTACATAATAAACACGATATTTCTGCATTTGAAAAGCAATTCTCTATTGCTCTAGTTATTACTGAGGAAATGCGTTGAATACGCTTTAGGTCGTTAGTTATCTTAGCCATTACTCTGTCAGCTCCTCTTCTAGAAGCATCGACTCCTCGTACTGATCAGAAGTGACATCACTCACTATGTTGAAATCTGTATCCAAAAATTCAGTTAAAGCTTCTTCTATTTCTTTGATTGTTAGTTTAAAAAATTCTCTTCGTTGGTTAACTTTGTTCACTCTTTTTGAAGCAAACTTGGTATGCAATCTATTTTCCAAAGAAGGTGCGTCATCAGATGGTATTAAGGCGTGGACATCAAAGTGGAACGGCACAGATGCACCACTCAACTCTCTAACTCGATCTAGTGGTTCTAGTCTTCTGGTCATGCCTATTTTATATACATTCTCACCAAAAGATCCTCTGTTAGAGATTACATATACATAACCTGAGCGAGTTAACTGTGCCATGCTAAGCGCTCTTTCTTTTTCATTTGTCGCACGCTCTAGTTTTAATTTAAGCTCTTCAATGTGAGTGTTTAGCTTTTCAATTTCTTCTTGACTAGCAGTTTTGATCTTAATTAGAGCAGCATTGAGGCTTTTTTGGTATGTCACTTCTTCTTTTTCACGATCAATGATAAATTTTTCTATCTCTTTTTTAACTTTAGCCTCTTCTCTCAATGTTTCTCGCATATAACGCTGCTCTTCAAGCTCCATTTCCTTTTTGTATTTATATTCAAAAAAGTGGCGGTGTTCCTCTAGTCTTAAAGCTAGCAAATCTCTACTCAGTTCAATAAAACTGTCTTGCCCATCTTTGTTTACTCTATCAAACCATTTCTCAATCTTTTTGGCGCTGCTAGCGAAATTGCGCGCAGTTGTGTTAGATATGATGTTATCTACCTCTGCATTAAATGCTGTTATCAAAAAATTTCCGTGTCGCTTCTGCATTGCCTTACCACTGGCAAGGTTGTCATTCCAGCGGATAAATTCTTTAATTTTAAAACCTTTTCCTTTTAGTATTAAAGATTTTTGTTTTTCTTTAACTTTCTCTAACTTGGCTTTTATTTGGTCACTAACAGGACCATCTATCAAATATTTGTACGGTGTAATAGTTTCTGCGATTTTTCGGTTTTCTGATTCGGTTTTAAGTTCTTGTTGTCTTTTTTCCAGTCGTGATATTTCTTTAGATGCTTTCAACTTAACTTCTTCTAATTCACCGATTTCCGTTTCAAGTTGTTGAAGTCTTGCTTGAGCTTCTTTTGACTGTTGCTCAGCCTTACTTTTGGCAGAGGCAATAAATTCTTTACATTCTAGAGTAGTGCTATTCACTAATTCATTAGCGCTATTTTCGGCTTTGTGGATAATAATAGAGGCACTTTCTTTTGCCTTAGTTATAAACAATATTGCTTTGAGTGATAACTGCATAGCCTTGCTTTTTGCGGTGGTAATAAGCTTTTCATTTTCACTATCTGCAATTAATTTAGTGTTATCACGTTCTTGATTTGTTTTATCTATTAACTCTTTGGCACTAACTTTGGCCTTGTCGAGCATATTCGAAGCGCTCTCTTTAGCAGCAGTTAAAACTAGCGTTGCTTCCCGGGAAGCTGACGTAAGAATTTTATCCCTTTCTTTTGATTTGGCGGCTATTACTTCTTCAAACTCTAATTTAGCCGAATCTATTTTAGAGCGAATAGTGGTTAACATTTCATCCAAATCTTTTAATTCCAGACGACGAAGGTGTTCCGTAGTTGCAATTTCATTTTGAATGGCTAGTAGTTCAGACCTTGACTGTAGAAGTTCCTTTTTAAGTGAGTTAACCCGCTTTTGTTCTTTTATTAATCTTGACTCTCTAACAAAACCTAGCATTCCCTTTCACCCGTGAATTTATTTCTAATACTAGACAACTCAAATAGTCTATTTGAGCGCGATTACAAAATTAACTTCTTAAATGATTCTTTTTTGCAGAGTCTCATTTTCATTCTATAAACTTACTAATTTATTGCCAATACAATTAAAAATCACTATTGCTTGTTTTTATTCATGGGCAAGAATGCGCTATTCTATCTTAAGTTAGTTGAACGGCTGCTTAGTTGACTTTACCCAATAGAAATAGAACATTGCATCGTCCCTTGATCGCTCATAGCTGACTCAGTTGTTCTGTAACATTAATGTCAGCAATACGCACAATTGAGCCCCTGCAACATGATTGACGTTTGTTGAACAATATAACTATTCAGAGATTATTTTCCGCAGATTCGGTTACACCGTGAGTGACGCAATAAGAAGCCCACGTTTAAAGCTGATGATACTAAATTTACTGCTTTCAATATCAGATCAAAAAAAACCGGCAAATGAGCCGGCTTTTTCCCCCTATATTCAGGAGTCTCAATGCTGCGCGTGAAAGTAGGGTTAGTTGTTATGGTTAGTATGCAGGACCTACATCGTTATTTCAATGATTCATGATTATGGGGAAGTTATCTTCCCTCGGTTCTGTTTATCAAACATAAAAAAGGCGCATCGCAATGAGGCGCCTTTTGCATTAATTATGAGAACTCATGGAAACAATGTGAGACAAATTGGAAACAATTATGAGATCCCACACCCACACTAAATATAAATTCTACACGTCAAGGTTTGCAACTTTCAGCGCATTCGCTTCAATGAACTCTCTTCTTGGTTCAACTTGGTCGCCCATTAGGGTAGTGAACAATTGGTCACAACTAATAGCATCTTCGATAGTAACTTGAAGCATGCGACGGCTACCTGGGTCCATTGTTGTTTCCCACAGCTGACTTGGATTCATCTCACCAAGACCTTTGTAACGTTGAATATACTGGCCGCGTTTTGCCTCACTCATTAACCAATCTAGAGCAGTCTTAAACGAATCAACAGGTTGCTTGCGTTCACCCCGCTGAATATAAGCTTCGGGCCCCATCATGTCATTTATCGCAAGGTTCAAATCTCGTAATCGTGCATACTCGTTAGAATCAATAAACTCTCTATCAATAACATACTCGTAATCAATACCGTGCATACGCATGATAATGGTAATGTAGTACTCGCTTAACTCTTGGTCGCGTCTAATTTCATAACTGTAAGTTGCGCCATCATTTTCGCGCTCGGTAAGCTGAGCCACAAAATGCTTAGCGACGTTTTCTAGCGCGTCCTCATTTTTCAAATCTTGCACGTCAAGCGTTGGGGTATATAACATTCTATAAAGCATAGACTGTGGCATTAACCGCTTCATACGATTAATCATTTTTTCCACCGCTTGGTATTGCTTGACAAGATTTTCCAGACCAACACCAGAGATACCAGGGTCATCCGAACTGGTGTGAAGTGATGAACCATCTACCGCAATTGAAGTAAGGTAATTCGTTAATGAATCATCGTCTTTCAAGTACTGCTCTTGCTTACCCTTTTTCACTTTATAAAGTGGTGGCTGAGCAATATAAACATATCCACGCTCAATAATTTCTGGCATTTGACGGTAGAAGAAAGTAAGTAGCAACGTTCGAATATGAGAACCGTCCACATCCGCGTCCGTCATAATGATTATGCTGTGATAGCGCAATTTTTCAGGGTTATATTCGTCACGCCCTATGCCACAGCCAAGGGCAGTGATGAGCGTTGCCACCTCTTGTGAAGACAGCATTTTATCGAAGCGCGCTTTTTCTACGTTTAGTATTTTACCTTTAAGGGGGAGAATAGCTTGGTTTTTTCTGTTTCTTCCCTGCTTGGCTGAACCGCCAGCAGAGTCACCCTCCACGATATAAAGCTCACTCAGTGCTGGATCTTTTTCTTGGCAATCAGCAAGTTTTCCTGGAAGACCTGCTAAATCTAGTGCACCTTTTCTACGTGTCATATCACGCGCTTTACGCGCTGCTTCACGAGCACGTGCCGCATCGATAATCTTATTCGCAATAATTTTACTCTCAGAGGGATTTTCTAATAGGAACTCTGCGAGCTTTTCGTTCATTGCTGACTCAACAACAGGCCGAACTTCTGATGAAACCAGTTTATCTTTAGTTTGTGAACTGAACTTAGGATCAGGTACTTTCACTGAAATAACTGCAGTAAGACCTTCCCTAGCATCATCGCCGCTGGCATTGGTCTTTGCTTTCTTGTTTAACCCTTCCTTTTCCATGTAGTTATTTAACGTACGTGTTAAGGCACCACGAAAACCGGCTAAATGGCTGCCGCCGTCCCGTTGAGGGATGTTATTGGTAAAACAGAAAACATTTTCTTGAAAGCTATCGTTCCATTGCATAGCGACTTCAACGCTCATACCGTCTTCGCGATCTGCACTAAAATGAAATACTTTTTGATGAATTGCGGTTTTTTTATCATTAAGGTATTCAACAAAGGCTTTAATGCCACCTTCATACTTAAAATGATCTTCCTTACCATCACGTTCATCTTTTAACTTGATTGATACTCCTGAATTCAAAAATGAGAGTTCCCGTAATCGCTTAGCAAGTATTTCGTAATGGTAAAGAGTATTGGTGAATGTTTCTTCGCTCGGCCAGAAGCGTATCATGGTTCCACTTTTTTCCGTGTCGCCAGTTACTGCAAGTGGTTCTTGTGGAACACCATGTCTATACTCTTGTTCATGGGCTTTACCGCCACGGCGAATGCGTAACTTGAGTCGGCTTGAAAGTGCATTTACTACAGACACACCAACACCGTGAAGGCCACCAGAAACTTTATAAGAGTTATCGTCAAACTTACCGCCAGCATGCAGAACTGTCATGATGACTTCCGCAGCAGAGACCCCTTCTTCTTCGTGAAGTTCTGTTGGTATTCCACGTCCGTCATCAGAGACAGATACAGAACCGTCGCTGTGTATAAGCACGACAATCTCAGAACAGTGTCCAGCAAGTGCTTCGTCAATTGAGTTGTCGACCACCTCAAAAACCATATGATGTAAACCGGTGCCGTCATCGGTATCACCAATGTACATACCCGGACGTTTTCTTACAGCGTCTAATCCTTTAAGTACCTTAATACTGGACGAGTCGTAGTTGTTCTCTTCTGACATACTAGCTTTTACTCCTCTTTCACGTTTCCATGTTCCACGTGAAACATTTTCTTTTCGTTGTATTTTTGTATAAATTCGAGTTGGGTGGACTCTATAGCAGTAACGAAAACCTGCGTGTCCATCCTTATTAACCCGTCAATAAATTGTTCTCTTTTATCGGCGTCTAATTCAGCACCGACGTCATCCAACAGAAAAATGCTTTTTCTATTTGTAGTGATATTAAATAATTCTGTTTGTGACATTTGTAGCGCCGCGACAGCCATTCTAAGCTGACCTCGGGATAACAGCTCTTGGGCATTCACACCATTCACTTTAAGCTTAACATCAGCTTTGTGTGGCCCAGAAGAAGTATGTCCTATTTTACCATCATACTCTTTCTTTTTAACTAGGCTTTCTGATAAAGACGCATCTTTTTCCCACCCTTTATAGTAACTTAGTTTTACCTCAAAAGTTGGTAAGAATTTTCCGGCATATTTTTCAAATATTGGAGTTAACGATAGAAGATATTCCTCTCTTATCGCAGTAAGATTTTCACCTAACAAAGCAAACTGCGTTTCCCAATATTGGTTTTCTGGCGCAGATAAATCGGCCTGTTGTTTTAGAAGTGCATTTCTATGCTTAAGAAACTTTGCGTATTGATTCGCCACTGATTGAAATTCGTGTTTCACGTGAAACAATCCCCAATCACAAAAGCGTCGCCTTTCAGAAGGAGAGCCTATAATAAGATCTGTGCTTTGCGGCGTAAAAAGCTGAATAGGTACTAAGCTCACTAAATCAGAAAGCTTCTTTGAATGTTCACCATCAATACTACAAGTAAACTGATCTGCTCTGGTTCTTTGAAAACCAATCTTTTGTTTATCCCCAGCTTCATTATGACATGACGCGAATACACTAAACTCATTCTTTTCGTGCTGAATTACCGAACTGTGTTTATTAGTACGAAAAGAGCGGCCAAAGCCAAGATAATAGAGCGCTTCGATAAGGGACGATTTGCCACTACCATTAACACCTTGGATAATAGTTAAAGAAGTAGAAGGGGAAAAACTAATAGACGACAAATTACGGAAGTTCGTAATTTGGACTTGGTCCAATTTCATAGAAGAACCCTAAAGGGAATAAAAGCGATACATTGATAAACAATGAATCGCTTTGTTGATAGCAATTAAGATAATGCTGTAGGCCTTACACTTGATCTTTTTATTTTCTACCGTGCTACAAGCGCATAGGCATAATAACATATAGCGCTGCGTCATCAGCGTTATCTTCAATTAACGCACTCGCGTTTGAATCGGAAAGGCTAACCTTAACCATATCCGAATTTAAAGAATTCAATACATCAATGAGGTACGCAACGTTAAAACCAATTTCAAGGTCATCCCCTTCGTATTGCACATCTACGTTTTCCTCAGCCTCTTCTTGCTCTGGGTTGTTGGCCGTAATTTTAAGTTCGTCAGTAGCAAGATTTAAACGAACGCCTCTGAATTTTTCATTCGATAATATCGCTGCACGTGAAAAAGCTTCTTTTAACACCGCTTTACTGGCAATAATTTCTTTATCGCCATTTTGAGGAAGTACCCTACGATAATCAGGGAAACGCCCGTCAACTAACTTTGACGTAAAGATAAAGTCATTTGAAAATATACGAAGATGATTTGCACCAATCTGGACCTTTAACGACTTATCATCATCAGAGATTAACCGAGAAATTTCTAATACTCCCTTTCTAGGGATAATGACTTGGCGTGCAGGTAATGCAGTTTCATAGTTAAGTCGACAAAGCGCTAATCTGTGACCATCTGTAGCCACTGTGCGAATGACATTTTCTTCGGTCTCTAAAGACATGCCATTCAGGTAATAGCGCACGTCTTGCTGCGCCATTGAAAAACTAGTGGAATCGATTAGACGTTTAAGGTCACTGCAAGACAGTTCGAACTCAACCTCACCTTCCCAGTCTTCCAAGTTTGGATAGTCATTAGCCGACAGGGTTGATAATGTATAACGACCGCGACCAGCTCTAATCAGTGCTTTGCTGCCGTCGATGGAGAAGTGAATGTCAGTACCTTCAGAAATGCCACGAATAATATCAAAAAGCTTTTTGGCAGGTACGGTAATTTCCCCTTCAATAAATTCAGATTCAAGCTTAATACTTGAAATAAGCTCAACCTCTAAATCTGTACCGGTTAACCACAATGCGCCTTCACTAACTTTTATCAGTACATTAGATAAAATAGGCAGCGTGTGTCTACGCTCAACGGCACCAGACACAAGTTGGAGGGGTTGTAAAAACTGTTCGCGGCTTATAGTAAATTTCATCGCAGTGCTATCTCGCCTCTAAGGTCGTATTATTTAGGAAGACAATGTCCTAATGAGGTTTTTATAGTCTTCTTTTATATCATGACTTTCTTCTCTTAGCTGCTCTATTTTTCTACACGCATGAAGTACCGTAGTATGGTCCCTTCCACCAAAGGCATTACCGAGCTCTGGTAAGCTGTGGTTGGTTAACTCTTTGGCCAGCGCCATTGCAACTTGACGAGGACGAGCAACACTTCTACTTCTTCGCTTAGATAAAATATCAGCTACCTTTATCTTATAATAATCCGCCACGGTTTTCTGAATATTATCAACAGTTACAAGCTTTTCTTGTAAAGCTAAAAGATCACGCAATGCTTCTCTAACGAAATCGATAGTAATTGGTCGGCCAGTAAAATTTGCGTTGGCAATAACGCGATTTAATGCCCCTTCTAATTCCCTAACATTGGAGCGCAATCGTTTCGCAATAAAGAATGCAACTTCGTTAGGTAAATGAATGCGATTCTCGGCCGCTTTACGCATTAAGATCGCGACTCGTGTTTCCAGTTCAGGCGGTTCGATCGCAATAGTCAATCCCCATCCAAACCGAGATTTTAAGCGATCCTCAACACCATCGATCTCTTTTGGATAACGATCCGATGTCAAAATGATCTGTTGATTTCCTTCCAATAACGCATTGAAGGTATGAAAAAATTCTTCTTGCGAACGCTCTTTATTAGCAAAAAATTGAATGTCATCAATAAGCAGAGCATCAACAGAGCGATAAAAACGCTTAAAATCTTCAATAGCGTTATTCTGCAATGCTTTCACCATGTCTTGGACGAATCGTTCGGAATGCATGTACACAATCTTAGCGTCGCCATTATTTGCGACTATACCGTTACCCACAGCGTGCAATAAATGGGTTTTACCTAAGCCGGTACCACCATATATAAATAGTGGGTTATATGAACCACCCGGGTTGTTTGCTAC